>CAWDJS010000020.1:0-483428 GCA_963802585.1 uncultured Alphaproteobacteria bacterium | reverse complement strand
CAATGTCACAACGCGAAATAATCGTGACACGCCGTTCGACACGGGAATAGCTCGCCTCTGACGCGAACCCATTGATTTCGCAGGCTTTCGCGACGTCAACGAGAGCCCTGGCCGGAAATTCTCTCCGGCCCGAGCCACCGCCCCATGCCCGAGATCGCCTTGTCGATCAGGGGCCAGAACAGCAGCACGATCGCAATCGTCGTGATCGAGCCGACCAGCCAGTTCGACCAGAACACGCGCATGTCGCCGCCGGAGCCGATCATCGACAGGCGGAACGCGTCCTCGGCCTTGCTGCCGAGCACCAAAGCGAGGGTGAAGGGGGCCAGAGGAATCGAGATTTTCTTGAAGACGTAACCGGCGACGCCGAACAAGAGCATCAGCCAGATGTCGAACATCGCGTTCTGGATCGCGTAGGCGCCGATGGCGCAGGACACCACGATCATCGGCGCCACCGCCGCGAACGGCACCCGCAGGATGGAGGCAAAGATCGGCACGGTGGTGAGCACCAGCACGAGGCCGACGATGTTGCCGAGATACATCGAGGCGATCAGGCCCCAGACGAAATCCTTGTGATCGACGAACAGCAGCGGCCCGGGATTGAGGCCCCAGACCATCAACCCGCCGAGCAGGATCGCCGCGGTGCCGGAGCCGGGAATGCCGAGCGCCAGCATCGGCAGCAGCGCCGAAGTGCCGGAGGCATGTGCTGCGGTCTCGGGCGCGAACACGCCCTCGATGCGGCCCTTGCCAAAACTGTCCGGATCCTTCGAGAAGCGCTTGGCGAGATTGTAGCCCATGAAGGATGCTGCGATCGCGCCGCCCGGCGTGATGCCGAGCCAGCAGCCGATCACGGAGGAGCGGAGCAGCGTCACCCAGTATTTCGGCAGGTCCTTCCAGACCGACAGCACGACGCGCAGGCTGATGGCGGCGGCGTGGCCGCGCAGCGCGAGGCGCTCTTCCATGGTGAGCAGGATCTCGCTGATGCCGAACAGGCCGATCACCGCGACCAGGAAGTTGATGCCGCGCAAGCAGCTCCGAAGAACCAAACGTCATGCGCAGCTGCCCGGAGACGGTGTCCATGCCGACGCCCGCGAGCAACAGCCCGAGCGCCATCGAGATCAGCGTCTTGTGCTTGTCCTCGCGTCCCAGGCCGACAAAGGAGCAGAAGGTCAGAAGATAGACCGCGAAGAACTCCGGCGGGCCGAATTTGAGCGCAAAGGAAGAGATCAGCGGTGCGAGGAAGGTGATCAGCAGCACCGCGACGAATGAGCCGATGAAGGACGAGGTGAAAGCGGCAGTCAGCGCTTCGGCCGCCCTGCCCTGCTGCGCCATCGGATAGCCGTCAAAGGTGGTCGCGACCGACCAGGCCTCGCCCGGGATATTGAACAGGATCGAGGTGATGGCGCCGCCGAACAGCGCGCCCCAGTAGATGCAGGACAGCATCACGATCGCCGAGGTCGGGTCCATCGTGAACGTCAGCGGCAGCAGGATCGCCACGCCATTGGGGCCGCCGAGCCCGGGCAAGACGCCGACGAAAATGCCGAGCACCAGCCCGACCATCATCAGCGCCAGCGTCTTCCAGGTGAGCAGAACGGCAAAGCCGTGCAGGAGCAGGCCGAAGGCTTCCATTGTTTGAATCCCTGCCGGCCGCTAGTAGCCGAAGGCCGCTTCGAGCGGCCCCTTCGGCATGATGACATCGAACGCGATGTCGAAAGTGACGAACATGACCGCGGTGAAGACGAAGGCGGTCAAAAGCGACTTCCACCAGGCGATCTTGCCGACCAGCCGCATGAAGCCGGCGATCAGCAGAAAGCTTGCGACATAGAGCCCGAGGAACTGCGTGACCAGGCAGAACGCGAAGGTCGGCACGAATACCGCCAGCACACGGCGACGCTGCGCCCGCGTCACGAAGGTCTCAAGCGCGAGTTCGCTCGACAGCACTGCCTTGATCAGGCCGTAGAGGCTCGCGCGCCGCCAGGATCACCGAGAGATAGAACGGAAAGTAGCCGGGCTGCGGCCCGGTCGAATCCCAGCCGATGCCGGTGCGCCAATTGTCGTAGCCGAGCGTCGCCGCCAGCGCGAGCAGCAGCAGCGACGACCACGATCTCGACGGTGCGGTTGTTGGTGACCGCCGGAGAATTCTCCTCCGGCGCGGTCGGATCGTCGACGACGATTTCTAGTTCGGAGTCAGACATCAATTACTTCGCGACAAATCCCGCTTCCGTCATCAGCGATGTGTTGAGCTGGTCGTCCTCTTCGAGGAACTGCAGCATGTCCTTGCCGGTGAGGAAGATCGGCTTCAGCGCCTGCTTCTCCATGTAGTCCTTGTATTCCGCCGTCTGCGTCACCTTCTGGAACAGGTCGACATAGAACGCCTGCTGCTCGGCCGTCACCTTGCCGGGCAGGAACATGGCGCGCAGCATCAGATACTGCACGTCGAGGCCCTCTTCCTTGCAGGTCGGGATGTCGTGCCAGGTCTGCGTATCGGTCACCTTCGAGGTATAGGAGATGCGCTCCTTGTCGAACACGCAGAGCGGCCGCACCTGGCCGGCGCGCCAGACTTCGAGGTTTTCGGATGGATTGTTGACGTTGGATTCGGTGTGGCCGCCGACCAGCTGGGTCGCGGCCTCGCCGCCGGATTTATACGGCAGATAGGAGAATTTCGCGCCGGTCTTCTGCTCGACGAACACGGTCAGCACGTGGTCCTCGCGCTTGGAGCCGGTGCCGCCCATCTTGAAGGGCGAGCCTGCCGCCTTCGCCGCTTCGATGAACTCCTTCACGCTCTTCGGGCCATTGGTGTTGTCCCAGAGCACGAACTGGTCGAGCGCGACCACCGAGACCGGCGTCAGCTCGCGCCAGTTGAAGGGGATCTTGGCCGACAGCGGCAGCATGTAGATCAGCGAATAGGCGATCAGCACCTTGTTGGCGTCGCCCTCGCTCGACTTCATGTACATCAGCGCTTCGGCGCCCGAGGCTCCGCCCTTGAGCGAGACCACCATCGGCTGCTTCATCAGGTTATTTTTCTGGATCGCGGCCTGCATCATCCGCGCCATCTGGTCGGAGGCGCCGCCGGCGCCGGCGGCCACCACGATTTCAACCGGCTTGGTCGGTTCCCAGCCGGCGATGGCCGGCGCAGTCGCGAGCATGGCCGTCATGGCGGCCGCGGCTTTGATGATCTTACGCACGCGTTACTTCCCTTAAAGTCTTTGTGGAGATCGCTGATGTCAGAGATGAGCGCTGGAGGTAGCATTGTGCTGTTTTAAACAGGTGAGTTCAAGCTCGCTCCGAGCCGTCAGCCTATGACTTTCGCATGAGACGACAGGCAGTTAGCGCATATCCCGGAAAAGTGGGTTCCGGTTTTCCGATCAGGATATGCGCCAAAAATAACGCGGTTATTTGCCCTTGAAGTTGGGGCTGCGCTTGTTCAGGAAGGCGTCCATGCCCTCGCGGAAATCCTCGCTCATGTAAGCCTTGAGGATCAGGTCCTCGCCCTCGTCGCGCGACAGCGTGCGGCGGATGCGGCGCACGGCCTCCTTGGTGACTTCGAGGGTGATCGGCGCGTGCGAGGCGACGAGCTTCGCGGTCTCCTCGGCGCGGCGCTGCAGCGTCTCGACATCGGGCACGATTTCGCTGAGCAGGCCGAGCGCCAGCGCCTCCGGCGCCTCGACCAGCCGCGCCTTGAAGATCAGGTCCTTGGTCCGCGCCGGCCCGATCAGCGACACCACCCTGGAGATGTTGGACATCGACAGGCAGTTGCCGAGCGTGCGCGCGATCGGAAAACCGATCCGGGTGGTCTCGGTGCCGATACGGATGTCGCAGCAGGTGGCAATGCCCGCGCCGCCGCCGGTGCAGGCGCCGGCGATCGCCGCGATCACGGGCACCCGGCAAGTCTCGAGCGTGCCGAGCACGCGGTCGATCCGCGCCTCATAGTCGAGCGAGTCCTGCGCGGTCTTGAAGGCGCGGAACTGGGAGATGTCGGTGCCCGAGGCGAACGCCTTGTCGCCGGCCCCGGTCAGGATCAGCGCCTTGATCGAGCGGTCGTTGTTGATGCTCTCGCAGATCGAGGCCATCTGCTCGTACATCGCAAAGGTCAGCGCATTGCGCGCCTGCGGGCGGTTGAAGGTCAGCTTCGCGATGCCGTCGGTGACGGAATAAAGCAGGTCTTCGCTGGTCGAGACGGGGAGCGTTCATCGCGCACTTCCTTCTTGTCTTGAAGCCGGTCAGGCCACCGCGGCCTTCGGCATCGGCGTCGCCTCGCGGCGCTTGAGCACATCCATGGCCGCGACCACGCCGCCGGTGCGGTGCGGCACCTTGGCAAGATCGAGACCCATCTCGACGCCGGACAACGTGCCCATCAGCATCAGATCGTTGAAATGGCCGATATGGCCGATGCGGAACAGCTTGCCCTTGACCTTGTTGAGGCCGGTGCCGAGCGACATGTCGAAATTTTCCAGCACGATTTTCCGGAAATGATCGGCGTCATGGCCCTCGGGCATGCGCACGCCGGTGAGCGCCGGCGAATGCGCGCCCTGCTCCTGGCACTGCGTCTCCAGGCCCCAGACCTTCATCGCCGCGCGCGTCGCCTCGCTGTGGCGCTTGTGACGGGCGAAGACGTTTTCGAGACCTTCTTCCTCGAGCATCTTGATCCCCTCTTTCAAGCCGAACAGCAGGTTGATCGCGGGCGTATAGGGGAAGGTGCCGGCCTTGTTGAAGGTCATCATGTCGTCCCACTCCCAATAGGAGCGCAGGCCCGGATTGGCCTTGGCGGCAGCCAGCGCCTTTTCCGACACGGCGTTGAAGCCGAGGCCGGGCGGCAGCATCAGCCCCTTCTGCGAGCCCGCGACCGAGATATCGATGCCCCAGGCGTCGTGCTCATATTCCATCGAGCCGAGGCCGGAGATGGTGTCGACCATCAGCAGCGCCGGATGCTTGGTGCTGTCCATGATCTTGCGCACTTCGAGCGGATAGGTGACGCAGGCCGTCGAGGTCTCGTTGTGCACGACGCACACGGCCTTGATCTTGTGCGCCTTGTCGGCGGCAAGCCGCGCCTGGACCTGCTCGAGATCGGCGCCATGGCGCCAGTCGCCGGGGATGAACTCGACGTCGAGCTTGAACTTGTCGGCGATGCCGCGCCACAGGATCGCGAACTGGCCGGTCTCGCACATCAGCACCTTGTCGCCGGGCTGCAGCACGTTGACGATCGCGGCTTCCCAGGCGCCGGTGCCGGAGGACGGATAGATGATCACCGGGCCCTTGGTGCGGAACATCCGCTGCATGCCCTCGAGCACCGCATAACCGATCTCGGCAAACTCCGGACCTCGGTGGTCGAGGCCAGGCATGTCCATGGCCCGCAGCACCCGGTCGGGGATGTTGGTCGGTCCTGGAATCTGAAGGAAATGCCTTCCGGTATGCACGGTCATTGGGGTCCCTTCCCGGCGAAGTCTTTTGGGGGCGGTCGAATAGCATTATTCGGGCGGCTTGTCCTCCCGTAAGCCGCCGTCGTCAATGCATAAGAAGCGGGGTCCACCGCTCCCAAACGCCGAGCCGGAGGGATGCCGGTCCGGCGTTTTACGGGCGTTAACGCTGCCTTAGTTCTTCACGATCTTCAGGTGCGCCGGCGAATTGGCCTGCGTCTTTTCCTCCAGCGTCTTGATCGCGACTTCGACGCCGCCGGAGCGGTGCGGCACGCCCGCGGCCGCCAAGCCCCATCTCGACGCCGGAAATCGCGCCCAACAGCGTCAGCTCGTTGCATTCGCCGAGATGGCCGATCCGGAACACTTTTCCAGCGACCTTGCCGAGCCCGGAGCCGAGCGACATGTTGCACCGCTCCAGCACGACTTTGCGGAACTGGTCGGCGTCATGGCCGGGCGGCATCAGCACCGCGGTCAGGACCGGCGAATATTCGGCCGGGTTCTGGCACAGCACTTCCAGGCCCCAATGCGTCACCGCCGCGCGGGTGGCGGCCGCCAGCCGCTTGTGGCGGGCGAAGACATTCTCCAGCCCCTCCTCCAGCAGCATCGCGATCGCCTCGCGCAGGCCGTAGAGCAGGTTGGTCGCCGGCGTATAGGGGAAGAAGCCGTTGGCATTCGGCTTCAACATCTCCTCCCAATCCCAATAGGAGCGCGGCATCTTGTTGGTCTTGGCCGCAGCGCGCGCCTTCTCGGAGATGGCGTTGAAGCCGAGCCCCGGCGGCAGCATGAAACCCTTCTGCGAGCAGCTCACGGTGACGTCGACCTTCCACTCGTCGTGGCGGTAGTCGACCGAGCCGAGCGAGGAAATCGTATCCACCAGCAGCAGCGCGGGATGGCCGGTCTTGTCCAGCGCGGCGCGGATCTCGGCGATGCGGCTGGTCGCCCCCGTCGAGGTCTCGTTGTGGACCACCATGACAGCCTTGATGGCATGCGCGGTGTCCTGGGCGAGGCGCGCCTCGATCGCCGCCGGGTCGGCGCCGTGGCGCCAGTCGCCCGGCATGAACTCGACATCGATGTCCCAGCGCGCCGCCATGTTGCGCCACAGCGTGGCGAAGTGGCCGGTCTCGACCATCAGCACCTTGTCGCCGGGCGACAACGTGTTGACGATCGCCGCCTCCCAGGCGCCGGTGCCCGACGAGGGGAAGATGATGACGGGGCCGGCGGTCTGGAAAATCTGTCTGGCAGCCCGCGAAGACTGCTCGACCCAGCTCGGCAAATTGCGCGCTGCGGTGGTCGATGACCGGCATGTCCATCGCCCGCAAGACGCGGTCGGGCACGGGGCTTGGGCCGGGAATCTGCAGAAAATGACGTCCCTGATGCTGCATTCTCACCTCCCATGGCTATCAAGGCCGAATTATTGCATTCAATTTTGGAGGCAGCAACCCCCAACATTGTTCACAATTTTCTTGCCCTGCCACTTCCCGCCGGGGCATAAATCGACCCATGAAACCTCTGATTCCCAGCGAGACGATCCCGGCAGTGGCCTCCGAGCGCGAGGACCAGTCGCTGCATGACGAGATCCTGACCCGGCTGCGCGACCACATTGTCGAGGGCAACATTCCCGACGGCGGCCGCGTTCCCGAGCGGCAGCTCTGCGAGATGCTCGGCATTTCCCGCACGCCGCTGCGCGAGGCGCTGAAAGTGCTGGCGGCCGAAGGCCTGATCGAGCTGCTGCCGAACCGCGGCGCCCGCGTCCGCCAGTTGAGCGAGCGCGATCTCGCCGAACTGTTCGACGTCATGGGCGGCCTGGAAGCGCTCGCCGGCCGCCTCGCCTGCGAAAACATCACGGACAGCGAAATCGCCGAGATCGAGCGACTGCATTACGAGATGTACGGCTGCTACCTGCACCGCGACATGCACGGCTATTTCCGCGTCAACCAGCTCATCCACCAGAAGATCGTGGAAGCCTCGCGCAACGCGACGCTGCTCGCGACCTATACGAGCTTCGCCGGCCGCATCCGCCGCATCCGTTACTCCGCCAATTTCGCCCGCAAGCGCGAGCGCTGGGGCGAGGCCATGCGCGAGCACGAGGCGATCCTGGAAGCGCTGCGCCGCCGCGCCGGCAGCGAACTGGCCGACATCCTGTTCGCCCACCTGCGCAACAAGCGCGCCGCGGCGGTGGAGCATCTGGCGAAGGCCGCTGAGGCGGTTTAGCGGCCCACTTTACGGAACGGACCGTAAACGGCTTCGGATGCTTCATTGCGCTTGGAGACATGCGGGCGATATTAGTCAGAGTATCAGGTGCGAAGGAGGTTGAAATGCCTGCGCCGAACCGAACTGCGGCGGCCAGAACCGAAGTGGTAGAAGACCCGACAGTGATGAGCGGCGAGCCCGTGGTGCGGGGTACACGCATCCTGGCCCGAACCATTCTCAACTATGTCAGGTCCGGTTCTCGCGCCGAGGATATCTTCAAGGACTATCCGAGCCTGCCCGTCGATGGCATCGAAGCAGTTGAGCGCTGGGCACACGCGACCTATGGGCCTGACTGGAAGTCGACCGAAGCGCTTGCGCCGCGCACCTGATGGATCGCTTTCTGATCGACGAATGTCTGACCAGCGATCTGGTCGCCGTCGCCAAAGCACGTGGCTACGACGCCGCCTACGTCCCTCACATCGGCAAGGGCGGCTGGCAGGACTGGAATCTGGTGCCCTTCGCCGTCGACAACGACTACATCATCGTCACCGTCAACCGGCGGGACTTTCTCAAGCAGCATGCAAAGTTCGACATTCACCCCGGCTTGGTCATCCTGATTCCCGAGCCGCGAAAGGACACAAGATTGGAGCAGACGGCGCTATTCGAGAAGGCGCTGGACGCATTTGCCGCCATGAACGACGAGCTGACGAACAAGGTCATGGAGGTGCTCGACGACGGGAGCGTTCATGTCAGAGGTTGGGATGCGGGCGAGCATGACATCGGCCACATCAACAATCCGAAATGGCGCTGACCCAAGGCGACGATGAAAGATTTTTGCATGCAAGAACTCGATCCCAGCTAAAAAGATTGAATTTTAAATCGAGTCCGATTACGGACAAGCATGCCCGACCACGCACCCTCCCCGCTCGAAACCCGGCTGACCAGGGAAATCACCGGCGAGGTGCGCTTCGACCGCTTCAGCCGCGGCCGCTACGCGACCGATGCCTCGTTCTACCAGATCATGCCGGAAGGCGTGGTCGTGCCGCGCACCATGGACGAGGCCTTGCTGTCGCTTGCGATTGCGCGCGACGCCGGCCACATCGTCACGCCGCGTGGCGGCGGCACCTCGCAATGCGGGCAGACCGTCAATAGCGGCGTGGTCATCGACTTCTCCAAATATCTGAACCGCATCGTCTCGCTCGATGTCGAGAACCGCACTTGCGTGGTCGAGCCCGGCATCGTGCTCGACGATCTCAACCGGCAGCTGAAGAAGCACGGGCTGTGGTTTCCGGTCGATGTCTCGACCGCTTCGCGCGCCACCATCGGCGGCATGGCCGGCAACAATTCCTGCGGCGGCCGTTCGCTTCGATATGGCACCATGCGCGACAACACGATCGCGATGGAGGCCGCGCTCGCAGACGGCCGGCTGCTGCATTTCGGCGAGGTGCCGCGCGATCTTGCGGGCGTGAATGCGTCCGACAGCGGGCTCGCGCTGTTTCGCGACATGCTCGATCTCGGCGAGCGCGAGGCCGCCGAGATCGCGGACAGATTTCCAAAAGTGCAGCGCCGGGTCGGCGGCTACAATCTCGATGCGCTGGTTCCGCGCAATGCCGCCAACAACATGGCGCATCTGCTGGTCGGCTCCGAGGGCACGCTCGCCTTCACCACCCAGGTGGAGCTGAAGCTCTGGCCGGTGATCCGCAACAAGGTGCTCGGCGTCTGCCATTTCGGCAGCTTCTACGAGGCGATGGATGCGGCCCAGCATCTGGTCAAGCTGAAGCCGATCGCGGTCGAGCTGGTCGACCGCACCATGATCGCACTCGGACGCGACATCGCGATGTTCAAGCCGGTGATCGCGTCCGCCGTGCGCGGCGATCCCGATGCCATTCTGGTCGTCGAGTTCGCCGAAGAGGACCAGGCCGAAAATCTGCAGCGGCTGAAGCAGCTCACCGAGCTGATGGCCGATCTCGGCTTTGCGCTGGGGCAACCCGCCGCGCAAATGGGGCGGCGTGGTTGAGATAACAGAGCCCGCATTGCAAAGTGCGATCGCCGATTTCCGCGCCGCCGGCCTCAACGTCATGATGTCGATGAAGGAAGCCGGCAAGCCGGTCTCGTTCGTCGAGGATTGCGCGGTGCCGCTGCCGCATCTCGCCGACTACACCGACCGCCTCAACGCGGTGTTTCGCAAGCACGGCACCAGCGGCACCATGTATGCGCATGCCAGCGAAGGCTGCCTGCATGTGCGGCCCGTGCTGAACCTGCGCCTGGAGAAGGACGTCAAGGCGATGCGCGCCATTGCCGAGGAAGCCTTCGCCATGGTGCGTGAATACAAGGGCTCGCATTCCGGCGAGCATGGCGACGGCATCGTGCGCTCGGAATTCCATGAGGCGATGTTCGGCTCGCGCATCGTCGCCGACTTCAGGGAAGTGAAGCACCGCTTCGATCCCGGACAATGTGCTCAATCCCGGCAAGATCGTCGATCCGCCCAAAATGGATGACCGCACGCTGTTCCGCTATCCCCCGGACTATCGCGTCGGCGAATTGAAGACGGTGCTCGACTGGTCGGCCTACACGGGCGCCGGCGGCGGTTTCCAGGGCGCGGTCGAGATGTGCAACAACAACGGCGCCTGCCGCAAACTCGAAGGCGGCGTGATGTGCCCGTCCTTTCGCGCGACCCGCGACGAGAAGGACGTCACGCGGGGCCGTGCCAATACGCTGCGGCTTGCGATCTCCGGCCAGCTCGGGCCGGACGCGCTGGCCTCCGACGAGATGGCGGAGACGCTGAAACTTTGCGTGTCCTGCAAGGCCTGCCGCCACGAATGCCCGACCGGCGTCGACATGGCCAAGATGAAGATCGAGGTGCTGGCCGCGCGCGTCGCCAGCCGCGGTCTCTCGCTGCGCGATCGCCTGGTCGGCTATCTCCCGCATTATGCTCCGCTGGCCTCGCGCTTTGCGTGGCTCTGCCAACGTGCGCAACGATAGTTCCGTTGCTGCGCGGGCTGTTCGAGAAATTCGCCGGCATCAGCGCAAAGCGCGCGCTACCTGCGTTCCGCAGCGATACGTTCCAGCCCGACGCCGAGAGTGTTCGGTCCAGCCGACGGCCACGAGGTCGTGCTGTTCGCCGACACTTTTAACCGCAATTACGAGCGCGAAAACCTCGACGCCGCGCTGCGCGTGCTGGTCGAAGGCGGCTATCGCGTGCACATCCCGAAGCCCGCCAGCGGCAGCCGGCCGCTCTGTTGTGGGCGCACCTTCCTCTCCGCCGGACTGGTCGATCAGGCCCGCGCCGAGCTTGACCGACTGGTCGCGACATATGCGCCGTTCGCGTCGCGCGGCGTGCCGATCGTCGGCCTCGAGCCAAGCTGCCTGCTGACGCTGCGCGACGAGCTGTTGTCGCTGCGCAACGATGAGGCCGCAAAGACCATCAGCGCCCATGCGCTGCTGTTCGAGGAATTTCTGGTCCGCGAAGCGCAGGCTGGCCGCCTGCAACTCAAGCTCGGCGCCGTCGGCGAAAGAGCGCTGGTGCACGGCCACTGCCACCAGAAATCATTCGGCGCGTTCAAGCCGGTCGAGCAGGCGCTGCGGCTGATCCCCGATCTCGCGGTCGAGGTCGTGGAGTCCAGCTGCTGCGGCATGGCCGGCGCCTTCGGCTACGGCGCTGACACCTATGACGCCTCGATCGAGATGGCCGAGCTGTCGCTGCTGCCCGCGGTGCGCCGCGCTGACGAAAAGACGCTCATCGTTGCCGACGGCACCTCGTGCCGCCACCAGATCAAGGACGGCACTGCCCGCGAGGCGATCCACGTCGCGCGCGTGCTGGCGCTGAGCTGTGATGCCGCGAAATCCAATTCACTCCAGAAGGAAAAAATCCATGGCTGAACTCACCCTCGACATCGCCCGCAAAATCCTCGATGCCGCGCTCGCCAAGGGCGTCGAGAAGAAGCTGAAGCCGCTGGTCATCACCATCCTCGATCCGCGCGGCGCGGTGAAGGTCACCGCGGCGCAGGACGGCACCAGCCTGATGCGCGCCGAGATCGCGCACGGCAAGGCTTTTGGCGCGCTCGCCATGGGCATGGGCTCGCGGGCGCTGTTCCAGCGCGCGCAGGAGCAGGCCTTTTTCGTCGACGCCGTCAACGCGCTGGCGCAGGGCCGTCTCGTGCCGGTGCCCGGCGGCGTCCTGATCCAGGACGGCACCACGCTGCTCGGCGCCGTCGGCGTTTCCGGCGACACCTCGGACAATGACGAGATCTGCGCGATTGCCGGCATCGAGGCGGCGGGCCTGAAGGCCAATCCGGGATAGTACAGTGCGTAGGCGTAGGTGAGCGAAGGCGCGTTGCGCCGTGCCCACCATCTCGCGTCAGATATCGACCCAATTGGTGGGTCTCGCTGCGCTCTGCCCACCCTACGTTACGAACTCCTCCGTTACCGCACTTCCTCCGGCAGCCCGAGCCACTGCCGCAGCATGTGATCGACCGAGATCCGCCCCGGTCCCCACGCCATGATGCCGAGCGCCATCGCCGCCCAGGTGATGTGGATCGGCCAGCCGTCGGGCACGGTGAGCTCGACGATGCAGGTCATGAACAACAGGCCGAGCGCGGCGAAGCGCGTGGCGAAGCCGAGCACCAGCAGCATCGGAAACGTGATTTCCGCGCAGCCGGAAAGGAATGCCATCACCGCTGGCACCGGATAGTGATAGGGCCCGCCGGGCAGATGCAGCATGAACTCGTCGGTGAACAGCGTCACCGCGGTATCGCTGAGCTTGAGAAAGCCGGTCCATTTCAGGATGCCGGATTTCCAGAACGGCACCGCCAGTGCCACGCGCAGCACAAGCTGCACCAGCGACGGCACCGCCACCGTTTGCACCAGCCGGCTCGCCTTGTCCGCGAGCAAGCCGACCGTGCGCAAGGGCTCGCCGCGCGCGGCGTGTTGATCCATGGCCATCATGCGTCTCCAAAAGTAATAGCGGTGAAAGCGCCGGCCTCGATCATGCCGGCGATGCTGGCTGCGATGTCGAAGGAAGGCGAAGCCTGCAGCGCTGTCGCCGCCGCCTCGCCCAGCGACTGCCCCGACATCAGGCTCGTAAGGAACACGGCGCCGCCCGGCGGCAGGTGCCGCACCACGACATCGAGATCGGGCCGCGTGATCAGGGCGTCTTCGGGCACGGAAGCGTCGATCCGGCCTACGGGCTCGTTGCCGCGGTTGGCGGCGAAGATCGTCACCACGGAAAACGGCGAGCGGACGATCCGCGTCGCGGGATGCGCTGACAACACGAGATCGGCGAGGCGCTCGGGCGGGACCGAGCCGAGCACATCCGGCGACAGCGGCGCGGCGTCCTCGGCGTGATAGGCATCGAGCCAGGCGCGCTCGAGCCGCGCGGTATCGGCAAGCCACGGCATCGGCCGCGCATATTCATAGCTTTCGATGAACGCGGGAAAATCCCGGCCATATTCGAACAGCAGCGGCGACGTTGGCGGCGTCGCGCGAATATGGAAGCGCGCCATGGCGCGGAAGAAGTCGCGTGCCTGTGATGCGCTGCACGGCGGGATAGACTGCAGCCAGCGCGTCGATCAGGCTGACCGTGACATTGTTGCGGTACACATTGTAGCGTTTGACGGCGCCCTTGCCTGCCGGGCCGGCGACGATCGCGGGCGTCTCGCGCTCGGGATCGATCAGCGCCGCCGCGAAAGGCGCCGCATAGGAAGGCTGTCGTTCATGCGGCTGCATGACGGTCCTCCGCGAGGTTCCGGTCGAGGATCGCCTGCGCCGCGGCGGCCTCGGCTTTAAGGATCGGCCAATCCGGAATGTTGCTGTCCCACTCGACCAGCGTCGGCACCGGCCCGCATTGTCGGATGACGATCTCGTACAGCTTCCACACGGCATCCGCGACCGGACCGTCATGGCTGTCGATCAGGAGCGGATACCCCTCGTCGTCGGCCTGCTCGGCATGACCGGCGAGATGAATCTCGCCGACATGCGAGAGCGGAAAGTCGGCGAGATACTCGCGCGCGGAAAAGCCGTGATTGGTGGCGGAGACGAAGACATTGTTGATGTCGAGCAAGAGGCCGCATCCGGTGCGTCGGACGATGGCGCGGATGAAATCCGTCTCGCTCATGGTCGACTCCCGGAACGCGACATAGGTCGACGGATTTTCCAGCAGCATCGGCCGGCCGATCGCATTCTGCACCTGGTCGATGTGATCGCAGACCCGCGCCAGCGTCGCCGCGGTGTAAGGCAGCGGCAGCAGGTCGTTGAAATAAGTGTCGTCATGCGTCGACCAGGCGAGATGCTCGGAGACCAGCGCCGGCTCGTAGCGTTCGACGAGATGTTTGAAGCGCGCCAGATGCGCGGGGTCGAGCGGCCGCTCGCCGCCGATCGATAGGCAGACGCCATGCAGCGAGAGCGGATGGTCGCGCCGGATCGCTTCCAGCGCCCGGTGCGGCGGGCCGCCCGCACCCATGTAGTTCTCGGCATGGACTTCGAAGAAGCCGCGCTGCGCGCCGTCGGCAAGGATCGCAGCGAGATGCTCGTGCTTGAAACTGGTCCCGGCGAGGCCGCCGATCGGCAGCGCCGGAAAGCGAGGAGCAATGGCCGCGGCGGGGGCTGGCTCGATCACCGCATTCATGTTGGCTCTCCGCTTTCCGGCACCGTGGTGAAGCTGTTTCATCCCTCATGGTGAGGAGGCGCGTGCGCCGTCTCGAACCATGAGGCCCCACTATCGGCCTCATCCTTCGAGACGCGCGTACGCGCGCTCCTCAGGATGAGGGGATAGTCAGTTGCGCGATCAGATCGGCTTGAGCGAGCCGTGCTTGCCGCCCGGCACCTCGATGCTGGCGCAGGTGCCGCCCTGCACGAACTTCCACGAATTGCCCTGGAAGTCGGTGGTCGACGTTCCCTGGCAGGTCGTGCCCGGGCCCGCGGCGCAATCGTTCTGGCCCTTCAGCGCCACGCCGAAGCATTTCTCCTTGTGGGCGGCGACGGCGGCGTCCCCCTCGGCCTTGGTCAGCGGGGCGGCCGCGGCGATGGTCGCGAGCGCCGTCGTGACGGCGCCGGCAAGGATCAGGGAACTGACGAGATTCTTCGCAGACATTGGATTCTCCTCTTTACGGGTTGGCATCGCCTGCAAGGCGAAGGCGCATTGTCTCGTTCGTCCCGCATGCGGCCGCCGTTACCGGGAGCCGCTCACGAGTCCGTGAGACCCTGGTGGTGCCGTGCACAATCGCCGCACCGCGCATGCCGGGAGACTGGGGAAAGCCGGGGGACATCTCCAATGCTTTGTCCCTATCGCCACGTTAGCCAAACGGCATTGGAGCCCGCGGCCATCAGCCCCGATGTTTCAGGCCGGCCTCGGGAGAAGTAACGTGAATCGGGATTCCGGCGTATATTCAATCGAGGCGGCCGGCAGCATGCCCCTGCTGGAAAGCGGAATAAGGATGATCGCCGTTCCAAGCCGACAACCAGGAGGCTCCCTTCGGCCCCGTTCCGCCGGCCGCCCCTTTACAGTCAGCATCCGTCTTGCGGTCTCGGCGCTGGTGTTGACGGCGATCCTTTTGACCGCGGCGGCATCGAGCCTGTTGTGGTGGCGGACGGCGGAAGCCACCAGCCGGCAACTCGCCAGCACCATCAACGAGCAGATCGTGGCCGCCGTCCGCAAGGAAGTGTCGGCGATCGTCGGCGAAGCGGTCGCGGCCCACACCGCCGTCCGCACCCTCTTCCTGCAGAACGTGCTCGACACCCGCGAGGCCGACAAGCGCGAATTCGTCTTCCTGTCGCAATTGCAATCGCAGGCGGACATCTCCTGGGTCGCCTTCGGCTGGCCGGACGGTTCGTTCTTCGCCGCCCACAAGCTTGGCGACGGCCATCTGGAGATGATGGAAATCTCGCTGACCGACCATCCGGGGCAGCGCCGGGTCGATGAATATGCCGTCATCCCCGGCGACATCGAATTCGAGACCCGCCAATTCGTGCCGTCGGATTTTCGCGTCGTCGACCAGCCCTGGTTCAAGACCGCGATCAAGGCCGACGGGCCGCAATGGTCGAGGGTGATCGACCATCCGATCGGCCAACGCCGGTCGATCGCCTTCGCCGGCCCGATCGACGTCTACCAGGAACGTCAGGGCGTCCTTGCCGTCATCATCGAATACACCAGGCTCGCTCACTTCCTGGCGCAGCTCGAAGTGGGACGCACCGGCACCGCCTTCATCTTCGACGACAGTGGCGAGCTGATTGCCGCGCCCGACAAGGGCGCCGACGAGCTGCATCCGGTGATGAGCCAGGAAGCGCTGCTGCCGCAGGCCCGGATGGTGCTGGCGCAGGCTGGCGATGCCGGCAGGAAGGAACCGTGGCGTCAAACCCTCACGTCCAACGGGGCGGCCTATGAGGTCGCGCTGACGCCCCTGCCCTTTCCCGGCTGGCGGCTTGCGACCGTCATTCCCGAAGCGGAGTTTCTCGGGCCCGTGGAAACCACGCTGCGCCGGCTGATCGTGGGCCTCGCCGCCGGCGCGCTGCTGGCTGCACTGTTGTCGGCGTGGCTCGCGCGTTCGGTGATCGCAACGCCGCTGGCGCGCGTCGTCGGCGAGATCCGCCATGTCGAGAACTTTGCGCTGGAAGAGGTGCGGCGTCATCCCTCGCGGCTTGCCGAGATATCGAGCCTGTCCGGCGCGATCGCCGAGATGGCGGCAGGCCTTTCCGCATTCCGCAAATTCATCCCGGCCGACCTGGTCCGCTCGCTGCTGCGCCAGGGTGTCGAGGCCAAACCCGGCGGCTCCATCCAGGAGCTGACCGTGATGTTCATCGACGTCGCCGGCTTCACCCGGCTTTCCGAGCGCATGGGCGATCGCGTCGTGCCGCTGCTCACGGGTTATCTCGACCTCGCCTCGGAGATCATCGATGCCAATGGCGGCACCATCGACAAGTTCATCGGCGACGCGGTGATGGCGTTCTGGGGCGCGCCGACGCCGCAGAGCGATCACGCGCTGCGCTGCTGCCGCGCCGCGTTGGCCATCCGTGATGCGCTCGAGGGCGCCGGATTGATCGACGACCAGGGCCAGCCGCTGCAGATCCGCACCGGCATCAATTCCGGCCGCATGCTGGTCGGCAATATCGGTTCCGAATTGCGGCTGAACTACACCGTGATCGGCGACGTCGTGAACGTGGCGAGCCGGCTCGAAGGCGCCAACAAGCATTTCGGAACACGCATCCTGATCGGCGCCGAGACCAGGCGGCTGGTCGAAGGCGCGATCATCACGCGCGAGCTCGACAGCATCGCCGTCTACGGACGGACCGAGGGGCTTGCGGTGTACGAACTGATTGGCCTCGCGGAGGACGCGACCGACGATGCCGCGAGCTGGATCGCGCATTACGAGCGAGGGCTGGCAAATTATCGCAACCGTGACTTCGCGGGAGCCGTCGCGTGCTTCGAAGCGACCCTGCGCGAACGCCCCGAGGACGAACCTGCGATGCTGATGCTCGACCGCTCGCGGCGCCTGGCGCGGTCAGGCGCGGACGCAGAATGGTCGTCGGTTGCCAGCTTGACGACGAAATAGCGGCGTATGGCCGGCCCCGCCGGAACATCGTGCCCGACGGGCAAATCGGTTGTTCGATTTTTCGCCATCCGCTGTATTCCCGCGTGCCGAAAGCCCGGCAATTCGCCTGCGCCGAACAACTATTTTCGTGAAGCGATTCAAGCCGATCTGCATGGTCGGATGCCTTGGCCCGAAAATTTCTCTTTGCGAAAATCAGAAATTGTGCCTATATCGCTTCCATCCCGCCTCTTCGAGAGGGACGTTACGGCCAATCGTCACGAAACGTGAGGCGGGGTGCGATGGACGCTTTGGCTTGCGAACGACGATGGCAGGCGAAAGCGGACGAGCGAAATCGTGTGGTCCCGGCCTCCCGACGCTGAGGTCAAGCGCTTGCGAGATGATTTGCAGGCGCGACGGTGGCTAACAAGCCCGGCACACCGAGGAGAGCACGTATAAGCCGTGAACCATCGCGCAGGGAATGCCGGCATGTTCGGCGTACCTGTGACGACTTGCGTGCGTGCTACCTACCATTCTTGCACGCAAGGCAGCGGGTGCGTTCCGGCATCCGGCATTCCCTGCGCCCTCTTGTCTTCGAGGGACACGAACGATGCATCGCCCGGGCAGAATCGTGCCGCGGGAATGCCGTTGCTCGTCTCCGCGGTGACATTCTGGATTGCTTCGCTTCGCTCGCAATGACGGCGATGCTGTTTGAAAATTGAATCAGGAAATGGCGGCTCTTCTTCACCCTCCCCTGGAGGGGGAGGGTCGCCGCTCATGAAATGAGCGGCTGGGTGGGGTGACGGTCTCTCCGCGTCCAACAGTGCTCGAGTGGAGAGATCACCCCACCCCGTCTCACATTTCGCTGCGCTCATGTGAGCCGACCCTCCCCCTCCAGGGGAGGGTGGCAGAGTCACCTCCCCGGCCAGGTCGGCTTGCGCTTTTCCGCGAACGCCTTCAGTCCCTCTTTCGCGTCCTCGGTCATCGCGAGCAGCGCGATCTGGCTTTCGGTGTAGGCGATGCTCTCGTCGAACGACATCGAGGCGATGGCGCGCATGGCGTATTTGCCGCGGCGGATTGCGGTCGGCGACTTGTCGACAATGCGGCCGATCAGCCACTCGACCTTGGCGTCAAGCTCGGCCGACGGCACCACATGGTTGAGCAGGCCCGCCGCGAGTGCGGCCTTGGCGTCGAAGGGTTCGCCGGTCAGCGCCCATTCGTTGATCAGCCGCGGCGGCGCGATTGTCTGCAGAAGGCTCAGCACCTGCATCGGGAACACGCCGACCTTCACCTCGGGCAGGCCGAAGATCACATGATCGGCCGCCACCGCCATGTCGGTCATGCACAAGAGCCCCATGCCTCCAGCCATGCAGACGCCACTGAGGCGGGCGATCGCGGGCTTGGTTGCGTTCTGCGACAGCCGCAACAGATCGGCGTAGTCGACATTGGGCCGGGAAAAATCGAAGGAAAAAGCCGCGCCCGAATTCACGAGATCGGCGCCGGCGCAAAACGCCTTGTCGCCCGCACCGGTCAGCACGATGACGCGCACTTCCTTGTCGTCATGGGCGTCGCGATAGCCCTTGACGATGCCGGCGATGACGTCGCCGTTCAGCGCGTTGCGTTTCTCCGGCCGGTTGATGGTGATCCAGAACGCCTGCCCGCGCTTTTCGAGGATCACGCTGCTATTGTCGGTCATCGCGCCTGCACCCGTTTGTCATGTTCCATCATTTGCGCACATTTGCGGCAGGATCACGCGGAAGTGCAAGAGCTATCCGGGCCTTTGAATTATACGCCATGCCGGATATCTTAAAGACCGATTTCTTGTGTTTATGAGCTATTCATGCGGATTTTCATTGTTTTGCTGCTGACAGGTCTGGTCGCCATTTTTGTCAATCGCGACGCATTGGCGGCCGGTCCTTCCACCAGGGTCGCGCTGGTCATCGGCAACGCCAAATACCCCGATAACGACGTCCCCGTCATGAATGACGTCGTCAACGACACGCAGGATCTAGCCGACGAGCTGAAGCGCGATGGGTTCGACGTTATCAGAAGCATCAACCTCCCCGGCGACGCCATGCGGCAGGCGCTCGATCGCTTTTATGCGAAGATCGAACAGGGCAGCACCGCGCTGATCTTCTTCGACGGTTTCGGCATCCAGTCGGCGCGTCAGACCTATTTCCTGCCGGTCGACGCCCAGATCTGGGCCGAGAGCGACGTGGTGCACGACGGCTTCAATCTGGAAACCATCTTGCAGGAAATGAACAACCACGGCGCTTCGGTGAAGATCGCCATCATCGACGCCGCGCGCCGCAACCCTTTTGAGCGGCGGTTCCGCCGCTACTCCGCAGGGCTCGCGCCCGCGGTGGCGCCGAACAACACGCTGGTGATGTATTCCACCGCGCTCGGCTCGGTGATATCGAGCGCGAAGAGCGATCACAGCCTGTTCGTCCCCGAGCTGCTGCGCGAGATCCGCGCGCCCGGCACCACCGCGGAACAGGCATTCCGCAATACCCAGGCCGGCGTCGTCAACGTATCGAAGGGCGAACAGGTGCCGTGGCTGTCGTCGTCGATGACATCGGACTTTTCCTTCTTCGGCGGTCCCGCGCCAACGCCGTTGCCGACACCGATCCTCACGCCGACGCCAAGCATTAGTCCGACGCCAACGCCGACCCCGACGCCGCTTTGCGAGGCGCCTCCTCGGGCACGCTCGCCGAGTGCCGACGAACTCGCCAACGATCCCCGGATCAGCGAATACTCGCGCCGCATCGCGCAGGATCCGAGCGACAGGCTGGCCTATTACAAGCGCGGTCAGCTTTATGCGATCAAGCGGGCCTATGCGCAGGCGGTGACGGATTTCGACCAGGCGATCCGGCTCAATGTCCGCGACGCCGAGGCCTACAACAACCGCTGCTGGACCCGGGCCGCCACCGGCGATCTCACCAATGCGCTGACCGATTGCAACGAGGCGCTGCGGCTGAAGCCGGATCTCTATGACGCGCTCGACAGCCGCGGGCTGGTCTATCTCAGGCTTGGTTACTATGCCGACGCGATCCGCGATTATGATGCCTCGCTCGACAAGAACCCGCGCTCGGTGTCATCGCTGTTCGGGCGCGGCATCGCGCTCAAGCGCAGCGGGTCGGACGGATCGGCCGACCTCCGGCAGGCCAAGGACATGGACCACAACATCGCCGGCGAATTCGCGGGCTATGGCGTGACCGAGTGTTCGCCGTGAGCCGGTGACCTGAAACGCCCGGCACCCAGGAAGGCGATGGTTTGATCGATCGCGGCGGGATGGCGGGGCAGCCCGGTGTGCGAAGCCTTGACGATGACGTGGTCCGCCATGTTGGCGAGCTTCGAACTCGCCACCGATACCCTGCCGTCATTCGGCCGCGGCAGAACCAGGAGCGAGGCGATCGGAGCGATGGTGCGGCAACCTGCGATGATGCCGACCGCGTAATCGGGAGGTGGCAAGGCGGCCAGCACGCCGTCCTGCGCGGTCGAAAGCTGCAGGCCGGCCGGGCCGAAAACGGCGCGGTAGACCGCAAGGTCCTTCAGGAGGTCGGCCACCTCGCTGCCGCCGTTGGGCGTACCCAGCATGACGACGCGGGCGAGCCGCGCCGGACGGTGGTTGGCGATGTAGAGACGCGCCAGCAGGCCGCCCATGGAGTGGGCGACGAAGTGGACCGCTCCGCCGCATTGCTCTGCAAATGCGGCGATCGGCGGGTGAATGTCCTCCGCAAGCGCCTCAAGCGGCTTCTTGCGGCTGGCATAGCCGAGATTGAGCGTCGCGAAACCGCGACGCTGCAACGCCCGTTCCAGCCGCTTCAGTGACCAGGAGCCGACCCCGATGCCGTGGAGCAGCACCACACCGTCGCACTCCGCATCCGTCGATGCGAACGCCGCTGCGTTACGCAACTTCCCGCTCCTCGGGGCTCGGCGCCAGCTCCCTGGCCAGCGCCGTGGCGGCGACATAGTCGGTCTTGCCGCTTCCAAGCAGCGGCACCTTGTCGACGACCTGCACGCTCGCAGGCACCGCAAGCTCGGAAGCCCCGGTCGCCTTGGCCTGGCGCTGCATGGCAGAGCGGTCGGCGTCCTTCTGCGTGGTCAAGAGCACGACACGCTCGCCCTTGCGCGCATCGGGCGTGGAGACCGCGACCGAGATCGCCTGCGGCCACAGCGCCGATGCCATGGCTTCGACGGCGGACAGCGAGACCATCTCGCCCGCGATCTTGGCAAAGCGCTTGGCACGGCCCTTGATCTTGATGAAGCCGGCGGCGTCGATGGCGACGATGTCGCCGGTATCGTGCCAGCCGTCGGCGAGTGGCTCCAGTACGCCGGGGTTCTCGGCGCGGAGATAACCGAGCATCACGTTCGGACCGCGCACCGAGAGGCGGCCGCCCTCCTCGATGCCGGGGACGGGATCGAGCCGGTATTCCATCAGCGGCGAAAGCCGGCCGACGCTGCCCGGGCGGTTCGCCATCGGCGTGTTCATGGCGAGCACCGGCGCGGTCTCGGTGACGCCGTAGCCTTCGAGGATGCGAATGCCATAGCGCTCCATATAGACCTGTCGCGTGCGGTCCTTCACCGCTTCCGCACCGGCGAGCACGAGGCGCAGCGTGTGGAAATCGTAGGCATGTGCCGAGCGTGCATAGCCGGTGAGGAAGGTGTCGGTGCCGAACAGGATGGTGGCGCCGGTCTGGTAGATCAGCTCGGGCACGATCCGGTAGTGCAGCGGCGACGGATACATGTAGATCGGGATGCCCGCGAGCAGCGGCATCATCATCCCGCCGGTGAGGCCAAAGGAATGGAACACCGGCAGCACGTTGAACACCTTGTCATTGGCATTGGCATCGACCCGCGCCAGCGCCTGCGAGGCGTTGGCGAGGATGTTGCGGTGGGACAGCACCACGCCCTTCGGCGTGCCTTCCGAG
Organism: uncultured Alphaproteobacteria bacterium; assembly: GCA_963802585.1. Classification (GTDB taxonomy): domain Bacteria; phylum Pseudomonadota; class Alphaproteobacteria; order Rhizobiales; family Xanthobacteraceae; genus Bradyrhizobium. Next base: position 461,378 of record CAWDJS010000020.1, on the reverse strand, counting down.
CCGGAGGTGAACAGGATCACGGCGGGATCGTTGGCATTGCGGGCGACGCGCGGCGCGGTGCCGGCGAGCAGGCCGCTAATCTTGTCGGAAAGCGTAATGGTGGGACGCACGTCTTCGAGATAGACGATGCGCGCCTGCTCGCCGACGGCGGCCACGAGCTTGTCCAGCTTGCCCTTCTCGACGAAAGCCTTCGAGGTCAGCACGGTCTTGACCTGCGCGGCCTTCATCGCCGCCAGCACGTTGACGGGGCCGGCGGAGAAATTGAGCATCGCCGGCACGCGGCCGATGGTCTGCAGCGCCATGAACACCACGGCGACGCCGGCCGAGTTCGGCAGCATCACGCCGATGTTCTCGCCGACTTCCGTGCCGGTCTCGAGCTTGCGGCTCAGCACCTGCGCACCGAGGATCAGCTTGCGGTAGGTCAGCTTGGTGCCGAGCGGATCCTCGATGATGGGCTTGCCGGTGTCACGGCCGCGATAGGCATGGGCGAGGCCCTCGAACAGGGTATGGTCCAGCATCGCGTTCTTGACCATGGCGTCGATCATGACGTCCTGCAGCGCGGCGCCGGCGGCGTTGCGGCGCGCCTTGCCGCGCAGCGACTGGTCGATCGGCAGTTTTACGGGCGGCAGGATCGAGATCGTCACCTTGGGGAACCACGAGCGCTTGATCTCGCCTTTCTTGAGATAGCTGAGATAGGAGCGCTGCGCGCCTTCGATGCGGACGGGAACCACGATCGCATCGGCCTTGTCGGCGATCATGGCGGTGCCGTCATAGACCTTCATCAGCGAACCGGTGACGGTGACGCGCCCCTCCGGAAAGATCACGACCGGTTCGCCGGCCGCGACCAGCTTGATCAGGTCGCGCGTCGCCAGCGGTTTGGTGGGATCGACGGTGTAATGCTTGATCATCCGCAGGAACGGCTTTGCCCACCAGGCCTGCGCAATCCCGGTATCGACCGCAAAGCTCGCATCGACCGGCAGGATCGCGTGCAAGAGCGGGCCGTCGATCAGGCTGACATGGTTGGGTGCGATCAGCATGCGCGTGCCGGCGGGCGGCAGGTTTTCAAGCCCGCGGACCTCGGCGCGGAACATGGCGCGAAACAACAGCGAACCGAAATCGCGCACGCCTTCCTTGCCCCATTTGGAGAGCACGAACCAGACCGAGCCGAAGCTTGCGACCGCAAGGCCGAAGAATATCCACGCAATGGGCAGACCAGCCGCCTGCAGCACGGAGACGAACAGCGAGCCCACCACCATGAAGGCAGCCTGCAGCACGTTGCCGGCGGCGATGACCCGGGCGCGCTCCGACGGCGCCGACCACGCCTGCACCGCCGCAAACGACGGCACCACGAACAGGCCGCCGCCGAAAGCGAACAGGGCGAAGTCGATCAGCATCCGCAGGCCCGCAAGGGACGAGGCGAACGCGCCCCAGGAGATGTCGTGGCCCGCGGTGGTGCCGCCGATCGCCCAGGCCAGATCGAGGCCGACGAGGCCCATCACGATGGCGCCGATCGGCACCAGCGCGAGGTTGGGACGGACGTGGGAGAGAGACGCGGCAAACAGCGAGCCGGCTGCAATCCCGATCGAGAAGACAGCAAGGCACAGCGTCACAACGCTTTCGCTGCCGCCGACGATATCCTTGATCAGCGCCGGCAGGAGCGACAGCACGACCGCTCCGACCAGCCAGAACCACGACACGATCACCATGCCGTCCCAAAGCCGCTGCTCGGAATAAAGGCTCTTCAAGAGATGCAGCGTCGAGCTCCAGGGATTGACGGTGATCGCGAGATCGGGCGCGGACGGCGCCGTGCGCGGAATGCGCGACGCAAATCCCCAGGAGACCAGCGACAGCGCCACGACCGCGGTCGACACCAGCGCCATATGGGTCGAGCCCGATACGAACTGGCCGCCGGCGATGGTGCCGATCAGGATCGCCATGAAGGTCGCGCCCTCGACCAGCGCGTTGCCGGTGGCGAGTTCGCCGACCGAGAGCTGGTCGGGCAGCATGGCGTATTTCACCGGCCCGAACAGGGCCGCGATGGTGCCGAACAGTCCGAGCGCGACGAACAGCAGCGGCACGGAGTGCAGGAAGAAGCCGAGTGCTGCGAAGGTCGCGGCAAAGATCTCGGCGAATTTCAGCCGCCGCGCGACGACGGACTTCACGAATTTGTCGGCGAGCTCGCCGCCGAGACCGGACAGGATGAAGAAGGGAAAGATGAAGACCGCCAGCGAAACCGTCACCAGCGAATCGCCATGCGAGGTCGCCGCTCCATAGAGCAGGATGATGACCAGCGCATTCTTCAGGACGTTGTCGTTGAGGGCCGAGAAAAACTGGGCCCAGAACAGCGGCGCGAAACGGCGCGTCGTCATCAGCTCTTTAATCATGGTCAGTTCCTGCTTTTGAGCCGAGCCCCTGCTTTGCAGCCGGGTGTGTCGGAAGAAAGATTACGGATGATTCGTGATAGGCGGATGCCGGTTCTATGGGCTCTCGGTGCTCGACAATTCGGTGCGATGGGAATGGCGACGTCGACCACAGGTAGAGATGCCCGAAGAAATGTACGAAAAGCTTATCCGCGCGTGGGAGGTCTGATCCTGCCGGTTCAGATGTCGGGACATGGTTGTTCCTTTATTGAAACCTGGAATGACATTCGATCGAACCGACGCGCGCATGGATGGCTCCCCGCTTCAGGTCAGTTCGCCGAGGGAACGCAGGCAGCCGAACAGGCCGCCGTGCCGGCGCGGACGATGTGGCGCCGCCTTCTGGCTGAGCAAGCGCCAGGCATGCTTCACCCGCTCGCGCTCGGCGGCCCGCGCCGCCCGCTCCCCGAGAATGCCTGCGACGTCGCAGGCGCTGGCGATGCGCTCGACCGGTGCCATCAGAATGTGAGTAGCGATCCGGCCAATTCCGTTCACGAGGGCGGCGGCATCGCCGATGAAAGTGGTCGCGACCTGGACAAGGAAGGGTTGCATTTGATGTCTCCTTGGGTTATTTGAACAATGTTCAATTTAATACCCTGAAAATGAGCAACGTTCAAGAAGAATCCTTGCGCGAGCAAAAAAAACATCGCAGGCGGGCTTTGATCCTCGAGATCGCCCGCGGCTTGATCACGTCTAAAGGATTGAGATCATTGAAGGTTCGGGATATCGCCGAGGCCGCCGACTGCTCCATTGGCAGCGTCTATAATGAGTTCGGCGACTTCGACGGGGTGATCCTGACCGTCAATAGAGAGACGGTTCAGGCCCTCACCGCCCGCCTGGTGGCGGTTCCCAAGGACGATCCGATCCGGCAGCTCCATGGGCTGGCCGCGACCTACCTGGAATTCGCGGCCGAGCACGCCAATTTGCTGCGTTCGCTGTTCGAGCACCGGATGGAGCAGGACCGCCCCTTCCCCGAGGACATCCTGATCATGGTCATGGATGCCTTCAGGCTGATGCACGAGCCGCTGGTGCGGCTGATGCCGGACCGCGATCCCGAGGGCGTGGCGCTGCTGGCGCGGATGATGTTCTCGGCCGTACACGGCATCATCTCGCTCGGACTTGAAGAGCGCATGGTCGCGGTGCCGCCGGAGAGCCTGCGCCAGCTGGTCGCGCAGTTCGTCGACACGTATCTGAAGGGGCTTGGAATATTGAAGTGAGATCAGCCCGCGACTGCTACGGCTTTCCTGATCCAGACCTTGTTGTCGTGGAACGCAGCACCTCCGATCGGCGCCACCGCCTCCGCGCCGGTCAGCACGTTGATGCCCTTGCCGCCGATATGGTCGCGGTTCGGATGGATCGATTCCGCGATCAGGACGCCGCGGTGCACGCCGTCGAAGAGTTTGGCGACCAGCGAGGTCTCGCCTCTGATATTGCCGAGCGTCACCGCATCGCCGTCGGCGATGTCGAGCGAGGCGGCATCGAGCGGATGGATCATCACCGAAGCCTTGCCTTCGCGCGCCTGCGACGATGGCGTCTCGTTGAAGGAGGTGTTGAGGAAAGAACGCGACGGACTGGTCGCGAGCCGGAACGGATGGGCTTCGTCCGCTTCCTCGATGACCCGCCAGTGGTCGGGCAGCGCCGGCATTTTGTCGACGTCGCCCATCATCAAGCCGAACGGCGGATGCGCCCAGTCGGCCTTGAAGTGGAATTTCCTGTCGGCATGGGCAAAACCGTCGAGATAATGCGAGGTGCGGAAATCCGGCTGCAGGTCGCGCCAGAGATCGGCCTCGAGGCCAGCGATGTCGCCATGTCCGCTGAGCTTGAGCGTGGCGTCGATCAGTTCGCGCGGCGTCATCTCGAAGCCGGGATGGCTGAGCTTCAGCCGGCGCGCCAGACCCTGCAGCACTTCGTGATTGCTGCGGCATTCGCCGGGCGGGTCGATCAGTTTTGCGCCGACCGAAATGTGCTGATGGCCGCCGCCGTAATAGAGGTCGTCGTGCTCCATGAACATGGTGGCTGGCAGGACGATATCGGCCATCTGCGCCGTCTCGGTCATGAACTGCTCATGCACCACCATGAACAGGTCTTCGCGCGCAAAACCCTTGCGCACCAGATTCTGCTCCGGCGCTACGGTGACCGGATTGGTGTTCTGGATCAGCATCGCCTTGATCGGGCCACCGCCCTTCAGCGCTTCGGCGTCGCCGGTCAGGATGCGGCCGATCTTGGACTGGTCGAGCACGCGCGCCTTGGGATCGATCGCGTCGTGGCCTTCGATGATGGACTCGTTGAAGCGCCAGAGCGCGTAGTTGTTGAAGAAGGCCCCGCCGCCTTCATATTGCCAGGCGCCGGTCACCGCGGGGATGCAGAGCGCCGCATGCATCTGCGCGGCACCGTTGCGGCTGCGGGTAAAGCCGTAGCCGAGCCGGAAGAAGGTGCGCCTGGTCTCGCCGACCGCGCGCGCAAAGGCCTCGATCTCGGCCACCGGCACGCCGCAAATCGCCGAAGCCCATTCCGGCGTGCGCGTTGCAAGATGCGCCTCCAGCTCGCCGGGGCAATCGGTGTACTTTGCCATGTAGGCGCGATCGGCAAGACCGTCGCGAAACAGCACATGCATCACGCCGCAGGCAAACGCCCCGTCGGTGCCCGGCCGCAGGATGATCTTGATATCGGCCTGCTTCATCGTGTCGTTGTTGTAGACATCGATGGCCGCAATCCGCGCGCCGCGCTCCTTCTCGGCACGCGAAGCGTGGGTCATCACATTGACCTGGGTGTTGACGGGATTGGTGCCCCAGATCACCACGAGATCGGACACGCCCATCTCGCGCGGATCGACGCCGGCAATCTTGCCGGTGCCGATGGCAAAACCGATGCGCGCAATGTTGGCGCAGATGGTGGAATAGAACCGCGAATATTTCTTCACATTGGCGAGCCGGTTGATGCCGTCTCGCATCACCAGGCCCATGGTGCCGGCATAATAATAGGGCCACACCGATTCCGCGCCGAACTCGCGCTCGGCCTGATCGAACCGCGCGGCGACTTCATCGAGCGCCTCGTCCCAGGATATCCGCGCATACTGGCCCGAGCCCTTCGGCCCGGTGCGGCGCATCGGATGCATCAGCCGCTCGGGATGATGGATGCGCTCGGCGTAGCGCGCGACCTTGGCGCAGACGACACCGGCCGTGTAGGTCTGCTTCTTCGAGCCGCGCACCCTGCCGATCGACTGCCCGTCGATCACCTCGACATCGAGCGCACAGGCCGACGGGCAGTCGTGCGGACAGGTGGAATGACGGATGTCGACCTTGGCATGCAGGTTCATATTGAGACGGTAACATCAAAAAAACGCACAGCCGAGTGCATTTATCCGGCATTCCCATGCGAAATTGCAGCAGTCCGCCGGTCAGGCGCCCAGATACGCGCCGCCATTGGCGTGGATCGCCTGACCCGTGATGTAGCGCGCCGCGGGTCCGCACAGGAACCGCACCATGGCGGCCACGTCCTCCGGCTTGCCGCGCGCGCCGGTGATGGTGTTGTGGGTCAGATGATGCGCGGGCTCCGGCTTGTCCTTCGGACGCGGCGTGCCAATCAGCCCGGGCACCACGCAATTGACGGTGATGCCATCGGCCGCAAGATCATTCGCAAGCGCGCGGGTGAAGCCGACAATGCCGGCTTTCGCGGTCACCACATGGGCGCGATTCCTCGCGCCGGTGTGGGCGCTCAAGCCGCCGATATTGACGATTGCTCCTGCCCCACTCAGCTTCAGCGCCGGCAGGCAGGCCTTGGTGCAATGGAAGGCGCCGTCGAGCGTCACATCGAGTATCTCGCGCCATTCGGCATAGTCCATCTCGGCAAAGGATTTTTCCCGGCGCAACGCCGCGTTGTTGACGAGGATGTCGATACGGCCGAAGGCCTTGACGGCCGCGTCAGCCATGGCTTGCACGGCCTTGGCGTCGGCGACATCGCCGATGTGAACGATAGCCTTGCCGCCGGCGGATTCGATCTCGCGCGCGACGGCCTCCGCTTCGGCACGGTTGCCGCGCGCATTGACCAGCACCGACGCGCAGCCCTCCGCCAGGGTCAGCGCGATGGCGCGGCCGATATTGCGCCCCGCGCCGGTGACCACAGCGACCTTGCCGTTGAGCTCTTTGGTCATGCCCACCTACCCGCGCAGCGAGGAGAGATCGATGCGCCCATTATAAAGCCCCGCCATCAGTTTCAACGCCGCATCGCTTTGCGCGTTGCTCCAGCCGCCATGCTCGGCGTTGAGAACGAACTTGTCCGTCACATCCTGTCGCGTCAGCGGCTCCTGCGCGCCGCCACGCAAATGAGGCTGGCGGTCCTCGATTACGCTGCCGTCCTTCATGGTCGCCTTGATGTGTCCGGTATAATTGTTCGGATAGGGATTGTCAGGATCGATCACGAACTTCACCTTGGCTGCGAGTGCGAGCACCCGCGCGTCGCGGATCGCATTGTCGGTGAACGCGCCGAGCCCGACGCCGCCGTGGACGAAGCCGGTCGCGAGCAGATACGGCACCGCGAACTTCGCGGCATAGCCGTTCGGCGGGCGCTGCTTGTCCGCGAGCGGCTCCCAGAGCCGATGCACTGTTCCTTCCGCGACCTCGCAGACGATCTCCGACACGTCTTCCGGCTTGATGCCACGGCTGGCGAGCCGCCGCGCGCAATCGATATAGGGCTGCGCCATGGTCCCGCACGGATATGGCTTGAACGCCAGCGTATCGATGACCCAGCGCTGACCGAAATCGCCGGTGAGCGCGGCGTAGTCCCCGTGCGTGGTGTGCGCAAAACCATTGAACAGCCCGTGCACACCCTCGAACACCGTGCGTGGCCCGACAAAGCTTGCACGCGCCAACAGCGCGGCGCGCAGGCCCGACTGCGCGGCCCAACCCGCATGCAGCCGCTTGGTCCAGGCGCCCTCGGCGAGATATTCGATGATGCCGCCGGCCATGCTGCCGGCAATGCCGAGCGCATCGACGATCTGCCTGGCGTTGAGGCCAAGCGCGGCGCCAACGCCCGCCGCGGCGCCCATCGCGCCAAAAACCGCGGTCGGGTGAAAGCCGGATTTGTGCACGGCCTTGGGCACCACGAGGCTGAGCCGGCACAGCACTTCGGTGCCGACCGCAATCCCGATCAGCGCCATGCGGCCGTCGGGGTTGTGCCGCTCGCATGCGGCGAGCACCGCCGGCACGACCACCGCACCGGCATGCACCGGGCCGCCCTCAAACGTATCGTCAAAGTCCTCGCCATGCGCGGCGGTGCCGTTGACGAAAGCGGCGCCCGCGGCCGTCAGCGTGCGCCTGTGCCCGATCGCGGTGCAGGATCCGTCATCGTCGCAGCCGTTCAGCGAGCTCGCAACATAGTCCTCGTTGCGCGCGGTCACGCAGAGCCCGACCACGTCGATCAGCAGGTCCTCGCATTTGCGCGCGGTGATGGCAGGCGGCGCACCGGGTCTGAGCGCGACGATCTTCTCCGCCAGCGTCTGCGCGACGGAAACCTTCGGCAATCCTGTATTCATGGTCAGACGTGAAAGAGCTTGGAATAGTGCGCCTTGATCGCGTCGCTCTGCTGTTCGACCGCCGCGGCATCGTCCTTCATGGTCTTGATGTCCTTCAGCGGTTTGCGGCCCTCCTTGTTCTTTGTATCCGGATGCACCGAACGCAGGCCGCCGACATCGATGATCAGCTGCTGTGCCTCGCGTCCCAGACAGAACGACTGGAACAGCTTTGCCGCGTTCGGATTGGGCGACGATTTGAAAATGCCGTTCGGGCCGATGATCAGGGGCGAGCCCTCGGTGGCGTAGACCGGCTCGACCGGACGGCCTTTCTCCTTCAGCTCGAAAATATTGTACTCGTTGCCGTCGGCCATGACCGCGCGTTCGCCGAGATCGAGCTTCTTCGGCGGATCGGCGGACGATTGCACCTGCATGATGTTCTGCTTGGCCAACTGCTCGAAAAAGCTCCAGCCGAGATCGCGCTGCATCTGATAGGTCGCGGTCATGATGGTGCCGCTGTAGCCGGGATGCGCCTTGACGATCTTGCCCTTCCATTTGGGGTCGAGCAGATCGGCAAAGCTCTTCGGCGCATCTTCCGGCTTCACCAGATTGGTGTTGTAGGCGATGATCGAGAGCCAGACGCGAAAACTCGCGAACTGGCCATCGACGTCGCGATGCGCGGCCGGATATTTCGCGACATCCTCGGGCACGTAAGGCAGCAGAATGCCGTCACGCTTCCAGACGATGAAATGCGCGGCATCGGACGAGTTGACCACGTCGACCGCATGGATATTGGAGGAGTATTCCTGGCCGATGCGCTGGAACACGCGCTCGGCGCCGGTGCGCTCGGTCCGCACCGCGATACCCGGATATTTCGCCTCGAACGCCTTCGCCACCTTCTCGGCGACCGGAAGATCGGTCGAGGTGTAGTAGACGACCTGGCCTTCCTTCTTTGCGGCGTCAATCAGGGCCTGCGTGATCGGTTCCGGCGGCGGCGCACTCGCCAGCACGCGGGTCGACAGCGCGCTGCCGGCCACCACAACGCTCGCGCCCTTGAGCACGTCGCGACGTGAGACTTTTCGGCTTTTCATTGGGCGTTTCCGTTGTTGGTGATTATTGGGGACACCGCAAGTTACCCTTTATTCCTAGGCCGTTGAACCTAGTCTATCGTCGACAGTCTGTTTGCATTGCAGCTAGATTGCAGCCGTAACGAACAAGGTTTTTCGGGGAGAAACGAAATGGCGGGCTCCAGGTTCGCGTGGCTGATGGCGATTGCGCTGTCAATGGCGCCTTTTGCCAGCGCGCCGGCACATGCCGAGGACTATCCGAGCCGGCCGGTCAGGATCATTGTTCCCTTCGGTGCGGGCGGGCCCGCCGATGTCGCGGCGCGGCTGATCGGCAATGTGCTGCAGGAAAGCATGGGCCAGCCCTTCGTGATCGAGAACCGCACCGGCGCGGGCGGCGTCATCGGCACGCAGGAGGTCGCGAAATCGCCGCCCGACGGCTACACGCTCCTGATGATGTCGAACACCCAGACCGCGAATGAATCGCTGGTGCCGGCGGCACAGCGCAAATATGAATTGATGCGCGATCTGCTGCCGATCGCGCCGGTGAATTATTCCGACCTCGTGATCGTCGTGCATCCCTCCGTGCAGGCCAAGACGCTGGCCGAGTTCATCGCGCTCGCCAAATCGCAGCCGGGCAAGTTGAACTATGCTTCGTCAGGCCAGGGCACCCCCTATCACATGGCCGGCGAGCTGTTCAAAACCATGGCGGGCATCGATTTGGTGCATGTGCCCTATCGCAACAGCGGCGAGGCGCGATCCGGCGTGATCGGCGGACAGGTGCAGATGATGATCGACGCGGTACCGGCGATGGCGCCCAACATCGCGGAAAAGCAGGTGCGCGCGCTTGCCACCACCGGCACCAAACGCTCCGACGTGCTGCCGGATGTGCCGACCGTGATCGAGGCGGGTGTACCCGGCTATGAGGCGACGATCTGGCTCGGCCTGATGGCCCCCGCGGGCACGCCGAAGCCGATCATCGACAAGCTCAACGCAGCTGTGAATGCGTTCGTGAAAAAGCCCGAGATCTTGAAACTCTGGAAGGAACAGGGCGCGCTGCCGATGTCGATGACTTCGGAAGAATTCGACAAATTCCTCCGCGGCGATATTGCGAAATGGGCGGAAGTCGTCAAAAGATTCGACAAATCCTAGGATAGTCTTTCGCCCGTCATGCCGATCATCCGATTTCGCATCAATGGCGCGCCGACCGAGATCGACGCCGATCCGGACGGCCTGCTGCTTGATGCCTTGCGCGGTCCGCTCGGCCTCACCGGGCCGCATTTCGGCTGCGGTTCCGGCGAATGCGGCGCCTGCCGTGTGCTGGTGGGCGATCACGCGGTGACCTCCTGCGATACGCCGCTGTGGTCGGTTGCGGACAAGGACGTGACCACGCTCGAAGGATTGGGCAGCGCCGAGCACCCGCATCCGCTGCAGCGCGCGTTCATCGCCGAGCAGGCGATGCAATGCGGCTATTGCGTCGCCGGTATTTTGATGAGCGCGGCGGCGCTGCTCCGGCAAAATCCGAAGCCGACGGAAGCGGAAGTGCGCGCAGCCCTCGACCGCAATCTCTGCCGTTGCGGCTCGCAGAACCGTATGGTGCGCGCGATCCTGCGCGCCGCCAAAGAGGCCACCGCGAGATGAGCAACGCCGCGCCCACTCTCCCATTCAGTCTTGCGGCCAACCCGCGGTTGTCGTCGTGGATCAAGTTCGCCGGGGACGGACAGGTCACGGTGTCGCCGGGCAAGGTCGAGATCGGACAGGGCATCGTCACCGCACTGGCGCAGATCGCCGCCGACGAGCTCGATATCGACATCGGCCGTGTGCAGATGGTGCGCGCCACGACGGCGGCAAGTCCGAATGAAGGTGTCACCTCGGGCAGCCTTTCCATCCAGCATTCCGGACGAGCGCTGCGCGCGGCTTGCGCCGAAATCAGGCAGATTTTCCTGGCCGCCGCATCCGACCGACTTGGTGTCGATCGCGAGCGCGCTTCGAGTCGAGGACGGCACCATCTTCGGTCCTGGCAATGTCAGGACCAGCTATTGGGAACTCGCCGAGGAGATTTCGCTCGACCGCGACGCGACGCCGGGCGTAGTGGCAAAACCGATCGCGCAGCGCGCGCTTGCCGGGCAATCCGCGCAACGGATCGACATTCCTGACAAAGTCTTCGGTATCAGGCGTTTCATCCACGACACGCTCCTGCCGGGGCTGTTGCACGGACGCGTGCTGCGGCCGGAAAATGCGCGGGCCAAACTCGTTAGCTTGACGGAAGAACTCGCCCGCGCCGTGCCCGGCTTTGTCGCTGTGGTACGCGACGGCAGTTTTGCCGGCGTGGTCTGCGAGACCGAGGCCGCTGCCGAGGCTGCACTCAAGGCGTTGCGCAAGGGCGCGACATGGGCCGAGGGCGACGCGCTGCCGGACGAAGGCGACCTGGCTTCCTTCCTGAAGGCGCAGCCGGTGGAATCGACTGTCATCGACACCAGGACCTCGACGAGTGCTGACAAAAAGGCGCGCACACTCAAGCGGCAATATGTCCGTCCCTATATCGCGCATGCCTCGATCGCACCGTCCTGCGCCATGGCGCAGTGGACGGGCAACGATCGCGTCCATGTCTGGACCCACAGCCAGGGTGTCTATCTCCTGCGCAATGATCTGGCACTGGTGCTGAAACTGCCGCTGGAGCACATCACCGTCGAGCATCTCGAAGGCGCCGGCTGCTACGGGCATAACCCGGCCGACGACGTCGCGCTCGACGCGGCGCTGCTCGCCAGGTCCGCCGGCGGCAGAGCCGGTGCGCGTGCAATGGTCGCGGGCCGATGAGATGACGCACGGGCCGTTCGGTGCGGCGATGGCGATCGAGGTCGAGGCCGATCTCGATGCGGACAACGAAATCGTCGAATGGCGGCATTCGATCTGGAGCAACGGCCACGCCGCCCGGCCCGGCCGCGGCACCAAGCCGACGCTGCTCGCGGGGTATCGAGCTGGAAAATCCGTTCCCGCGCGCGATCTCGGGCAATCCGCCGCAGTCCAATGGCGGCGGCGGCGACCGCAACTCGATTCCGCTTTATGATTTTCCGGCATGGAAGATCGAGAGCCACCGCCTGCTGACGATGCCGGTGCGCACCTCGGCGCTGCGGACACTCGGCGCGCAGGGCAACGTGTTTGCGATCGAGTGCTTCCTCGACGAGATCGCGGCCGAGCGCGGCGAGGATCCCGTGGCGTTCCGGCTGCGGCATCTGAAGGATGAGCGCGCGAGGGATGTGGTCCGTGCCGCGGCAAGGCGAGCTGGCTGGAAGCCACCACAAAAGGCCGGGACCGGCTATGGCGTCGGCTATTCGCGCTATAAAAACACTGGTGCGTATTGCGCGGCTGTCGCCGAGATCGAAGGCGATGAAGAGATCCGCGTCAGGAAGCTGACACTCGCCGTCGATGTCGGGGAAGCCATCAATCCCGATGGTGTCATCAACCAGATCGAGGGCGGCGCGATCCAGGCGACCAGCTGGGTGCTTAAGGAGCGCGTGCGTTTCGACCGCTCGCGCATCACCAGCAACAGCTGGACGGACTATCCGATCCTGCGCTTTTCGGAAGTGCCTGAGGTCGAGGTCGAGGTGATCCAGCGCTCCGAGATCGATCCGGTCGGCGCCGGCGAAGCCGCGCACGGCCCGGTGACGGCGGCGATCGCGAACGCCGTGTTCGATTGCCTCGGCGTGCGCGTCCGCAACCTGCCGATCACCCGCGACAGCCTGATCGCGGCAATGGAACAGCCTTCATGAGCAGTTTGAATATTCTGAGCGGCGGCGCGGCCCACGGGCTGGTCGCAAGTCTGGCGCCCGCCTTCAACGCCAAAACCGGCTTCGAGATAAAAGGCGAATTCGGCGCGGTCGGCGGCATGGCCGACAAGCTGCGAAGCGGCGTTGCCACCGACATTATCATCCTGACGGCAGCGCTGGTTGCGAAGCTTGCGGACGAGAAGCTCGTCGTCCCCTCTTCCATCACCGATGTCGGCGTGGTCGAGACCGCGCTCGCCGTGCGCAGCGGCGATCCCAAGGTCACAGTCGGGAATGCCGATGATCTGCGCGCGGCATTTTTGGCGTCGGATGCGATCTTCGTACCTGATATCAAGGCCTCGACCGCGGGCATTCATGTCGCCAAGGTGCTGGCGCAGCTCGGCATCGCCGATGAAGCCGCCGCGCGGCTGAAAGTCTATCCGAATGGCGCGACGGCGATGCGGGAGCTCGCGGCATCGGATGCAAAGCGCCCGATCGGCTGCACGCAATCGACCGAGATCATCTCGACCGAGGGGGTCGAGCTATCCGGTTCGCTGCCGAAAGGCTGCGAGCTCGCGACCATGTATACGGCGGCCGTCACTACGAGCGCTGCGCATGCGGGCGAAGCGCAGACGCTGGTAAGGCTGCTCACCAGCGCAGACGCGCACGAAGAACGCGCCCGCGCCGGATTCCTGTGAGCCCCGCCGGGCCATCGACCGCAACCCGCATCAAATAATGCCACAACCCAAGATGAGCAGCTTGCGTTGCATGGCGCGGTCATATACTAATATATTAGTTTAGGGAGCAAGAATGCGCTCACGCGCCAACAGAAAGGCCGAGGCGCCGACGGCCTCGGCCGGTCTTCGCCGCAATGGCCGGCCGCGCACGGCTACAGCCGCATCGCGCATCTATGCCGATTTGCGTGCCGAGCTGGTGTCGCTGGAGCGCCGCCCGGGCGAAGCCATCTCCGAAGGCGAGATCGCGGTCTCCTACGGCGTCAGCCGCACACCCGTTCGCGAAGCGATCCTGAAATTATCCGACGAAGGCCTGGTCGAGATCTTCCCGCAATCCGGCATCAACGTCTCGCGCATCTCGATCGCCGCACTGCCCGAAGCGATCGTCATCCGCCGCGCGCTGGAAGAAACCACCACGCGGATTACCGCGGAGCACGCCAGCTCCAGCCAGATCCTCGCGCTGCATTCGGTGGTGGAGCGGCAGCGCGAGGCCGACGCCGCGCAGGATCGCGAAGCCTTCCACCAGGCCGACGAATTGTTTCACGCCACCATCGCCGAGATCGCAGGCTATCCCGGCATCTGGAAGCTGATCCTGCAGGTGAAAGTCAATGTCGACCGCTTTCGCCTGCTGACGCTGCCGCAGGCGGGACGGATGACGAACCGTCATCGCCGAGCATGAGCGCATCCTGTCCGCAATCGAGGCGCATGATGCCGACGGCGCCGTAGTGGCGATGGCGAAACATATCGAGCGCCTGCTCGGCGACATCGCTGCGATCAAGCACATCAATCCGGAGTTCTTTGACGACCAACGCTAGCAAAAACAAGAAACAGCGATACGAACGACGAAACACAAGGGAGGGATAAGATGAAGCGACGTGATTTTCTCAAATTGAGTGCCGGACTTGGTGCAGCCGCGACGCTGCCTCCGCTGTCGAACGCGCAGGCGCAGGCAAAGTCGGTGTTCAAGGCTGCCGACGTGCAGCCGGCCGGCTATCCGACCGTGGCGGCCGTCGAAAGCCTCGGCAAGAAGCTCGACGCCGCGACGAGCGGCCGGCTCTCGGTCCAGATGTATCCGTCCGCCCAGCTCGGCGCGGAGAAGGAGACCATCGAGCAGACCCAGATCGGCGCGATCCAGATGCTGCGCGTCAGTTGCGGCGCGCTGGGGCCGATCGTCGACGACATCAACGTCGTCAACATGCCGTTCGTGTTCAAGAACACGGCGCATGCGCGAAAGATGATGGACGGGCAGGTCGGCCAGGACCTGCTCGACAAGATCAGCGCGAACGCCAATGCCAATCTGGTGGCGCTGTGCTGGATGGATTCCGGCGCGCGCAGCATCTACAACACCAAGCACCCGGTCAAAACCATCGACGACCTCAAGGGGCTGAAGATCCGCGTCATCGGCAATCCGATCTTCATCGACATGATGAACGCGCTCGGCGGCAACGGGATTGCGATGGGCTACGATCAGGTATTCGGCGCGCTGCAGACCGGCGTGATCGACGGCGCCGAGAACAATCCGCCGAGCTATGTCTTCAGCAACCACTACACCGCGGCGAAATATTATTCGCTCACCGAGCACCTCATCATTCCCGAGGTGCTGGCCTTCTCCAAGCGGGCGTGGACAGCGCTCTCGGCCGACGACCAGGCCCTGATCAAGAAGCTCGCCCGCGAGGCGCAGATGGAGGAGCGCGAGCTCTGGAACAAGTACGAGCAGACGGCGATGGAGAAAGCCAAGGCCGCCGGCTGCGAGATCGTCGAAATCCCGGACAAGGCGCCGTTCCAGGCCGCGGTGAAGCCGGTCTGGGACAAGTACGGTCCGAAGTACCAGGACATGATCAAGCGCATCCAGGAAATCGCGTAAAGCGCGCGATCTCCAAGGCCGGAGGGCTCGACATGGCCGGACTGTATCGCCGCGCGATGGACTATCTTTATCTCTTGTGCGTGCTGGTCGGCTGCACCGCCCTGGTGTTGATCTCCGCGATCATCCCCTGGGCGGTGTTCACCCGCTACGTGCTCAACAGCGCGGCGTCGTGGCCGGAGCCGCTGGCGATCCTGCTCACCATCGTGCTGACCTTCATTGGTGCTGCGGCGGCATACCGGCTCAACCTGCACATGAACATCTCCTATTTTGCCGACAAGCTGCCGCAGCCGTGGCGGCGGCTGCTCGATCTCGTCGTGCAGCTCCTGATGGCGCTGATCGCGATCTTCATGATCGTGTGGGGCGAGAAGCTGGTCGAAGTGACCTGGCACAACACCATTGGCGACTTCCCCTTCCTCTCCGTCGGCGTCACCTATCTGCCGATTCCGGTCGGCGGCGTGTGCCTCCTGCTCTTCATCATCGAGCGCATCTTCCTCGGCGCGCCGCCCGATCCGATTCCCCAGCACGCCGAAGCCGTACCGTTCGACTGAACAGGCAACCTCTCATGGAAATCTTCATCCTGCTCGGAACGATGATCGTGTGCTTCCTGATCGGCATGCCGATCGCCTATTCGCTGGCGATGGCCGCGATCGCCGGTGCGTTCGCGATCGGTATTCCGCTGGAAGCCTTGATGCTGAAGATTTCCGACGGCGTCAGCAAGGTCGCGATGCTGACGATTCCCTTCTTCGTGCTCGCCGGCGCGATCATGGCCGAAGGCGGCATGGCGCGGCGGCTCGTCGCTTTCGCCGACGTGCTGGTCGGCTTCACCCGCGTGCGCGGCGGCCTCTCCATCGTCAACGTGCTGGCGACGACATTTCTCAGCGGCATCTCTGGCTCGGCGGTCGCCGACACCTCGGCGATCGGCTCGGTGATGATCCCGCAGATGGAGAAGACCGGCTACCCCCGCGTGTTCGCGACCAACCTTACCATCACCTCGTCGGTGCAGGCGCTCCTTGTACCCCCCAGCCATAATGCCGTGCTGTATTCGCTTGCAACCGGCGGCACGATCTCGATCTCGGCGCTGTTCATGGCCGGCGTGTTCCCCGGGCTCCTGCTCGGTTTCTCCCTGATCGTTTTGTGCCTCGTGATCGCCTATCGCGAAGGCCACCCACGCGGCCAGAGCGTGGCGGCCAAGGATGCCGTCAGGATCATCGTCGATGCGGCCTGGGGCCTGATCACGCTGGTCATCATCCTCGGCGGCATTCTGGGCGGCATCTTTACGGCGATCGAAGCCGGTGCCGTGGCCTGCCTCTGGGCGTTCTTCGTCACCATGTTCATCTACCGCGACTATCGCTGGAGCGAGTTGCCGGTGCTGCTGCACCGGACCTTGCGCACGGTCGCGATGGTGATGACGTTGATCGCCTGCGCCTCCAGCGTCGGTTACATCATGGCGCTGACGCAGATGCCGGCCAAGATGACGGCGTTCTTCCTCACCATCTCCTCGAACAAATACGTCATCCTGTTCCTGATCAACATCCTGCTGCTCGTGCTCGGCACGCTGGTCGACATGGCGCCGTCGATCCTGATCGCGACCCCGATCCTGCTTCCGGTGATGGCGAATTTCGGCGTCAACCCCGTGCATTTCGGCATGATCATGCTGCTCAATCTCGGCATCGGCCTGTGCCATCCGCCGGTCGGCGCGATCCTGTTTGTCGGCTGCGCGGTAGGCAAAGTTTCGATCGAGCAGGTGATGCGAAAAATCTGGCCGTTCTATGCGGTGATGTTCATCGTGCTGATGTTCGTGACATACGTCCCCGAAATATCGCTGTGGCTGCCGAGGCACGTGCTGCGCTAAAGTCGGCGCGCACGCTCCTCGAAAGGCCCTCCCATGAAAATCGTCGACCTCAGCCGCGAGCTCTATCACCGCACCCCGAGCTATCCGGGACATCCGCCCATCATGCACGGCATGTGGAAGGACCACGGCGTGGCGCTGGAGGAATCCGGCAACGTCTGGGGACTGTCGTCGATGTTCATCTCGATGCCGGACCATGGCGGCACCCATATCGACGCGCCCCGGCATTTCGGGCCGAAGGGCATTTCGATCGACCAATACCCGCTGGAAAAATGCATCGTGCCCGGCATCTGCCTCGACCTGCGCCACATCGCCCCGAAGACGGAAATCACGCCTGCCGACCTCGAAGCTGCCGTCAAGAAGGCGGGCATTGGCGTGCCCACGGGCGGCACCGTGCTGCTCTGCACCGGCCATCACGCGCGCACCTTCCCGCGCAAAGCCTATTCGACCGACAATTCCGGGGTGAACGTCGCGTCAACCGAATGGCTGGCCAAACAGGGCATCGTGCATTTCGGCATCGACTCGATGCGGCCGGGAACCGACAGCGACGAGAACCTCTTGGTGCACAAGGCCTGTCTCGATCTCGACATCACCCACATCGAGAGCCTGTGCAACCTGGAGAGCCTGCTCGGCCAGGGCCAGTTCACCTTCATCGGCCTGCCGATGAAGTGGCGAGAAGGCACGGCTTCTCCGATCCGCGCGGTGGCCGTGTTCGGCCTTTAGGGTGGATTTTTTCCGCCGCACGCAGCGCGAGCGCCTTGCTGCCGCCCCGTTGCATGTCCTACCCTGAGCCAAAGAAAACAAAAGCCAGGGAGGACCTCGTCATGACGACTCGCCGCGATTTCCTGAAAACAGGCGTCGGCGCTGCCGCCGGCATTGCTTTTTGCGGCTGCGGCCTGCCGCATCGCGCGGGCGCCCAACAGCCGACACGCCAGGCCTTGCCCGTGACCGTCGCCGGCAAGCGGGTCAAGACCATCGACGTACACTCCCACTGCCATTTCCACGAAGCCGGCGCCCTGCTCGGCGCCGATGCGCCAAAGGTTCAGATTCCCCCCGTCAACGGCGCGGAAGAAGCGTTCATCACCGTCGAGAAGCGGCTTGCCGCGATGGACTCGCAGGCCATCGACGTGGAGATTTTGTCGATCAACCCCTTCTGGTATGGCAAGGACCGCGATCTCGGCGCGAAAATCGTGGAAATCCAGAACGAAAAGCTCGCCGAACTTTGCGCCTCGAAGCCCGACCGCTTCGCGGCCTTCGCCTCGCTGACCTTGCAGGCGCCTGACCTCGCCGTTCAGGAACTGGAGACCGCCGTTAAGAAACAAGGCCTCAAGGGTGCGGCGATCGGCGACCGCGTGGGGGATCTGGAGTTCTCCGATCCGAAATTCCATCCGGTGTGGGCCAAGGCAGAAGAGCTCGGTGTGCCGCTCTTCATTCACCCGCAGGCCCAGCCGGAGCTCAACAAGCGGCTAGCGGGCAATGGATGGCTCCCCAACGCCATCGGCAATCCGCTGGGCACGACGATCGCCCTGTCGCACCTGATCTTCGAAGGAACGTTTGATCGCTTTCCCGAACTAAAGGTGATCGCCGCGCACGGCGGCGGCTATCTCGGCTCCTATGCCGACCGTTCGGATCATGCATGTCTGATTGGACCGAAGGGCTGCAACCCCGACATCAAGCTGAAGAAGAAGCCGACGGAATATCTGAAGCAGATCTATTTTGACTCGCTGGTCTTCGAACCCGAAGCGATCCGCCATCTCGTGGCGCAGGTCGGTGCCAGCCAGGTCGTGCTCGGCAGCGACTATCCCTACGCCTGGGAAATGCATCCGGTCGATCCGATCTTTGCGACGGCATCTCTCAGCGATGAGGAGAAGGCCGACATCCTCGGCCGTACGGCGGCAAAGCTGTTCAACGTTCAGGCCTGAGGGCCACAACAAGAAACGGAGCAAAGCGCAATGGCGCGAAAGCTGATCGACATTTCCGTGCCATTGCAGAACGACGTGCCCGCCGACCCGCCGGGCAATCATCCCACCATCACCTATATCGATCACCAGCAAGGCCTGCCGCGCATGCTGCAGTTCTTCGATGGGCTGAAGAAGGAGGATTTGCCCGACGGCCAGGGCTGGGCGGTCGAGCAGGTGTCGCTCTCCACCCACAACGGCACGCATCTCGATGCGCCCTGGCACTTTCACCCGACCATGAATCGCGGCGAGCGCTCATGGACCATCGATGAAGTGCCGCTGGAATGGTGTTTTCAGCCGGGCGTGAAACTCGACCTCCGGCACTTGCCGGACGGCTATGTCGCGACCGCCAAGGATGTCGAGACTGAGCTCAAGCGCATCGGGCACACGCTCTCGCCGCTCGAGATCGTTGTCGTCAATACTTCGGCCGGCGCCAAATACGGCCGGCAGGACTATGTCAACTCCGGTTGCGGCATGGGCTATGAAGCAACCATGTATCTGCTCGAACGCGGCGTGCGGCTGACCGGCATCGACGGCTGGAGCTGGGACGCGCCTTTCGTCTTCACCGCGAAGAAATATGCCGAGACGAGGGATGCGAGCCTGATCTGGGAAGGCCACAAGGCCGGCCGCCACATCGGCTATTGCCATATCGAGAAGCTGCACAACCTGGAGCAGCTGCCGTCGACCGGCTTCATGGTGTCATGCTTTCCCGTGAAGATCGAGCGCGCCTCAGCCGGCTGGACGCGCGCGGTAGCGATCATCGATGCATGAAGCTCGACGCCGGGGCGCCTGCCCAACACGTAATCATCGACTTTAGTTGCGACCGGCGGAAGCGGATCGCTGCGCGGTTCCCCTTGCCGCGTTCGCCTGCCCCGTTACAATGGTTGCAAGCAGCGAAATACTTAACAAGTGGAGAGAAACAATATGAAAAAAACATCCCGATCGCCTGTCCTGTGGTCATTGAATGGGCTCCTCGGAGCCACCGCCCTCACCCTCATCACCACTTCCAGCCCTGCCTATGCCGCCGATCCGATCAAGATCGGCGTGATTGCCGAAGCCCAGGCCATCGCCGGCGCCTCGATCCCGCAGGCCGCGCAGATGGCCGCCGACGAAATCAACGCCAAGGGCGGCATCGACGGCCGCAAGATCGAAATCGTCACCTACGACAATCACTCTTCCTCCGCCGATTCCGTTCGCGCTTTCCAGCGCGCGGTCAATGAGGACAAGGTCAACATCGTCATCGCAAGCTATATCAGCGAAGTCGTGCTGGCGCTGGAGCCCTGGGCTTCACGCCTGAAGACACCCTTCATCACGCCAGGTGCTGCCTCCAACGAGATCAGCAAGAGCGTGCATGCCGACTATGAGAAGAACAAATATACCTTCCATGGCTACCTGACCTCGGCCGCGCTGGCGCTGTCGGTCTGCGATGCCGCCAAGGAACTTTTGGTCGAGCAGAAGCACATGCAGACGGCGGTCGTCATGAGCGAAGACGCGGCCTGGACCAAGCCGCTCGATGTCGGCTACGAGGAATGCCTGCCGAAGATCGGGCTGAAGATGCTCGACCACATCCGCTTCTCGCCCGACACCACCGACTTCACGCCGATCTTCAACAAGATCGAGGCGGCGAAGCCCGACGTGATGATCACCGGCATCTCGCATGTCGGCGTGCAGCCGACGGTGCAGTGGAAGAACCAGCAGGTGCCGATCCCGATGTTCGGCATCTCGTCGCAGGCGACCAACTCGACCTTCGGCAAGGACACCAATGATGCCGCGAACGGCGTGCTCTATCAGGGTGTGTCCGGACCGGGCGTCGCGGTGACGCCGAAGTCGATCCCGTTCGCCGATGGCTTCAAGGCCAAGTTCGGCAACTACCCGTCCTATGCCGGCTACACCGCCTATGACGAGGTCTATTACATCGCCGATGCCGTGAAGCGCGCCGGCTCGACCGACGCCGACAAGCTGGTCGATGCACTGGAAAAGACCGATTGGGAAGGCACCATCGGCCGCGTCCAGTTCTACGGCAAGGATGATCCGTTCACCCACTCGATCAAGTATGGCAAGGGCCTGATCACCGGCCTGATGCTGCAGTGGCAGGACGGTCAGCAGATCGCGGTCTGGCCGAAGGAAGTGGCCAAGACCTCAATCAAGTTCCCGGCCTTCATCAAGGTCACCGCGAACTGATACGCATCAAGCAGGCTCCCGGCATGTCCGGGAGCCTGATTGGTTGGGCTATACATTTGAGTTAAGGCAGCGGGGCTGCCGCGGCCGAGATAAATGCTTACCTTACAAATCCTGATCGACGGCTTTGCCGTCAGTGCCCTTTACGCCCTGGGCGCCACCGGTTTCACCCTGATCTTCGGCGTTTCCGGCGTGCTCAATCTCTCGCACGGCGCCATCATGGTGGCAGCCGCAGTGGCGGCATGGGCCGCCGCCAGCGTGCTGCACACCGATACCTATACCGGTGCGCTGATCGGCGTCGCCGTGGCACTCGCGATGTCGTTCGTGACCTATTTCGCGGTCGTGCAGCCGATCCAGAAATCGCCGCGCATCCCCAATGAGGAAAAGGAAATCTTCGTCCTCACCGGCACGCTGCTGTGGGGCATCATGATCCAGGAGCTGATCGCCTACTTCTTCACCAACAACGCCAAGACGGTGCTGCCGATCGTCGAGGGCGTGGTCGAAATTTTCGGCGTGCGGACGCCCAAGAACGAAATCTTCACCGCCGTGGTCTGCTGTCTCGTCATCGGCCTGCTCTGGCTGCTGGTGAACCGCACGCGGACCGGCAAGGCGGTGCTGGCCGCCTCGATGAACCCGCGCGGCGTCACGTTGCTCGGGCTCGAGCTCACCAACATCTACATCGTGGTCTGGGCGATCTATGGCGTGCTTGCCGGCATCGCCGGTGTGCTGCTCGGCATGTTTCTCGGCGTCAGCTCCTACAGCGTCGGCCCCCTGACCGCGAGCGCGTTCTCCATTGTCGTGCTCGGCGGCCTCGGCAGCGTCTCGGGCTCGCTGATCGCGGCCTTTGTCGTCGGTTATCTGGAAACCCTCACCGCCTATCTGATCTCGCCGGCCTATCGCACCATTCCGGCGCTGCTGCTGCTCGTCGTGGTGATGTATATCCGGCCGCAGGGCCTGCTCGGGAGGCGATGAGCATGGGTGATTTCTTCAAGTCCCGCCTGTTCCTGATCTCGATCGTCATCGTGGTGCTGGCCGCGACCCTGCCGCTCTACGTCTCCGGCTATGTGCTCGGCCTGCTCACGGTGGCCTACTACTTCGGCGTATTCGCGATGGCCTGGGACCTCTTGTTTGGATTCGCGGGCGAAGTGAATTTCGGCCCGACCTTCCTGATCGGTGTCGGCGCCTACACCGCTGGAATCCTCAACAACCAGTATGGCTGGTCGGTCTATGTCTGCATCGTGCTTGGCGCGCTCGCGGCGGTCGTCGCAGGTTTCGTGCTGGCGCTGCCGGCGTTGCGCGTGCGCGGCCCCTATTTCGGCCTGACCACGCTGGTCGCAGTCTTGATGCTGCAGAATTTCATCGTCGTGTTTGCCGATCTCACCGGCGGCGAAATCGGCCTCACCATTCCCGACGTCATCACCATCAATGCCAATGCGAATTACTGGATCGCGCTCGGCTTCATGACGATCAGCGCCGCGATCCTCTATGGGCTGTCGCAATCGCCGCTCGGCCTCGTGCTGCAGGCGAGCGGACAGGACCCGGTGCAGGCGGGCGCGCTCGGCTTCAACATCGTCAAGCACAAGCTGTTCGCCTTCCTCGTCAGCGCGTTCTTCTCGGGGCTCTCGGGTGCATTGCTGGTGTTCTATTTCGGCACCGCGTCGGTCGGCACCGTCGTGGACGTGGCTGTCGGCGTCAACGTGATCGTCGCCGCCGTGCTCGGTGGACGGCGCACGGTGCTCGGCGCCGCACTTGGCGCCATCTTCCTGATCGTCGCCGGAGAATTCCTGCGGCCGACCGGCGAGCTTGCGACCTTCATCGTCTCCTTTGTCGCCCTTCTGGTCGTGCTGTTCTTCCCCGGCGGCTTCCTCGGATCGGCCCTCTCGCGCGAGGCTCGCTCGTGATGGACGCGAAAACCAATGCCGCCCCGATCCTCGAAGTCCGCGGACTGACCAAACGCTTTGGCGGCCTCACCGCCGTGAAGAACCTCAGCCTCGATCTGCGCGAGGGCGAGATCTTCGGCCTGATCGGGCCGAACGGCTCCGGCAAGTCGACCGCCATGAAGGCGATCATGGGCATCGAACGCCCGACCGCCGGCGATGTCGTGTTCCAGGGCGAGAACGTCGCCGGCCTTCCCGCGCACAAGATCGCGCGCAAGGGCTTTGGCATGGTGTTCCAGCATTCGCGGCCCCTGAACCGCCAGACCGTGCTGGAAAACATCATGGTGGCGCTGTTGCCGGACAGCCTGTTCATGCTGTTCGCGGACAAGGCACTCACCGAACGCGCCAAATGGATCGCCGATCGCGTCGGCCTCGGCGCCGTGATGGACCGCCGCCCGCCGACGCTGCCGTTCGCTGATCTGCGCCGGCTGGAATTGGCCAAGGCCATCGCCCGCGACCCCAAGGTCGTGCTGGTGGACGAGCCCTTTGCCGGGCTGACGCTCGCCGAAGTCGGCATCTTCTCCGAGCTGATCAAGAGCTTCCGCGACGAAGGCCGCGCCGTGCTGCTGGTCGACCACAACGTCAAGAGCGTCGCGGCGCTGGTCGACCGCGTGCTCGCGATGTACCTCGGCGAGGAGATCATCACCGGCCGTGCCGACGAGGTAATGAAGAACGAGACCGTGCGCCGGGTCTATCTCGGCGGCGCCATCGAAACGCATGCCCGCCCCGAGACCAGCTTCAAGGACAAGGTGCCGGCGCTGCAGGTCGAAAATCTCAGCGTTTATTACGGCAAGGCGCAGGCGCTGGAGAACGTCTCGATCCACATCCATCACGGCGAGTTCGTGTCGGTGGTCGGCCTGAACGGCGCAGGCAAGACCACGCTGTTCAACGCGATCTCGGGTTTCCTGCCCTATTCCGGCGAAATCGTTCGCGACGGCGAAAAGCTGCGCGGTACCAGCCCCGCAAAAATCGCCCGTAGCGGCATCGTGCAATGTCCGGAGTCTCGCGAGCTGTTCGGCGAAATGTCGGTGCGCGAGAATCTCGATCTCGGTGGGCAGCATCTTTCCGAGCAGGACAAGACCAGGCAGCTCGAATGGCTGTTTGAGCTGTTCCCGATCCTGAAACAACGGCAGGGACAATTGGCCCAGACGCTCTCCGGCGGCGAACAGCAAATGCTCGCAATCGGCCGTGCGCTGATGATGCAGCCGAAGCTCCTGATTCTGGACGAGCCGACGCTCGGCCTTGCTCCCGTCATTCTCGAGCAATTGTCCAAAGCGCTGGAGAAGCTGCGGCAGACCACCTCGATCACGGTGCTGCTGGGCGAGCAGAACGTGACCTTTGCGCTGCCCCACGCCGATCGCGTCTACGTGCTGGAGCATGCGCGCATCGTCTGGGAAGGCGATCCCGGACGCTTCGCGGCTGAAGCGGGCGAAGGCTATCTGTAAGAGATTGTCTGCGGGAAGCGCCGGCCCGACCGGCGCTCCTGCAAAACGTCAATTCGACCTGACGATCCGCATCTGATCCGCGGGCTGCGCGATCTGCGTCGGGGCGGCGGTTGAGATGTCCGGGTTGACAAATTCGGCCTGGACGGCGGCCGAAATCCACTCGGAGGCCGAGGGAAAGCTGAGCGCGAGAACGAGCAGCACCAGCACGACAATGCCGTTGACTGCGAGAAGCGTGGTGATTTCGCCGGAGGAATTGCGGCGGCCGGCCGGTTTCCATTGGTCGTGGGGACGCTGGAGCATCGGTGCCTCCTTGTCAGCGGAAGTGCACCGGGTCATTAGCGCGGCTTATGAAAAGCAAATGCGATCTGCGTCACATTTGCGAAGATTCTCAACGCGCCGCAAGCTTCGGCGCTGTAAAATTTTCGACGACACAATTTTAAATTGATATCGCGTTTCACTCTTCCGAGCCTGAGCCGGCTTCGGCGAGCTCGCGCAGCGTGACGGCATCGAGCACGACGATGGCGCCGTGCTCGAGGCGGACCCAGCCTCGCGCGGCCCACGCACGCAACTGCTTGTTGATGCTTTCGCGCGTCATGCCGACCATCTCGCTGAGCTCCTGCTGGGTGATGGAGATGGTCTGGCTCTCCGGCTCGAGCTTGCGGCGTTCGAGCAGGCCGAGCAGTGCGCTGGCAAGCCGTCCCGGCAAATCCTGCAGAATTACCTGCTCAACCTGGTCGCTGGTCCTTCGCAGCCGCTCGCACAACAGCTCGATGAACTTCATCGAAAGCGCCGGCTGGTTGCGCATGAAGGGCAGGAAATCGCGGCGATCGATGACGTAGATCTCGCAATTGTTGTTTGCGGTGGCGTCCGCGCTCCGCGTCTGTCCGTCGAGCACGGACATCTCGCCGAATGTCTCGCCGGGGCCGACCAGATTGAGGATGGCGTTGCGGCCGTCGGGTGAGGAGATGCTGATCTTCACCGTCCCGGAGACTACCGCATAGAGGCTGTTGCCGGGGTCACCCTTGGAAAAGATAGTCGCCCCGCGCTTGAGCACGGTATGCTTGGCGTAACGGCCGAGCTGCTCGAGCGCCTCGTTGTCGAGATCGCTGAAGATCTCGTGCTTCCGCAGCACGGACAATTTGCTGCTCGACGGGCGGCGAGCATCCCCTGTGTTATCCTGCGGCACGCCGATTGGAACTCCAGAAGGAACGGCAAAGTACTATGTCCTTGCGTAGTCAACGGCGGTCACATTTTCAACCTTAAACCGGCCTTCGAGCCCGGATCGGGGGGCAAATCAGGAAAATCGAACCCAGTACCGATGCTCCCAGCGCGATCGTTCCTGCGATCAGCGCATAGAACCATTCAAGCTTGACGCCTGCCTGCAGCAGTATCCACCCGCCGGCCAAGCACGATGGCCACCCGCAGCAAGTTCACCATCAGCGGAGGCATCGCCCTTCCCCACCCCTGATAGGCGGAGAACAGGATCACCGACGCTGCGGTGAAACCGTACACCAACCCGATCACCTGGAAGTAAGCTTTGCTCGCAAGCACCACGGGTTGGACGGTGGTAAAAAGCTCGCTGATCCATCCGCCCGAAAGCGCCACGCCAATTCCGAGCAGCTCGAATATTGCGGCCGCGAGCAGGCAAGATACCAGCGTGACCTGACGCGCGCGCGGGAGCAGGCCGGCACCGACGCTGATGCCGACCATGGTCGTCGTCCCCACACCGAAGGCAAGCACCAGCGATGAGACCAGAAGCTCGAGGCGGGAGGCCAGGCCATAGCCGGCAAGCGCCGCTGTCCCGAAACGGGCCACAAAGGCGGTGATCGCCAGCAGCGAGGCGTTCGTGACCAGTATCTGCAGGCAGGAGGGCGATGCCACTTTGAGGATGCGGGCGAACAGCTCCCATCGCGGCTTGAGGCCCGCGAGGGTGAGACGAAGCGAGTTCCTGCCGGACTGCAGGTGCGAGATCATGCCGGCGACGCCCAGCACGTAATAGACCAGCATGGCGCTTGCGGCGCCCTTGACCTCGAAGGCAGGGATCGGACCCCAGCCGAAGATCAGAATGACGATCAGCGGCAATGCGAGGGCCGCGCGATAGACGGCAATTCGCGCGGGCGTTCGCATGTCGCCGGTGCCGCGGATGATGGCGGTGAGACTGCCGAGCAGCCAAACCAGCATGGCACCGCCAAACAGGATATTGGAGTAAGCGAGGGCCTTGTCGAGCGTGGCGCCCCGCGCACCCAGTGCCGCGTAAATCTGCGGTCCCAGGCCGATCAGGATCATCGCCGTGAGCACGCCGAAGATCACGGCAAGCATGATCGCGTGCATAGCGAGTGCTTCGGCTTCCTCGCGATTGCCTGCCCCGAGCGAGCGCGCGATGGCGGAAGCTGCCGCACCTCCCATTCCGAGCGTGGTGATGCCGATCAGCAAGGTGGTGATTGGAAACACCGCGCTGATCCCGGCGAGCGTATCCGTGCCGAGGCGGCTCAAGAAAAGTATTTCGATCACGGCAACCCCGGACTGCACCAGGATCTGGAGCAGGCTCGGTGCTGCAAAGCTCAGCAGGACCGACGGGATAGACCCCTGGATGGCGCGGCTGACGTTGGAATTTGCTGTTGCGGATCGTGGCGCTGCGACCACGGCGGCAGGATTCAACATGGGCAAACTCCCAAGCCAAAAAGGCGGGCCGGGTTTGCCCCAAGGGCCCAAAATCAATTCTTTGGAACCAAATTACTCCAATGCTAAATTATGAGATGCATATTATAAAAATGCAACCTTCAAGCAGTTCGGGCTGGCCCGTGTGGGGCCTGTGAGACGAAAAAGAGCCAGCAAGACCCGGCGGGTCTTGTGGCTCTTCAGCCTTGACAAGAAGATTTGCGAACGCCGCCTATTTCAGCGACGAGTTTGGGCAAAGGACGTGCATGCCGATATGGACGTGGCCCTTGTGCACGAAGGTCCGCACATGCAGGTCGTGGGTGCCGTCGACGTTTTCGCCGACCTTCAGCACCATCGGCAGCGGATGGGAAGACTTGAGATTGGCCGAGATCACCTCGGTCAGCTTGTTGCGAATAGGCTCCGGGATGTCGCCGGAATGCTTTTCCCAGTTGGCGTGACCCTTGGTGGAGCCGGAATCATCCGCCCAATCGTCGGCCTTGGGCACGATATGCTTGGTGTAGCCCTGACCGAACTTGTAGGGCCCGTTCTGCTTCTCAAAGTCCGCGAATTTCTTGGCGGTCTCATGAATGTTCTGATGGCTGTATAAATCGTTGATCTTCTGCTCGAACTTGCCGCCGTAGACAAAACCACCCATCTCAATCTCCCCTGTTTCCGATAGCACTTAGTGGTCGTATCAGTAACAGATTACACGTCTGAGAATTTGGAAAGGGTTGCCCTAATACGCTCCATCTGTACAGTCATTTTTGATCGATCGAATAATGCGAGCGCCTGAACAAGCTCGTCCTGCGCCTCGGCAGTCCGGCCGGAATCGGACAAAAGCCGGCCCAGCGCTGCCCTTGTGGCGGCAAGCAGCGGCCCAGCCTCAAGCCCGGCCGCCAAGTCGATGGTCCGCTTCAGGCAATCCATGGCGTCCGTCCGACCCGACGTTCCCTGCGATGCAAGAATGTTGGCCTCGTAGAATGCGGCGAGCAACTCAATGCCGCCATATCCCTTCTGTCGTGCTCCCGCCTGGCAGGCCCGCACCAGAGTAAGCCCATGCTGAACTTCGCCGAGCTGCGCATAGGCGGCCCCGAGATAGGCCGGTACCGCAACTTGGCTCACCGCATGGCCCAGGATATCCGCCTCGTTCTTGGCCTGTAGCAGAATATCGCGCGCACGCGCGGCCTGTCCCTTTTGCACATGGAGATTTCCGAGTGCGGACAGAATGAGGGGAAGAAACAGCCGTACTTCGCTTTCGCGCGAGACACGCAGCGCGTGGTCGAGAGCAGGCTCGGCCTCATCCAGATGACCACGTGCCAACTGGACGACGCCGCGGCCATAGTCGGCGGCGACCGTGTCGTACGGCCGGTCGTGGACCTGAGCGAGATGGCTTGCTTGCGCGGAGTGGCGTTCAGCCTCGTCGAAATCGCCAAGCGATGCGGCGACCAATCCCTTCATCATGTAACAGAGCAGGAGAACGCCGGGTCCAGTCGTTCCCGGTGGAGCATCGTCGGGCGCGGTTTTCAGCTGGGCAATCGCCTCGGAGAGGTGCGTGTTCGCCTCCCTGAACCGGCCGGCGAGAAAATACGACTGGCCGAGGCCGTATTGGGTGAACCCGGGCCAGGTCGTGTTCTTGAGTCGCCTCGCCAGCGCGATCGCTTCCTCGCCGGTGCTGATGCCCTCGTAGGGCGTGCCGTGGAAATTCAGAGCCGCGGCCCTGATCGCAATCGAAGCTAGCCGCCGGCCCTCATCGCCGATCTTGCCTGCGCGGGCCTCGCCGTCCCGACCGAGGCCGAACCATTGCTCGATATCGCCCAGCGAAACATAGGCGAGCCGCGACTCGATACGCAGGTCGATGGCCCGCTGCTCGCGCGCGGGCGATTCAGGCTGCTTGTCGATTGCGTCCATCGCGATCTGGAAATACTCCGTCGCATCCCGGAAAGCCGATCGGGCAAACGCCTTGCTCGCCGCCATATGTCCGTAATGGTCAGCCTTGACCCAGTCCTGCGCCTTCACCGCGTGCTGGCACAGCGCCTCGGCGACTTCTTCCTCGCGCCCCGGCGCGCTCGCTTCTATCGCCTGCAGGATCCGTTTATGCAACTCGCCGCGATGCGCGCGCAAAATCGAATCGTAGGCGACCTCACGAATGAGATCGTGGGCAAATTCATATTCCACCGAGGCGAGCCATCGCGACTCCACCAGGAAGTCGACGATTTCCAGCGACCAGAGTCGGCTCTGCAGCTGCGCCATCGGCATGCCGGTCACCGCGGTCAGGAGCTGCGGCGAAACCCGCGTGCCGACGGCGGAAGCCAGTTGCAGCAGGGTCTTGTCCTCTCTCGGCAAGCGGTCGATGCGCGAGGCGATCACGCCCTGCACCGTCGGCGGAATTTCCAGCGCTTCCCAGGACGCCTTCGAAAGCGGCTGTGGGCCGGCCTCGGGAAGGCCGCGCTCGATCAGCTGGCGCGCGACCTCCTCGATGAACAGAGGCACCTGCCCGGTATGCCGCAGCACATGCGCCTTGAGTTCGTCGATGTGGGCAGCTGCGCCCAAGAGGTCGTCGAGCAAGGCCCTCGCCGCGGTGTCATCGAGCGAGCGCAGCCAGATCCGGCGCACATCGAGCCGTGCCAACCATCCCGGCGTGTTCTCGGTCCGCCAGGTCAGCAGCACAAATAGCGGGTGGCGGGCGGCAAGCGACAGCACCGCCTCGATCGCGGTTCCGCTTTGTCCATCGATCCAGTGCAGGTCTTCGAGCAACAGCACGGTCGGCCGGGTTCCGACGACCCTGTCGAGCACATTGAGCACGGCGTCGCCGATCACCCGCCGCCGCAGCAGCGGCTCGAGCTCGCCCCAGCGCGGGTCGCTGACGGGCCGGTCGAGCAGCGCATGCAGCGCAGCCGGCCAAAGCTCGGCATGCAGGGGCGGCTCTACTCCCGGTGCGATAGCCGCGTCATCCGGCGCTAGATTGCCGGCCGCCAGCGCGCTCTGCAGCAGTTTCTTGAACAGCGCATAAGGAACGGCCTGTTCCAGTGGATTGCCGTCGGCTTCCAGCACCTGCCAATCCTGCTGGCGCAAGTCGCCGACGAACTCGTGCGCCATGCGGGACTTGCCGATGCCGGCGGTTCCCACTAGCGCGATGATCTGGCCGGACGTGCCAACCTCCCGCGCCACCTTCTGCAACTGCAGGACCTCATCCGCGCGGCCAACAAAGGACGACAACCCCTTGGTGGAGCGGGCCCGCCAGCGCGTCACGCCGCTCATCTCGGCAAGCTCGTAGCAGGGCACCAGTGCCGCAAAACCTTCCAGGCGCTTCGGCGGCAGCGCGTGGAAGACCGCAATTCCCGACGACAGGCTTTGGCAGGATTCCGACACCAGGATCTGGCCGGCCTGTGCCGCACCCTCGAGCCGCTTGACCAGATGCACCGCCGGCCCGCCCGCCTCATAGATCGAGGACAGATCGGCCTCGATCATGTGGGCGACAACGTAGCCGGAGTGGATGCCGACCCGGACATTTAGTCCGGGATCATTCAGGAGCTTGATGCGGCGAACCAGTTCGATGCCGGCATGACAGGCGAGGACCGCATGGTTGTCGTCGGCATGCGGGGCCCCGAACAGGGCGATCAGGCCGTCACCGCCCTCCTTGCTGACAATGCCGCGGTTGCGGCGGACCGCCAGGCGCATGGCGTTCAGCGCCGGCTCGAGCCGGAAAATGGCGGATTCGGGATCAAGATCCGAGATCAGATCGGTCGAGCGCTGCAGGTCGGCGCAAAGGACGGTGAGGTACTTCCGCTCACCCGTGATCCGGTCGCGGACGTCGCTGACCGGCCTGGACGCATGGTCCGCCACCGCGGCGCCGCATGACGCACAATAGAGGTCGCCGGCTTTCAGGGTCGACGCGCAGACCTGGCAAAACACCCTCGGCTTCCTCCAACCATCCAGTTCAGACTAGCGAAAGATCGTGGCGGAACAAGCGTTTGGGCCCATCTGTTGCGGGGCGAGCAATGCGTCGGGGTGGTTTTCCACGCTGCGATAACGATGGAACCAATTTTAGACGAGTACAGGGACAAGACGGTAGTACACAACCCGACGCACATCCTAAAGTGTGGAGAAGTCGGATGGCAGCCCCGGGCCAGGCAGCAGCCATGCGGGTGATGCGGGAATCACCTCACTCGTTCCCGATCCCCATGTCCTTCATCAGGCGCGCATATTTGGCGAACTGGTCGCGTGTCATGGCGCCCAGTTCCTCGGGCGAACTGCCCCGCAGGGCAAAACCCAGATCTTCGAGCTTGTGCCGCACTTCTGCGTCGGCCAGGGCCTTCGCGACCTCTGCATTGAGCCGCGCGACAATCGCCTTCGGCGTGCCGGCCGGTGCCAGGATCGCAAACCAGGAATTGAAGAGGAAGCCGGGAAGCCCTGATTCATCGATGGTCGGCACGTCGGGGAAGGTCGCCAACCGTTTCGGTGTGCACACCCCGATCAGCCGAAGCTGGCCGCCGCGCACCAGCGCGGCGACGGTGCCGAGCCCCTGGAAGCCCACCGGAATCTGGCCGGCCGCAACATCGGTCGCGGCCTGGGTTGCGCCCTTGTAGGGCACATGGGTCAGCGAGATGCCGGCGCTGGAGGCAAACATCGCCATCGCCAAATGCTGCGGGCTGCCCGGCCCGCCACTGCCGTAGTCGATCTTTCCGGGTGCAGCCTTGGCCGCCGCGATCAGGTCGGCCGCGCTCTTGTAGCTGGTCTGATTGCCGGTGATCAGGCCCCACTCGACGGTAGCCACCAGCGACACCGGCTCAAAGTCCTTCAGGATGTCCCAGCGCATCTTGGCTTGCAGGTTCGGCACCATTGTCATGATGCTGTCATTGAAGCCGCCAATCGTGTAGCCGTCCGGGTCGGCATGGGCGACCTGCTCCGCGCCGATCAGGCCGGATGCGCCGGGCTGGTTCAGGATCACGAACTGCTGGCCCATATTGTCCGCCATCTTCTGCGTCACGATGCGCGCGGCAACATCGACGGCGCTCGCAGCCGCGAGCGGCACGATCATCTTGATGGGACGGTCGGGGTAATTGCCTTGCGCGAAGGCGCTGGTATTGCCCGCGATCAGTGCCAGCGCGAGCCATCGAAACAGACGCATATTTTCCCCCATCGACCGGCCGGCTTTGCAAACGGCGCCAGCCTCTATCTGGCAAAGATTGCTATCCTGGTTCAAGCTTGGCAAGGCAACGAACTGATACCAAAGGCCAAAGGGTGCTTTCAGCGCGCGGTCGAAGGTTGCCGCCCCTGCGGGGAACTATAATATCGCCGCCGAGGTCCAAGCGAAGCACCATGCCGCCATCCCGGAAACCTGCAGGCAAAGCCGCATCCAGCGCCAAACCGGCGCCGCCGGTGCCGCGCCCCGCCCCCAATCCGCGGCTCAACGGCGCCATGGCCTGCGATACGGCGTTCCGGATTGTCGCCCGACGCCATCTCGACGCGCTCAATGCCAACCAGGCAGCCACCTGCAAAGGCGATTCGGGCGCACTGCATCAGATGCGCGTGGCGCTGACGCATTTGCGCACCGCCATCCTGTTTTTCTCGCCGATGGTGCACGACGCGATCCGCGACGAAGTACGGGACGAGCTGAAATGGCTCAACAGCGAGCTCGGCGCGGTGCGCGATCTCGACGTCGCCGTCGATCGGGTCAAGTCCGTCGACAAGAAGGGACCGCAGGCGGCAGCCGCGCTCGGCTCATGGAACGAGAAGCGAGCCGAAGGCCATCGCACCCTGACGCGCATGCTCAATTCGGTCAGATATCGCTGGCTAATCGATCAGACCACCGGCTGGATCGAAAACGGCCCATGGTCGATGAAGAAGGGCAAGCAGGCCGCCAAGGAGCGCGCCTCCCCGATCGGCGCCTATAGCGAGGCGAAGCTTGAGGAATGGGAGGAGAAACTCCTGAAGAGAAGCCGCAAGCTTCGCAAGATGGGAACCAAGAAACGCCATCGCCTACGGCTGTTCAACAAGAAGCTCACCTACTCCATCGATTCCCTTGAAGACCTTTTCCCCAGCAAGAAATTTTCAAAGCAGAAGAGCGCGCTCAAACATCTCAGCAAGGCGCAAAAATCCCTCGGACAGTTGAATGACGGCGCCAGAGGCCATGAGCTTGCAGCCGAGCTGGAGCAGAAGGGCGTGCAGACGCCGCTGAAATTCCTGAAACCCAAGCAGAAGAAGCGGCTGCTGAAGAAGGCGTCGAAGGCCTATCGCAAGCTGGGCAAGCTCAGATAATCGGCGCTCACAGAAGGCGGCCGTCCGCTCCAAAGAACGGATGCGGCCCGTCGAACTCGCCGATCGGCACCTGATGGGTCACGAGTTGCCCGAACCCCTCGCCCTCAAACCAGGTGTGGAGGTGAAAAGCCGGCGGCTCGACCTTGAAAGACGGCTTGCGTAACTTGGCAAGGTCGAGATCGACCGCGTGATTGGGCGCCGGGCAGATCGTGCAGGGCACGCCGGCAAACATAGTCAAGGTCGCCCGGTGGACATGGCCGGTCGCGACGATCTTGATGCGAGGGTGACGGCGGATGATTGGTGCCAGCTCGGCCGCGTTGTGGAGGTTCTGGTGGTCCATGTGCCAGATGCCGGCGATGAACGGCGGATGATGCAGGAACAACAGCGCCGGGCGGTCCGTCGAAGACGCCAGCGTCGCCTCTAACCATTGCAGCGTTGACGGCTCCAGTTCGCCATGCGACTTGCCGGGCACGCTGGAATCGAGCAGCAGCAGATCGAGCTCGCCGACCGCGATCTTCTGGTTGAGCGCGCCCGACGGAAACGCGTAGGCCGCGTGCGGGAATGCGGCACGCATCAATTCGCGGCCGTCATGATTGCCGGGAATCCCGGCGAACGGAATTTTCAACGGCGCAAGCAAGCGCTTCAGATACGCGTACTCTTCCGCAGTCGGCGTATCCACGAGGTCGCCGGAGATGACGACGAAATCCGGAGCCGGTTCGAACGCATTCAGCGTTGCCACACAGCGTTCCAACGCTTTGGCGGTGTCGACCCGCCCGTAGGCCAGCGTCCCCGGCGGCTTGATGTGCAGGTCGGAAATCTGCGCGATGCGAAGTTGTTTTTGCATCGGTGTTCTCAATCTTCGGGAGGTAACAGGCGCACGGCTTCCGGCGCGATCGACAAGCCGACGCGGTCGCCCACCTTGGCCTGAAGGGTGTTGGGCGCGTCGACGGTCAGCGCTCTTTCAGCAGCACCGCTCACGACCAGGCGCTGCTTCTCGCCATTGAAGGCGACGCTGTCGATGGTGCCCGAGAGCGGTGCGCTGCCCGCTTCCACTACTCTGATAAACTCCGGTCGAACCATGGCGACCGCGGCAGCGAGATTGATCTGGCTCGCAATCGGCTGCCGCCCGCCGGGCAACACCAGTTGGCCATTCTCGACCGGAGCTTCGACGATATTTGCCGCGCCGATGAACTCGGCGACGAAGCGGTTGCGCGGCGTGAAATAGATGTCGCGCGGCGTGCCGATCTGCGCAATCGCGCCCTTGCTCATCACCACGATGCGGTCGCCGAGCTCCATGGCCTCGGACTGATCGTGCGTCACATAGATCGCGGTGATGCCGAGCGCGCGCAACAGGCGATTGAGCTCGCCGCGCAGGCGGTCGCGCAAGGCCGCATCGAGCGCTGTCAGGGGCTCGTCGAGCAGGAGAATGCCCGGACGGATCGCGACCGCACGCGCCAGCGCCACGCGCTGGCGCTGACCGCCGGAGAGCTGGTCGATCCGGCGGTTCTCGAGGCCCGTGATGTTGGTCAGCCGAACCAGTTCGGCGACGCGCCCAGTGCGCTCGTCTTTCGAAACGCCGCGGATTTTGAGGCCATAGCCGATATTGTCGGCAACGCTCATGTTCGGAAACAACGCGTAGGACTGGAAGACCATGCCGACATTGCGCTTCTCGATCGGCACCTTGGTCATGTCCTTGCCGTCGAACAGGACCTTGCCGCCCTCATCCGGCACTTCGAGCCCGGCGATGATGCGCAGCATCGTGGTCTTGCCGCAGCCGGAAGGGCCGAGTAGCACCAGCGTCTCGCCGCGCGCAATGTCGAGCGTCGCCGGGTCCAGCGCGCGCGTGCCGTCCGCAAAGGTCTTGCCGCAGTTCTCGATGCGCACGGCAGCGCCGTGCCCCACGACATCGCTCATCGCGCGCGCTCCTTCTCGGCGAAGAGCTGCATGGCAACGAGCAGCGGAATGATCATGACGAAGAAGATCAGCGTATAGGCGGAGGCCACTTCCAGCCGCATCGAGGCGTAGCTGTCGGCGAGGCCGATCGGCAGCGTCTTGGTCAGCGGCGTGTGCAGCATCCAGGTGAGGTTGAATTCGCCGAGCGAGAGGGTCACCACCATCAGGCTGCCGGCCAGAATGCCCGGTACCGCGTTGGGGACGATCACGTCGTGAAAGCGCCGCCACGGCGAGGCGCCCAGCGAAGCCGCGCCTTCATCCAGCGTCTTGATGTCGGCGGTGGCAAACACCGCCATCACCGATCGGACCATGAAGGGCATGGTGAAGACGACGTGGCCGACCATGATGAAGAGCCAGGAGCGGCGGAACTCGCCGAAGCTGCCATAGGTCAGGAGCAGTGCCAGCGCGATCGCAAGCCCGGGGATCGCAAGCGGCAGCGTGATGATCTCCTCGACGATGCGCGACAGCCGCCCTCCCCGCACATGCAGCGCGTAGGCCGCGGGCACGCCGACGACGAGTGTCACCGCCAGCGTCGCAAACGCGATCAGGAACGATAATCCGATCGTGCCGGCATAGACCTCCCAGACCTGTACCACCCATTGCAGCGTGACGCCGGACGAGATGCCGCGGAAATAATTCACGGTGACGCCGGCGGTGATCGACAGTCCCGCGGGCACCACAAGGAAAGCGGCAACGATCAGGGTGAACAGAAGCTGGCTGGTAAAGATCAGGCGGTCGCGCATGGTCTCATCCGGCCGCGGCGACCGCGCTACCCGAGAACGAGCGGGCCAGCGCCAGGATGAACCAGGTGATGACGCCGAGCCCGACCGAGAGCGCCGCCGAAGTCGCGAAATTCGCCGCCAGCGTGAACTCGGTATAGATCAGCATCGGCAAGACATCGATGTTGGTCGCGAGGGTGAAGGCGGTGCCGAAGGCGCCCATCGCGGTCGCAAAGGCGATCGCGCCGGAGGCGACAAAGGCCGGCGCCAAGGCCGGCAGCACGACATCGCGCTGCACCGCCCAGGGGCCTGCGCCGAGCGAGCGTGCGGCTTCCTCGAGGCCGGTGTCGAGCTTCTGCACCGCCGCCATGATGGTGAGGATCACGCGCGGGATCGAGAAATAGAGATAGCCGAGGAAGAGCCCGTAGATCGAATAGGCGAACACAAATTTCTGCCCGAGCAGACGATTGCTGAGATCGCCGATCAGACCCTGCCGACCCGCCAGCAGGATGATCAGGAAGCCGACGACGACACCGGGGAAGGCCAGCGGAAAGGTCAGCATCGCGATCATTACGGCGCGGCCCGGGAAACGGTGCCGCTGCAGGAACATGCCGGCGATGGTGGCGACGACCAGCGTCACCACCGTGGTCGCGGCTGCCAGCAGAACCGTGTTGATCAGGGTCGAGCGGTAACGCGGCTCAGCGAGGATCGCGAGATAGCCGGCCAGTCCCTGCGGTCCTTCGGCGCCGGTGACGACCAGGCGCGCCATCGGCATCAGGAAGAACGCCACCGTCACCACCGCGAGCGGCAGCAGGCACAGCCAGACGAACGAACGATGCGACATCAGTGATGGTGCCCCGAGCCCTAAGGCGAGGCACCATACTGCATTAGCGGACCTCGGCGAGATAGCGGTCGACAAAGCCTTTTTGGACGTTTTCCATCTCGCCCCAGTCGACGCTCTTGGCGCGGGCGTAGTCGCTGTCCGGCAGGAACTTGTTCTTGACCGCCTCCGGCAGTTCGATCGGGCGCGCCGGGCGCAGATAGGCGTTGGTCCAGATCGCCTGGCCCTTGTCGGACAGCAGATAGTCCATCACCTTCTTCGCCTTGTCCTTGTCGGGTGCGTTCTTCACGAGACCGACGACGTAGGGAAACACCACCGAACCTTCGCAGGGGATGACGAACTCGAAATTGCCCTTCTCGGAATATTTGGCGCGGTAGGCGTTGAAGTCATAGTCGAACAGGATCGGCATCTCGCCGGAGACGACGCGCGCGTAAGAGGTCTGCTTCGGAACGATCGGGTCGTTCTTGTGCAACTCCTTGAAGAAGGTGATCGCGGGATCGAAGTTCTTGGATGAGCCGCCGAGCGCAAGGTTGACCGCAACCGCGCCGACATATCCGACCGCCGCCGAGGTCGGGTCGAGATAGCCGACCATGCCCTTGTAGTCGGGCTTCAGCAGATCCTTCCAGCAGGCCGGCACCGGCTTGCCGCCGAGTGCGTCCTTGTTCACGAACAGGCCGAGCGTGCCGGAATGGATGGTGGTCCAGTACCCGTCCGGATCCTTCAGGCCGGCAGGCACCTGGTCCCAATTGGCCGGCTTGTACGGCTCGAGCGCGTCCTGCGCCTTTGCCTTCATGCCGAAGGTGACGCCGAAATAACCGATGTCGCCGACCGGATTGGCCTTCTCGGCCAGGATCTGCGCCAGCGCCTGGCCGGAGTTCTTGTTGTCGTGAGGAATGTCGTAATGCAGGTCAGCCTTGATCGCCTTGAGCATCGAAGCCCAGTCCGCCCATTCCGGCGGGCAGTTGTAGCAGATGACGTCAGCCGCTTTGGCAGACTGCCACGGCGCAAGGCAGGCAAACGCCAGCAGGATCAGGGCAAAACGGATGGTCCGCATGAGACAGGCTCCGATTTCTGGGGGATCAGGACGACGTTGGGGACCAAGTATAGGCCGCGCATGAAGGATTTGCGACGGAGCCATTTGGCCCTGCAACAAAGCTGGGGAGTGCATGAAATGCCCCTGCCAGCCTTGCGATGCAACTATAGTTGCAGATATCCTCTACCCTCAGGAACGCCGCCAAAAGACGTCCCGTTCAAACGGAGAAACCCCATGAATCCGCCGATCAGCGCACCCGCCATTAAAGTCGTCAGGTCAGTCCGCGAGCAAGTGAGCGCGGAAGA
The DNA here is from genome assembly GCA_963802585.1 of uncultured Alphaproteobacteria bacterium. Lineage (GTDB taxonomy): Bacteria > Pseudomonadota > Alphaproteobacteria > Rhizobiales > Xanthobacteraceae > Bradyrhizobium. The sequence goes on along the minus strand of CAWDJS010000020.1, from coordinate 422,895 downwards.
GTGGGATGCGCGCGTCAACCTCGCCGCCGCCTACCGCCTCGTCGCGCTGTACGGCTATACCGAGATGATTGCGAACCACATCTCCAGCCGCGTGCCCGGTCATCACGACCAGTTCCTGATCAATCCCTACGGCATGCTCTATGAGGAAATCGACGCGTCCTGCCTGATCAAGGTCGACGTCGAGGGCAACACGCTGTTCAACCAGACCGACTACAACGTCAACGTCGCGGGCTTCGTCATTCACAGCGCCATCCACATGGCGCGCCACGACGTCGATTGCGTCGCGCACACCCATACGCCGGCGGGCATGGCGGTGTCGGCGATGGAATGCGGGCTGTTGCCGCTGGCGCAGACCTCGATGCGTTTCGTCCACATTGGCTATCATGATTTCGAGGGGATCGCCGACGACCTCGGCGAGCGCGAGCGGCTGGTGCGCGACCTCGGTGAGCACGAGGCGATGGTGCTGCGCAACCACGGACTTCTGGTCGTCGGACGAACCGTTCCGGCCGCCTTCAACCTGCTGTACCGGATGGAGCGCGCCTGCGAGGTGCAGGTGATGGCACTGTCCTGCAACACCAAGCTGACCCTTCCCTCCACCGAGATTCTGGAGAAGACGTTCGACAAGGTGAAGCCGCGGCTGGACAAACCGAACCGCAACGGCGATCTCGCCTGGCCGGCGCTGCTGCGCAAGCTCGACCGCATCGATAGTTCATATCGTAACTAAGCTGATTAGTTGGTGGTGCTGCCTAACGCGGCACCACCGCGGTCGCCTCGATCTCGACCCGCGCGGCCTTTTCGACCAGGCGCACGACCTGCACCAGCGCCATCGCGGGATAATGCGTGCCGAAGATCTCCCGATAGACTCGACCAAGTTCTTTCAGATTCGCGAGATATTCTTCCATATCCACGACATACCAGGTCAGGCGCACGAGATGCTCGGGTCGCGCGTCGCCTTCGGCGAGGATTGCCGCTATATTGCTGAGTGCTTGCCGAACCTGCGCGACGAATCCGCTGGCCAGACGTTCCTGATGATCCCAGCCGATCACCCCGCCCGTCACCACGATGCGGCCATAGGCGGCGATGCCATTCGCATAGCCCTTCGGGATCGGCCAGCCGCCCGGCTGCAGGATTTGCGCGCCCTCCGCCATCTCGCTCCTGGCGGCGAGGCTTGGCGCATCTGTCGTGCTCACGAGAAATTCTCCATCATTCTGCGGCGACGCCGGTCGACGTCGTTTGCGCCTGCGCCGTCTGGCGCAAGGCGAAGCGTTTCAGCTTGCCCGTCTCCGTCTTAGGCAGTTGCGTCACGAACTCGATCGCGCGCGGATATTTGTAAGGGGCGATCTCGCGCTTGACATGCTCCTGAAGGGCGGTCGCCAGCGTATCGTCGGCGGTGGCGCTGGCAGCGACGACGACATAGGCCTTGACGATCATGCCGCGTGCCTCGTCAGGCGCGCCGACCACGCCGCATTCGGCAACCGCGGGATGCGACAGCAGCGCGGCTTCGACCTCGGGACCGGCGATGTTGTAGCCGGAGGAAATGATCATGTCGTCGGCGCGCGCGACAAAGGAGAACCGGCCCTTCTCGTCGCGAACGAAGGCGTCGCCGGTCAGGTTCCAGCCATCGCGCACGTAATTCGATTGCCTGTTGTCGGCGAGATAGCGGCACCCGGTCGGTCCGCGGACCGCGAGCTTGCCGACGGTGCCGGCCGGCACTTCATTCATCTGATCGTCGACGATCTTTGCCTCGTAGCCGGTGACCGGCTTCCCGGTCGTGCCTGCAACGGCGTCGCCGACGCGGTTAGTGATGAAGATATGCAGCATCTCTGTGCTGCCGATGCCGTCCAGAATGGTCTTGCCGGTCTTGCGGGTCCAGGCCTCGAACACCGGCGCCGGCAAGGTTTCGCCGGCCGACACCGCAAGGCGCAGCGATGAAAGATCGGCGCCCTTGTCCATGGCCGCCATCATCGCACGATAGGCGGTCGGCGAGGTGAAGCAGATCGTGGCCTTGTAGGTCTCGATGATCCTGACCATTTCGGGCGGCGCCGCGTTTTCCAAAAGCGTCGCGGTCGCGCCGAAGCGCAGCGGAAACACCGCAAGCCCGCCGAGCCCAAAGGTAAAGGCGAGCGGCGGCGAACCGACGAAGACATCGTCCGGCGTGACCTTCAGCACTTCCTTCGCGTAGCCGTCGGCGACCGCAAGAATGTCGCGGTGGAAATGCATGGTCGCCTTCGGCTCGCCCGTGGTGCCCGAGGTGAATCCGAGCAGCGCGACATCGTCGCGGCCAGTCTTCACCGCGGCGAATTTCACCGGCTTGTTCAGCGCCACCCGGTCGAGCTCGGCGTCATGGTTCGACGTTCCGTCGAAATTCACGACCTGCTTGAGGAAGCGGCTGGTCTTGGCGCAGGCGACCAGTTCGTCCGCGATGCGGCTGTCCGTCAGCGCCAGCGCGATCTCCGCCTTGTCGATAATCTTGGTGAGTTCGCCGGCGCGCAGCATCGGCATGGTGTTGACGACGACGGCGCCGGCCTTCGTTGCCGCAAGCCAGGCCGCGACCAGCGCCGGATTGTTGCCGGAGCGGATCAGCACGCGGTTGCCGGGCTTGACGCCGTAGTTTTCGACCAGCGCATGCGCGAGCCGGTTCGACCAGTCCGCCAGTTCCTTGTAGGTACGCTGCCGGCCGTTGCCGATCAGCGCGATATTATCGCCCATTCCCTGCGCGACGATGCGGTCGGTCAGCTCGACGCCGGTGTTGAGATATTCCGGATATTGAAACTCCGGCCGGTCGAGCAGCATCTCGGGCCACTGCTCCGCCGGCGGCAGGTTTCGCCGCGTGAAATCATCGACGTGGCCCGACGGACCAAGATTCAGCGTTCTACCCGACATTTGCCCTCCGCTCTCAGAAAGGCTCAAAAACCACGGAATACGCCCGGCAGCGTTTTATCCCTAAACATTTTAGACTTAAAATAATTGGACGCAAGAGCGGAAATCCGGCGAATCCAAAGGGAATTTCATCGGCGCGCCAGCTCCTTCAGCCGCAGCACCATCGGCGATGCCGGATCGGCGAGCGGCGCAATCGCAGTGAAATGATTGGCGTCGGCAATCGTGCCGTAGCGGGTCGACAGCCCCGCCTTCGCCCAGGCCTCCGTCATGGTCCGGCTTTGGCGAAAGTATTCTGCACTCTCGTTGCCTCCGACGACGGCGTCGAGGCTCCCATGGCCTGGTGGCTTCCAGAACAAGGGGCTCGCGGCCCTGGCGCTCGCGGCGTCAAGCTGCAGCGCCTTGTTGATGGAGGTTGCGACCAGCGGCACGAGATCGAACAGCCCGGAGATGGTATAGGCTGATATCACGAGGTCGCCCGGCAAGGACGCGTCGAGCGCGCGCCAGTCGGTTGCCAGCAGGCAGGCCGCCAGATGACCGCCGGCCGAGTGGCCGCTGATCACGAGTGGCCTGCCGAGCCGCGCCAGTTCACGCGCCGCCGCATGCATCTGCCGGATGATGGTATCGACGCTGACCTGCGGGCAGAGATCGTAGCTGGGGACGGCGACGTCGATGCCATGCGCATTCAGTCCGCGCGCGCAATGGCTGGAAGAAGAACCATCCAGCGCCTGCCAGTAGCCGCCGTGGATGAAAACAACGATCGGCCCGCTTCCGTCACCGGCAAAGAAATCCACGGTGTTGCGAGCGCCTGGTCCGTAGGAAATCGGACGCGGCGCGTGCTCTTCGCGGTAGGCTGCAGCGTCCCTCGCCCACCCCGCCATCAGCGCCGGATTTTCGGGAACCCGCGCCCGGTTGTTGTACTCGACCTCGTAGTCGATCTCGGCCACGCGGCTTACGGCGCTCGCCCGCTTGCGCATTTCTGCGCGGAGCCTTTGGCCTTCGCGAGCAGCCGCATCAGTTCGCGGACGTCCTTCGACGTCAGATCCGAAAAGACTTCCGCAATCCAGGTTTCATGCTCGGTCGCCATCCGGCGAAACTCGGCGCGGCCGGTCTTGGTCAGGCGAATGACCTGAACGCGGCGATCGGATTCCGAAGTGCGCCGGTCGAGATGACCGGACTCGACCAGACGCTCGACGAGTCCGGTGACATTGCCGTTCGACACCATCATGCGCTTGGAAACGTCAGACAGCGTCATGCCGTCGGGCGCGCGGTCGAGCTGCGCCATCAGGTCGAAACGCGGCAGCGTGACATCGAACTGCTCGCGCAAGCGGCTGCGCACCGTGCCTTCGATCAGGGTGGTGCAGGTCAGGAGGCGCAGCCACAGGCGGAGTTCGTCGCCATGATCGCTCTCGACGGCCTTGGTCTCGGAATCAAGGATCATGCTTGCCATCGTACCTGCCCGCGCCGGCCGCCTTCCGGCTCCGGCGATCGTTTTGACCTTCAAATAATTTGCCGCGCGCCGCAAGTCAAAACGCCGCGGGGTCCTCGAAATTTCTTTAGGCTTCAAGCAATTGGCGCGCCGCTTGCATGCCGCAATCTTGTGACGGCTTCATGCGCGCCGCGCCTTTGCTTGCAGCAACGACCGTCATCAGAATAAGCTTGGATACCAAGAGTTAACCCAGAGGTCAGTTGCGGTCACGCGTGAGCCGCCGGTCAGGAGGAAGCAATGAAGCAGCGTTTGGGCTTGGCTGGACTGGCGGTCCTGCTGGGGTTTGCGATCGGCCCGGCGGTAGCACAGGACAAGATCAAGATCGGCGTGATCGTCACCCTGTCCGGACCGGCTGCGGCGCTCGGTCAACAGGTGCGCGACGGTTTTGCGCTGGGTGTCAAGGATCTCGGCGGCAAGATGGGCGGCAAGGACGTGGAGGTTGTCGTCGTTGACGATGAACTGAAACCCGACGCCGCCGTGACCAAGGTGAAAGGCCTGCTCGAACGCGACAAGGTCGACTTCGTGGTTGGCCCAATCTTTTCCAACATCCTGCAGGCGATCCACAAGCCCGTGATCGATAGCCAGACATTCCTGGTCAGCCCGAACGCCGGGCCCTCGAGCTACGCCGGCAAGGATTGCAGCCCGTTCTTCTATGTGACCTCCTACCAGAACGACCAGGTGCACGAGATCCTGGGCAAGGTCGCGCAGGATCGCGGCTACAAGCGCGTCTATCTGCTGGTGCCGAACTATCAGGCCGGACGCGACTCCGCCGCCGGCTTCAAGCTCGACTACAAGGGCGAGATCGTCGAGGAATCCTACATGCCGCTCGGCACGCTGGACTTCCAGCCCGAGCTTTCCAAGATTTCCTCGCTGAAGCCCGATGCCGTGTTCACCTTCATGCCGGGTGGCATGGGCGTGAACCTCGTTAAGCAATATCGGCAGGCCGGTCTCGCCGACAGCATCCCGGTGTTGTCCGCCTTCACGGTCGATGAATCGACGCTGCCGGCGCAGCAGGATGCCGCGATCGGCATGTTCGGTGGCGCGGACTGGGCGCCGAACCTAGACAATCCCCAGAGCAAGAAATTCGTCGCGAGCTATGAGGCCGCCTATAACGGCGTGCCCGGCACCTACGCCATGCAGGGCTATGACGCGGCGATGCTGATCGACAGCGCGGTGAAAGCCGTCAAGGGCGATCTCGGCAACAAGGACGCGGTCTCGGCAGCCCTGAGGAAAGCCGACTTCACCTCGCTGCGCGGCGGCTTCAAGTTCAACACCAACGGCTATCCGATCCAGGATTTTTATCTGACCAAGGTCGCCAAACGTCCCGATGGCAAATTCCAGACCGAGATTGTGCAGAAGGTTTTTGAGAACTACGGCGACCGCTACGCCAAGGACTGCGCGCCGGGTAAATAACGATGAGGGAAGGAAACAAAGTCATGAACACCGAAGTCGCCGGCATCACGCGCGCCAATGAAGGCATTCAGGGAATTACCTGGAACATCCTCGGCCAGACCTATGTGCCGAAGAGCCGCACCGAGCACAGTTTCTCCTGGCACGCGATATTTCCGCCCGGCACCTTCGTGCCGCCGCACATCCATCCCGACCAGGATGAGTATCTCTACATCCTCGAGGGCCGGCTCGACTTTTTTCTCGACGGCGCCGAGGAGTTCGCAACTGCGGGCGACACGGTGCGGCTGCCGATGGGCAAGCCGCACGGCATTTTCAACAAGTCGCAGCAGAATGCCAAGACGCTGTTCTGGGTGTCGCCGACGCGCCGGCTCTATGACCTGTTCTGGGCCATCCACAACATGAAGCAGCAGAACCCCGACGAGGTGGTGAAGCTCGCGGCCGAGCACAACATCCACTTCCTGCCGCCGCCTCCCGGCTAACGCATGATCCGGAAAAGTGTGCAGCGGTTTTCCGAAAAGATCATGCGTAAACAACAGGCTTAGCGTGACACCACGCGCGCGGCAAAGCCGGCCTTGGCGGCATAGCCGCGCACGATCGCCTCGCGCGCTTCGTAGTTGAGGATGGTATCGACGTCGGTAAAGCCTTGCGGCGCGAGTTGCTCGACGGCGTCGATGACGCCCTCCGGCCCGCCGCGGCGATTGGAGGCGACGACATCAGCCGTCATCGGCAGCCGCTGGCGCTCGTAGGCCGCCAAGGCCTGACGCGGATGTTCGGAGCGCGCCAGCGCGTCTGCAAGGCAGCGCGCGTCGAGGATCGCCTGCGACGCGCCGTTCGAGCCCACTGGGTACATCGGGTGGGCGGCATCGCCGAGCAGCGTGACGCGGCCACTCGACCAGTACGGCAAGGGATCGCGGTCGCAGCAGGGATATTCCCAGAACTCCGGGGTTGCGTTCACGAGCGCCGTAAAATCGACCTGCGGGATCGAAAAGCCCGTCACGTAGGGCATCAGTTCTTCCCGCCGGCCGAGCCGCGACCAGTCTTCGCGGCGCGCGGGCGGCGCGCTGCCGTCGCCGACCCTGACCAGCACCGCCCAATTGGTCAGCCGGCTCGCGGGGCTCGAGCCCTCCGCAATCGGATAGACCACGGCTTTCGCGTTCAAGCCGCCTGCGATGATCATCGAGCGTCCGGTGAGGAAGACGGGCCAGTCGGCGGCGCCACGCCACAGCATCAGGCCGTTCCAACAAGGCGGGCCTTCCTCCGGAAACAGCGTCTGCCGCACCTTGGAATGGATGCCGTCGGCGCCGATCAGGATGTCACCGCGCGCGGTGTGCGTATGCGCGCCGCCGCGGTCGAAGAAATAGGCGGTGACGCCACCCTCGTCCTGCGTGAACGATCCGAGCCGGCAGCCGGTATGGATGGCCTCTGCACCGAGCCGTTCGACCACGGCCTGATGGATCACGCCCTGCAGCCGGCCGCGATGGATCGAGAATTGCGGCACATCATGGCCGGCATCGAGCCCGCGCTTTTCGTGCCAGACCTGCTGGCCATGGCGGGTCAGATAGAACAGCTCATGGGTGCGGACTGCGACTGCGTCGAGCCGGTCCAGGAGACCGATCGCGGCAAGCTCGCGGATCGCATGCGGCAGCGTGTTGATGCCGACACCGAGCTCGCGAATGGAATCGGATTGTTCGTAAAGCTCGCAATCGATGCCGCGCGCCCGCAGCATGAGCGCGGTGGTGAGGCCGCCGATGCCGCCGCCGACGATGATCGCCTTCATGCCCAAAACTCCACTCAAGACACAAAAAGACGTTGGCTAGGGTCGCACGCCCTCTTATTCGGCCGCAAGCGGCTTTATAGCCTCGGCCTTGAGCTCGGCCCGGGTCTTCGGCTTAGCCTTAATTTTGAGGTCCTCGAAATCCTGCCGGTCGCGGACACTATTGCGGAAAATCTGCTCCTTGCCGGGCAGGTATTGCGGCGGGCAGAACACGTCTGACGCGCCATACCAGGCGGCGGCCTTCATGGTGAAGGCAGGATCGACCAGATGCGGCCGGCCGAGCGCCACGAGGTCGGCGCGGCCGGCGGCGAGGATGGTGTTGACCTGATCGGCGGTCGTGATGTTGCCGACGCACATGGTCGCGACGCGCGCCTCGTTGCGGACCTGATCGGAAAACGGGGTCTGGAACATGCGGCCATAGATTGGCTCCGCATCGCGCACGGTCTGGCCGGTCGAGACATCGACGAGGTCGACGCCGGCCTCAGCAAAGGCCCGCGCGATCTCGACCGCGTCATCGCCGGTGATGCCGCCCTCGGCCCAATCGGTCGCGGAGATGCGCACCGACATCGGCTTGTGCGCCGGCCAGGCCGCGCGCATCGCCTCGAAGATTTCGAGCGGAAAACGCAGGCGATTTTTCAGCGAGCCGCCATAATCGTCGGTGCGCTGGTTGGTCAGCGGCGAGATGAAACTCGCGAGCAGATAACCATGGGCGCAGTGCAGCTCCAGCATGTCGAAGCCGCAGCGCTCGCCGCGTTCGGCTGCGGACACGAACGCCGTCTTCACCGCATGCATCGCGGCGCGGTCCATCTCGCGCGGAACCTGGCTATCGGGAAAGTACGGAATGGGCGAGGCCGAGATCACATCCCAGGCTCCCTCTTCCAGCGGCCGGTCGATGCCGTCCCACATCAGCTTGGTCGCGCCCTTGCGGCCGGCGTGGCCGAGCTGAAGCGCGAATTTCGCCGCCGAATTGGCATGGACGAAATCGACGATGCGCTTCCACACCGCTTCCTGCTCGTCATTCCACAGGCCGGCGCAGCCCGGCGTGATCCGCGCTTCGCTGCCGACACAGGTCATCTCGGTGAAGATCAGGCCGGCGCCGCCGATGGCGCGCGAGCCGTAATGCACCAGATGAAAATCGGTCGGCACGCCCTCGTCGGCCGAATACATGCACATCGGCGACACCACCGCGCGGTTCTTGATCTCCATCTCGCGCAGCCGCATCGGCTGGAACATCGGCACCAGCGGCTTTGCGACATCGACCTCGAAGCCTTTGGCGCGAACCTGTTTCGCGAAGGCCTTGTCGACTTCCGCGACAAAATCGGGCGCGCGCAGATTGAGATTGTCGTAGGTGATCGCCTTCGAGCGGGTCATCACGCCGAAGGCGAACTGGACGGGATCGAACTCCCAGAAGCGATCGACGTGCTCGAACCAGACGAGCGAAACGTCGGCGGCGTGTTGCGTCTTTTCGACCTCCTCACGGCGTCCGTGCTCGTAATGATGCAGCGCTGCGGCAATGGTCGGAGCGCGCTCCATCGCGTCCGCAAGCGCGATCGCGTCTTCCATCGCGAGCTTCGTGCCGGAGCCGATCGAGAAATGTGCGGTCGCCTTGGCGTCGCCCAGCAACACCATGTTGTCCTTGACCCAGCGATGGCTGCGGATCATCGGGAAATTGCGCCACATCGACCGGTTGGTGAGCAGCTGGTGGCCGCCAAGAAACCAGCCAAAGATTTCCGCTATCCGGTCGGCGGATTGCTTTTCGTCGAGGCCCTTCAGCCCGGCGCGTTCAAAGGTCTTTGGATCGGTCTCGAAAATCCAGGTCGAGCGCCCCGCCTCATACTGATAGGCATGCGCGATGAACGGCCCCCACTCGGTCTCCTGGAAGATGAAGGTGAAGGCATCGAGCGGCTTGGTCGAGCCCATCCAGGCAAAATAGTTCGAGCGGACATCCACTTCGGGCTGGAAATGATCGACATGCTTGTCGCGGAAGCGGCTGTTGATGCCGTCGGCGAGGATGATCAGATCGGCGTCGGCGAAGCGCGCCTCATCGTCGATCTCGACCTGGAACTGCAGGCTGACGCCGAGCTCGCTCGCCCGCTCCTGCAGGATCAACAGCAGCTTGCGCCGCGAGCAGCCGCAGAAGCCGTTGCCGCCCACCCGATGCACCGTGCCCCGGAAATGCACGGCGATGTCGTCCCAATAGGCGAATTCCTGGGTGATGCGCCGGTAGCTCGGCGGGTCGTACTTCTCGAAATTGTCGAGGGTGGCGTCGGAAAACACCACGCCGAAGCCAAAGGTGTCGTCGGCGCGGTTGCGCTCATAAATCGTGATCGCGGCCTCGGGCCGCTGCTTTTTCAGCAGGATCGCGGCGTAAAGACCGGCCGGTCCGCCACCGATGATCGCGATCTTCATATGGGCCTCCGATAAAGCCACCGACCGAGATATTTTAAACCTAAAATATCTGCTGGCAAGCCCGCCTTTGGCGGCTTTGGTTCAATTCCCCTGGAAGGTCGGTTTCACCTTGTTGGAGAAGGCGACGAAGGCGCGCTCGAAATCGGCCGTGGTCATGCAGAGTGCCTGCGCCACCGCCTCGGCCTCGATCGCCTCCTCTACCGACATCGCCCATTCCATCGCCAGCATGCGCTTGGTCATGGTGTTGGCGAAGGTCGGGCCCTCCGCGACCGAGCGCGCCAGCAATTGCGCTTCCGGCAACACGCGTTCGGGCGTAACGATACGGCTGAAAAAGCCCCAGCGCTCGCCCTCCTCCGCGGTCATAAAGCGGCCGGTATAGAGCAGTTCGGAAGCGCGGGATTGGCCGATGATACGGGGCAGGATGGCGCAGGCACCCATGTCGCAGCCGGCAAGCCCGACCTTGTTGAACAGGAACGCAACCTTGGCTCCGGTCGCGGCGAGCCGCATGTCGGAGGCCATCGCGACGATGGCGCCTGCGCCGGCGCAGATGCCCTCGACCGCGGCCACGATCGGCTGCGGACAAGCGCGCATCGCTTTGACGAGATCGCCGGTCATGCGGGTGAAGGCTGTCAGGCCCTTGGTGTCCATCTTCACCAGCGGGCCGATGATCTCGAACACGTCGCCGCCGGACGAGAAATTACCTCCAGCGCCGGTCACCACCACCACCTTGACCTCGTCATCGAACGCGCAGGCGCGGAAGAAATCGGTGAGTTCGCGGTAGCTTTCGAAGGTCAGCGGATTTTTGCGCTCGGGACGATTGAGCGTCACCGTCGCGACACCATCCACCGCGGCCAGCAGGAAATGTTTTGGCGAGTAATCGGCCAATGGCAAGGTGACGGGATTGGCGGGTCGGCTCATGGGATCTCCCTCGGATTCTTTTCGCGTTTCAAATCTCGCCACCGGCGATCGCAATGGCCTGCCCGGTGATCGCGCCGCCGCCCTCGCCGCACAGCCACAGCACGGTGTCGGCGACTTCCTGCGGGCTCACCAGACGGCCTTGCGGATTATGCTTCGACAGCTCGGCAATCGCCTGCTCGCGGCTGCGGCCGGTCTTTTTCATGATGGTGTCGATGCTGCCGGCAACGAGATCGGTATCGGTGAAGCCGGGGCAGACCGCGTTCACGGTGATGCCCGTATTGGCAAGCTCCAGCGCCAGCGAACGCACCAGGCCGATCACTGCATGTTTGGCGGCGCTATAGGCGCTGACATAGGCGTAGCCTTTCAGCCCCGCGGTCGAGGCGACCGCAATAATGCGACCATACGGACGATCTTTCATCGAGGGCAGCGCGGCCTGAATCGAATGCACCACACCCATGAAATTGACGTCCATCATGCGCTGGAACAGTGCGGCGTCCGATTTGGCGAATGGCGCGGATTCCGCGATGCCGGCATTGGCGACGAGGATGTCGATGGGCTGCCGCGACGCGGCCTTCGAAATCGCCGCTCCAATCGCGGCTCGATCCGCCACATCGGCGATCTCCGCAAAATGCGCCTGGCCCGCGCCAACCACTTCATCCAGCGTCGCGTGCTGGCGGCCGAGCACGGTCACGGTCGCGCCGGCGCGCGCCAATTCCGCGGCGATGGCGCGGCCGATACCGCGGCCGCCGCCGGTCACCAGCGCATGTGAGGAACGCGGCAGTCCGGACATGCGCTGGCTCCCTCAATGAGACCACGAGAATAGAGGTTTCCGCGTATATTTTATACTTCAAGCTTTTGCAAGAAAGCGGCGGGCCTGTTAGCATCCCGCCCATGACGACACCCTTGAAGACAAAAGACGGCCGTTTCGGCTATGAGGCCGCAGGCGAAGGCGGCAAGACGCCGCTGGTGTTCCTGCACGGTATCGGCGGCGCGGCACGCGCCTGGCGCGGCCAGATCGCGGCCTTCGGTGATCGTTATCGCGCGATCGCCTGGGACATGCCGGGCTATGGCGGCTCGGCGCCGCTGGCGACCGCCAGCATCGCGACGCTGGCGGATGCCCTGCAGCAGTTCCTGCAGCAGATCGGTGCCGATAGACCCATTCTTGTCGGGCATTCGATCGGCGGCATGATCGTCCAGCAATGGCTGATTAAACACCCGCGCGCGGCGGCCGCGGTTGTCCTGGCCCAAACCAGCCCGGCTTTCGGCAAGGCCGAGGGCGACTGGCAGAAGCAATTCATCGAGGCGCGGCTCGGTCCGCTCGACCGCGGCGAGACCATGAAATCGCTGGCGCCCTCACTGGTGAAGGAATTGGTGGGAGATGATCCGGATACGGGCGGCATGGATGTCGCGCGCGACTGCATGGGTAGCGTTCCGGAAGCGAGCTATCGTGCCATGATGCTGGCGCTGCTCGGTTTCGATCAGCGCAAGGCACTCAGCAATATCGCTGTTCCGACGCTGGTGTTATCGGGGTCGAAGGACAAGAACGCGCCGGCGCCGATGATGGCGAAGATGGCGACGTATATTCCATCCTCGACCTATATTGAGCTCGAAGGCTCCGGGCATCTCGTCAATCTGGAGCAACCGAAAGCTTTCGATGGGGCGCTCGATCATTTCCTCAAAGCAATCGAGGTGACGGCTTGATGACGGCACCAGTCAACAAGAATGCGGCCACGGCCGGAAAGCTCGCACTGGACACTCCGATCTTCGACGCAAGCGCGTTTCGGCTGAACGATGAGCAAGCTGGCATCATTTCGCGGGCACGCGAACTCGGGCAGACTGTGTTCGCCGGGCGCGCAGCCGGCTATGATCGCGACGCAAAGTTCCCGACCGAGAACTACAAGGATTTGCATCGCGCCGGCCTGCTCGGCATTTCCATCGCGAAGAAACACGGCGGCCTCGGCGCGGACTATCAGACCTATGCGCTTGCCGCCGCCGAGATCGGCCGCTATTGCGGCGCGACCGCGCTGACCTGGAACATGCACGTCTGCTCGACGCTATGGTCCGGCCCGCTCGCCGACGATCTCGACATGGACAGTTCGATGCGCGCCGAGCATGAGCGCCGCCGCGCGATCCACTACAAGCGCATTGTCGAGGATGGCGCGATCTATTCGCAACCGTTTTCGGAAGGCGGCGCGGCGGCAGCAGGCGGCGTCGCCTTCGGCACCGAGGCGAAGCCGGTCAAGGGCGGCTGGATTGTCAACGGCAAGAAGATCTTCGCTTCGCTATCCGGCCACGCCGATTATTACGGCGTGCTCTGCACCGAGATTGCTGAAGGCGAAAAAGCCTCGCGCCGCAACACGCTCTATCTCGCTCTTCCAGCCAAGGCGGAGGGCGTCTCCGTGGTGGGCGACTGGGATCCGCTCGGCATGCGCGGCACGGTCTCTCGCTCGCTGCTGTTCAAGGATGTGTTCGTGGGAGAAGATGCGGCGCTGATGCCGCGCGGCGTCTATTTCCAGGCCGCACAACGCTGGCCGCACATGTTCCTGACGTTGTCGCCGACCTATATGGGCCTGGCGCAGGCGGCCTATGATTTCACCGTGCGCTATCTGCGCGGCGAGGTGCCGGGCACGCCGCCGGTGAAGCGGCGGATGTACCCGACCAAGCAGATCGCGGTCGCGCAGATGCAGATCAAGCTCGAGCAGATCAAGGCGACCTGGTTTCAGGCGGTTACCGAAGCGCGGGCCAATCCGAGCAAGGAGCAGGTATTGCGCGCCTATGCCGCGCAATATTCCGTCATGGAAGGCGCCAACGAGCTCGCGACGCTCGCGATCCGCACCTGCGGCGGCCAGGCGATGCTGAAATCGCTGCCGCTGGAGCGTATCTATCGCGACAGCCGCTGTGGCTCGCTGATGCTGCCCTGGACCGCCGAACTCTGTCTCGACCGGATCGGCCGCGAGGCACTGTATGAGCCCGGCGAGACGGACGACTAAAGGTGGACCTCTCCGGCCTGATCGAACGCAATGCGGCCTTTGCGCCGGACAAGCCCGCGCTTCATTTTGAGGGCACGACTCTCAGCTATTCGGAATTGGCGGCACACATTGAAAGGACTGCGAGCGCGCTGAAATCGGAACTTGGCGTCGGCCGAGGCGATCGCGTCGCGATCCTGAGCCTGAATCGACCGGACTATCTGGTGCTGCTTTATGCCTGCGCCCGGCTCGGCGCAATACTCGTGCCATTGAACTGGCGGCTCGCGGTTGCGGAGCAGCTTTTCATCCTGTCCGATGCTGCGGTCAAAGTACTGGTGCTCGAGCAAGCCTTTGCCGCCGTGCTGCCGGCGATCGAGAAGGGTATGCCGGAGACGGCGGTCGTTGGCCTCGATTTCGCGCCATCCCGTGGAGTCGCCTTTGATGCGTTGCTCGCGCGCGGACGTGGTGACGGCCGCAATCCGCACACCGATCTCTCCTGCCCACTTCTGATCGTCTACACCTCGGGCACGACAGGACGCCCCAAAGGCGCGGTGCTGCGGCAGGAAGCGTTGCTGTGGAACGGCGCGATGAGCCAGCACATGCATAGCCTCACCTCCGACGATCACGTCCTGACCGTGTTGCCGTTCTTCCATGTGGGCGGCCTCAACATCCAGACCACGCCGGCGTTGCAGCATGGCGCGACGGTGACGATCCATGCGCGCTTTGCGCCGGATACGACGCTCGCCTGTTTCGAGCGCGACCGTCCGACTCTCACCGTGCTGGTGCCCGCCACCATCCAGGCCGTGACCGATCATCCCGCCTGGGCGACGACCGACCTCTCGTCACTGAAGGCCATTTCGACGGGATCGACCGTCGTGCCGCCGCACCTGATCGAACGCTTTGTCGCCCGCGGCGTGCCGGTGCTGCAGGTGTACGGCTCGACCGAGACATGCCCGATAGCGGTTTATACGCGGCTCGGCGGCGATCTCTCGCGCGAGGGCTCGACCGGTCTGCCCGGCCTCTGCTGCGAGGCCGCCATCATCGACGATGCCGGCAACGAATTGCCGCCGGAGACGCCAGGCGAGATCGCGGTGCGCGGCCCCAACGTGTTCTTTGAATATTGGGGAAATGAGACGGCAACGCGCGAGGCGCTGCATGACGGCTGGTATCGCAGCGGCGATGTCGGCCGCCGCGACGCCGACGGCTATTTCTGGGTGCATGACCGCAAGAAGAACCTGATCATTTCCGGCGGCGAAAACATCTATCCGGCGGAAGTAGAACGCGTGCTGCTGGAGCATGCCGAGGTCGCCGAATGCGGCGTCATCGGCCGGCCTGATCCGCGCTGGGACGAAGTGCCGATCGCCTATGTGATCCGCCGAAAGGGCTGTTCGATCGATGCGGAAGGCCTGAAGGTGCATATCCAGTTGCAACTGGCGCGTTTCAAGGTTCCACGCGAGATCGTCTTTGTGGAGGATTTGCCGCGAACTGCGCTCGGGAAGGTTCAGCATTTCGTGCTGAAACAGATCGACGCGAATACGCCTGCGCGGGGAGACGTCGCTTGAAGGTCTCGGTGCTGGGCGGCGGGAACGGTTCGTTTGCGGCCGCGGGGGATTTTGCGCTGCAGGGCCACGAGGTGCGGCTGTGGCGGCGCGATGCCGGCCAGGTCGCCGCTCACCGGGCAGCGGGCTCACGCATTCTGGTCAAGGATGTGAACGGCCTCCACGACGTGGAGCTGGCGCTGGCGACGTCGGATATTGCCGCCGCCGTTCGGGAGGCCGAGTTGATCCTGTGCCCTGCGCCCGCCTTCGCGCAAGCGGACATCGCCAAACAGCTCGCACCGCATCTGCGCGATGGTCAGGTGGTGTTCCTGCCGCCGGCCACATTCGGTTCGATGATCTTTGCGCGTGCCGCGTACGACGCCGGCAATCGCGCCGATGTCAGTTTTGCCGAGACCGGCACACTGCCGTGGCTGACGCGCAAGCACGGCCCCTTCGAAGTCGCGATCACCATCCGCGCCAAGCGGCTACCGGTCGGCGTGTTTCCGCTGGCGAATGCCGATCACGCACATGCGGTGCTTGGCCGCGCTTTTCCCGGCGTGATCGAGCCCTGCGGCGACGCGCTTTCGGGCGCGCTAATGAATGCCGGTTCGATCATCCATCCACCACTGATCGTGATGAACGCGGGTCCGATCGAGCATTTCGAGCGCTGGGACATCCACAAGGAAGGCACGCAACGCGCGATCCGCCGCGTTACCGATGCGCTCGATGCCGAACGCATCGCCGTGCGCGAGTCGCTCGGCTACAGCGCGCCGCATTTCCCGCTGGCGCACCATTACGCCAAGGAGGGCGAAATCTGGATGTATGGCCGGGGCTCGCACGACCGTCTCACCGACTCCGGTGACTGGCGCGAGCAACTGGTGCTGACCGAACATCGTTACATGCTGGAAGATTTGCGATTGGGGCTGTCGTTCCTGATTTCGGTCGCGAAGCTCGCCGGCGTCCCGACGCCACTGGCCAAATCCTTTCTCTCCATCGGCGGCGCGATCTGCGGCGAAGACTTCATGAAGACCGGCCGCACGTTGACGAGCCTCGGCGTTGGCGGCCTGCACCGTGCCGAACTACAAACACTGCTGCGCGAAGGATTTGGCCAATGAGCGCTGTCCGCCCCGCCGTCGCTTGTCTCGGCGCCGGCCGCATGGGCCGAGGCATCGCCGTCGCCTTTGCTTATGCCGGCCATGCCGTCACCATGATCGATGTCAAGACGGGGCGCTCGGCGGAACAGTTCGCAAAGCTCGAAGTCGAAGCACTTGATGAAGTCCGAAAGACGCTGGGCAGCCTGGCGCGGTTCGGGTTGCTGAAGGATGCAGACGCCGAGACCATCATGGGCCGCGTCTCGGTCGTTCCCGCGAGCCGCAGCACCGCGGCGCTTGCCGGAGCCGGCATCGTGTTCGAGGGCGTACCGGAGGTAGTCGATCTCAAGCGCGAGGTGCTGGGCGCGGCCTCGAAAGCGGTCGGGCCTGATGTCATTATCGCCTCCACCACCTCGACCATCCTGGTCGACGACCTCTCCAGCGCGATCGACCGTCCCGAGCGTTTCCTCAATGTCCACTGGCTGAACCCGGCCTATCTCATCCCGCTGGTCGAGATTTCGCCGGGCAAAGCGACCGATCCGAACATCATTGACCGTGTCAAAGCTCTGCTCGAGGGCATTGGCAAGGTGCCGGTAGTGTGCGCGGCGACCCCCGGCTTCATCGTGCCGCGCATCCAGGCGCTGGCCATGAACGAGGCGGCGCGGATGGTGGAAGAAGGCGTCGCCAGCGCCGAAGACATCGACAAGGCCATCCGCTACGGCTTTGGCTTTCGCTACGCGGTGCTGGGACTTCTGGAGTTCATCGACTGGGGCGGCGGCGATATCCTCTATTACGCCAGTCGCTATCTCGAGGGCGCGTTGGGTAGCGATCGCTATCGCGCACCGGAGGTGATTTCGAACAACATGCGCGACGGCCGCATTGGCCTGCGTACCGGAGCCGGCTTTCTCGATTATTCAGGCCTCGATATCGACGCCTATCGCGAGAAGCGCCTCGCGGCGATGGTCGACATGCTCCGGCATTTCGGCCTGGCGCGGCCTCCGGTGCTCTAGCCGAAAACGTCCTGCAACACGCCTTCGCGCACCACGGCGACACCATCGAGCTCGATCGTCGTTCCCATCATGGGCAGATCGAAGTGGCCGGCGGTATACCGACCGGCGAATTCGTTGGCACCGGTTGAGAACAGAAAATTGCCGGAAACCGCACGTAGCTCCGTGCCATTGGTGTCGCGCTGGTCGTACATCGAGAGCGCCTCGTAACGAGCGCCGGGGTTCATGCCGAAGCCGACATGCGACACCGCATAGGCCTCGCGGTCGCCCCAGGCGGCGAGATACGCGCGCATCATGGCGGCATCAGCCCCCTCGCCCTGGAGATCGATGACGTAATCGTCCTTCAGCGTCATCCTGACCGGCGAGGTCAGATAGCGCTTGAAGGTGAGATTGATGTCCCCGGCAGCCATCACCAGCGCCCCATTGACGGTGCCGCTCTTCGGAAAACTGACGACGATGCCGC
Source organism: uncultured Alphaproteobacteria bacterium (assembly GCA_963802585.1). Lineage (GTDB taxonomy): Bacteria > Pseudomonadota > Alphaproteobacteria > Rhizobiales > Xanthobacteraceae > Bradyrhizobium. Next base: position 404,953 of record CAWDJS010000020.1, on the reverse strand, counting down.
CAGGCCAGTGCGCCAACGTGCCGGGCCGGTCTGTCCAGCCCCAGACTCCGACGGTGGAGGCGCCAATCATGTCGACGTCGAGTGCGGTGCCGGCCTTCGAGGTCACGCGCATGCGCTTCGTCCCACGCAGCATCTTTGCCGCCGCGCGCACGCGCTTCTCCAGCGCGCCATCCGGCACCATGCGTTCCAGCGCCTCGGGATGCTCGTTGGAGATCACCAGGATGCGCGCGCCGGCCTTGAGAATATCCGGCGTCTCCGGCGCATGCATCAGGCCTTCGATGGTGCAATCGACCACAAAGCCTGCCTGCTGCAGCGCGGTCACCACAGGCCCCAAACGCTGGATTGCTTCGCTGGCGCCGGTGGAGCGAATCGGCACGATCTGCTTGTTGCGCGGCGTCGGCACCACGACATGGAACGGCCGCGCGCCCATCCTGAGCAGCGCAAGCTCGGCCAGATGCACATTGAGAGCGCGCGACTGGGTTTCGGACAGGATCGCCGCGGTATCGCCGGCCTTCACCGCACAGCGCTCAAACACCTCGCAGAACGCGTCGATCCATTTCGCCTCGATGCGATCCGCCAGCATGATCTTTTTTCTCCTAGACCTCAGGAAATCCGCGTAACAGATAGGACCTCAACAATTCAAGCAGGCCGTTGAGGATCAGACCCAGCAGCGAGATCGTGATCAACGGCACGAACATGTCGACCGCCTGGAACGTCCGGGCCGCCGTCACCAGCACGTGGCCGAGGCCGTCCGTCGACGTGATCATCTCCGCCAGAAACACCACGATGCAGGAGATGACAAGGCCGATGCGGCAACCCGTGAGGATCGATGGCGCTGCCGCCGGCAGCACCACCTTGAACAGGATTTCGCGCCGCGGCGTGCCCGCAGCCATCGCCGACCAGATCAGCTTTTGCTCCACCGTCGAGGCTCCGTAATAGGTCGAAAGCAGGATCGGAAACAGCGCATCGAAGGTCACCAGCAGGATCTTGGATTGATGACCGAAGCCGACGAGCAACAGCAACGCCGGATAAAGCGCCACCTTCGGCAGTGGCGCAAGCACACGCACGATCGGCCGCACCACAGCGTTGATTGCGGGATTGACCGCCGCCGCAAGCCCGACGGTCACGCCCAGTATCACCGCGATGGAAAAGCCGGCAAACAACCGGAACAGGGTGGCAGCGATCTCCTGCTGGTACGTCGTGTTCAGAAGCTGCTGCACCATGCGCAAAAATACTTGACCGGGCGGCGGCAACAGCGTCACCGGCGCATAGCCGAGCGACACCAGCGCCTGCCACACCGCAACCAGCAACGCGATCGGGATCACCCCAAGCAGCAAATCCGAGGTGATGGCGCGCGCGTTCATGAGAAGCTCAGGGGAATATCGAATTGCGGCTCGGACCAGCGTACCAGGCGCGCGCGCATCCGTTCGAACAGGGCATCGAGGCCGATACCCATGGCGCCGACAATGATGATCATCGCGAACACCGTGTCGTATTGTCCCATGTCGAGCGCGTTGAACAGGATGTTGCCGGCGCCGGACTGGCGGGCGATCATCTCGCTGGTGATCATGGTGATCAGCGCCAGCACCAGGCCGGTACGGCAGCCGGTCAGGATTTCTGGCAAGGCCGCCGGCAGCACGATCCGGATCATGCGCTGCCCGGCCGAAAGCCCCATGGCTGCTCCGGACCACAGCATCTTCTCTTCGACCGCCTTGGCGCCTTCAAAGCTGTGATAGATCACGGGCAGGCTGACGCCGAGGAAGATGACCAAGGTCTTGGCGAGATCGCCGATGCCGAGCCACAGCATGATGATCGGCATCAGCGCCGCCTTCGGCACGGGATAGATCACCATCAACAGCGGATTGAAGAACGACGCCACGGCGCGGCTGCGGCCCATCAACAGTCCGAGCGGGATCGATACCGCGACGGCGACGCCAAATCCGATCGTCATCCGTCGCAGCGAAGCCGCGAAGTTGATCAACGAGTCCTTGTCGCCGAGGATCGCAGGGATCGCACGGATCGCCTCGAGCGCCGTCGGAAAGCTGTCGTTCTTCAGCGCCAGCGAGGCAAGCTGCCAGATAAGAAGAAGGCCGATGCAGGCGAGGAACGGTGCGGCGCGTTTCATCATGGCAGCAACTCATTTTCGTCGTCGTCGTCGAACAAGCGCTCGATCTCGACGACATATTCCTGATAGCGGGGGTCGAGCAGCAGCTCGGTGCGGCGGCGCGGGCGCGGCAAATCGATATCGACGATCTGCCGTATGCGGCCGGGCGCACGCGTCATCATCACGACCTTGTCGGAGAGGAACACCGCCTCCTCGACCGAATGGGTGACGAACAGCACCGTCTTGCGGTCGCGCTCCCAGATGTTGAGCAGATCGTTTTGCAGCCGCGTGCGCGTATGCGCATCGAGGGCGCCGAAGGGCTCGTCCATCAGCAGCACTTCGGGATGGTAGGCCAGCGTGCGCGCCAGCGCGACGCGCTGCTTCATGCCGCCAGAGAGTTCCTTCGGATAAAAATTCTCAAAGCCCTTCAGCCCCACCATTTCGAGCAACGCACGACTCTGCGCCTCAGCATCGGCGTGTTTCACGCCCTGCTGACGCGGGCCGTACATCACGTTGCCGAGCACGGTTTTCCACGGAAACAGCGCGAACTCCTGAAACACCGGCCCGCGATCGGGACCGGGTCCCCTGATCGCTTTACCCTTCATTTTCGCCGCGCCTTGGGTCGGTCGCACGAAGCCGCCGACGATATAGAGCAGCGTCGACTTTCCGCAGCCGGAGGGACCGAGGATGGAGACAAAGGCCCCGTCGGCCACCGTCAGCGAGATATCGGAGAGCGCGAGATGGTCCTGGCGCGCCGAGGTCTGGAACACATGCGAAACACGGTCGATCTCGATCATGGCAGCGGCGAGCTTTTGGGCCGTAACCGGCTCAAGGCGCGCTTCCGATCGTGATGGCAAACCCGTCATTCCCGCATCTCTCGCCGTCATGGCGTACTGGGCGCTGTTAGCATAGCGGAAGCCGGCAGGACATGGCGATGCGGCTTCCGGTCAACGAAGAGGCTTCTCATCGAACCATGGCCATTCTGCCGCGCCGTCATGGGTCACGGCGCCGCCCGGCGCCTGGCCAACCAGCTTTGCATATTTTGCGAGCGCGCCTGCCCGATGTCGCGGCGGTCGCGGCTTCCACGCCCTGCGCCGCTCGGAAAGCTCACGCTCCTCGACAAGCAAATCCATCCGCCGCGCGGCAGCATCGATCCTGATGCGATCGCCGTCCTGCACCAGCGCGAGCGGGCCACCGACAAAGGATTCCGGCGAAACATAGCCGATGCACATGCCGCGCGTCGCACCTGAGAAACGGCCATCGGTGATCAGAGCGACCTTCTCGCCCATGCCCTGCCCGTAGATCAGCGCGGTGACACCAAGCATCTCGCGCATGCCGGGGCCACCGACCGGTCCTTCGTTGCGGATGACGAGCACTTCGCCCGCGGCGTAGCTGCGGTTGCGGACCGCTTCGACGCAGCCCTCTTCGTCCTCGAAAACGCGCGCCACGCCTTCGAACACGAGGTTTTTCAACCCGGCCACCTTGATCACGGCGCCGTCGGGGCAAAGGTTGCCCTTCAAGACGGCCACGCCCCCATCCGGCATGATTGGCTTGCTAGTCGGAAAGATGATCTCGCCGTCCGGCGCATTCGCGTCGCCATATTCCTCGGCGAGCGTCCTGCCGGTGACAGTCAGGCAGGTCCCGTCGATGTGGCCACTTTCGATCAGCGCGCGGATCACGACGGCAGTGCCACCGATGTCGTAGACGTCCTTGGCGGTATATTTGCCGCCGGGGCGCAGGTTGCCGATCAGCGGCGTGCGCGCAAAGACCTCACCGACATCGTCGATGGTAAAGCTGATGCCGGCTTCATTGGCCATCGCCGGCAGATGAAGCGCGGCGTTGGTCGATCCGCCGGTCGCGGCGACGATGGCCGCGCCATTTTCCAGCGCCTTCCGGGTGACGATCTCCCGCGGGAGCGGGCCGCCACGCTCCAGCATCTGCATGACGAGCCGACCGGCGCGACGCGCGACCTGGGCGCGCTCGGGATAGACTCCTGGGATCATGGAAACGTTGGGGATGGTTAGGCCCATGGCTTCCGAGACCATCGCCATGGTGTTGGCGGTGAACTGCCCGGCGCAGGCGCCGATGGTCGGCAGGCAGTTGCGCTCAATCCCGTTGAGCGTCGCCTGGTCGATCTCGCCGGTCATGAAGCCACCGACGGCTTCATAGGAGTCGAGCACGGTGAGCGTCTTGCCCTGGAATCGGCCGGGCAGCGCGCTGCCGCCATAGATGAAGATCGAGGGCACGTTGCAGCGGATCATGCCCATCATCACGCCAGGCAGCGTCTTGTCACAGCCGCCGAAACCGATCAGGGCGTCATAGGCAAGGCCATGGACGACAGCCTCGATGGAGTCGGCGATCAGCTCCCGCGAGAACAGCGAGAACTTCATGCCCTCGTGGTTCATGCTGATGCCGTCGGATACGGAGATCGTGGCGAACTCGCGCGGCGTACCGCCGGCCTCGGCGATGCCCTCCTTTGCCGCCTCGACCTGGAAATCATGGGTCATGTTGCAGGGCGTCTGCTCGCCCTTCATGCTGACTACCCCGATCATGGGTTTGGCCAGCGCGGCGTCGTCGAGCCCCATCGCGCGCATGAAGGCGCGGTGCGGCGCCCGATCAAGCCCGTCGGTCGTCACTCGGGATCGCCACTTCTTCATGCGCGAATATCTCCAGAGGCAGCCCCGGCCAAGGCCGGGGCGCCTTCTCGTCCCAAACGCCGGCGCTTATTGGAGCGGCGCAACGATGGTCGGATGCTTGAACTGCGCGACATCCAGCTTCGGCAGCATCCCGGTCTCGGCATAGATATCGAGCATCTTCTGGATCGCCGGGAAGTTCGGGGCGGCACCGGGGTCGCGGCCGAAATCATTGTCTTTCAAGAGATAGGTCTCGAGCACCGGGATCGGCGCCTTCAGCACCTCAGAAACCACCTTTAAAGTCTCTTCGCGGTTGGCCAGCGCCTTCTTCATGCCGGAGGTGATATCGCGCACGTAAGCCTTTACGAGATCAGGGTTCTTGTCGACGAAGTCGGCGCGGCAGGCTTCCAGAATGTGGACGATATTCGGCATCGCCTGCGACAGCGAGAACAGCTTTCGCGTGCCGCCCTTGGCTTCCGCGCGTGCCGCAAAAGGCTGGTTCATGTTGACAGCATCGACGCGGCCTTGGCGCAGCGCGTCCTCGGAAACGGCAAAGCCGACTTCGACCAGCTTGATGTCCTTGGCCGGATCGATCCCGTTCTGCTTCAAGAGCATGTTGAAGGGGCCTTGCGTGCCGCCGCCGATCACGGAGATGCCGACGGTCTTGCCCTTCAGGTCGGCGATGGTTTTGATCGGTGAGTCATCCATCACCGCCCAATAGACCGAAAATCCGCCCGGCTTCTCGAACACGTGCTGCGCCACGATGTAGGCTTTCAGATTACCGCCGACCACGCCATTGGCGAGTGACAGCGGCGCCTGCGTCGCGCAATCGAGCGCGCCGGCGGCGAGCGCCTGCGTCATCGGCGCGGTGCCCTGGAACTGCGTCCATTCGATATTGTAGGTCTTGCCGAGATCGGGGAATTCCTGCGGCCGGCGCATCATCCAGTATTTGGATTCCTCGGCCGGAATGGTCCAGCCGACGCGGATCGTCTGCTGCGCCTGCGCCACGCCTGCACCCGCCAACATCGGCGCCGCAACGGCCGCCGCCAGCATCCAACTCGAATTGATCCGCATCGTCCCCACTCCACTGTTCCGGCGTCGAACCGGCGCCTTCGCCATTCCCTGAGGGATAAACCTTTCATGGTTCAAACAATCAGGCAAGCCGTTGACGAACCGCTTGTATTCGCCTGATACCGCAGGGATATTCGGACAGGCGGCTGGGCGCACTAGACCTTGGAATAAGGAGGGGCGGAATGACCGGGACTGGCGGAGGGAAAGCCGAAAAGCTCGGCTATCTCGGGCTTGGCATGATGGGATTTCCGATGACCCGGCGTCTGCTGGGCGCGGGCCACGAGGTCGCGGTCTGGAATCGCTCGACTGCCAAGGCCAAGGCGTTGATCGAGGCAGGCGCGAAGCTCGCGGCCCATCCACGCGAGGTTGCAGCCTCGGCGTCCGTCATCTTCATGTGCGTGACGGATGCCGCTGCGGTCGAGGACGTCGTGTTCGGCCCGGACGGCATTGGTGCCGCTCCGGGCGACGGGAAATTGGTGGTCGATTTCTCCTCGATCCATCCGGACAAGGCCCGTGCCATCGCAAAACAATTGAAGGCGGCGAACGGCATGGGCTGGATCGATGCGCCGGTTTCGGGCGGGACCAAGGGCGCCGAGGAAGGCACGCTCGCCGTGATGGCCGGTGGCGAGGCTGCCGACATCGAGCGCGTGCGGCCTTATGTGCTCGCGATGGCGCGGCGGCTCACCCACATGGGCCCCACCGGCGCGGGGCAGATGACGAAGCTCTGCAATCAGGTGATCGTCGGCTGCGCGATGGCGGTGCTGGCGGAAGCGACCAGGCTTGCGGTCAACTCGGGCATCGATGCCGGCAAGCTCCCGGAAGCACTCGCCGGCGGCTTCGCCAATTCCATTCCGCTGCAATTGTTCGTGCCGCGCATGGTGCAGGGCATCCACTCGCCGCCGCTCGGCCATATCGCCACCATGCTGAAGGATCTCGATACCCTGGGTGAAGTCGCCCACGACACCTCGACCCCGGTGCCGATGGCTTCCCTCGCCGCACAATTGTTCAGACTGGCAAAGGCGGCGCGCGGCGCCGATGTCGATGCGCTCGAGATTTACAAGATCTCGGCTTCACAGGTCAGTTAGCGTCTGGCTCGAAGTGCCTGCAATACAAGAGAATCCGATTGCGTTGACGACGGGAGCGGCTAGTCTTCCGCGCCGAGGCTTCCAGGAGCCACAAGGGAAACGCAAGCCATGTACAACCCCGCTGGTGTGAAGACTTCTCCCGAGTTCCCCATCCCCGAGCAAATGAAAGCCTGGGTGCTTGGGAGCCCCGACGAACTCTTCCTGCGCGACAAGCCGACGCCCATACCAGGTCGCGCCGAGGTCCTGGTCCGCATCGATGCGGTTGCAATCTGCGCCACCGACCTCGAGATCATCCACCGGGGATCGCCGGCCAGCATTCAGGGCGGCCTGCCCTTCAACAAGAACTTTACACCCGGCCATGAATATATGGGCACGGTCGCGGCCCTCGGACCGCATGTCGACGAGTTCAAGATCGGCGAGCGCGTCACCGTCGAAATCCACGCCGGCTGTGGCCAGTGCAAGCGATGCCGCCAGGGCATGTACACTTCATGCCTCAACTACGGAAAGCCCGAGAAGGGTCATCGCGCCAACGGCTTTACGACCGACGGCGGCTTTGCCGAATACGCGGTCAATCACATCAACACCATCATCCCGGTGCCGGACAGCATGACCGACCCGGAGGCAACGCTGGTCGTGACCGCCGGTACGTCGATGTACGGCCTCACCGAACTCGGCGGCCTGGTGGCCGGCGAGAGCGTGGTGGTGATCGGCCCCGGCCCGATCGGCCTGCTCGCGGTGGCGGTAGCGAAAGCGCTCGGCGCGAGCCCGGTGGTGCTGACCGGCACGCGAGACAAGCGGCTCGCGATCGGCAAGGAATTGGGCGCGGACCGCGTCGTCAATATCGGCAACGAAAACCCGGTCGACGTCGTCAAGCAGCTTACCGGCGGGATCGGCGCCGACTATGTGATCGAATGCGCCGGCTCGGAAGCCACCATAGACCAGGCCATCCACATGACCAATCGCGGCGGCAAGATCTGCCTCGCGGCGTTCCCGCATGAGCCGGTGACGACCAATATCGCACATCTCGTACGCAACAACATCTACGTCTACGGCATTCGCGGTGAGGGTCGCAGCGCCACCCACCGCGCCATGGAGCTGATGGCGGAAAAGCGGTTTGACGCGACCAGGATCCACACCCACACCTTCCCGCTCGCCGACCTGCCAACGGCACTGCGCTATGCGCGGGAGCGGGTCGAGGACGCGATCAAGGTCGTCGTGACCAACCGGCAGGCGAGCGAGATCGCGAGCGCGGCGGAGTAGCGCACCAATCAGATTCGCCCCAGCGCGGTCAGGATCAGCTGCGGCGTCAGCGGAATCTCGGTGATGACCGCACCGAATGGACTGAGCGCATCGTTGACCGCGTTGGAGACGGCGGCTGCGGCGCCCGCCGTGCCAGCCTCTCCCGCGCCCTTGGCGCCCAGTTCGCTTTCGGTCGTCGGCGACACGACATGGCCCACATCGATGTCGGGCATCTCGCCGGACATTGGGACCAGATAGTCAGCCATATTGGCGTTGGTAAGCTGACCGCGCTCATCATAGATACATTTCTCGAACAGCGCCGCACCCAGGCCCTGCACCACCCCGCCCCTGATCTGCTCATCGACCAGCTGCGGATTGATGATGGTGCCGCAGTCCTCAACCACCCAATGCTTGAGCAGCTTGACGAAGCCGGTGTCGGTATCGACTTCCAGCCATGAGGCCTGGACGCCGTTGGTGAAGGCGAACGGATATTCGCGTGGCACATAGTGTCGCGTCGCCATCAGCTCCGGCTGGATACCCGGCGGCAGCGTGTCGGGCCGGAAATAGACGATGCGCGCCAGCTCCTTCAGCTCGATCCGCGGCGCGCCATCGCCGGCATTGACGACGAAACCATCGGCGATATCTAGCTCGGCGGACGTGGATTGCAGGATCGCCGCCGCGACATCCAGAATGTTGCTGCGCAGGACTTTGGCAGCCTGCAGCGCGGCTTCGCCGCCGATACCGGCGCCCCGCGAAGCCCAGGTGCCGCCGCCATAGGGCGTGTTGTCGGTATCACCGAGAATGACGCGGACGCGCGCCATCGGCACGCCGAGCACGCTGCCGACGATCTGCGCAGTGAGCGATTCCGAGCCCTGGCCCTGTTCGGTGATGCTCGTCTGGCAGATCACCGAACCCTGCGCGTCCAATCGGACGGCGACGCCGTCCTGCGACGATATCTTCGCACCGCCGACACCATAAAATGCCGCGCTTGGGTTGGTGACCTCAATGAAACTGGCAATGCCGATGCCTCGATAGATGTTTTGCTTGCGCAAATCCGCCTGTTCGACGCGCAGTCGGTCGTAGTCCATCATCGCCATCAGCTTGTTGAGCGAAGCATGGTGCGACAATTTCTCGAACCGCAGTCCCGACGGCGAAGCACAGGGATAGGCATCATCTGCGATCAGGTTGCGCCGGCGGATTTCGACCGGATCCATGCCGATCTTCATCGCAGCGAGGTCGACCAGCCCTTCGGTTACCGAACAGGCGATGGGATGGCCTACAGCGCGGTATTGGCACATCACGTTCTTGTTCTGGAACACCACGCGGGCCCGCGCGCGATAGTTCTTGGCGGTGTACGGCCCGCCGACGAGGTTGACGACCTGGTTCGCCTCGATCGCGCTGGTGCGGGGATACATCGAATAGGGCCCGATGCCGGTGAGGTCGTCGATCTCGAACGCGGTAATGGTGCCATCGCTTTTGATCCCGATCTTGCCCTTGCAGCGATGGTCGCGGGCGTGAATGTCGGTGTTGAAGCTCTCCACGCGGTCAGCAACGAACTTGACCGGCCGCTTCAGCAGCGTTGACAGCGCATAGGTCGCCATCTCGTCGGCGTAGATGTGCACCTTGATGCCGAACGAGCCGCCGACGTCCTTGCAGACGACGCGCACCTGCCGCTCTTCGAGCCCCAGATGCAGCGCCGCGATATTCTGCACCATGTGCGGCGCCTGTGTGCCCTGGTAGATCGTAAGACGCTCCTCTGCCGGATTCCAGTCGGCGACAACCGCACGCGGCTCCAACGTCACGCCGGTGTGCCGGCCAAAGATGAACTCTGCCTCCACCACTTCGTCGGAATCGGCGAAGGCTGGGTCCACCGCGCCGGCGCTATGGATGCGCTCGAAAGCGAGATTGTCGCCCAGCGCGACATGGATGACCGGTGTCTGCGGCTCGAGCGCGGTCCGCATATCCGTTACGACATCGAGCTCTTCGTATTCGACCGCGACGGCTTCCGCAGCATCCTCAGCCAGCGCGCGGCTCGTCGCCACGACCGCCGCGACGGCCTCGCCCTGCCAGCAGACGCGGTCGATAGCGATCGCGTGTTGCAGCGCCGATTTCAGGCCCTTCAGATGCGACAATACGCCGACCCATGGGGTAATAACGGAAGCGAGCTCCGGTCCGGTGACGATCGCAACGATGCCGGGCAGCTTCTTTGCAGCCGCGCTATCAATGCCGATGATCTTCGCGTGGGCATGAGGCGAGCGCAGGAAAACCACATGCACCATCCGCGGCAGCTCGAGGTCGCTGACATAGTGGCCGCGTCCCTGCATCAGCCGGTCGAGATTGGGGCGCGGCACGGTCTTGCCGATGTAAGAATTGGGACGGTCAAGCATGGAAAGCCCTTCGGGCTTCTCTGATGCCGCCGTCATGATACGCGTCCCTTGCGCAAACGCGCCGTCGTCTCGACCGCGTCGACGATGGCCTGGTAGCCGGTGCAACGGCAGTAATTGCCGGAGAGATGCTTCCGGATCTGTTCGCGGCTCGGCTCGGCATGCTGCTTCAGGATATCCTGTGCCGCCATCAGCATGGCCGGCGTGCAGTAGCCGCATTGCAGCGCATTGCGGTCACGGAAGGCACGCTGCAGGTCGTCAACTTCGCCGCTGTCGGACAGCCCTTCGATGGTCTGGACGGACCCACCATCTGCCTGCACCGCAAGCATCAGGCAGGCGCGCACGATCTCATCGTTCACGCGCACCGTGCAGGCACCGCACACGCCGTGCTCGCAGCCAACATGCGTTCCCGTTAGGTGCAAATGCTCACGCAGGAAATCTGCAAGATTGAGCCGCGGCAAAACCTGCGTTTCGATGCGCTCACCATTCACCTCGAGTGAAATTGGTACCGCTGCAATCACGCCGCGCGACTCGCGAGTTCGGGGCGGCCGAGCAATGCCGAGATGGCGCGCGCCAGCAACACTTTCGCCAGATGACGGCGCATTTCAGCTGATGCCTGTTGGTCGTCCTGCGGATCAAGCTCCGCGCCAAGCGCCGCGCAAGCCTTCGCAATCAATGCGGGAGTGACAGCGGTTTTGACCAGCGCACTCGCCGCGCCGGCCAATACCGGCCGGTCGCCAACGGCGAAGAAAGCCACGCGCAGATCGGCGAACGCGCCATCCTCAACAACAGCCTGCACCCCGAGTCCGGCGATGGCGTAGTCACCGTGACGGCGGGCAAACTCATGAAAGAAGCGCGCCGCGTTCTTCCGCGGGATCGGCAATTCGACGGCAACCAGCAACTCCTCCACCGAAAGCGCCGTCTGAAAAATTCCCAGGAAGAAATCGACCGCGGCAATTCGACGCTCGCCGCTTCCGCTGCGAAGCACAACGACCGCGTCCAGCGCGAGCATGCAGGCGGGCAGTTCGGCCGCCGGATCGGCGTGGGCAAGGCTGCCGCCAAGCGTTCCGCGGTTACGGATCGCGGGATGGGCGACATGCGCGACCGCTTCTGCCAGCAAAGGTGCATAGGTGGCGACTTCGGGAGAGCGAAGCAGATCGACATGGCGGGTCAGGGCCCCCACGCGAAGCACATCACCCTTCACGACGATCCCGCGCAGCTCGGCAATCCCGCCGATATCGACAATCAGCTCGGGCGAGATCAGGCGCAGGTTCATCGCCGGCATCAGGCTCTGGCCGCCCGACAGCACCTTGGCGCTGTCACCATGCGCGGCGAGCAATTGCAGCGCGTCATCGACGCTTTTTGCACGCGCGTAAGCGAAAGCCGCGGCTTTCATTGGACGAGACCTACCCGGCCGGATTGTCTGTTTTCCGGATTAGAGGGCCCCGTCCCCCAAACGTCAAGTTTGTTTATCGACCGATTATTTCGTAAAAGCGACGTGGGGACTTGTCTTGTGGGACTGAGCGACGCACGGTTTGCCTGGATGAAGGCGAACGCCGTGGGGAGGCGCGGGTAATGAATCTGGGTTTCTTTACGATGCCGATCCATCCGGTGGAGAAGGATTGGCGCCTCTCGCTCAGGGAAGACCGCGAGGCGTTCCTGCTGGCTGATGAGCTCGGCTTTACCGAAGCCTATGTCGGCGAACATGTCACCGACCAAGCCGAGAACATCACTTCCTGCGTTGCCTTCCTCGCCTGGATCGCGGCCGCGACGAAGCAGATCAAGCTCGGCACCGGCACCGTCAACATGCCGAACACGCATCCCGCCACGGTCGCAGCATCGATCGCGATGCTCGACCATATGCTGGACGGGCGCCTGATCTTCGGAATCAGCCCGGGTGGCCTGCTGTCGGATGCCGAACTGTTCGGAAATCTCGATGCCGATCGCAATGCAATGTTCCTCGAGGCGATCAACCAGGTGCTGGAGATCTGGGCGAGCGAGCCGCCCTACAATATCGCAGGCAAATACTGGAAGATTTCAACCGAACATACCCTGATGAAGGATATTGGTCAGGGCATCATTGCGCGCCCGCTGCAGCGACCGCATCCACCGATTGTCGTTACTGCCGTGGCGCCGTTTTCGAAGGGCGTCACCGAAGCCGCCGCGCGCGGCTGGGATCCGATCTCGGCCAACTTCCTGATGCCGGCCTGGGTGAAGAGCCACTGGCCTCGATATGTCGAGGGCTGCGAGCGCAGCGGCCGCGCCGCCGATCCCGCCAACTGGAGGATCGCCAAGAGCGTATTTGTCGCCAAGGACGCGGCGACCGCCAAGGCCTATGCTACCGATCCGGACGGACCCTACGTTTATTACTATCGTTCGCTGTTCACCAAATTGAAGAAGAACGGCCGCATCGAGCTGTTCAAGACCCGTCGCGACCAGCCCGACGATGAAGTCACGCTGGAATCGATCTGCGAGCGGCTGATCATCTGGGGTACGCCGGAGAGCGTGGCCGATCGGATACTGTCCTTCCAGGACGAGGTGGGTAAATTCGGCACGCTGCTCTACGCGGGCAAGGACTGGAAGGACCGTGAGCTGGGCCGGCAATCGATGATCCTGATGGCCGAAAAGGTCATGCCGCGCGTCAATGCGGCGATAGGCCAGTCCAAAGCCGCGGAATAACGGCAACCAAAACAAGAGGAAACACACTGTGGCGCTCAGTGATCGCATTCCCTATCAGGCCCAGGTGGATCGGCCGAAGCTCAAGCTTCCTGGCGGCAAGAAGCTCGCGGTATGGGTCATCCTGAATGTCGAGGAATGGCGGATCGAGAACGCGATGCCGCGCGTCGTCCTGAGCCCGCCGATGGGCCAGCCGTTATTGCCCGACGTGCCGAACTGGTCCTGGCATGAATACGGCATGCGCGCGGGCTTCTGGCGGCAGTTCAAGGCGCTCACCGACCGCAAAATCCCGGTGACGCTGGCGCTGAACGCCAATGTCTGCAACTCCTATCCGCGCGTCGCCTCCGCCGCGCTGGAGGCCGGCTTCGAGTTCATGGGGCACGGCTTCATGCAGGGGCCGATGCATAAGCTCGACAACCAGGCCGACGCCATCAAGCGCGCGGTCGACACCATCGCGACATTTGCCGGCAAGCCGCCGCGATCCTGGGAGAGCCCGGGCCTGACGGAGACCGAAGCGACCCTCGACCTGCTGCGCCTCAACGGCATCGAATATGTCGCAGACTGGGTGATCGACGATCTGCCACAGGACATCGCAACGCCGCACGGCACCATCACCACCATTCCCTACTCGGTCGAAACCAACGACATCGTCATCCATGCGCTGCACCACCTGCCATCCGAGCAGTTCCTGAAGCGCTGCACCGATCAGTTCGACCGGCTGTATCTGGAAGGCGCGGACAATCCGCGGGTCATGGCGATTTCGATCCACCCCTACATCACCGGCGTCCCGCATCGCATCAAATATCTGGAAGCCCTGCTCGACTATGTCATCGGCCACGATGGAGTTGCACTGATGACCGCGAGCGAGATCGGCGACTGGTATCGCGCGGAAATGGCGAAAGTCTAGCCGTCTTGCAGTCTATCCGGCGACCTTGACCGGGGTGCGAACAGCGCCGGAACGCGCCCTGCCAAAAACCCGATCATAGCCCGCCAGGAACGCATCCAGCGCGTCGGCGATCATCTGCTCCTTGTCCTCGAGCACAGGAGACTCGTAGATGTATTTGCGAACGCCGTAATAGAAAATGCCGCTATGGAACACCCATGCGAGTTCAAGCTCCGGCGCCGTCGGCTTGCCTTGCGCAGGCAGCCCCATCTCGTGGCGGCATTCCCTGACAATCCGCGTCAGGATCTGCTCGCGCACGACGCCGACATACCAACGGTTGATGTCGAGCCCCTTCAGCCCGGAGTAGAGATAGATGCGGATCCATTTGCGCTTGAACAGCACGTTGGTGTAACCGCGATAGAATTCCTGCAGGCGGTCGCGCAGCGGCCGCGCCCGATCGGTCAAGAGTTTCTCCCAGCCGGTATCGAGAGGTTCAAGATAGACCGTGCGATAGACTTCCTTGATCAGGTCGTCCTTCGAGGGAAAGTAGCGATAGAGCAGCGGCTGGGTCACGCCGAGCCGGCGCGCCAGATCGCGCGTTCCGCCGCCAAATCCTTCTTCCGAGAAGAATTCGGTCGCCTTCGCCACAAACTCCCGGCGGCGATCATCCGGCGAGAGCCGCTTCTGCTTGGGACGTGCGCGCTTGGTCGAAGTTTTCTTTCTCATGATTTTTTATCGGCCGCCTGATGGTCCTCGGCAACAAACTGGCCGTAACCGCCGCGGGCAAACAACAGCGGCTCCCTGCGGTTATAGGAATAGGCCTCGACTGCGCCGAGGAAAATTACGTGGTCGCCGCCGTAATAGCGATTGGCGGCACGGCACTGAAAATTCGCAACGCTCTCGAGAAGCAGCGGCGCGCCACCAAGGCCCGGCTTCCAATCGACGCCGACAAACTTGTCATCCGAGGATTTCGCAAATTTGTTGGCGAGCGCCTGTTGGCCGACGCCGAGCACGTTGACGGCAAAGTGGCTCGCGTTCTGGAATGCACTCAGGCTGGAAGAATAGAGCACGAGGCTCCAGAGCACCAGCGGCGGATTGAGCGATACCGAGGCAAAGGAATTGCAGGTGATTCCATACGGCTTTCCGTCGGCGCCGGCAGCCGTGATGATGGTGACGCCGGTGGCGTAGGTACCGAGCGCATTGCGAAAATCCCGCGGGTCGATCGGGGAATGATCGCTGGCCAATTCGCTGGCGGGGTCCGAACCGATGGGATGCTTGGGCGCGTCGTTCATTCACTGGCCTCAAAGCGTCAGGTTCTCGGATGGCAGGCCAAGCGCCACCCGGCCGTAATTGGTGCCGGCCGCATCGAAATTGAACGCCAAGTGTGAATTGATTGCATGGGCATCGCGGAACTGCCGCTGTAACACGCCTGTGGTAAACAATCCACGTGCGCCGCTTGCCGAAAACAGCAGTGAGACCGCCTCGGTGCACAGATTGACGGAAAAGGCTCCGTCGCGGCGCAGCCTGGTCTTGGCCGCCATATCCGGAATATGGCCGCGCCTTGCATCGGCCATCGCATCGATGCAGTTCGATCGCATGATCAGGCGGGCCGCGTCGATCTTGGCAGAGGCCTCGGCAATCTTGATCTGGGTACTCTGCAGATCGGCAAGCTTGGTTCGATTGTAGGTCGAGGCGCGCTGCCGCGCCACGCCGACATAGTCGTCGAGGCAGGCCTGGGCATTACCGAGCGCGACGCCCGACAGTACATATGGAAACAAGGAGAAGACCGGCAGCGCATAAAGTGCGTTTGGATTGACGGCGCTGCCCGGCGTGGGACCGCCGGCAACATCGGTCACGGCAATCGACAAGGCTGCGGGGACGAATGCATCCCTGACCTCGACGTCATTGGACCCGGTGCCCCGCAATCCAACCGAATTCCAGGTGTCGAGGATTTTGTAATCGTTCTTGTGAACCAGGAAAATGCGGTACTCGATTCCATCCGCCTCATCGTCAGAGGATACGACGCTTGCAAGCATGTTCCACTCGCAGGACACCACGCCCGACGAGAACGGCCAGCTTCCCCGGAGGCGATAGCCGCCTTCGACGTTGCGCGCGCGACCGGCCGGGAAGATGAAGGACGATGCGATCAGGGCATTGGGGTCCTTGTCCCAGACGAGATCCTGCGCCCGTCTGTCGAACATGCCCAGCATCCAGTGATGGCTGGCCAGGTTGCCGAAATTCCAGGCCACGGAAGCGTCACCCTTTCCAAGCAACTCGGCGCAATCGATCAGCGCGACATAGTCGAACTCGGAGCCCCCGACGCGCTTCGGCTGAACGAGCCGGAACAGGCCTGCGTCGTGCAGATCGCGCTCGGTTTCCGGCGGCAACCGCCGCAGCTCTTCCGTGCGTGCCGCGCGGTCGCGAAGCTGTGGGATGAGCGCTCTGGCACGGGTCGCCATGGCGGCAAAGGCGCGGTCGTCCGATCCCGCTGTCGCGGGCGGGCCTGCGATTGGCTTTTGACCAATACCCGCCATCTGGCAGTTCCTCGCTTTCTCCGTGCCGTTTCGAAGGCACCAGATCGTGCTCTTTGAAACCCGCTTGACCGGCCGAATTTACTTCGCGATTGTTTATCGCGTGATCAGCAATTAAGGCGCGGCCGGCATGGCGCGTCAATCAAAAACCAACGGATGGAAACAAGCAAACATGGATAAAACCGTTGGAATCATAGGCCTCGGCATCATGGGCGGCGCGATTGCGCGCAATCTGGTCGAGCGCGGATGGCGGGTGATCGGCTTGGACGTTGATCCGGTGAAAAACGCCGAACTCGCACAAGCACACGTGGTAATCGCCGCCAGCGTCGCCGAGCTTGCGCGCGATGTGCCGATCATCATGACCAGCCTGCCCACGCCCGCAGCGGTCGAAAAGGTCGCAAAGGAGATTGCGAGCTCGGGACATCAGCCAAGGATCGTCATCGAGCTCAGCACACTCAGCCTCGCTGACAAGCTCCGCTTCGAAGCCGTTCTCCAGAAAGCCGGCCATATCGCATTGGACTGTCCGCTCAGCGGAACCGGCTCGCAAGCGAAAGTTCGCGACCTCGTGGTCTATGCCAGCGGCGACAGCCAGGCGATCGCCCAATGCATGGATCTGTTCGCCGATTTCGCCAAGCAAAGCGCCGACCTCGGCAAGTACGGCAACGGCAGCCGCATGAAGTTCGTCGCCAATCATCTGGTCGCGATCAACAATGTTGCCGCGGCAGAAGCGATGTTGCTCGCCGAGCGCGCCGGGCTTGATCCGAAGATGGTCGTGGAGATGGTCGGCCCGGGCGCCGGCAGTTCGCGGGTGTTCCAGTTGCGCGCGCCAATGATGGTCGAGCGCGTCTACGATCCCGCCACCATGAAGGTCTCGACCTGGAAGAAGGACATGGCCATCATAGCCGAATTCGCCGACGACGTCGGCTGCGACACACCCTTGTTCACGCTGACGCAGCCGGTCTACACCGAAGCGATGGCAATGGGATTGGCCGACCAGGACACCGCCGCGGTGTTTGAAGTCTTGAAGAAGACCATCATCAAGGCACCGAAAGCCGGCTAACCGCAGCCCTTCCGGCGCACTGTTTTCCGGCCTGATAAAGCCGATATCGCACTGCACCAAAGCAGCGATTTGCCATGCCCGTCGGGCTTGGCAATTAGACCGTTTGCCGATTTCAGCGGCGTGGTTATCACTTGATCATTTAAGGTATCCGTCGGATAAATCGCTCAATCGATAAAAGCAAAAAGCCGATCATCCGTCGTAGCGTTCCCGGGAGGATTTTCATGACGATATCGCGACGACAATTCGTCGGCGGCGTTGCCGGTGCGGGTATCGCCAGTTTGGCGGCCCCCAATGTTGTCTCCGCCCAGGGTAGCGGTCCGGTTCGTATCGGCTTGCTCGCGGCCAAGACCGGCCCCCTCGCCTCCGGCGGCATCGACATGGATCTCGCGCTGACGATGTTCCTGAAGGAGCGCGACAATACGCTGGCGGGCCGCAAGGTCGAGTTGATCGTCGCGGATACGGCCGGCGTTCCCGCAACCGCCCGCACCAAGGCGCAAGAGTTGATCGAAAAGAACAACGTCCATTGCATCATCGGGCCGCTCGCCGCTTTCGAGGCGCTCGCGATCGCCGACTATCTCACCGAAAAGGAGATGCCGACGCTTGGGGTGGCCGCCGCCGAAGACATGACCCAGCGCCATCCCAGCCCGTGGTTCGTACGCTTGACATCGACCTCGGCGCAATGCGCCTATCCGCTGGCCGAATATTCCGCCAAGGAACTGAAGTACAAGAAGATCGTCACGATCGCTGACGATTTCGCCTACGGCCACGAGATGTGCGCCGGCTTTCAGCGCGTGTTCGAAGACAATGGCGGCAAGATCATCCAGAAAATCTTCACACCGCTTGCGACGCCGGACTATGGCAGCTATGTCGCGCAGGTGAAGTCCGCGGACGCCATCTTCCTCGGCACCGCCGGCTCAAACGGCTTTCGTTTCCTGCGGCAATTCATCGAATATGGCCTGAAGGACAAGATGGCCGTCATCGGCGGCATGACCGCGCTCGATGAATCCGTGCTGCGCAACATGGGTGATGAGGCGCTCGGAATCCTGACCACGAGCTGGTACTCGGCAGAGCTGGATAACCCGCTGAACAAGGCGTTCGTGCCGGCGTTCCGCAAGCAGTTCAAATACGATCCCGGCTATTATGCCGGGAGCACCTATGTTTCAGGCCAGGTGCTCGAAGCCGCGCTGAAGACCACGAAGGGGAATGTCGAGGACAAGAAGCCGCTGATGGCGGCGATCCGCGGCAGCAACGCTGACACCATTCGCGGCGTCATCAAGTTCGACGAGTTCGGCAACGCGATCGGCAACGTCTACATCCGCAAGGTGACCAAGAGCGACGGACGATTGGTCAATTCCGTCATCAAGACCTATCCTGATGTCACCCAGTTCTGGACCTATGACAAGACCGCTTTCCTGAAGAATCCGGTCTATTCGCGCGACAATCCGCCGGCAAAGAATCTGGAGCCTTGATCCGCCTGCGGCGCACGATCGCGCAGCTCATAAGAAGATCGGCCGACGATGCAGTTTTGGATCATCCAGGGTCTCAACAGTCTCTCGCTCGGTGGTCTGTTGTTCCTGCTGTCGTCGGGCTTTTCGCTGATCTTCGGCCTGATGCGGCTCGCCAACCTGACCCATGGCGCGTTCTTCATGCTCGGCACCTATTTCGCCGCGACCGCGCTGCGCTCCTTTGACGGCCTGAATATCTGGGTGACTGCAATCGGCGCAGGCATCGCGGTCGCCGCTCTCGGTGGCCTGTTCGAGAGGCTGGTGTTGACCCGGCTGAAGACCAACCCGCTGGGGCAAGTGCTGGTCACGCTCGGCATGTCCTTCATCATATCCGATGCCTGCCTGATGATCTGGGGCGGCGATTCCATTCCGGTGCCGACACCGCAGAATCTACAGGCGCCGACGCGCCTGTTTGGCTTCGTGTTCCCTACCTACCGCCTGGTGCTGGTCGGACTAGCGATTGTCGCTGCCATCGGACTGTATTTCCTGATCGAGCGGACGAGACTCGGTGCGATGATCCGCGCCGGCGTCGACGACCGGCAGATGGCGCGCGCGGTCGGCATCCCCGTGTCGAACCTGTTCACGATCGTGTTCTGTCTCGGCGCCGGGATTGCCGGCGCGGCCGGTGTGCTCGGCGGGCCGATCCTGTCCGCCTATCCCGGCCTCGACGCCGATATGCTGCCGCTCGCGTTGATCGTCGTTATACTGGGGGGTATCGGCAGCCTGCTCGGTGCCTTTGTCGGCAGTTTCGTGATCGGCTTCATCTATACCTTCGGCACCGCGCTGTTTCCCGAGCTGGCCTACATCATCCTGTTCCTGCCGATGATCATTGTGATCGCATTCCGCCCACAAGGCCTGTTCGGGCGCGTCGGTGCATGAAGTGGATCGGCGCAGCGCTGCTTGGCGGATCGCTGCTTCTGCCGCCGTTCCTGGCTGGAGATTTCTACATCAATCTCGCGAGCCAAATCCTGATCGCCGCGGTCTTCGCGCTCAGCCTCAATCTGTTGGTCGGCTTTGGCGGCATGACATCGCTGGGGCATGCCTCCTATCTCGGGGTCGCCGCCTATTTCTCGGCGCTGCTGACCAGCCGATACGGCTTTGGCCATGGCACGGCGGCGCTGATCTCGATCTCCGGCACGGTCGCGATGGCAGCATTCTTCGGCGTGATCGCGCTTCGTGCCACCGGCCTCGGCTTCCTCATGATCACGCTGGCGTTGTCGCAGGTGCTGTGGGGGCTGGCCTATCGCATGTCCAACGTGACCAACGGCGACAATGGCATCACCGGGCTCACACGACCCACGCCCTTCGGTATTTCGCTCGACAGCCCCGTCGCGTTCTACTGGTTCGTGCTGATCGTGGCCGCGGTCGCTTTCCTGTTGATGGCGGTGTTCGTCTCGTCCGCTTTCGGCTCGTCATTGCGAGGCGTACGCGACCAGCCACGCCGCATGGCCGCACTGGGCTTCAATCCCTGGCTGATCCGATGGATAACCTTCATCTATGCCGGCTTCTGGGGTGCAGTCGCGGGGCTGCTCTATGTCTATTATCACAAATACATCCACCCGAGTTCGCTCTCGACCACCAGCTCGGCCGAAGCCCTCCTCGGCGTCATCGCCGGCGGCTCCGGAACATTGGGCGGCCCGGCCGTCGGCGCAGCCCTGGTGCTCCTCCTGAAGAACTACGCCTCGGCGTATGTCGAACGCTGGAACATGCTACTCGGGCTCGTCTTCCTTTTCATCGTCCTGGTGATGCCGGCTGGCATTGTTCCCGGGTTCACCAGGCTGATGGCAGCACTGCGCGGGGAAGCGCGATGAGTTCGGAGCACGCGCTTGAAATCGTGAACCTCAAGAAAGCCTTCGGCGGCCTGATCGTCACGCAGGATGTGTCCCTGAAAGTGCGGCCGGGCGAGCGCCGGCTGATCATCGGACCGAACGGCGCCGGCAAGACCACGCTGTTCAATCAGATCAGCGGCGATCTGCGGCCGAATTCCGGCATGATCCGGCTGTTCGGTGCTGATGTTACTCATTCGCCTCCCTATCAGCGGGCACATGGCGGCCTGTCGCGCACCTACCAGATCATCACGCTATTCGCTGGCGACACGTTGGAACACAATGTCTCGCTCGGCTTGCTGGGATTGCGGCCATCGCGCTGGCAGATGTGGCGGCCGATGTCGTTCTACCGTGATCTCGCCAGCGAAGCCCGCCGCACGCTGGACGAAGTCGGCCTGCTGCATCTCGCCGATCACCCGATCTCCGATATCGCCTATGGCGAAAAGCGCCGCGTCGAGCTCGCAGTGGCACTGGCGCAAAAGCCGCGCGTGCTGCTCCTGGACGAGCCGCTGGCGGGACTTTCCAATACCGAGCGGTCGACGGTGAAGTCGCTGATCGCATCGATTTCGGGCGAGACGACCGTGATCATGATCGAGCACGATATGGATACCGCGCTCGATCTAGCGGAGACCGTGACGTTGCTCAACTATGGCCGCGTGATCGTCGACGGCGAGCGTGATGCCGTGATCGCGGACGAACGGACGCGGGAGGTGTATCTTGGCACCTGATGCGCTCAGCCTGGCCAGCGTGCACACCTATTATGGCGACAGCCATATCCTCCATGGCGTGAGCTTTTCGCTGCGTCCCGGCGCCGTGCTGGCGCTCCTCGGACGCAACGGCGCAGGCAAGACCACCTGCATCTCGACCATCATCGGTCTCCTGAGCCCGCGAGAAGGCGAAATCCGGCTTTATGGCGAACCGATCGGGGGCCTCAGCCCAGAGCGCATCGCACGCCTCGGGGTCGGCCTGGTGCCGCAAGGCCGCCGCATCTTTCCTTCGCTTACCGTCCAGGAGAATCTGGTTGTCGCCCGCCAGCGTCGCGATACAGGCACCAAGACATGGAATCTGGATCGCATCTATCACCTGTTTCCGCGGCTACGCGAGCGCCATGCGCAATTTGCCGGCACGCTGTCCGGCGGTGAGCAGCAGATGCTCGCGATCGGCCGTGCGCTGATGGGAAATCCGCGTGTGCTCCTGCTGGATGAACCCTCCGAGGGCCTTGCTCCCCTTATTGTAGCCGAGGTCGGTCGCACCATCAGCCGCCTGAAAGAGGAAAGGCAGTCGATCATTCTCGTCGAGCAAAATCTCAAGCTTGCGCTCGACGTCGCCGATTCCGCCGTCATTCTCAACACGGGACGCTGCGTCTTCGCGGGCAAAGCCGGCGAGCTTCAAAACAATGAAGAACTGGTCGCGCAAAATCTCGGCGTCTATCATGCCAGCTAAATCAACAATCCACTCTCAAGCTGAGGTCAAGCCATGAAGATCGGCGTCTGCGGAACGGGAAGAATGGGAGCATCGATCGCACAGCGATTGATGGCCGTCGGCCACGAAGTTGCGGTCTGGAATCGCAATCAGGCCAAGACCAGGCCGCTGGTCGATGCCGGCGCAAAAGCGTTTGCGACACCCGCCGCCCTGGTCGAAGGCTGCGAGGCGGTCGTCGTGATGCTGCTCAACGACGCCGCCAGCGAAGCGGTGCATCGCGGGCCGGACGGCATCCTGAAGGCAAAGCTTGCCGGCAAGCTCGTGATCGACATGAGCACGGTTCGACCGGACACCATGCAAAGCATCGGCGCTTCGGTCATCCAGCAGGGTGCAGCCTTTGTCGAAAGTCCGGTCGGTGGCAGCACGGGACCGGCCAAGGAAGGCAAGTTGTTCGCACTGGTCGGCGGCGACAACGCGGATGTCGCGCGCGCCATGCCGGTGCTGGAGCAAATGTGCCGGCGCATCGAGCATGTCGGCGCTCTCGGCGCGGGCTCCGCCGTCAAGCTCGCGATCAATCTTCCCTTGCTGGTCTATTGGCAGGCGCTCGGGGAATCCCTGACGATCTGCAAGCCGCTCAACCTGCCGGCCGACCGGCTGATCGATATCATGTCCGATACCGCGGGCACCCCGACCGCGATGAAGGGCCGCGGCGCCATCATCGCCAAGGTGCTGGGCGGCCAGCCGCTGGGCGAAACCGCCTTCGGCCTCAACGCCGCCAAAAAGGATCTGGCGACCGCGGTTCAGTTCGCAAAGACGCTCCACGCCGAACTGCCCGTCGCTGCCAGCGCGCTCGCCTGCTTCGAGGAGGCCGAAGCTGCCGGCCTCGGCGATGCCGACGCCACCGCGGTATCGACCCGCTGGCCGCAGCGGCAGTCCAAATCTTGATGCTCAAAAGCTCCTTCAATTCACCAACAGGTCCATTCCAATGATCGACAGCAAGAATCGTTACGGCCGCACCGCCGCCCGCATCCATGACGCCGATGGCCTCGCGCGCCGTCCCTCTTCCGTGACCATCGACATCCACGCTCATATCGTTGTTCCCCAAGCTGCGGCCGTCGCCCAGCCGCACGTCGATATGAGCCGGATCGCGCTCGCCCACTTCGCTGACGACGCCACCAAGGAGATCAACGCGCAGCAGGAGAAAGACGTCCGCGAGGTAATGACCACGATTGATCGGAGGTTAACCCATCTCGATCAGATGGGCATCGACATCCAGGTCATCGCACCAGCGCCGGGTCAGTGCTATTACACGGTCAATCCGAAAATCGGGGAGAATGCACATCGGCTCGCCAATGATGGCGTGGCGGAATATTGCTCGCGCAGACCCGACCGCTTCGTCGGACTGGGCGTCGTCACCCTGCAGGAGCCTGAACTCGCGGTCCGTGAGCTCGATTACATCATGGGGACGCTGAAGCTGAAGGGCGTGGAGATCCTGACCAACGTCGACGGCCAGGAACTATCCGATCCTAAATTCCGGCCGTTCTTTGCGAGGGCCGAGCAACTCGGCGCCTTCATCATGATGCACCCGAACGGGTTCACGCATGGCCAGCGCCTGACTCATTTTTATTTCAGCAACGTGCTGGGAAATCCACTGGACACGACGCTCGCGCTTCACAATTTGATATTCTCGGGCACGCTGGCGCGTTTCCCCGAACTGAAATTGATGGCGGTGCACGGCGGCGGCTATCTTCCGAGCTATTCGGGCCGGATCGATCACGCCTGGGGCGCGCGGCGGGATTGTCACGCCGATTTGCCGCTACCGCCGACGACCTATCTGCGGCAGGTCTATCTCGACACCGTGGTCTTCAGCTATCACCAGCTGGCCTATCTCATCGACGTGTTTGGGCCCGACCGTATCGTCATGGGCACGGACTATCCCTTCGACATGGCCGAATACAATCCGATCGGCCATGTCGCGGGTGTCGATGGCATGGACGAAGTCACGCTGGCGCAGATCGCCGGTGGCAATGCGGCCCGCGTGCTCGGCCTCGATCTCTGACCGCGCGGCCGGCGGCGCGCTCAGTGCGCCGCGGCCGCCGTCTTGTAGCCGGGTTGCTCGAACGGATGCGAACTTTTGAAGGCCGGTAGTGCAAAGCAGCGCTCGGCAAGCTGGGCCACCACCGGAAACGCGGCGAGATCAAGCTTGAGGAAATGCGCACCGACCACTTGGCCGGCGATACAGATGTCGGCAAGGCCCGGCTCGGCCCCGAGCGCAAACGGCGCCGGGGCGCGACGGGCGAGCAGCCGTTCATAGGTCGCCAGTCCCTCCGTCGTCCAGTGCTTGCCCCATTGCTCGATCGCATGCGCATCGGCTCCAAAGGTCTTGGCAAGATGGTTGCGAACCCGCGGCACCACCAGCGGATGTGCGTCGGCCACGGTCATCAATGCAAGCGAGCGCGCATAGGCCCGCTCTTTGGGATCGGCCGGGATCAATCGCGGTTCGGGCTTGATGTCCTCGATATATTCGATGATGGCGAGCGACTGGAATACGGAGTGCCCGTCGTGAATGAAAGTCGGAACGACGCGCTCGGCATTGACAGTCTCATAGCCCGGCTTGAATTGCTCACCGACGAGAATGTCGATCGGGGTTTCCTCGAACGGCAGGCCCTTCAGCTTGAGCGCGACCCTCACCCGGAACGAGGCGATCGAGCGCCAAAATCCATACATCTGTATCGCCATGCTTCCCTGACCTTCCGACCTCTGACACCGGCCCAAGCCGCCGGCGATCAGGATAGCAGAGAAGCGGCAGGTGACGCCAGAAACGGCGTCACCGCCTATTCGGCCCTGTTGTGCTGCTGCCAGCGCAGGAGATAGGCCTGTAACCGCCAGATCAACGCTGACAGTACGACGCCGACCAGCATCAGCACGATGACGGCGACCATCATGCCTGATGCCTCGCCCCGCGCTTCCGACTCGATAATCAAGCGCCCGATCCCGCGTTCCGCGCCGATGAACTCGCCGACGATCACGCCGATCAGGGCAAAGGAGATCGCTGGCGTAAGCGAGGCAAAGACCCAGGCCATGGTGGACGGGACAACAACGGTGCGGGTGATCTGCCATTCGCTGGCGCCAAGCAGACGTGCAGCATTGACAAAGCCTTCGTCGATCGAGCGGGCGCCCTCAAAGGTATTGAAGAACACCAGGAACACAACCACGATCCAGGACGTGACGATTTTTGACATGTCGCCGATGCCGAACGCGAGCACGATGATCGGCGCGAGCGCGATCCGCGGGATCGAGTTCACTGCGGTAATAAACGGCTGAAAGATTGCGCTGAGCCGATCGGAGCGGCCGAGGATAAGCCCCACGACAAAACCGCTGGCGACGCCGGTGACAAAACCGAAGAACGTGTTCTTCAGCGTCACCGCGGTCGCAATCCAGAGATTGTTTTGATTGCGCGCGAGGCATTTCGCAATGTCGCCGTTCGTCCAGCCGTTGAATACACCCAGCTTGGACTTGATGCAGCTCAGAATGAGGAAATTATCGAATATGTCGGACGGCTTCGAGATGAAATAGGGATCGAGCAGGTCCGGCACCAAAGAGGGAAATTTGGCATGGAGGTCATAGCCCCATTGCCAGATCGACAGCACGACGACGCAGATCGCGGCCTGCCAGGCGAAGGTGTTGAGCAGGCGATACTCCCTCATGGGCCGCGGCCCTTGACGAACTCTTCGCCGAGCGAGTGCCAGATATGCTGGAATAATTCGGCATAGCGCGGCGTCTCGCGCACTTTAACGGCATCGCGCGGCCGCGCGAAATCGACCTCGAACATGTCTTTGATGCGGCCGGGCCGCGCCGAGAACAGGATGATGCGGTCGGCCAGGGTCAGCGCCTCGCCGAGATCGTGCGTCACGAACAGGACTGTCTGCTGTTCGCGCTCCCAGATCCGCAGCAGCACTTCGTGCATGTCGATCTTGGTGTGGGTATCGAGCGCGCCGAACGGTTCGTCCATCAACAGGATTTGCGGTTCAACGACCAGCGTTCGCATCAAGGCTGCGCGCTGCCGCATGCCGCCCGAGAGCGCCGATGGATAGGCGTGCTCAAAGCCCTTCAATCCCGCCTGCGCAATACAGGCCGTGATGCGTTCCTTACGTTCACTCTCGGGGACACCCGCCAACTGCAGGCCATAGCCTATGTTGTCGGCCACCGTGCGCCAGGGGAACAGCGTATCGCGCTGGAACACATAGCCGACGCCGGGGGTCGCCCGCCCGGCAATGATCGGCTTGCCATCGATGAGAATTTCGCCGCTGCTCGGCTTGATCAAGGTGGCGATCATGTTGAGCACGGTGCTCTTGCCGGAGCCGGAAGGCCCGAGCAGCGCGACAAACTCGCCACGGCGCACGCCAAAGGACACGTCGCGAACCGCTTCGATGGCCGTGCCTGCGAGTTGAAAGGATTTGCTCAATCCCCTCACCTCGATCCGCCGGACGTCCGGCGATCGAGGCAACGGCGCTGCAGTCATGGGTTCTGCGTTCAACCCGGATATGCCTTCTTGGCGGCCTCGATGAAGGTTGGGCTCACGACCTCGGCAATCGTGAGCGGCTTGATCCCGGTCATTTCCCGGAACCAGACCTTTTCGCCGCGCGCAAAGTCGGCGGCGTTGATGGTGGCGTCATAGTCGGCGACCTTTTGCAGGGACGTGATCTCCAGAAGATTGGCTGCCCGAGAGGTGCTGCCGACGTAGGGCTCGACGGCCTCATAGATCTGCTCCGGCGTGTGCACCTTGATCCATTGCGTCGCGCGCCAAAGCGCGGTGGTGAACGCCTGCATCTTCGCGGGATCCTTGTCGATCGTCGACTGCAGGGTGAAGTGAGAGGTCACTGGCACCTTACCCCCGATATATTTGTTCCAGATCGCCTCGTCCGTGCCGTCAAACAGAAGTTCGCCCCAGCCTTGCTCCCTCGCCTCGTTCAGCAATGAGAGCGAGCTGACGAGGATGTCGACCTGCTTCGATTTCAGGGAGCCCAGCATGGTGTCGACATTGCCGGTCCCGATCCAGGTCACCTTCTGATCGAGGTCCATCGTTTCCATGTAGTAGGAAGCCCAGACATGGTTGGTGCCACCCAGCGATGAGACCGAGATGATCGGCTTGCGCCCGTCGGGCCGCTTCCATTCCGTGAAGGCCTCCAGCGTATTGATGCCCTGGTCCTTGAGGTCCTTGCGGATGATGAACATCACCGAGCTCGAACGTGTATCGACCGGCATCAGTACCCGTCCGGCGCGCCCATGATTGCTGAGCTGCATTGGATGGGTGATGTCGCCGATCCCGATATCTCCCTGCGAGGAGGCGATGATCTCGCGCGTTTTTACGCCGCTGCCGCCCTGGATGAGCTTGCAATCGAGGCCGGCTTCCTTGAAGAAGCCCATGCGGTCAGCCACGAACTGCGTCTGATAGACCGGCACTGCGACCGGATAGATCACACGACCGGTGTTGTCCGCCGCTCGCGCGCGGCCTCCCGCAGCCGCAACTCCGCCGCCGGCGATGATGGTCAGCGCGGAACGTCTCGAGACATAAGCCATCACGCGTGCTCCCTCTCCTTGCCTGCGACCTTGTCGAGCGCGCTCAGCACGGCATCACCCATTTCTTCCGTCGAGAGCTTCTTTGCGCCCGGCTCGGCAATGTCGGCCGTCCTTGCCCCGGCCGCAAGCGCGGTAGCAACGGCCTTCTCGAGCAGATTAGCATCCTCGGGTCGGTTCAGCGTCAGGCGCAACATCATTGCGACGCTCAGGATGGAGCCCAGCGGATTGGCGATGCCTTTGCCCGCGATATCGGGGGCGCTGCCGTGGACCGGCTCATAGAGTGCCTTGCGCCGGCCGAAGCGGTCGACCGGACCAAGCGATGCCGACGGCAGCATGCCGAGCGAGCCGGAGGCCATGGCCGCGCAATCCGAAAGGATGTCGCCGAAAATGTTGCCGGTGACCATCACGTCGAATTGCCGCGGCTCGCGCACAATCTGCATTGCGGCATTATCGACGTACATGTGACTGAGCTCGACGTCGGAGAACTCTTCCTTGTGGAGCGCGATGACCTCCTCGCGCCAGACCACGCTGGTCTCCAGCACATTGGCCTTGTCGACCGAGCAGACCCTGTTCCGCCGCGTCCGCGCCAGCTCGAAAGCCGCGCGCGCCACGCGGCGAATCTGGCTGGTGGTGTATTGCTCGGTGTTGAACCCGCGCCGCTGCCCGTCGGGCAGCGTCTCGATGCCACGCGGCTCGCCGAAATAGATGCCGCTGGTGAGTTCGCGGATGATGACGAAATCGACGTCCTTCAGAATCTCCGTCTTGAGCGGCGCCGAATCTGCGAGCGCGGGGTTGGCCACGATCGGCCGCAGATTGGCATAGAGATCGTATTTGCTCCGCAACGACAGCAGGCTTCCAGCCTTGCGCGCCGCGGGCGGGACCTCCTTGGTCTCAGGACCACCCGTCGCTCCCCACAGGATCGCGTCGGCCTCGTCCATCGCCTCGGCGGTGTCTTCCGGCAAAACCTTGCCGGTCGCGAGATAAGGGATGAGACCATATTGGGCTTCCCGCAGCGTCATCGGCACGCCCCGCTTGGTAGTGAACCAGTTGAGGATGCGATGCGACTGCGCCGTGACCTCGGGGCCGATGCCTTCGCCGCCGACCACGGCGACCTTGACCATATTGGACCGATTATTCATGCCGACTTCCTTGTAAAATGGATCCAGGGCCGCGCCGAGCGATCAGCCGCCTGAAACGCGCGGATATCTTTGTCGCGTTGCAATGTCAGCGCAACTTCGTCGAGGCCTTGCAGAAGACCTTCGCGCCGCCGCGGATCGATCTCGAACGTGTGGTGCTTTCCTGAAGGTGAGACGATGGTCTGCGCCTCGAGATCAAGACTAACTCGCCCCGCCCCCTGTGTCGCTTCAATATCGGCCGCAAGCGAATCGACGATCTCCTTGTCGACGACAATGGGAAGAATTCCGTTCTGGAAGCAGTTGGCGAAGAAGATATCGCCAAACCCTGAGCCGATGACGGCACGGATGCCCATTTCCTGCAGCGACCACACAGCTCCTTCCCGCGATGAGCCGCAGCCGAAATTCGGGCCGGTCACGAGAATCTCCGCCTGCCGATAGGGCTCGCGGTTCAGGATGAAAGCAGGATTTTCCGAGCCGTCTGGCAGATAGCGAAGCGAGCCAAACGCCCATTTGCCGAGGGTGCCGCGAATGGAATTTCCGACCAGGCGCTCGATACGGATGATGACGTCGGTATCGATATTGGCGCGCATGATCGGCGCGGCGATGGCGGTCAGTTTGTCGAAGGGCTTCGGCATCGTCAGCGTCCCATGGTTCTCACGTCAGCGATCGCACCTGCGATCGCCGCCGCGGCTGCACTCGCCGGGCTTGCCAGATGGGTGCGCGCCCGCGGTCCCTGCCGGCCGACGAAGTTGCGGTTGGAGGTGGAGACCGAACGTTGGCCGGGACCTACCGTCTCGCCGTTGGCGGCAAGGCACATCGAGCAGCCGGGCTCGCGCCACTCAAAGCCGGCTTCGGTGAAGACCTTGTCCAGCCCCTCCGCAACAGCCTCGCGTTTAACGTTTTCCGAACCGGGGACAACCCAAGCGCGCACACCGGGAGCGACCTTGCGGCCACGAGCGACGTCAGCGGCAGCGCGAAGGTCGCTCAAGCGGCTGTTGGTGCATGAACCGATGAAGACCCAATCGACTGGCGTGCCCGCGATCGGCGCGCCACCCTTCAGCCCCATATAATCGAGCGCCGTCTCGATCGCGGTGCGGCGTGCCGGATCGTCGACCGTTTGTGGATCGGGAATGCGGCCATCAACGCCGATGACATGTTCCGGGCTGATGCCCCAGGTTACCTGCGGAATGATCTTCTCGACATCGATGACGACTTCCCTGTCGAATACTGCGTCCGCGTCGCTCGGAAGCGCGCGCCATGACTTGATGGCCTGCTCCAACATCTCGCCTTTCGGCGCGTAGGGCCGTCCACGCAAGAACTCGAACGTCTTCTCGTCGGGCGCGACCATACCGATCTTGGCGCCGAGCTCTATCGAGAGATTGCAGATCGTCAGCCGGCCTTCGATCGGCAGGTCACGAATGGCGCTGCCGGCATATTCGACGGCATAGCCGGTGCCGCCAGCCGCTCCGACGTGACCGATCAAGGCCAGGATGAGGTCCTTTGCCGTAACGCCAAGCGCAAGCCTGCCTTCGAACTTCACGCGCATGGTCCTGGGCCGGCGCTGAATCAACGCCTGAGTCGCCAGCACATGCGTGAGTTCGCTCGATCCGATGCCGAACGCGAGTGCGCCCAATCCGCCGTGGGTGCAGGTGTGGCTGTCGCCGCAGACGATTGTGCATCCCGGCAGGCTCAATCCGAGCTCGGGGCCGATGACATGCACGATGCCCTGCCCCGGTTGGTCGATATCGAACAGCTGGATGCCGCTGGCCGAGGTTTCGACCCGCAGCGTTGCCAACAGCTCCTGCCCGATCTTGCTGGTGCCGGCCCGGCCTCGCGCCGTGGAGATCGCATGGTCCGGGGTCGCAAAGGTCAATTCGGGACTGTGAACCTTGAGTCCGCGCCCCTTGAGATCGAGCAGCCCGCGCGAGCCGCCGAGATCGTGCAACAGATGGCGGTCGATATGAAGGAGGTCGGTATCGTCGCTGACGCGAGCGATGACATGCTGGTCCCAGATCTTGGCCAGCATGGTACGGCCAGGCTCTCCCAAGGCAGTCCTCCCTTTGCCGTCTTGAGGCCGGCGGCAGCGGCCGCTAACCGCCGTTTTCCACGGCTTTT
Organism: uncultured Alphaproteobacteria bacterium; assembly: GCA_963802585.1. Classification (GTDB taxonomy): domain Bacteria; phylum Pseudomonadota; class Alphaproteobacteria; order Rhizobiales; family Xanthobacteraceae; genus Bradyrhizobium. Next base: position 373,703 of record CAWDJS010000020.1, on the reverse strand, counting down.
GCGTTACGGTATCAAGCGCAGGGCATCAAAGCATGGCATTAGGCCACCCCGCTAGGGCCTATTCGATCAAGCGAATGCATGGCGGCTGCGGCAGCTCTGCTTGGGCCGCGGCCCACGGCAATCGGCCAGATTGTCTCAAACAGGTTGGCTGCCGGTTTGCGGCTTTCCGAACACACCCGCTCCAGCCAGGGCTGCAATGCGCCCATCGTCGTAACCCAGTGTCTTGCGCAAAATCTCCTTGGTGTGCTGGCCCAATAGCGGCGCGGCCGTTGGATCAATGGCCGGCGTCAGGCCCATATTGAGCGGCGTCTCGATATTGGGGACCATGCCCGCCGTGGGGTGTGGGATCTGGCTGAGGCGATGCCGTTCCCGGGCCTCGGGTGCGTTAAAGCCTTGCTCGACCGTGCGGAGATAGCCGACGGGAATATTGGCCTTCTTCATCTTTGCCATCCAGTTCTCGAGCGTATCGTTGGCAAAGACACTCGCGATCATTGCGCGCAACTTCTCCTTGTTGGCCGACCGCACCCTGCGGTTGGCAAATTGCGGATCGGTTATGAGATCAGGCCGCTCCAGAACCTCGGTTACCAGCCGACGATACAGCCGATCGTTAGCGCAGGCCATGTAGAGCGGCCCGTCTGACGCCTCATAGATGCCGACGGTTGGAGACCCGTTCGGCGAATTGCCGAAGCGGCCGGGGTTTGTGCCGTTGATCAGATAGGCCATGCCATAAAAGCCGGTCATCGACATTGCGATATCGAACAGCGCGACCTCGACATGCTGGCCCTTTCCCAACCGATCGCGGGCGATCAGTGCAAGGAGAATGGCATTGCAGGCTGACATGCCTGTTGCCATGTCGACGATCGGTGGTCCGGTGCGCACCGCCGGCCCGTCCGGAAAGCCGTTCAGCGACATGAAACCGCTTTCGGCCTGCGTGATCGGATCGAAACCTGGCCGTGAGGCAAAAGGCCCCTTGCGACCGTAGGCCGAGATCGAGCAATAGACGAGACGGGGATTGGTCGGGGCAACCGAGGGATAATCGAGACCGAATCTTTCCATGACGCTCGCGGAAAAATTCTCCACCACCACGTCCGCCCGCGCGATCAAGTCCCGCGCGACTTCGCGCGCCGCCGAAACGGTCAAATCGAGCGCTATATCGCGCTTGTTGCGGTTGAGGCTCAGAAAGGCCGCGCTCTCTCCACCGATCTCGGCATGCTCATAGGCGCGGCTGTCATCGCCGCCCTCGGGATTCTCGATCTTGATGACCTCGGCGCCGAAATCAGCGAGCGTCTGCGTGCAAGCCGGTCCCGCGACGACGCGCGTAAAATCCACGACCAGAAGGCCGTCGAGCGCGGTCGGCGCATCCTTTGCACGCGGTAAACGGTCCGGCAGCGGCACTCCAGCAGTCATGGTCAGGCGTTCCCCTTGTTATCGATGCGTTAGGTATCGACTTTAGGGTTTATTCTCGCCTAACCACAAGAGGGCGTAGCCTCCTGCCCCGGTAATGCAGACCTCCAATGCGATGCGGTAGACACGGCGTAGCCTAAAAAGCAAAAAAGCCCGGTGGCATGGAGCCACCGGGCGTAATGTTATTCTGGACGTTTGTCTGCCGAACCGGCGTCGCAATCTCAACGACGTTCCTGGCTGCAAATGTGCATGCCCCGGAAGATGACGAGGCCGTCGCCCGGCGTCTCGATCTTGTCGTTGAATACCCTGAAACCGTGGCCGAGCCCTAGCGCGGCGATCTTGCTTTCGATCAGCCGTTTGGACGACTGTGCCAGCGTGCGCTGCGCCTCGCGGATGCAGACCGCCAGCGTCCCGCGCTCGGCCTGGCAGGTCTCGACCAGCAGTTCGCCGAAGAAATGCGACTTGCCCGAGCCACGTCCGCCGAACACGCCTTTGTACCGCGCGGGCGCGAGCAGCGGCTCAAATACCCGTGCTGTCTGGATTCTCAGGATGGACAATGACACGCTCAATTCGGTGGATCAGTTCAAGGGCGCCGTTGTCGCCGTTCTCCAGCGCCTGCACCGGCTTGCCCAGCCGCGATCGAGGATCGCGGTCGCCGCGGAAACCCGCGCCGCAGGGGTCGCGTCCTTTGCCTTCATGACGCCGACAAGCGTATTGATGGCCGTTCGCGTATGGCTGCGGGCGATTGAACGAATTTCAGTCAAGGTTTTTGGCATTTTTGAGCTAGGTCTCATCATCTGCGGGCGCGACATATTCGCACGGTGCGGTGTCGGCATGATCTTCCGCTTCAACCGGCAGGAGAAATGCCACGGCCGGAAAATCCGTTGTCTCGCCGCTGTCACGCGGACGCGGAATGAAGCGGACCACTTCCGCGCTCACGACATTCCCTCCCACACAGCGATCGCAACCAGGAACACGAGCGCGAGCGAAATCAGATACGCGGTCATTCATTGCTTTTTCTCTTTTTGAACGAAAATGTGCGGCATGATCGTGAGACGACACAATCATTTCAGGCGCGAACCCTATCCCCTGGGAGCACGGGGGCCGCGGGCGTGCGCGTCACCCGCGCACCACCGACCGGTGCGTTCGCGCGCCCGGCCAATATGGCTGGAGATTTAAGGCTCGGACGGCGGCGCGCGTGCGGCAACGCAAAGCGCGAGAGTGGGGCGTGCTCGCGTGCGCGCCGCCATCCGATTGCGGAAACGAAAAAGCCCGCCGCCGTTTCCGGCGCGGGCTCTCGAACTTCTTGCGATGGTGTCAGTATGCTGTTGATTTGCCCGACGAGTCAAATTTGATGAAAATGCGGCAAATGAATTGCGGCCAATTGAAACTGGATCTGCAGGCTTGCGTCGCACAAATGAAAAAGCCCGCTGCCGAATCATGGCGCGGGCTCTATAGTTCTTGATGCTACTGATATGCTTCTGATTTGCCCGACGGGTCAAGTGCGGATTTCGGGATCAGGTGCGATCGATCAATGGATGGCAGGGAGATCGACGATGTGGTGGGTCGCCGGTATTTTGGCTGTGCTGTCCGGGCTGTTTTATGCCGCCGGCAATCACGAGATCGGCTCGCTCGGCGTCGAGATGTGCCGATACGGCAGCACGTTCTGCCAAAGCCCGTACTATGTCCTGACCGGCGCCGGGCTTGCGGCGGTGTGGGCCATGTTCGTCAGCATCAAGTAGCCCGCGCAAGCAAAAAGCCCGCGGCCGGTCCGGCCACGGGCATCGATGCTTGTTGCGATGATGTCAGGATGCATCTGATTTGCCCGACGCGTCAACCGCGCGTTGGCATTCGTGGAAAGATTCTCACCTCACGTCATCTCGACCGGAGATTTCGGACCTCTGACGGTTCTGGACAGGACGCTCCCTGCGGCCCATCATCGCTGTCGGGCGGGAGGGAGACCGGGATAGATGGATGTCGGGACCTGGCTGGGCAGCCTCGGCCTCGATCACTACGAAAGCACATTTCGAGAAAACGGGATCGACGCTGACGCGCTTGCCGAGCTGACGGAGCAGCGCCTGAGGGATCTCGGTGTTCCGCTCGGACACCGGTTGAGGATGCTGCGCGCGATCCGCGACCTTGCCGTTCAAGCGGCGGATGCGGCGCGGCCGGCAACGACCGCGCTCGTTCCCGGTGATGGCGCCGAACGCCGGCACATGACCGTGATGTTCTGCGACCTCGCGGGCCTCTCCGCGCTGACGGCGGAGTTCGATCCCGAGGACATGGCAGAGTTGATGCGCGCCTCCCAGAGCACGATCGCGGCTGCGGTCGCGCGCTTCGACGGCCATGTCGCCAAATGGGTCGGCGACGGCGCCACCGTTTATTTCGGCTATCCACGTGCCCATGAGGACGACGCCGAACGGGCCGCGCGGGCGGGCCTCGCGCTGATGGAAGCGGTCGCAAGACTCTCCCGCGAGCACGGTGTGACGCTCGAGCCGCGGATCGGCATCTCCAGCGGGCTGGTCGTGGTCGGTGAGCTGATCGGCGAAGGCGAAGCGCGCGAACGGGGCGTCGTCGGCGATACCGCCAATCTCGCGGCGCGGCTGCGATCGCTGGCCGAGCCCGGCACCATCATGGTCTCGGAACCGACACGGCGGCTGCTCGGCAAGACATTCGAGCTGAAGCCGCTCGGGCCACAGAGCCTCAAGGGTTTCAAATTGCCTGTCGCTGCCTGGCTGATCCTGCGCGAGCAGGCGATGGTCAGCCGCTTCGACGCGTCGCGTTCGGAGGCGCTTACGCCCTTCGTCGGACGCGAAAACGAAATGACGCTGCTGGTCGAGCGCTGGCGTCGTGCGACCAAGGGCGAAGGTCAGGTCGCCCTCCTCTCGGGCGAGGCCGGCATCGGCAAGTCGCGCATCCTGGCGAGGCTGCGCGAGCGGATCGAGGACCAGCGCCACATCGTCATGCGCTATCAATGCTCGGCACACCACCTCAACGACACGCTCCATCCCGTGATCGTCCAGATCTGGCACGCGGCCGGCTTTGTCAGCGGCGAGCCCGCCAATGTGCGGCTGGAGAAGCTGGAGCAGATGGTCGAAGACACCGGATTGTCATGCGGCGAAATCGTGCCGGCGCTCGCCGCCCTGCTCACGATCCCGACCGGCGATCGCTATCCGCTGCTCGACATGCCGCCGGCCGAAGCCAGGGAACGAACACTCTCGGCCATGATCGCGATGACGGTCGAGCTGACAAAGCAGGCCCCCATCCTGATGTTCCTCGAGGATGCGCACTGGATCGATCCCACCACGCTCGATCTGACCAACCGCGTCGTGGAGCGCGTGCGGCACCTGCCGATCCTGCTGGTGGTCACACATCGGCCGGAGTTTTCGCCCACCTGGGCCGGCCAAAGCCACGCCACTTCGCTGGCGCTCAACCGCCTCACGCGACATCAGGCACTCCGGGTGATCGATGGCGTGGCCTCCGGCAAGAAACTGCCGGCGGAAGTGCTCGACCAGATCGTGGCGAAGACCGACGGCGTGCCGCTGTTCATGGAGGAATTGACCAAGAGTGTGCTGGAATCCGGGTTGCTGCGCGAGCAGGACGATGCCTATGTGCTGGCGTCCACGCTGACGCCGCTTGCGATCCCCTCGACCCTGCACGACTCCCTGACCGCGCGGCTCGACCGCCTGTCGCCGATCAAGGAGACCGCCCAGATCGGGGCTGCGATCGGCCGCGAATTTCCCCACACGCTGCTGGAGGCGATCTCGCCGATCAAGGGCGATGCGCTCGATGGCGTGCTGCGCCAGCTTATGGACGCCGAGCTGATCCATTGCCGTGGCGCGCCGCCCAAGGCGAGCTACGTGTTCAAGCACGCACTGGTTCAGGACGCCGCCTACGGCTCGCTCTTGCGCGGCCGCCGACAACGCATCCATGCGCAAATCGCCTGGGCGCTGAAGGAGCACATCACCGACGAAGAATATCCACCTGCAACCATCGCCCATCACTTCACCGAGGCGGGGCTCGCCACACCTGCCGCCGCCGCCTGGCTGGGCGCGGCCGAACTGGCGCTGTCGCAATCGGCGCCGGTCGAAGCCGAGCGCCATGCCCGGACCGGGCTATCGCTGATATCAGGCATCGCCGAGGGACGCGAACGCGACGCGCTCGAGCTTTCGCTTCTGGTGGCGCGCGCCTACGCGCTGGTGCCGCTGAAGAGCATCTCCGCGCCCGAGACTTACGAAGTGATGAGCGCCGCAAAACGGCTGCTCGACCGCGGCGTCGGCACGGATCTGCAGCGCGTTTCCGTGTTGTTCGGGCTCTGCTCCGTGGCGACGCTGCGCGCAAGAATGCGGCCCGCGCTCGAATTCGCCCAGCAGATCATCGAAGTCGCAGAAAGGCAGGACGATCCGACCTACCGTCTGGTCGCCTATCGGATGCTCGCCACCAATCAATATTATGCCGGGCACAATCATCAAGCCCTCGAAAGCCTGCAGCGCGCCAGGCAATACCGCGATCCGAAGCGGCAACGCGCGTTGAGCCACCGCTTCGGATGGGACCCGAGCATCGCCCTGCTCTCCTTCGAAGTGCTGGTGCGGATCTCGCGCGGCCTCCTCGACAGTGCGGCCGACATCAGCGAACAGGTGCAGGCCGAGATCGCGACCCATACGCACGCAACAACGATTGCATCAGCGAGGTTCTGCGCGGTCACCTGGCCAAAGGCGGTGTTGCGCGACCTCGCGGCATTGGAGCACGGCAGTGCCCAGCTCCTCGCCTATTGTACCGAGAAACGGGTCGAGCAAATCCGCCTGCTCGCCGCCCTGCACTACGCTTACGCCCGGGCCATGCGCGAGCCCGGCAAGAACAACATCACCGCCCTTCGCATGGCTTTTGATCGCATGCGATCGGCCGGCGGCTTCACCGGGAGCTCGATGATCCTGTCCAACATGGCGGAGGCCGCACTGCAGGCGGGGGATCTGAGACAGGCGCAAGCCGACCTCGCGCAAGGCTTCGCCTTTGTCGAGCAATCCGGGGAGCGCTATTACCTCGCCGATCTGCACCGGCTCAGCGGCCGGCTTGCGCTGCGGCAGGAGCAGCCAAACCTGTCGCGCGCGGAAGCGTGCTTTGCCAAGGCGATCGACGTTGCGCACGGCCAGCACGGCCGCCTGCTCGAACTGCGGGCCGCCAACGATCTCGCCCGGCTCTGGCGCGAAGGAAACTCCAATAATGATGTGCGTGCGCTGATCGAGCCAATTCTCGCCGAAATCGAAGGCGGCGAAGCCGCGCTCGACGTCCGCGAGGCGCGCGAACTGCTCGCCGCATTCGCCTGAACAGCGGGAGGCCGGTCGATCCCTCTTCCAAATCAGCATTGCAAATATCAATCTTAGATTGCAGTATGAACCTCCTCTCCTGCACTTCACACCCGCGTGTGGCGAGGTGACACGGATTTTCAGACCGACATAAAAACGATAACCATCTTCTTGATGATGTCACGATCAGTGAGACAAAAGCGCGCAAAACGCTTTTGCGATAGCCCGACAGGAGAATTTGATGTCAGCGGATAAGACGATTGCCGGCGCCGTCAGCACCATGTGGGGCCTCGTGCTCGACCATCTCGTCGACAAGCATGCCCAGACCGTAGCAAGCACGAGGGTCAATCCGGAAGGCGGCGTCGCGCGCACGCCTCAAGGCGTGCTGGTGACCAGCAAGGAACTGTACCTGCAGGTGCTGCTCAATGCCGACGGCAATTACACCAATGACGGCTACCAGAAGCGGATGGAACAGAGTTTTGGTGCGATCTTCCTCGGCATGGATTGGGGACCGGAATACGAGAAAGAATCAACGCCAGCCAATGCCGCAATCGGAAAGGTCACCCGGCGAGACGCCTTCGAGATCACGCTCAAGGAAACACGCGCCGCACTTCCGACCGTGCCGGCGCCGAGCGGCATCGTCGATATCCAGGTGCTTTCGGACATCGTGCTCGCGAAGGTTTGCAGCCATTATTTCGACATACCGGATGGCGTCTACGTGAAAGCCGGCGGATTTGGCGTATCGAACCTCGTGCCTCCCGGGGTTTGCCCCGCCGATTATACACCGCCGTCGGCCTACATCTTTCATCCCGATCCGGACGCGCTCCTGAGTTTCCTCGGCCAGCGCACCGGACAAATCCTCCGGGAATCGGTCGGAAAATATGTCGCGAACAAGCGCGCATCCGGCCAGCTTCCAACCGCGCCTCTGGCCCACGCGCTGTTCGAGCAGTTTCCGGACCCGAAGGACAATGATCTGCTGGCGCGCACCATCATCGGCGTGATGACGGGCGCATTGCCGACGATCAACGGCAATCTGGTTACGACGGTAAAATCCTGGCAGCGGACCGCCACCCTGATGGCGCTTGGCGCGCAACTCAAGGCGAACGCACAGACCGATGAGTTCACCAAGGCCCACGAGGTAGTCGAACCGTCGCTGCGCCAGGCCATGCAGATGCAGCCGACGCCGGACTTCATCTGGCGCACCGCAACGAAGGATCACACGCTCGGCACCAAGAACCCGGTGCAGGTGAAGGCCGGCGACAAGATCTATCTGAGCATCGTGCAGGCGACGCAATCGGACTTGCAAAGCGGCAGCAACGACGTCTGCCCGATCTTCGGCGGCGATCGCAGCAAGACCCCGCATCCGATCCACGCCTGCCCCGGCTTCGAGATGGGTTTTGGCATCCTGCTTGGCGTCACCTACGGTGTCGTCGATCGCCAGGCCGCGATGGCGCCGCCCGTACCGCTCAATCCGCCGCAAACGCAATCGCCGCAGCAAACGCGGTCCGCCGGCGGCTAGTCTGGCTAGCGCTGCCTTTTAGTCCGGAAATGCCCGTAATCCGTCGCGGGCTTTTTGTTGCTGGGGAGCAGTTTCTGCACTGGAACTTTTGTTCCAGACGCGATTTGATCAGAGGATTCGCAAGCAGCCTCCACCACAACAAGGACCTGATGACCGACAGCAAGCGCCCAGCATCCCGGAAACCGGGAAAGATGCTGTTTCGCTTGCTTGGCCCCGGCCTCGTGACCGGCGCGGCAGACGACGACCCGTCGGGCATTGCGACCTACTCCCAGGCCGGCGCGCAATTCGGCTACGGGCTGTTGTGGACGGTATTCCTCACCGTCCCCTTCATGATTGCGATCCAGCTTGTCAGTGCGCTGATCGGAAGGGTCACCGGCAAGGGGCTCGCCGCCAATGTGATGGAAGTGGCGCCGCGCTGGCTGGTGCTGACGTTGATTCTGCTTCTCGTCACGGCCAATACCTTCAACATCGCCGCCGATATCGCGGCCATGGGAGAGGCGTTGTCGCTGGTAATCGGCGGCCTTAATCATGAGCATGCGCTGATCTTCGCGGCCACCTCGACCCTGCTGCAGGTGTTCGTGCCCTATCGCCGCTATGCGCCGGTACTGAAATTCCTGACGCTTACCCTGTTTGCCTATGTTGCCACCGCCTTCACGGTGAAAATCCCGTGGGGCACCGCGCTGCTCTCGACCGTCTGGCCGAAAGCGCACGTCAATGCCGACTACTTCCTGATGGTGGTCGCGGTGCTCGGCACCACCATCAGTCCCTACCTGTTTTTCTGGCAGGCCTCGCAGGAAGTCGAGGAGATGAACCAGGGAAAGATAGACCGTCCGCTTCGCGACCTTTCCCGGGGCGGCGCTCCCGAGCTCGACCGCATCAAGATCGACACCACCGTCGGCATGATCTTCTCCAACGTCATCGCCTTCTTCATCATCCTGACCACCGCCTCCGTCCTCAACGCCAACGGCGTCACCAACATCAATTCGGCAGCGGAAGCCGCCAACGCGCTGCGGCCGCTGGCCGGCGATTTCACCTTCCTGCTGTTCGCGCTCGGCATCATCGGCACCGGCCTGCTGGCGATCCCGGTGCTTGCCGGCTCCGCAGCCTATGGCGTGGCCGAGGCGTTCGGATGGCAGGCCACGCTGGAAGCGAAAGCGCCCGAAGCCGTCGGCTTCTACAGCATCATCGCGGCTGCGACCGTCATCGGTTTCGCGCTGGGCTTCACCGGGATCAGCGCCATCCACATGCTGGTGTGGAGCGCCGTGCTGAACGGCATCGTCGCCGTCCCGATCATGGCGATGATGATGGTGATCGTCTCGAACGCGAAGCTGATGGGCCGCTTCAAGGCGCGGTCATGGCTGGTCGCGCTCGGCTGGGTCGGCACCGCCATCATGGCCGTGGCCGTGATCGCCCTGCTCTGGTCGTCGTTCGCCGGCAGCTAACGCGGCGGTGCGCTGCAAACAAACTTCCCAGTCGCGCCGCCGCTCCGACCATCCGACGGGCCGCGGTTTTGAGCCCAACAGCATGCGGATCGCATCCATCTCGCGATGTGCCAGCCTCATTCTCCTGCCCCACGCGTTTTCTGCAAGACGTCACACCATTGGTGCGCTGCGGCATCAGCTTTGTGTGATACCATGGATGCGTTGTGCGCTGGTGCCGGCTGACGCTATAACAAACAAAAAACGACAGTGAGGAAATACCTTGATGAAACCCGAACGATTGAGCGCTCGTTCAGTGCCCGCTTACTCACCTCATGGCCTGGCGCTGCTGCGCGATCCCCTCCTCAACAAGGGCACCGCATTCACCGAGGAAGAGCGCGAAGCGCTTGGGCTGCGCGGGTTCCTGCCCGCGGCCGTCCTCTCGATGCAGGCGCAGGTCGAACGCGTGCTGACCAACCTGCGTGCGCTACCCAGCGACCTCGAAAAATACGTCGCGCTGAACTCGCTGCATGATCGCAACGAAGCCTTGTTCTTCCGTGTCGTCTGCGACCACATCGATGAAATCCAGCCGTTGATCTATACGCCGACGGTGGGCCTGGCCTGTCAGAAATACGGGCTGATCTTCCAGCGGCCACGCGGCCTCTTCATCTCCTACAACGATCGCGGCCGCATCGCGGAAATCCTCTCCAACTGGCCGTATCGTACCAGGCTGATCGTCGTGACCGATGGCGAGCGCATTCTCGGCCTTGGCGATCTCGGCGCCAATGGCATGGGCATTCCGGTCGGCAAGCTCTCGCTCTATACTGCATGTGCCGGCGTGCATCCCGAGCAGTGTCTGCCCGTGATGCTCGATGTCGGCACCAACAACGAGGAGTTCCTCAACGACTCCTACTACATCGGCCTTCGCCAGAAGCGCGTCACGGGGGCGGACTACGATGCTTTCGTCGACGAATTCATGACCGCGGCCCGCGCGGCTTTCCCGGGGGTGCTGATCCAGTTCGAGGATTTCGCCAATCATTCGGCCTTCCGCCTGCTGCACAAATATCGCGGCGAGGCCTGCGTCTTCAACGACGATATCCAGGGCACGGCTGCCGTAGCGCTGGCGGGGTTGTTCTCCGCACTTCGCGTAACCGGCGGCAAGCTGTCCGACCAGAGGATACTGTTCCTCGGCGCGGGCGAAGCCGCAACGGGGATCGCCGATCTCATTGTATCGGCCATGATGGCGGAAGGGATGTCTGAGGCCGAGGCGCTTCGGCGCAACTGGCTCGTCGATTCCAGAGGCCTGGTAGTGAAAGACCGAACCGGACTGCACGGCCACAAGCTTCGCTACGCGCATGAGCAGGCCCCGATCTCTGGTTTCCAGACCGCGCTGCAGACGCTCAAGCCGACGGCGATCATCGGTGTCGCTGCGGTCGGCGGTGCGTTTACGCCCGAGGTGCTGCAGACGATGGCAAAGCTCAACGCGCAGCCGATCGTGTTTGCGTTGTCGAACCCCACGTCGAAGGCCGAGTGCTCCGCTGAGGACGCCTATCGCCACACCGGCGGCCGCGCGCTGTTCGCCTGCGGCAGTCCCTTTGATCCCGTCAAGCTAAATGGCAAGACGTTCGTGCCGCGCCAGGGCAACAACTCCTATATCTTCCCCGGCGTCGGGCTCGGTGCGATCGCGAGCGGCAGCAAGCTGGTGACGGACGAGATGTTCATGGCCGCGGCGCATACGCTGGCGAACTCCGTCGGCGAGGCCGATCTCAAGCAGGGCAGCCTTTATCCTGCGCTGCCGCGGATCCGCGAAGTCTCGGCACAGATCGGCGCGGCGGTCGCCGACGTGGCCTATCAGCGTGGGCTGGCGGCAGGGCCGCCACCGAACGACACCATCAGCTTCATCCAGTCGCAGATGTACGATCCGCACTATTAAGAGAAATCAGCCGCGCTGCAGCAGCCGGCGCAGGCTCTTTATATCGGTCAGGCTGTCGATATCGAAGATCGTGTCGATCAATCGCGTCGCCGGCTCGCGCCCGAGCACCGGCGCAATCAGGTCGCGCGCCTTGTCTATCACCTCGTTCCGGCTCATCGGATTGCGCGGCGTGCCGCGCACGGCCGACACCCGTTCCGAAAGCTTCGTGCCGTCGTTGAGCTCGATCTCGACCACGGCCTCACGCGCGGGCAACACCTTGGCCAGTTCCTCGTCGCGCACCAGATTGACCTTGGCGCGCTGCTTCAGGACTGTCGCATCCTGCATGCGCGCCTTGTCATGTGCGGCCTGGAACGACACCGTCTTGTCGATCAGCATCACCGCAACCATGTGCTGCAGGCAGATGTCGGGAATGTCCCTGTTGTCGACGACATTCGCAACCGACGGCGCGAGCCGCACCGTTACCTTCTTGACCTGGTCGGCGTCGAACGGCTTTTTGCCGCGGATCGCCTCGATGGCATCGAGCGGCGCCTGGATCGGAGAGCCCACCGACCACTTCTTGATGTCGGTCTCGGTAATCTCGTAGCGTTCGCCGAGTTTGTCGATCAGCAGTTCGGGCTGCGCCTTCGGCGCGTAGGCGGCGAAGAAATTGTCCGGACCGGAGAAGATGTCATCGACGCCGTTCCAGCCGGATTGCACCAGCAGCGCCGCGGTCACGCCATTGCGCGCCGGCATCCCGGCGAACACGAAGGCCTTCTCGATGTGATCGGTATCGCGGCGCCACGCGGTGATGCCCGAGGATTGCTGTGCGGTGTAATCGAGCGCCCAGCGCATCTGGCGGGTATCGAGGCCGATCGCGCAGGTCGCAGCCGCCGCGGCGCCGAACGTCCCGGCGATGCTGTGGGTCGCCAGGCTGCTCTCATAGCTGAACGCGGCACCGCCCATCGCCATCACCACGCGCGTGCCGATGTCGTAGCCGAGCGTCACCGAGCGCAACAGGCCGGTTCCGTCGATGCCGGAAATCTCGCCGGCCGCCAATGCCGCCGGCACGACAGCACATCCCGGATGCGAGCGCGACGCATTGTGGGAGTCATCGGTCTCGTCGGCATGCGCCATGACACCATTGGCGAGCGCCGCATCGATCGCAGGCGCGGTCAGCGCCGTACCGACCACCGTGACAGTGCCGCTGCCGCTATGCTCGCGGATATGGCGCTGCGCGGCCTGGCCGGGCGGCAATTCCGAGCCCGATATCATCGCGGCCAGCGTATCCAGCAGATGATATTTCGCCTGCTCGGCGACTTCATCCGGCAACGCACGGGTTCGCGCCGCGCTCATATAGGCGGCCAGTGTTGTCATCACTTTTCCCGGACCGGGACTTGAGCCGGGAGTTGAACCAGGAGTTGGATTGGGAGCTTGTGCGAAGGCGCGAACCGGCGGCAGGGCGACCACTGTCGCCATTGTCGTCTTCAGAAAGCCGCGCCGCGTTTGCGTAGCCACTGGTCGCTTCCCTTTGCCGTCGGACGCCGAACCGGCGTCGTTCAGCCTCTTTAAGTGATGGGCGGTTAAAGTCTAGAGTCTATCAGATCGCGACCTGCCGGCCGATCTCGACGACCTGGTCGGTGGGCAGGCTGAAGAAGTCGCTGACATGGATGGCGTTGCGTTCCATCACGGCGAAAATCCGCTCCTGCCAGGCCGGCAGGCCGTTGCCGTCCTCGCGCGGGATCACCGTTTCGTGGCCGACATAGTAGGTGACATCGTTGAGGTCGATGGTGCAGCCCAGCAACTTGCTGGCCGCGAGCAGTTCCGGAATGTTTGGACGCTCCATGAAGCCGAAGCGGGCTTCGGCGCGCCAGAAGCCGGGCGCAATTTCCTCCAGCGCCGACATCCGATTGCCCGAGGCAACCCAGGGGACCGACAGGATTTCGACGCGCAGCACGAACAGATGCTCATGCAGGGCACGGTTATGCTTGACGTGCCAGATCATCACCGGCGGCGTGTCGCGTTCGGTACGGGTCAGGAACACCGCCGTGCCCGGGACTCGCGGCACCTTGTTGGCCGCAATCTTCGCCAGGAAATCGGGGACCGGGATCAGCGCTTCGCGCAAGCGATCGAATACTGCGGCGGCGCCGCGATGCCAGATCCACATGATGCCGTAGACGGAGATGGCGAGCAGCAGCGGCACATATCCGCCCTCGGCGATTTTGGTGAGATTGGCGAGGAAGAAGGCGCTGTCGACCACCAGGAAGAAAGCCGCGACGCCGCCCGCGGCGAGCAGGCTCCAGCCCCAGATCTCGCGCATGGCGATGAACAGCAGCGCCGAGGTCATCAGCATGGTCAGCGACACCGCAATGCCGTAGGCGGAGGCGAGATTGTCGGACTTGCCAAAGCCGATGGTGAGCCCGAGCGTCACGGCCATCAATAGCCAGTTGACCACGCCGACATAGATCTGGCCGTAGCCTTCGGACGAGGTCTGCTTGATCTGCAGCCGCGGCAGCCAGCCGAGCTGGATCGCCTGCCGCGTCATCGAGAAGGCGCCGGTGATGATCGACTGGCTCGCGATGATGGTGGCCACCGTTGCCAGCAGGATCAGCGGCAGCAGCAGCGCGTCCGGACACAGCCGAAAGAAGATGTTGCCATCGGTCGGCGCGCCTTCGAGCACCAGCGCGGCCTGTCCGGCATAGTTCAGGATCAGGCTCGGAAACACGATTGCAAACCAGGCGAGCTTGATCGGGCCTGCGCCGAAATGGCCCATGTCGGCATAGAGCGCTTCGGCGCCGGTAACGCAAAGAAACACGGCGCCCAGCACCAGGAAGCCGGTGGCGCCGTTGGAGAACAGATAGGACAGGCCATAGAGCGGATTGAGCGCTGCGAACACGCCGGGATGCTTGGCGATACCGACCAGCCCGAGCACGGCGATGGTCACGAACCAGACCAGCATCACCGGACCGAACAGATGTCCGATCGTCGCCGTCCCGCGCGACTGGATCGCAAACAGCCCGAGCAGGATCACGACCGCGGCCGGCACGACATAAGGCTGGAACGAGGGGGCTGCCATGTTGAGGCCCTCCAGCGCCGACAGCACCGAGATTGCCGGCGTGATCGCGCCGTCGCCATAGATCAGCGCCGCGCCGAACAGGCCGACCGCGATGATGGTCGGCCGGTGCTGCTTCTTCACGCCGAGCAGCGCCATCAGCGCCAGGATGCCGCCCTCGCCGTCATTGTCGACCCGCATCGCGAACAGGACATATTTGACGGTCGTGATGATGAAGAGCGTCCAGAGCACCAGCGATAGCGCGCCCAGCACGGCGGCGGCATCCGGAGCCTTTTCGGCGGTGCCCAGAATGGTCTTGAAGGTATAGAGCGGGCTGGTGCCGATATCGCCGAAGACGATGCCGAGCGCCGAGAGTCCCAGAAGCGCCAGGTTGCCCTGAGGCGGCTGCCGCGTCACGACACCGGCGGGCGCGGCAGGGTTCACCGTGCCGTTCAGTTCCTTCGCCTCGCCGGCAGCTGTCGGTGTCGGGTTACTCATGGCCGTCGTAATAGACTATCCGCCGCCTTTACGACACATGAACGACGCCACGCGCCGGCCAGCAGCACGAGGCCTGATCATGCCAGGCGGCGCGATAATGCTATCGATGGGCGGGAGCGGCTCGCAGCTATTCGCTGGCCATTGCCACGGCCGGCGGCGGATTGACCGCGGCCGAAATCTGAGAGGCGACCATGAGCGCAAAAACAACGGCCGGCACGCACATCAGTCGCAAGAATTGATCAACAGAAAGCATCGCTATCGTCCCCCAAAGATGACGCGATTTTTTTTACAAATCCGCTCAGTTCGCCCGTTGAGCGGTACTCTGATCGCTAGTGAAAACCTGGTCGGTATAGGCAGCCCCGGTGATCGTGAGCAGCGCCAAGATCGAGATGACGGCCAGAATTTTCATGGTCACAAAGTCGTGCTCGATTGTGGCCGAAAACGTCAGCCTTTGGTCTATTTTCAGGACGATCCCGAGAAAGATGATGACCGTCCTGGCAGCTCCTGCCATATCGAAGGCAGAAGGCAGCCCAGCCAGACCAAATCGCCAGTGCCCGGGAATAAAGCGTGCGCCTGACCGTTAGGAACGGAGGACTGCCCGATTGCGGGTACCTTCGGCCGAGTTTGCGGTGCCTGGACACGGTAATTTTCCCAGATCTTGTTTGCTGTCCGCATTGGTGGCGCTCGGCGCGACCGAGGCGCGTGCGGACCGTTGCCCCAGCGCCAAGGACGAGATCGCCACCGACCGGCCTGACGTCACCAATTCCGCCATCGTCGTCCCGGTCGGCAGCCTTCAAAACGAGAACGGGGCAAATTTCAGCATGCGCGACGATGGCCGCACCATCGACGGCACCAACAGCCGATGGCGGCTCGGGATCGCGCCCTGCCTGGAAATACTGGTCGATGTTCCGACCTATTTCGCACCCGTCCAGGGAACTGCCAGTCGAGGATTTTCCGACGTCTCGCCGGCGCTGAAGTGGCAGATCAGCCCGATACCCGGCAAGGTCGATCTGTCGGTGGTGTTCGGCGTGGCGCTCGCGACCGGGTCAGCCGAGATCGCCGGCCGCGGCGTGCAACCCTATCTGCAGTTTCCATGGTCGTGTGAATTGCACGACGGCTGGGGCGTGAGCGGGATGTTCACCGAGTTTTTCCGCCCCGACGACCTCACGGCTCGCAGCATCACCGAGACGACCGTCTCGCTGGAAAAGAAGCTGACCGAGCAGTTCAGCCTGTTCACCGAATATGTCGGCGACTACCCGCAAGGGGGCACCCCGAGCCAGCTCTGGAACTCGGGTGCGGTCTACCATGTGGATCGGCTGCAGCAGGTCGACTTTCGCATCGCCTTCGGCCTCAACCATAACGCCCCGAGCTATATCGTCGGGGTCGGCTATTCCTTCCGGATCGACGGTCTGTTCGGCGGGCTGCCGAGATGACGGTTAGTCAGTCACTGCCGTAGTAGCTCTTGATCAAATGATAATGGCCGCCGGTCAATTCATACTCCTGCAGCAGGCACCCGCCTCCATTGCAGAACTTCGTCCGGTCCTCGCAATGGAGATGCTCGTAGTGCAGCTTCACGACATGGGCATGATCGAGATAGGTCGCGAAATAATGCCCGGCACTTGGGGGACTTCCGCACATGTGGAGCACCGCCGCCCTGATCTCGGGCAGATGATCGATATGCTCTGAATTCCAGGGAGCGTCGTGTGAGACTTGGCTGCCACGCGCAAGGACTTGTTGGCCGCAGAACAGGATCGATAGAACGGCAATCGAAATCGGCGGACGCCGCGCCCAAGACGTTTCCATGGCACGCACCCTCCCCGCAACTTGTTCTTCAGGATGCATTCACTGCGGGCGAAGCTATTCCCAAGTTTGCAGGCTTGCCAGCGCGAAAAATTCGCCGCACACCAATTTGATCCACGCTGCGGCGCGACGAAAATCCGTCGCGGGAGCCCTTGGCAGCCCTTGTTTGCGAACGGGATTTTTGGGAAATTGATCAGAGACAAACGTCTGCAGATGGAAGCGGGGGCATGCAGACCGTTCGATCCGTTGCGGTGGCGGCGACAAGGCTTGCGATCACGGCCCTTCTGATGTCGGGCCAATCGCTGCCTGACGCCTTGGCAGCCGAAGTGGTTCAGTCACGCAGCATTGTCGTCGCGCAAGCCGGCGGTTTCGAAAAGCTGCCGCCACTGGTCGCGCCTACGCCATACTCCCCGAACGCACCGTCTTCGACGATGCCGTCGACCTCGCCGAGGCTCGAGCCCGAGCCAAATCCGAACCCGTCTTCTCCGGACCGGCCGACTTCGTCGTCCGATCTCTCGTGGGGCTCGATCGCCTTCACCGCCGACGGCTCCTATTCCTCGACCTGGAAGATGCCTTCGCAGCCGGAGGCCGAGGCCAAGGTGTTGCGGCAATGCGCGCGCTTCGGCCGCGGCGGGTGCGAGGTCGTAAGCTTCTCCGGGCAGCAATGCGCGGCGCTTGCTACCTTCATCGGCGCCTATCGCCGGCGGCGCTGGAACCTGTCCTTCACCGCAGGCGGCATGACCTATCCGGAGGCGCAGAGCGCGGCGATGGACCGCTGCAATTCCGACGAGCGCACGCAGGGCCATTGCCAGCCGCGCACCACGGCGTGCGCCGACGGGCGCTAGGCAGCTTGCCACCTCATCGAGTTGCGTGGCAGCTGTACATACTGGCCATGTCCGAGAACGGGATGGATCAGGCGCACAAGCCTCGGCATAATCGGCAAAAATCAGGGGAAACGTCATGACCAAGGGGTCAAAAGTAAAAAGCGTCGAAATCCTCGCCTGCGATGCGGGTTGGAGAAATTACCACTTCGTCAAAGTCACGACCGAAGACGGCGTGATCGGCTGGAGCGAATATGACGAGGGATTTGGCTCGCCCGGCGTCGGGGCCGCGATCCAGCGCCTCTCCACCCGCGTGGTCGGACAGAACGCCTTCCAGCACGAGCGCGTCTATGCCGAACTCTACTCCGCGACGCGACCGGCGGCCGGCGGCGTGGTCGCGCAAGCGCTCGGCGCGATCGAAAATGCGCTGCTCGATGCCAAGGCGAAGCATCTCGGCGTACCCTGCTACGAATTACTCGGCGGCAAGATCCGCGACCGCATTCGCGTCTACTGGTCGCATTGCGCGACCTGGCGCATCAATCATCCCTCCTGGTACAAGCCGCCGATCGAGAGCCTCGATGGCGTCAAGGCGATCGGCCGCGAAGTGCGCGAGAAGAAATTCACCGCACTGAAGACCAACATCTTCACCTATGACAACGGCAAGCCAACCGGCTGGCGGCCCGGCTTCGGCTCGCCGTTCCAGCCCGAGATCAATGTCGAGCGCAAGGTGCTGCGCGACCTCTGCATGCATCTCGAAGCGATCCGCGACGGCGCCGGTCCCGACGTCGACATCCTGCTCGACCTCAATTTCAACGCCAAGACCGAAGGCTACTTGAAGATCCTGCGCGCCATCAAAGACCTCGACATGTTCTGGATCGAGATCGACAGCTACAATCCGGAAGCGCTGGGGTTGATCCGACGGCAGAGCCCGCATCCGATCTCCTCCTGCGAGACACTGCTCGGCCTGCGCGAGTTCAAGCCTTATTTCCATGAACAGGCCATGGATGTCGCGATCATCGACACGCCCTGGAATGGGGTGTGGCAATCGATGAAGATCGCAGCAGCAGCCGAAGCCTATGAGGTCAATGTCGCCCCCCATAATTTCTATGGCCATCTCTGCTCGATGATGAATGCGCATTTCAGCGCGGCCGTGCCGAACCTGCGCATCATGGAAATCGACATCGATCGCCTCGAATGGGACCATGAGCTCTTCACCCATCTGCCCGAGATCGTCGACGGCCATCTCGTCCTTCCGGATCGGCCGGGCTGGGGCACCGAGCCGAACGAGGAAGCACTCCGCGCGCATCCGCCGAAGACCAGCGGCGGGCTGTTGAACTATGGCCGCAAGACCTAGGCCGCACTTGATCACACGACGAATCGCGCTCGCGGGCCTCGCCGGCGCGGCATGCTTGCCGCTTGCCGGCGCATCGTCGTCGACCCAGCGTCGAAGCTGATCCCGTACAGACCGGCCTCGAGGCCATCAACGAGGTCCGGCCGCTGTGATCGGCGCTGGTCGAGCAGCTAGGTTAGCCGGCGCGGGCAGCTAATCCGCCCGCTGTGATACAGCCGAGAGATTCGAGAGCTGGGTCCGGCCGGTGCCGGCGTAGGTCGCCATCGCGATGCCCGACAGGAACAACAGCGCACAGTAAAAGAAGACGATGCCGCGGAGCCATTTCCTATAGGTGATACGCTCCTCGGGAGTCGCTTCACGAAATTTCTGCGCGGTCAGGGCGTTGGAGCAATGACCGGCGTCGTCACCATCCGAAAACATGCAATTCTCCTTTGTTGAATGGTTCTTCCACATGAAGAAAGGTTTCTGTGGCTCGCCCCGCGCGGGGCGAGCGCTCAACTCGGGCAAGACAGCGGGATCGACCGCGCGTTACGGAAACACGGTCATCGTGGCAAAGTCGCCGGGCGCCGTTCCCGGCTCGCCGCCGGCCAGATAGATCGCGATCAACATCACAAGGGCAAGAACGGAATAGCCGAGAATGATCGACATATCGCGGCTGGGGCCATCTGCTTTGGTCGACGCAATTCGAACCTTTTGGGCGAGTTCCATTTTGCAATCTCCATCAAATATGACCTTGGGACCCACGACGCCGCAAACCGGCGCGCTGGATGTGTTAACTCCCTGAAAATATAATCTTGCGCGTCAATCGAGCGTGAATTTCTTCACATCAGGCCAAATAAAACGACGCGATAACGGGAGGCATAACGCCACAGCCTGTCAATTTTGCGACGCCGGCGCAATTGATCAGGTACGCAACTCAACCTTCAACAACATTGTGAGCGCCACTTGCTCCATCAAAGGTCATGAGCGAGTAGGGTCGCGAGCAAGACGCGTACCAGGACACTTGATCATTGAAGTATCTACGAAATTGACTCCTCGAATCATCCGCCGAGGTCAGACGCAGGACATTTCTTGTGCACGCCTGCGCATAAAAATGGCGCGTCTTCACGAGATCGTCAGACCTTGAAAAGCTTGGCGTAGCGCGCCTTGATCTCCTCGCTCTGGGCCAGCACCGCGGCGGGATCCGACTTCAACAATTTCAGCTCCGACAGCGGCGTTCGGCCCGGCTTCTCCTTTACCTGCGCGTGGAAGGAGCGATGGGCGAAATTGTCGACCAGCAATTGCTGTCCCTCGAGGCTGAAGAAGAAGCTCTGGAACAGCCGCGCCGCGTTCGGATTGGGCGCGTTCTTGAACACGCCGGACGGCACGATGATCAGCGGCGAGCCTTCGCTCGCATAGACGGCCTCGACCGGCTTTCCCTGCTCCTTCAGGAGCAGGAGGTTATAGTCGTTGCCGTCGGCCATCACCGCGCGCTCGCCGAGCAGCAGCTTTTTTGGCGGGTCGGCCGCCGACTGCACCTGCAGGATCTTCTGCTGCGCGAGCTTCTCGAAGAACTGCCAGCCGAGTTCGCGCGACAGCACGAAGGTCGCGGTCATGATCGCGCCGCTATAGCCGGGATGTGCCTTGACGATCTTGCCCTGCCATTTGGGATCGAGCAGGTCGGCATAGCTCTTCGGCGCGTCCTCCGGCTTCACCAGACCGGTGTTGTAGCCGATGGTTTCAATCCAGGCGCAGGAGGTCGCATAGGTGCCATCGGGATCGACCTGGTCCGTTGGGAAATGTTGGGCGACATCGTCGGGCAGGTAAGCCGCAAGCCAGTCCTTCGATTTCCAGTCGAGATAATGCGCGGGATCGGTGGAGTTGGCGACATCGACTGCGTTGATGCCGCTGCCCTGCTCCTGCGCGATGCGCTGATAAATTCGTTCCGCGCCGGATCGCTCGACGCGGACGGCGATGCCCGGGTATTTGGCCTCGAACGCCTTGCCGAGCCGCTCGGCGGTAGTCAGCTCGAGTGCGGAATAATAGGAGACCTTGCCTTCCTTGCGCGCGGCCTCGATCAGTTCCGGCGTGACAGGGGTCGGCGGCGGCGCGGCCGCCCGCACCGGCTCCGCGAACAACGCGCCCGCCGCAAGCGCGGTCGAGGTCTTGAGTACATCGCGCCTCGACCATTTTCGATCAAGCATGGCGTTCCCCCGAGGATTTTTCATACCATTCCCTCAATGGAGCGGTACGGTATGTCGTTGGCCGAGAGTGTAGCAGATGAAACAAAGCGATGTCCTGATTATTGGCGCCGGCCCGACCGGCCTCGTGCTGGCGTCGTGGCTGACCAGGCTCGGCGTCAAGGTGCGGATCATCGACAAGACCGCGGAGCCTGGAACGACATCACGCGCGCTCGCGGTGCAGGCCCGCACGCTCGAACTCTACCGGCAACTCGATCTCGCCGACGCCGTGGTCGCGAAAGGCCACCGGGTGCCGGCCACCAATCTGTGGGTCAGGGGCGAGCGCAAGGCGCGCATTTCCTTGAACGACATGGGCAAGGGACTGACGCCCTACCCCTTCATGCACATCTTTCCCCAGGACGAGCACGAAAAGCTTCTGGTCGCGAAGCTGGAGTCGCTGGGCGTCGCCGTCGAGCGGCGCACCGAACTGCTGCACTTCAGCGAACAGGCGGACGGCATCGTGGCGTGCCTGCGCGGATCCGATGGCAACGAGCAGGACTGCGAGGCGATTTATATCGCAGGCTGCGACGGCGCGCGTTCGAAGGTCCGGGAGACTATCAACACCGGCTTTCCCGGCGGCACCTATCAGCATCTCTTCTATGTCGCTGACGTCGAGGCCACCGGGCCGGCGCTGGATGGTGAGTTGCATATCGATCTCGACGAGGCCGATTTTGTCGCGGTCTTCCCGCTGGCGGGACAGGGTCGGGCGCGACTGATCGGCACGGTGCGCGACGAACGCGCCGAGCGAGCAGACACGCTGACCTTCGCCGACATCAGCGACCACGCGATCGGCCAGATGAAGCTTGGAGTTACCAAGGTCAACTGGTTCTCGACCTATCATGTGCATCATCGGGTGGCGCAGCATTTCCGCAAAAGCCGCGCCTTCCTGATCGGCGACGCCGCCCATATCCATAGTCCGGCCGGCGGCCAGGGCATGAACACGGGGATTGGCGACGCCATCAACCTCGCCTGGAAACTGGCGGCCGTGGTGAAGGGCCGCGCCGACGATGCCCTGCTCGACAGCTACGAGGCCGAACGCATCGGTTTTGCCCGGAAGCTTGTCGCGAGCACCGATCGCGCTTTTACCTTTGCGACGGGCCAGGGTTCGCTCGCAGGCTTCGTGCGCACCCGCCTGGCACCGATCGTGATGCCGATCCTGTTCAGCTTTGAGGCGACGCGCCGGTTCGCATTCCGCACGGTATCGCAGACCCAGATCAACTACCGCGGCGGCCCGCTAAGCCGCGGAACGGCCGGAGTCGTGCAGGGCGGCGACCGCCTGCCCTGGGTCGCGATCGACGGCGCCGATAATTTCGCGCCGCTGCCGCGCCCGGATTGGCAGGTCCATGTCTATGGCGAGGCGAAAAGCGAACTCGCGGCCTGGTGCGCGCAGCGAAACCTGCCGCTGCAGGTGTTTGCCTGGAAGGGCGAACACGAGGCAGCGGGGCTCGCGCGCAACGCGCTCTATCTGCTCCGTCCGGATACCTATGTTGCGCTCGCCGAGCCCAACGGGCTGGTCGAGCCGCTGGAACAATACTTCAAGGATCAAGGCATCCGGCCCGCGCCGTAACTACTCGCCGAGGTCATTCGGCGCGATCGCATTGCTTGGCGTCGGCCGGTCAGTGATCTGCTGGCCGAACAGGCTGCCGATCAATTCGACGGCGGTGCGCGCGGTGCGGCCGCGCTCGTCGAGAAACGGATTGAGCTCGACGATGTCGACGGAGCCGACCAGCCCGGAATCGTGCAGCAGCTCCATCACCAGATGCGCCTCGCGATAGGTCGCTCCGCCCGGCACGGTGGTGCCGACGCCGGGCGCGACATCCGGATCGAGGAAATCGACATCAAAGCTGACATGCAGCACGCCATGGCGTGCCCGAACTTTGTCGATGACGCGCCGGATCAGGACACCCATGCCGAACTCGTCGATCTGCCGCATGTCGGCGACGCTGACGCGGCGCGCGTGCAACAGCTCCTTTTCCAGCCTGTCGATCGAACGCGTGCCAAACAGTTCCAGCCGGTCGGGATCGATGGACGCGCGCGGTTCGTCACCGAGGAGATGATCGAGTCCATTTTCGCCGCACAGGAAGGACGCCGCCATGCCGTGCATATTGGCGGTCAGCGTCGTCGCCGGCGTGTTGTAGTCGGCATGCGCATCGAGCCACAGCACGAAGAGCTCGCGGCCCGTCTCCTGCCAATGCCGCGCCATTGCGTTCACCGAACCCATCGACAGCGAATGATCGCCGCCGAGAAAGATCGGGATGGCGCCGGATCGCGCCAGCTCATACCCATGCCGGCTCAGCGCGCGGGTCCAGCGCTGGATTTCGCGGTAGTGGTTGGCCTTCGCAGGCGGAGCATCGGTGAGATCGGCCATGCCGGAAATGGAGAGATCACCATGGTCGGTCACCGCGAAACCGAGGCTTTCAAGCAGCGTCAGCAAACCGGCGGTGCGCAGCGCAGCCGGCCCCATCAAGGTGCCGCGCTGGGATGCGCCCATATCGATGGGCGCGCCGAGCACGGCGATCGATCTTGCCAAATCTTTCTCAGACATCATGAACCTTTGCCGCGACAGTCCGGCGCTGCACGGTAACAGAGATTCTCTCTCGGGATTTGAGTGGAACAATTCTCGCTGACAGGCATTTTTCCGTAGGGGCCGTCACCCGCCGTTCACCACGGCGCCTGTCGCGGATAGCCAAAGGTCGCAAGACCCGCTGTTCAAACGAGCGCACGCGCGGATAGCCAAAGGTGGCGGCCTCATTATCTTTGCGTTGAAGGCTTCTGCCGTGAACATCGAGACGCCGCAACCCCCACCGCCGCCAACCATGGCCGAGCGCGCCATCGATACCGCGACCGAGGTGTCGCGAACGATCGAGGACGTCACCGCGGCGCTGCGGGTCGCGCTCGACCGGCTTCAGCTTGTACTCGCAAACGCCGAGCGTCCCGGCCAGCCGGTCGCCAGGCTGCGCGCCGTTACCCGCGAAGCGCCGCTGACGAGCCTGTGTATTGCGTTCCTGCTCGGGGTAACTCTGGCGCGGCGGCGCTAAGCGGGTCCGACTTCCCGGGTGCACTCATAAGCGCCCCTTCACGGGCGATTTGCGGCGGAAAACAGCCGGAAAATGCTCCCCTGTTGCCTCCCGGTGACGGGCCGACTCCCCGAGTTCCATTAAGATTGGACGTTTGTCTTTATGCATCCTTAGATCGTGAGCTACTTATTTTCACCCTCAAGTTGACATTTAAAAGTCTCGGCAAAGCCGGGGCTTTTTCTTGGTTGCAAATTATATTTCTGCTTACCGAATCGGGAACAATCACCTTGCCTGACTGCACCGCTCTGCATACGTCTGCATCATGCTCATGGCAGGCTTGCGACTTTAAGCTCCGGGAATCACGGGTTCCCGTACTGCCCCGGATTGATTGAGGGCCGGAAACATAGTCCGTGGTCCTTTTTTCAGAACGAGAACACGCAGTGATTTATAAGGGCGTTGAATACACCGTCGTTGCGACCTCTGAGCCAGACATCTGGGAGTGGCGTTTCCAGATCGCGGACAAGGTCAAGACCGGCCGAACCCAGACGCGGCTCGCCGCGCTGGCGGCACGGCGCGTCCAGTCCAAGATCGACGCCGCCCTGCGCACCGCCAAACCCTCGCCCCAGAACCAAAGTCGGTGACCAAGCGCACAGTCAAGCCGCCTCCAGCTTGCCAAAATTTAATCCCTCTCCTTCGATCCAAAGCCGCGCTACGTGCGTAACAACACTATCTGTTGAGCAAGGCGTGATCAGGTTGGGAACATGAGAAGGGCAATTGCGATTTTGGCCTGCCTCTGCGTGCTCGCAGCGGGCGAATATTTTGCCGTCAGCAAATGGGCCATTCGGCACGAAACGCTTAATCTTTATGACGCGGCGCGGCAGCGGCCGGTCTCGGTCGATCTCGCGGTCCGCCGCGACTATGAGATGAAAGCCAATAGCGGCTTCCAGAAGCTGCCGATCGCCATCATCAGCAACGGCAATACCGTCAAAAACACCGAGTACTCCTTCCTCGCCGACGTGCTCGCCGCGCGCGGTTACCTAGTTGCGAGCATCCAGCAGGACCTTCCGACGGATCCGCCGCTGATGACCAAAATCGGCATGCCCTATGTCGGCCGGCGCGGGATCTATATGCGCTGCGAGGCCAACATTCTGTTTGTGCTGGGCGAACTGCAAAAGCGGGAGCCGAATGCCGAATACGATCATCTGACCCTGGTGGGGCATTCCAATGGCGGCGACGTATCGATGTATGTCGCCCACCAGCATCCCGAGCTGGTGTCGAAAGTCGTCACGCTGGACAATTTGCGGGTGCCGTTCGTGCTCAGCAAGCAGATGAAGATCCTCTCCTTCCGTTCGAAGGATCCACAGTTCAAGACCGACCCCGGCGTATTACCCTCGGCGTCCCAGGCCAAGACCGACGGCATCGACATCATCGACACCGGCGCGCTGCATACCCAGCTGAGCGACCGCGGTCCGGATTCCGTCAAGGAAAAGATCCAGGCCACGCTCGACAAGTTTCTGCGCGATACTTCGGTCAGCGATCTCGCGCCAGCCGACACCAGGGTACCGATGATCGCCAATCCCGGGGATTATTGAAGGCCCGCCGTCGCTGCGCGCGAGCTTGGCAAAATGCAAATCCCTGCCGGCCAGGCCGACAGGGATCAGCAGAAAAGATGACGGACGGCGGGAGCTCACCCGGTGGCCCATCAAGGACCTGCGGCCCAATTGAAATCCACGACGCGGTCGCGTGGCAAGATCATATTGTGTGCAGCGCATTCATCCTTGCATACAGATCAGGACGCACGAACGCGCCTTCTAGAATTACCCTTTGGTCGCATCCTTGGCCGTCGACATGACGGCGCCGGTAATTTGCCGCATGTGCTCGCCGGCATTGGTGAACTGGCTGCGCAGGAACTCCGACTGAATCTTCATCGCTTCCTGAAGATCGGTGGCATGAATGAGCTTGCGGGCGTGGTCGAACGCCGCCTTCATGTTCTGCTCGGTGAAGGTCAGGGCCTGCTTTGAAATTTCCCCTCCACCTCCAGGTACCGTTGTCATGGATTTGCTGGCGGCGTCGAAGAACATGCCAAAAGCCTTCTCGGCCTGCTCGATGGTCTTTTCGGCCAATTCGCGGAGTTCGGCCGGTACTTCCAGTTTTGGTTCGATCATGGCTGCGGTCCTCCCCTGTCGGGAGCGCAGTTAATCACATTTGTAAGGTCGCGTCTTTTGTGACGCACCGCCATCCGCCCGGGCGGTTGACGCCGCGACCCGACCCGGCCGCGGCGGGGTACGCGGTCAGGAATAAGGGCGATCGGGGCGAGCGTTGGTTGCGAGACGCTCGACCAGTTCGATGATTTCGAAGCGTTGGCTAGGTGCCAACCTGAGAAAGGCCTTCAAGAGCCGGAGGCTTTCGACGGCTTCGGTCGATGGAGCTCCAAGCTTTCGGTGCAGCTCCGCAACAAACGTGGGATTTCTCATCTCTCACCTTTGACAGGGGACGGTAGTGGCCGCCTCGGCAGCGCCTCGCCCCGAAGGTCGACCCGCCAACTCGGCACTCCCAACGTCTCGGCCTGAAGACCGCCAGCCTGATCCCCGCGACACGCCCCCGGGGTGAAAGGGCCTAACCCGATCAGGTTGAAAGTATGCCAAGGAACAACCCTCACAGCAAGCCAAAGTACAGGGGCCAAGCCAACGAAATCAACGGGTTCCATGCGGCATTTTACGACAATTGGAAGCCATGAGAGCGCCCTCTCCTCGCCACATCCGGCACCGCCAGCGTCAGGACGATGGCGGCCGCTTGGCTATTTGGCGCCTGCAAGGCCTTGAGATTGAGCGCGAAGATGAATTTTAACAGTTAGATGACGGGAAGCTTTTCCGTTCGGGATGCGTTCGCTTCATCGCTGGCGAACAGACCGGCGACGCCGATTTCCGGATCGGCCACCTCCGCCGAGACCAGCATCATGCGGCGGTGATGAACCAGATTGTCGAGCCGATGCATGGCTGCGATCAGCATCGTCAGCTCCGCGGTCGAAATCTTCTTCCTGCGCGAGGCCCGCAAGCCGGGCACGAAGCGAGAAGTCGATTTCAGCTTCGATCGCCGACAAGGAGGCCTCATCGGAAGCCCGCCTGATCCGCGCCGACAGCCCCCAAAGCTCATCCGGCACGCCCGCGCGCGTGTCGCGCGAACGCACGCCGAGGAATCGCCACGCCGCCGCGAACACCGATGCAAACGCCCCCAGCACCATCGGCGTCAGATAGATCACGTTGCTGTACCGATCCATGAAGCTTTCCTGGGTGCCGTTGAAGAATGCAGCGGCCCCCGGATGCACCGGCAGGAAAGCGTCCGCATCGAGATCGGGCGCGGCGATCCCCGCCAGCAACGGCTGCTCGCCGACGAGGTCGCGGCGCGGCTCATCACTTTCCTGGCGAGATCGCCGACGACGGTCGCGCTCAGATGCCGGTTGGCCACCAGGTAATAACCGACGCGCAAGGTGGTGACGTCATCGGCGGGAACGGGCGGCGCGCCCCGAAGCGCGCCTTTGGGAATGTCGAAGCTTTCGTAGGGCCCCTTGCTGCCGGCGATTGCCCCGGCGGCATCGACCGGTATCAGAACGAGCGAGGAATTGGCGGCCTCGCGAAACAAACTCTTGATCCAGGCCAGATGCTTTTCGGTCAATGGCGCGACCAGAAGCAGCGCGCTCACCTCTTTGGATTGCAAGGCCTGCCTCGCGTCCGCAGCCTGAAGGTCCCGGAACACCACGCCGGCGCAGTCGAGCGCATATTCCTTCTTCAGAACCTCGACGATGCCGTGATTGATTTCGCCCCCGACGACGCCGACCGTATGGCCTCGCAATTTGGCGATATCTGAAATGCCCGAGCCCGGCGGCGCCACGATGGTCAGAAGCCCGCGCGCGGTGAGCGCCACGGCCCTGCAATCATAGAGATCGCCGGCATCCGCGCGCACCATGGCCAGGTCCGCATGGCCGGCGGCAAATAACTTAGCGGCATCAAGCGCATTGCCGGCGTTTTCGATCCTGATCCTGACCGGCGAATTGGTGGTCGCGAGCCGGCCGGCGATCAGCGCGGCGATCTGCCTGGCATCACCGTCGGTCGATCCGACCGCGAGTGTCAGGACCGTCGGCCGCCGATAGAGTTGGACCGAGATCAGCGCGGCGCCCGCGACCATGCCGACCACCCCCGCCAGCAAGGTGACGCGGCCCCAGAACGGCAATGCTCGGTGCAGGGCCTTCATGCGCTTCCAGCCAATGTGAGCTCCGTCGGCATCACCGGGAGTTGGCCGCACGCTTGCCTCGCCGGCGGATGCGCAGCCGCAGGAAAGACCAGGACAGGCAATGATACCGCGACCATGACATGGCTCTCATCGAACCCTCCATAGCTACGGTGATTGGTCGGCAGCCCGGAATCCGTCGTTCGAAGACGGCCGATTACAAATCGGCAATGCCGCCAAGGGCTTGATGCCTATTGATAATCGCGCTTGGCTATTTTGGCGCCACCTCCCTCGACATCGCCGCCACCGCCTCCTGCACCGTCGACATGAACTGGGCGGGGAAGATGATGGTCGAATTCTTCTCGACCGAGATTTCGGCCATGGTCTGCAGGGTACGGAGCTGCAACGCCACCGGATGCTGCACGATGATGTCGGCCGCTTCGCCGAGCTTCACCGCCGCCTGATATTCGCCTTCGGCGGCAACGATCTTGGCGCGCCGCTCGCGCTCGGCCTCGGCTTCGCGCGCCATCGCGCGCTGCATGTTCTCGGGCAGCTCGATGTCCTTGATCTCGACCGCGGTGACCTGGGTGCCCCACGGCTCGGTGTGCTGGTCGATCACGTTCTTGATCTGGTCGTTGATGCTGGCGGTATCGGCCAAGAGCTGATCGAGGCTGAAGCGGCCGACCACGTTGCGGACCGTGGTCTGGCTGATCTGGCTGATCGCATTGTAGACGTTCTCGATGGCGATCACCGCCTTCTCGGGATCGGTGATGTGATAATAGGCGACCGCCGCGATATCGATCGAGACGTTGTCGCGGGTGATGATCTTCTGCGACGGGATCTGCATGGTGACGGTGCGCAGCGACACCCGCGTCATCTGCTGGATGGGGAAGAAGATCAGCGTCAGCCCGGGGCCACGCACGCCCTCGAACCGGCCGAGGAAGAACACCACGCCGCGCTCGTACTGCTTCAGGATGCGGAACGCGCTGATGAGATAGATCGCGATCACCAGGACAACCACGAAAAACATCGCTTCCTCCTCGCCGGGCTGGATTGTTGGCGCACCGCCGTTAGCGTACACGGAGATTATGGCGGCAAGCCCGGGCCTCACAGCCCGGCGACGGCAATAAATAGAGGATCGGTCCCGTCTTCAAGAAGCCTGTGAAACACCCAAACCGTCATATCAAAGTCGCATCGCGGCGGTGCCTGGGGACAGCGGCTATTGCCAGAAATCCCGCATGGCGCGGGCAAGCTCTTCCGATCGCTCCCACGGGAAGAACAGTTTTGCGCCCTCCAGTTCCACGACTTCTTTCGCACCGGGGATCGCACCGCGTAGCCAGTAGGCCCATTTGACCGGAAAGAAGGGGTCCGACGTGCCCCATATGATCAGCGTTGGCGCCTGCAATTCGCGCAGCAGCGGCGCAACGGCTACCGTCTGCCGGTTGTCGAAGCCGGCGATGAAGCGTTCGAGATTGCGTGTCGAGGTTTCCGACGCGAACAGGGGCTCGAGCCAGGTCCGGAAATCATCCGCCGATATCTGATCCGGATGCTCGAAACCGATCGCAAAGCTCTGCCGTGCGAACGACAAATCCTCCAGCATGCGCCGGCCAACCGGGCCGACGCCGCCCTGCTTGGCGAGCCTGTGCAACGGCTCGGCCTGCTTCGGCGGCCAATTGTCGTGCGCGTCGCAGTCGGTCAGCACGAGGCTGCGGATCAGACCGGGATGCCGGGCAGCGAAGATCTGCGCAATGCCGCCGCCGCTGTCATTGGCGACGACATCGACCTGATCGAGCTTCACGGCGCGGCAGAAAGCAGCGAGCATCGCCGCCTGCGCGTCAAAGGAGAGGTCCTGATCGACGCCGGCGCGCGTCGCGCCATGCGCGAGAATATCGATCGCGATGCAGCGGCGCAGGCCGGACAACCGTTCGATCAGGGGATCCCAGAGATGGCTGTTCAGGAAAACACCATGGACGAACAGCGCGGCGGGGCCCGATCCGGTCTCGCGGTACGCAATGTCGCCGAACTCCGTTGCCGCATATTGATAGGGCACGGACGAGAAAGGCTGCTGGGTCGGCATGTCGGTTTCTCCTTGAGTTCTGATGATCGAAGGCGATTGCCTCACGCCTTGCCGGGCTGATCCAGGATGAGCGAGGCAACCGCCAGCGCGAGGCCGATGGCGTCGATGAAATAGAGCGCGAGGATGGTAGGGCCGTAGCCGGCCACACCGGCGTTGAGCGCGAGGCTCGCCAGACGGCCCGCAAGCAGGCCGCCATAGACCGCGGCCATGACGACGAACGAAGCCTGGCGCGAGAGCAATCCGGCAAGCGAGGCCATGCTGACGATGGCTACCGCCAGGAAGAAACCGGAATATTGCGCCCTCACCTCGTTGAGGCCGCCGGCATTGACGACCGCAAGCCCGAGCTTCTCGGCAAAGCCCTCCGGGGCGACCGCGCTCCGCCATACCGTCAAAAGACAGAACAGGACGTTGGTCACGAGAACGGCGGTCCCGAATATCCTCGGCATGGCAAAGCCTTTCCAGACCGACCACCCGTGCCATAGGATGGCCGGACAGCCGCGGCTACGGTTTACATAATTCAATTATGTCACGTAACTTGATTACGTCAAGAGGTGCGCAAGACGCTCGATGCCGAAATCGCGCAAGGAACAGAATCTCGAGGCCACGCGCGCCGCGCTGATGGCGGTGGCACGCAAGCATTTTGCGCGCGACGGCTATTCGGATGCGGAGATCGGCGCGATCGCGACGGATGCGCGGGTGACGACGGGCGCGATCTATCACCATTTCGGCAGCAAAAAGGGCCTGTTCACGGCGGTCGCCGAGGATCTCGAGGAAGAGATCCTGCGCATGGCGGCATCGGTCAAGCATGACGATCCCTGGCAGCGCCTGCGACTCGGCTTTGAAAAGCTGATCGACCTCTGCGCCTCGCCTGCCGTGCAGCGCATCACCTTCATCGAGGCGCCGCAGGTGGTGGGACCGGAGGCCTGGCGCAAGATCGAGCTGAAATACGCGTTCGGCACGCTGCGCAACGTGCTGACCTCGCTGCGCGAGGCCGGTGTCATCAAGCCCTATTCCATTGATTTGATGGCGCGAACGCTGCTCGCGCTGTTGCACGAGACTTCCGCGGAAGTCGCCCGCACCAAGCACGATCCAGCCGTGCGTGCCCAGGTCAGCGAGATGGTGAGCGGCGTGTTCGACGTCTTTGTCGCGCGCCGCCAGAGCATGATCCGGAAAAGTGTGTAGCGGTTTTCCGAAAAGATCATGGTCAAACAAAAAGATAGAGCGGGATAACGATTCGAAGAAAAGTCATCCTGCTCTAGCGGTCGGCGTCACCACACGAACGGCAGCAGCCGGTGACGCACCTTGCCCTGATACTCCTGATAGCCCGGCAGATTGCGAACCAGGAATCGTTCCTCGTACTTGAGCCGCCAGATCAGCGCGGGCAGGATCGCGATCACGATCGGAATGCCCCACCATGATCCGAGCGCCGATGAGATGCCGAGCAGCATGACCAGCGCGGCCGCATACATGGGATGCCGGACCCAGGCATAGGGGCCGGTCGATATCACCCTCTGGTCCGCCGACGACTGAATGGTCGCGGCCGCAAAGCTGTTTTCCCGGAAGACGAAGTAGATGCCGAGCCAGCCGAGCAGCATCACCAGGTCTCCGAGCAGGACGCCATAGGCGGGCACATCGGACCAGCCAAAGCGATGATCGAGCGCGGGCACGATGGCGAGTGCGATGAAACCGAGCGAAGTGATCGACATGATGATGCGTTGCGCCGGCTCCTTCTCGGCGAAGGGCCCGCCGCTCATCCGCCGCGCCAGCAGCGCCGGATCCTTTTTCACCAGGTAGAGCGTGATCGCGATCGAGGCGCCGAAATAGACCGCGAGATAGGTCCAGGCCTGCCAATAGTGCAGCGTTCCAGCCGAGACGAACAGGAGCGCGGCCATCACCAGGAACAGGATCGCCAGCCCGACGAACGCTTTTCTGTGCAGGGGATTCATGCGGCGATGTTAGCACGCGAACGGCGCCGCTCGCATGCCTGCGCCGTTCAGTTTCGCGCTACTGCTGCTTCTCCCAGAACGACAGCAGGCCTTGCGAGGCCGAGCCGCCGATCACGCAGGGGATGCCGATCTCGACCTGGCCGAGCGCCGCCGCCGAGACGCAGCCGAGCGCGAGCGCGCCGACGCCGACCTGGCCCCAGAAGTCGAGGTTGCGCCGCGCATCCGATCCCTTGGTCTTCAATTCCTCGACAGCGGCGAGCGCGTCCTTGCGCACCGCGCCGAGCTGTACGGTGTCGGCGGCCTGGATCGCTTCGGTCAGCGGCACCTTGATTGCCTCCGGCTGGTTCGGCAACTCGCTGCGCAGGAACTCGCGCAAATTCGCGTCGCGCACCGCATAGCTCGCGAGCGTATAGCGCGCCATGCTGCCGACCGTCAGCTTGTCGATGGTGTCGCGGCTCTTCGACCACGGCAGCATCTGCATGATCTTGAGGATCGGCAGATGCGAGCCGGTTGCGAAATAATAGCCCCACAGCGTATCCAGCAGATCCTGGTTGTTGGCATAGGTCATTGTCGTGTTCAGCTTCTTCTCTTCCTTGGTGAAGGGCTTGGCGAACACGCCGCGGACCTTTTCCATCATTCCCGGCTTCTTTTCCTCCAGCGGGATTTCAGTGAGCGTCGGCAGCGTGCTAGAGAGATAGGCGTCGATCATCACCCGCCGCGCCGGCATCTTTGGCGCGACCCGGCGCAGCAAATTGCGCCAGTCGGGCAGTCCCGAATAGGCGATGGCGCGGACCACGACCCATTCATCTTCCGCCGGCACCGGGAAGAAGCTGTTGACCAGTTGCTCGGCCTTCGCCGGGTTCGATCCGATCGCGCCCGCGATGAACCCGAGATAGATGCCGGCGTTCTCGGGCTCCTTGAAGGTCTGGGAGTGAAACAGCACGCGCACCGCCGCGGGCACATGGGCGTAATCCGGCTTGGCGCGATAATTGTAGATCCATTGCTGGACCACGCCCAGCGACGCGCGCGGATCGATTTCCGGATTGACCGTGGCGCCTGCCGGCTGGACCAGCACGAGCAACGCGGTTGCGAGGGCGGCGATACGCATGTGATGCTCCGACGAGACGTCCGTGCTGCGCTTACGGCGCAATGCGGTTGCCTTGGCTAGAAGCCATTTGAGCCGGATTCAGGGAATCGGCGGTGCGGCAACACGTCCAAATTGTGGCGGCGTTAACGATTTAGACCGCAACTGACCTCGACCGCGACATTTTTTCGCCCGGCCGGTGCATTTCGATCACACCCTCCTCGGCAACGGGACAGGCGGGACGTGACGACCGAGTACAAAGAGCGAGGCCTGCGGCGCAGCGGGCCGGTGGCGGCGGCGGCGTTTTTGGCCGCGGTGCTGGGACTGGCGGCGGCGCAGGCCGTCGCCGCGGAGACCATCACGGTCGACGGCAATCGCCGCATCGACGCCGAGACCGTGCGCTCCTATTTCCACGCCTCATCCGACGGCCGCTATGATGAAGTGGCGCGCGACGCGGCCCTGAAGGCGCTGATCGCCACCAACCTGTTCGAAACCGTGAAAATCGAGCGCACCGGCAATGGATTGGTGGTGCATGTCGCCGAGGCCAGGGTGCTGGACCGTGTCGCCTTCGAGGGCAACAAGAAGATCAAGGACGCGGACCTTGCCGCCGCGGTGCAATCCAAGGCGCGCGGCTCGCTGCAACGCGCGACCGTGCAGGGAGACGTCAACCGCATCATCGAGGCTTATCGGCGCAGCGGCCGCGACGAGGTCAGCGTGGTGCCTGAAATCATCGACCGCGGCAACGACCGCGTCGATCTCGTCTTTGACATCGCCGAGGGCAAGAAGACGACGGTGCGGCAGATCAATTTTGTCGGCAACCACGTCTACGGCGACCGCCAGCTCAAGGCCATCATCAAGACATCCGCGACCACGGTGCTGAGCTTCCTCATCGGCGGCGACGTCTACGACCCCGACCGGGTCGACGACGACCGCGAGCTGATCCGGCAATATTATCGCAACCACGGCTATGCCGACGCGAATGTCAGCAGCGCGCGTGCCGAATACGATCCGGCGACCAAGGGATTTACGCTCACTTTCACCATCGACGAAGGCGAGCTTTATCGCTTCGGCAACATCAGCGTGGCCTGCAACGTCCCGGGGCTTGATCCGGACAAGCTGCGGCGCCTGCTGCTGCCCAAGAACGGCGCGACGTTCGACGGCGGTGCGCTCGACAAGACCACCGAAGCGCTCGCCATCGAGATGTCGAAGCTCGGCTATCCCTTCGCGCATGCGACGCCCCGGACCACGCGGGACGCCATCGCGCAGCGCATGGACGTGGCCTTCGTGATCGACCAGGGCCAGCGCACCTATGTCGAGCGCATCGAGGTTCACGGCAACCTGAAGACGCGCGATTACGTGATCCGGCGCGAGTTCGACATTGCCGAAGGCGACGCCTACAACAAGACGCTGATCGATCGCGCCGAGCGGCGGCTGAAGAGCCTGAACTACTTCAAGACCGTCAAGATCACGACAAAGCCGGGCTCGGCGCCGGATCGCGTCGTGCTCGATGTCGAGGCGGTGGATGGGCAGACCGGGGATTTCAACATCGCCGGCGGCTATTCGACCACCGACGGCTGGATGGGCGAGGTCAAGGTCGGCGACCGCAATTTCTACGGCACCGGCGACAGCGTGCAGGCCGCCGTGAACTACGGACAATATGGCCGCGGCGGCAGCATCTCCGTTACCGATCCGTCCCTGTTCGCCAACCATGTGTCGGGCGGCGTCGAGGTGTTCGACCGGCAGACCTTCACCAGTCCCTACCAGTCCTATGGCAGCAACACCTACGGCGCCAATTTCGTTGTGGGCACGCCGGTCACCGAGACGACTCTCGTGCAGTGGCGCTATTCGCTCTACGACCAGAATATCACCGTCGATCCGACCTCGTTGGCGGCAACGCCATCGCTGCCGGTGCGCCAGGCCGCGGCCGCGGGACCGCAACTGGTTTCCGCGGTCGGCGATACCGTCACCTACAACACGCTCGACAACAACAAGCTGCCGACCAGCGGCATCAAATCGCAATTGAGCCAGGATATCGCCGGCCTCGGCGGCGATGTCAGATTCCTGCGCACCGCCGAAGACGTCCGCTACTATCATGCGGTCAGCGGCGATCTGACCGGCATGGTGCGCGCGCAGGGCGGCTACATCACCGGCTTCGGCGGTTCGCAGGTGCCGATGATCAACAATTTCTTCGGCGGCCCAAGCATGGTACGCGGCTTCGCGCCCAATGGCTTCGGCCCGCGCGACCTCACGCCCGGCTCGACCATGGATAATGTCGGCGGCAGCATGTACTGGGCGACGACCGCGGAACTGCAGAGCGCGATCCCCGGCATTCCCCAGGAATATGGCTTAAGGGGATCGGCCTTTGTCGATGCCGGCAGCGTCTTTGGCTACAAGGGCGCAACCAGCTTTGCCGGACAGACCGCGCAAATCGCCAATTCCAACGTCGTGCGCTCCTCGGTCGGCGTCGGCCTGACCTGGGCCTCGCCGTTCGGCGCGCTTACCGTGAATTATGCCGTGCCGCTGTCGAAGGCCTCCTACGACGTGGTGCAGCCGCTCAGTTTTAATGCCAGTCCGTTCTAGCGCCGCTCTATTTTTATTGCTTCTTCAACGTGTAGATGTAGTCGTTCAGACCGATCTCGGCGGTCGTGGCATCGACGAAATGAAAGTCGATCTCGCAACCGGTTTCCAGCGTCTTGATGCGAGGTCCCGAAAAACCGAGTGACGCCGCGATCTTGCCGGGATCGGCGGACTTGTTGTTCGACTGCATCTCGCCGAACGCGCCCTGGAAAATCATGTCCGCCGTGTAATCGCTAACCTTGTAGCGAGGCGCCGCGCAGGCCACCGGATTTGGTCCGGTGATTTGCTTCGCCGTGAGAACGACCGTCTTGCCGACCAGCCGCGTCTTCTCGGCAATATCGGGCTTGCGCTTCGGGTCAGCCCATGGCGCGACCACCGCGTCGGAGAGTTTCCACGTCCCAAGATAGAACGTGTCCGCTTGCACCGAGCCTGTCATTACAAGGAACACAAGGCTGGCGATGCAGACGGCAGCGCGTTTCATATTGTTCTCCCCAAAGGCTGTAAGTCGTTGGACGCCGGCGCCGCCGATCGGGTTCAAACGCGACGGCCGCCGCCAGGCTTGCTCGCGAAGCCATAGATCAATGCCAGCCGGTCGAGGCATTCCTGGAAGCGCCGGGCAAAATAGTCCTTCCAGCGCTGGCTGGAGAGGCCGCGCCGCTGCCCCACCTGCTCCATGGTCAGTCCCTGGACCAGGACGTCGTGCACCAGCGCCGATCCGTCGGCGCCAAGCTCGCGCTCGATGCGATTGAGCCGCAGCACCGCCTGGCGCTGGCCTTCGGTGGCGTCTGTACGCCATCGACATATTCGCGGGTGGGGTCGACGGCCTGCGGCCCGCGCTGGGCCCGCTCCCAATCGTGCTGGAATGCACGGCCGCCCTGGTATTGCGCCTCGTCGATCTGGTGGTGCGAATGCAGCCGCGCCAGCGGATCGTTGCGGATCGAGCGTAAAGTGACGATCTTCTCGCCCGGCTCCAGCGCCAGCGGATCGTCGACCTCGACGGCGGCAACTTCGGCATTGCGCGGCAGATCGTGTGACCGGCGGTCGTGAACTTTGGTCGCGCGAAGCGACCTCCTGCGTTTGATCTGGGCCATGTGTGCTCCCTTGAACTGAAAAGATCGGCCGCACCGCTCAGGCGGCGTCGACCAGCCGCAATCTGAACGGGCCTGCCGGCCGTTCCGGCTCGATCGCCGGACCGCGCGTCAGATGGAAATGCGGCGCGCAGTAGACCGTGTTGCGAAAGCAGGGATGGCCGCAGAAGGTGATGGGCTCGCCGTCTTTGTCGCCGCCATAGGGATAGCGGCACTCGCCCGCTTCGAGATCGACCAGCGGGACCAGCCGCGGGCTGACGCCGACGCAGCGCAGCTTTGGCGGCTCCGCGCGCGCGACAACCGGCGCGGTCGTGGCCGGCGTTCCGGCGCCATCCTGCCGCGGTTTGCGCGGCACTTTCGCCCGCTTCGGCTGGTTGACCTTCGGTCCGCGCTCGGGACGGGCCGGAACGGCCAGCTTCATCCGCTTGGCGCGGCCAAGCACGGCGTTGCGGGTATAGGCCGTGCCAAACCTGGCATTGAGTGCGTCGGCGGCGCGCGAAAAGGAAAGACCGGCCGCGAGATATTCCCGGAGCGCTGTGGAATGCTCCGGCGCCCAGCTAAACGATTGCATGAACACACCTTTCCCTGGTGCGCGAGAGGCCCACGCATGGGATCGCCCCAGGACCCCAGTATCTTCCGATATTCCGAAAGATATGCAAGGCTAAATTTCCGATAATCGTAATTGCTATTCCCAATAAATTCTGAAAAAGAGAAGGTGACGGCTTTGGAGGAAAAAAATGGCCATGCTGGACGCTGCGACGATCGAACGGGCGCTGGAGAGAACGGGCAAGAGCAAGGGCGGTCTCGCCCGCGCCATGGGGGTGCGCCCCGGGGCGGTTTCCGAGATCCTGTCCGGGCTCCGGCTGATCAAGGCCTCCGAAATCGGCCCGATCATGGACTATCTCGGGCTCAATGCGGTGCCGATCATGGGCCGCGTCGGTGCCGGCGCCGTCATCGAGCCCGAAGACGAGCAGGTGCCGCCTGAGGGCCTGGGCGACGTCGAGCTCCCGTTCCCGATCTCCGGAGAAACCATCGCCTTTGAAGTATCTGGCGATTCGATGCTGCCCAAATACGAGAACGGCGACGTGATCGTGGTTTACCGCGACCAGCGGCATCCGTTGGCGAGCTTCTTCGGCGAGGAGGCGGTGGTCCGGCTGAAGACCGGCCAGCGCTACCTGAAGACCGTCGAACGCGGCAAATCGCCCAATTCGGTCAACCTCACGAGCTTCAATGCCAAGCCGATCAATGGCGTAAAGCTCGAATGGATCGGCGAAATCTGCGTCACCCTGCCCCGCGGCCAGATCGAGCGGATGCGGGCAAAGTCGGCCGCTCGCGCCCGGAAGAGTTCGAAGGGGAAATAGCGCAAATCCGGGCCCGGGATTCGGCCTTCGGGACCGGCGATTCGGTCTCGACCGCGGCCAATTTCTTATTATCAGTATTTTATGGCTTGACTTAATTCCGATTTTCGGAAATACTGCCGGCCATGCAGTATTTCGTCGTGATGATCGACTACGGGCGCCGCGGGCGCGAAGCCGTGGTCGATCCGGAGGTGACCCGGCGCGAGGTGATCGCGCGCGTGGCCTCCGGTGAGTACAAGAACATCAGCTTCATTCATGAAATCGCGGATCGCTCGGTCGACGATGTCACCGAGGAAATCCTCGCCGAGGCTGCGCTGCCCGAATTCGGGATGTCGGAGGCCGATCTGCAGGCAAACCAGTTCGACCACGCCAGGGATTTGCGCAAGCACGAGACGACGTAGCAGGGCAGTCCGTCCGCGCGAGGGTCGCAACGCCCGGCCTGCCGCCACTCTTCTCGCCGACGCGGCAAATTCCGAGGCGGCCTTCCGGCAACGGCTTATTGCAGCGCACGACCGGTATCTTGCCTCGTCTCTCACAATGCTGTCACTACGCCCGCAAGCCCGGGAACTCTTTTGCCCCACGGGCGTGTTTCAACAAAGCTCCAACGGGCCAAGCCAATGAACACTCTGGAAACGACCACCCTTGCCAAGGTCACGAAGCGCCTCGTGCCCTTCCTCATCGTCTGCTACTTCGTCGCCTATCTCGACCGCGTCAATGTCGGCTTCGCCGCGTTGACCATGAACCAGGATCTCGGCCTGTCGCAGACCGCCTTCGGCTTCGGTGCCGGCATCTTCTTCCTGGCCTATTTCATCTTCGAGGTGCCCTCGAACCTGCTGCTGGAGCGCTTCGGCGCGCGCAAATGGATCGCGCGCATCATGCTGAGCTGGGGCCTCTTGTCCGGCCTGATGGCGTTTATCCCCAACATCGCCAGCTACACCGGCATGGGCAACGAGAACGCGTTCTATCTGATCCGCGTGCTCTTGGGTGCCGCGGAAGCCGGCTTCTTTCCCGGCATCATCTTTTACCTGACCTTGTGGTTCCCGGCGGAATACCGCGCCCGCATCGTCGGCTACTTCATGGCCGCGATCCCGCTGTCCACCGTGATCGGCGCGCCGATCTCGGGCCTGCTGCTCACCTTGCATGGCGCCGGAGGACTTGCCGGATGGCAATGGCTGTTCGTCATCGAGGCCGTGCCCGCCATCATTCTCTCCGGTGTCGTCTTCTTCTATCTGACGGACCGGCCGGCAGACGCGACCTGGCTCGCCGCCGATGAACGCAACTGGCTGGCCGAGCGGCTTACGCTCGAGCAGAAGCAGCGCGAGGCCGTGCACGAATACACGGTGGGACAGGCGCTGGTGAATCCGCACGTGATCGGGCTGAGCCTGGTCTATTTCGGTGCGGTCGCAACCAATTACGGACTCGGTTTCTTCCTGCCGCAGATCGTCAAGGCATTTGGGCTCACGACCTTCATGACGACGGTGGTTTCTGCTACGCCCTATGTCGTCGGCACCATCGCCATGGTCTTCTGGGGCCTGCGGTCGGATCGTGTCGCTGAACGGCGCTGGCATACCGGTATCCCGCTGTTCATCGCGGCCGCCGGGATTGCTGCCTCCACAATGCTCGATGATCCCACGCTGAAGATGATCGCCTTCTGCGTCGCCGGTTTCGGCATCTTCGCTTGCCTGCCGGTGTTCTGGACCTTGCCGACGGCGTTTTTGTCGGGCACCGCGGCCGCGGCCGGCATTGCCGTGATCAATTCGATCGGCAATCTCGCGGGCTTCGCCGGCCCTTTCGCAATGGGTTGGATCAAGGACCACACCGGCAGCTACACTGGCGGGCTGCTGCTGCTGGCCGGCCTCGGCATCATCGCCATGGGCATCGTGCTCAGCCTCAGTCACAACGACGAGCTGGAACGGGCGCCGGCTACCGCCTCGAAATAAGCTCAACCGGGCGCGCTGCCCGCCTCAAACGGGCAGCGCGCCCGGCCCTCGGTCTCAAACCAGGAACACCGTCGATCCCGTGGTCTTGCGGGCGGCGAGGTCGGCATGCGCCTTGGCCGCGTCCTTCAGCGGATAGGTCTGGTGCACCTCGATCTTGACCGCGCCGGACTGCACGACCTCGAACAGCTCTTTCGCCATGGCCACGAGATCCGCGTGCTTGGCGGCATAGGTGTTCAGCGTCGGACGGGTCACGTACAGCGAGCCCTTTTGCGCCAGCAGGCCGAGGTTGAGCGGATCGACGGCGCCGGAGGACTGGCCGAACAGCGCGGCAACGCCGAGCGGCGCGAGGCAATCCAGCGACTTCAGGAAGGTGTCCTTGCCGACGGAATCATAGACCACGGGCACTTTCTTGCCGCCGGTGATCTCGTCGACGCGTTTGACGAAATCCTCCCTGGTGTAGACGATGGTGTGCGCGCAGCCATGGGCCTTGGCGAGCTTCGCCTTGTCGTCACTGCCGACGGTACCGATCACGGTGGCGCCGAGATGTTTTGCCCATTGCGACAGAATGAGGCCGACGCCGCCGGCCGCGGCATGCAGCAGGATGGTGTCGCCGGATTTGACACGATAGGTCTGCCGGATCAGATATTGCGTGGTCAGGCCCTTGAGCATCATTGCGGCCGCCGTCTTGTCGTCGATGCTGTCGGGCAGCTTGAGCAGCCGCTCGGCCGGGATCAGCCGCGCCTCGGCATAGGCGCCGATCGGTGCGGCGCCATAGGCGACACGGTCGCCGGGCTTCACAGACGTGACGCCGGAGCCAACCTCCTCGACCACGCCGGCACCCTCGCCGCCGAGTCCGCTCGGCAACTGCCCGGCATAGAGGCCGGAGCGGTTATAGATGTCGACGAAGTTCAGCCCGACCGCGGTATGGCGGATCCGCGCCTCGCCCGGACCGGGCTTGCCGACCTGGACCTCTTCCCAGACCAGAACCTCGGGTCCGCCGGTCTTGTGAAAGCGGATGGCATGCGTCATGACGTTTACTCCCTTAAATCAGTGAACCAAATGGCGCGCTTCTTTGGCGCGGCTGGACTTACGCGTCGATCGCATCCTTGATGCGCTTTCGCGTCAGCGGCAAATCACGTAGCCGTTTGCCCGTAGCGTTGGCAATCGCATTTGCGAGCGATGCCGCCGCCGGCCCCTGCCCCGTCTCCCCGCTGCCCAGGAACGGCTTGCCCGGCCGGTTGATGATGTGAACCTCGATCTTCTCCGGCACCGCGTCGAAGCGCAGGATCGGATAGGTCTGCCAGTCGGTGCTGGTGATCCGCCTCTCGTCGAAGGTCACGCGTTCATAGAGCGTCCAACTCGTCGACTGCACGATCGCGCCCTCGATCTGGTTGATCAGCCCATCCGGGTTGACCACCTGGCCGCTGTCGACGGCCGCCACCGCGCGCACCAGCCGCGCCCGCCCGGTCTCGCGGTTCACCTCGACTTCGGTCGCGATAGCGCAATAGGCCGCCAGATTCTTGTAGCGGGCAAAGGCAAAGCCGTAGCCACGGTCGGGCGGCGCCTGCTGTCCCTTGTTCCAGCCAAATCCCTCGGCGGCTTTCATGATCACGTCGCGGCCTCTGGGATCATCGAGATGCTGCAGGCGAAATTCGACGGGATCGGCGCCGGCGAGATCGGCAAGTTCGTCCATGAAGCTCTCGATCGAGAACACGTTATGATAGGCGCCAAGCGCGCGCATCGCCGAAATCCGGATCGGCATGTCCGGCAGGAAATGATGCATCACGCGCGCGTTGGGGAAGGTGTAGATCGGGATCGCATTGCGGTCGCCGCCGCCTTCTGGCAACGGCAGCGGCTTGGCCGCCGGCACCGCAAAGGGCCGCGCGATGTGCTGCGCGGCCAGCAGGCAGCCGGCGCCGCCCGGCCGCATCGAATGGGTGTTGCTGTACACCTCGAAATTCCAGTCGGCGATCTTGCCGTCGCTGCCGAGCGACGCCTTCAGCTTGGTCACCATGGCCGGACCGTAGGGCTCCCAGGCATGCTCCTGTTCGCGCATCCATTGCACGCGCACAGGCCGGCCCGGAATGGCGCGGGCGATCAGCGCGGCATCAGCCGCCGCATCGTCGGCGCCGTTATGGCCGTAGCAGCCGGAACCCTCGACATGGATCAGGCGCACGCTTGGCGGCGGCATATGCAGCATCTCGGCAATCGCCGCGCGGTCGGGATAGACGCCCTGCGTGTGCGTCCAGACCGTCATCGCGCCATCGGTGAACTGCGCGACCGCGCAGGATGGTCCGATCGAACCGTGCGATTGATAGGGCCGCGTGTAGGTCGCCTCGATGGGTCTTTGGCCGCTCACCGATGCATCGCTGCGCTGAAAGATGGCGAAGTCCTTGGACGGCAGTTTGGTCGTCAACAGCGAAAGCAGCTTGTCCTGCTGCGGCAACTGCGCGGTTTCCTTCCACTTCGCAGCAGCCGAAAGCGCACGCAGAGCCTTCACCGCCTGGAACTCCTTACTTGCGACGACGGCGAGGAAATTCCCGTCGCGAACCACCTTGACCACGCCCGGCAATTTCTCGATCGCCGCCATGTCGCATTCGATGAGTTCAGCGCCATAACCCGGCGGCCGGGCCACCCGCGCATGCAGCATGTCCGGCAGCCGCAAATCCTGCACATAGGCGACACCACCCGTCACCTTGGCCGGAATGTCGACGCGCGGAACCGGCTGGCCCATCACCTTGAAGGTCGCGGGGTCCTTCAGCTTCGAGGCCGGCTGCCCCTGCACATGCAGCATGTCGGCTGCGACGAGTTCGCCGTAGGACAGCTTCCGGCCGTCCGGTGCGATGACCGCGCCGTTCTCGGTGTGCAGATTTTCTGCTGCTACATCGAAGCGCTTCGCGGCCTCAGTGACCAGCAGCTCACGTGCCTGCGCGGCCGCATAGAGGATGGCGGTGCCGCTGTCCTGCATCGAGTGGCTGCCCGAGGTGTAGCCTTCATTCGCCGTAAGCTTTGTGTCGGCGGTGACGACCTTCAGCGACGCAAAGGAAACATCGAGCTGCTCCGCCGCGATCTGCTGGAACGCCGTCTTGAACCCCTGCCCGAGCTCGGCCTTGCCGGTGAACACGGTAATGCTGCCGTCGGCATCGATCCGGAGCCAGGAATCGAGGTAAGGCGAGGTGGCAGAACTTCCCGGCGGTTTCGGCGCGGGCGGTGCGGTCGGCGCAGCCTGATCCTGGGCGAACGCGTTGGAGAGCGAAAAGCTGACGATGAGGGCGCCGCTGCCCGCAAGCAGCCGGCGGCGATCGAGGATGACGGGGGCGATGGGGGCGTTCATTGCGCGCTCCGCTTCTCGGACAGTTCGGCCGTATCCATCAGCCGCGAGGCGCGGTGCACCGCGCGCAGGATGCGCATATGGGTGCCGCAGCGGCACAGATGCGGCGCCAGCTCGGCGCGGATCT
The DNA here is from genome assembly GCA_963802585.1 of uncultured Alphaproteobacteria bacterium. Classification (GTDB taxonomy): domain Bacteria; phylum Pseudomonadota; class Alphaproteobacteria; order Rhizobiales; family Xanthobacteraceae; genus Bradyrhizobium. The sequence continues at coordinate 329,640 of CAWDJS010000020.1, read as the reverse complement.
GCTCGTCGGTCGGCTTCGGATTTCGCTGCAGCAGCGCCTGCGCCCGCATCATCATGCCGGCGATGCAATAGCCGCATTGCGCCGCCTGCTCCTCCATGAAGGCGCGCTGGATCGGCGCGGGCTCACTGACCGTCCCCAGGCCCTCCAGCGTCGTCACCTGCTTGCCCTCGAGCAGCAGCATCGGCGTCACGCAGGACAGCACCGCCTTGCCGTCGACGATCACCGTGCATGAACCGCATTGGCCGAGCCCGCAGCCGAATTTCGCGGCATTGAGCCTGAGATCGTCGCGCAGCACGTAGAGCAGCGGCGTATCCGGCTCCGCGTCGATCTGATGGTCCCGGCCGTTGACCTTCAATGTCATCATGGCTTGTCTCGCTGCGATGGATCGGCTGGGGCATTACGTGCGCCGGCCGTGGTCTGAAGGAATGCCGTCTGCGTACGCCGCGCCTCAGCGACGATGCTCTCCACGTCGGTCCAGGCCGGCTGGGAGCTGAAGCGCGAGCGCAGATAATTCAGCAGAGCCGCGATCTGCGCATCGCTCATGCTCGCCGCAAAGCCGGGCATGATCGGGCTGCGCTCGCCCTCGACGGGAGGGACGCCCGCCAGCACGATGTTGGCGAGGTTACGCGGATCGGGGCCGCTGACGGTGGTGCTAAGGCCGAGACTGACGCCGCCATAGGGCGGCTGGCGGCCGCTTTCATGGCAACCCGCGCAGGCCGCGGCATAGATCGCCGCTCCCTGCGAATCCGCCAGCGTGGCTGGCGCACCTGTCTTAGCTGGAGTCCTGGCTTGCGCGAGCGCCGCCTCACCCTGGCGCTTGCGATCCTGCGACGGCGTGCCGAACACGTCGGCCATGTAGATCGCAATCGCGCGGACGTCGCTTGACGGCACCGCGGAAAGATTGCTCACCACTTCCGCCATCGGACCGCGCGCGGTACCGTGATCGGGATGGAAACCCTCGCGCAGATAGGCGTAGAGCGCATCCGCATCCCAGGGCACCGGCGAAGGCGACTGCGCGTTGATCGCATAGGCCTTCCAGTCGTCGACGTCGCCGCCGGCAAAACTGGCGTTGACGCGCTCCGCGCCAAGCGCGTTGCGCGGGGTGTGACAGGCGCCGCAATGCGCAAGGCCCTCGACCAGATAGGCGCCGCGATTCCATTCCGCGCTTTTCGCGGGATCCGGCTTGTAAGCGCCCTGGTGCAGGAACAGGAACTTCCATCCCGCCACCACAACGCGCTGATTGAGCGGAAACGAAAGCCGGTTCGCGTGGGCTGCCGCATGAACCGGCTCGCGCGTCATCAGATAGGCGTAGAGCGCACGATCGTCGTCATCGCTGACATTGGTGAAGTGATCATAGGGAAAGGTCGGATAGAGGTGCCGGCCCTCGCGGTCGACGCCAAAACGCATCGCGCGCCGGAACGCTTCCTCGGACCAGCGGCCGATGCCGGTCTCAGCATCCGGCGTGACGTTGGAGGAATAGATCGTGCCGAACGGCGTTGGCACCGGCAGGCCGCCGGCAAAGTTCTTCCCCCCACGCACGGTGTGGCAATTGTTGCAATTGCCGACCGCGGCGAGTTCGCGGCCGTGCTTGATGAGCGCGGCATCGAAGGTTTGCGGCTTGGGCGGGTCGATCGCCGCGATCGCGGGCCGCCAGGCGATGGCAAACACCGCCCCCGCGCCGCCAACCAGCAGCGCAGCGAAAATGCCCCCAATGATCCCTGACTTCTTCATCCGTCCCAGCGGCTTTTTTGCTTCCTAGCACAATAACCAGCTCGCGCGGAGCCGCCACAACCCGCTCACCGCGTGTTGATTTTCTGCTTTGCGGCAAGGCCTGCCTGCAGGAACACCGCGGAAGCTGACGCGTTCCACCTCTCAGATGAGGAGTTCCGGACATGGTCAGAGAAGCTTCGACCCGGCATTCGTCTCTCACGTGCGAGCTCGCGCGCGAAGCCGCGCTGGGTGTCGCGTTGGGCCTTGGCTTCTGCCTGCTCATCATCCTGATCGACCCGTCCCATGTCACATCGCTGATCGCCCACAATGCGGAACCGCGAACCACTGCAATCATCCTCGCGGGTTTCTTCACGCTGACCTTTGGCATCGGCGCCACGTTAACCGGGCTCGTTCTTGCGACAATCAAAAAGCATTGAGATCATTAGCGTTTTTTCCGAAGTTCCCTGGAGTCCGCTGGCCCGCAACGGCTGTTACGGGAATGCCACAGACACCAACAAACGCCGCATGTTCCGTGTACGTTCGAAAGTGTTGATGAGGGCGAAACGACTTCCGCGACTAGGCTCCGCACGGGGTTGATTCAAGCGCTTCTCGTGTGCAGGGAGAGCCGACATGCCAGCCTATATTCATCATCACGACACCGAGATGGCTCCGGTTATTTGTCCCGGTTGCGTCGGGATGTTGCCGATGTACGTGCGGGACGTCGAGCCGCATTGGAGCATGGCGAAGATCGACTTCATCTATGAATGTTCGGACTGCGGCGCCGAGGTTCGGCAGACCGTAAGTAAGCCACAACTGCGGCACTGATCGCGCCGCTCGCGAATTGAACGCAACTTTTCGTCGCGCCTCGTTTCCGAAGCGCATGATCCGGAAAAAGCCTGCCCCGCACTTGATGCGGGGTGTGTAGCGGTTTTCCGAAAAGCATGCCCTCAGGCTTGACCCGAGGGATCATGCGCAAGAATCTAGTGGGCGGTTGACAGCCGAAGATCACTGCCGAGATTGCATTCCCGGAAGTGATAGGCGATCTCATCGAGCGCGCGCTGTTCCCACTCCTCGGCCTGTGCCAGCCAGAACATTCGACGCTCGGAATCCAACGCAGCACGCTCTCGGCACATGTATTCCTGACTGCGTATCTCCGCGAGCTTGTTCATGACCCCCACTCCTGCGGTGTGAAGTCCATTTACAGACAGAGCTTAGCAGAAAAGAGGCAGGCTTGTCTCACTCCACCGTGCAAAATCCCACAGCATGGTGCGCCTGCGAAATCAACAGACGCCGCGATGCAGCATCGCGTTCCAGTTGTGCGGGCTTCGTGCAGAATTCCTTTGGTCAGCGGCGCACATAGCAATGGAAGCCGCCGTAGATGCCGGATCGATCGAGCTCATAGCCGATGGCGCTGCGCTCTTCGTCACGGCGCCAGATTTCCTGCAGCGGTGCCAGCTCTTCGCCTTCCAGCGGCAATTCTGTGCCGGCGGTGCGGAAGATCACGGCAACCTGATCGCTGCCGGCGCGATCGATCGTGTCCCACAGTGTGCGGATCTCTTCCGGCGCCATCCAGTCTTGCGAGTCGAGCAGCATCACCGCATCCACTTCGCGCGCGGGAAGGCTTTCCAGGAACTGCCGGAGACTGGCGTGAACCGGAATGATCAGGCCGGCGTCGTTGCGCATGCGCGCAAACTGACTCCGCTGCAGATAAGGCGGCAGGCAGCGATCGCCCGGACCGGGGTAACATCGCTGCAGCGCCTGCCAGGCAAAATAATTGGTGTCGTTCGGATGGCCGTTGATGAGGCGGAACAGCCGCTCATGCAGCAGCTCATTCAGCGGCGTTTCGCCGCCGAGCCGCGCCCGCTGCCGCGGCGGGATTCCGAGGCTGAACAGCAAGGCGGGCGTTCGCGTCAAAAGACGCACGAAGCGCGAATGGAACAGGCGATGCAGGCGGTCGAGCGCCTCCATGCGCGCCGGCGCCTCGATGTCGGCGGTCAACAACGCCTTGAGATCGATCTGCGCGAACTTCGCCACCATGTGCGCGACCCCGATGAAGCGGCCCATCATGCCATGGCGGTAAAATCCGTCGGTGAAATAGGCGTGGCGCGGACGGCCGATGACATTGCGCTTGTCCCAATAGGCACGCGCCTTGTCATCCAGCATCGGGCGCAGCCGATCGCGATAGAGCTGCCCATTCGCAGACGACGCCGCCTCGCCGAAGAACTGCCAGAAGTCCGAATATCGGGAGAAGGCGCGGATGCCGGCGAGCTTCAGCTTGAGCAGCGAAAGATGCGCTTCGTTGGGATCGACAGCATAGACCTGCGCCGGTTGCGCGGTCAGGTACGACAACGCGTTGCAGCCACCGGATGAAATGGTGACGATGGTCGATCCGATCGGCAATTGCAGCGCGGCGAGATCGGCTTCCGGGTCTTCCCAGATCTGGGTGTAGACCAGGCGACGCAGCCAGAACGCGTAGATCCTGTCCCAGAGCGTCGATTCATCCTGTGCATCTTCGTTCCGCACAGCGTCCGCGATCAGTTGCGCACTCATGCCCGCCTCGAATCAACAACCCGACGACGCTAACGCTGGCGCACTGCAGTTTTGCGACAACGGCACAAGCTGCGATCAAAGTTGCATGCCGCCTGTCACATGCTTGTCGCGCGAACAAGGGAAGCAGGGAAGCGATCTTCTTCGACCAGAGACCACGGCCAAATGCAGGCTTATTGCTTGGAAATCGGCGGCGAAATCGCGCAATCGCCCAACACAGTGCATTGCGCACAATTCTTCGGCATCGCGAGCACGAGCAAGACACCGAGTTTCACGACGTCAGGCGTTTCGGTTCGCTGCCTTCACCCGGCGCAAAGCGACGCTACACACACTGATCCACAGATTTTGTTTTCGAGGGCGACATCATGAGCGCGTGGCTTGCATTGCTTGGCGCGGGGCTGCTCGAAGTCGGCTGGGCGCTCGGCCTGAAATATTCCGATGGTCTGACGCGGTTCTGGCCGACGGCGGCAACCGCCGTCGCCATCGTGCTCAGTTTTGTCTTGATGGCGCTGGCGCTGCGGTCACTTCCGTTCGGCACGGCGTATGCGGTATGGACCGGGATCGGCGCCGTCGGCAGCATTATTGTCGGCATGATGCTCTTTAGCGAGTCGGCTGATCCGGTTCGCCTCATCTGCCTGACGCTGATCGTCGCCGGCATGGTCGGGCTCAAGCTCAACTCGCCGGTCTGAATCACTTTCGCGCGCGACGGCCGATTTCCTGGCGCGAAGACTGCGCAACGTCTCGACGCCGCCGAACAGCAAGAGCGCGATCGAGAGCGGCACCAGATGGTAGAGAAAACGGAACATCAACAGCGCTGCCAGCAACTGCTCGCGATTCTCTTCGCCCAATCCAATCAGGATGGTCGCATCGAACACGCCAAGTCCCGCCGGCGCGTGGCTTGCGAAACCGAGCAGCGTGGCCGCGATGAACACGGCGATCATCCGGAAGAAACTGATATCCACGCCGACGGGCAGAAGAACATACATGGCGATCGCCGCCGCGGAGAGATCGAGCAGGCCGACAAGGATCTGCACCAGCACCAGCGGACCGGAAGGCAATTTCACCAGCCACTGGCTCTTGCCGATGTGTCGTGGATGCAGCCAGCTCCACGTGAGGTACGCGCCGACGCCGCCGAGCAGGATCAGCGCCAGCAGGCGGTTGGCCCAGGGCGGCAGGTGATCGATGACGCCGAGCGCAGCAGGCTGGTACAGCAGGCTGAAGCCGAGCGCCGTCATGTTGCCGAGCCAGAAGGTGAGCCCGGTGAGGAAGCAGATATTGGCCACCCCCATCGCGCCCAACCCGTTCCTGGAATAGATGCGATAGCGGATGACCGGCGAGATCAGCGCTACCGCGCCAATGCCGTGCGCGATCGGATAGCTGGTGAAACTTGCCAGCGCCGCGATCCGGTACGGCACGTCCCCGCGGCCCATGGTGTGCAGAGCCAGCCAGTCGTAGAGCGTGATGCTGGCATAGGAGGCCGTGACCATGATCAGCGCCAGCGCGATCACACTGGGCTCGGTCGCCCGGATGATCGCGAACACGTTCTCGTAATCGATGTTCTTGAGCGAATGGGTCAGCGCAAAGATCGCCGCAGTGCCGATCGCAATACTGAGAACGGCGCCGCCCATACCTCTGATCCGGGCACTACCGAACTTCTTCTGCAGCCAATCGATGTTCAGGGCGCGCGTCCAATCCGGGCAGCCGTCCGCCGATCCCCGCGCTGCCCGATTCGGGGTGGGTCAAGGGCGTGATTTGACACGCAGATGTGACAGTTGAGTAACCGGTCCCGCTGATTTTGCAATGGGATGTGGACGTTAGCACAATTTCGTGAATCGAGGTTGGGACTAAATCCGGTCGCAACTTGTTCATGCTCGCTTTGTAAGACCCGCGCAAGATTCCTACGCCCTTGAGGCCGCATGAACGCAGAACTCGACTACGATCTCTCGCCTGAACAATGGCAAACGCTGAAGGCGCTGCGCGCGGGCGCGACACAACGCCGCGTGCCAAACCAGTTCGTGCTTGGGCAACTCGTCGTGCTGGGTCTCGCTGTCATCGGCGCCGAAGGTCCGCAGATCACATCGGTGGGACGCAAGGTCCTGATCAGGGGTTCATCGAGCCTTTGGGAGGATGTGGCGGCGTGAGCCAAGGGTTTGGCCAAAGGTATGGCCAAGGGCTCACGCCGTCCGAAGCCGGAAGCTATTCGGCCGCCTGGGCGATGTCATCGGCCTCTTTATTGTAGTCATAGACCACGCGGCCGTAAGGCAGCGTCAGGTCGGCGAGGAAGTGGTGCGCGCCGACCACGTGGCGCACCGGGAAGTCGGCCACCGGCGCGTTGACATGCGGCACCAGATGCAGCCGGCCCGGCCCGATCCACGACCCCTTCACGACGATATCGGTGAGGTTGATCGCAACCAGCTGGCAGACCTCGGCATGGCCGTCGACGCCGGGAATCAGTTTGAGATTGATCTGAGTCTTCGACAGTGCGGCCTGCGTCAGTTCGCCGTTGCCCGCCATCGCTTCGTGCTTGTAGCCCATGGTGCCCATGGCGACGAGCTGGCTGGCATATTCCAGCGTGCCGGTCAGCGTGTCCTTGACGATCTCGAGTTTCGGATGGGCATATTTTTTCGGAAAACCCCAGATCTCGCGGCCCGCGGCGATCGGCGGATCATCGTCGAGATACATTTGCGAGACGAAATTCACCTCTTCGCCATTCAGCCGCGCCGGAATCACCAGACCCGATTCCGTGTAGCTGCCGAAGCCCGAGCTGTCGGGCATCTTGATCCATTCATATTTCACGATCGGCTGGTCGATCGGCTCGAGCGGTTCGGGCAGGCCGGCGCGGATCAGGGCCGGATCGGTTTCATAGGTGATGACCAGGAATTCGCGATTGATGAAACGATAGGGTCCCGCCGGATAACTCGGGCCCGCCATCGGCATCGACGGAAGCTTTAGGACATCTGCCTTGCGCATTAAATCATCCCCTGCCTGTTCAATGAAATGAAGCCGCCATACACCCGGTCGGCATATAGCCGATCGATCGCGCGACAAACCGAAAAACCGGAATTTGGCAGCCCACAGAAATTGCTAGCGTTGCTGTTTGACAGGGGTGTGAACCACCACGAGCGCGGCGCGCCGAAAAAAACGCCAATGTCATATCAGCGTCATCGCCTTCCTCAACTCTACGGCCCAATCAGAAGAAGCTGGGGTCTCATTCATGGATGCGCGATCGCCGGATGCGGAAGTTGCCGTTTCACGCCAGTGGCGGCCCGACAAATGCGATCGCATTGCGCTGGTGCTGCAGGGCGGCGGCGCGCTGGGCGCCTATCAAATTGGTGTCTATCAGGCGCTGCATGAAGCAGGACTCGAACCCAACTGGGTCTGCGGCGTTTCGATCGGCGGCATCAATTCGGCCATCATCGCCGGCAATCCGCCGGAAGAACGGCTGGAGAAGCTGCAGATCTTCTGGGAGCGCATCACCGCGCGAAAGGTCTGGCACTACACGCCCGATGGCGACGTCTATCGCAAGGCGCGCAATCTCCACAGCACGTGGCTGACGACGACGCTGGGCCAGCCCGGCTTCTTCAAGCCGCACGAGCTCAATCCTTGGCTCAGCCCTGCCGGCGCCAAAACGGCGACGAGCTACTACGACACCACGCCGCTGCGCGAGACCTTGCTGGAGCTGGTCGATTTCGACCTGATCAATTCGCGCAAGATGCATTTCGCGGTCGGCGCGGTGAATGTGCTGACCGGCAACTTCCTCTATTTCGACAACAGCAAGGAAGTGATCGGCCCCGAGCACGTGATGGCGTCAGGCGCCCTGCCGCCCGCGCTGCCGATGGTGAAGATCGGCACCGATCATTTCTGGGACGGCGGCATCGTCTCCAACACCCCGCTGCAGCATCTGCTCGACCAGGACGACGGCAAGAACTCGCTGGTGTTCCAGGTCGATCTGTTCAGCTCGCGCGGCCTGCTGCCGCGCGACATCCAGGAGGTGTTGGCGCGGTACAAGGACATCATGTATTCGTCGCGCACCCGCTACAATACCGACGTCTACAAGCGGATGAACAATCTGAAGGCGGATTACTACAAGGCGCTGCTGAAGATTCCGGAAGACCAGCTCAGCGACCAGGAGCGCCAGACGCGCGATCACCTCGCGCACATGCCGGGGATCACGATCCTGCAGATGATCTATCAGCAGAAGATTTACGAAGGCGACTCCAAGGACCACGAATTCTCGGCAACCTCGATGCGCGAGCACTGGCAGAGCGGCTATGAAGACACCAAGCGGACGCTGATGCGCCGCGACTGGCTGGCGATGCCGGAAGAGGGCACGGGCATCCTCGTGCACGACGTACACCGCGAGCGGGATTACTGATCCCGCGAGACCCGCTTCACCACATGCTCTGCCGCGCGCGTTCAGGCCACTCGCGGTCATATTGCTCGCCGCCCACCCTGTCTTCGCTCATCTCGGCGAGGATCTGGCCCGGCGTCGGCAAGGTCTTGGGATCAACGCGCTTGTCGGGATTCCAGAGGTCGGAACGCACGATCGCCCGCGCACACTGGAAGTAGATTTCATTTACCGTCATGACGATGACGGTGCGCGGCGCCTTGCCCTCCATCTTGAAGGACGCAAGCAGCGCCGGATCGGCGGAAATTTGCGCGTGGCCGTTGACGCGCAGCGTGCTGCCGGAACCCGGGATCAGGAACAGCAGCGCTACCCGGGGATCGCGCACGATGTTGCGAAGCGAATCGATGCGGTTGTTGCCGCGGCGGTCCGGCATCATCAGCGTGGTCTCGTCATGAATGCGCACGAAACCCGGCAGATCGCCGCGCGGGGAGCAATCGAGCCCTTCGGGACCGGAGGTCGCAAGCGCCGCGAACGGAGAGTTCTCGATCAGCACGCGATAGGACGGCGTGACGCGGTCGGCGACCTTCACGGTCGAACTTTCGCCGGGAAAGCCATAGATCGCTTCCAGTTGCTCGACGGTCGCGATGACGGACATTCAGCCTCCCTTGATCGCCCGCACCAGCCGCCGTGCGTGGTCTTCGGGACGGCCGACATTGAGGATGGTGACGTCGGGCGCGGTCGTGTCCACGCTGCGGCTCAGCCGGTCCTCGACCCTGCCGTCGCTGCTGCGCGAGCGCATCTTGAGCCGCTCGGCGAGTACGTCCGGAGGCGCGGTGATTGCAATGACCGTGACATTGGCGTAGGCGCGCCGCGCCGCATCGATCACCGTCCGTGACGCGTTGACTACGACGGAGCGGCCGGCGCGGATGTCGTCATCGATCTCACGCCGCAATCCGTAGGAATGGCCATGCGCTTCCCAATGCATCGAAAAATCGCCGCGGGCCAGTGCCTCGCGGAAATCGTCCGGACTGAGTTGTGCGTTGGCTTCGGATGACGTCGATTCCCGCGTCACCACGCGGCGCGGAAACACGATGCTCTTGTCCTCCTCGCAGGCAGCCTTCGCCAGCCCCAGCAGCGTATCCTTGCCGGCGCCGCTCGGGCCGACCACCAGGATCAGCCGTCCGGGTCCGATCGCATCAGGCGCATGGTCGGAAATGATGAGGGCTTCGCTCATGCGACACGGCTCCCTTCACGCCAGACGCTGCGCACCACGGGAATGTCGCGGGCGACATGCACACGGATCAAATCGGCACGCTTGCCGACGGCGATCTCGCCACGGTCGTTGAGACCGACGGCTTCGGCTGGCGTCTTGGTGACGGTGCGGACCGCGGCCGCGAGATCGATCGCCGGCACCTGCTTCGGCAATTGCAGCGCGCCCATCAAGAGACTCGACGGCACATAGTCCGACGACAGGATGTCGAGCAGGCCTTCGCGGGCGAGATCGACAGCCGCGATGTTGCCGGAATGCGAGCCGCCGCGCACGACATTGGGCGCGCCCATCAGGATGTCGATGCCGGCCTGGTGCAGGCCGCGCGCCGCTTCCATGGTGGTCGGAAACTCCGCCACCGACACGCGGTCTCGGATCGCGTCGGTGACGTTCTCGTCCGTGGTGTCGTCGTGACTGGCGAGCGGAATCTCGTATTGATGCGCCAACGCCACGATCGCGCGCATGTTCTTCGCGGCATAAGCCTTCTGATAATCGAAGCGCCGCTTGAACAGCACGTCGAGCTCGGCGTCGGTCATACCGCCGCCCTTGCCGCGATAATAGTCGCGCAGCTTGACCTCGTCGCGAAACTGACGCTGCCCCGGGGTGTGGTCCATCAGCGACATCAGCCGCACGTCGGGCCGGTCGATCAGTTCTTTCGCTTCCTCGACCACATCGGGCATCGGAATCTCGCAGCGCAGATGCAGGAAGTGCTCGGCGCGCAGGATGTCCGCGTCACGCGCCGCGGTAATCGCCGCAGCCAGAATACCGGCGCGGCCGTCGACATCCTCGGCGCCGTCCTCGCGCCAGACCCGCAGCGAATCCAGCACCGTCGTGATGCCGCAGGTCGCGAGCTGCCCGTCATAGGAGACGACCGCCGCGATCGGGTCCCAGAACACCTTTGGCCGCGGCACGTAATGCGCCTCGAGATGATCGGTGTGCAGCTCGATCAGGCCCGGCATCAGGAGATCGCCGCGCGCGTCCTCGCTTCCGGCCGGCGCGTCGCCCTCTCCGAGCCCGGCAATGCGCCCGTCGGCAAAGGCAACCCAGCCGCGCTCGATGATGCGGTCTGCCAGAACTACCCTGGCATTGCCGATGACGATGTCGGATTTGTTCGAAGTCATTTCACCTGACTTTCTTCATGCCGCCGCCGCAAAGGACGTGACGTCGACGACGCGATCGGCGATCCGGCCGCGAATTTCGTCGTCATGCACGATCGCGACCATGGCAACGCCCGCGCGCTTCTTCTCGTCGATCAGGTTCACCACCACCTCGCGATTTCGCGCATCGAGCGAGGCGGTCGGCTCGTCCAGCAGCAGGATCGGATGGTCGGAAATGAAGCCGCGGGCGATGTTGACGCGCTGCTGCTCGCCACCGGAGAAGGTCGAGGGCGGCAGCGTCCACAGCCGCTCGGGAATGTTGAGAACGCGCAGCAGATTGCCGGCCTGCTCGCGGGCCTGCTCGCGCGGCGTGCCGGTCACGATCAAGGGCTCGGCGACCACATCGAGGGTCGGCACGCGCGGCACCGCGCGCAGGAACTGGCTGACATAACCGATGGTGTCGCGCCGGACGTTGAGCACGTCCCGCGGCTCGGCCTTCGCGATATCGAGCAATGCGCCGCCGTGGCGAATGCCGATCCGGCCACCATCGCACCGGTAGTTGCCGAAGATCATCTTCAGGATCGACGACTTGCCTGCACCCGACGGCCCAGCCAGCACCACGCACTCGCCGGCATGGACCACAAAATTCACGCCGCGCACCACCGGCAGCCTCACCCCGCCCTGCAGGTGCATGGTGAAGGTCTTTTCGGCGTCGGTGATCTCAATCATCGCAGGCATCGGGCGAGCCTCATGGTGGCAGAATCGAAGAGACGAGCAGCTGGGTATAGGGCTGATGCGGATCGTCGAGCACCTGGTCGGTCAGTCCCGTCTCGATCACCTGGCCGCCCTTCATCACCATCACCCGGTGCGACAACAGCCGTGCGACGGCGAGATCATGCGTCACCACGATCGCCGCGAGCCCGAGCTCGCTGACGAGATTGCGCATCAGATCGAGCAGACGCGCCTGCACCGAAACATCGAGTCCGCCGGTCGGCTCGTCCATGAAGACAAGCCGCGGCTCGGTGACGAGATTACGCGCGATCTGCAGGCGCTGGCGCATGCCGCCGGAATAGGTGCGCGGCGCATCGTCAATGCGCGCGGTATCGATCTCGACGCGCTCCAGCCAGGAGGACGCGGTATCGCGGATACGGCCATAATGGTTCCAGCCCACCGCCATCAGCCGCTCGCCGACATTGGCGCCGGCGGAGACCGCCATGCGCAGGCCCAGCGCCGGGTCCTGGTGCACATAGCCCCAGTCGGTGCGGAACAGGAAACGTCGCTCGGCCTCACCCAGCGCATTGAGATCGCGCAGCACGCCGTCACGCACGCGATAGGACACCGCGCCCGCGGTCGGCGCGAGCTGCGCCGACAGCATCTGCAGCAGCGTGGTCTTGCCCGAGCCGGATTCGCCGACGATCGCCAGCACCTCGCCCGGATAGAGCGTGAAGGAAATATCGCGGCAGGCGGCGAGCCGGCCGTAATTCTTGCAGAGGCGTTCCGCGACGAGCAGCGGTTGGTCGTTCTCAGCCATGCGTCCCCTCCTTGTACGGTGCCGCACTTTCGCGGCCGCGATGGCCCGCCGCCTGGCGGCCTTCGCAATAATCCGTGTCGGAGCAGACGAACATCCGGCTGCCCGCATCGTCGGTGACGATCTCGTCGAGATAGGCGTCCTCGGCGCCGCACAGCGCGCAGGGCGCATCAAAGCGGTAGCGCGTGAAGGGATGATCCTCGAAGTCGAGCGACACCACTTTCGTATGCGGCGGGATCGCATAGATGCGCTTCTCGCGGCCGGCGCCGAACAATTGCAGCGCCGCGCAATTGTCCATCTTCGGATTGTCGAATTTCGGCGTTGGCGAGGGGTCCATCACATAGCGCGCGTTCACCTTCACCGGATAGGCGTACGATGTCGCGATGTGGCCGAAGCGCGCGATGTCCTCGTAGAGCTTTACGTGCATCAGTCCGTATTCACCGAGCGCGTGCATGCGCCGCGTTTCGGTCTCACGCGGCTCGAGGAAGCGCAGGGGTTCCGGGATCGGTACCTGATAGACCAGCACCTGGCCCGCATGCAGCGGCGCTTCGGGAATGCGATGCCGGGTCTGGATCACGGTCGCCTCGGTGGTCGAGGTCGTGGTCGCCACGCCGGCGGTCTTGCCGAAGAATTTGCGGATCGATATCGCGTTGGTGGTGTCGTCCGAACCCTGGTCGATCACCTTCAGCACATCATCGGGCCCGAGGATCGCCGCGGTGACCTGCACGCCGCCGGTGCCCCAGCCATAGGGCATCGGCATCTCGCGGCTCGCAAACGGCACCTGATAGCCGGGGATCGCGATCGCCTTCAGGATCGCGCGACGAATCATCCGCTTGGTCTGCTCATCGAGATAGGCGAAGTTGTAGGCGGGCGCGTTCATTCCGCGGCCTCCTGCATCGGCCGTGACCGGCCGTTGGCTTCGGCAAACTCCTTGCGCAGCTTGCGCAGCAGCCCGAGCTCGGACTGGAAGTCGACGTAATGCGGCAGCTTCAGATGCTCGACGAATCCCGTCGCCTGCACATTGTCGGAATGCGACATCACGAACTCTTCGTCCTGAGCGGGCGCGAGCACCTCTTCGCCGAGCTCGCGGGCGCGCAGCGCGCGGTCGACCAGCGCCATCGACATGGTCTTGCGCTCGCTCTGGCCGAAGGCGAGGCCATAGCCGCGGGTGAAGCACGGTGCTTCCGTCGCCGATCCCTTGAACTGGTTGACCATCTGGCATTCGGTCAATTCGATCGCGCCGAGCGGCACGGCGAAGCCGACGTCTTCGGCGAAAAACTCGACATCGACCTCGCCGAAGCGGATTTCTCCGGCAAAGGGATGGTTGCGGCCATAGCCGCGCTGCGAGGAGTAGCCGAGCGAGAGCAGGAAACCTTCGTCGGCGCGGGCCAGATTTTGCAAGCGAAGATCGCGGTCCGCAGGGAAGCTCAGCGGCTCGCGGGTGAGATCGCCGACCGGCGCCTCGGGTTCGGCTTGCGGCGACGGCTCGATCAGGCCATCGCGGCCGAGAATGTCCGTAACGCGCGGCGTTGCGCCGCTCACAGCCTCCGACGTCGCGGGCTCCTCCGGCACAAACCCTTCGGCGAGCTGCGGATCGAGCAGGCGATGGGTGTAATCGAAGGTGGGGCCAAGGATCTGGCCGCCCGGAATATCCTTGAAGGTCGAGGAAATCCGCCGCGCTACCTGCATCCTGCCGGTATCGACCGGCTCGGTGGCGCCAAGGCGCGGCAAGGTCGCGCGGAAGGCGCGAACCAGGAAAATCGCCTCGATCATGTCGCCGCGGGCCTGCTTGATCGCGAGCGCCGCGAGCTCGCGGTCATAGAGCGAGCCCTCGCTCATTACCCGATCGACGGCGAGACCGAGTTGCTCGGATATCTGGGGAAGTGTGACTTCGGGAATGTCGCGGTCGCCGCGGCGCTCATGCGCCAGCAGCCGATGGGCGTTCTCGATGGCGCGCTCGCCTCCCTTGACGGCGACGTACATGCATCAACCTCCCTTGACGGCCAGCCGCGTGGTGCGCGGGATCGCGACGATTGTTTCTCCCGAGACCAGCACGACATCGATGCCGCGCGGAAACAGTTGCTCGTTGATGGCAAGCCGATCGAACAAATCCTTTGGCTCGATCGCAGCGTGCAAGATTGCCGTACCGTCGATCCCGGGACCACTCAGTTCGTACGCCCGTCCCTTGGTCAGGCTCTCGACCTGCAGGATCACCGTGGTCGAACGATCCGGATATTCGTTGCTGCCGAACGAGAAGCGCGTGAGATCGGGTAATGCCCCGGCATCGCCGATCAGCGCGAAATGGCAGATCGAGGAATCTTCGATCACCGGCGCGCCGCTATGGAACTTCAGCCATTTCGTGACTTCCGACGTCTCCGACATCTTCGCATCGAGCCAGATCGGCGTATCGTGATCGAACAATGTGAGCGCGATCGCGGCCGTGCCGCGCATGATCGACGCCGGCGTACCGACGGTGGCGACGACCTGGTGCACGCTGCCGGGCCGCGCCATCGCATCCATCACGGAGCGGAAGGTCGACTGCGCCGACAGCACCTTGTCCACAAATCCTGCAGGCAGTTCGGCGATCGTCGTCATCGTTCACCCCTCCCCGCGCACCATCGTGTAGAAATCGACCCGCGTCGCCGCGGTCTCGGTCGCCTTCTGATGGCGCCGCGCCAGCATCGCCGCGCGCAACGGCCCAATCACCCTGGCTTCCACAGGGCTCGCAAATTCGCTCGATTGCACCATCGCGTCGCAAAGCGCGATCATCCGCGCCTTGTTGCCGTCGCGGCCGAGCGTGTAGCCGAACCCGACCTCGCCGCTCGCAAGCCGCACCGCGGCGCGCGACACCGTCGCCTCGCCAACGTTGAAGGGCGCACCGTCGCCGCCGATCCGGCCACGTACCATGACAAGGCCGTTCTCCGCCTTGCGCAAATTCTCATGCGCCGGCAGGGCGATTGCCGCGAGCTGACCGGCGATCTCGTCCGCCGTCGCTTGCGCAAGCACGGCCATCGCCGCCTTGCGCCGCGCCTGCCTGCCCTCTTCGCTGTCGCTGCGTGCTGTCATGACGTGAGTTCTAGCTTGCCTGAATCAAGTTGTCTATGATAATAGACAACTTCATAATGACCCGGGATGAAGCTTTCGTGACAGAGGCATGATTTTCCAGTTCTCGAGGAGCGGTTCCGCATCATGAGCCTGCAGGATGCGAGCACCGGCGTTGCGCTATGGCGGCAGGTTGCCGACGGCATCGAGCGCGGCATCGCCAATGGAACCTACGCGGCCGGCGACAAGCTGCCGGGCGAGACGGAGATTGCCGAGACTTATCGGGTCAATCGTCATACCGTCCGCCGGGCGCTCGCCACATTGGCCGAGCGCGGGCTGGTGCGCGCCGAGCGCGGCAGCGGCACCTATGTCGAGGCGCAGCGCCGCCTCGCCTATCCCCTGCGCTCGCGAACGCGCTTCTCCGAGATCGTCGGCGCCGGCGGCCATGAGCCGCGCGGCCGGCTGATCGAGGCGTCGGACGACGTCGCCACGCGTGAACTTGCGCGCGAATTGGGCCTCAAGACCGGCGCGCCGCTGATCCGGATCGAAGCGCTGCGGCTGGCCGACCGCACGCCGATCTGCGTCAGCACCACCTGGCTCTCAGCCGAAATCTTCCCGGGCGCCGGCAGCGTATTCGCCGCGACGCGCTCGATGACAAAACTGCTCGCGCATTACGGCATCCGCGACTATCGCCGCGGCTCATCGAAAATCACCGCGGCGATTGCGGACGCGACCGACGCCACGCATCTCGACCTGCCGCTCGGCCGCCCGGTGCTGGTGGTCGACGCCACCGACGTCGATCTCGGCGGCAAGCCGCTGGTCACCAAGCGCGCCCGCTTTGCCGCCGAGCGCGTCGAGTTTTTGGTGGAGAACAACTAAGTAACCGCGCGGCGGCCGATGATGGCGAAGCGGAGCTTGCCGGAGATCCAGTCGATGATCGCGACCGTGACCAGGATCATGATCACCGCAAACGCGACCTGATCGAAATCATAGGTTCTGATCTGCTCAGAGAGCTGCAGTCCGATACCGCCGGCTCCGACGATGCCGATGATCGTCGCGGATCGCACGTTGGACTCGATGTAATAAAGAATTTGTCCGGCGATGATCGGCAATACTTGCGGCAACAACCCGAAACGAACCGCCAGGAATCCCGTGCCGCCGCTGGCCAGCACCGATTCACGGTTCCGCTCGTCTGCGGACTCGATCGCTTCCGAAAACAGTTTTCCGAGCGCGCCGGTATCGGATACCGCAATCGCGAGGATTCCGGCAAACGGTCCCAAACCGACGACTCCGACGAAAACCAGCGCCCAGATCAGGGCATCGACGCTGCGGATGGTGTCGAGGCAACGGCGGACCACAAAACGGATGAGCCCGCTGGGCGTCGTATTGCTGGCCGCGAGAAAGCTGATCGGGAACGCGAGGACGGTCGCTATCAGCGTTCCCAGAAAGGCGATGGCGAGCGTCTCGCTCATGGCCTTCACCAGGAGGTCGAAATGACCGCCCGTCGAGGGCGGAAACATCAATGCGACGAATTTCGCCAGCGATGCCAGTCCCTGCAGGATCTGATTGAACGGAATGGCGAGCCACCACACCGCGAAGACGGTAAAGGCGGCAAAGCCGAAAGGCCCGATCAACGCAAGCGCGCGGCTGCGCGGGGATTCGTCGAAGAGCGCGCGATGCCGTTGCAGAACTGCAGCCGTCTCTTCCGGGCGCATGACGCGAAGCGGGCTCATCGGCGGATATCCTGGCCGGAGAGGCGATGACGGACGCGCTCGGTCACAAGATCAATCACCGCCACGCAAACGATGATCATCAGCAGGATCGCGCTGACGTCGGTGTAGTAGAATTTGCGGATCGCCACGAACAGGTCCTGTCCGATCCCGCCGGCGCCGACCATGCCGACCACAGAACCGGAGCGGACGTTGATTTCAAAGCGGAGCAGAGTGTAGCTGGCGAAAGTCGACATGACCTGGGGCAGCGCGCCGAACCGCACGGTCTCGATGAACCGGCTGCCGGTGGAACGCACGCCCTCGACCGGCTTCATGTCGATGTTCTCCAGCGCCTCGGTAAAGAGCTTGCCGAGAGTACCGAAGGTGTGGATCGCGATCGCCAGAATGCCGGCGAAAGGCCCGAGGCCGAAGGCAGCGACGAACATCAGCGCGAACACCAGATCGGGAACCGTGCGGCAAAATTCGAAAATGCGCTTGATGCACCAGCGCAGAGCGACGCTCGGCGCCAGATTGGCAGCCGCCAAAGGTGCCATCACGAACGCGCCGATCGCTCCGATCAACGAGGCGAGATACGCGATCAGGATCGTATCGAGCAGAAGCTTCAGCCAGCCCGTGATATTCCAGTACCAATCGGCAACGTCTGCGCCAAAATGCGTAACGCTGAGCTTCGGCATGATCCGACCGAAATAGCTCGTGAAATTCGAGATGTTGTCGACGAGCTTTTTGAGATCGACTTCGCCAAACCGCCCGGCAAGCAGCATCAGGACGGCAAGGATCGCCAGCACCAACAATGATTGCCGGCGGCGCCGGAAAACGACACGCTGATAATCGGCGACCAGAACCTCGATGCGTGCCTGTGATACGACCGGAATGCTGGAAGGCATGACGTCCTACGTCGGAAGGAAAAGAAAGGGAGCAGCGAGAAATTCGCCGCTCCCTCGATTCTTTACGAGCGCTTCTTGCGCATGTCGTTGACGAACTGGATCATCTCGACGGTGTTCTCGTAATCCTTGTGAGTCACCGGCACGAATTCCTTGTCCTTGCCGTCCGACAGACGATCGAAGGCTGCCTTGTCCTTGGTCGGCGCGTCGGTGAAGGCTTTCGCGATCGCCTGCTTGAGGTCCGGCGGCAGATCGGTGAGATAGGCATAGGGCGATCCAGCAAGCAGTCCCGACTTGAAGATGACGCGGAAATCTTCCTTCTTGACCATCCCCTTCTTGACCATACGCGTGAGGTTGGAGTCGATGTCGGAGTTCCACCAATCCGCGGCACAGTCGACGGTGCCCTTGTCGAGCGCGATCACGCCATTCTCGTGGCTACCGGTAATGATGGACTTGCTGAAGAAGGCGTCGGCGTCGATACCGGCCTTGTGCAGGAAGAAGCGCGGCGCGTTGTAGCCCGAGGTCGAGTTCGGATCGACGAAGCCGATGGTCTTGCCCTTGAGGTCCTGGATGTCCTTGTACGGGCTGTCGGCCTTCACATAGATCACCGAATAGTAACCCACCGTACCGTCCTGATTGCGGGTGGTGACGAAAGGCTCGGTCTTCACGCCGGTCATGTAGGCCGTCGAATAGGAGGCCGGACCATAATAGGCGATCTGGATGTTGCCGGCGCGCTGGCCCTCGATCACGGCGGCGTAGTCGTTTGCAATGCGCAGCTTGACCGGCACGCCCAGTTCCTTGGCCAGGTATTCCATGAAGGGCGCGTAACGGTCGCTGACGCCGGAGGCGTTCTCGGCCGGCACCACCGCAAAAGTGAGTTCCTTGTACTTCGACTTCCAGTCGTCCGCGTGGGCGGCACTTGCGGCAAATGCAAGCGCGAATGCACCCGCGTAAACGAAATGACGGCGGTTGAGCATCTAACTTCTCCTGTCAGGGGTTGGGCAGTCCTCATTGCGCGGCAGGGTGAGGCCCGACCGCGTTAGTCAACGGCTACGCGACGGCAGGCACACCTAGAACGGAATCGTCGACGGGAACGTCGCTTGGCTTTGCAGACGGATCGCTCTTTGGCTCCGCCTCCAGGCCATAGAGACGCTGCGCTTCCGACTCCGTGAGTTGCTCCGCCGTGCCGTCGAACACCACCTTGCCGGCGGCCATGCCGATCAGCCGGCCGCAATAGTTGCGCGCCAGCTCCAGCGAATGCAGATTGCAGATTACGGTGATGCCCAATTCCCTGTTGATGCGCTGGAGCGCGTCCATCACAACTTTGGTGTTGTGCGGGTCGAGCGAAGCGATCGGCTCGTCGGCCAGAATGATGTCGGGTTCCTGCACCAGCGCCCGCGCGATCGCCACGCGCTGCTGCTGGCCGCCGGAGAGTTGGTCGGCGCGCTGGGCGGCGAGCGAAGCAATCTCGAACTGTTCCAGCGCGGCCAATGCAACGGCCTTGTCCGCGTCCGGCCAGAGCTTCAACAGTGCGCGCGCCGGCGAGACTGTGGCTAAACGTCCCATCAGCACGTTGGTCAAAACGTCGAGACGGCCGATCAAATTGAATTGCTGGAAGATCATGGCCGAGCGGGCGCGCCACTTGCGCAGCTCCTTGCCCCTCAGCGCGGTCACGTCCTGGCCGTCGAACAGGATGCGCCCCGATGTCGCGGGCGCCAGCCGATTGATGGTTCGCAGCAGGGTCGACTTGCCGGCGCCGGAGCGGCCGATCACGCCGATAAAGCCACCCGGCGCAACGGAGAAGGACGCATTTTCGACCGCGGCCTTTGTGCCGAAACGGCACGTCAAACCTTCCACCACCAGCATGCGCCGCTCCGAAAATAGCCGTGGCCATGGCTAGCGTCCGGATTCTACAGTTGTGTGACAGCCGCGCTGCGGTGCGGCATTCATCCACACCCGCCTCTGTCGTCATGTCAACGTCATGAAGTTGTCATCAAGCCCCCCGATGACGGGCGCGCCGAGCCTCCATCGGCATCGATTTGGAAATTGAAAATGTCCGGCAAGACGCTCTCGATCCATCCCCTCATCGATCCCACCGCGAAAATTCAGGAAGCCACGCTCGGCGCCTATTGCGAAGTCGGCGCCCGCACCATGCTCCTGGATGTGGCGATGGGCGACTACTCCTATGTCGTCAACGACGCGCAGATTACCTACACCACCATCGGCAAGTTCTGCTCGATCGCGGCGATGACGCGGATCAATCCGGGCAATCACCCGATGCATCGCGCGACACAGGCGCACTTCACCTATCGCGCCAGCGCCTATTTCCCCGGCGAGGCCGACGACGCCGAATTCTTCGAATGGCGCAAGAGCCACCGCGTCTTCATCGGCCATGACGTCTGGATCGGGCATGGTGCCATCATCCTGCCGGGCCGCAGTGTCGGCACTGGAGCTGTGATCGCGGCGGGCGCCATCGTCACCAGGGACGTGCCCGCCTACACCATCGTCGGGGGCAACCCGGCACGGTCGATCAAGCGGCGTTTTCCGGAAGACATCGCCGACCGGCTGGCGCGGCTCTCCTGGTGGGATTGGGATCACGAGACGCTGCAAGCCGCCCTCCCCGACTTCAGGAAGCTTGGCATCGAGGCGTTTCTCGACAAATATGAAGCCTCCTCCGCTGCTTCTCCCCAAAACCTCCGACGAAGTGCCTCATCGTGACTGACATTATTATTGAAGGCGGCCGCGCGCTGCTCGACGGCGAATTTGTTGAAAGCTCGTTGTCGATTGCCAACGGCAGGATTTCGGGCGTCGATACCCGCGAGGGACGCGGCGCACTTGAGCTTGATGCGCGCGATCTGCTGGTGCTGCCGGGGATCGTCGATATCCATGGCGATGCGTTCGAACGGCAGATGATGCCGCGGCCCAAGGTCGATTTCCCGATCGACGTCGCGCTGGCCGATAGCGACCGGCAAGCGATCGCCAACGGCATCACCACGGTCTTCCATGCCGCGACCTGGTCGTGGGAGCCTGGCTTGCGCTGCGGCGACAATGCGCGGAAGCTGCTGGAAGCAATCGAGGCGTTGCGGCCGAAGCTTGCCGCGGACACGCGTTTCCATCTTCGCCACGAGACCTACAACCTCGATGCGGAGAAGCAGATCGGCGAGTGGCTCGCCAAAAAACGCATCGACCTGTTCGCGTTCAACGACCACACCGAAAATACGGTTGCCCTGCTCAACAAGCCGAACAAGCGCAAAAGCATGGTCGAGCGCACCGGGCTTTCGGACGAAGCCTTCGACAGCCTCGTGCAGCGCATGCTCTCCCGCGCCGATGCGGTGCCGGGATCGATCGCGCGACTGGCGAAGATCGCGCGCGAAGCCGATGTCCGTATGCTCTCGCATGATGACGCGAGCCCTGCGATGCGGCAGGGGTTTCGTGCGCAAGGCGTGACCATCGCCGAATTTCCGATCAACGAGGAGACCGCGCGCGAAGCGGCGGCCGGCGGCGACGCGATCGTGTTCGGTGCGCCCAACGTGGTGCGCGGCGGCAGCCACACCGGCTGGACCAAGGCGTCCGACATGATCGCGAAGGGCCTCTGCTCGGTGCTCGCCTCCGACTATTACTATCCGGCCCCGCTGCTCGCCGCCTTCCGCCTGGCCACCGACGACGTGCTGCCGCTGGCCAAGGCCTGGGACCTGATAGCGGCCGCGCCGGCGAAGGCTGCGGGCCTCTCCGATCGCGGTACTTTGGCCGAAGGCCAGCGCGCCGACATCCTGCTGGTCGATGATGGGCTGCCGATGCGCCCGCGCATCGTCGCCGTGATCGCCGCCGGCCGGCTGGTGCATTTGACCGAAGCCGATCGCGTCGCCGCGCGCGGCTCGCGAGTTGAGGCGCTTGCCGCCGAATGAACCTTCCTTGAATTCGCGCCGATGGCCACTTTCCCCCGCTACGCGATTTATTATGCGCCGGCGCAAGGCGCCGCGCTCGATCAGTTCGGGGCCGAGATGCTCGGCTACGACGCCTGGATCGGAGCAGCGCTGCCCTTCCCGGCCGGCATCGTGGGCGAAGTGCCGGACTGGCGCGAGGTCACCGAGGATCCGCGCAAATACGGCTTCCACGCCACGCTGAAGGCACCGATCTCGCTCGCGAATGGCGAAACGGAATCTGAATTGCTCGCCGCCTGCGCCGATTTCGCCGAGCAGAAGCGGCGCATTCCCGTGATCACGCCGGTCGTCGATTCGATCAGCGGTTTCATCGCCGTGATCCCCGCCGAGCGATCGAACGAGCTGGAGCAGTTTGCGGCCGATTGCGTCCGCGCCTTCGATTCCTTCCGTGCGCCGCTGACGGCGGATGATCGCGCGCGGCGCAATCCCGCGAGATTGACGCCGCGGCAGGTCGAATATCTCGAACGCTGGGGCTATCCCTATGTCATGGAGGAATTCCGCTTCCACATGACGCTGACCGGCCGGCTCGACGACGCAAGGCGCGAGGCCGTACTCGAGATACTGCGCGCACGTTTCGCGCGTCTCGGCCTGCAACGGCTCGACATCGACCGCCTCGCACTGTTCAGGCAAAACGAAGCCAAGGCACGCTTTGAAATTATCGGCGACTGGCAATTGCACGCGGCGTAATGAATCTGGAACGACTATAAAAACCAAGGTCGAACGGCTCGAATGACTACTTCTTCCCGATCTTGATCGGCGCCGTCTCCGGCATCAGGCTCATGGCGATCAGGCCGACGACAGCGGCGAACAGCAGATACCAGGCCGGCGCCAGTGGATTTCCGGAAATGTGCAGCAGCCAGGTCACGACGAGTTGCGCGGTGCCGCCGAAGGTCGCGATCGCCACCGCATAGATGGTGGCGAACACACCGCCGCGGATATTCTGCGGCAGCGCTTCGGTGAAGGTTGCGTAGAACGCGGTGAACGGCAGCGAGCCGATCAGGATCAGCACGCCAAAGCCGAACAACAGCGACAGCGGTCCCGGCGCATGCACGATCCAAAGGAAGGTCGGATAGGTCAGGAGCAGCGCGATGAGCTGCGGCCAGACCATCACCGGCTTGCGGCCATAGCGGTCGGCGAGCCAACCGCCGAGCAGCGCGCCGATGATGCCGATGCCATTGCTCACCAGCGAGGTGGTAAAGGCCAGCGTCGTTCCCACATGCAGCGTGTTCTGCGCGTAGGTCGTCATGTATTGCGTCACATAGCTCGCGATCGTGCCGCTCGCCAGAATCAACAACGCCAGCACGATCACGCGGATGTGCCGGCGCGCCAAGGTGAAATGGCTGGATGTTTCCGCGCCTGCGTCGCCTTGCGGGATTGTCTCCGGCAAGGAACTGCGCATCCACAGGCCGAACGGCAGGCAGGCGGCGCCGATCAGGAACGCAATGCGCCAGCCATAGGATTCCAGCGCCTCCGGCGCCATCGTCTTGCTGAGGATCACGCCGACCAGCGCGCCCGCGGTCGCGGCGATCTCCTGGCTGGTCGGCTGCCACGAGACCACAAACGCGCGGCGTTCGGGCGAGGCGATTTCCATGAGATAGGCGGTGGTCGGCCCGACCTCGCCACCCAGCGCAAAACCCTGCGCGAGGCGCGCGAGAATGACAATGATCGGCGCAGCGAGGCCAATCGAATTGTACGACGGTGTCAACGAGAGCACGAGGATCGCCGTGCCCATCAGCGCGAAGCTCGACAGCATCGCCGGCCGCCGCCCGACCCGATCGGAATAGATGCCGAGCACGATGCCGCCGACAGGACGCGTGACAAAGCCGGCGCCGAAGGTCGCCAGCGACAGCATCAGGCTGCCATACTCGCTTTGCGCGGGAAAGAAAGTGTGGCCGATCTGGATCGCGAAGAAGCTGTAGGTGATGAAGTCGTAGAATTCGAGCATGTTGCCGATGGTCGCGGCAAAGGCGGCGCGCTTCACACTGAACGGTTTATTGCCTTCAAGTTTTTGGCCTTCAAATTCTCGGCCTTCAAGTTCCTGCGACAAAATTTTGCTTCCCGGTATTCATGCTTCGAATGAACTATCCATCCTCTCGCGGTGTTTAGCAACGCATGAGGACTTGGCTCTCTTATTTCGTGATCGCGGCTGCTGTTCTGGTTGCCATTTGGGTCGTGCTGGGCTCGCCGTCGCCGTGGTGAGGTGCCTGAAAGATAATCTTTTTCTTGAGGACGAAATCGGCTTTGCTGCCCCGTGTCGGATCGAAGTCGCGCGCTCTGCAGGGAGGATCGGATGAACGGACTTGGCGGCCTCAACAAATCGCCCAACGGCGTCGTGATTGGCCTCGTGCAACTGCAACTCCCCGTCGTCGCCACCAGGGCCGATCTCGCGAAGCAGACCGAGCGCATCGTGTGGATGGTCGGCAAGGCGCGGCGCAACCTCTCCACCATGGACCTCGTGGTGTTCCCTGAATATTCGCTGCATGGGCTCTCGATGGACACCAATCCCGAGATCATGTGCCGGCTCGACGGGCCTGAGGTAGCTAGCTTCAAGAAGGCCTGCATCGACAACCAGATCTGGGGCTGCTTCTCCATCATGGAGTTCAACCCGCACGGCAATCCCTATAATTCCGGCCTGATCATCGACGACCACGGCGAGATCAAGCTGTACTACCGGAAATTCCATCCCTGGATTCCGGTCGAGCCGTGGGAGCCCGGCGACATCGGCATTCCCGTCATCGAGGGACCGAAGGGCGCGAAGATGGCGCTCATCATCTGCCATGACGGCATGTTCCCGGAGATGGCGCGCGAATGCGCCTACAAGGGCGCGGAGATCATGATCCGCACTGCCGGCTATACCGCACCGATCCGCGAAAGTTGGCGCTTCACCAACCAGGCGAACGCGTTCCAGAACCTGATGGTGACGGCCAATGTCTGCATGTGCGGCACCGACGGCTCGTTCGATTCCATGGGCGAAGGCATGATCGTCAATTTCGACGGCAGCATTATCGCCCACGGCACCACGGGACGCGCCGACGAGATCATCACCGCAGAGGTGCGGCCCGACCTCGTGCGCGAGGCACGGATCAACTGGGGCGTCGAGAACAACATCTACCAGCTCTGGCATCGCGGCTATGTCGCGGTGAAGGGCGGCGCGATGGATTGCCCTTACACCTTCATGCAGGACATGGTCGCAGGCAGCTTCCGCCTGCCCTGGGAGGACCAGGTGAAAATCACCGACGGCACCTCCTGCGGCTTCCCGGCGCCGACGCGGATGTTCGGCAGGACCGCAAAGGCAGCAGAACAAGCGGCGGCGGAGTAGCGCGTCACGCATCAGTGCTCCCTGCGGGCTCCGTCCGCGGCCCGCGTGCGGACAAACGAAAATGTTCCCGCCGCGCTCACGCGCCCGAGTTGATGCTCAAGCCGCCCTTCGGAAAATGGAGGGCGCAGGGAATGCCGGGCGCCGTTGCACCCGCGGTCTCGTGTGCAAGAAACTCAAGAAAACGCACACGAGCTGGTCACAGGTACAACCGAACACGTCCGGCATTCCCCGCGCGATGTTTGACGACTTATTCCGTGCTCTCCTCGGCGTACCGGGCGTTTTAGTCACCGTCGCCCGCTCTCGCAGGCTTGACACCAGCATCGGGGTGTCGGGACCACACGGTTTCGTCGGACGCATTCTCACGCGCTTCGTCTTTGCGCGCCAACGCATCCACCGCATCCCCGCCTCACGTTTCGTGACGATCGCGATACGCCCATCCAGTGGAGGCGGGATGCGCGGACACAACCATATTTTTCTGAAAAACGGAAGATAAATATTTTTCGTGCCGGCGCTTGACACGAATTCGGAAAATCAGCCCGACAGGCAAATCGCTTCCGTGCATCCCATTGGCACATCGACAAAAATTGGCTATTTAGCGAACTTCGATCCCTCGCACGCAGGTCCGGTGGAAAATATGAATTTGAAGCGCCTGGCCTTCGCCCTCACGATCCTTGCATGGTGCGCCAACGCATCGGCGCAGGACCGTTCCATCACCGTCGCCTCGACCACCTCGACCGAACAGTCCGGCCTGTTCGGCTATCTCTTGCCGCGCTTTACGGAAACGACCGGCATCGGCGTGAAGGTTGTTGCCGTCGGCACCGGCCAGGCGCTCGATATCGGGCGGCGCGGTGACGCCGATGTCGTGTTCGTGCACGACCGGGTGGCCGAGGACAAATTCATGTCCGAGGGCCAGGGTGTGAAGCGCTACGACGTCATGTACAACGACTTCATCATCGTCGGCCCGAAGGCGGACCCGGCGCATATTTCGGGCGACAAGGACGTCGCCGATGCCTTGCGCAAGATCGCCGCGGCAAAGGCGCCCTTCATTTCGCGCGGTGACCGTTCCGGCACGAACGAGGCTGAGCTGCGACTGTGGAAGATTGCCGGCGTCGATGTGGCGGCCGCCAAGGGCGACTGGTACCGCGAGATTGGCCAGGGCATGGGGCCGGCGCTCAACATGGCCTCGTCGTCGAACGCCTATCTGCTGTCCGACCGCGGCACCTGGCTGTCATTCAAGAACAGGGGCGATCTCGCAGTCCTCACCGAAGGCGACAAGCGGCTGTTCAACCAGTATGGCGTGATGCTGGTGAACCCGGAGAAGCATCCCACCGTGAAAATCAAAGACGGCCAAGCTTTTGTCGACTGGCTGATCTCGTCCAAGGGACAGGAAACGATTGCCGGCTACAAGGTCGGCGGCGAGCAGCTATTTTTCCCCAATGCGTCCCACTAGCAGGAATGCGGCTGTCGAGACTACCACGCTCAGCGACAGCAGGATCAATCCGAGCCCGAGCGCCAGCGGCAGGTCCCCTTTGCTGGTCTCGAGCACAATCGCCGTCGTCATGGTTCGCGTGTAACCTCGGATATTCCCGCCGACGATGATGATGGCGCCGACTTCCGCGATCGCTCTCCCGAAAGCAGCAAGGAACGCGGTCAATAGCGAGGCGCGGCCGAGCTGGAATAACAGCACGATGCTGCCGAAGCTCGACAGGCCGTCAGTGCGCGCGAGGTCGGCATATTCGGCCCACAGCAGCGAAACCGGGCGATGCACCAGCGCCACCACAATCGGGGTGGCGAGCAGCGTCTGGGCGATGATCATCGCGGTCGGCGTGAACAACAGACCGGCGGCGCCGAGCGGGCCGGAGCGCGACAGCAGCAGATAGAGCACGAGGCCGATCACGACCGGCGGCAGCCCAAGAAACGCGTTGGTCAGTACGATGACGGCCTGCCGCCCGCGAAAGCGCGTGATCGCGAGCCATGCCCCCAAAGGTGCACCGATCAACAGCGCGACGAGGCTCGCCGACAGGCTGACGCGCAGCGAGAGGCCGACGATGCCGAGCAGTTCGGGATCGAGGCTGCCGATCAGCGAGAGCGCAGCGCCGACGGATCGCGCGAAGTCGTTCATCCGCGCTGCAAGGCCCGGCCAAACGCCTCGGCATCCGTGAAGACGGCATCACCGGCAAACTTCAGCGCCTCGACGGAGCGGTGTGCGGCCTCGGCGTGGCCGCTGCCACAGGCGTCCTCGACGATGACGGGAATAATGCCGAGATCGGCGGCGTGCCGCGCGGTCGGCTCGATGCCGATCTCCATCGCGACGCCGACGAGGGCCAGCGCGGTGATGCCGCAGTCGCGCAGTGCGATCGACAGCGGCGTACCCTCCAGTGCGGACATCGTCAACTTGTCGAAGATCGCCTCGCTCGGGCGCGGCGCCAGCTCCGGCGTGATCTGAAAGCCCGGAGAATCCCGCAGGAACCAGGGGACAACCTTCTCCGGATCGTCGGTGCGCTGCCACGCCATCGCCATGCGGTAAGAAAAAGCGCCCATCAACTCCTTGGGCAACGACATGTGGCGCATGAAGAAGGTGCGCACCCCTGCCCCGCGCGCCGCCTCCAGCACGCGCGAGACCTTCGCCACCAGCGTTTCCGGATTCTTGATCTGCGTCAGGATGCCGATCTGCATATCGTAGACCACTAGCGCGAGACGCCGCGGATCGCAGATGTCTTCCAGGGTCTGGGGGATATCGAGGCCGTGCATGCGTTTCATGGGCACCTGCGGGACGAGGCGTCAGGGAAAGAGCGGCCCGGTCGCGTTCCGTAAGCACGCCCCGGGCCTTGCCGAAACGAGGTCAGGGCTGCTGATCGATCGGCTGACAAGTTCAAGCTTAAGCCAAGTCATGTTCCGGCAAAACCCCTTTTGGACCGGCGGCGGCCGGCATTCAGCTTCTCCGCTTTGGGCAAGCTCGCTGACGATTTCGTCGCGACTATCGGTCGATCGGCCGAATGCGAGCCTCCTCCGGCGGCTTGATATGGCGGAACGAAAACAACAGCGCGACATCGTAGGCGATCTTGAGCGTGCCGCAGATAATGAGCGGCAGACCGGGAAAGGCCGATGTCAGCAGCACGCCTGCAATCGCCGGGCTGATCGAGGAAGCGAGACTGCGCGGCACGGCGGTGACGCTCGCCGCCGCCGGCCGCTCGGGCGGCGTCACGACTGCCATCACATAGGAAGTACGGGTCGGAACGTCCATCTGCGACAGCGCGGCGCGCAACAAGAGCAAACCGAGCGCGAGGTAGAGATTGGGCGAGAACGCCGCCAGGATCAGGAACACGCTCGAGGGAATGTGGGTGAACACCATGGTGTTGACGAGTCCGACACGTCGCGCGATCCAGGCCGCGACCGGATAGGAAAACGCGGCGAGCGTGCTCGACCAGAAGAAGAACAGGCCCGCCGCCGACAGCGACAGATCGAAGCGCTGGAACAGCCACAGCACCAACAGGGATTGCGCAGTGAAGCCGCCGGCAAAGGCGTCGATCGAAAACAGCGCGGCGAGCTTGTAGACGGTGTTGCGCGACGGCCCGAGCGGCGCGGGCGGAGCCTTGTCCTCGCCGCGCGCATGCGGCACACGGCGATAGAGCAGCGCACTCGCAACCCCAAGCGCGGCATAGGCATAGAACATCCAGCGAAACGCGGCGATCGGTGTCGCGCCATGAGCGACGAGATAATCGGGCACCGAGGCGGCGAGCGAGCCGGCCGCCGTGCACAGCGCGCCGGTCAAGCTGTAGCGCGCAAAGGCCCTCGTGCGCCGCTCGTCGGTAGCGCTCTTCGCCAGCACCGCATGTTCGAGCGGCACCAGCACGCCGAGATCGCCGCCCGACGGATTGATGGTGCCGACGAAGGCGACCAGCGCGATCAGCACGAAATGCTCGACATTCGGAAACGCCAGACCCGTGGCGGTCATCAGGCTCGCACCGAAGATCAGCAGCGCGCGCAGGTCGTGGCGCGGTGCGATCCAGCCGACGCCGAGCGTCAGCAATGCCGTGCCGAGCAGCGAGGCGGTGGCAACGAGGCCCACCGCCGCGGCGTCATAGCCCAGCGCGGTCATGTAGGCCGGCAGCACGATGATGGCAAAACCGTCGCCGAAGCCGCGCAGGCCGCGCGCGAGATACAGCAGCGGGATCAGCGCAGCCGGCCCCGTGGTTTTCGAAATGTGTTTGTCGAGATTTGGCCGACCGTTATTCACACGCAATCCCTCGATGCTTCGAGTATCGCGCAGAGCTTGAACGGCGGTCCGTCTGAACGGGAGTCTGCAACGTCCCCGCATGGTCAGGCTAAAGGGGTGAAGATCGCCACGCAAGCCGAATTCGGCGGACGCAACGCAACGTCAAATCCTGTGATTCCGGGCACCCGGCCATCGCCCTCGCCTCCCGAAACTGGCACGGTTGTTGCTCGGTTTGCTTGCATCCATCGGGGGGAGCGTCACATGGCAACCATCACCACCACGGCACCGGCGGCGCGAAAGCCGCTCTATACGTCGCTATTCGTCCAGGTTCTCGCCGGCCTGATCCTCGGCATCGGGCTCGGCATGGCGGTTCCGGATTTCGCGGTCAGCCTGAAGATCCTGAGCGACGCCTTCCTCAAGCTGATCTCGATGATCGTGGCACCGATCGTGTTCTGCGTTGTGGTGCACGGCATTGCCGGCGCCGGCGACCTCAAGAAGGTCGGCCGCGTCGGCGTCAAGGCGCTGGTCTATTTCGAGACCATGACCACGGTCGCACTCGTCGTCGGCCTGCTGCTCGCCTATCTGTTCGGGCCCGGCCACGGCATGAACATCGACGTCTCGAAGCTCGACGCGGGCGCGCTCAGCAACTACGCCGGCAATGCCAAGAAGCTGCAGGGCGAAGGCGTCGGCGCGTTCCTGATGAACGTCATCCCGACCACCTCCTTCGATGCGCTGGCGCGCAACGACGTGCTGCAGGTGCTGTTCTTCGCGATCCTGTTCGGCGTTGGACTGGCGCTGGTCGGCGGCGAAAAGGGCGAGAAGATCTCCTCGATGATCGACGCCGTTTCCACCGTGCTGTTCCGCGTCATGGGGCTGATCGTGCGCGTCGCGCCGATCGGCGTGCTCGGCGCGGTGGCCTACACCGTCGGCAAATACGGCGTCGGCTCGCTGAAGCAGCTGGTCTCGCTGGTGATGCTGTTCTACGTCTCGGTCGCGATCTTCGTGTTCGGCGTGCTCGGCACCGTGATGGCGCTCGCCGGCATCAACATCCTCAAATTCCTGAATTACCTGCGCGAGGAACTGACCATCGTGCTGGCCACCGCCTCATCCGATGCGGTGCTGCCGCAGATCATGAAGAAGCTGGAGCGCATGGGCGTGAAGGATTCCGTGGTTGGCCTCGTGATCCCGACCGGCTATTCCTTCAATCTCGACGCGTTCTCGATCTACCTCACGCTCGCCGTGGTGTTCATCGCGCAGGCGACCAACACGCCGCTGTCGCTCGGCGATCTGCTGCTGGTGCTCGGCGTGTCGCTGATCACGTCCAAGGGCGCCCACGGCGTGCCGGGCTCGGCCATCGTGATCCTCGCCGCGACGCTCAACGCCGTGCCGAGCATTCCCGCGATCGGGCTGGTGCTGGTGCTCTCGGTCGACTGGTTCATCGGCATGGCGCGCGCGCTCGGCAATCTCATTGGCAATTGCGTGGCGACGGTGGTGGTGGCGGCCTGGGAAGGCGACCTCGACCGCGCCAAGGCGCACCAGGTGCTGGATGGCGGCGAACTCGTGGACGTGACGGCGGGGTGAGATGACGACTTGACGCGGCGGTCGCCGTCACTATATTCTAGCCAGAAATTCTGGCTAGAAAGTATTAAGCATGACCCAACGCAGTTGGTCGGTGCAGGACGCCAAAAACCGGTTCAGCGAGGTCGTCGAGGCAGCACGGGGCGCGCCGCAGACCGTCACCAAGCACGGCAAGCCTGCCGTGGTTATTGTGGACGTGACGGAGTACGAGCGCCTGCGGCGTCTCGAACGGGCGCGGGCTCCTTCCTTTGCCGAGGCGCTGCTCACCATGCCGCAGGACAATGGAGAGTTCCCGCGCGGGAATGTCCGGATGCGCGATCCTGAACTCTGATGTTCCTGATCGATACAGTCACGCTATCCGAACTGCGCAGGCGGGAGCGTGATCCAATGGTCGTGAAGTGGTTCGAACGACAGCGAGCGACCGATCTTTTCCTCAGTGTCATCAGTATTGGCGAAGTCGAGCGCGGTATCGCCCGGCAACGAACAACTGATCCGGGCTTTGCGGCGGCACTTGCTGATTGGCTGGACCGGATACTGTCCCTTTACGGTGACAGGATCGTGCCATTCGACCTTCGAGCAGCGCGGCGTTGGGGCGCCCTCAGCGCCGTGCTCGGCAATGACAGCGTTGATCTCATGATCGCGGCCACTGCGCTGGAAAACGGGTTCACCGTAGTGACGCGCAACGCATCCGATTTCGAGCCTACCGGGGCGGCGGTGCTGAACCCGTTCAGTCGTCGGCCGGCGGGCAAGCGATAGACAGCGCCTATTCCCGCACCCTGAAATTCTCGATCACCCGCAGCAGCACCCTCGCGCCGGCATCGGCATCTGCCAACTCGACATGCTCATCCGGGTGATGGCTGACGCCGCCGCGGCAGCGGACGAAGATCATGCCGACATCGGCGATGTCGATCATGGCCATGCCGTCGTGGCCGGCGCCGCTCGGCAGCTCGAACACCGGAAAGCCTTCGGCAGCGACGGCTTGCGCGACCTGCTCGCGCAGCCAGCGCGCGCAGGGCACCGTGCGGTTCTCGTGGGTGACGTCGAGCTGCAACGCGAGACCGCGGCGTTTGGCTGTTGTCTCGATCTGGCGGACGATGTCGGCGACCGCGAGCCGGCGGTGCATGTCGGTCGGCGCGCGGATGTCGATGGTAAAGGACACCTGTCCCGGGATCACATTGGTGGCGCCGGGCATGGCGTGGATGTAACCGACGGTACCGACCAGGCCGTTCCCGTCGGTGCGGCAGAAATGCTCGATGGCGCTGATGCATTCGGCCGCGCCCGCGAGCGCATCGCGGCGAAGCGGCATCGGCACCGTGCCGGCGTGGCCGGCCATGCCGGTCAGCCGCGCCGCCATCCGTGTGGCCCCCGCAATCGCGGTGACCACGCCGACGGGAAGATTTTCCGCTTCCAGCACCGGCCCCTGCTCGATATGCAGCTCGAGATAGGCGACCAGCTCGCGCGGGGCGCGCGCGGCGGCGCCGATATGATCGGGGTCGAGCCCGAATTTTTGCAGCGCCTCGCGCATGGAAATGCCGTCGGCGTCCCGGCCGCTCAGCACGCTCTCGTCAAAGGTGCCGGCCACCGCACGGCTGCCGAGCAGCGTGGAGGCGAAGCGGACGCCCTCCTCGTCGGCAAAGCCGGTGACCTCGATCGCGAACGGCAGCCGCTTGCCGCGCCGGTTCAGGTCCGCGAGGCAGGAGATCGCGGTGATCAGACCCAGCGGCCCATCCCATTTGCCGGCGTCGCGCACGGTGTCGTAATGCGAGCCGAGCATCAGGCAGGGCAGGCCCGGTGAAGCACCTTCATAACGGCCGCAGACATTGCCGATCGCGTCGAGATGCGCGGCCATGCCGGCCTCGCGCATCCATGTCAGGATCAGATCGGCGGCGGCACGATGTTCTTTGGTGAGAAAGATGCGGGCGAGATGTTCGCCGTCTTCCGAAATCGCGCCGAGCTGATTGATCCGGCCGACGATCTCCTCGCCAAGCGAGAGCTTTTGCAGCCCGGCCGTTCTCACGTTCATCCCGCCCACGCCTTCGTTTGGCCGATCGATACAAATCCGATGCCAGCGATAATCTCGCGCCCTCTCGAAGTCGATGGGGTACGGCCAAAAGCCCGTTCCATCGCCGCGAAATGCTCAACTCGCTTGCATACAATCCAGAAATGATGCCGATATTTTAATCATGGAAAGGTTTGCACAAGATTCGTTCGGCGCCACAGATCCAAAAATATCACAACAATAACAAATCATTAAACCTGCATGCTCAGCAAAGAAGCTCTGGCACGAAGCTTGCGACAATCTCCCTGGGCTCGCCGCATCCGGCGGAGCGCGAGATTAGCGGCAGGGACGCCGCCTTGAGGGAGCAGGCAGATGGATTTTGGCAGGATTTCACGACGGCGATTATTGCAGGGAAGTGCCGCGCTCACAGTCGGCTCGGCGCTGGGCGTTCGGCCGGCCGCTGCGGCCGACACCACGATCGGCTTCATCTATGTCGGCTCGCGCGACGACTACGGCTACAACCAGGCGCATGCGCAGGGCGCCGCCGCGCTGAAGAAGCTGCCGGGCCTGAAGGTGGTCGAGGAAGAGAAGGTGCCGGAAACCGACGCCGTCGAGAAGACGATGGAGTCGATGATCAACCTCGACGGCGCGACGCTCTTGTTCCCGACCTCGTTCGGTTACTACAGCCCGCACATGATCAAGATGGCCACGAAGTATCCGAAGCTGCGCTTCGAGCATTGCGGTGGCTTGTGGAGCGACAAGGACCCGAAGAACGCCGGCAGCTACTTTGGTTATATCGACGAGGCGCAATACATCTCCGGCATCGTCGCGGGCTATTCGACCAAGAGCGGCAAGCTCGGCTTTGTCGCGGCGAAACCGATCCCGCAGGTGCTGCGCAACATCAATGCGTTCACTCTCGGCGCGAAACTTGCAAACCCCAAGGCCACCACGCAGGTGATCTTCACGGGAGACTGGTCGATGCCGGTCAAGGAAGCCGAAGCCACCAACAGCCTGATCGACCAGGGCGTCGACGTGCTCACCTGCCATGTCGACGGACCGAAGACCATGGTCGAGAACGCGGCGCGCCGCGGCGCGATGGTGTGCGGCTATCACGTCAACCAGTCGCCGCTGGCGCCAAAAGCCTATCTCACCGGCGCGGAATGGAACTGGGAAGCGCTCTATCCGAAATTCGTCAAGATGATCGCCGCCGGCGAGAGCATCCCGAATTTCTATCGCGGCGGCCTCAAGGAAGAGATCGTCAAGACCTCGCCCTATGGCGAGGCGGTCTCGGCCGAAGCGCGCAAGCATGCCGATGACGTCAAGGCAAAATTCCTGTCCGCCGACGGCTACGCCATCTTCAAGGGTGGGCTTGTCGACAACAAGGGCAAGACCGTGATTGCCGCTGGCACCGACCGTGGTCAGAAGGATCCCGAACTCGAAAAGATGGACTATCTGGTCGAGGGCGTGATCGGAGCCACTTCGTGAGCTCTGACGTGGCGGATTCGGCGGACGCGGTCTCGGTTGCTCCGGCCGCGGACGCCGGATTCCTCCAGCGTCATGGCACGACCATCGAGTACATCCTGATCCCGGGCGCGGCGCTGGTCGGCGCGCTCGTGGTCTTCGGCATCTTTGTCGCGCTGTTCGGGAAGAACCCGCTCGACCTTTACTTCTATATGTACCAGGGCGCGTTCGGCACCTGGTTCTCCTGGCAGAACACGCTGACCCGCGCCGCACCCCTGATCCTGACCGCGCTATGCACGGCGCTGCCGGCGCAGCTCGGCATGGTCATCATCGGCGGCGAAGGCGCGCTTCTGATCGGCGCGCTGTCGGCGACATCCATGGCGCTCGCGATGCCATGGGCGCCGCCGCTGGTGGTGCAGTTCGCCATGATCTGCGCCGGCATGGTCGGCGGCGGCCTGTGGATCCTGCTCTCGGGGGGCCTGCGGCAGTATCGCGGCGTCAACGAGACGATCTCGAGCCTCTTGCTGGTCTATATCGCGCTCGCCATCCTCAACCATCTGGTCGAGGGCGCGATGCGCGATCCCGCGAGCCTCAACAAGCCCTCGACGCGGGAGATCGGCGCCGCCAACATGATCGGCTCGATCCCCGGCACCGACGTGCATTGGGGCCTGGTGTTCGGGCTGATCGCTGCCATCGTCTCCTATATTCTGATCTATCACACCACCTTCGGCTTTGCCGCGCGGGTGGCCGGCGGCAACATCCGCGCCGCCAAGATCGTCGGCCTTTCCGTCGGCAAGCTGATCCTCACCATCTGCTTCCTCGCCGGCGCCTGCGCCGGCCTTGCCGGCATGGTCGAGGTCGCGGCCGTGCAGGGCCGCACCAATGCCAATCTCGCGGCGGGTTACGGATTCACCGGCATCCTCGTCGCCTTCCTCGCCCGGCAGAATCCGCTCGCGATCATCCCCGTCGCGATTCTGCTCGGCGGCATCAGCGCGTCCGGTGGACTGTTGCAGCGGCGGCTCGGCCTGCCGGACGCGTCGGTGCTGGTGCTGCAGGGCATCATCTTCGTCTTCGTGCTCGCGAGCGACGCGGTGTACGGGCGGATCGGATTCCTGAGAGGAAAATCCTGATGGCGGATGGATCGATCGGGCTCTGGACCGTGCCGCTCGCCGTGTTCGGCGGCGCCATCCGCGTCTCCACGCCGTTCCTGTTCGTCAGTCTCGGCGAGTGCATCACCGAGCGATCAGGCCGCATCAATCTCGGCCTCGAAGGCACGCTGGTGATGGGCGCGATGAGCGCCTATGGCATCTCCTATCTCACGGGCTCGCCCTGGCTTGGCGTACTCGCCGCCGGCATCACCGGCGCGCTGCTCGGTGCGCTGCATGCCGGCATCTGCTCGCTGCCGCGGGTCAATGACATTGCGGTCGGTATTGCGTTGATGCTGTTCGGCACCGGACTCGCTTTCTATCTCGGCAAGCCGCTGATCGAGCCGACCGCGCCCCGTCTGCCCGCGATCGATTTCGGCTTCTGGAGCGACATTCCGCAGCTTCGCGCGGCGCTGCGCATCAACGTGTTGTTCCTGATCGGCGTCGTGCTCGCGCCGGTTCTGTACTGGGCGTTCCGCACCACGCGTTGGGGACTATTGATCCGCACCGCCGGCGAAAGCTCGGATTCCGCCCGCGCCATGGGCCATTCGGTGCTGCTGATCCGCCTGCGCGCCACCATGGTCGGCGGCTTCCTTGCCGGCATCGGCGGCTCCTTCCTGTCGCTGTTCTATCCCGGCAGCTGGAATGAAGGTCTCTCCTCCGGCCAGGGCATCACCGCGGTGGCGCTGGTGATCTTCGCGCGCTGGGACCCGATGCTGTGCCTGTGGGCCTCGCTCGCCTTCGGCGGCGCCGCCGCGCTCGGGCCCGCGCTGCAATCGGTCGGCGTCACCTCCGGCTATCACCTCTTCAACGCCGCGCCCTACATCCTGACGCTGGCAATCATGATCATCACCTGCTCGCCCAAGCGCACGCTGACCGGCGCGCCGGCCGAGCTTTCGATCACCAAATAACGCGCGAGAGAAGAATGCCGGAGCGCTATATCAAATCCGAGCCCTACGCCTGGCCCTACAATGGTGACCTGCGTCCGGAGAATACCGCGCTTGTTATCATCGACATGCAGACCGATTTCTGCGGCGTCGGCGGCTATGTCGACAAGATGGGCTATGATCTCTCGCTGACCCGCGCCCCGATCGAGCCGATCAAGCGCCTGCTCGCGGCGATGCGCGAGAAGGGCTATACCATCATCCATACCCGCGAAGGCCATCGCCCCGACCTGGCTGATCTTCCTGCCAACAAGCGCTGGCGCTCGCGGCAGATCGGCGCCGGCATCGGCGATCCCGGCCCGTGCGGCAAGATACTCGTTCGCGGCGAGCCCGGCTGGGACATCATTCCCGATCTTTACCCAAAAGCCGGCGAGCCTATCATCGACAAGCCCGGCAAGGGCTCGTTCTGCGCCACCGACCTCGAGCTGCTGCTGCGGGTGCGCGGCATCGACAACATCGTGCTGACCGGCATCACCACCGACGTCTGCGTCCACACCACCATGCGCGAAGCCAATGACCGCGGTTTTGAATGCGTGCTGATCGAGGATTGTTGCGGCGCCACCGACAAGAGCAACCACGACCATGCGCTGAAGATGATCAAGATGCAGGGCGGCGTGTTCGGCGCCGTGGCCAAATCCGACGATTTGATTGGAGCCATCGCGTGATCATCGGTGAACCACCCGCCCCCGCCGGCGCCTTCGGCGTCGACGCCATCGCCATGACCATGCGCTTCGGCGATTTCCTCGCGCTCGACAATGTCGAGCTGAAGGTGCGTCCCGGCACTTTTCACGCGCTGCTGGGCGAGAACGGCGCCGGCAAGTCGACGCTGGTGAAGTGCATCATGGGTTATTACCACGCGACCGAGGGTGACATCCTCGTCGGCGGCCGCGAGCAGGCGATTGCGAACCCCAAGGACGCGCATGCGCTGGGGCTTGGCATGGTCTACCAGCATTTCACCCTAGTGCCGGCGATGACGGTCGCCGAAAACCTGGTGCTGGCGCGCGATGACGTGCCGGCTATCGTCGACTGGGCCAAGGAGAAGAAGGAGCTGGAAGCGTTTCTCGCGCGAATGCCGTTCAAGGTGCCGCTCAACGCCAAGGTTTCCGACATCTCCGCGGGCGAGCGGCAGAAGTGCGAAATCCTCAAACAGCTTTACCTCAAGCGCCGTTTCCTGATCCTGGATGAGCCGACCTCGGTGCTGACGCCCGGCGAAGCCGACGAAGTGCTGGGCATGCTGCGCAAGATGGTGGTCGACGGTGAGCTGACCATCCTGATGATCACCCACAAGTTCCGCGAAGTGATGGCATTCGCCGACGAGGTCACGATCCTGCGCCGCGGCAAGCTTGCCGGCAAAGGCCTGGTGAAGGAGCTGACGCCGGACGCGATGGCGCGCACCATGATCGGTGCGGAGGAACTGACCATCCAGCCCGCGCGCTCGGGTGAAGCCGGCAATATACGGCTGGAGATTTCAAAAATCCGCGCGCTCGACGATGCCGGCGCGGTCGCGGTGCACGATGTCTCTCTCTCGGTGCGCGGCGGCGAGATCGTCGGCATTGCCGGCGTCTCCGGCAACGGCCAGCGCCAGTTGGTCGAGGTGCTGGCCGGCCAGCGCGAGGCCGAGAGCGGCGAAATGAAGGTCGCGGGCGATTCCTATTCGGCCAAACGCGAGGAGATGCGGCGCCACAAGATGTCGTTGTTGCCGGAGGAGCCGCTGAAGAACGCCTGTGTCGGCGGCATGAGCGTCGCCGACAACATCGCCTTCCGCGAATTCGACCACCCGCCCTTTGCCAGCGGCGGCTGGTGGCTCAACAAATCGGCGTTCCGCGAGGATGCCGAGAAGAAGATCGGCCAGTACAAGATCAAGACCCGCGGCCCTGATACCCCGATCTCGGCGCTGTCCGGCGGCAACGTCCAGCGCGCGGTGCTGGCGCGTGAGCTCGGCGGCGACGTCGAGGTGCTGATCGCCGCCAATCCCTGCTTCGGGCTGGATTTCGCCGCCGTGGCGCAAATCCATGCCGAGATCATGGCCGCGCGCAACCGCGGCGCCGCGGTGCTTCTCGTCAGCGAGGATCTGGACGAACTGCTGGAATTGTCGGATCGTCTGGTCGTGATGTTCCACGGCCAGTTCGTCTATGAAGCGCGCGCCAGCGAAGCTGACCTCACGGAAATCGGCCGCCATATGGCGGGCCATTGATGGCTGACGCCGAAGGTCTCGGCCCGGCCGAGCGCGACGCGCTTTTCCTGCGCCGCGCGTTCGACGTCGCCCGCCGCGCGATGAAAAACGGCAACCATCCTTTCGGCGCCCTGCTGGTCGATGAGAGCGGCAAGGTGCTGATCGAATCCGAGAACGGCTACATGCCCGCCCATGACGGCACTGCGCATGCCGAGCGCCTGCTCGCGACCGAAGCCTGCCGCACCCTTCCCACTGAGGTGCGCGGCAAGGCCACGATCTATTCCTCCGCCGAACCCTGCGCGATGTGCGCGGGCGCGATCTACTGGGCCGGCATCGGCCGGCTCGTCTATGGCCTCTCCGAAGAACGGCTGCGCGGCGTCACCGGCAACCATCCGGAAAATCCGACGCTCGACCTGCCCTGCCGTGCCGTGTTTGCCAGCGGCCAGCGTCCGACCGAAGTGGTCGGGCCGCTATTGGAGGATGAAGCAGAAGCGCTGCACGAGGGCGTATGGAAGAAATAGACCGGACGATCTGGCATTATCGCGCCACGGAGTTGCCTGAACTATTCTTCCGCCCAAGGCCAGCGCCAGTGCTGCCAGCCCCAGCTTCGCGGACCGACCGCATCCAGCCTGGCCCTTTGCTTGTCATCGAGCGTGTCGTAGAACTTCTGGAAAGCGGGATGCACCAACTTGACCGCTTGCAGCATTGTTTCCAGGCGTTTCTCAGCGAACTCCAGCCTCTCAGTCGGCTTGACCGGGATCGTCGCCGGACAATCCTTGATGATCACCTCAGCAGCCCTGGCCGAGGCACCTTTGAGCTCATCCAGCGCCAGCTTCTGCGTCTCATTCGGCTTGACGGCTTCCTCGATTTCTTCCGGCCGCCACTCCGCGAATCCCGCCATGCGAGGATTGCAGAAGAAGCCAAAACCGCCGCCACCCATCATGCCGGGTCCCATCATCATGCCTGGTCCCCAAGAACGAGGTGGTCCCGACTGAGCCGATGCCGCCACGTTCATCAGCATGAAGACGCTTCCGGCTACGGCAAGCAACTTGTGAGAGTATCGCACTGAACCCTCCTTCAGCTCGGAGAGGTCATCATAGTTGCGGCAAGGCCTCGGAAGTTGATCTGCGTCAACCCCATTATGGACCCGCGTCACAGCTCAGCGAACGAGCGAGGACGGAAGCGTATTGCGCCGGTCGGAGGAAATTGGCGGAATACGCTGTCGCTATTCCGCCCTGCGTTCTTTCATCGCGGAAGATCGAATGCCATGACGGCGCGCATCTTGCCGAGATATTCAATCTCCTCGATCGTTTTCCAGCCGAGTGCCGCGTAATAGGCCGGCAGCGTACTTGCCGCAGCCGTATAGAGGTGCACCCGTGGAAATCCCAGCTCGGCGAAGCGGGCGAGGCAGGCGCGCACGAGTGCGGTTCCGACGCCGCGACCGCGCTCCTCTTCGATCACAAACAACTGGGCAAGCCACGGCGAAAGCAGCGGGCGCGTCGTCATCTCGCGCACGAGCAAATTCACCGATCCCAGAAATTTTCCACCGCGCTTCGCCACCAGAACGGCCGGCACGCGGCTTGAGCGCGCTGCATCGCACAGAAACCGCTCATATTCTGCAACCGAGCCATAACCGGTCGAGCGGCCCCAACTCGCGAACTGCAGCGCGGCAATCATCGCTGGCAGGTCCGGCTCCGCCGCAAGGTTTTCAATTTCAATGGGCTCTGCGTTCATTGGCCGACCAAGGTCTCAAGGAAGACGATTTCCCTGGGTCAGACATCGTGTCGCAGCGTTCTGATCGTTGCCACACCTGTGATGACCTCCGATTGAATTTGTCCTGATGACAAAGCCGGCGCGCAGGACTAGCCTCCCACAAATTAAAAATCAAAAACGCACGGGAGGAATGGCATGCCAGAGGCAATGGTCGCAACGCGTGCGTCGGACACGACGCGCAGCGCCTCAACGCAAGAAGTCGACGTCGCGGTGGTCGGAGCCGGCTTTGCCGGACTCTATATCCTGCATCGCCTGCGCAAGGCCGGCCTGTCGGCGGTGGTGCTGGAAGAAGCCGGCGATGTCGGCGGCACCTGGTACTGGAACCGCTATCCCGGCGCACGCTGCGACATCCAGACCATCGATTACAGCTACACCTTCGATCCGGAGCTGGAGAAGGCGTGGACCTGGTCGGAGAAATACGCGACCCAACCGGAAATCCTGCGCTATCTCGGCTTCGTTGCCGACCGCTATGAGCTGCGGCGCGACATCCGCTTTGGCACCAA
Organism: uncultured Alphaproteobacteria bacterium; assembly: GCA_963802585.1. Taxonomy (GTDB): domain Bacteria; phylum Pseudomonadota; class Alphaproteobacteria; order Rhizobiales; family Xanthobacteraceae; genus Bradyrhizobium. The sequence goes on along the minus strand of CAWDJS010000020.1, from coordinate 288,438 downwards.
GGTCAAGCAAGCGACATGGGATGACGCCAAAGAGCGCTGGCAGCTCACCACCGACAACGGCGCCAACGTATCCTGCCGTCACTACATCATGGCCACCGGTTGTCTCTCTGCGCCGAAACCGCCGGAGATCGATGGCGTCAAGGATTTCAAGGGCGAGATCTATTTCACCGGCCGCTGGCCGCATGACGGCGTGAATCTCAAAGGCAAGCGCGTCGCCGTGATCGGCACGGGATCATCGGGCATCCAGTCGATCCCGCTGATCGCCGAGGAGGCCGCGCATCTCACCGTGTTCCAGCGCACGCCGAATTTCGCCTTGCCGGCGCATAATGGTCCACAGCCGGCGGAGCGCAAGACCATGCTGGAGAGCGACCGCGCCGCCTACCGCGAGCAGGCGCGCTGGTCGATGGCGGGCGTGCCCTATCCGCAGCAGATGGCGGTGAGCTGGCAGCTCAGCGAGGCCGAGCGCCGCGAGCACTTCGAGCGGGCGTGGGCGGCCGGCGATCTCGTCCACATCCTCACCCAGCTCTGGGCCGACCAGGGCGCCGACGTCGACGGCAACGCGCTGGTCTCCGATCTGATCCGCGAGAAGATCCGCGACGTGGTGAAGGATCCGGAGATCGCGGCGGCGCTGACCCCGCACGATCATCCGTTCGGAGCCAAGCGCCCCTGCCTCGATACGAATTATTACGCAACCTACAACCGTCCCAATGTCACGCTGGTGAATTTGCGGCAGGAGCCGATCAAGGCGATCACCGCTTCCGGCGTCACCACCGACAAGCGCAGCTTCGACGTCGATGTCATCGTGTTTGCGACCGGCTTCGACGCCATGACCGGCGCGATCATGGCGGTGCATCCGATCACCGGCCGCGGCGGCAAATCGCTGTCTGATGTCTGGGCCCACGGGCCGGAGAGTTATCTCGGCCTCACCGTGGCCGGCTTCCCCAACCTGTTCATGATCACCGGCCCCGGGAGCCCGTCGGTGCTGTCGAACATGGCGGTGTCGATCGAGCAGCATGCCGATTGGGTCGTCGACCGGCTGGTCGCGCTGCGCGACGCCGGCTTCACCACCATGGAAGCGACCGAGACGGCGCAGGCCGGCTGGGCGCGGCACATGGCCGATTGCGCCACGCTCACGCTGCACCGGCTCGCCAACACCTGGTACACGGGCGCCAATGTTCCCGGCAAGGCGCAGGGCGTGATGCCCTATACCGGCGGGGTCGGCCCCTATCGCAGCATCTGCAATGAGGTGGTGGCGAAGGGCATGCTCGGCTTCAAGCTCGGAGGCCCGAACGTTGCCGAGCAATGCAACGACGGCGAGGTCGTGCGCCTGCAGCCGGACGTCCGCCTGGTGCTGAACATGCTGGCGGAGATGAACCTGCCGCCGATCGAGACCATGGGTGCGCAAGGCGCACGCGACTTCCTCAACGAGTTCAACAAGGCCCGTCCTGCCGGCCGGCCGGTCGGCGAGGTCGGCGACGGGATGCTGCAGGGCGCCGAGGGGCCGCTGCCGTACAAGCTTTATCGGCCGGCGACGCCGGGGCCGCATCCGATCGTGGTCTATTTCCACGGCGGCGGCTGGGTGCTGGGCGATCAGGAGTCTGACGATCCGTTCTGCCGCGATCTATGCCGGCGCACCGGCATGATCGTCGCCAGCGTCGGCTATCGCCATGCGCCCGAGCATCGCTTCCCGGCCGCGCCCGAGGACGGCTATGCCGCGACGCGCTGGATCGCCGAGCATGCCGCCGAGCTCGGCGGCAAACCCGGGCCGGTGCTGGTCGCGGGCTGGAGCGCCGGCGCCAACATTGCGGCCGTCACCTGCCAGCTCGCGCGCGATCGTGGCGGCCCCCAGATCGCGGGCCAGCTATTGGTGTGTCCGGTCACCGATTGCAGCTTCGACCGTCCGTCCTACACCGAGAACGCGACGGGTTATTTCCTGACGCGCGGGCTGATGTTCTGGTTCTGGGACATCTATTGCTCACCGGCAGATCGCACTGATCCGCGGGTCTCGCCGATCCGCGGGAAGCTTGAAGGACTTCCGCCGGCCTACATCGTCACGTGCGAGTTCGATCCGCTGCGCGACGAGGGCATCGCCTATGGCGAGGCGCTGGCCAAAGCCGGCGTGCCGGTCGAGCAGCTCAAGGCCCACGGCCACTTCCACTCGTCCTTCACCATGGTCGACGTCGTCATCACCGGCGCCGGTGGCCGGGTGAAGATGGCGGAAGCGCTGCGCCGTTTCGCCGAACTCCGGGGTGACGTCGGCGACCGACGCCCTCCGCTGCCCGAGGCAAACGTCGCCGCGAAGTAGCGCGGTCTACCCAAAAGATAATGGCGCCGCGGGATCAGCGCGGCGCCATTGCTTTTTCACCTGGAGACAAGCGATCAGAACTTGACCGTGACACCGGCGTAACCCGAAGACTCCGTGCACGAGCCGTTGTTCTGTCCGGCCGGCACGCCACTGGTGCAGGCGAACGCCGCGTTGTGATCGAGGCCGAACTTGTTCTGCCAGTAGCGATAGGCCACCCAGACGTCGACGAAGTGGGAGTACTTGCCGCCCCACATCGCCTTCGAGGCGTCGAAGGTCAGACGGATCGGCTCCGAGTTGAACTCCACGGCGGACTGGAAGACGCCGTTTGCGGCGTTAACAGGGAGCGGATTGGTGTCCGTACCCTTCTTGCCGTACCAGGCCGCGCGGCCGGAGATCGAGAAGTACTGCATGTTCTCCGGCAGGAAGCCGAGATCCATATAGTAGTTGGTTTCCAACGCCCAGGTCGGCTTGAACGAGGTGTTGCCGTCAAGCAAACAGGTCGCACCCGCGTTGGGGTACGGAACCGGGCCGGAGAAGCCGCTGCCGCACTGAGCGAAGCCGTTGTGGTTGTAGAATTCGTAGTACACCAACGGCGACGCGTTGAAGTAGCCCTTGTAGGGCAGCGCGAATTCGAACTGCAGACCGCCGACGACGTCGCGCTTGGCGGCGCCGAAGTAGCGGTTCTCGGCGTTGGCATCCATTCCGAATTCGAACGAGATGTTGGTCAGCGGGCCCCAGGAGAACATCTTGCTGCCGGCGAGCTGGTTAAAGCCGACGGTCGAACGGAACAGGCCGTAGATTTCGCTGGCGCCCGCGCAATTGGCCTGCGTGATGCCGGCGAACGGGTTCACGGCGAGACCGGCGTTGAAGCACGGGTTGGCCGGGTCGTTGTGATCCGACTTGAACAGCGAGATGGTGAAGAAGTTGGTGCCGTACTGCCAGATGTCGAAGTGGGTGAACGAGTAGACCTGCTTCGTCGTGTTGGAGTTGACCGTGCCGTTCGGATTGGTCGACCACATGCCCGGCTGCTTGGCCTGGAAGATGTAGGAGAAGGTCACCCGGTCATCGATCAGGAGGAAGAACGGCAGGTCCGCCGGCTTGGCCTTGGCCTTGACCGGAAGATCGGCGGCGTTGGCGGAGCCCCCTGTTGCAAGCGCGGCAATAGACAACGCCGCGGCCGCGATTGCTGTTTTGTAGAAAGACATCTTGGTACCCCCAGTTAACGAGCGCGAACGATCACAGGCCCTTGAGTGCGACACTTGCGCCGTTCACCGGTGCTGAAAAGCCTCATCTTTCCACATGGCCTGCTGCCGTTTTCAGCAAGAAGCAGGCAGAGATATACAATTCGCGCGCACACACTCGCCTCGCTGCAGCGCCCACAACCTCAACGAGACGCCCGATTAGGCCTGTTTTTATTGGCTTTTTGGAATCCCGCGGCTCTCCGGAAGCGCGCGGCACCGGTGCGAAATCAGGCTTTTGTCGCGGACGCGAACAATGGAATGATGTTGCTCATATTCGCAGCAAGCTTGCTCCATCATTTCCGAATTGTAATAACCGTCACAATTTTGCAACAGCGCGTGACCGCATGGCGGTAATAATCGCCACCTTGAGGCTGCGCGTGTGGCAAGGCGAACGAGAATCACCCGGCTTATCCACCTGCCGAAGTCTTGGGCAAAGGCTGACGCTTTTTCGCTACTTACACCGGGGTCTAAACTAGCCCACTATTGAGGCACCCTTCATCGTATCCATGATCGAAAGCCGAATGTCAAATTCGACGCCCTCGTCCCCGCGTCCCGGCGAAACACCGCTGCTGCAAACGATCGGCCTGACCAAGCGCTACGGCACCTTCCTCGCCAATGATGCCATCGATATCGAAATCCGCCCGACGGAGATCCATGCCCTGCTCGGCGAGAACGGCGCCGGCAAATCAACGCTGGTCAAGACCATCTATGGCCTGATCCAGCCGAGCGAAGGCGAGATGCGCTGGGAGGGCCACAAGATGGTCCTGTCCGGACCGTCGGAGGCACGCGCGCGCGGCATCGGCATGGTGTTCCAGCATTTCTCGCTGTTCGACAATCTCACGGTCGCGGAGAATGTCGCGCTCGGGCTCGACGGCAAGGAATCCTTCAAGGACATGTCGGCGCGGCTCGAGCAGGTGTCGCGGACCTACGGGCTTCCGCTCGACCCGCGCCGCCAGGTCTGGCAACTGTCGGTCGGCGAGCGCCAGCGCATCGAGATCGTGCGCGCGCTGATGCAGAATCCAAAATTCCTGATCCTGGACGAGCCGACCGCGGTGCTGACGCCGCAGGAGGCCGACCAGCTCTTCATCGTGCTGGAGCGGCTGAAGGCGGAAGGCCGCGCCATCCTCTACATCAGCCACAAGCTGGAAGAGGTGAAGCGGCTCTGCGACACCGCGACCATCCTGCGCGGCGGCAAGAAGGTCGCGACCTGCAATCCCAAGGCGGAGACCGCATCCTCGCTGGCGCGCATGATGGTCGGCGCCGAGATCAAGGAGATCAAAGCCGCTGGCGGGCGAAAAATCACGGTGCCGCGCCTGGTCGTGAACGATCTCAGCCTGGAGCCCGACGATCCCCATGGCGTGCGGCTCCAACACATCTCGCTCGAACTGCGCGGCGGTGAAATCCTGGGCATCGCGGGCGTTGCCGGCAACGGCCAGGATGAGTTCTTCTCCGCGCTGTCGGGCGAGCGTCTGGCAAAGGATCCCGGCACCATCGTGATCGAAGGCATCGCGGCCGGCCATCTGTCGATCACGCAGCGGCGCAAGCTTGGAGCGGCCTTCGTGCCGGAGGAGCGGCTCGGCCACGGCACCGCGCCGCGCATGCGGCTGTCGGAAAACGCGCTGCTGACGGGACACGCCGCCAGCGGCATGGTGAAATACGGCTTTGTCGATACGCCGGCGACGCTCTCGACCGTCGACCGCGCCACCCAGGCGTTCGACGTGCGCAAGGCCAAGCGCGATCCGGAGGCTGCCAGCCTCTCCGGCGGCAATCTGCAGAAGTTCGTGGTCGGCCGCGAAATCCTGCGCAACCCGGCCGTGCTGGTCGTGAGCCAGCCGACCTGGGGCGTGGACGCGGGCGCGGCCGCCGTGATCCGGCAGGCGCTGCTCGATCTCGCCGCCGCGGGAGCAGCGGTGCTGGTGACGAGCCAGGACCTCGACGAGCTCGCCGAGATCACCGACCGCATCGCGGTGATGTTCCAGGGCCACCTGTCGGAGATACTGCCGACGGCGGAGGCCACCCGCGAGAAGCTCGGATTATTGATGGGCGGAAGCAGCCTCGATCAGAAGGAAACGGTTCATGCAGCTCGTGCTTGAAAAGCGCGCCGAGCGCTCGAACACGATCGCACTGGTGTCGCCGCTGATCGCGATCGGCATGACCATCGTCACCATGAGCATTCTGTTTGCGATCCTGGGCAAGAATCCGATCGCGGCGCTGATGGTCTATTTCATCGATCCCCTGACCGACGGCTATTCGCTGCAGGAGATCGCGGTGAAGGCGACGCCGCTGGTGATGATCGCGGTGGGGCTATCACTCTGCTATCTCGCCAACGCCTGGAACATCGGCGCCGAAGGCCAGTTCCTGATCGGCGCAGTCGCAGGCAGCTGGATCGCGGTGAAGACGCAAGGCACCGATGCCGGCCATTGGGTGCTGCCGGCGATGCTGCTGATGGGCGCCGCCGCGGGCGCGCTCTATGCGCTGATCCCCGCGATCTGCAAGGTCAAGTTCGGCGCCAGCGAAATCCTGACCAGCCTGATGCTGGTCTATGTCGCCGACCTCTTCCTCGACTATCTCGTGCGCGGCCCCTGGCGCGATCCGCAAGGTTTCAACTTCCCGACCACCGCCGAGTTCGACCCTGTCGCCACCGTGCCGGTCCTGATCGATGGCGGAAGGCTGCATCTCGGCTCCATCATCGCGCTGCTGGTGGTGGCGGCTACGACCGTGCTGCTCGGGCGCACCATCAAGGGATTTGAAATCCGCGTGGTGGGAGCCGCCCCGCGTGCTGCCCGGTTTGGCGGCTTCAACTCCAACCAATTGATCCTTTTGACCTTTGCTGTTTCCGGCGCACTTGCGGGTCTCGCCGGAATTATCGAGGTGGCGGGCCCGGTCGGCCACCTCCAGCCCGGCATTTCGCCGGGCTATGGTTTCACCGCGATCATCGTGGCTTTTCTCGGCCGGTTGAACCCGATTGGAATATTAATTGCAGGGCTTTTCCTCGCGCTTACTTTCATCGGCGGCGAGCAGGCCCAGATCGCAATGAAAATCCCGTTGGACGTCACCAAGGTGTTTCAGGGCATCCTGCTGTTCTACGTGCTCGCCTGCGATTCCCTGATCCTCTACCGGTTCCGCCTCATCTCTTCGACACGGCAGGTGCACAGTGGTGCTGGTTGAAGCGATTATCCTGTCGGTGCTGGCGGCATCGACACCGCTTCTGCTGGCGGCCACCGGGGAACTGGTGACTGAGCGATCCGGCGTCCTCAATCTCGGCGTTGAAGGCATGATGATCGTGGGCGCGGCCTGCGGCTTCGGCGGCGCATGGCTCTCCGGCTCGATCATCATCGGTGCGATCTGCGGCATGATCGCGGGCACGCTGATGTCGCTGATCTTCGCGCTGATGGCGCTCGGGCTTGCGGTGAACCAGGTTGCGACGGGACTTGCGCTGACCATCCTGGGCGTCGGCCTTTCGGGCCTGATCGGCGCCGGCTTTGTCGGCGAGCGCATAACGACCGCGCCGCACCTCTATATTCCCGGCCTCACCGACATTCCGCTCGTCGGTCATATCCTGTTCGGCGAGGACGGCTTCGTCTACTTCTCGATCGCGCTGATCGTTGCGGTGTGGTGGTTTCTCTACCGGACCCGCGCCGGGTTGATCCTGCGCGCCTGCGGCGACAACCACGTCTCTTCGCATGCACTGGGCTATCCGGTGCTGCAGATCCGCATGTTCGCGGTGATGTTCGGCGGCGCCTGCGCGGGCCTGGCCGGCGCCTATCTGCCGCTCGCCTATACGCCGTTCTTCATTCCGGGCATGACCGCAGGCCGCGGCTGGATCGCGCTGGCGCTGGTGGTGTTCGCGTCCTGGCGTCCTGCGCGGCTGGTGATCGGCGCCTACCTGTTCGGCGCGGTGACCATCCTGCAATTGCATGCGCAGGGCTGGGGCATTGGCGTCCCCTCGCAATTGATGTCGTCGCTGCCTTACATCGCAACCGTCGTCGTGCTGGTCCTGATCTCGCGCGCGCGGACCGGCGGCTCGACCGCGCCGGCCGCGCTCGGCACCGTGTTCGTGCCCGACCGCTGACTTTCGTTTCCGCGCGCGGCTTCAAGGGGGCGCCGCGTTCCGGATCAAGGTTTTACCCCGACTATGTGGAGATTGATGATGAGGAAAAAACTTCTTGCGGCCGCTGCCGCGATCCTGCTCGCGGCAAGCCTGAGCGGCGCCGCTTCGGCCGCCGACAAATTGAAGGTGGGGTTCATTTATCTCGGTCCGATCGGCGACCTGGGCTGGACTTACCAGCATGAGCTGGCGCGCCAGGCGCTGGTGAAGGAATTCGGCGACAAGATCGAGACCACTTATCTCGAGAACGTGCCTGAAGGTCCCGACGCCGAGCGCGCGATCGAGCAGCTCGTGCGCGCCGGCAACAAGCTGATCTTCACCACCTCATTCGGCTACATGGACCCGACGCTGAAGGTCGCCAAGAAATATCCGAACGTGCATTTCGAGCACGCCACCGGCTACAAGCGCGACAAGAACATGTCGACCTATTCGGCGCGCTGGTACCAGGGCCGCTACATCCAGGGCGTCATCGCCGCGAAGATGTCGAAGTCGGGCGTGCTCGGCTATATCGGCTCGTTCCCGATTCCGGAGGTCGTCTCCGGCATCAACGCCACGATGCTGGGCGCGCAGAGCATCAATCCCAACATCAAGGTCAAGATCATCTGGGCTAACACCTGGTTTGACCCGGGCAAGGAAGCTGATGCAGCGAAGGCGCTGGTCGACCAGGGCGCCGACATCATCATGCAGCACACGGATTCGCCGGCGGCAATGCAGGTCGCGGCCGAGCGCGGCAAGTTCGCCTTCGGCCAGGATTCCGAAATGATCAAGTTCGGCCCGAAAGCGCAGCTCACCTCGATCCTCGACACCTGGGCGCCCTACTACACCGCCCGCGTCAAGGCCGAGCTCGACGGCACCTGGGCGGAAAGCAATACGTGGGGTGGACTCGACAGCAAGATGTTCGAGATGGCGCCCTATACCAACATGCCCGACGACGTGAAGAAGCTCGCCGAGGAGACCCAGGCCGCGATCACCGCCGGGAAGCTGCAGCCGTTCAAGTGCCCCGTGATGGGCCAGGACGACAAGGCAATCGAGTGCAAGGGCGGCGATCACCTCGACGACGGGCAGATCGCCAGCATGAACTATTACATCAAGGGCGTCGACGACAAGCTGCCCGGGAAGTAAGGGCGGCTGCTACAAGCCTGCGTTCCCCGGATGCAGCGCAGCGCGCTTGCGGTGCGCTGCTGATCCGGCGTCCATCGGGCTTAGTGAAATGGGTCCCGGATCTGCGCAGCAGCGTTCCACGCTGCAGCGCGTCCGGGACACGAGAGCTATCCCGCCTGCATCTTCCTCGCCGCGGCGCTGTGGCGGCGGATCAGGTCGGGCACATCGAGGCCGGGAAGGGCGCCGTCGATGACGGTCCATTTGCCCGCCACCATCACGCGGTCGGCGCGATGCGCGCCGCACAGAACAAGCGCGGCCAGCGGATCGCCATAGCCGGAGAAACGCAATTCGTCGAGCTTGAACAGCGCGAGGTCAGCGGCCTTGCCGACCGCAATTTCGCCAAGCTCCGGACGGCCGACGCAAGCGGCAGAGCCCTTGGTGGCCCAGCGCAGCGCATCCTTGTGGCTGACCTTGCTGACGCCATAGCGCGCCCGCTGCAGCAGGAAGGCCGCGCGCACTTCCTGCATCAGGTTGGATTCATCGTTCGAGGCTGAGCCGTCGACGCCGAGCCCGATGCCGACCCCCGCCTCTTCCATCTCGCAGACCGGGCAGCAGCCCGACGCCAGAATCTGGTTGCTGCAGGCGCAATGGCTGATGGTGGTCCTGGCCTTGCCGAGCCGCTTCATCTCGCTCGCATTGAAGAAGATGCCATGCGCGAGCCAGGTGCGCGCATTGAGCCAGCCGCAGTCTTCGAGATAATCCAGCGGCCGGCAATTATGGATCTGCTCGCAGAATTTGTTCTCGTCCTCGGTCTCGGCCAGATGGGTATGCAGGCGGACGTCGAGCTTCTCGGCAAGTTCGGCGGTCTTGCGCATCAAGGACGTCGTCACCGAAAACGGCGAGCATGGCGCCAGCGCGATCTGCACCATGGCGTCTGCGCCGCGCTGATGATGCTTGGCAACCACGCGTTCGCTGTCGGCCAGAATGGTATCCTCGTCCTGCACCACGCTGTCGGGCGGCAGGCCGCCGTCCTTCTGCGAGCGGTTCATCGAGCCGCGCGTCAGCAGCACCCGCATGCCGAGCCGCTTCGCGACGCCGACCTCGATATCGACGGCATCCTCAAGGCCGGCCGGAAAGACATAGTGATGGTCGGTGGTGGTGGTGCAGCCGGACAGCAGCAATTCCGACATCGCCACGGTGACGCCGAGCTCGAGCGATTCCGGCGTCAGGGTGGCCCAGATCGGATACAGAGCCTGCAGCCAGGGAAACAGCTCGCGGTCCATCGCCGCCGGCACAGCCCGCGTCAGGGTCTGGTAGAAATGATGGTGGGTGTTGATCAGCCCCGGCAGCACCACATGCTGCGAGGCGTCAAAGACGGCCGCATCTGTCGTGGGCGTGCTGCCCGCAGGGACCAGCTCGACGATCCTGCCGTCGCGGACTACGACACCGCGACCTGCGCCCTCGGCCAGGATGCCGATGGGATCCCTGATCCAGATCGCCTGTGTTTGCACCATGATAGCGGCCCATCCTGCAGTTCGACCTGCAATTCAAAGACCAGCAATTGGCGCTGGTCTTGCAAGACTGTTACAGAAAGTGGGATCGCATTGAAAGTGCTGGCGTATTCATGGACCTGAACACGATTGCGGAGGTGGCCCGGCCGAAGGCGCGCAGCGACCTGCCCGTCTGGACGGCAGGAGATGCTTGGCTCGCGGGCGGCACCTGGCTGTTCTCGGAACCGCAGGTCCATCTCCACCGGCTGATCGACCTGACCGACCTGAAATGGCCGGCGCTGACGATCAACGCGAACGGGCTCTCGATCGCGGCGACCTGCACCATCGCACAGCTCGATGCATTCGCCTGCCCGCCCGACTGGCTCGCCGCGCCGATCTTCAATCAATGCTGCCGGGCGTTCCTTGCCTCCTTCAAGATCTGGAAGACCGCAACCGTCGGCGGCAATCTCTGCATGTCGCTGCCGGCCGGGCCGATGATCTCGTTGACCTCGGCGCTCGACGGCGTCTGCACCATCTGGCAGGCGGATGGCGGCGAACGGAAGATCGCGGCTTCCGATTTCGTCACCGGCAACCAGCAGAATGTGCTCAAGCCCGGCGAGCTGTTGCGGCAGATCGACATTCCGTTGGCCGCCCTGAAGCGCCGCTCGGCATTTCGGCAGATTTCGTTGACGCCGGTCGGCCGCTCGGCGGCACTGCTGATCGGCAGTATCGTGGGTGACGGCACCTTTGCGCTGACTGTGACGGCTTCGACCAGGCGGCCGGTCAAATTTTCCTTTGCGACAATTCCGACGACTCCCGCGCTGCGCGAGGCGATCCGGCAAACCATCCCGGACGATCTCTACCATGACGACCTTCACGGCAAGCCGTTCTGGCGCAAGCACATGACGCTGCGGCTCGCCGAAGAAATCCGCAGCGAACTCGCATGAGTTTCGACATCAACGGCAAAACCTTTTCGCAAGCGCCGCGCGCCGGGCAATGTCTGCGCACCTTCCTGCGCGAGCTCGGCCATTTCGGCGTGAAAAAAGGCTGCGACGCCGGCGACTGCGGCGCCTGCACCGTGCTGATCGACGGCGAGCCCGTGCACAGTTGCCTGATCCCGGCTTTTCGTGCCGAGGATCACGTCATCACCACCATCGAGGGATTCGGCGGCGAAGCAGGCAGCCATCCGATGCAGCAAGCCTTCCTCGACGCGCAGGGTTTCCAATGCGGCTTCTGCACCGCGGGCATGATCCTGACCTGCGCCTCGCTGAACCAGGCGCAGCGGCAGGACCTGGGCAGCGCGCTGAAGGGCAATATCTGCCGCTGCACCGGCTATCGTTCGATCGAGGACGCGCTCGACGGCAGGAACAACATCGAGGAAGTCGGCGCCGGCCAGGCCTTTGGCCGCAGCCTGCCCGCACCGGCCGGGCCGCAGGTGGTGCGCGGTGCCGCGCGCTACACCTTTGACACCGAGATCGAAGGCCTGCTCCATATCAAGATGCTTCGCTCGCCGCATCCGCACGCGAAGATCAAATCCATCGACAAGCGCGCGGCGCTCGCTGTGCCCGGCGTCCATGCCGTGCTCACCCACGAGGATGCCCCGTCAAAACTGTTCTCCACCGCACAGCACGAGAAAGCGTGGATGGACCCGGACGACACCCGCGTGCTCGACACTATCGTGCGCTTTGTCGGCCAGAAGGTCGCGGCCGTGGTCGCGGAAAGCGAAGGTGCGGCGGAAGAAGGCTGCCGCCGGCTCAAGATCGAGTACGAGATATTGCCGCATGTGGTCGATCCCGCCGCTGCGATCGCGCCGGGCGCGCAGCTGATCCATCCTGACAAGACGGTAGAACATCGCGTGTCAAATTCGGCGCGGAACATCGTGGCCGAAACCCATGGCGAATTCGGTGACGTCGCCGCGGCGCTCGCTTCGTCGGCCGTCACTTATGAGGGCACCTTCACGACCCAGCGCGTGCAGCATGCCGCGCTGGAGACCCATGGCGGCCTCGCCTATGTCGATGCGAACGGCGTGCTCACCGTCCGCTGCTCGACCCAGGTGCCGTTCCTGACGCGGCGGACGCTTGCCGATCTCTTCAATCTTCCGCCCGACAAGGTCCGCGTGTTCTGCGAGCGCGTCGGTGGCGGTTTTGGCGGCAAGCAGGAGATGTTCGTCGAGGACATCCTGGCGCTGGCGGCGCTAAAAACAGGGCGTCCCGTCAAACTGGAACTCACTCGCGAGGAGCAGTTCATCTCGACCTCGACGCGGCATCCGATGCGCGTGACGGTGAAGGCCGGGGCCGACAAGGACGGCAAGCTCACCGCGCTGCAGCTCGATGTGCTCTCCAACACCGGCGCCTATGGCAACCACGGCGGGCCGGTACTGTTTCATGCCGTTGGCGAATCCCTTGCCGTCTATAACTGCCCCAACAAGAAGGTCGACGCGGCTGCCGCCTATACCAACACCGTGCCGGCGGGCGCGTTTCGCGGCTATGGCCTGCCGCAAACGTTGATCGCGGTGGAGTCCGCCATCGACGAACTCGCAAAACAGCTCGGCATCAACCCATTCGACATGCGGCGCCGCAACGTCGTGAAGCCCGGCGATCCCATGCTGTCGCCGCCCGAGTCGCAATATCACGACGTGTTCTACGGCTCCTACGGGCTCGATCAGTGCCTCGACCTGGTCGAGCATGCGATGGCAGCGGAGGCACCTGCATCAAAACTCTCCGACGACTGGCTGGTTGGCGAGGGCATGTCGCTGACCATGATCGACACCGTGCCGCCGGCCGGCCACATCGCGGACTGCTTCGTCACGCTGCGCGACGATGGCGGCTTCGATCTCACCGTCGGCACCGCCGAGTTCGGCAACGGCACCGCGACGGTACATCGGCAGATCGCGGCGACTGCGCTGGCGACCACGGTCGATCAGATTCGCTTGAAGCAGTCCGACACCGCGCATGGCGGCCACGACACCGGCGCCTATGGCTCGGCCGGCACCTTTGTCGCGGGACTGGCGACCAAGGTCGCGGCGGAAAATCTCGCGGCTGACATCAAGTCGTTCGCCGCCGCTGCCATGGGCGCCGATGCCGGCAATAGCGTGCTGGATCACGACGCCGTCGTCCACGGCCACCAGCGTCTGCCCTACGCCCTGATCGCGCGAACCGCACGCGAGCACGGCAAGACGCTTACGGCCCATGGCACTTCCGGCGGCACGCCACGCTCGGTCGCCTTCAACGTGCAGGGCTTTCGCGTCGCCGTGAACAAGGGCACCGGCGAGATCAAGATTCTGAAGAGCGTGCAGGCGGCGGATGCCGGCCGCGTCGCCAATCCCATGCAGTGCCGCGGCCAGGTCGAAGGCGGCGTCGCACAGTCGCTCGGCGCCACGCTCTATGAGGAGATGGTGATCGACGAAAGCGGCCGCGTCGTCAACCCGCGCTTCCGCGATTATCATCTGCCGTCGTTTGCGGACGTTCCGCGCACCGAGGTCTATTTCGCCGACACCTTCGACACCATCGGGCCGATGGGCGCGAAATCGATGAGCGAGAGCCCGTACAATCCGGTCGCCGCCGCAATGTGCAATGCGATCGCTGACGCCACCGGCGTCCGGTTCACGTCGACGCCGTTCAAGCCGGACCGGCTGTTTCCGGCGCTTAAGGAGAAGTTTGGGTAGCTCTCGTGCCCCGGACGCAACGCAGCGCGTCAGCGGTGCAGAGCCGGGGCCCACTCGTTTGCCGGGAAGCATGGGTCCCGGCTCTGCAGTGCGGCACTTCGCGCCGCACTGCGTCCGGGACGCGAGATTACCCCCTCCCCACCGTACATTCGATCTGGCCATGCGGCTCGTCGGTCGGCAGGAACACGTCGTTCTTGTTGTCGAGGCCGAACGCGCTGAGATTCATCAGGATGAAGTGCATGTTCGGGCAGGCCATGCTGATCTCGGAAATCTCCGGGACTGCCGCGAGCGTCGCCTCGCCCATCCGGTACAGGCTGTCCTGCACGCTGTAGCTATAGGTGGTCGAAAACACCTCCAGCAGCGTGTCCAGGATTTTCTTGTTCGTCGCCGGATAGCTCACAGGTTTCCCCGACCATTTCCAGGTCGCGACCATGCTGGTCGCGCACATGCGGTCGTTGGTCTCGGGGATCGTGGTGTAGGGGTCCTTGGTATACATCGCCCAGCCCGACTGCGTCGACTTCATGAAGGCGAAACCGTCGATACCTGAACTCATCGACGACTCCGTCCGCGTCGCATTGACCTGCACGGTCGGCTGGCCGTTGCTGTCGAGCACGAAGCTGTGCGGATGCGGCTTGCCGCCGAAAGAGAGCCGCGCCCATTTGGTCTCATGCGCGGTGATCGAGACCGACGAAACTTGCGAATAGGTATCGAGGAATTTCTTCGCCAGCACCTGGCAGAACTCCTCGCTGCACAGGCCCGTGTTCTCGCGCGCGACTATATTGACGACGTTCTTGATGGTGTCGGTCGACACGGTGTTGCTGTTGTCGTGATGGGTATAGGTGCGGGCGAAGTCGCCTTCGACCATGGCCTTGACGTTGAGCTGGCTGACGTCGTGACGCTCGCCGTCGCGATGAATCCGCATCATGCGGACCCGGCCCTTGCCATATCGGTTCTTGATCAGCGGCACGCAGCACCTCCCGTGTTGGCGGGCGCATTCGCTTACCGCCCGGCCCAATATTGAGCAACACTTGTGCCATCGGGCAAGCGGGGAAAGCGCCTCTGGCACAGGGCTTGAATTGCTGCAAAGCTTGAGACCGACACAAGGGAGGTCCAGCCGTGAGCACCGAAGTCCATCCCGTCGACGAAGTCCATCCCGTCGATGAAGTCTTGCCGCTCCCGCGCCTGCTCGCGCTCGGGCTGCAGCATGTGCTGGTGATGTATGCCGGCGCGGTCGCGGTGCCGCTGATCATCGGGCGCGCGCTGAAGCTGCCGCCGGAGGACGTGGCCTATCTGATCAGCGCCGACCTGTTCGCCTGCGGCCTTGCCACGCTGGTGCAGTGTATCGGCTTTCCCGGCGTCGGTATCCGGCTGCCCGTGATGATGGGCGTCACCTTTGCGTCCGTGGGTCCGATGCTGTCGATGGCGACGGCTCCCGACATCGGGCTGCTCGGCATCTATGGTTCCGTGATCGCTGCCGGAATCTTCGGCATCCTTGCCGCGCCTTTCATCAGCCGCCTGCTGCCGCTGTTTCCGCCTGTCGTGACCGGCACCATCATCCTGGTGATCGGCATTTCGCTGATGCGGGTCGGCATCAACTGGGCCGGCGGAGGACTGCCGACCCTGACCAAAATCGTCGACGGCGTGCCCGGCGCGTTCCCCAATCCCGCCTATGGCCAGTTGCAGGGGCTCGGCATTGCCGCTTTCGTGCTGCTGTTCATCCTTGGCCTGATCCGGTGGGGCACCGGCTTTGTCGCCAACGTCTCGGTGCTGCTCGGCATCATCGCCGGCGCGGCGCTCGCGAGCCTGCTCGGCGTGATGCATTTCGACAAGGTCGCGGCGGCGGCGTGGGGCGACGTCGTCATTCCGTTCCGCTTCGGCGTACCGCAATTCCACCTGGTGCCGATCCTGACCATGTGCATCGTGATGGTCGTGGTCATGATCGAGTCGCTCGGAATGTTCCTGGCGCTCGGCGACATCACCGGCAAGGCGATCGACCGCGACGCGCTGTCGCGCGGCCTGCGCGCCGATGGTGTCGGCACGCTGCTCGGCGGCGTCTTCAACACCTTCCCATACACTTCGTTCTCGCAGAATGTCGGGCTGGTCAGCGTCACCGGCGTGCGCTCGCGCTTTGTCACCATCGCCGGCGGCGGCATCATGCTGGTGCTCGGCCTGATCCCGAAACTCGCGGCGCTGGTCGAAGCGGTGCCGCTGGTCGTGCTCGGCGGCGCGGGGCTCGTGATGTTCGGCATGGTGGCTGCGACCGGCGCGCGGATCCTCACCGCGGTCGATTTCAAGAACAACCGCTTCAACCTGTTCGTGGTCGCGATCTCCGCCGGCTTCGGCATGATCCCGCTCGCCGCGCCCGGCTTCTTCCGCAACCTGCCGCACGACCTGCAGCCGCTGCTGGAATCGGGCATCCTGCTGTGTGCCGTCGTGGCGGTGCTGTTGAATGCGTTCTTCAATGGGCTTGGCGGAAGCGCGGCGGCGGAGGCCGATGCAGCGGCAATCGCGTCATCGGCACAACATGTGTGATTTCGCGTAGTTGGCAGGATGGGCAAAGCGCAGCGTGCCCACCGCCCCGAAGATGGTGGGCACGGCGCATGCGCGCCTTTGCCCACCCTACGACCCGGGCGCTAACTCCCGCGATACGTCGCGTAGCTCCACGGCGTGACCAGCAGCGGCACGTGGAGATGGCCTTCGGGCTCGCTCACGGAAAAACGCAGCGGGATTTGATCGAGAAACGGCGGATCGGACAGCGGCACGCCGCGAGACGCGAAATATTCGCCGACGCTAAAATGCAGCTCGTAAGTACCGATCGGCACCGGCCGGGCACCGATCAGCGGCTGGTCGGTGCGGCCGTCGGAATTGGTGACGGTGCGCGTCACCACCCGGCTGGCGCCCAGCGCAGAAAGCTCGATCAGCTCGATCGCGATGCCCGCCGCGGGCTTGCCGCTGTGCGTATCGAGCACATGGGTCGACAGCCGCCCGGCCACCGGCAGCCGGTCATCGGCAGCAACGAGTAGGTCGAGCCGCAACGCGGCGATGCGGCAGATCTCCTCGATCGAGGTCCTGACCTCGGCCGCGGCGTCGTTGGGCAAACGCCGCTCGAAGTCGCGCAGGATCGAGTCCTTGGTCTGGCGCCGGACGCAGACGATATAGGGGAGGCCGAATTTCGAGCGATAGGCGTTGTTGACGCGCTCGAACGCGTCGTACTCCGCGTCCGACAGCCGGTCGAGCCCGACGCTGCTCTGCTCGGCGTTGGACTCCGCGGTCAGTCCCGCCGCGCGCTGGGTCTTGTTGGCAAGGTCGGGGTGCGCCTTGATCAGCGCCAGCCGCAATTCGGCCGGCGCACGCTCGACCGCCGACTTCATTGCGTCGAACAAGGCCCGCACGCCGGCAAAGGGCCGCGCCGCTGCCGCCTCTTCCGCGATCCATGGCGAATATTCAAAGATGTTGGCCAGCGCCGCGACGAAATCGGCTTTGGAGCAGGCATTCAATTCAGCGAGTGATTTTTCCGACATCCGTACCCTCGCCTAACCAAGCTCGCGCGCATTGGCGGCGAGATGCTTGAGGTTGGCGTGCCAGTGCTCTGATATCGCAAGCCGCGTCGGCACCCAGACGCGATCGTGCTTGCCGATATAATCGAGAAAACGCATCAGCGATGCCGCACGGCCCGGCCGGCCGACCACGCGGCAATGCAGGCCTACCGACATCATCTTCGGCGAGGTCGCGCCCTCGGCGTAGAGGACGTCAAAACTGTCCTTGAGATAGGTAAAGAACTCCTCACCGCCGCCAAAACCCTGCGCATTGACAAAGCGCATGTCGTTGGCATCGAGCGTATAGGGGATCATGAGCTGCGGGCCGCCCGGCCCCTTCACCCAATACGGCAGATCGTCGGCGTAGGAATCGCAGAGATATTTGAAGCCGCCGGCTTCCATCAACAGCCGGTTGGTATTGATGGAGGAGCGTCCAGTGTACCAGCCGAGCGGACGCGATCCTGTCGCCTCGGTGTGGACGCGGATCGCTTCGGCGATCTCGGCGCGCTCCACATCTTTCGTCATGTTACGGTGCTCGATCCACTTCAGGCTGTGGCTCGCGATGTCCCAGCCAGCTTCCTTCATCGCCGCGACCACTTCGGGATTGCGCATCAGCGCGGTGGCGACGCCGAACACCGTGGTCGGCAATTTGCGTTCGGTGAACATCCGCCACAACCGCCAGAAGCCGGCGCGCGAACCATATTCGAACATGGATTCGATATTGGCGTGGCGCTGGCCCGGCCAGGGTTGTGCGCTTAGCACGTCGGACAGGAACGCTTCGGAGGCGGCGTCGCCATGCAGGATATTGTTCTCGCCGCCCTCCTCGAAATTCACCACGAACTGCACCGCGACCCGCGCGCCGCCGGGCCATTTCGGATCGGGCGGATCGCGGCCATAGCCGCGGAGGTCGCGCGGATAGCTCGCGTCAGCCATTCAGGCCATCTCGAAGCGGATGTCTTGCGCGCCCTTCCAGAGCACGCTCTTGCCGAGCGTCGTCAGATTTTCCAGGCCTGAGGTCAGGGTGATGAAATGGTTACCGGCGAGCTGGCCCACCTTGCTGGCAAAATGCACGCCGCCATAGGCGAGCAGGATCTCGGTCTCGCTGATGCCGCCGGGATAGAGAATGATCTGGCCAGGCGCGGGATAGCTCGTATGGTTTTCGTAAGTGACGCCAAACTCGAGATCGCCGAGCGGCATCCAGACGCCCTCGCCGCTCCAGCGCACATGGATCACCTTGCTCACGAAGGGCATGGCCTTCTTGAACGCGGCGCAGGTCTTTGGCGCCAGTTCCTCTTCGAAGCGGGCTCCGAAGGTGAACTCACCGGCGCGGATGATCAGTTGGCTCATCTGGTTGTCTCGGGGGTCAAGGACGATCCGCTATCCATTGCAGCCCGCACTAGCGGAAGCAAGGTCCATTCCAGCCGATGGCGGCAAGCGCGGCCTACTGGTCGGGCTGCCGGCGGTCATAGGACCAGCCGAACAGGCCGCCACTGCTGCCGCTGCGGGTTTCCTGCGGCGGCGGAGGTGGCGGGGCCGTCTCCTCGATCCTGGCTTGCGGCGGCGGAGGCGGCGCCGGGAGATTCTCGCACTTCATGGAATAGACCAGCTCGCCATTGGCGGTGCGGCCGATCGGCGCGCAATTGTCGGCACGCGGGGCGGCAGCAGCCTTCGGCGTCAGCCTGGTCTGCGCCAAAGCGGGCTGGAGCAGCAGCGGCGTGGCCACCAAAAGAATGGCAGGTATCAGCTTCTTCATCCGCATATTCAAGCGGATCGGAGGCGCGAAGTCTATTGCCCCCGATGCCAAAACATTGGCCGGATGCGCCCTGATCCCGACAAATTCGCTCGGCCCTCAGCCACAACATGACTCGCGTCCTCGCGCGTCGTATCATTCCGGGAAAAGGCAAACGCCGGGAGACATGCGTGGCACTGAAGAACGTCATCGGGATCGACCACGCCGTGGTCATGGTAAGAGACCTCGACCGGGCGGCCGAAAACTGGAAGCGGCTCGGCTTTACCCTATCGCCGCGCGGCACCCACAGCGCGCATATGGGCACGGGCAACACCACCATGATGCTCGACCCCGATTACATCGAACTGCTTGGCGTGCTCACGCCCACCGAACATAACGCGCCGGCGCGCGCGCTACTCGAAAAGCGCGAGGGCATCGAGCGCGTCGCCTTCACCGCGGTCAACTCCGCCGCTGGCGCCGAGGAAATCCGCGCGCGCGGTTACGCGCCGATCGGGCCGACCGATTTCGAGCGGCCGGTGACCATGCCCGACGGCACGCTGTCGGCGGCGAAATTCCGCACCTTCCAGTGGCCGGTCGCAGAAGCGCCCGCCGGCATGCGCATCTTCGCCTGCCAGCACAAGACGCGCGAGACGGTCTGGATTCCCGAGCTGATGAAGCACGCCAACGGCGCGAAGCGGTTGAAGCAGGTGCTGCTGGTCGCGCCGGAGCCGGCGAAGGAAGCCGCGCATCTGGCGAAGCTGACCGACATTGCGCTGCGCGCCGAGTCTGACGGCGCGATCGCCGTGCCCTCAGGCGCTGACCGCGCCGACTTTGTCTTCATGGCCGCCGATCAGTTGGGCAAACGCTATCCCGGCGTATCGTTGGCCGGGCTGCCCGATCGCGGCGCGGTCGGTCTTGTGATCGCGGCCGATCTCGTCGCGACAGAGAAAGCGTTAGGCTCAAGCGGCATCCGCAGCGGTCAAGCGATCTGCGTGCCACCGGCCTCCGCCAACGGCACGCTGCTTGCCTTCATCGCTTGAGCGGCGTGACGGCGGCCTCGCAGCCGCGCTGCTCCCAGCCGCGGCGCTCGAGCTCGGGATCGTCGTGCTCTTCCTCGGGCCAGCCGAGGCAGAGATAGGCGACGAACGTCCAGCCCTCCGGCAGATCGAGCGTGGCGCGCGCGGCTTCGGGATCGAGGATCGAGACCCAGCCGACG
The DNA here is from genome assembly GCA_963802585.1 of uncultured Alphaproteobacteria bacterium. Taxonomy (GTDB): domain Bacteria; phylum Pseudomonadota; class Alphaproteobacteria; order Rhizobiales; family Xanthobacteraceae; genus Bradyrhizobium. The sequence goes on along the minus strand of CAWDJS010000020.1, from coordinate 268,048 downwards.
CCGAGCCCCTCGGCGCGCGCGGCGAGCCATAGCGTCTGGATCGCGGCGACCACCGAGTAGCGGATGGTTTCGGGCATGGTCTGGCGGCCGAGACCATGCCCCTGCCCGGTCGTCTCGTCGGCGCAAACGGCGAGATGCACCGGCGCCTGCGACAACCCTTCGAGCTTTAGCCGCGCATAGCGCGCCTGGCGTTCACCGGCATAGCCGCTCAGCGCAGCGTCATTCGCTTGGGTAAAATTCTCGGCGATCGCGGCGCGCCGTACGGGCGTCTCGACCAGCACAAAACGCCAGGGCTGGCTCAGGCCCACCGATGGCGCGAGCGAGGCCAGCGCCAGCAGCTTCTCGATCAGGCTCGCCGGAATCGGATCGCTGCGAAACCGCCGGACATCGCGCCGCCAGCGCAACAGCTCCGCAAACCGCTCGCGGAAGGCGGCATCGAAATGCGGGGGTTTACTGGAGGTTTCGGTCGTCATGTCAGGCCCTGAACTCAGGGCCTAACAGGATCGGTGGGGCGCCGGAAGGGCTAAATCGCCAATGGCGAGCGCCTCAACGTTCGGCGAACGCCTTCTCGACCACGAACTGCGCGGGCTCGCCGTGATTGCCCTCGGCAAAGCCGCGGGCGTTCAGCAGCGCCCGGGTATCGGCCAACAGCGCCGGGCTGCCGCAGATCATGACGCGGTCATGGGCCGGCTCGATTCCCGGCAGGCCGATATCGGCGAACAGCTTGCCAGAAGTGATGAGGTCGGTGATGCGGCCACGGTTGTGGAAGGGATCGCGCGTCACGGTCGGGTAGTAGATGAGTTGCTCGCGCACCATGTCACCGATCAACTCGTCGTTCGGGAGCTTCTCGGTGATCATCTCGCCATAGGCCAATTCCTTGACGTGGCGGCAACCGTGCAGCAGCACGACCTTCTCGAAGCGGTCATAAGTCTCCGGGTCCTTGATCACGCTGAGGAACGGCGCCAGCCCCGTGCCGGTGCCGACCAGATAGAGATTACGGCCGTCTTCGAGGTTGTCGATGACAAGCGTGCCGGTCGCCTTGCGGCTGACGATGATCTCGTCGCCTTCTTTCAGATGCTGAAGCCGCGAGGTCAGCGGGCCGTCCGGCACCTTGATCGAGAAGAATTCGAGCCGGTCCTCGTAATTGGCGCTGGCGACGCTGTAGGCGCGCAGCAGCGGACGCTCGCCGAGCTTGAGCCCGATCATGGTGAACTCGCCGTTGCGGAAACGGAACGAGGGATCGCGGGTGGTGGTGAAGGAGAACAGCGTGTCGGTCCAGTGGTGGACGCTCAGGACGCTTTCCTGGTTGAAATTGCTCATAGGTAATCCCGTTGACCAGCTAATTCATTCGTATACGATCATTCGTATACAAACGAATAATCCAGCTTGATCCAGACGTCAAGCCGGGCTCAAATCGTTAAAGCGCGTGATCGCGCTTTAACTTGTTGTTGCGCATGATCTTTTCGGAAAACGGTGCCCACTTTTCCGGATCATGCGCTGGTAATTTCAACAGAAGGGAACACCCCCATGGCGCATGACGCACCCCAGGCCGCCGGCCCGAGCAAGCTCGTGATCCGCAATATCGGCCTGCTGCTTTCCGGCGCCCTGGAGGAGCCGATCCTGGACGCCGACACCATCGTCGCCGAGAACGGCAAGATCACCGGCATCGGCCGCGCCAAGGACGTCAACACCGAAGGCGCCACCACCATCGTCGATGCCCACGGCACCACGGTCGCGCCCGGGCTGATCGACAGCCACGTCCATCCCGTCGCCGGCGACTGGACGCCGCGGCAGAACCAGATCAACTGGATCGACAGCTATCTGCACGGCGGCGTCACCACCATGATCTCCGCAGGCGAAGTGCACATGCCAGGCCGGCCGCGCGATGTCGTCGGCCTGAAGGCGATGGCGATCTTTGCGCAGCGCTCGTTCTGGACGTTGCGCCCCGGTGGCGTGAAGGTGCATGCCGGCGCGCCCGTGATCGAGTGCGAGATGGTCGAGGACGATTTCAAGGAGTTGGCTGCGGCCGGCGTGAAGCTGCTCGGCGAGGTCGGCCTCGGCGGCGTCAAGGACGGCCCCACCGCGCGCAAGATGGTGGGCTGGGCGCGCAAATACGGCATCCAGAGCACGATCCATACCGGCGGGCCGTCGATCCCCGGCTCCGGCCTGATCGACAAGGACGTGGTGCTGGAAGCCGACACCGACGTGGTCGGCCATATCAATGGCGGCCACACGGCGCTACCCGACGACCAGATCCGCTGCATCTGCGAGGGCTGCAAGCGCGGACTGGAGCTGGTTCACAACGGCAATGAACGTTCGGCGCTGTACACATTGCGCATCGCGCGCGAGATGGGCGATCTCTCCCGCGTCATCCTCGGCACCGATGCGCCGGCCGGCTCCGGCGTACAGCCGCTCGGCATTTTGCGCATGGTGTCGATGCTGTCCTCGCTCGGCGATTTGCCGGCCGAGCTCGCGTTCTGTCTCGCCACCGGCAACACCGCGCGGATGCGCGCGCTCGACTGCGGCCTGATCGAGATCGGCCGCAGCGCCGACTTCGTCCTCATGGACAAGGCGCAGCATTCACCGGGCAAGAACATTCTCGAGAGCGTACAGCTCGGCGATTTGCCCGGCGTGGGGATGACCATCATCGACGGCATCGTGCGAACCCAACGCAGCCGCAATACGCCGCCGGCGGAGAAGGTGGCGGAGATCGTGGGGCGCTGACGGCCCTCGTAGGGTGGGCAAAGCGAAGCGTGCCCACCAATCTATTTTGTCGGGGACGGATGGTGGGCACGGCGCTTACGCGCCTTTGCCCACCCTACGAAACCGCAACTCAGCGCAGCTTATTCAACAGCGCGAACAGCGTCTCGCGCTCCTTCGTATCCAGCGGCGCCAGCGTCTCCTTTGAGATCGCGAGCGCATTGGCCGCGGCCTTCTCTGCCATCTGCGCACCCGCGCGCGTGAGACTGACCAGCAGCCGCCGGCCATCCCCGGGGTCGGAGCTGGTCTCCGTCAGCCCGCGCGCGGTGAGGCGATCGATCACGCCCTTGATGGTGGCGACATCCATCGCGGTCAACCGCCCGAGCTGGTTCTGCGAGCACGGCCCGGTCTCGTTGAGCTTGGCCAGCGCCGCCCATTGCGTCGGCGTCAGGTTGATGCCGATGTCGCGGGCGAAGATCGAAGCGTGGCGCTGCCAGACCTGGCGCAGGATGAAGCCGATCTGTTCGTCGAGGATATAGGCCGGCTTCGACGGTTTTGCGCTCTTCTTCAGCGTGGCGCTCCTGCCCATTGTCCCTTCGCCTTCCCTATAACGACAGATGCGCGTCACGGATATCCGGGCGCGCATCCAGCTCAGCCATCGTGCCGCCATAGCAAATCCGGCCGCGCTCGATGATGTAGGCGCGGTCGGAGATCAGCCGCGCGAAATGCAGATTCTGTTCGGACACGACGATGCTGACACCTTCCTTCTTCATGGTCAGGATGGCGTCGACCATCTGCTCGACGATTTTCGGCGACAGTCCTTCGGAAGGCTCATCCAGCAGCACCAGCGATGGATTTCCCATCAACGTGCGCGCAATGGTCAGCATCTGCTGCTCGCCGCCGCTCATGCGGCCGCCGGGGCGATTGCGCATCTCGCCAAGATTGGGAAACAGCGCGAACAGCTTTTCGCGCGTCCATTGCGGCGCATTTTCCCGCTTCGGCTGGCGGCCGACTTCGAGATTCTCGTCCACGGTGAGGTCAGTGAAGATACGCCGCTCCTCCGGCACATAGCCGAGGCCGCCGCGCACGATCGCATGCGTCGGCTCGCGCGAGACGTCGCGGCCTTCGAACACGATACGCCCCGAGCGCTGCTCGACCAGACCCACGATCGAGCGAAACGTCGTCGACTTGCCGGCGCCGTTGCGGCCCAGCAGCGCCACGACCTCGCCCTCGCCGACCTCGAGCGCGATATCGAACAGGATATGCGCGGGACCGTAATGGCTGTTGAGGTTCTCGACGCTGAGCTTCATGCCGAAGCTCCCTCGCGGTGGCGGGCGTCATAGACCAGGCCCTCGCCGAGATAGACCGCACGCACTTCCGGGTTGCCTCGCACTTGCGCCGGCGTCCCTTCGGCGATGAGATTGCCGCGGTTGAGCACCAGGATGCGGTCGGCATGCTCGAACACGACATCCATGTCGTGCTCGGTGAAGAGCACGCCGATCGATTTCTCGCGCGCGATCTGCGCCGTCAGCCGCATCAGCTCGACGCGCTCGCGCGGCGCCATGCCGGCGGTCGGCTCATCCATCAGCAGGAGTCTTGGCTGGTTGGCAAGCGCGACAGCGAGCTCCAGCCGCTTGAGGTCGCCATAGGCAAGCTCGCCGCAGGGTCGATCGGCATAGCCGTTCATGCCGACGAGTTCGAGCAGGCGGCCGGCTTCGTCGCGCGCGAGCTTCGGCGTCGAAGACCACAAGTTAAAGAGCTGTCCGCGATACGACACCAGCGCGACCTGCACGTTCTCGCGGACGGTCATGGTCGGGAAGGTCGCGGTGATCTGAAAGGTGCGGCCGACGCCGAGCCGCCAGATCGCGCGCGGCGCCTGGCCCGTTGTGTCCTCGCCCAGCAGCGTGATCCGGCCGCTGTCCGGAATCTTCTGGCCGTTGAGCATGTCGAAGCAGGTGCTCTTGCCCGCGCCGTTCGGGCCGATCAGCGCCAGGATCTCGCCGGCTTTCAGCGCAAAGGAGACGCCGCGCACGGCATGCACGCCGCCATAGGATTTGGAAAGGCCTTCGACCGACAGCAGTGTGCTCGCGCTGCTCATTCAGCGCTCTCTATTCTCTGCGCGAGCACCGCCGGCTGCGGCGACGCGCGGGTATAGCGCAGCCTGATCGTCTCGATCACGCCGACGATGCCTTTCGGGAAGGCGACCACGATCAGCACGATGAAGGCGCCGAGCACGAGTTTGGACCAGTCAGTCTGGCTCACCAGCCAGATGTTGAGCGCCTTGTAGACGATGGCCCCCACGACAGCGCCGGAAATGGTCTCGACACCGCCGAGCAGCACCATGACCAGCGCATCGACCGAGAGCGAGATGCCGACGACGTCGGGGAAGACGCTGCCCTTGAGATAGGCGAACAGCGCCCCGCCGACACCGGCGACCGTGCCGGCGATGACGAAGGCGGTCCACTGGATGCGCTTGCCGTCGATGCCGATGGCTTCGCCGCGCAGCGGCGAGTCGCGGGTCGCGCGCAGCGCAAAGCCGAACGGCGAGAACACCGCGATCCGCAGCGCGGCGACCATCAGCACCGCGACGCTGAGCGCCAGCCAATAGAAGTATGACGGGCTTGTCGTCCAGCTCGAAGGCGGCCAAATGCCGAGGATGCCATTGTCGCCGCCGGTCACCTGCACCCACTGGAACGCGATCGACCACACGATCTGCGCAAAGGCGAGCGTCAGCATCGCAAAGTAGACGCCGGACAGCTGCACGGCAAAGAAGCCGAACACTGCCGCGCCGGCAAGGCCAAGCAGCGGCCCGAGCAGGAGGCAGGCGATCATGGGTAGCCCCGCCATCTTGGCGAGGAAGGCGACGCCATAGGCGCCGAGCCCGAAATACGCGGCATGGCCAAAGGACGCGAGTCCGCCGACCGACATCAGGAAATGCAGGCTGGCGGCGAAGATCACGAAGATCGCGATCTCCGAGCCGACCGTGAGCGCGTAATTGCCGGCAAACAGCGGCAGCGCGGCGGCAACGATGATCGCGGCAAACGCGCCGAGCCGTTCGCCTGAAGTGAGCGGGCGCCACGGATTGACGGTGAGGCCCGGCGAGCGCCGCGCGGGCGCCTCTTGCTTGCCGAACAGGCCCCACGGCCGCACGATCAGAACCACCGCCATCACCAGGAACACCAGGATGATGGAAATCTTCGGAAAGATCAGGATGCCGAAGGCGTTGAGCTCGGAGACCAGCACCGCCGCAACGAATGCGCCGATGATGCTGCCGAGGCCGCCGATCACCACTACGACGAAGACGTCGACGATGATGCGCAGATCCATGGCGTGGTTGGCAGCGTCGCGCGGAATCTGCAGCGCGCCGCCGAGCGCCGCGAGGAATACGCCGAGCGCAAACACGCTCGTGAACAGCCATTTCTGATTGACGCCGAGGGCCGCGACCATATCGCGGTCCTGCGTCGCCGCGCGCACCAGCACGCCCCAGCGGGTACGCTGGAACAGCAGCCAGAGAATGCCGAGAACTACCGGACCAAGCACGATCAGGAACAGGTCGTAGCTCGGAATGTTCTGGCCAAAGAAACCGACGGCGCCCTTGAACCCCGGCGCACGCGGGCCGACCAGATCGCTCGGCCCCCACCCCCACACCACGAGGTCCTCAACCATCAAGGTCAGGCCGAAGGTCGCCAGCAGCTGGAACAGTTCCGGCGAATGATAGATTCGCCGCAGCAGCACCATCTCGACGATCACGCCGATGACAGCGACGATCAGCGCAGCGGCGACGATGCCGCCCCAAAAGCCGAGCGCGCCGGAAAAGCGTTCGGTCAGCGAGTAGGCGAAATAGGCGCCGAGCATATAGAAGGCGCCATGGGCGAAATTGACGATCCGCGTCACGCCGAAAATGATCGACAGACCGGACGCGACCAGGAACAGCGCCGCCGCGCTGGCAAGGCCGGTCAGGAACTGGACGAAGTAGAAGGCCATCGGCGGTCCATTTTTGAGTCACCTCGCCCCGCCCTTGCGGGGAGAGGTCGAATTGCGAAGCAATTCGGGTGAGGGGCTCTCTCCACCTGCGTTATGCGTGGAGAGAGCCCCTCACCCCGACCTCTCCCCGTAAGAACGGGGAGAGGGAGAGGAAGAAAGATCACTCCTTCGGGCGCATCTTCTCGACTTCGGCATCGCTCGGCAGATAGTCCGAGCCCTTCTTGTAGGCCGTGTCGACCATGATGCCCTTGCCGTCCTTCAGCGCGGTCTTGCCGGTGAACGCGCCGAGCGTCGACTGATGGTCGATCTTGCGGAAGGTGATCTCGCCGAACGGCGACGGCACCGAAAGTCCTTCCGCAGCAGCGATCAACTTCTCCGGATCGGTCGAGTTCGCCTTGGCAAGGATTGCGGCCGCCGACTTGATGGTCTGGTAGCCGACGATCGAGCCGAGCCGCGGATAGTCGTTGTACTTCGCCTGATACGCCTTCAGGAACGCGTCATGCTCCGGCGTCTTGATCGAATACCAGGGATAGCCGGTGACGATCCAGCCCTCCGGCGTCTCTTCCTTGAGGGGATCGAGATATTCCGGCTCGCCGGTGAGGAACGAGACCACGGTCTTGTCCTTGAAGAGACCGCGGGTATTGCCTTCACGCACGAATTTGACGAGATCGGCGCCGAAGGTGACGTTGAGGATCGCTTCGGGATTGGCGGCGGCAAGCGCTTGCACCACCGGGCCCGCATCGATCTTGCCGAACGGCGGCCATTGCTCGTCGACCCACTGGATATCGGGCCGCTTCTCGGACATCAGCTTCTTGAAGACGGCCACGGCGGACTGGCCGTATTCATAGTTCGGGGCAATCGTGGCCCAACGTTTGGCCGGAAGCTTTGCCGCAGCCTCCGCCAGCATCGCCGCCTGCATGTAGTTCGACGGACGCAGGCGGAAGGTGTAGCGGTTGCCCTTGGACCAGGTGATGGCGTCGGTCAAAGGCTCGGCCGCGAGAAAGAAGACCTTCTTCTGGTTGGCGAAGTCGCTGACCGCAAGGCCGATGTTGGACAGGAACGTGCCCGCGAGCATCGCGACGTTCTCGCTCGACACCAGCTCGTTGGCCGCGGTCTGGGCATCGGCCGGCTTGCCGCCGTCGTCCTTGGAGATGACGACGAGCTTCTTGCCATTGATGCCGCCGGCGGCGTTGATCTCTTCGACCGCGAGCTGCCAGCCCTTGCGGTAGGGATCGGTGAAGGCGGGCAGCAGCGAATAGCTGTTGATCTCGCCGATCTTGATCTCGCCCTGCGCCATGGCGGAGTTCGCCATGCCTGTCATGACGATCGCGAGACTTGCCCCTAGAAAATAACGTCGACGCATCCCTTAACCTCCACTGTTGAAGAATTTAACGCAAACCGTCCTCGCCCTTGATCTCGGCGACCGTCAGCCCACCGACCCGCGGCAGCGGCCGGCCAGAGTCGGTGACAGCCACCGCGACCATGATCTCGTTGGCCCGTGGCGCGTCGTTGATCTGCACTTCCATGCCGTCGAAATGGCTGCGCACGAAGGCGGCGTCCTTGTGCCCGAGCGGAATATCGAGCGTGGTGCCGGGCCCGCTGCGCTTCTTCGAAGACGGGATCAGCGCCGCCCCCTTGCTCAACACTTTCCGCACCGGCGCGCCCATCTTGGGATGCAGGATCGCGGCCGCGTGCTCCAATTCGCCATTCTCGCCGACGGCGGCGGCCTTGCCGTAGCTGTGCGCCTTGGCGCCGTCGATGCCGAGCGCGGCGACCGCCTTTTTCGAGAGCAATTCGCCGAGTTCCTCGCCAATCGCGACCAACGGCGAAAGGTCTTCGACATAGCGGCCGGCAAAGGGATTTTCGATCACCGCGATCGCCGCCGCGCGGCGTGTCGGCGGCGCGATCGTCTTGCCCATCTCGATATGGGTTTCCTCGACCACGGTGACGATCTTGCGAATGACGGCAGTCATCTCAGCCTTCCCGGTCAAGCATCTATCAAAGTTTCATGACGCCGGACCGCTTGCGGGCCGCGCGTTCCGACGACGAGCGTCTCGCCCTGCAGCCGCAGCGCCGCTCCTTCGATCAATCGGGCGGCGAGCAGGCCGCGCGCGCAGTCTGCACCGGCTTCCAGCGCCCGCTCAATTTCACTTTCGGACAGGGCGCCGACGTCGCGGGTGACCAGGCGCGGCCCGAGGTCGCTATCGGGCTGCAACTCGTTGGCAGGGAGGCGAATGATGGCGGGATGGCCCGGCAAATCGACGGCGTTGGCGATGATGGTGGCGGCAGCGTCGGCCCGTGAGGCGGTTCTTGCCAGCACCGTCACTGCATCGGCAATGCCAAGCGAGAAACTTCGCCCGTGGCGGCCGCTGGTCGCGACGCCGCGGATCGGACCGCCGGCATCGATGACCATGGTGCGCATCAGGCCCAGGCTGTCGGGCCGGTCGATCAGGCCGACCGTGAACTGCTCGCCGTCGGCCAGATGCAGCGCGATGTCGCCGCCATTGTTGACGTAGGCACGATCGAGCGAGGCTGCGCCCAGCATCGCGCCGAGAATCTCTTCCGCGACGCTGCCGGCCACCGCCGCCATCGGCGTGATGAAACATTTTTCCGCAAACGGCGCGACCGCCGCATGCATGCGACGCGCCACCACGCCGTCCAGCGAGCGATGCACCGGATGCGCGGCCTGACGCAATTCAGCCAGCTCCGCGCAGAGTTCGTCGAGCAGGCCGGTGAAGCGCATGGCCGCAGCCTCGTAGGCCGCGCGCATGCCGCGCTCGCTACCCTTCGCCTCCACGATCAGATCGATCGGACCGTCCTGCAAATGCAGCCGCCTGCCGTCAGGAAGAAGCACGATTTGCGGCAGCCGTTTCATGCGCGCCGCCCCGGGATGTAGGGCATCGGCCGGATTTCGGCGGTATCGCGCAACGACGACAACGGCCGCACATAATCCATGTGACCGCCGAGTGCGGCGTAATCCGACAGTCGCATCGTGAATTCGATCGGCGCGACCAGCGCGGGTGTTGGCACGTAGCCGAAGGCGCCGGCCGGCATCTGCGTGACATCGACCATGAAGGTGATGCCGCCGCCCGGCCAGACATATACCGGCGCGCCGCCGCTGGTCACTCGTGTCAGTGCGTCCTTGACCGAGCGCGTCAGCCGCACCGGATTGTCGGTGACGCCGGCGCGCAGCGAGCCGCCGGCGCCGCCCATGAACAGCACCGTGCACAGCGCCGGCTCGCAATTTTCCTGGATGCGCTCGACCGAGAGTTTCAGGTCGAGCGGCATGCCCGTCTCGACAGGACGCAACGCTTCATCAAGCACGTAATAGGCCGCATGCTCGCCGGTGGTCGACACCATCAGCATGGTCAGCCCGGGCCGCGCTTCCTTCGCATCGAACGGGCCCAGTACCGACAGCGGATCGGAGATTTTGGTGCCGCCCCATCCGGTGCCGGGCTCGGCAACCTGGAAATAGCGGCCCGGTGTCGAGCGTCGCCCTTTCATCTTGATGCCGGTATCGGCGATATCGAGCAGCTTGCCGGCCTGATGTTCCGAGAGCACGCCGGTGATGTGGTCGTCGACCACGACGACCTCATCGACCTTGCCCTGCCACTGCTTGGCGAACATGCCGATGGTTGCCGAGCCGCAGCCGACCCGCATCCGCTCTTCCTGCATGCCGTTGACGATGGGCGCGTGGCCGGCCTGCACCACCACGGTGGCGCCGCCGTCGATGGTAAGCTCGACCGGCTTGCGGTTGGAAAGATCCATCAGCGCATCGCAAGTGACGCGGCCTTCCTTCTTGGAGCCGCCGGTCAGATGATGCACGCCGCCAAGCGACAGCATCTGCGAGCCGTATTCGCCTGTGGTGACATGACCGATCGCCTCGCCTTCCGCGCGCACCGTCGCGGTCTCCGGCCCGAGGTGGCGATCGGTGTCGATCTTCACCTTGACGCCGCAATAGGAGAAGATGCCCTCGGTGACGACAGTCACCATGTCGACGCCGTCGATCTCGGACGAGACGATGAACGGCGCGGGCTTGTAGTCGGGATAGGTGGTGCCGGCGCCGATCGCGGTCACGAAAATATCGGGCTGGCGGACGATCTTCCCGTCCCAGTCGCCGCTCACCTGAAACGGCACCAGCCGTCCGCCATGCTCGACGGTGCGCTCCAGCACGATATGCGGATCGACGCGGACGAGTTGGCCATCGTTATTGGCATAACGGTCGCAGGCGCCGGCGGCACCCGGCTTGATGTAGCACATCACCGGACACGCATCGCAGCGGATCTTGTCGCCGATGGCGGCAGCCGTCGCTTCAGTCGCCATGAACAGCCTGTTCTCCGGTGGCACGCCTTTGGCCATCCGGACAATTTGTTCGTATACGAACGATGTTGCGCGCGTAGCCGCGGGCTGTCAAGCGGCGGCTATCGGGAAAAAACGGCCCTGCCGAATATTCGCTCAATTGCCTACAACCCCTGTCCGCAAACCGGGCACGGGTTTGCACCGCGAAATGCGCACCGCTTGCACGTTTGTATACAAACGGTACTGTTACCGGCCACCGCCGCGCAACCGGACTTGAGATGACGCAGCCAACGATCCGACTGACCGTCAACGGCAAAGGCCACGACGTGAGCGCGGCTCCCGATACCGCGCTGCTTTACGTGCTGCGCAACGATCTCGCGCTGAACGGTCCGAAATATGGCTGCGGGCTCGGTGAATGCGGAACCTGCACCGTGCTGATCGACGGCAGTGCCGCACGTTCCTGCGTGATCCCGATCGAAGGCTGCACAGGCCGCGACATCGTGACGCTCGAAGGCCTCGGCTCGCGCGAGCATCCCGATCCCGTGCAGCAAGCCTTCATCCAGGAGCAGGCCGCGCAATGCGGCTACTGCCTGAACGGCATGATCATGACCACCAAGGCGCTGCTGCTGCGCACGCCTCAACCGAGTGAAACCGAAATCCTCGAGGCGCTGCGCTACAATCTCTGCCGCTGCGGCGCGCATGTCGAAATCATTCGTGCGGCAATGCGGGCCGCCGGTCACGCGATCGAGGCATACGACTGATGGCGGCTCCCGGCACCCTGTTGGTCATCAAGTCCGACCGCGCGAAAGGGACCTTCGAGACCTTCATCAGGATCGCCGCCGGCGGCGAGATCGACGCCTATAACGGCCATGTCGATCTCGGCACCGGCATCCGCACCGCGCTCGGGCAGATCGTCGCCGAAGAGCTCGATGTGTCCTTTGCGCGTGTCGTCGTGGTGCTCGGCGACACCACCGAAGTGCCGAACCAGGGTGCGACGATCGCCAGCGAAACCATCCAGGTCGCGGCCGCGCCGCTGCGGAAAGCCGCAGCGCAGGCCCGGCAATTCCTGCTCGCGCGCGCCGCGGCACGGCTCGGCCTGCCGGTCGGGACGCTGACGATCGAAGACGGCCTGATCCGCGGCAAGGACAATCGCAGCGTCTCCTATGGCGAGCTGATCGCCGGCGAAACCATTCATCTCGAACTCGATGAAAGCGCCGTGGTGAAGGCGGTGGCCGACTACACCATCGTCGGCCGACCGGTGGCGCGCGTCGACCTTCCGGCGAAGGCCACCGGCGAGCTCACCTATGTCCATGATGTGCGCGTGCCCGGCATGCTGCATGGCCGCGTCGTGCGTCCGCCCTATGCCGGCGTCGATGCCGGTCCGTTTGTCGGCACCAGCCTGATTGACGTAGACAAAAGTTCGGTGCGCGATATTCCGGGTTTGATTGACGTCGTGCAGATCGGCGATTTCGTCGGCGTCGTCGCCGACCGTGAGGAAAACGCGATCAAGGCCGCGGCGCAGCTCAAGGTGAGCTGGAAGCCTACTCCCACCCTGCCCAATCTCGCCGACATCGAGAACGCGCTGCGCGCCAATCCTTCGCTGCCGCGGCAGCTGAAGGTCAAGGGCGACGTCGATGCGGCCATCGCCGCTGCCGCCAAGCCGATGCGGCGGACTTATGTCTGGCCCTACCAGATGCATGCGTCGATCGGCCCGTCCTGCGCCGTGGCGGAATTCGGGCCTGATCGAATCAGGGTATGGTCGGGCACGCAAAACCCGCATTGGCTCCGCACCGATCTTGCGAAGCTGATGGAACGGCCGGAAGCCGAGATCGACGTCATCCGGCTGGAGGCCGCCGGCTGCTACGGCCGCAACTGCGCCGACGACGTCACCGCGGATGCGCTGCTGCTGTCGCGCGCCGTCGGCCGGCCGGTCCGCGTGCAGCTGACGCGCGAGCAGGAGCATGAATGGGAGCCGAAGGGCACCGCGCAACTGATCGACGTCAATGGCGGGCTTGATGCGGACGGCGGTGTTGCCGGTTACGATTTTGCGACGCGCTATCCCTCGAACCGATCGCCGACGCTCGCGCTGTTGCTGACCGGGCAGGTCTCACCTGTGGCTGAGGTGATCGAAATGGGCGATCGCACGGCGGTCCCGCCCTACGACTACGACCATCTGCGCGTGGTGGCGCATGACATGCCGCCGATCGTGCGCGCCTCGTGGTTACGGGGAGTATCGGCGCTGCCGAATTCCTTTGCGCATGAATCCTTTATTGATGAGTGCGCCGACGAGGCAGGCGTCGATCCCATCGAATATCGCTTGCGCTATCTGAAGGACAAACGCGCGATCGACCTTGTCCGTGCGGTCGCCGAGCGCGCCGGCTGGCGACAACGGCCTGTGCGCGAAGAGAAGGTGCCGGAAGGCGATATCGTGCGGGGCCGCGGCTTCGCCTATGCGCGCTATGTGCACGGTCAATTTCCGGGTGTCGGCGCGGCGTGGTCGGCCTGGATCGCCGACGTCGCCGTCAACAAGGCGACCGGCGACGTCAGCGTGACCCGCGTCGTCGCCGGACAGGATTCCGGATTGATGGTCAATCCGGACGGCGTCCGCCACCAGATCCACGGCAATATCGTGCAGTCGACCAGCCGCGCGCTGATGGAGGAAGTCGCCTTCGACCGCACGTCGGTGGTGACGCGCGAATGGGGCGCCTACCCCATCATCAAATTCCCCGAGCTGCCTGACATCGATGTGCTGCTGCTGCCGCGGCAGGATCAACCGCCGCTCGGCGTCGGTGAGTCCGCGTCCGTCCCGAGCGCGGCCGCGATCGCCAACGCGATCTATGATGCGACCGGCGTGCGCTTTCGCGAATTGCCGTTCACACCGGAGCGCATCTTGAGGGGATTGCGCGAAGGGCAAACTGTTCCCGAAGCGCTGCCGGCGCCGCCACAGGCATTCACACCGCCCGCCAACACGTGGAGCAATCCATTCATGGCGAAGCGCGGCTTGGTTGCCGGCATCGCCGCGGTCGGTGCCGCCGCGATCGGCATCTGCGCCGCCGTTCTTCCATGGCGCGAGATCGCGCCGATCTCGCGGCCCGACGCCGCGGTCTATTCGACTGAGACGATCGCCCGCGGAAAACAGCTCGCCGCGCTTGGCGATTGCGCGGTGTGCCACACATCTATCGATGGCGCGGTGAACGCCGGCGGCCGGCCGCTCGAAACGCCATTCGGCATCATCCACTCAACCAACATCACGCCCGACGAGACGACCGGCATCGGCAATTGGTCCTATCCCGCCTTCGAGCGCGCGATGCGCGAAGGTATACATCGCGATGGTCGGCATCTCTACCCAGCGTTTCCCTACACCCATTTCGCCAAGGTTGGCGATGCCGACCTGCAGGCGCTCTATGCCTGGCTGATGGCGCAGGCGCCAGCGCGCTCGGAAGCGCCGAACAACGCGTTGCGGTTTCCGTTCAACCTTCGCCCGCTGCTGGCGGGATGGAACGCGCTGTTCCATCAAGCCGAGCCGTTCAAGCCCGACACAAGCAAATCGGAAATCTGGAATCGCGGCGCCTATCTCGTCGAAGGTTTTGGCCATTGCAGCGCCTGCCATTCGCCGCGGAACGCGCTGGGCGCAGAGAAGGCCAGCGCCTATCTCGCCGGCGGCTTTGCCGAAGGATGGGAAGCGCCGGCGCTGACCTCGCTGTCGCTGGCGCCGATCCCCTGGAGCGAGGATGAGCTCTATGCGTATTTGCGCACTGGCGAGTCCCGCCATCACGGCGTGGCCGCGGGCCCGATGGCGCCGGTGGTGAAGGAGCTGGCGGCGCTGCCGGATCATGAGATCCGCGCGATGGCGGTCTATCTTGCCTCCTTCAACGCGGCATTACTCCCTTCGCAGGAAGCACTCGCCGCAAAACTCGAAAGCACGACCAGGGTCACCTTCGCGCCGAGCCCGGGCGCGCGCCTCTATCAAGGCGCCTGTGCGGTATGCCATGAAGTCGGCGGCCTGCCGCTGTTCGGCAGCCGGCCGTCACTGGCGCTGAACAGCAACCTGCACAGCGCGCAGCCGGACAACCTCATTCAGGTGATTCTGCATGGCATCAGGCAGCCGGCCTACAGCGACCTCGGCTACATGCCGGCGTTCAAGGACAGCATGAACGATGCGCAGGTCGCCGAGCTCGTGTCGTTCCTGCGCGGGCAGTTCGCGCCGGACAAGCCGGCGTGGAATGACGCGGCCTCGGCCGTCAGCCGCATCCGGCAGGCAACAAGCCTCGCAAACTAAACCCGCTCGATGATGATGGCGGGCGCCATGCCGCCGGCGGCGCACATCGTCACCAGGCCGCGCCTGAGATCGCGCCGCTCCAGTTCGTCCAGCAGCGTACCGATCAGGATCGAGCCCGTTGCGCCGATGGGATGGCCGAGCGCGATCGCGCCGCCATTGACGTTGACCTTGTCGCGATCGAGCTTGAGATCGCGGATGTACTTCTCCGCTACCACCGCGAAGGCTTCGTTGATCTCGAACAGATCGATGTCGTCGATGGTCAGGCCCGCCTTGGCCAGCACCTTGCGCGTCGCCGGCACCGGCGCATTGAGCATCAGCGTCGGCGAGTCGCCCATGTTCGCCATCGCGACCACGCGCGCGCGTGGCTTGAGCCCATGCGCCTTCGCATAGGCCGGCGATGCCAGCAGGATCGCGGCCGAGCCGTCGACCACGCCCGACGAATTGCCGGCATGATGCATAAATTCAATGTCGAGACCGGGGTGCTTCTGCAGGATGAGACCACGATACGTCGTGCCCTTGTCGTCGAGCGGATAATCCGCCACCGCGGGAAATGCCGGCTTCAGGGAGGCCAAGCCTTCCATGGTGGTCTGCGGCCGCGGATATTCTTCCTTGTCCAGCGCGAGCGTGCCGTCGTCGCGACGAACCGGCACCAGGCTGTTGTTGAAAAGGCCGCGTTGAATCGCCTTCGCCGCCCGCTTCTGGCTTTCGAGCCCGAGCGCATCGACATCCTGTCGCGAAATGCCCTCCATGGTCGCGATGGCATCGGCGCATACGCCCTGATGCGATTGCGGGTGTCTGGCGCGCAGGCGCAGATTGCCGGAGTCCATCATCATCGGGCCCTGGCCGCGGCGGCCTTCCATCGACATCATCTCGGTTCCGCCCGCGATCACCAGATCCTCCGCGCCCGCCATGATCGAAGCCGCCGCCATGTTGACGCTGGTGATACCCGAGCCGCAGAACCGGTCCAGCGTCACGCCGGAGGCGCGCACGTCGTAACCGGCATCGAGCGCGGACATCCGCCCCAGATCGCCGCTCTGCTGGGCGACCTGGGCGCTGGTGCCCCAGATGATGTCGTCGACATCGGCGGTGTTGATGCCGGTGCGTTCCGCAAGCTGACGCAGCACGGTGGCGCCGAGCTGCTGCGGATGAATGCCCGACAAGGCCCCCTTGCCGGCCTTGCCGACGCCGCGCGGGGTCCGGCAGGCATCGATGATCAGCGCGTCAACCATGGCGTCCTCCTGACAACATTTTGACAGAATTAGAGCCGTCCGGGGCGGGCTGTCAATTCGCGGATGGGAACAAGCGAAATCGGCAGGCTGTTGGGCGCGGTCGCGGGCTTTATTTCGGAAGGCATTCCACATTGAAGGCGATGATGATCTGTGATGGGTCACCCTTGCCTATGCTCTTCAAGTCTTCCAGGCCACTTTTTACCTTGGCTCCCGCTCCCCTCAAGCTGCCCTCAAGCGCCGACTTGGCCGCCTTGCAGCGCTCTTCATTGGAGAACTCCTGAAACACCACGGTTGGGCCGAGCCTCCATTCCTGCCTGTCGTTTGTGGCGGCCGGATTGACTGAGTAGGAGAAGACGTACATCAGGATCCACATCGGTATGCTCCACTTGTGATGCGACGGCAGTGACGGCCTGCTTCCCTAACGCCATCGTCGACAAGACAGTCGCGCCTCGCCTGCTTCGGTGCCTTCGGTCCCGTCGTGATGACGGTCCCCGCCGCATCAGCAGGCCATGATCTAGATCAACGTTGGTCGCAGGCGATGGCGACGGCCTGCGCCACCTCATCGTCTTCAGGGTCTCTCGACGGGTCGCGGTTTGCGCGGCGGGGGAGCGATCGCGATGCACCGCTGCCGGCGACGGCGATGCTCGCCATCCGGCATTATTGCTTCTAGGGCAGTCGTTCCAGCCGTGCGCGGACATGAACGCTGGACTTCTGATCCCCAAAGGCGCAGCGTGAATTGAGCGGCTGACATCGAAAACGATCGACTCAGCTCAATCCGCAAAACAGAGAAATGAACCACTCGATGTGCTTCTCGGCGCCCGCGAGCTTCGTCGCGGCTGGGCTTACCGGAACCATCGGGATTGTGACACTGGCCCGGGTCAAGGAGCCCCGACAACTGGCATTCGCAGCCACACCTCTGCTGTTTGCCGTTCAACAGGGCATCGAGGGATTGTTGTGGCTCAACCTTCCGCCGGCGCCCGATGGTCATCTCTCGACGGCACTGACGTTCTCCTACCTGTTTTTTGCGGAAGCGTTTTGGCCTGTGTTTGTGCCAATCGCGGTATGGCTGATCGAGCCCAGCGCGCATCGCCGGCTCCTGATGGTGATCTGCCTGGGCGTCGGCACGGCGGTTGGTGCGTATTTTCTGTGGTGGATTCTTGGTCACCCGCATCTCGCGACCATTCAGGACTATCATATCGTCTATGGGACGGGATATCGGCAGCCCGACGCCGTCGACGCTCTCTATCTCGCTGCGACGGGCCTGCCGCTGTTGCTGTCATCGCGGCGCACCGTGGTCGTCCTTGGCGCCATCATTCTCGCGGGCCTGATTGTCGCCTACGCGCTTTATTGGGAAGCCTTCATTTCAGTATGGTGCTTCTTCGCGGCGATCGCGAGCGTTGCCATCCTGTGTCATTTCGAGTGGGCGCGCCGGAGCATTCCGCGGGGTGCATAGCCCGATCGGCAGGGTGTTCGTGACGACCTAAAGTAGCAAGCTGTGGAAACTCCGCGATGCCATCAAATGTTCTCGCAGAGCGCAGAATTTGGCCCCAATTCGCCGCGGATACTGCACGTGGGTGAAGGCGCAGGGGATTGAGTATGGCTTCCAAGCAGACTGAAATTGCTATCGAAAAGATCATCGAAGCTTGTGACGGTAGCATTCGCGGAGCGCTTGAGGCTCTGTTGCTCGTTAATGAGTATTTGGAGGCTGAACTTCACCGGCTCTATGCGGCTCCTTGCCCCTGTGAAAGTGAACGGCTCGGCACGGTGCACTGACCGGTGCAGCCCTAGGCGCGGGCCTGGAAAGCCGACTTTGCCGCAACACTGGCGGCACGTTTGCTGACGGTCGTTGCCTAGAACTTCATCTTCAGGCCGGCATGGCAAGCGTAGCCCCGGCGAGCGAAGCGATACCCGGGACTCCGGTAGTGACCCGCATATCGCTCTGATGTCCTTCGTCAAGTGGTTAGACGTGAGATATCGTCACCCTGCGAGTTTCGCTGGAGTGTGCGATAACGATGATCGTGCAAGGGTGGAGGCGAAGCCTGAAGACGTCGGTGATCAAGCTCTGATACGCGGGTTTAAACCGCAGTTCCGAGATTTCGTCCGGGGCTTTCCGCTGTCTACGCGCGGGCGTCGATCGGCTGATCGGCCACAAAGCGACATCGGGAATTCCCCTGCCGTGGCTTCGCCCCCGCCGTTGCACGATATTTGTCCGGATCGCGGTCCGGTTGCTGGCTCCTTGTCGGGCTTGTCGATGTACTCAGGTCGCCGGCGTTACTGACGCATCGACGGCGCGGCTGACCGCCCAGATGAAGCCCGACAGCTCACGCGCAATCGCGGTCACCACAAGTGTCGGCCGTTTGCCGCGCCGTGCCAATGCGCGGTAGCGCGCGGTCAGGCGCGCCTGCGCCTTCCAGGCGATCTCCTGGACGGCAGGTGGGGCGGCTTCAACCTTGGCAAGCTTCTTCTTGCCGATGCGCGGAGGATGACGATAGCTCCAGGAGCACTCCACCAGAATGCGCCGTGCCCGATGGTTACCGGCCTTGGTGATGCCGCCGCGCCAGACCCTGTCACCAGTCGATTCTTCGCCCGGCACCAGGCCGAGATAGGCCATCAATTGGCGTGGGCTGGCAAAGCGCGACAGATCACCGATCTCGGCGAGGAACACCGTAGCCGAAATGAGATCAAGACCGCGCACGGCCATCAGTGCCGTCACCACCTTTGCAAGCGACCAGTCCGGTACCGCCGCGGCAATCGCCTTCTCGAGCCGGATCACGCGCTCATTGGCTTGCCGCACCGCCAACAGCATCTCCTCGAATGCGATGCGCTGTTCGCGGTGGACGAGCTTCTGGCTTACCAGCCAGTTCATATGGGCCCTGGTCCAGGTTCGCTTACCCATAAAATGCCGGCCGAGCCGCAGCAGCAGCGACAAAACCTGCTGGCGCTTGGATTTGAGATCATCGACCGCAGCCTCGCGCGCCCGCACCAGATCCCGCATCGCCTCGTGTCGCGCATCCGGAACCCAGACTGCAGTCAGTTCGCCTGCGCGCAGCAGCTTCGCCAGGTTGAGCGCGTCGCGCCGGTTGGTCTTCACCCGGTCGCCCGGCTTCTTCGGGATCAGCGATGGCGCCACCACCACACACTCGTGACCGAGCGTCTTGATCAGCCGATACAGCCCATACCCCGTCGGCCCGGCTTCATAGCAGAACGTCAGTCGCCGATGCTGCGCCGCAAGCTTCTTCACCAGCTTGCTCGTTGCCGCCTCCGTGTTCTCGATCTCGCCGTGATACCGGACTTCGCCGTTCCGCCCACCTTCCGCAATTGCCACCGCATTGCGAAGCTTCGATGTATCGATACCTACAAAGACTTCGTTATAATCCGCCATGACTCGTCCTCCTTGCGTGAGGCTCTACCCGGCCTGTCCGGGCAACCCTCGCTTGCGCATCGAGGGCGAGTCGCCTCAATCTGGGAAGGACATACGGTCTGCGCTCATGCGGGCTACTCTACGGCGGACACGGCCGTCTCACACCTGCCCCGAGGCTTTTCACGGCCCCTATGTGATAAGCGGTAGCTTGAAGCGAATGGAAGCGCCGGAGGGTAGGTTTTCCGCCCATATCCGCCCGTCGTGCGCCTCTACGATGGTTCGCGCGATGGATAACCCCATCCCCATGCCACCTGTCTTCGTCGTGAAGAAAGGCTCAAACACTTCCTTGATTTTATCAGAAGGGATACCAGGCCCCACGTCCGAAACTGCGACTTCGGCGAGATTATCGGTACGAGTGGTCGAGATCATGATTTTGCGCACGTCTATTGGCATATTGGCCATTGCGTCCATTGCATTCACGACCAAATTCAAGATCACCTGCTGCAGGTGAACACGGTCTCCATTTATCGGCAGCGACGCTGGCGTCAAGGATGCGCGCATTTCCACTTGCCGTGCAACAGCCAAGGCAGACAGGAAGTCGATGGTTTCACGGATGACATCATTGAGATCGACGTCTTCTGCTTCAAAGGGTGCCTTCTTCAATAGGCCCCCCAGACGGCGAATGACCTCGCTGGCGCGCGTGTCGTCTCGACGGATGTCGGCCACGATCTCCCTGATTTCGTCCAAGTCGACGGTGGAGGATGTCAAAATCAGTTCAAGTGTCTCGGCGTTGGTATGAATTGAGCCGAGCGGCTGGTTGATCTCGTGCGCAATCATGGCGGTCAACTCGCCGGCCGTTGAAAAGCGATTGACGCGTGCAAGCTCCGACATGCGTTGACGCGATTGCACTTCTGCGTACCGGCGACGGCGCTGCTCGTAAAGGAGTCGAGAAATCAATACGGATTGTAAAATGATCACAGCGCAGACAAGCGCGATCTGCCAGCGATATGTGTGCCAAACAGGAGGTTCGCGAAAGAAGATCTCGCTATTTGGAGGTAAACGCTCCTCGCTGATACCCCAGCGTTGCAGCTGCCGCCAATCGAATTTCGGGGGGCCATACTCCAACGGTGGCGTTTTGATATCGGCGGGCTTCTTTCCACCAAGAATACCTACCGCGACTTCCGATGTTTTTCGTGCGCCATCGGACACGGAAGTCATCGGACCGCCCACAATCTCACCACCAAAGAAAGCGTCGTCAAAAGAAAAGATGGGGGCCTTGGCCACCGAATAGAGCCGCCTTAGGGCTTGCTCACCTTCGTGAACTGCACCCGCGGCATCGACCTGCGGTTGGGTCCAGAACAACGCACTGTTCGGCGGAAGTGACGCAACCTGTTTGAGCGCGTCCTCGAAGGATAGTTCATTGTAGAAAACAACCTTCACGCGGTCCTTTAAAGGCTCCAGCTCTCGCTGCATTTCATCGGCCCAGAACCGTTCGTTGGGAGAATTTCCGATCAACACGGCTATTGTTTTCGTGTCGGGCAGCAACCGCAGAATATTTGCAAACAGGATGGGGATGCTCAGCCGCACCGCGACCACCGTATCGTTCGCAGTCAAAGCCGTCTCCTTGACGCGCCGCTCGTCAACCGCAGTAAGGACCATCGGCGTGGCAGGAAACAGGTTGGCTCGGTGTCGTTGAACAAATGCTGCGGCAGGCGCACCAAAAGCCACAATGATGTCCGGCGCACGCCTGGAAAAAAGGGCGTTCAGGTATTCGGCAAATTGAGTTTCGGCGTTTTCGTCGCGGTTACGCGCGGTGATCACCGAGAAGTCCTGAATGTCCAGCGGCCAGGGCGATTGACGGTCAAGTTCTTGTCGGAGCGCCTTGGCATAGTCGCTCCAAGGTTTGAAATTCTGTCCATACGAATGAAGAACGACAACCCGCCTGGGTTCAGCCCCGGCCGCATTCAACGAAACCAGAAAGGAAACGGCTACGGCGACGCAACACTGGATGAAGTATGATTTCACTTTTATCAACCGATTGTGGTCGTCCGTTCGCTCGTCGGCTGCTCAACAGAATACGACTGTCTCCAAGGCGATCCTCCACCTGACTGCATAGGCTGGCAAGCGAAGATTTTGCTACGGGATGTCGCGCGGTGCGTTAGCAGCGGAATGCAACAAAAAGCCCGGACGATTCCGGGAATTATGGTGACGGTGCAACCTAATTGGCTCAACGGCGTTGCGATTGCCTGTTTGCCGGTGCGGGCAGTGCGGCATGATGCCCATCAGGGCGCATGCATCACTTGGGCATTTCGTGCCGCGAGAAAGCATCGGCACGTCTGATTGAAACTCACACATCTCATTTGACGATCACGCCACGAGGTGTCATCGCGACGCGACACGGTTCTGACGGTCTCGGCTCAGAACGTCATCTTCAGGCCGGCATAGAAGACGCGCGGAAGCGCCGGGCTCAGCGAGCGCGCGTCGGTGAAGGCCGCGCCGCCAGCGGCGAAGTTCGGGAGTGCGCCCGCATCAAAGAAGGTGCCGTAGGTCGCATAGCGATTGTCGAAGACGTTGTTGACCTTGGCGTAGACCTGAAGCGACTTGTTGATCTGATACGAGGCGTGAACGTTGAACACCGTGTAGGAAGGCAGCTTCGGCGCCTGGTTCGAACTCGTCGCCGACCAGATACTGGCTGCTTACATACAACGCATCGGCGCCGACCTTGAACGCATCGGTGATCGAATAATCAAACCCGGCCTTGACGCGATGGCGGGGAATGGCGGGGATCTGGTTGCCGGGCAGGATCTGGACGTTGCCGTTCTCATCGGCAAACGGGCTGTGGGAGCCGACCTGCAACGCATTCAGGAAGCGCGCGTCGATGAAGGTGTAGCTGGCATAGAGCTGGAATGTAGACGCGTTGAGCCTGGCTTCGGCCTCGATGCCCTGCCGGCGGGTCGAGCCCACATTCTGGAAATAGCCGAAGCCCTGCAGCACGGGGCTCGGAATGGCGAGGATGTCATCCGTGTTGGTGGCGCGGAATCCGCCGAGCTTCCATTCGAGCGTTCCGATGCTCATCTCCCGAGTGCCGCGGAAGCCGGCCTCGACCGTGCGCGACACCACCTGCTTCAACGGCGGATCGGAGACCAGGAATGCCGCGATGATGCAGGGCCTCGCCGGATCGGCGCAGCCGAGCTCCAGCGGCGTCGGCGCGCGGTTGGCTTCCGAATAGCCGGCATAGGCCGTCAATTCGGAATTGATCTTGTAGGTGCCGCCAATGATCGGGTTGAAGCGGTCGAAGGTTTGGTTGCCATTGAGCTGCGTGCCGATCTGATCCTCCAGCGCGATGCGGGCATCGTTGAAGCGGCCGCCCGCCGTGATCGAGAACGCCTTGGTGACGTCGAACGTGTCGAGCACGTAGACGCCGGTGTATTGATTGGTCGTGCGCAGCGACACCGGCCCAATCGATACGGGAAAGCCGGACTGTCCGAGGAAGATTCCACTGCCGTTCACGACATAATTGGAGGAGATGGTCCCGAGCTCGCCGCTTGCGGTGAAACGCGAGACGCTGGAGTCGATGCTGCTGCCGACGACGAAGCGGTTGTCGTGACCAAACAGCTGGTCGGTATTGGTCGCCTGCACCGAAAATCCCCCGGTGGTGGAGCGTGTGCTGGTCCGATCGATTTCACCCAGGAATGCATCGGGCGCGAACGGATTGGCCAGCTGCATCCCGTTCAGCCCGTTGGCCGGCGTGCTGTCGTCGTTGAAGCAGAGCAATGTGGCGTCGGCGGCGCAGGGCTGCGTTCCCGTGGGATTGCCGTCCACAGTCTGTTGCCCGAAGGCGCGGACATGCGCGACACCTTCGAACGTCCAGGTCGGGGTGACTTCGACCCTTGCCGTCAAATTGGCGTAGGCAACCTGGTTGGCGGTGGTCTGCGGGGTGGTGTAGGTCGCGCCCCAATATTGCTGCAGCAATTCAATCGGCGTCGTGGCTGCCGCGCCGAATTTGTCGTCGGCAAGCCCCATGTTGAGATGGAATTCGGCGTTCTCGTTGCGATAGCCGACATCGCTATAGAAGCGCTTGACCTCGGACGGCGAGAAATTGCGGAACCCGTCGTCGCGCACCCCTTCCAGCGCACCATAGACGGCAAAGTTGTCGACCTGCTTGCCCCACTGCGCCGAACTCTGCAGCCGGCTGTAGGAACCACCCATGGTGTTGAGCTCGGCGCCCTGATAACCAAAACCGTCCTTCATCTGGACGGTGACGGCGCCGCCCAGCGCATTGAGGCCGAAGGCGGGATTGTTCGTCACCACCGCGATCGATTTGATGGCGGCGGTCGGGATCAAATCCCAGTTGACGGTATCGCCGAACGCCTCGTTGATACGCACACCGTTCTGGTACACAGCCAATCCCTGCGGTGTGCCCGCCACCGGCGAGCCGACAAAACCGCGAAATTCGACACTCGGCTGGAAGGGATTGCCGGCGACCTCATTGATGTTGATGGCCGGCACGTTCTGCAGCAGGGCATCGGTGATGTTCAGTGAACCGGTGCGTTCAATCTGCCTGGCATCCACGAAGTTGATGCTGGAGGGCACCTTGTCGACGGCAAGCGCCGTACCCGGCGTTGCGAGCGGCGTCGTTGGATAGACCCGAAGTCTCGCTACTGGAGTAACCCCCGGGCGAACAACGCGAGCTGCAGGGCCACTTCTGGGACGCGGGCTGGGCTTGGCCTCAGTCTTCGGCGCGGGAACTTCAACGGGAGGCAGATCGGTGGTGTAGCTTCCACTGTCTTTCGCAGCATCTTGGGCGTAAGCCAATCCGCCTTCCGCAATCAGGCCCGCCGACACCGACGCGAGAAGCAATACGCGAACGCCCATCTGTTCCGCCCCAATCCGTTCCGGCTTCTTGTCCCCACCGGTTCGGACGTGTGATGTTAATGAGTGAACGCCAACTCGGCAGCCGCAAAAGGTCCCGAAAGCTTCGGGAAAATTCCCGACCGGCGAATGCGCTCGTCAGTGCGCCCCGGTGGGCACCATTGCTTCGACGGTGACGCCGCCTGCGTCCGAGACCACGGCCAGCGAGCCTCCCAAGGCCAACAAACGCTCCCGCATTCCGGTCAGGCCAAGCCCGAACTTCTGGTCCGGCTTCAGCCCGCGGCCGTTGTCGCAGACCCGCACCAGCGCATAGCCGCGATTGCCGCGCAATCCCGACGGCCGCCGCGCCGGTTCGATGCTGACATTGACTTCCGTCGCATCGGCATGACGGAACGCATTGGTAAGCGCCTCCTGCACGACACGGTAGATGGTGAGGTCGGCGGTCTCTCCCGTTTCGCCCAGTGACTGCGAGATGTTCGTCTCGATGGTGACATCGGGATACGATTCGTTCCATAAACGCATCAACACACCAAGCGCTTCGCGAAGCCCAAGCTCCGCGAGGCCGGCGGGCCGCAGCTTCTCCAATATCCTTCGGTTGAACTGCTGCAGCGCATTGACCTGCTCGAGGATCGCGCCGCCATGTTTGCGCAACGCATCCGCGCCCGGCGCCGGCAAATCCGCTAGCCGCATGAGGGCGCCGGCATGCGCGCGGAGCGCAAAGAGATACGGCCCGAACTCGTCGTGCAGTTCGCGCCCGATCTCCTTGCGCTCCAGATCCTGGAGTGACACGGCACGCTCGGCCAATTGCCGATTGTCCTCGACCGCTTCGCCGAGCGTAGCGGCAAGATGATTGAGCCTGGCGCAGATCGCGGCCAGCTCCGGCGCCCCGCCGGGCTCGACGCGCACGTCATAAGAGCCCGCTTCGATCCGGCTCATCGCCTGCGCGAGCGCTTCCAGCGGCGCGAGCGCGCGGCCGATGACCGTCATCATAATCAGGAACAGAGCGACGGCGACCGCCGAGCCGACCTCGAGCTGGGTGATGATCCCGTCCCATATCTCGGCGATTTCGTCGTTCGGGATCGAGGTGATGACGAGTGCCGACGGCTTGCCGTGGATTGCGACCGGCACGCGGACCGAGGTCTGCTCGGGGTGAACAAGGGTAACGAACCACCCCGGCACGGAGTGGGCATCGTCCCCCGCCTCAATGGCGCCAGCACGAGCGGATGTCGCAACTCTGTCGCCCTGTCGCGTGATGCTGACGTGCCGCAGCCGCTTGAGATCCTCGACGATCTGGTCCAGCCGCGCATCGGGGTTGGGCGCCTCATTGAGATCGGTCACGATGGTTTCGACGAACTCGCGCGCCAGCCGCGTGACGCTTTCATCTTCCGCCTGAACGCGCGGCGCGGCCTCCAGCACCAGCCGCGCCACGTTGATGGCGAGGCCCAGCGCCAGCACCAATGCCAGCAGCAGGTTGATGCGTCCACGCAAGGACAATTTCTGCCACATGACGCCTTCCCCATCGTATCGCCTTCGGTTCCGTGTCAAACGGAGGCGTTGACAGACAAATAACGCGCCTGTCTAAATGCAGCGTACCGCAATCTCGCCGAGGTTGCATGGCCGATTGGAAGGCGATGCATCGGCACTCGTGCGGTGCAGCAACGGGGCGAAGGGTATGCGCGTTCTGATCGTGGATGATCATCCGATCGTGGCGTCCGGCTGCCGCACCGTGCTCGCAGACGAGCCGGAGATTGCCCTGCTGGAAGCTTCCGACGCGGAAAGTGGCGAGCGGGTCTTCCTCGCCGAACACCCCGACATCTGCGTCATCGACATCAACCTGCCGACGGTATCGGGCTTCGAGCTGGCGCGCCGCATCCTTGCGCACAGCGCGCCCGCGCGCATCATCATGTTCAGCATGAACGACGACCCGGTGTTTGTCGCCCGCGCCATCGAGATCGGCGCCAAGGGCTATGTCGCCAAGACCGGCGATCCCAACGACCTGGTCGAGGCGATCCGAGAAGTCGGCAAGGGTGGCGTCTATCTGCCGCCTGCGATCGCGCGAAGCATCGCCTTTGCCGGTCCCGCCGTCGCCAGGAGCCCGCTATCAAAACTCAATTCGCGTGAGATGGAAATCCTGCGCCTGCTCAGCTCCGGCAAGAGCCTGTCCGAAATCGCGTGGCTGGTGCACTCGCCCTACAAGACGGTCGCCAACACGTCCTCGATCATCCGCCAGAAGCTCGGCGTGCGCACCTCCGCCGAGCTCGTGCGCCTCGCCATCGAGAGCGGCGTCTCCTGATGTCCATGCAAACCGTTTCGCTGAACCGATCCCATGGCGGCACGCAGGGCGTCTACCGGCATGCGAGCCGCGAGACCAGGACGGACATGACGTTTTCCGTCTATGTCCCCGATCATCGCGAAGCAACGAAGCTGCCGGTGGTCTGGTATCTGTCGGGCCTGACCTGCACCCATGCCAATGTGACCGAGAAAGGCGAGTACCGCGCCGCCTGCGCCGAACATGGCCTGATCTTCGTTGCACCGGACACCAGCCCGCGCGGCGAAGGCGTGCCCGGCGATGCCGCAAACGCCTATGATTTCGGCCTTGGTGCGGGGTTTTACGTCGACGCGACCGAAGCTCCGTTCGCGCGCAATTATCGGATGTGGAGCTATGTCACCGGGGAGCTGCCGCAGCTCGTCGCCGAGCATTTTCCGGTCGATGCCAAGCGGCAATCGATCATGGGGCACTCGATGGGCGGTCATGGCGCACTCACGATCGCTCTGGGCCATCCCGATCGCTATCGCGCGGCGAGCGCTTTCTCGCCGATTGTCGCGCCCTCGCAAGTGCCGTGGGGCATCAAGGCGCTCGGTGGCTATCTCGGCAACAACAAGGACGTCTGGCGCAAGCACGATACGGTCGCACTCATCGAGGACGGCGCAAGATTTTCAGAGTTCCTGGTCGACCAAGGTGATGCCGATCAGTTCCTCTCCGAGCAGCTTCGCCCGGAATTGTTGCAGGCCGCCTGCGAGAAAGCAGGCATTCCTCTCACCTTGCGGCGCCAGGCCGGCTACGACCACAGCTATTATTTCATCTCAACCTTCATGGCCGATCATCTGCGCTGGCACGCGCAGCGGCTCAAGGCTTGAACCCGGCCAACGCTAGCGCGTCTGTGGCGCACCATAATTCGGCGCCAGCAACCGTTCGCGCAGGAGATAGCGGGTGGCGCGCGACCAGGATTCGTCGGTATTGCCGCGCATATCCACGCTCGCAGCGGTGACGAGACGGCCGCTCTGCGCATCGTGCAGGTACACATTGACATTGAGGATGAGGTTCGAAACCTTTTGTACCACGCCGGTGATGTAGAGGTCGGCGCCGAGCTGTTGCGCCAGTTTCACGTCGCAGCCGCCACAGGCCTGCAGATTGCTCTGATGCGCCGCAGCATTGACCGGCGCGATGTCGATGATCTGGAACTTGCCGGACTCGCCCAGCTCCTTGCGCATGTGATCACCGACCCGCGCCAGGCGTTTCCGCTCGTCGGGGCGCGTGCCGTAGATTTCGCCATCAAGGCTCGAGTCGATCATCTCGAAATCGAACACCGCGAGTTTCGGCGGATCCGCGGCCTGGGCGGATGCCCAGCTCGCCAGCATCAAAAGGGTGAAGGCGGCAAGCGCTCTCATGATCGTGACCTGCAAAAACCGCGATGGCGAAGCGACACAAAGTAGGGTTGCAAGCTAGGACAATTCGGTCTTGTTTCAAGCGGAGTTCTCCACCCAAGGAGAACCATCCGGGAGTCGCCATGATCCGAGGGTTGATCGGTGCAATCGCTTTGAGCGTGGTAGCAAGCCACGCGCTCGCGGCCGATCCCATCCAGATCGGCATCGGCTATCTCCGCCACGACCGCGTCAAGGAGACGTTGTCGCTGGTCCAGCTGCCGGCCGCGAACGACGGTGTCGCCGGTGCGCGGCTGGCGATCGAGGACAACAACACCACAGGTAAATTTCTCAATCAGCATTTCACGCTGGATGAAGTGCGCCTCAAGGAAGGCGACGATATTGCCAAGGCCGCGACGACGTTGGCCGAGCATGACGGCTTTATCATTCTCGACCTGGCGGCGGACGAAGTGCTGAAGGTCGCCGACGCGCTGCGCGAGCGCGGGACCGTGCTGTTCGATGCCGGCTCCATTGACGACCGGCTGCGCGAGCAGGATTGCCGCGCCAATGTCATCCATGTCGCCCCGACGCGCTCGATGCTGGCGGACGGGCTCGCCCAATATCTGGTGTGGAAGCAGTGGAAGCGCTGGCTGCTGGTGGTCGGCTCGCACGACAATGACAAGCTCTATGCCGATGCGCTGCGACGCGCCGCGACGCGCTTTGGCGCAAAAATTGTCCAGGAGCGAACGTTCGAGGACACCGGCGGCGCCCGTCGCACCGACAGCGGCGTCACCTTGATCCAGCGCCAGATGCCCGTGTTCACCCAGCAGGCGCCGGCTTATGACGTTCTGGTTGCCGCCGACGAAAGCGAGGTCTTTGCGCCCTATCTGCCCTATCGCACCTGGGATCCGAGGCCAGTGGCGGGTTCGGCGGGTCTGGTGCCGACCAGTTGGGACGCCGCGCACGACCAGTGGGGCGCGGTCCAGATGCAGAACCGCTTCATCAAGCTGAATTCGCGCCACATGACGGCGCTGGACATGCAGGCCTGGACCGCCGCACGTATGGTCGGCGAAGCCACCTCGCGCACCAATTCGGGCGATGCGAAGACGGTGTTCGACTTCATCAAGGGCAAGGATTTTTCCATTGCGGCCTTCAAGGGCCAGCGGTTGACATTGCGGGACTGGAACCTGCAGCTTCGGCAACCCATCCTGCTCGCTGACGGACGCATGGTGGTTTCGGTCTCGCCGCAGGAAGGTTTCCTGCACCAGGTCTCGGAACTTGATACGCTCGGCGTCGACCGGCCCGAGACCAAATGCAAACTGCAGTGACGGCGGAGTCGCGTATGTGGCGTTGTTGCCTGCTATCCCTGACGGCGCTCTGGCTAATGGCTGATCCCGCCTCGGCCTACACCGCCTATATCTCGAACGAGAAGGGCAACACGATCACCATCATCGACACCGACAAATGGGCTGTCACGGCCACCATCAAGGTCGGCCAGCGGCCACGCGGCATCGAGTTCACGCGGGACGGCAAGTTCGTGATGGTCGCGGTCGGCGACGACGACACCATTCAGGTGATCGACACCAAAACCCAGCAGATCGTGGATACCCTGCCCTCCGGGCCCGACCCCGAGCTCTTCACCCAGGACGCGGCCGGCAAGGTCCTCTATGTCGCCAATGAGAACGACAACACGGTCACCGTCATCGACGTCGAGAAGCGCACCCGGCTCGGCGATATCCAGGTCGGCGTCGAGCCGGAAGGCATGACGATCAGCCCGGACGGGAAAATCCTGATCAACACGTCAGAGACGACCAACATGGCGCATTTCATCGACACCGCGACGCGCCAGATCGTCGCCAATGTGCTGGTCGATTCACGGCCGCGCTTTGCCGAGTTCAAGCATGACGGCTCGGAATTATGGGTTTCCTCCGAGATCGGCGGCACGGTGTCCATCATCGATCCGGTCAAGCACGCCGTGACCGGCAAGGTGACTTTCGCTATTCCGGGCCTGCGCAGCGAGGCGATTCAGCCGGTCGGCATCGGGATGACCCGAGACGACAAGACCGCCTTTGTTGCGCTCGGACCCGCCAATCGCATCGCCGTCGTCGACACCGCCACCCACGCCGTGACCAAATATCTCCTGGTCGGCCAGCGCGTCTGGCACATGGCGTTCACGCCCGACGAAAAATATCTGCTGGTGACAAACGGCGTTTCCAACGACGTCTCGGTGATCGACGTATCGGCGCAAAAGGTCATCAAGACCATTCAGGTCGGTGAATTGCCGTGGGGCGTGACGATATCGCCATGACAACGACCAACGCACCAGCTGCAGCTCAGACTTCGCCGGACGCCCCTCTCCGGCGCGAGACAACTGCGATGCCGGCGCTGTCGATCGGTAACGTCAGCCATTCCTACGGCGCTCGCCGGGCCTTGATCGATGTCGACTTCACGGTGGCGCCTGCGAGTTTCACCGCGTTGCTCGGACTGAACGGCGCCGGCAAAAGCACCCTGTTCTCGCTGATCACGCGGCTGTTCGGCATCCAGGCCGGCCGCATCGGCATTTTCGGCCATGACATCGGCCGCGAGCCCGGCGAGGCGTTGCGGCTGCTCGGCGTGGTGTTCCAGCCCCGCACGCTCGATCTCGATCTCTCGGTCATGCAGAACCTGCTCTATCACGCGGCCCTGCACGGCATCGGCCGGCGCGATGCACGGATGAGAGCCGATGAGGTGCTGGCCCGGATCGGACTTGCTGATCGCACCGGCAGCAAGGTGCGCGACCTCTCGGGCGGACAGATGCGGCGGCTCGAGATTGCGCGGGCGCTGCTGCATCGGCCGCGGCTGCTGCTGCTTGATGAGGCGACCGTCGGCCTCGACGTCAAGGCCCGCGCCGACATCCTCACCCATGTCCGCCAACTCGTCACCGAACAGAGCATCGGCGTGCTCTGGGCCACGCATCTGTTCGACGAGATTGCACCAGGCGACGATCTCGTCATCCTGCATCAGGGCCGCGTCCTTGCGCGCGGCGAGTTGGCCGATGTGCTCAAACAGACAGGCGCGCCAGACATCAATGCCGCCTTCATGCGCCTGACCGGTGCGCAGTCGGGGAGCCTCACACCATGAGCTCCACGACCGCCCATCAGCAACGAAGCGGGTTCTCGCTGGCCGAATATTTCACCTGCCTCAACGGCATCGTGTGGCGCGAGGCGCTGCGCTTCCTGCATCAGCGCGAACGTTTCGTCTCGGCGCTGGTGCGACCGCTGGTGTGGCTCTTCATCTTCGCCGCCGGCTTCCGGCAGGTGCTCGGCATCTCCATCATCCCGCCCTACGAGACCTACATCCCCTATGAGGTCTATATCGCGCCCGGGCTGATGGCGATGATACAGCTCTTCAACGGCATGCAGTCCTCGCTCTCGATGGTCTACGACCGCGAGATGGGCAACATGCGCACGCTACTGGTGAGCCCATTGCCGCGCGGGTATCTGCTGTTCTGCAAGCTGCTGGCCGGCACCGCGGTCTCGCTGCTGCAGGTCTATGCTTTCCTTCTCATCGCATGGTTCTGGGACATCACGCCGCCGCCGATCGGCTATCTCACGGTGCTGCCGGCGCTGATCCTGTCGGGCCTGATGCTGGGCGCGCTCGGCATGCTCATTTCCTCCGGCATCAAGCAGCTCGAAAACTTTGCCGGCGTCATGAACTTCGTGATCTTTCCGATGTTCTTTGCCTCATCGGCGCTTTACCCGTTGTGGCGGGTGCAGGAGGGCAGCCCGATGCTCTACTATGTCTGCCAGTGGAATCCGTTCACCCATGCCGTCGAGCTCGTGCGTTTCGCGCTCTATGGCCAGGTCAACTGGATTTCACTCGCCGTCGTAAGTTCCTGCACGACAGCATTTATGATCGGCGCGATTTTCGCCTATGATCCGTCGCGCGGGCTGGCCCGGCGCGGGCCCGCGGGAGGCGAGACATGAAGCTGCGCATTGTCATCGGCGCGTTGCTTGCTGTCGCGGCGTCGACCGGCGCCTGCCTCGCCGCCGACCCACGCTACCCGGACTGGCCCTGCCCCCAGGCCAAGGTGCCCGAGATTTCGCTGGCCGCGGTATGGGCCGGGGCGCCGCTCGACGATGCGGCGGAGAAGTGGAGGGGCGATCCCAAGGTTAGCGCGTTGGTCGCGAAGCTCGCGGCACGAAAGCTGCCGCTGGAAGATGCCCAGAAGGCGGTGACGCAATTCCTTGCCGCGCCCGACACCGACAAGATGGCGGCCGGCAAGCTGCTGTTTGCCGGACTGTTCGACACGCTCAACGCCCAGCGCTCCTCGGTCATGAACGGGCTCGAGCGGGTGACGCAGAGGCAGCGCGAGGCCGCCGACAAGATCCGCAAGGATACGATTGCGCTGCAGGCACTGCAGGATGCGACGCCGCCCGACCAGCCGAAGGTCGACGAGCTCGGCAATCAGCTGGTGTGGGAGACTCGGATCTTCGAGGACCGGCGCCGCGTCGTCAAATTCGTGTGCGAAGTGCCGACCATCATCGACCAGCGCCTGTTCGCGCTCGGCCGCACCATCCAGCAGGAAATGGAATAGCTGGTTCTATCGCCGCGCCGACCCTTCTTCGCCCGACCG
Source organism: uncultured Alphaproteobacteria bacterium (assembly GCA_963802585.1). Lineage (GTDB taxonomy): Bacteria > Pseudomonadota > Alphaproteobacteria > Rhizobiales > Xanthobacteraceae > Bradyrhizobium. The sequence continues at coordinate 235,067 of CAWDJS010000020.1, read as the reverse complement.
CGGTTCGGGCTGCGACTCCACCATCGGCAGATTGGCGTGCTCCCAGCCATCGGTGCCGTCGGGATACCACGCCACGTTGGAGTAGCCATAGGAGAGGATCCGCTTGGCGGCGTTCCACGACATCCAGCAATTGGCCTGGCAGTACACGACGAGCAGCGCCGCGCGATTGCTGCTGGTCGCATGTTCCAGCCCGTGGCGCAGATAATCTTCCATCACCGACGCGAGCTTGCCGTAACCCGTATCCGGCAGCCATACGCTGCCGGGAATGTTGAGGCGCGGCCGGTCGCGCCAGATCGTACCGGCCGGAAGATTCGACGGCTTTGGCGCGCGTGGCAGCACATCGACGAAAAGGCCGTTCTTGGCGCGCCAGATCGTTTCAGCCTCTGCAGTCGTGATGACGCGCGCGCCCGTGAGTGTTTCGGGGACGGGTGCCCGATATTCTTCGGTGCGATAGCCTTCCGGCTCAAGCACGAGTTCCTGCGCCTGCGCAGACGCGCTAAACGCAAATATCGCGAGCAACAGACTAAACGCACACCGGATCATGGCGACTTCGTCGCAGTCTCCGCGCCGATCGGCTGGTCGTTCTCGTCGAGCAGGGGAACGCCGTAGTCGAGCAGGATTTTGTTGATCGCCAGCTGGTTCTCCTGGATCAGGCGGTTGAGCAGCCGCTTCCAGTTTTGGTCGGCCCCGCGGACTCCCATGCCGATGCGATAGACCATTCGCGGCCCTGTCGTCTCCTTTACGAGTGGCGTCACGTGCAGCGGCGGATCGGCCTTCCTGGCATAGAAGCCCGCCATTGGCCCCCAAAGAATGCCGGCGTCGATGTCGCCCTTGGCGAGATCGCTGATCATCGTCTGCGCCGATGAATCGACGCGGGTATCGATCATCAGCGGATATGGCTTTGCATTCGCCATCAGACCGGCCACCGCCATGTTGGTGGCGGGCGGCGTGCCGGCGACGATGCCGATATGCTTACCCTTCAAGCGCGCGTCTTCGAGCGTCGCGACGTCCTCGAGACCGGAGCCTGGTTTGGCGATCAGTGCGTAGGCCGTGCGGTAATAGGGATTGGTGCCCTGAACGAGATCGTCGCCTTGCGGAAAGCCCATGATGACATCGCAGCGGTGCGCGCCGAGCGTCACCCGCACGAAACCCGTCGCCTGCGGGAAGTACATGTAGTCGAGCTTCTTGTTCAGCTTTTCGGCGAAGAATTCAGCGAGCTTGTTCTCGAACCCCTCACCCTTCTCGTTGGAAAAAGGCAGGTTGCGCGGATCGGCGCAGACCCTCAACACCTTGGGATCGACGAGCTCGATCGAGAGATCGAGACCGTCGTCACTGTTCGTCTGCGCCCGCGCCACGTCGCGGCCGACAAAGGTTGCGGCAATCGCGAGAAGTGGAATCAGCAGGCAGCGATTTCGTGCGGCATTTTTCATTGGATGCTGTTTTTCTGCTTGGCGCGCCCGTCCCGTCAAAATGCTATGCTTCTCAATCCGAGCGTGCAACAGGATATTCCCTGTTGCTCGATGGCGCGATGGAGACGAAAGGATGATGGATCGCCTCTCGCTGCTCGCGGTGCTGGCCACACTCTGCGCACTACCTTCGTCGCATGCGCAGCAGCGAACTCTGTCCGTTTCCGAAGTTGCCCCCGGCGTTTTCGTCCATGTCGGCGACATCGCGCTGATGACGCGCGAGAACGAGGGAGCCATTGCCAATGTCGGATTCGTCGTAGGCGATGACGCGGTCGCCGTGATCGATACCGGCGGCAGCGTAAGGGAGGGACGCGAGTTGCTGGCAACCATCCGCGAGAAGACCAGCAAGCCGATCCGCTATGTCATCAACACCCACGGGCACCCGGACCACGTCTTTGGCAATGCTGCATTTTCTGAAGGTGGAACCATCTTCGTCGGGCACAAGAATTTGCCGCAGGCGCTCGCCACGCGCGGGCCTTTTTATGTCGATGCGTTCCGCAAGATCATGGGCGCCGCCTTGATCGACGAGGTCCGTCTTGTGACCCCGACGCTGCTGGTCGATGACACCAAGAGGCTCGACCTCGGCTCGCGCACCCTGGTGCTGCAGGCCTGGCCGGCCGCGCATAGTGACAGCGATCTCACCGTGCTCGACGAGAAAACCGGGACGCTGTTCGCGGGCGACCTTGTGTTCCTCGCCCATATTCCGGTGATGGACGGTAGTCTTCGTGGCTGGCTCCGCATGATGGGCGACCTCGGTGCGCAGCCGGCGAGCCGCGTGGTTCCCGGTCACGGACCTGTGAGCGAATGGCCTGGAGCGCTTGGCAACCAACGCCGCTACCTCGAAACGCTCGCCACGGACGTTCGCGCGCTGGTCAAGCGCGGCGCGCCCATCACGGCCGCGGCCGACACCGCAGCGGCGTCCGAACGATCACGATGGCAATTGTTCGACGACTACAACGCCCGCAACGCAACCGCAGCATTTTCCGAGATTGAATGGGAATAGGACAAGCAGTAGCCTATTGAAAATGCTGCTTCGATCCTGACGAGGAGCGCGACCATGCTCGAACATCGTCTCCGCTGGCTCTGCGTGCTGGGTTTGCTCACCGCTGCGCTTGGAATGCCCGCTGCACCTTTGGCCGCGGCGGAGCCCTATGATCCCTGGCCCGGCCTCATTCAGGACATTTTTAACAATCGTCCGATGAGCGATGGCGCCGACATTATCGGCATCGAGATGCCATACCGCGCCGAGGATGCGGCGATCGTCCCGGTGACGCTGAAGTCAAAGCTTTCGCCCGACGATACCAGGCGCGTGCTGGCGATCACGCTGGTAATCGATCAAAACCCGGCGCCCATGGCGGCAAAATTCGAGCTCGGACCTGACGCCAGGGTGTCGGAAATCTCGACGCGCGTCCGCGTCAACAACTACACCAATGTCCACGCCGTGGCCGAGCTCAGCGACGGCAAGCTCTACATGGTGAAGACTTTCGTGAAAGCCTCCGGCGGCTGCTCGGCGCCCGCGGCCAAGAATTTGGAAGAAGCCAAGAACCAGTTCGGGCCAGATGAAATACCGGCAATTTGCTGGAGCCGACCAAGGTCCAACCTATGGCAAGCGCGAAGCCCAGATCATGATCGGGCATCCCAACAATTCCGGGCTGCAGATGGACCAGATCACTCATCTCTATATCCCGGCCTTCTTCATCGACGAATTACATGTGTGGCAGGACAACAGCCCCGTGCTCTCGATGGAAGGCGGCATTTCCATCTCGGAGGACCCGAATATCCGCTTCACCTATGTCGCGAACGGCGCCAAGACGTTCCGTGCCGAGGCCAAGGACACCTCCGGCCACGTCTTCCAGAAGGAATGGAAGGTCGACGATTCCGGCACCTGATGCGCCCGGACGACTAGTCTGCCGCCGACCGGCTCGTTAAAAACACCGCACTTCGGCTTCCGCCTGCGCGCGACGGAGATCGTCAAGCGCGCCCTTCGCCTGCTCGGACGAACGGAACTCAGCGCCAAGAGTGCTGCGCACCTGCGACAGGCTCAGGACGGTTTCCGCAGTAACGTAGCGGTCATAGGGCAATAGCGAGGCGATGATGTCGATCGAGCAGGAACACTGCTCGATCGACTGCCGCGTCTCGCCATTGGCTTTCATGCAGCCATAGACGTATTCAGCGCGGGCCGAAGTCGGGTAATCATTGACTTCCTCGGCACGTCCGATCGCGGCCATTGCCACGAATCCGCCCAACGCAGCGACAATCGGTCGTATCCATCTGACTAATGGCATAGCATTTCTCCCGGGAGCAAAAGCTATGCTATCGCTCCTGCGCTGAAAAGCGGACATTCAAGAAAAGGGCTCACGAGGTCATGAAGCGCCTGGCCGCTGTGTTGATGACTGCAGTCACCCTCATCGCCGTGCGTTGCGATGCGGAGACGATCCGCCTTGCCGTGCAGAAAACCGGAACCTTCGCGTGGGAGCTGGCGGTGATCCGCGCCCATGGCCTCGACACGCAGGCGAACCTCTCGATCGAGCTTCTCGAGCTCGCAAGCCCCGAGGCCGGCAAGATTGCGCTGCGTGCCGGCAGCGCCGACATCATCGTTTCCGACTGGCTCTGGGTCTCGCGCGAACGCAGCCTGGGTAGCACACTTGTGTTCTATCCCTATTCGAGCGCCGTCGGCGCCGTGATGGTACCGAACGCATCGCCGATCCGAACCCTGGCCGATCTCAAGGGCCATACCCTTGCCGTCGCAGGCGGCCCGATCGACAAGAGCTGGCTGCTCCTGCAAGCCGCGCTGAAACAGGACGGGACCGACCTGAAGGCGGAATCCAGCATCGTCTACGGCGCGCCGCCGCTGCTGACGGCCAAGGCCCTGAGCGGCGAGACCGACGCCACGCTCAACTACTGGAACTTTTGTGCGGCGCTGGAAGCAAAGGGCTTCCGTCGCCTCGCCGGCATCGAGGACATTCTTCCAAAGCTCGGGGCCAAGGGCCCTACCGCCATGATCGGGTACGTCTTCGACGAGGCATGGGGCAACGCGCACGCGGACCTGGTGGCGCGATTCATCGCGACGACCCGGAAAGCAAAGGAGATCCTGTCATCCTCGGACGCGGAGTGGGACAGGATTCAATCCCTGACCGGCGCCACCGATGCCGCCACGCTGCACGCCTATCGTGACCGCTACCGCCAGGGAATCCCGCGCCGGCCCATCGCCGAAGAGGAGGAAGACGCGCGTGTGCTCTATCGCGTGCTGGCGCAGATCGGCGGTCGTGATCTCGTCGGGCCCGCGCCGCAGCTCGATCCCGGCACGTTCTATCGCGCCATATCGGGGGAGTGATGCGATGCGCCTGCTGTCAGTTGCGTTGTTCGTCGTCACCTGGTGGATCGCCTCGCTGCTGCTGGGCAGCGCCAAACTGCCGCCTCCGCCCGATGTGCTGCAGGCGATAGAGACTGAGGCCAGAACCGGCGCGCTGTTCCTGAACCTTGGCGTGACGCTGGCGCGCGTCGCACTTTCATTCGTGCTGGCGATGACGCTCGGCAGCGCCATCGGCTACTGGATGGGCCGCCACCGCCTGGCGGATCGGCTTGGCGATCCCTGGCTAATCATTCTTCTCAATCTGCCGGCGCTCGTGGTCATCGTGCTCGCCTATATCTGGGCGGGTTTGACCGAGGCCGCGGCGATCGCAGCGATCGCGATCAACAAGCTTCCTACCGCCGTCGTCACGCTGCGCGAGGGAACGCGCGCCCTCGATCCCGGGCTCGACGAAATGGCGCGTGTTTTCGACTTTCCGCGCGGCCGGGCGTTCCGGCACGTGGTTTTGCCGCAGCTTATGCCTTACATCGCCGCCGCCGCACGATCGGGTCTCGCACTGATCTGGAAGATCGTCCTGGTCGCCGAATTCCTCGGCAGACCCAACGGCGTTGGCTTCGAGATCGGCGTGGCCTTCCAGCTTTTCGACATCCCGCTCCTGCTCGCTTATTCGCTGAGCTTCGCCGCGATCGTATTCGCGATCGAAACCGTGTTGGTGCAGCCCTTCGAAGCCCAGCTATCCCGGTGGCGGCCCCGTGCGGCTTGAAGTCGATATTTCGCGCAAGGAATTTGCGAACGCGGCCGGAAAGCGCCACGAGGTGCTTCGCAATATCGCCTTCACCCTCGAGCCGGGAGAGGTTGGCGTCATCGTCGGCCCCTCCGGCTGCGGCAAGACCACCCTGCTCCGCATCCTCACCGGCCTCGATCATGATTATCAGGGGCATGTTTCCCGCCCCGAACATGCGCGGATCGGCATGGTGTTTCAGGAGCCGCGGCTGCTGCCGTGGCGCTCAGTCGAGGACAACATCCGCCTTGCCGCACCGCAGATCAATGCAACAAGGCTTTCAGCCTTGTTCGTGGTGCTCGAACTGAGCGAGCATCGCAGTCATTTCCCCGGTGAACTCTCGCTCGGGCTGGCGCGGCGCGCAGCCCTCGCCCGGGCGCTCGCCGTCGAGCCGGATTTCCTCGTCCTCGACGAACCGTTGGCATCGCTCGACGAGGCGCTTGCCGCCCGCCTCCGCGACCAGATCACGACCTTGCTGGAAAGTTGGAGGACGACGACGCTGCTGGTCACGCACAATCTCGACGATGCGGTTCGCCTTGGCGACCGCTTGTTCCTGCTCTCGGCGCGCCCGGCCACCATGCTGCATGCCCTGCCCATCCGCTTGCCGCGGTCGGCAAGGAGCGAGGCCGATATTGCCGCGATCAGGAATGAGCTCGCCCGATTGAACCGGGCCTGAGCGACATTGGCGCTTGCTATGGACACGTCGCTCGCTTCAGGTTGTCCAAGCAAGAGTTTATGGGGAGGTGACCATGCCGCGAACGCTGATTGCGATCTGCCTGTTTGCGTTGGCCCTGCCAGGTCAGCTGGTGGCGCAGGGCAAGGGCATCCGCTTGTGGAACCTGACCACCTCGACCATTTCCGGCTTTCAGCTGTCGCCGGCGGGAAAGAATGACTGGGGACCGAACCAGACCCTGAACGACAAGGACAAGGAAGTCGACCACGACGAACGCTTGCGCATCACAGGCGTGGAGCCCGGGCGCTACGACGCCAAGGTCGGCTATCGCGATGCACGCCAATGCTTCGTGCGCGACATCGAGATCAAGCCGGACGCGGTGTTCTCGATCGCCGACAAGGATTTGAAGGACTGCAACAAATAGCCTTGGCCCGCAGCTAGAGCGCGATGAGATTAGGATTAATCGTCATCGCCCTCTAGCTTCTTGTTTGCGCATGATCTTTTCGGAAAACCGCTACACACTTTTCCGGATCATGCGCTAGATTTTTTCGTTGGTGTGCGGGTATTCGCAGCGCCATTTCACCGCGGTCCATTTCGGATGCTCGCCCACCCATTGCGCGATATAGGGCGGCGCCGCCATGGCGCATTGTCGCGGGGAGAAGCTGGCGGAAAACGTCAAATGCCTTTCTTCGCACATGTTCGGCGAGAGCACGGCACACACGGTGATGATCAGATCTATGACATCCATATCCGTTATCCCTCAGGCGCAGTTCAGCCATCAATAGCACAAAGAGCTACGCGACCGGCCCGGTCAGGTTTCACCAAGCCGTGAAACCCGTATTACTAGAGCGCGATGACTTTTCGAATCATCATCCCGCTCTATCTTTTTGTTTGAGCATGATCTTTTCGGAAGACCGCTACACACTTTTCCGGATCATGCTCTAGAAGTTAACGCCGAATATCAGTTTCGCCTGATGCCGCTCGAAATTGACGAGGTCGAGCGCGGCGTTCGTTCCGACCGGCCGGCCCCAGGCCTGGACGCTCCAGGTCGCGGTCAGGCGGGCACGGTCGGACAGCTGGAAGTAGGCGGTCGGACCGACGAAGAGCGCCTGCCCCGCCAGTTCCTCGAGGCCGATCCCGTCATATTTGCGAAAATACCGCGCTTCGCCGCCGAGCAGGAAGCCGGGACGAAATTGCGCCATGAAACCGAGCGCAACGCCGAACGTGGATTCCTGTTCCTCGGTTGGCGCACCCGGAAAGCGCGTCCATTCAGGCTGATAGGTCAGATTGAGCGTCGCGACCGCAAGGTGCGGGACCAAATCGCGCTCAACCGCCAGCGTCAGCTCGGTCCCGTAGTTTCGAACCCGGTCCGCGGTGGTCTCATCGATGCGGTCGCCGTGGGTCTCCACTGCCAGCGTCAGGCCAAAAGGAGCGGCGTCCCGGTCGAGAAACTTGTAGCGCAGGTCGAGCGAAGCCCCCTGCCAGGCGATTTGATTGCGGTCCGCAAAGCCCGGAACGGAATCGATGTAGTGGGCCGCAAGCGTCGTTCCGACCTCGATGCGAAAATTCCTGATCGGCACGAATTCCAGTTCGAGCTGCTGACTGCCGGCCTGATAGCTTCCGCCGTCCTTCGAAAAGCGCCCCGTGATCTCAGTCTGGAATTCGCGCTCGCCGAGCTCGCCGACATCGGTGCCGATCATGAAGCCATAGATGTGCTCGGTGTCGATTCCCTCCGCATGCGCACATGCCGGCAACGGCAGAAGCAAAAACGCCGCCGCCCAGAATGATCTTGCAGAATGTGCCGTTCCAAAAGCCATCGCCGTGAATCGAGGACGTCCCGTGCCGGCGCAAAGCCTAGCACAGGCCCGCGCTGTGGCGTCGTCCGATTTCGGAGGGAAAGCTGAGGCTTGGGATATTGCCGGGCGGAAACTTCGAGGCCAGGGAAGCGAAGAAGCCAAGAAAGCTAACGTCTGCCGCGACCCGCAACAGAATGTTGCGAAGCCGGGCAGACGCTTCGCTGTTACTTGCGCGTTGCGCAGACGTACATGTTGATTTCCATGCCTACCTGCACTTCGACGATCTTCGGAGTTTTCCAGGTCATTCGGGTCTCCCAAGTGATTGGCGCGAACGCCCGCGCCGCGCTGAACCTAGGGCCGACGCACGCTCGGCGCAAGTGCTCGGCCAAATTTCGCAGGCCGCGGCGCTCTATCGCAGCAAACGCAACAGCGCGCGTCCGGCCGGCGTGCTCAGCTCTTTCGCATCCAGCGTGCCGTCACCATCCGGATTTGCCGCCTTGAAGCGCTGCTCGACGACGGCGAGATATTCGTCCAAGGTCAGCGTGCCGTCATGGTCGGGATCGGCCGCAGCGAACTCGCGGGCGCTCAGCCTGCCGGCCAGCTCTCGCCTATCGAGCGTGCCGTCATGATCGCGATCGAGCTTTGCAAACAAGGCCGAAGCGGCCTTCTTCACCTCCGCAAGGTCGAGCGTCGCGTCATTGTCGGTATCGAACATCTTGACCGGATCGGCGCGGGAAGCAGCCAGCGCCGCATTGCTTCCTTGCGTCAGGAAGGCCGCTGATATCAAGAGGATGGATCGGCGCGACAGCATCGTTGATCTCCTGTTTGCCCGTCTCATGCGGACCGGTTGAAATCTGCTCAGGTTTCGGGTGGTCGGATAAACTCCGGCTCTGCTAAGGCGATTCCGTGACCGCCCAAATTGCCGGCGGCGTACCAGGAGGTTCCGATGGGATCGCTGCGCCGAGAACTCCTCATACTCCTGTCGCTCATCGGCTTTTCGTCTTGCGCACTGGCTGGAGACGGCAAGCGAGACCTCGGTGCAGCACATGCGGCAGGCTCACCTGAAATCGTCCGGCCGGGCCTGACCGGCAAGGAAAGGCTCGGCCCGAAATGGACGGATGAGCAGCGCATCGACAATTGCAAGGTGCCGGTCGACAAGCGCGGCCCCAAACCGCGGCCGAGCGCCTGCGCCGACCCGCCGCCAAGTTGACCGGCAGCCGTCAGACCGCATCCGAATCCGAGGGGACGCCGCCGTGTTGCCCCTTGTGGATGGCGGACGGCACGACGCCGTAGCATTTCCGGAACACGCGGCTGAAATGCGAGGAACTCGAAAAGCCCCAGGAGAACGCGACATCCGTGATGGTCTTGCCGGCGTGCGTCTCCAGTTCCTGGCGGCAATGCTGCAATCTCGCCCGCCAGATATAATCGCTGACGGTCATGCCGCGCTCGCTGAACAGCATGTGCAGATAGCGCTTGGTGCAGCCGAGCGCCGCCGAAATCTGGTCGATGGAGAGATCCGGATCGCGCAAATGCTCGCGGATGAAGGCTTGCGCCCGCACATACATCGCCTCCGGGCCGACACGGTCGAAGGTGGTGTCGGCCTCACGCAGCGGCAACAGCAGCAGATCGATCAGCGAATTGGCGACTCCGGCCGCGCTGTTCGCCGACAGCTTGGCGGCCTGTTCGAAGGCCGCGTGCACGAAGTCGTGCGCGATTCGCCCCGTGCCGGTGAGCGCAGACAGCTTGCAGGCCGACATCTTGCCGAAATGGAACCCGCGCTCACGCAGCAATTCTTTCGGCACGATCACGACCTCATGCCGCGTCAGAGCCGGGCTGATGATCGTGTGCGGGCAGGAAACGTCGTAGGCGAGGCAATCGCCAGGCTTGATCTGGATCTGGCAGCCATTCTGCTCGAAATAGGAAACCCCGTAGGTCTGGAACAGGATCTTCACGTACGGATGTTCGCTGCTCTTGCTGCGCGAAACTGTGTGGGCAATTCGATGCTGGCTTGCCTCGATCTGGCACAGTTTCAATTTCGATACGGTGGTGTAGTTGATCCGAACGTCCAGCGTTGAGGCCTCAAGCGGATCGACGTCGAACTGGCCACAGAGATCTGTCAGTGCATCTGACCAACACTGGATCTGCTTCTTCGGCCCCAATCCGGCTGTGCTGAGTGAGTGGACCGTGTCGGACATTTCCTGCCACCGATCTGAGATCAACCGTGAAGGGCTCGCGGCGCATCACGGTGCGCGACGTCAAGCTGAAGAACCTGTCGGGAACTGCGAAGCGTTCCTCTCCCTTAAGTTGATCCTCCGACTAAGTTTCGGCGCCGTCAAGAAAAACCTCGGTGGGCAGGCACCCTCAGTTGGAATGATGCCCCGCAGCATCGAGGCCGATCCCTCGCCATCGATACCGGCCAGGCGAAAAAATTTCTCGCGCTTCGCTCAGGAGCAAACGGGTTTCGCTCTTGGGCAAGTTTCGGCCACGCGAAGGGGCTAGGGATACGGGCAAGAATGCCGAAAGTGGGGCCGCGTTCCGCGGGAACCCAAAGCTCTAAAACTGGGAGGATCTACGATGCGAAAGGTGCTACTCGCGACGAGTCTTGGCGCCCTGTCGGTGTTTGCCGCAGGCAGCGCTTTAGCGAGCGACGAACTGAACCGGATGTCGCAAAATCCGGCCGAGTGGGTGATGCCGACGGGCGACTACGCCAACACGCGCTACTCGAAGCTGAAGCAGATCAACGCCTCGAATGTCGGAAAACTGCAGGTGGCCTGGACGTTCTCGACCGGCGTGCTGCGCGGCCATGAGGGCGGACCGCTCATCCTCGGCAACACCATGTACGTCCACACGCCGTTCCCGAACAAGGTCTATGCTCTTGACCTTGCCAACGAGAACAAGATCATCTGGAGCTACGAGCCGAAGCAGGATCCGAACGTCATTCCGGTGATGTGCTGCGACACGGTGAATCGCGGCCTTGCTTATGGCGACGGCAAGATCTTCTTGCATCAAGCCGATGACAAACTCGTGGCGCTCAACGCCAAGAACGGCAACGTCGAGTGGTCCATCGTCAATGGCGATCCGAGCAAGGGACAAACCGGCACCTCCGCGCCAATGGTCGTGAAGGACAAGGTCCTGGTCGGCACGTCGGGCGGCGAATTCGGCGTCCAGTGCAGCATGACCGCCTATAACATCAAGGACGGCAAGCAGGTCTGGAAGGCCTATTCGGAAGGCCCGGATGACCAGATCATGGTCGACCCCGAGAAGACCACCGCTCTCGGCAAACCGGTCGGCAAGGATTCGAGCCTGAAGACCTGGGAAGGCGATCAGTGGAAGATCGGCGGCGGCTGCACGTGGGGCTGGCTCGCCTACGACCCGGCGCTGGACCTCGTCTATTACGGCTCGGGCAACCCCTCGACCTGGAACCCGAAGCAGCGTCCGGGCGACAACAAGTGGTCGATGACCATCTTCGCCCGCAACCCCGACAACGGGATGGCGAAGTGGGTCTACCAGATGACGCCCCACGACGAATGGGACTATGACGGCGTCAACGAAATGATCCTCACCGATCAGTCGATCGACGGTCGTCCGCGCAAGCTGTTAACCCATTTCGACCGCAACGGCATCGGCTATACGCTCGATCGCGTCAACGGCGAACTGCTGGTCGCGCAGAAGTACGATCCGAAGGTCAACTGGACCTCCGGCGTCGACATGAACAAGAGCTCCCCGACCTACGGCCGGCCGAAGGTTCTCGACGAATATTCGACCGACAAGCAGGGCGAGGACCACAACAACAAGGGCATCTGCCCGGCCGCGCTCGGCTCCAAGGACGAGCAGCCGGCGGCCTACTCGCCGGACACGCAGCTGTTCTACGTTCCGACCAACCACGTCTGCATGGACTATGAGCCGTTCAAGGTGAGCTACACCGCTGGTCAGCCCTATGTGGGCGCGACGCTGTCGATGTATCCGCCCCCCGGCGAAACCCACATGGGCAACTTCATCGCCTGGGACGGCAAGACGGGCAAGATCGTCTGGTCGAACAAGGAACAGTTCTCGGTCTGGTCAGGCGCGCTCGCGACCGCCGGCAACGTGGTGTTCTACGGCACGCTGGAAGGCTACCTCAAGGCAGTCGACGCCAAGACCGGCAAGGAGCTCTACAAGTTCAAGACTCCGTCCGGCATCATCGGCAACGTCACGACCTATGAGCAGGGCGGCAAGCAGTACGTCGCCATCCTGTCGGGTGTCGGCGGCTGGGCAGGCATCGGTCTCGCGGCCGGCCTGAATAATCCGACTGATGGCCTCGGCGCCGTCGGTGGTTATGCGGCGCTGAGCAATTACACCGCGCTCGGCGGAACACTCACCGTGTTCGCGCTGCCGCAGCAATGAGCTGACGAACCTCGTCCGGCGCGTGGGCTTTGGCCTACGCGCCGGGTGACCTGCCATCGACAGTCGAGGACGAGCTCTTGCGTATTATCTGCCTGGTGGCCGCAGCGGCCTTCCTGGTCGCTGCTGGAGGAATTGCCTTCGCTGACGGCCCGGGAGATCCGGCCGCGGTCAAATCCGAAGACGGCAAATATCTCGACAAGGAAGGAAATCCGACCTTCAAGATCGGTGCCGATGGAACGGTCGACTGGTACACCTATTCCGGATTCCGCCGCTATCACTCGGACTGCCATGTCTGCCACGGACCTGACGGAATGGGATCGAGCTACGCGCCGGCCTTGAAGGACTCGCTCAAGACCATGAGCTACGGCGATTTCCTGGCCACGGTGGCAAGCGGCCGCAAGAACGTCAACACGGCGCAGGAGAACGTGATGCCGGCCTTCGGCGATAATCCGAACGTCGCCTGCTACATGGACGACATCTACGTCTATCTGCGGGCGCGCGCGAACGATGCAGTGGCACGCGGGCGCCCGGCCAAGCATGAAGACAAAAGCCCCGCTTATACCAAGGCGGAAGATTCCTGCATGGGCGTCAAGCATTGACCAAGCAGGACGTGAGTGAGAGACGAAACGGGACCAGACTATGAAGACACGCGCCGCCGTCGCTTTCGAGGCAAAGAAGCCACTGGAGATCGTCGAGCTCGACCTGGAAGGGCCGAAGGCCGGCGAAGTGCTGGTCGAGATCAAGGCAACCGGCATCTGCCATACCGACGCCTACACGCTCGACGGCTTGGACAGCGAGGGCATCTTTCCCTCGATCCTCGGCCACGAGGGCGCGGGCATCGTGCGTGAGATCGGCGCCGGCGTGACCTCGGTGAAGCCGGGCGACCATGTCATTCCGCTCTACACGCCGGAATGCCGCCAGTGCAAAAGCTGCCTCAGCCAGAAGACCAATCTGTGCACGCAAATCCGTGCCACCCAGGGCAAGGGCGTGATGCCGGACGGCACCTCGCGCTTCAGCCACAAGGGCAAGACCATCTACCACTACATGGGCTGCTCGACGTTTTCGAACTTCACGGTGCTGCCGGAAATCGCGGTCGCGAAGATCCGCGAGGACGCTCCCTTCGACAAGAGCTGCTATATCGGCTGCGGCGTCACCACCGGCGTGGGCGCGGTGGTCAACACCGCCAAAGTCACGCCAGGCGCCAATGTCGTGGTGTTCGGACTCGGCGGCATCGGCCTCAATGTCATCCAGGGTGCCAGGATGGTCGGCGCCAACAAGATCATCGGCGTCGACATCAACGATTCCAAGGACGAATGGGGCCGGAAGTTCGGCATGACCCATTTCGTCAATCCGACAAAGATCAAGGACGATATCGTCCAGCATCTGGTCGGGCTCACCGACGGCGGCGCCGACTACACCTTCGACTGCACCGGCAACACCACCGTGATGCGGCAAGCGCTCGAGGCCTGCCATCGCGGCTGGGGCGTGTCGGTGGTGATCGGCGTGGCGGAATCCGGCAAGGAGATCGCCACCCGCCCGTTCCAGCTCGTCACCGGCCGCGTCTGGAAGGGCACGGCGTTCGGCGGCGCACGCGGGCGCACGGACGTACCAAAGATCGTCGACTGGTACATGGACGGCAAGATTCAGATCGACCCGATGATCACCCACGTCCTCAAGCTCGAGGAGATCAACAGGGGTTTCGACCTGATGCATGAAGGCAAATCGATCCGTTCGGTCGTCGTTTACTAGCGCATGATCCGGAAAAGTGTGCAGCGGTTTTCCGAAAAGATCATGCGCAAAACAAAGGATGGAGCATGATGATAAATCGCGCTCCAAAACATCAGCACAAGGAGGATAGACCATGAACGCGCATATCCACCCATCGGTCGACAACGGTGTGAAGAAGGGTACCGGCAGCTTCGCCGGCGGAACCCTCGTCTGCAAATGCAAGGACAAGCCGGTCAAGGTCGGCATCAAGGGCGACGTCGCCCACAACCACGCCTGCGGCTGCACCAAATGCTGGAAGCCGGAAGGGGCGACGTTCTCGGTCGTTGCCGTCGTGCCGCGCCAGAACGTGACGGTGCTCGAGAATGGCGACAAGCTGCAGGTCGTCGATGCCTCCGCGACAATCCAGCGCCATGCCTGCAAGGTCTGCGGCACGCACATGTACGGCCGCATCGAGAACAAGGGCCATCCGTTCTACGGCCTCGACTTCATCCATCCCGAATTGTTCCAGGAAGCCGGATCCGCAGCGCCACAATTTGCGGCGTTCGTTTCCTCGGTGATCGAGTCCGGCGTCAAACCGGAGCAAATGGAAGCCATTCGCGGACGGCTGAAGGAACTGGGTCTTGAGCCCTATGATTGCTTGTCGCCGGCGCTGATGGATGCGATCGCCACGCATGTGGCGAAGTCCAAGGTCGCCGCCTGAGCGAACGGCAACGTCGATGCCTGGCAGCACGCGCGGAATCACGATTCCGCGCGGGATGCTTGACGTTTCATGAAAGCCGGCAAGCGCCTGCGCCTGAACGACACGCGGCCCTGGTCTTGCCCTTCTCCCTGGACTGAAACTTGAAGCCTCGCTGTCGTGTCTTCGGCAACGAGGCCCTTCTTCTGCCCAACATAAAATGCAGAACACTCGTCTGTGAATCATTCTTCACGGACACCTCTGCTAGGATTCAAACAGGCGGCGACGCGCCGCTGGGAGAAAAAGCTCAACACATTACAGGTCGTGCAATGAGGTCTGTCAGCCCCGCGCCGCGTCAGTGACGAGGCGGGGGCGATGGGTGCGAGCAACTAGAAATATGTTCTGGCTTGCACCCGAGAGACATCAACAGCTTAAACAGAGCGAGGAAACGATCATGATCAAGCTAAGCATCAACGGCAAAGAGCAAACCTGGGACGGCGATCCAAACCTTCCACTGCTCTGGTTTCTCCGTGATGAAGCCGGCCTGACCGGCACCAAATTCGGGTGCGGCCAGGCTTTATGCGGTGCATGCACCGTCATCATCGACAAGGAGGCCGTCCGCTCCTGCATCACTTCCGTCTCGGATGTCGCCGGCAGGCAAGTCACCACCATCGAAGGCCTGCATCCCACCGGCGATCACGCCGTGCAGAAGGCGTGGCGGCAGGTCAACGTCCCGCAATGCGGCTTTTGCCAGGCCGGCCAGATCATGCAGGCGGCGGCGCTTTTGGCGGAAAATCCCAAACCCTCCCATGACCAGATACGCGAAGCGATGGCGGGCAACATCTGCCGCTGCGGCTGTTACCAGCGCATCGAGAACGCCGTGCATCTCGCTTCGACTGGAGTTTGACCATGAACATCATCACAAACCCCAAAAAGCTCCGCGGCTTCGAGCGGCACATCGTCAAGGTCGAGAACGTCTCCCGCCGCAGCATCCTGAAGGGCCTCGGCATCGCCGGAAGCTTCGTGCTCGCAGCCCCCGTGATGTCGCGTCCGGCCTTCGCCTACGAGACCGGGGCCGGCAAGATGCCGCATGGCGTCGTGGTCGATCCAAAAGTCTTTGTCGCGATCGCGCCCGACGGCACGGTCTCCATCGTCGCGCATCGCTCCGAGATGGGAACGGGCGTGCGCACCAGCCTGCCCCTGATCGTTGCCGAGGAAATGGAAGCCGACTGGAAGCGCGTCAAAGTGCAGCAGGCGCATGGCGACGAGGTCAAATACGGCAACCAGGATACCGACGGCTCGCGCAGCACACGGCACTATCTTGTTCCGATGCGTCAGATCGGCGCGTCGGCCCGCGCCATGCTCGAAAGCGCCGCCGCCAAGCGCTGGGGCGTGCCGGTGACCGAGGTGAAGGCCAGCAATCACGAGGTGGTTCACGCCGCAAGCGGACGACGTATCGGCTTCGGTGATCTCGCCGCCGATGCCGCAAAGGAACCCGTACCGGCCATTGGCAGCGTGAAGCTGAAGGACCCAAAGGACTTCCGCTATCTCGGAAAGGGCGAGGTCAGCATCGTCGACCTCCACGACATCACCACGGGGGCCGCACAATACGGCGCGGACGTCCGCTTGCCGGGCTTGAAATATGCCGTGATCGCACGGCCGCCGGTGACGGGCGGCAAGCTCGTCTCGTTCGACGGCGCGGACGCCATGAAAGTCTCCGGCGTCGAGAAGGTCATGGAAGTCAGGGGCTGGCCCTGGCCTTCGAAATTCCAGCCGCTCGGCGGCGTGGCCGTGATCGCGCGCAACACCGGCGCGGCAATCAAGGGCCGCGACGCGCTGAAGATCGTCTGGGACGATGGCGCCAATGCCAAATACGATTCGGTCGCCTATCGCGGCGAGCTCGAAGAGGCTGCGCGCAAGCCTGGCCTCGTCGTGCGCAAGGAAGGTGACGTCGATGGCGCCTTGAAGGGCGCCGACAAGGTAATTGTCGGCGAATACTATGCGCCGCATCTGGCTCATGTCAGCATGGAACCGCCGGTCGCGGTCGCCGACGTCAAGGGCGACAAGGCCGAGATCTGGGCGCCAGTGCAAAGCCCCGGCGGCACCCGCGAGGACGTCGCCAAGACGCTCGGTATTCCCGAGGACAATGTGACCGTCAATGTCACGCTGCTCGGCGGCGGCTTCGGGCGCAAGTCGAAATGCGATTTTGTGCTGGAGGCAGCCCTGCTCTCGAAGGAGCTGGGCGCGCCGGTGAAGGTGCAATGGACCCGCGAGGACGACGTCCAGCACGACTTCCTCCACACGGTTTCGGTGGAGCGGATCGAAGCCGGCCTCGACAAGAACGGCAAGGTGATCGCCTGGCGCCACCGCAGCGCCGCGCCGAGCATCGGCTCGACGTTCGGGCCGGGCGCCACACACCAGCTCGGGCTCGAGCTCGGCATGGGATTCGTCGACATGCCGTTCGAGATCGCGAACGTGCAGTGCGAGAATCCGGAAGCCGCGGCGCATACCCGCATCGGCTGGTTCCGTTCCGTGTCTAACATCCCGCGCGCCTTCGCCGTCCAGTCGATGGTCGGCGAGCTCGCAGCCGCCACCAAGCGCGACCAGAAGGACATGCTGCTGGAGCTGATCGGATCGCCGCGGATCCTGAAGCTCGACTCGGTCAAGGACTACTGGAACAACGGCGAACCCTACGACAGCTATCCGATCGACACCGCGCGTCTGCGGAGCGTGGTCGAGCTGGTGGCGCAGAAAGGCGAATGGGGACGCTCGGTGCCGAAGGGGCACGGCCTCGGTATTGCCGTGCATCGGAGCTTCGTCAGCTACATCGCGACCGTCGTCGAGGTGGCGATCGACGACAAGGGCAAGCTCACGATACCCCGGGTCGACACCGCGATCGATTGCGGGACCTACATCAACCCCGAGCGCATCCAGTCGCAGATCGAGGGCTGTGCGATCATGGGGCTCAGCCTCGCCAAATATGGCGAGATCAGCTTCAAGGACGGCAAGGTGCAGCAGAAGAACTTTGACGACTTCCAGGTGGTGCGGATCGATGAAGCGCCATTGGTGACCAACGTCTACATCGTGCCGCCCGGCCCCGATACGCCGCCGAGCGGTGCCGGCGAACCCGGCCTTCCCCCGTTTGCGCCGGCGTTGACCAACGCCATCTTCGCCGCGACGGGAAAACGCATCCGGGCCTTGCCGATCGGCAAGCAACTGGAGACGTAAGTTTCGACGGACGGGATCACGAGTAAAAAAATGCGGCGGACATCATGTCCGCCGCATTTTCGTTTTTGAAGAAGAGACCGTGGTCGTTACTTCTTGACCGCAAACACCCAGACCACGCCGCCCTGCGGTACATTGTTTTCGAAGCCGGGTGTTTTGCCGGCCAACGCGTCCTGGATACGCTGAGCATCGACACCCCAGCCGGACTGTACGGCGATGTATTCGGTTCCGTCGACCTCATAGGCAACCGGCATGCCCATGATGCCGGAATTGGTCTTTTGCTCCCAAAGCACTTCACCGGTCTTGGCGTTGAAGGCACGGAAATTGCGGTCGTTGGTGCCGCCGGCAAAGACGAGGTCGCCGGCGGTCGCCGTTACCGCGCCGAACAGTTGCGATGTCTTGAAGTCGTGCGACCAGACCTTCTTGCCGGTCGCCGGATCCCAGGCCTGCAGCTCGCCGAAATGATCGGCGCCGGGGCGCGGCGTCAGCCCGATATCTTCTGGCTTGGTGCCGAGCCAGAGCTCGCCCGGCTTGAGCGGCACTTTCTCGCCGGTGAAGCCGCCGCAGAAATTCTCGTTGGCGGGAACGTAGACCAGCCTGGTGTTCGGGCTGTATGCGGCCGACGGCCAATCCTTGCCGCCCCACAGTGACGGACAGAACTCGACCCGCTTGCCGATCACCGGCTTGTGGTCGGGATCGACGATCGGCCGTCCGGTCTCGGCCTCGATGCCCTTCCACACGTCGGTCTTCACGAACGGCCAGCCCGCGACGTAGTTGATGCTATCCGGCTTTCTCTCCAGAACCCAGAGGATCGCATCGCGTCCGGGATGGATCAGGCTCTTGAACGAACGGCCGTCGCGCTGCAGGTCGACCAGCATCGGCGCGTCGACCTCGTCCCAGTCCCAGGAATTGTTCTGGTGGTACTGGAAGTGGGTCTTGATCTTGCCGCTGTCGGGATCGAGGCCGAGCACGGAGCTGGTGTAGAGATTGTCACCGGGATGCGTCGCACCGGGCCAGGGTGCCGCATTGCCGATGCCCCAATAGATCGTCCTGGTGTCCTTGTCGTAATTGCCGGTCATCCACGCCGAGCCGCCGCCGGATTTCCAATCGTCGCCTTGCCAGGTGTCGTGACCCGGTTCGCCTTCGCCGGGAATGGTGAAGGTCCGCCACAGTTCCTTGCCGTCGTTGGCGTCGAACGCGACGACATAGCCGCGGACCCCGAACTCGCCACCCGAGCCGCCGACAATGACCTTTCCGTCGACGACCAGCGGCATCAGGGTCAGGTACTGACCCTTCTTGTAGTCCTGCACCTTGGTGTCCCAGAGCACCTTGCCCGTCTTGGCGTCGAGCGCCACCACATGGTCATCCGTCGTCGCGAGATAGAGCTTGTCCTGCCACAGGCCGACGCCGCGGCTGGTCGGATGCAGCTGGAACAGATCGTCCGGGAGCTGGCGCTTGTAGCGCCAATATTCATCACCGGTCTTCGCATTGAGCGCGATGACCTGCCCCATCGGGGTTGCCACGAACATGACGCCGTTGTTGACGATCGGCGGCGCCTCGTGGCCTTCCACCACGCCGGTCGAGAAGGTCCAGACCGGCGTCAGGTTCTTGACGTTCGACGTGTTGATCTGATCCAGCGGGCTATAGCCCTGCCCGTCGTAGGTTCTGCGGTACAGCATCCAGTTGCCGGGCTCGGGATTTTCGAGACGGCTCGAAGTCACCGGACTGTAGTTCTCGATCGGCCCCGCGGTCGCGGATGTCGCGAGCACGCACGTGAACGCGACAACACTCGATAGCAGGCATTGCTTGATGGTCATGGACGCAACCTCCCTTTATGTATTGTTATGGTCGTGCAGAGATTCCAATGACGCCGCCGCCGTCATCCTGATTGCTGGGCACCTACCTTTCCGGCAAACGGCGCGGCGACGGCGAGTGAATCGCCCGATATTGCCAGCGGAAGCGCTGCGAGCCGCCGGGGCGCCGGCCCGAACACGACCTGTGCGTTCGCGCGCGGGTCATATTCGGAATTGTGGCACACGCATTTGAGGACGTTCCTGTCGCTGCCCTCTCCCTTCACCCAGGCGGTGACGGGGCAACCGGCATGCGTGCAGATCGCGGAATAGGCCACGATGCCGTCGGCCGCGTGCGCACGCGTGTCGTCATCGAGCTCGGAGGGATCGAGCCTGATGACGAGGATTTCGTTCAAACGCGAACCATCACGGACGACCGAGGTCTTGGAATCTTTCGGCCAGGCGTGAAGCGGCGGCCCGCCGGGTTTCAGATCCGATGGCTTGACGACCTGCCCGGATTGCGGCCCTTCGGAAACGACGAGGAGATCGCCGGCCTGCGGACGTTGATCGCTGCCGGCCTGACCTTCCTGGGCGCCGGCGCGGCCGGCGGCGAGGCAGGCTCCCGCACCAAGCGCCGTCGTGAGCAGAGACCGTCGCGTCCGGTGCGCACACGCCGTGATGGACGCATGCCCTGCTTCGTCAGACCCGAGCGACGACACAACGTCTGGCATACGCCACTTCACCACGCAACTCGGTCAAAATGAGGGCGGCGGGTCATTTTGACTCGACCTCTCCGGCTCCCTCCGACTCGATTCGTACGCCGCAAATATTGCTTCGCGAATGGCCGAATATTTTTGCGGCGCATGGTGAGTGGCGTCTCACGTCGTCGCAGGGAGTTGGCCGATCAAGCGAAGGATTGCTGCGGCGGCTCTCAGCATCGCGATGCTGCCGAGCAGCATCCATGAATCAGGCGTACTGGCGTTCGCGCCGGCATCGATGAACGCGACTCTGGCAGCCCCCGGCAAGCGCATCCCGGCGTCACCGATCGACAAACAACTGCAAGCATAGGCCTGGAATCGACGCGTCCGGAGATTGTCTCTCTATATATATAGCCGGCATGCGGCGGGCGTCTCGTCCGCGATCTCGGTTTCTAAATCCTGTGATTTGCTGGATTTTTCCGTATTCATACGGAGCGAAGTGAAGGGTCGCTCACAGCTTGGCACAAAGACTGCATGGTAAAATGAACCGAATCATTCATTTAGATGGAGATTCCATGCTCGTTACTCTCGTCGCCCTGCTGTGCAACGGCCAGGTCTGTCTGGAGAAAGTCGTCACCAACAGCGATCAATCCAGCATCACCATGATGGAATGCCAGGTCCACGCACAAGCGGGCATCGCCGATTGGCTGGAACACGGTCCCTACCGGACGTGGAAGCTGCAGAGCTACAAATGTATTGTCGGTAAATATATTCCCAAGAGTCAGGCCTAACCAGTCAGGCCTGATCGCTTCATCGCAGGGATTACGCCGAACTGAGCAAAGCCAGTTCGGCGCAGCCTGCGACGGTGGCTAGAGCATGGTCCGGAAAAGTGTGTAGCGGTTTTCCGAAAAGATCATGCTCAAACAAAAGGATAGAGCGGGATGACGATTCAGAGAAAAGTCGTCACGCCCTAGACGGCCTTTGTCAGTGCACCATCGATGATCAGATTGGTGCCGGACACGCGGCTTGCCACGGGACTGGCGAGGAACACCACGCCGGCCGCTACTTCCTGCGCCGTTCCCATGCGTCCCGTGGGATTGAGCGACATCGCCGTCTTGAACAGGTCCGGCATGCCTTTCTCGATGTTCTGCCAGATGCCGCCTTCGAAATAGGTGTTTCCGGGCGAGACCACGTTGACGCGGATTCCCATCGGGATCAGCTGGCTGGAGAGTCCCTTGGAGTAGTGGATCAAGGCCGCCTTCATCGCGCCATAGGAACCCGCGGCAAAGTCCACCTCGAAGCCAGACACGCTGGAAACGATGATGATCGAGGCCGACTTCGACTTCTCCAGAAAGGGTTTGGCGGCGGCGACCGAATTGACGGTGTGCATCATGTCGGTGCGGAACGATTTCTCCCAGGTCTCCGGCGTATCGCCGACGGCGAGCGCACTGACATTGCAGACGATGCAGTCGATGCCGCCCAATTGAGCCGCCCCGCCTTCGACCCAGCCCTTCAAGGCGACGGGGTCGGCGACATCGATCCCCTGCCCCCACGATTTGACGCCCTTGGCCGCGAGCGCCTTCACGACGCCGGCGACCTCGTCGGCATTGCGCGCGCAGATCGCGACATTGGCGCCTTCGGCTGCAAAGAGTTCGGCGATCGCCAACCCGATGCCCTTGCTGCCGCCGGTCACGAGTACGTTCTTGCCCTTCAGTCCCAGATCCATCGCTGCCTCCCGCCTGATGTGGCGCCCGACTGTCGTGCAGCCGGCCGCATCACGAACTACATCTTGGTCCAGTCGCCGGCGCCTTCGAATGCCGCGGCGGCGCGATAGATCGTCGGCTCGTCCCAATATTTTCCGATCAGCATCAGCCCGATCGGCAGGCCGTCACCCATGCCGCAGGGCAGGCTCATCGCCGGATGCCCGGTGGCGTTGAACGGCGCGGTGTTGGGGACCATCTCGAAGGCGCGCTGGATGTAGAGCTCGCGCGGCGCGTCAGCCGGTGGCAGCGGCGTCGCCTTCATCGGCAAGGTCGGCATCAAGAGCAGGTCGTAACTGGCTAGGGCCGAATCGTAAGCGGCGCGCAGCTTGCGATTCAGGTTCTGGGCCTTGGCGTAGAAATGGCCGCGATAGTGCTTGTTGAAATATTGCCCGAGCAGCATCGTGATCTTGAGGCTGTCGGACAGTTCGTCCGCCCGGTGCTTCCAGGCGGAATGGGCGTCAAGCAGCGTGACATTATAGAGACCGCGCCAGTTGGTCCCCATGCCGTTGCCCTTCATCATGAACTCCGTGGCGCCTTCGGCGGCGATCGGCAGCCAGATCGCGGGTGCTGCCAGATGCATCGGCACCGAGATTTCGTCGACGGTGGCGCCGAGCTTCCTGAACAGTTCTGCGCCCGCTTTGACCTTGGCATCGACATCGGCTTCCGAGCTCGGATGGCCAAAGCCCTCCTTGACGACGCCGATGCGCAGTCCCTTGACGCCGCCGCCGAGGGCCTCCGTGTAGTTCGCCACCTTTGGCGAAACCTGCCGCGGATCGAGCCCGTCGGGCCCCGCCAGCACTTCCAGCAGCAGCGCATTGTCGCGCACATTGCGCGTCATCGGTCCGGTGTGGTCGATGGTGATCTCGATCGGCATCACCCCCGTATAGGGCACGAGGCCATGGGTGCCCTTCATGCCGTAGATGCCGCTGAACGCGGCAGGGATGCGGATCGATCCGCCCTGGTCGCCGCCGATCGCCATATCGGCTTCGCCGGTCGCCACCACGACGGCGCTGCCCGAAGACGAACCGCCGGACGAATAGCCCATCTTGTGCGGATTGTGGACGGCACCGGCCGCGCAGGTGTGGCTGCCGCCGGAGAAGCAGAAATATTCGCAATGCGTCTTGCCGACAATGGTGCCGCCGGCATCGAGGATGCGCGTCACGATGGTGGCGTCGGTCTCCGGCGTATATCCCTCCAGCGTCGAAGCGCCGTTCATCATCGGCACGCCGGCCAGACTGACATTGTCCTTCACCGCGATCTTCTTGCCGGCGAGCTTGCCGCTCGGCGCGCCCTTGATCTCGGTCTTGACGTACCAGGCGTTATATTTGTTCTCCTCGCCTTCCGGCCGATAGCCGGGCGTGCGCGGATATTTCACCGCCGGGACATAGTCGGGCATGGAGTCGACGGCGTCATAGGCAAGGTAGTTCGCCTGCATGAGGGCATCGTAGGATTTTAGCTCGTCATCGCTCATGGTCATGCCGAGATCCTCGGCTACGCCGCGCAATTGATCGAGAGTGGGTCGTCTGACTGCCATGGCTGTGCTCCCTTTTTCGACGCGTCCCGGTTTGGCCGGGCTCAGGCTGTGATGCCGATGAATTCCCCGACAAGACTTGCATCGTGCAGATCGCCCGGCTCGACGCCCCGGGTGATCGTGCCTTTCTGAATGATGAGAATCCGCTGCGACAGCGCGGCGATGAAATCGAGATTTTGCTCGACCAGGATGATGGTCAGCCCGGTCCTGGCACGCAGCCGCTGCAAGGTCTCGACGATCTCGTCGATGATCGAGGGCTGGATGCCCTCGGTCGGCTCGTCGAGCAGCACCAGGCGCGGCTTGCCGCAAAGGCAGCGCGCGATCGCCAGCAGCTGCTGCTCGCCGCCCGACAGCGCACCGCCAAGCCGATCGAGCAGCGGCTTCAGCCGTGGGAACTCCTCCAGCACGGTTTCGATGGTCTCCCGCTCGGCTGAGCTCTGCTGCTTGGTGCAGCCCATGCGCAGATTGTCGTAGACGCTGAGCGCGGGGAATATCTCGCGGCCCTGGGGCACATAGCCGAGCCCGAGGCGGGCGCGGCGGAACGGCTCGAACGCGGTGACGTCCTGCTGCTCGAAGCGCACATGTCCGGATGTGGCCGGCAGAAATCCCATCAGGGCGCGGAGCAAGGTGGTCTTGCCCATTCCGTTGTGGCCGAGAATGCCGACGAACTCGCCGTCGGCGACGGCAAAATTGATGCCGTTGAGGATGGGGATCCGGCCATAGGCCGCGCGCAGCTCCTGTACCTCGAGCATCATGCGGCCGCCTGCTTGCCGAGGTAGATATCGCGCACCAGCGGGTTGCGCATGATGTTCTCGACCTGATCCTCCACCAGTATATTGCCCTGGTTGAACACGGTCACCTTCCTGGCGATCATGCGGATGAACTGCATGTCGTGCTCGACGACGATCAGCGCCTTGCTGCGGTTGATCTCGCGGACGAGCTCGGCGGTCTTGTGGACTTCCTCATGCGTCATGCCGGCGGCGGGCTCGTCGAGCAGGATGAGCTCGGGGTCGGTCGACAGCACGAGGCCGAGCTCGACCCACTGCCGCTGGCCGTGCGCAAGCTGGCCGACCAGGCGGTCCGCCGCTGACGTCAGCCCGATCCGCTCCAGCATCTCGTCGACCAAAGCCGCGGCCTTTGCCCTGGAATGGATGCGGTTTGCCGCCAGCCAGATATTTTCGCGCACCGACAGGCCATCGAACACGCTCGGCACCTGGGTCTTGATGCCGATGCCGAGGCGAGCGATTTCGTGGGCGTGCGCATCGGAAATGTCCTGCCCGCGGAACAGTACGCGGCCGTGACTCGGCGCGAGCTGACCGGTCAGCATCTTGAAGAAGGTGCTTTTGCCGGCGCCGTTCGGTCCGATCAGGCAGCGCAGCTCGCCCTCGTCGAGGGTAAAGTCGACGTTGCGCACGGCGCGCACGCCGCCGAAATTCACGCCGAGATCGATGGTCTGGAGAAGTGGTGCGGCCATCACCCTACTCCGCCGCGTTCGGTTCGAAGCGCTCGCGTTCCGCGGCACGGGCGGCGCGCCGGGGCAACAGCATTTGCCCGAATTCGGCGAGCGTCGGCACCAGGCCCTTCGGCACCAGCAACACGAACGCAATCAGGATTGTACCGAGAATGAGCGGCGCGTTGGCGAATATCTTGGCCCACCAGTCCGAGCCGGCCGGCTGGTTGGCGCCGAGCGCCGTGTTGAGCCACTGAATGCCGATGCAGCCGACGATCGGACCGATCAGCGTGCCGCGACCGCCGACAATGACCCAGATGATGATCTGCGCCGACTGCGAAAGACCGAAGATGGTCGGGCTGACGAAGTTGCCCCAGTTGGCGAACAGGCAGCCGGCAAAGCCGGCCAGCGCACCGCCGATGGTGAAGGTCGCCAGCTTGTAGGCCCGCGGGTCGTAGCCCAGCAGCTCGGCGCGCCGTTCGTTCTCACGGATGCCGACGATGATGCGGCCGAAGCGGCTCGCGAGCAGCAGCCGCAGTCCGAAATAGGTCAGAAGCAGCGAGACGGCGGCCAGATAGAACATGCCCTCGAGATCGATCGCGGCATTCTTGTTGCCGGGGAAATTCAGCGGCGGAATGCCGGGGATGCCGTTGAAGCCGCCGAGCCGCGCCACGCCGATGTGAAACTCCGGACCTGCCGTGGAATTGATGGAGTTGAAGAGGATCAACGTCACCGTCAGCGTGATGACGCCGAGATAGACCTCACCGATGCGGCCGTAAAACATGAAATAGCCGAGCAGCGCCGCGAACGCGGCCGGCAGCACGATGGCCAGCAGGAGCGGAATCGTACTTTCGCCGAAATTGAATATCGCGATAGCGTAGGTGTAGGCCCCGAGCCCGAAGAAAGCCGACTGCCCGAAGCAGAGAATGCCACCATAGCCCCAGATCAGCGCCAGGCTGAGCGCGAGCACGGCCATGATCAGGTAGACGGTGATCTCGAGCAGGGCGTCGAGTTCCAGCAGGCGGGGCGCGAAAACCGTGAACAGGATTCCGACGACGCCGACCAGCACGAGGCCGAGTATGTTCAGCGTGCGTCCGCTCACAATCCTCTCCGGAAGAAGCGGCCGGTGATCCCCTGCGGCAGCAGGCGGATCAGGACGATCGCGGTGGCGAGCAGCGCCACCTCGCCGAACACCGGCGTGGTGACGAAGGTGGCGATCTGGTTGACCGTACCGAACAGCACGGACGCCGAAACCGTCCCACTCAAAATGGCAGCGCCGCCTCCGATCACGGTGATGAAGGACTTTGCGACATAGGCGACCCCGATGGTCGGAAACACGCCCGATACCGGCGCCAGCACCGCGCCGGCAAGACCCGACAAGGCGGCGCCGATGCCGAAGGTGACCGCATAGACGCGCGGCGGATCGACGCCGAGCGCGGCGGCCATGTTGGCATTCTGCATCGTGCCGCGCGCGATCAGGCCAAGCCGCGTCCAGCGCAGCGTCGCGAAAATGCCAGCCAGCACGGCGATCGCGACTGCGATGACAAAGAGCGTGTAGGTGGAGACGCGATAGGCGCCGATCTCGAAGCTGCCGAGCGGCGCCGAAATGCCGACCGTGGTGTTGCCGAAAGCCGCGGTCGTGAGACCAACCAGAAACAGGCTGAGACCCCAGGTCGCCAGCATGGTGTCGATCATGCGGCCGTAGAGGAAACGGATGATGGCGCGCTCGACAATGACGCCGATGATGCCGACGACGATGGGCGCGATCACCAGCATCGAGACCCAGATGTTGATGCCATGGCTGGTCGCCACGATCGCGGCATAACCGCCGAGCATCAGAAACTCGCCATGCGCGAGGTTGATCACCCGCATCATGCCGAAGATGATCGCCAGCCCGACGCTGATCAGCGCGAGGCTGGCGACCGCGTAGAGAACCTGGATTGCCAGTAGAGCAACGAGATCCACGTTCACCTTTCCATGCAAGATCCGATGGCGCGCGCCCCTTAGATCTTGATCACATACTGCTGGTTGTCATTCGGATTCTTGATCAGATCGCACACGGCCGCGGTGTCGGCCGGCTTCTGCTGCGCAAAGTCCTCCAGCACCTTGAGCTTCTTGTCGGCAACTTCGGCGATGTGAACGTCAAGCACGCAATGATGCGTCGGCGGATCGATCGTCACCTTGCCGGAGGGCGCATCGATGCTGATGCCGGTCTCCAGCGCCTCGATGACCTTCATGCGGTCGATGCTGCCCGCCTTCTTCACCCCCTCGGTCCACAGCTTGAAGCCCTGATAGGTCCCCATCGCGAGCTCGGTGATGTTGGGATAGTCGGCGCCGAAGCGCTTGTGGAAGGCAGCGACAAAGGCTTCGTTGGCCGGGTTCTTCAGGTCCTGGAAGTAGTTGTAGCAGACCAGCATGCCGTCGCACTCTTCCGGCGACAGCACGATGTGCTCGTTGCCGACGGCGAAGGTGGTCGACGCCATCGGAATGCTCTTGCGCATGCCGGCCGCCGCCCATTGCCGGTAGAAGGAGATATGCGCACCGCCGACCAGCGCCGACCAGACGAAATCCGGCTTGGCCGCCTGGATCTTGGAAATGGTCGGGCCGAAATTGGTCACATCGAGCGGGAAGAAATCGATCGACGATACCTCGCCGCCGTTCTCGGTGACATATTTCTTCACCCATTGCGAGGTGATCTGGCCGTAATTGTAGTCGG
Source organism: uncultured Alphaproteobacteria bacterium (assembly GCA_963802585.1). GTDB lineage: Bacteria > Pseudomonadota > Alphaproteobacteria > Rhizobiales > Xanthobacteraceae > Bradyrhizobium. Next base: position 207,081 of record CAWDJS010000020.1, on the reverse strand, counting down.
CCGCGACGACATAGACCTTCTTGCCCCATTTCTTCATGGCGTGGGGCACGAGCTTCTCAACCGTCTGCGCCGGCGTCACACCGGTGTCGAACTGGTCGCGGTCGCAGACGCCGCCTTCATATTGGGTATTGTAAAAATAAAGGGTCTTGAACTTGTCGAGCACGGGACGGATGACCTCGCGCGAAGCCGAAGTAATGCCGCCGTGCACCACCGCGACCTTGTCCTTCAGGGCGGCCTGCTGCGCGAACTGGGTGTAGAGCTGCATGGTCGATTGCGGATCGTAATTGATCAGCTTGATCTGGCGCCCGAGCAGGCCGCCCGCCGCGTTGGCTTCCTCGACCGCCAAGGTCAACGCGTCGACCATCGGCTTGCCGTAGATGTCGAGTCCACCGGAGAGATCGTGGATGCCGGCAACGCCGATCGGATCCTCGGCCCACGCCTCGGACGCGAACAGGCTGGCGGCAGCTCCGGCCGCCGTACTCTGCAAGAATTTTCTGCGATTCAAGTTCATTGCGTGGTGCTCCTCACGATTGCCCTTCATGAAACCAGGTATTTCTTCAAGATCGACGCGCCCATCGTGTATTTCGGATCGACCATGTTGCCGAGCCTGATACGACCGGCCTGGCTCAGCAGCATGTAGGCGTCGATCTCGTCAAAGCCGTAATCGGCGCTCATCCAGCGCACGAGCTCGCGATAGGCGATGCGCGCCGCATCTTCGAGCGGGCGCGCGCTGCCGATCGTCATCATGAAGTCCGCCGTCTCCAGCCGCGGCCAGGCGAAGCTCCAGCCCTTGATGACATCGATCTGCAAGGTGACGGTGGCGCGCTGCTCGATCGCAACGCCCGACAATTCGCCGTCGCCCTGGGCGGCGTGGCAGTCGCCGACATAGAGCAGCCCGCCCTTGGTGTGCACGGGGAAATAAAGGATCGAGCCCGGTGCTACATCGGGCAGGTCCATGTTGCCACCGTGATAATCCGGCTGCAGCGAGGAGATCGCCTCGATCTGCGGCGACACGCCGATGGTTCCGATGAACGGCTGGTAGGGCAGCGTGATCTTGTCGCTCCAGCGCACGCCGTCCTTGTCGACGTGCACCTTTCGCACGCGCTCCGGCAGCGGCGGGTTGAGCATGGCGGTGGCCGCGGTTCCGACCAGGCCGCCGAATTCCGGAATGATGCAGGTGGTTCCGGCCGGCTGCGCGCCGCGCGTCTCCACGGCATGAATCAGGACGGCCAGGCAATCGCCCTTCTCGACGCCCACAACCGCAATCGGTCCGCATTGCGGGTTGAGGAAGGGGAACTGCAGCTTGGCGGTCGGGCTGTCCTTCTCGCTGGTAATGACGCCGCCAAAGGCGTCCTCGGTTTCGACAGCCACGACATCGCCCGGCTCGATCGTCATCACGGGTTTCGCGTAAGGGCCGTAAACATAATGAAACGCGCCCTGGGACGCGATCGAGAGCTCGTGGCGCTGGCCGGCGGCGCCCTTCGCAACGCCGCGCTTCGCCATGATCGAGGACGTGAGCCAAGAACTCCCTGATAGTGACGTCTTTGATCATCGCGATGTCCTCAAATCCTCAGAAGGGGCAGCCGGTTCTACAAGTCATTTGCGCCCTTAGTTCGACTTCCAGTCGCCGCCCGCCTCGATGGCCGAGGCGAGCTGAATCAGGGTTGTTTCCTCGAAATGGCGGCCCACCAGCATCAGGCCTACCGGCAGCCCGTTGATGCGGCCGACCGGCACGGTGAAGGCGGGATGCCCCGACACGTCGAAGGAGCAGGTGTTTGCTTGCATGTTCAATGCCACATCGATCGCGGTGCCGAGCGGTGCATCGGGTGGTGGTATCGGCGTCGCCGTGAACGGAATGGTTGGCATCGCCAGCACGTCGAACTTCTCCAGCGCCTCGTCATAGGCGCGCCGCAGCAGCACGCGCAGGTTCTGCGCCTTGGAATGATGGCGGCCGTGATAGTGGCGGTGCATGTATTCGCCGAGCATCAGCACCAGCTTCACGGTCGGCGATACGTCGTTGATCCGCGTACCCATGCCGCGCGCCAGCGCCTCCTGCATGGAGACGGGATAGTAGCCCTGGATGTTGTTGCCGACGCCGTAGCCCTTGAGCATCATCTCGGCCGCGCCCTCCAGGATGATGCCGCTCCAGACATGAGGTCCATCGAGATGCCACGGCACCGAGATTTCGGTGCTTTCCATGCCGGCCTTTCCCAGCGCTGCGATCGCGAGCCGCACCTTGTCATTGACGGCGGGGTCGCTCTCGGGATGACCAAATCCTTCGCGCAGGATGCCGACGCGCAATCCCTTGGCCGGTTTGCCCGTTGCCGACATGTAATCGCCGGTGCGCGCGCTGATGGTTCGGGTGTCCCAGCCGTCGTGACCGGCGATGACCGTGAGCAGCCGCGCGACATCCTCGACGCTGGCGCACATCGGACCGCAATGATCGACGGAATAGCTGATCGGCATCGAGCCCGTGGTCGGCACCAGGCCCCAGGTCGGCTTGAGGCCGTAAACGCCGCACCAGCTCGAAGGCGTGCGGATCGAGCCGCCCTGGTCGCCGCCGAGCGCCATCGGCACCTCGCCGGACGCGACCAGCGCCGCGCTGCCGCCCGACGAGCCGCCGGCGCTATGGGCCGGATTGTGCGGATTGCGGATGACGCCGCTCGCGCAAGTGTGGCTGGCGCCGGAAAAGCAGAGGTCCTCGCAGGCCGCCTTGCCGGCGATGGTGCCGCCGGCATCGAGAATACGTGTCACCACCGTGGCGTCGAGCTCGGGCACATAACCCTCGAGCAGCGCCGAGCCGTTCATCATGGGAACGCCGGCCACGCAGATGTTGTCCTTGATGGCGACCTTCTTGCCGCTCAAGAGGCCCTCGCTTCCCGTTTTGATGTCCGTCTTCCAGTACCAGGCGCCATAAGGATTTTCCGAAGCCGGCGGCCGATAGCCCGGCGAGCGCGGCGGGACCGGCGACAAGGCCGGCGCCACGAGTTCCTCGAGCCGGCCATAGGAGGCGAGCGGCCCCTTGAAGGCCTGCTGGAACGCGGCGATCTCGTCCGCGGTGAGCACAAGGCCAAAGTCCGAACCGAGCGCCTCGATCTGTTCCAACGTCGGAAGACGCACCGCCATGCCTCACCCCCACACAAACGAAAAAAGCCACCCGTGGCCCAAGAAGGCCCCGAATGGCTCAAATGCCGTACTATCGATGGTCGCGTAGATCTACGTGCGAGAGCGAAAGCGCGAGGTCGTCACTCAGACATCAATGGCTGCGCGAGAACTCATTCGCCATGCACGTATTTGCTTACCGGAGGATTGTGTCTTAGCCTTGCCGGGCTTGTCAATCAGACCGCGGCCCCTTTTTTGAGCGAGGGCAGCCCAAAACGCGCGCAAGGCACCGCGCGTGATAAGTCGAACTACTCGCGCATAATCCGGAAAAGCGTGTAGCGGTTTTCCGAAAAGATCATGCGCAAACAAGATGAGATGAATCGCCACAGCAATTCCGGAATGACCTGATGCTAAAACCGTCCATCCCTCTCGGTCTCGTGTTTTCCCGATCGGGCCCTTACCAAATGATGGCACGGGAGATGGAGAAGAGCGCGTTGATGGCCGTCGACGAGGTCAATCGCGGCGAGGAGTTCGATTTCACCTTCACGCCGCATCTGCGCGATCCCGGCGGCGTGGTCGCCGCCTATCACACCGCCTGCGACGATCTTATCCGCAGCGAACAGGTCCAGCACATCGTCGGCTGCTATACGTCCGCCTCGCGCAAGCAGGTCATTCCGATCGTCGAGCGCACCGAGCGCCTGCTCTGGCACCCTGCGCGCTACGAAGGGTTCGAGGCCAGCGACAACGTCATCTATGTCGGCGCCGCGCCCAACCACACGGTGGTGCCGCTGGTGCGGCACATGCTCGAGCATATCGCCACCGACGTGTTCTGCGCCGGCTCCAACTATGTGTGGACCTGGGAGACCAACCGCGTCCTGCGTGAAATCGTGACCAGCGCCGGCGGGCGCATCCTCGCGGAGCGTCTGCTCGAGCTTGGCGAGACGGCGGTCGACCATATCGTCCGCGAAATCATCGACCGGAAACCGCCGGTCGTCTTCAATACGCTGGTCGGAGAATCCAGCTACGTCTTCATGCGCGCGCTACACGCAGCCTCGATGCATGCGGGGCTTTCGATCCCCGTCTTGAGCTGCAGCCTTTGCGAGCCGGAGCTGAAGCTGATCGGATCGGACGCCTCGGTCGGTTGCATCACCTCCTCGGCCTATTTCGAGAGTATCGAGAACGCGGAGAACCGCGCTTTCGTCGCGCGATGGAAGGCGCGCTACGGCGCCGGCTCCAGCGTATCGGTCGACGGCCAGTCGACCTATGTCTGCGTCATGCTGCTGGCGCGCGCCATCCGCCGCGCCGGCTCGGCCGAGCTGTCAGCCGTTCGCCGCGCGGCTGCCAACCACCGTTACGATTCACCGCAGGGCCCGGTCTGGGTCGATCCCGACAACAATCACTGCTTCCTGACGCCGCGCCTGGCGCGCTCGGTGTTCGGTTGCAAGTTCGAGATCTTCTGGGAGGCGGACGCTCCCGAACACCCCGATCCCTATCTTTCCAGCCTCGATCTGGCGTCGATCGCCGCGAGGCCGGAAAACAGCGATGCCATTGCGAAGCGCTCGAACCATTTGCGGGTCGTCAAATGACCAGACCGTCACCTTTTTCCGTTCGTGGCCGTCGCGCCCTCATGATGATGAAGGACGAGCGCGAAATCTCGATCCTGCGCCGCCAGCTCGATCGCCTGGGCATGTCGGTCACCGAAGTCGATCCCTCCGACACGCCATCGCTGCAAGAGACCATTGACGTGATCGTGCTGGATGCAGACGCGATCCCGATCAAGTCGGATCGTCCCCCTGCCCTCAAGATCAACGCGCCGATCATCGCGCTGATCGGTACCGAGACGCCCAGCCGGCTGAAATGGCTGCTCGACCTGCAGCCTGCCTCCTTCCTGATCAAGCCGCTGCGCTCCGCCGGCCTCTATACCGCGCTCGTGGTCGCCTTCGACTGTGCGCAACGGCGCGGCGAAGAAGCAGCCCATGTCGAAAAGCTGGAAGAGCGCGTGCGCTCGCGCCGCGTCGTGTTCGGCGCGGTGTTGCAGCTGATGAAGAGCCACGCCCTTTCCGAAGAGGATGCCTTTGCGCTGCTCCGGCAAACCGCGATGCGGCACCGCACGACCATCGAGCAGTTGAGCGCCGAGATCATCGCGGCCGGCGGCATGCCGAACCGCAACAGCCGGTCGGCCTAGAGTTCACCCATCCGCTGCACGCCGGCCTCGCTCATTCCCGACCAGGCGGCGGCGAGCGAGCCGGCCAGATCGATCGCCCGGCACCCGGACTCGATCACGACGACATCGAAGCCGAGGCGACGCGCGTCGATGGCGGAATAATGGACGCAATAGTCGGTCGCGAGTCCGACGAGAAATATCCTCTGCAAATTGCGCTCGCGCAAGTAACCCGCGAGCCCTGTCGGCGTGCGCCGGTCGTTTTCGTGGAAGGCGGAGTAGGAATCGATGCCCGGACGAAAGCCCTTGCGAATGACAAGCTCGGCGCGCTCGGTCTCCAGCGCCGGATGGAAAGCCGCACCCGGCGTACCCTGCACGCAATGGTCGGGCCACAGCGTCTGCTGCCCATAGGGCATCTCGATGCTCTCGAATGCTGCCCGGCCCGGATGAGACGTCGCAAACGAACTATGACCCGGTGGATGCCAGTCCTGGGTCAGCACCATGTGCTCGAAGCGCTGGGCCAGCCGATTGACGACCGGCACGACGTCATCGCCGTCGGCAACGGCCAGCCTGCCGTCGCGGCAGAAATCGTTCTGCACGTCGATGACCAGCAGTAGATCGTCAGAGCCGATTTGCATGGTTTGCGGTGCTCGAAGTGGTGGCCCGGCAAACGGTAATGCAAAGGCCGGCAGGTCTCAAGCTCGGCAAGGCACAGCGGCTGCCGGGTGCCCGTCGCCTCCGCCTTTATGGCCTCCGGAGGGAGCGGGCGTCGTTTTGCCTCATCATCTCATTGGAAGTGGACGCATGAGCCCGCCCTCCGTCCAAAGCGCATTCAGACCACGATCCAGATGGTAGGGCCCACCCGTCGTTCGCTGGAAGATTTCGCTGTAGTTGCCGGTTGCGGCGATAACCTTGGCCGCCCAATCATGCGCCAGCCCCAGCGCCTGAGCGGTCGCGAAGTCGTGCCCGAGCAACTGCTCGGTTCGCATGTCCTGCCGTTCCGCCGCGGCCGCCACGTTGGCCTGCGTGATCCCCAACGCTTCTGCCTCGATCAGCGCGCTGACCGTCCACTCGATCACCAGTCCCAACTTCTGATCGCCATAGCGATATGCGGGGACAATCGGGTTGAGCCCGAACCGCTCCGGCAGGAATACAAAATCGGTGCCCCATGCATGAAAGTTGGCGCGGGATTGCGCCAGTCGCGACTCCGTGCCCGTGCCCGCGGCACATTTGCGAACAGCTATGGCCGCGTCCATTTCGCCCTGTTCGGAGTGGGCCTGTAGCCCGTAAGGAATTCCCCGCGCCGTCATTTCGTCGCGCAGAACGCGTTCGGGCGGGCTCATGTCAAGTGCGCAGATGAGCCCGTCACGCAGGCCTGTCAGTTCGGTGATGCCACCCAGCCTGGAGACCATCAAGCGCTGGGCGTCATAAAAGATCGGCGGTCCGAAGGCGACGCCGAACTGCGTCGCAGTCGATGCCGAAGGCGAGATGCCGACCGCAAGCTGGATCGTGCCTGCCTTCAACGCATTCAACGCCTCCAGCTCGGCAGGAAGGGCCTGGATCGTTACGCTGCCTGCGTCGCCGAATATGGCTGCGGCGACTGCGCGGCAGACCTCGGCTTCCAAGGCCGAGAGATTGCCGTGGATGTCCTCTCCGTTCCAGTCGTCGGCGCCGAGCACTGTGCCGCATTCCATGTGGTGTGCGGCGCGGATCGAATCCAGGGTTTGAGCCTGCGCAACGCCGGCGAGCGCCATCAAGCCGCTGGCCAAGAGAGCCGGGATTAAGCGAAACATCCACAAATCCAATCAGATCAGAAAGCAAAAGGGATGGAGGTTCACGACCTCCACCCCTTGGCTTGGGTGTGACTTTCAGTTCTTACGCAATAGCTCAAGCCGGGACTGAATCATGGCGTCCAGCTTCCGGAGGTCGGCGTGCCCGGCGATTGGGTCGGACGCGGATTCACGTCACCCGGATACGGATCGATCGGCTCGCCCTTCTTGTAGGCTTCCTTGGTCAGAAAGTCGGTCGGCAAAATGCCGATCGCCGCGCATGCGCCGTTGGTGTAGCCGTTCGGCGAATAGTTTGGCGTCGCCAGGTGAGGCAGCGTTGCGACCACCTGCGGCGGGATCGACGCGCGTTCCGCTGGGATCGGCGGCTTCTCACCCCGCAGGATGGCATCATCGAATGCTTCCGTCAGATCGCCGACATTGTTGTCCGGATCATCCGACGGACCGAGGTTTGGCTGTCCCAATGTCATGGAGCCCATCTTGCGCCCATTCACCTCGTCCGGCAATTGGGCAAGCGGCACGAGGCCGAACAACTCGTTGATGAACTTGATCACCGAGCCGTGCTCGCTGTAGCGGTGCGAGATTTTGCCGGACGCCGCATAGGGCGAGATCACGATTGTCGGGATCCGCGGACCGGCAGCGAGCGGCGAGCCGTCGGCAAACGTGCTGCGCCGTTGCGGCGAAACGTGGTCGTAGAACCCGTCGGTCTCGTCGTAGGTGATGATGATCGCGCTTTCATGCCAGTAAGGACTATTGGCGACGTCGTTGATCGCCTTGGCGGCCAACGCCTCGGAGATCTGTTGATCCGAGTAGGCCGGATGATCGTCGTTGCCGAGAAACGCGTGCTGAATGCCCGGCGTTGGATCGACCGGAACCAGGCCATCATTGTTGTCGTAGCCGCCGCGCAGATAGAACACACCGCCGCCGCTTGGAAGCGTCCTGCCTTCTACGGCCTGGAAGAAGTCCTTGGCGCCGTGCAGGTTGCTGTTCAGCACCTGTGTATTGTCGGCGAGATAGCCAAAATACTGCGGGCCGTTGTGGTGCAGCACATAACCGGTGTTCAGACCCGGGTTGCTGGTCGGGTTTGGCGTGGTCGAGTTTTGCGGCTCGAAGGGATCGGACGTATCGTTGGCATTGAAGCCCTGCTGATACCAACCCCAATTGACCGCAGGGTCCTTGGACGCGATGGTCTTGATGTCGTCCTGGATGTCCAGGAGGTCGGCGGTGGGATTCTGGTCGGCGCTGATGATGGTCTTGATGTTCTTGCCCATGAACGAGAGCGGCTGCGTCGCGAAGGTCAGGTTCACGGTGGGGTTGGCCGGATTCTCATCGAAGTTGAACGGGGGCTTGACGGCATTGTGGTCGAGGTTTGAACCCGGGAACGGACCCGGATCGTTGACAACCGGTACGAATGAATTGGGTGTGGGGCCCCCGCTCGAACTGTAAGTGGCGCCAAGCGGATTCGGGAAGGCGGTGTTCGCATAGGTCGTCGTCGCGCCTTCACTGTTGTGAAGCGCCCACTGCGTCTCACCGGACTGGCCGGCGATGAGCGCGATCGCGTTCGGCGTCGAAGGTCCGACGATGGTCTGACGGAAGTTATCGAACAGCACGAAGTGCTTCGCCCAATACCACATGAAGGGAATCGTGTCGCAATCGATGTGGCCGATGTCCGCCTCGGCCTTCTGCCTTTGCGCGATTGAGATTACGGTCGCCGGCACGCCCTTATTGGTTACGATGTTGCCTTGCGCGTCGGTCGTGAGACCCTCTTGATCCATCGCGTAACGGTCATTGGCAGCAACGCCGGTCGTCGGGTCGACATGCAGGCTGTTCGACATACCCTGGTGGCTGTGATCGACCGAAATATAGTCGGCAGGATAGATCGGTACGATCTGCCCGGTAGAGGTCTTGACCGCTTGCGGCATCAAAAACGGGGAGATGGTGACAGTGTTGAGCGAGGTATCGAGGTATTTTTGCTCAAAGCTCGGAGTCGCGTTGGCGGGCGGGGCGCCGGCTGGCGCGGTGAAGAGTCCGTTGGCGCCTGGGAAGGTGCCGAAAAAATGGTCGAAGGATTCGTTCTCGTGAAAGATCACGAACACATACTTAACCTTGCGGCGCAAGAGCTCGATCTTCTCGTTCAGCGACAGCTTGTCATGGTCATGGTCACGGTCACGGTCACGGTTGTGGTCATCATCGTCCCTGTCCCACCGGCCCTCGTCATGATTGAAACGGTCTAATTGCTGCCCCTCGGCTTGGGGCCAGCCCTGCGCGAACGACACCGTGCTGTTCGACAGGAGCGCCAGCGTCCCGAGCAACCCGGTAGTACGCTTGAAGAATTTTGCAAAAGACATTCTGAACCCCCTATTATTACTCGACCGAGTTTCGGCGCTCGAAAGGATGAAAGCGCGCCGCACGCAAATTTTCAGAGACGCGTCACAACGCGATGAACCATCCGTGACGATGCCTTAAAGGTTTGGCGACGTGATCGCGCAGCGACACTGTTGCGATCTTACAATAGGCCAAAAATCCTGGCGCGCGGAATTCGCGAAAGGCCGGAAAGCGCGTGTCACGAGCACGTAATATTGTCGACTTCCTTTGCCGATTTGTGACGGGACCAGCAGCTTGCGCCGGCCGGTTCATCGCCGCGCCGACTCGCCGTCCTTTGGCTCGCTGACCCAGACATCGCTCTGCTTGATCCGCTCGACCAGCGCCTCCGGGCTGAATTTTCTAAAGTCCGGCGCCAATTCGAACAAGGACGCAGGCTGCGGCTCGTTGCGGATGTGCTCGAGCGCAATGACCGTTCCATCGGCAGTCTTGATCCGCAGCGGAAAACGGCGCTCGCGATCGAGCCAGGCGACGAATTGGTGGTTTCCGGCTGAGGTGACCCGAAACATTTCAGCGCTGCGGCCCTTGATTTCCTCCTGGCCGGCCTGCTCGCAGCGCCAATCCGCCTGCGCCGTGAGGCCGGCCACCTCTGCCATCGCCTCCCAGTGCCGGCACGGCTCGTTCGGGTCCACGGCAACAAACAATCGGGAAAGCCGGCTTGATTGCCTCGCATCCATATAAATGTGTGTCGCCGGCCGCACGAAATAGGCCGATGGTTTTGCGCTATCGACAAGGAAGAAGCCGTTCGGAAGCTCCGGAGTCTCGATCCGCACCCATCCGTCGCGAACCCACAAGCGCCCCGCCGGCACCGCGGCGCTGTCCCGCGACGTCACAATGTCCGCCGAAAACTGCTGGGCCATCGCGGGGGCAAAACCTGCAACGAGAAGGCCCGCGCAAATCAACCGGCCAAACCACGAAACCTTCCGCATATTCCCTATCCAGCCGAACATGTCGAAAGCGGCGCCGGCCGAACCATGGGTTCGAGCGGCGCCGCCGTCTCAATCAATCCCGTGCGCGATCAGATCGCGCGAGGGGTACGATCACTCGGTGTAGGACAGAGTGACCGGCTTGCTGAAGTCGAACGCGTCGAACAGATCAGAGAGCGCCGGGCTGTTGGTCGGCACATACTGATTGTTCTTCGAGAAGGTCGGGTTCGGCAGGTTGTCGCGGCTGCGGTTGGTGAGCGGCTGGAGGCCCCAGTTGCGCTCGACGAACTTCAGCAGCGATACATGATCGGCATAATTGTGATTGACCTTGCCGCCGGTCGAATAGGGCGACAGGATCAGGGTCGGGATGCGCGGTCCGTCGCCGAAGAAGTCGAGCGGCTGGATGTAGCCCGAGTCCCAGTAACCGCCGGCTTCGTCAAAGGTGATGAACACCGCCGTCTCGGCCTTCAGTTCCGGATTGGCGTCGAGCGCGCCGAGAACGTTGAGCACGTAGGCCTCGAACAGATCGACCTTCGAAGTTTGCGGATGACCGTCGAGCAGACCGTCCGGCTTGCCGAACGAGACCGACGGCAGCTGGTTGTTCTGGATCGCCGTGATCAGATCGGCCGTGTCCTTGATGTGCGCCTGACGCTGGGCCGCGTTGCCCATGATCGAGGTCGCATACTGGAACGGATTGCAGATCTGGCAGTAGGCCACGCCGAGCGCGTGAGCCGGATCGGCAAGCGCCGCCGCCGTCAGGTTCGGGCTGGTCGGGTTGGCCGCAACGGCGGCGTTCGAGAGCGCCACGGCGTCGTTATACGCGCCGCCGTAATAGGCCCACGAAATCTGCTTGTCGTTCAAGGCGTCGCCGATCGTCCGGACAGGCGACGGCGGAACGTTGTTTCCCCCCGACAACGCACCGTTCGGCAGGAAGCCCGGATTGACGTTGTTGAGCATGTAGAAGTGGTTCGGCTTGCAGTTCGGCTCCGCCGCGTAGGGCAGATGGTTCAGATAGCTCGCGATCGGCTGCACGCCGGGCTGGAAGATGTCGGAGCAATTGCTCCAGTTGCCATCCACCGTGTAGGTGTTGTTGGTGCCCGCCTTCGGGTTCGGATTCGCGATCAGGTTCGCCGGCGGCGTGGTCGGATTTCCCTTGCCGTCGCTCCAGAACGCCGCGTCGCCGGTGCCGAGCATGAAGTGGTTGGCGCCGGTGCCACCGTGGAACGACTGATGGAAGTTGTCGCTCAGGGTGAAGCGGTCAGCCAGCCCCTTCAGGATCGGGGCCTGCTCCTGCTCGGCGTTCAAGAAGCCCATCGAGTTGCCTTGGCTCTTGTTGGTCGCCGAATAGGTGACCATCACGAAGGGGAACAGGTCGTTCAAGCAGCCCGAATTATTGGCCTTGGTCGCGCCCGCGGCGCTGCAATCCTCTTGCTGCCAATCCTGGTAGAAGCGGTGCGTGGTGTCGCCGGTGTAGTCGTCATCGCTGAGCGCGGGACCCTGCAGCGGGTACGGGCCGGCAGCCAGAGTGCCGGCACCCGGCACGCGGGTATCGAGCACGCCGGTCGCCAATCCGCTGGCGCCGGTGGTCAGGATGTCGAGATCGCCGGGATCCATGTCCTTCTCGACGCTCGCTTCGGCGATCGTCTTGAACGGGGGCGACGTGTCGCTTTGCGCGGTCGGCGTGCCGTTGGTGTTCGGCTGCGGCATCAGGTTGGTCGGGCCGAAGGGCGACTTGGCGATCTGCGGAGCGCCGATATAGAACGAGGGCTGCGCGGCAACCGCGAACTGCTGCGCCTGAGCGAAGTTCGGGCCAAGCGTGCCGTCCTCGTTGACGATGCCCTTGGAGAGCAGGTTGGAAATGGTCTCTTTCTTGCCCTTTGGCTTGTACACACCGAAGGTGTGATCGAGGCCGCGGTTCTCACCAATCAGGATAATGACATGCTTGATCGGAGAGGCGGTCTTCAGCTTGTCCGCCGGATCCTTGTCCTTCTTGTTGTTGTTCTTGTCGGCGTCTTTTGCGTTGTTGGCGAATCGGTTGTGGTGGGGACGCTTGTCCCAGTTGCTGCGGCCGCCATTGGCCGCATAAGCCGCCGTGACGACGGCGACCGTCGAGACGAAACACAACGCTGTTGTGGTTCGCCAGTTCTTTTTCAAATTTAAAGTCATGATGACCCCAGAAGTTGCAAGTTGATACCGCGCTGGCCAACGCTGGACTTACGTAGTGGGTCAACATGACGCAGATGTATCGAAGCCGTGAAACGGCTGAGGAAACTCTGAACGACTCCAAATTTTTTTCTGACGAGATCATCGATGCGGATTCACATCGAAAAAAATTTGAGATCAGCGCGCGCGAGAGTTTGCGCGAGCGTCATCAAGATCGATCCGCGCGCCAATGCGAATGCGTGCATCGATCGTATCGATGCCAGCGTCACCGCCGGAACTTGCTCTACTGCGATACGTGCCGCGACTGCAGGACCTGACGCAACGCCCCGTAGTGCGAATCATGCACGGCAGGATCGAACAACGACCACGGCTGGGCGCGGGCGAGCATCGCCGGCACCGCAGCCGCGGTAAGATTGCGATAGTTCCTGAATTCCGCCGCGGCGTCGGTGGTTCGGCCCTCCGCGACGGCGAGATCGATGCGACGCAAGGTGAGAACGAGGTTCTTCAACGCCACGCGCGCGCCCAGGCGCTCGTCTTCGCCGCCGGACACGCTGGTGTTCTTGCGATCCGGATATTGCTCCGTCAGCTCGCGCAGTTCCCGACCGATCGTCTCAACGGCGAGCGCGACGGTGTCCTTGTCGCCTGCCGGGATGGCGGTCGCGAGCACCGCGGCAAAGTCGTTGATTTCCTTCAGCGTCGCGCCCGCGCCGTCGCGCTCATAGGGCTGAATGCCGTCGCCGACCGCGGAGAGATAGGCGACGAGATCCTGGCGATCCTGCGCCGACAGGCCGAGATCGAAGGTGCGGTCGAAATGCGCGACCACCTGGTCGTAATTGTCGAAGCGGCCGTCGTGAAAATACGGCGCGTTGAAATCGGCATTGCGCAGCGTCGGCGTCTTGAACAAGCCGCCGGAGCCAACGTCATGCTGCTGATGATCGACGAAGCCGCCGGAGGGAACATGGCAGCCCGCACAGCTCATCGCCGGATCGTGCGGGAACGGCTTTCGGAACAACGTCTCGCCGCGACGCTCCAATTCGCTGATCTTCCCGATCAGCCCACCGCCGGCACCGAGGCTCGGATTGGGCAGGAAATCAATGTCCTGGATGTAGGCGACAATCGCATCGACGATGGCAGGTGACGGCTCGGGGCCGGCAAACTCGTTGACGATGACATTGCGCACGAAATCGCGCAGCGACGCCATGCGGCCGTCGGCACCATAGGGGGCGAGGTAGCGCGCGCCGCGAAGACTGGGGATGCGCACCGGGTCGAGCACGAAGTTGTTGGCTTTCGGATTGAACAGCGGGCCGGTGGTGTCGAAATTGCCGGGACGCGTCGACATCTTCGGCATGAAGAATTTCGCGTTTCCCGCGCCGTTGACGTGGCAGGTTCCGCAACTCAGGCCGGCCTGCCGTGCCACGTCGCCGAGGATCGACGGCGAGCTGAACGCCAGATTGCCAAGATTGATGAGGTACGACTTCCCGCCTGCGACTTCCGAGCGAAATACTTCGCGCGGCTTGTCCAGCGCATCCTCGTTCAGCTCGGTCTTTGTGGGCAATACCGTCTGGTCGCCGTCGACCGGAAAGGCCGCGACGCGCGCTTGCGGACCCGCGACCAGGAATCCGAAAGCCAAAGCAGCAATCCCCAGGCGACGAATCGTCATCGCGATTGAGCCTCAAGCGTCGGCTGGCGCAGTCCCAGCTTCGCGGAGGCGGCTTGCAGGGCGACCACAAGTTCCTCGCTGGCCCGCCGCAGAGCAAGGACGTCGACATGAGGCAAGTCCTTTGCCGCGACGATCGCCTTGAGCCGCGCGATCTGCTTCACCACGGAATCGGCGAGCCTGGCGTCGGCCGCCTTGAGTGCGTCAGCGAAAATCGCCGTGTAGGCGAAGCCGATGCCGGCCACGTTGTTGCGCATGTCGTCGAGCGAGGTTCCGCTGATCCTGGACTCGCCGCCATCGGCCTTGCTCTCTCCAACCTCGTAGGCAAGCCGCGCGGTGCCGTCGAGCAGACCTTGCGGCGTCAATGGCATGTCGCGAAGCTTGCCGTACAGGCTGTCGAGGTGCTCGACCAGCGCGCCGGCATAACCGTCGACATCGGTGCTGCCGGCGCCGAACAGCTTTGCCTCGATGGCATGAAAGCCGCTTTGGGCATTGGGCCAGGCATCGATCTGGGCGTCGAGTTCGGGAACGAAGCCCGCTGTGAATACTTCCGAACGCTCCCAGCCGGCGCGCGCGGCGATCCAGGCCTTCTTCGCACCAGCCAGATCTTTTGCGGCCGCACGCTCGCGCAGATCGCGCGCGCCGGCCAATGCCGATCCGATTCCTTCGATCATGTAAGGCCGGTACCGCTCCGCGGCGTCGTCGAGCTTTGCGGCATTGGCCTGCTGCAGGCCGAGCACCAGCAAAAGCAGACAAAGCGCAACCCGCATATCGGTACATCCTTGAGACCGTGGCGAGCGCGCGGCAACGCCCGCAACACCTCGGCAAATCGCGCGCAATATATGGTTGGCTTGTTATGCCGTTTTGTGACGACGCGATTTCGCGCCGTGCGCTTCCGCCGAATAAAAAAAATTCCGCTCACGGAATAATCTTCACAAGAACAAAAATCGTCGAGAATTCTTCACGCGATCATCTCAAAATAATTTCGTCAATGAAAACCGGTATCTCTTGTCACGGAAGCGACGTATCGCCGTCATCGACATCCAAGCTCGGTCATCCCGCAAAAAGAAATATGCACTTCGACATCGAAGCAGTTCTGTTCCCGGGATTTTTCCTGCTGCTCTGCGCGCTTTGCGGCGCGCTGGCGCTGATCGACTTGCGTCACGGCATCATCCCGGACGGACTGAACCTGGCGATCGCCGCCCTGGGCCTGATGAAGGCGATCGCCGCCGGCGGCGCGCCGGCCGGCGTCGAGGCGCTGCGCGACGCGGTCATTGTCGGTGCGAGCTGCTGGCTGTTGCGGCGATTATATTTCGCGTGGCGAAAGGTCCAGGGACTTGGCCTCGGCGACGTCAAGTTCCTGGCCGCCGCCGGCATCTGGGTCGGCTTCTCCGGGATTCCGATGCTGATCCTGATCGCCGCCGTCAGCGCGCTGATCGCAGCCGGCGCCTTGCAACTTGCCGGGCACAGCCTGACCCGGCAAACGTCGCTGCCGTTCGGGCCCTTTCTCGCCATGGGCCTGCTATCGGCGGTAGCCGCACAGCAATGGCTTGGCGCAATCTAGCGGCCACTTATCATCGCGAGGTGACCGGCCGCACCACGGTGCTCACCGGGATCAACCGAACTTCGCCGGCGGATTCGCCGCCCGGCGGCGGCAAGCTCAGCACCGCGGCCTGCTGATCCTTTTCCAGGGTCGCTTCACGGCCCTGGATCGTTCGCAGCTTCCAGCCCTGATAATCCTCGCCGATCTTCAACCGGAGCGGCTCCTTGGTTGATTGATCGACAAAAATTCCAAAGCTTTCATCACCGCCGGCGATAGTCCCGACCAGCGAAACCGGTGGCGGCTCCGCCGCTCGCCTTGGCTGCGGTGGCGGCGACGGGGCCGCCTCCGGCACGACCGCGACGGCGGGTGGCGGCGGACGGCGCGACGGGGAGAAGATCGGACGCTCGCGCGTGCCCGACAATTTCGAGAGCGGAATCGCCCACAGCGGATTGGCGCTCAACGTGCGCTGCGGCGCGGGCGGTGGCGGGACGATACGCACGGTCGTCACGGGTTCGCCGGTGCGCGGACCCGTCAGCCGCGTTTCATCTTCGAGGCCGGCATCGAGCGCGTCGCTTGCGATGGCGACGGTCGCCGCCGCCGCGCCGTGCAGCGACAACGCCCAAAGCGCAAGACCGATTGCAATGCGGCGCATCATTTGCTGCCCTTCCATTGGCCGGAGACGCCGATCAGGACCCGCAGCTTGGTGGTCTCGGAATCGGGCGTGGAGACCGGCGTTTGCACCAGCAGCTGGTCGACAAAGAGGAACGGCATGCCGGCCTCCAGATCGTACAGCACCTGCTGCAACTGGGGCTGATCGATTTCGCAGCTTGCGATCATGCTCAGGAAGCCGGTCTTGGTGGGCCCGCCCTGCACGTCGAGCTGGGTCGACAGCACATTGCCGCCGAATTTCACCACGGCGCCGGCGACACGCTGCAGCAGCATCGCGCCCGCGACCGTGACGGTCGCGCCTTCCAGATAGGGCGACCCCGACGGCATCGTCACGTCGGAGGCGCCCCGGGCCGCAGGCTTGTGTCCTTCGAGCTGCTCCAGCATCGCGGCCGACTCGGCGAGTTCCCGCCGCTGGTCCAGGAGATCGGATATCGAGGACAGCGTCACGAATACCAGCAGGACGATGACGCCGGCATAGAGCGCCGATGCCATGAGCGGCGACCTGACGAGGGCCTTTATCGATACGGAGAATGCGTTCACGAGCCTGATCCGAAAGAAGGTGTGATATGGGCTTCGATATGGAAACGTTCGCCGCTCTCGTTGGCCGCGTGCGTGGTCGGCGCAAAGAATGTGGCGCGGGTGAATTGCGGCGACTGCTCCATCAGGCGGATCAGCGACGGCGCGTCCTGGGTCATGCCGACGACCTGGACCTTGTCGCCCTCGATCCGCAGCTCCGTCACGAAGGTGGAATCGGGCAGCGCCCGCGTAACGGCCTCCAGCACCATCACACTGGAGGGCGTGGTCTGCTTGCGTTTGGCCAACAGCCCGAGCCCCGAAGCCAGACCGTTCGCGTCGAGACGCAGCGCCGCGCGGCGCTGGGTAATTCGCCGCTGCAGGTCGCTGAGGTCGGACTGCAGCGAACCGCCGAGCCAGGCATTGAGCAGAAGCGACGCCGCGGCGGCGAGGCCGGCCGAAAGCAGGATGGCGCGAAGCAGGCGCGGCAGGTTGATGGCGGGCCCAATCACGCTGCGCAGCGATTTCTCGATCAGCCTGATCCTGGCCGCTTCGCCGGGAGGCGCCCCGGCATAGACGGCGACCGACGCGGCATCCAGGGTCTGCGCCAGTTGCAGCAGCGGGGCCACCTTCAGCTTCGACGTCGCCGCGAACACCACCTCGATCCGGCCATCAGCTACCTCCTTCGGCGCACTGCAGCCAAACACCGCGTCGCGCGCGCTCCAGGGTGTCAGGCGATCGATCTGCGCGCGGATCATGCCGTCGAGGAAATCGCCGGCCTTGCTCGGAAAATCGAGCAGATGCGTCATCGCCTGCGAGGCCGGCAGCTCTGCTTCAATGCTGCTGCCGCGGAACGCCACTTTCCATTCGGCCGACAATGGAGGCTGTGGTGCGCCATTGTTCAAGCGGAACGACAGCTCGGGCAGCGCCGCGTCAGTCGCCGGTATCGCTTTCGCGGCGAATGTGCCGTCGTCGCGTTGCTCGAGGTGGATCCGGCGCGCCCGAACGAGCCGCCCCGCCACCGCGTCGACCGCACCGACCACGGCCCCAATCCACTGACCGAACAGTTCCTTTGCCTCAGTGAGGGCGGCCATCACGAACTCCTGCGCGGGCGCGCTTGCTGGCGCGGCTCGACCTCGTCCTGCCACGACAACACGCGATAGGGTTCCGACTTGTCGCCAAGCGCGATCACGACTTCCGACGAAACGCGGCGGCCATTGCCAAAGCTGATCGTGGTGTCGATCCGGTAGCAGGTGCTCTTGACTGTCGCCTGGTCGCCGGCCGGCCTTGTCGCCGCCCCGTCGCCGGCCAACGGGTTGTTCGACGGCGTCGTGCGATCGCCGAATATGTCGGCGGACCTGTCCTTGTCCGTCTTCGGAAGCGCCGCGACCACCTCGGGCGCCGCAATCGCCGGATCGACATTGGACGTGCCGTTGAAGATGGTCACGTATGGGAGGGCCCGCTCCACCAGCACCGGCGGCAGGCCGACCACAAGCGCCAATTCATTGACATGCGTGAACAGGGACTGTCGCGGCGAATAGTTCAGCCCTGCGGCCGCATAGAGCGCCGCCTCGTTATTGACCGCGTCGGGCACCGGGCGGGTCCGCCAACCAACGATCCGCTCCGCATCCTCCATTGCAGCGTCCTTGCGGGCGCCGAGCGCCGCGAACAGGCCGGCGAGCAGCTCCTTTGGCGCCAGATTGAGGTCGATGCGCGCCGCCTCCGACGTAAAGGTGACGGCGACATCGGCATCGTTCATGCGAAACCGGAACGACCCGCGTTGCGGTCGCTTGTCGTCCGCTGCCAGCGTCAGCTGATAGGCGGTGAGCTCGATGCCAGCCGATTCCAGCGCCTCGGCCTTCAGCGCCGTGTCGCCAATGGCCAGCGCATCGGCGGAAGCCGAGAGATACATCGAAAAAATCATCGCAAGCGACGACAGCGCAATCAGAATCCAGAGCACGGCGACGATGACGAAGCCGCGTTGCGAGGACGGAGGATTGGCACGAACACCCATCATTGCCCCCTCACCTGTCCCGCAAAGGCGGCATTCGCAAGCGGCGCATTTTGCCCCTGCGGTGCATTTTGCTGCGAAGCAGCCTTGTCAGCACAGCCGTCCGGCCGGGTGCAGTCGCTCGGCACCTGGGCGTGAACCGGCGCGATCGTCGACACCGACAGCACGCGCTGGCTTGCCGCGTCACGCACCGTCAATCTGATCATGATCGGCAATCTGTCGGCTTCGTGCCAGCTACCCTTCCAGACCCGATCGCTGCCGGCATAGGCGAACGACAGGCGGAAAGGCGCGCGCAGCAGCACCACGGGGTCGCCAAAATGCAATTGTTCCGAAAGCGACGAGCCGTCCGGCAAGGGTGCGAAACGCGCGCGCGAACGCAGCGTCACGAACTCGCGTCCATCCTTGGTCTCGCCGATCCGCACCACGTCGAGCCCCGGCCCCGCATTCGGGCCCAGTGCCGTGCGCACCAGCGTGAGCGACAGTTCCGATCCATCGAACAGGGGCTGCCGCGTATCGCGGTTGGCCGGGACATACTCCGCCGCGGCGATATCGGCCGCGATTCGCTGCAGCGCGATGCCGATCAACTCGCCGCGCTGGATACGGCCGATGCCGCGGTTCCAGTTGGGCAGCCACTGCGCGGTGATGCTGGCGAGCGCGGAGAGCACGAGCCCCATCAGCGCCAGCGCCACGATGGTCTCGATCAGCGTGAACCCCTGCTCGCCCGCGCGTCGATCCGATGCTGCAGATGTCATTGGGGCTGCCCCCTTATCAGGCGCACCGTGCGTATGTCCGATACCGCGCCGCTCGGCGACCTGACGCGAACTCGGACAAGCTCGGGCTGCCACGGCACTTCCGCGTTCGGCACCGTCCACTCGCCCCCAAGCGGCATTACGTCGACGGTCCAGCGATAGCCGTCATTCTGTCCCGACGAGGCGCCGGGACGCAGCTCCGGCCGCGGAGGGATCGCGGTCGTCATTGCCGTGCGCGCCGCCTGCACCAGCGCGACATGCTGCTCGAACTTGCGAACGCCGCGCGCATTGGTCGCCATCAGCGAGCCGATCGCGACGATGGTGACCGCCACCAGCGCAAGTGCCACCAGCACCTCGATGATGGTGAAACCGGCGTCGGGGCGTTCAGTTGACGACGACGTCACGTGAGACAATATCGATCCTCCCGGTCAGCCAGTTCACGCGGATTTCGTAACCGGCATTAAAGCGGGTGAGCGCGATCGTGCCGCCGCACGATGTGCCATTGGCGAAGAAGCGGATGGTCGACAGCGCCGCCTGCCGCTGGCAGGTCTGCGGCAACACCGTCTCGAAATGAACGTCGTCGGGGATGCGAAGCGAAGCGGTCGACACGCCGGAGCGGATGGCGCGCGCACCGGCATCGACCAGCGTGGCGACGCTGGTGTTGCGCCTGATCGCAGCGTTGCGGTCCTGCTTCAGCAACGTCGCGGCCTGCAACGCGTAGGCTTCGAGCCGCGATCGCGACGTCTCGCGCGGGACGAACGGCATCAGCACGGCCGCGAGCAGCGCGATGATCGCGAGCACGCAAACCATTTCGAGCAGAGTGAAGCCGCGCTCCGTGTCAGTCATTCTCTTCAGTCATTCTTGGCGGTCGTGCTTTCGAGCGAGATATCGGCGGCGGTACCGCTGCCGCCTTCCTGGCCGTCGGATCCGTAGGACATGATGTCATAAGGACCGCGTTCGCCGGGCGAACGGTACACATAACCGTGGTTCCAGGGATCATTGGGAACGGTGCCGCCCTTCAGGTAAGGACCGTTCCAGGCGGCGACGCCGGGCGTCTGCCGCACCAGCGCGGCCAATCCTTCCGAGGTCGATGGAAAGCGGCCCGCGTCGAGATAGAACAGATCGAGCGCGCTGCCAAAACTCTGGATCTGGATCTTGGCCGCCTTGACCTTGGACTCGCTCAGATAATTGAGGACACGCGGACCGATCAGTCCCATGATCAGCCCGATGATGGCGATCACCACCAGCATCTCGACCAGGGTGAAGCCGGCCTCGCTGCCATGGGCGCCGCTCTTGTCCCGCGCCGCGCCGTTCCCGCGGCGGTCGAACAAAAATCCGCTGAAGGTTTTGAACGACATCATGATGAACCCACCTTTCTAGCCAACCAGTTGCGTGACCGACAACAAGGCGGTCATGACCGATACGATCAGGCCGCCCACGACTGTGCTGATCAAGACAATCGCGAGCGGCCCGACGATCGCGACGATACGGTCGAGGCTGCGCTGCAGCTTCGCCTCGTAGAATTCCGCTACCCGGCCTGCGAGCGTCGGCAATTGGCCGGTCTCCTCGCCAAGCCGCAGCATGCGCACCGCCATCGGCGGCAGGCTGTTGGCGACCGAAAGCGTGTCGGACAGTTTGCCGCCATGTCGGACGCGATCCGCCGCCGCGGCCCAGTCGTCCTCGCTCCCGGTCGTCGCCATGATGTCGACCAGGATACGCAGCGTCGCCGTCAGGTTGACGCCGGCGCCGAGCAGGACGCCGAGATTCCGGCAGAACAGACTGGTGCGGTAATATTGAAAGACACCGCCGATCCCTGGCGTGCGCGACAGTCCGGTGAGGATCGCCGCACGGGTCGAGCGCCGGCGCAACAGCCACCAGACCCCGGCGATGACCGCCGCCGATGTCAGCATGGACGCGGTGGCGTTGGCGTGCAGGAAATCCGACAACTTGATGAAAGTGCCGAGCGTCGTATCCGATTTCGTGCCGAAATCCTGCAGCACGGTCGAAAATTGCGGCAGCACGAACAGGATGAAAAACAGCATCACGCCAGTCGCCGCGACCAGCACGAAGGCCGGATATTGCATGGCGTCGGTGAGCTTGCGACGCATCTGCTCTGACCGCGACCGCTCCGTGCTGAGCATGTCGAGCACCTGATCGAGGGTGCCGGAGGCTTCACCCACGCGCACCAGCGCGCCATACATCGGCGGGAACAGTGCCGGATGTCCGGCCACCGCATCCGCAAAGCTTTCGCCGGCCAGGATCGCGGCCCGCAGCTTGGCGACCACCGGGCGCATCCGCCCGACATCGGCGTCGCCGGCCAACAATTCAAGCGCATCGTTGAGACGCGCGCCGGCTTTCAAAAGCAGCGCCAGGTCGCGGGTGAATGTCGTGATTTCGGTCGCGGTCGGCCGGCCGAACCATCCATAGCTGCCGTGCTCGAAGCTGGCCCTGCCGTCTTCGACCGTCTCGATCGGCAGCAGCCGGAGATATTCGATCCGGCGCGCCACCTCGGCCGAGGTCGGCGCCGAGATCGTGCCGTTCACGATCTCGCCGTTCTGGGTCAGGGCGCGGTAGCGGAAATTGGGCACTTCATTCACCGCATGGTCGTGACACGGAGAATCTCGGCGGGCGAAGTCAGGCCAGCGCGGCATTTGGCGATGCCGTCATCGAGCATCGTGGTCATGCCGGCCCGGATCGCCATCTGGTCGATCTTCAGGCCGTCGGTCTTTTCTCCGATCATGTCCCTGATCTCGCCGGTCAGCTCCAGCAGCTCGAACACGCCAAGCCGACCGCGATAACCGACATTGCCGCAGCGCTCGCAGCCGCGCGGCTCGTGGATCGCCTCGCCGCAGCGGAAGCCGAAGGCCGAAAGCCTCGGGTCCTCTTCGAAATCGGCCTCGCCCAGCACGCGCCGCGACTTGCAGCGCTCGCACAGCTGCCGGACCAGGCGCTGCGCGATCACCGCACGAAGGACCGAGCGCAGCAGGTAGCCTTCGACGCCGAGATCGAGCAGGCGCGGCACCGCGGCAGCCGCGGTTTCCGTGTGCAGCGTCGTCAACACCAGATGCCCGGTCAGGGCGGCATGGACCGCGACATGGGCGGTCTCGGAATCTCTGACTTCACCGACCATGATCACATCGGGGTCCTGTCGCACGAAGGAACGAAGGGCCGCCGCGAAGGTCAGGCCGATCCCCGGCTTGATCTGCGATTGATTGATGCCGGGGATTTCGTATTCCACGGGATCCTCGACGGTCAGTATCTTGCGGACCGGCTCGTTCAGGATCGACAGGATGGTGGCAAGCGTCGTGGTCTTGCCGCTGCCGGTCGGGCCGGTGATGACGATCATGCCGTGCGGCAGCTTCAACAGCCGCCGCAGCGTCGTCTCGTCCCGCGTTGAAAATCCAAGCTTTTCGACGACCAGCAGCCCGCGGTCCTTGGGCAGGATACGAATGACCGCGGATTCGCCGTGCTGGGTCGGCATGATCGCCACACGGATATCGATGTCGGTGCGCCCCGCCCGCAGCCGCGCCGCGCCATCCTGCGGCAGTCGCCGCTCCGCGATGTTGAGATTGGCCACGATCTTGATGCGGGAGACCACCGCCTGCGGCAGCACGCCGGCGAGCGCCGTCACCGGCCGCAGCAGGCCGTCGACGCGCAGCCGCACCACGAGGCCGGTCGGAAACGGCTCGATGTGGATGTCGCTGGCGCGCAATTCCACTGCCTTTTCAAGCAGGTCGTTGACGGCGCGCACGACCGGCGCGCCGCTTGCGAGGTCGCGCAGGCTTTCGATGTCGTCTTCGCGCAACTCGGCCGCTGCGCCATCGGCGGCGTCGCCCTCTCCTTCATCGAGCCGTTGGGCGAGAACGACGGCAAGATCCTCCGCCGTCGCAACGGTGATGGCGACGCCTTCGCCCAGCACGATTTGTGCAGCGCGCTGCGTGGCCTGATCGCTCGGATCGGCCACCGCAAGCGCGGCCTGACCATCCTGCGACCGATAGGGGAAGACCACGGTCTCACGCAAAAAGCGCTGCGAGAACAACGCGACCAGCGGAGTGGCCGACATCATGTCCGGCAGGCCGACACGCTCGAGGCCATGGAAACGCGCGGCTTCATCGGCGAACTCGCCGGCCGACAGTTCGACCAGTTCCCAAAGCTTCTCGCGGCGGCGATCGGCGCCGCCCTGCCCGGGCGCAACGCCGCGTTCGGCCGTCGCCGTCAAAAACTTGCTTTGACGAAGATGTTCCACGAACTGCGAAGACAAGTCGCCAGCCATCGGCTTTCCCGGTCGCGCTTTTTTCATAAGGACCGGCCGGCGCCTCGCGGGCCATCGCGGGTGGCGGAGCGTGTTGCCGGCAACCCGGCTGTTATTGATCCGAAGTGTGACAGTCGTGCGAAGCCGGCCGTCGTGCGGCCGCTCAAAAAAATTTTAAGTGGCAGATTTTTTGCGCGGAATAAATCGCGGGTGTGTTGCAAAATCAACGATGCGCCATTGCCTTATCGCCAATCATGTAACCAATTTATTTCTGTCACGTTCGCTCGCTAAGTATGCACATCGGCTCCGGTGCAACGTCGTGAGCGATCTGCGGCGCCAACACTTTTTATATGGCAGAAGAAAATGGTACGCGTCGGCAGGTCAGGCCGGTACCCTGTGATCGGCCGGTGCGCGTGCGCTGCCCTGGTGCTTGCCTCGCTGGCGTTGTTGAGTTCCTGCAACTCGGCCACTGTCGGCTCGAGCGTCGAGGGCTCGAACCTCGATATCTCCGACAAGGTACGTTCGCTGGACCTGCTGCCGCGGCAGACGCAGCCGGTGGGCTCGACAGCGGCAGGCTACGGCCAGAACCGCAATGGAAATGCTGCGCTTTACGAGGGCGCGGACATCACCGCGGTTTCCGACGACCGTCTGCAGACCACGGCCAGCGGCAACGGCTTCGACCTCAACTTCGAGAATACGCCCGTTGCCACCGTGGCGAAGGTCGTGCTCGGCGACATCCTGCACACCGGCTACACCATCGATCCCCGGGTGCAGGGCACGGTCAGCCTGGTTTCGGTGCGGCCGGTGCCGAAATCCGACATTGTATTTGTGCTGGAGAATGCGCTGCGGCTGAGCGGGGTCGTGCTGCTGCATGACACGTCGGGCTATCGGCTCACGCCGCTTGGCGATGCCGTCGGCGCCGGGCGGATCGATGGCGCCCCGTCCAATCCCGAGCCGGGCTACGGCGTCTCGGTCGTGCCCTTGCAATATGTCTCGGCGCAAACGCTGCTGAAGCTGATGGACAGCTTCGCCACCAGAGCCGGCAGCGTGCGCGCCGACACCACCCGCAATCTCCTGCTGATCCAGGGCACCGGCGCCGAGCGCAGGACCGCCGTCGACACGGCGTTGAGCTTTGACGTCGACTGGATGCGCGGGCAGTCGGTCGGAATCTTTCCGATCTCGAGCGGCTCGCCGGCTCCGATCATCGCGGAGCTGGAGAAAATCGTCGATTCCGGTGAAAACGGCCTGAGCCAGAACGTCATCAAGTTCCAGGCTGTCGCGCGCCTCAACGCCATCATGGTCGTGACCAAGCGTCCGGACATGCTGCGCTCGGCAGCGACCTGGATCAAGCGGCTCGATCGCGCCGACACCGCCCGAACCAGCGTTCACGTCTATCGGGTGAAATATGGCGATGCCCGCCAGATGGCGCGCGTATTGACCGACATGTTCCTGGGCGGCGGGTCCTCGAACCTGCTGGACAGCGCGGACAATCAGGTTGCGCCCGGATCCGGCGCGTTGACCTCGTCGAGTGCCGACCGGTTGTCGCTCAACGCGAATTCGCCGGCGGCCAATGGCGGGTTTGCCGGACGCGGCACCCCAGGCGCCGGCGCGCCGGGAGGGTTCGGAACGCAAACGGCGGCAGCAACAACTGCAACAAACGGCGCAAACACCAACGCGATCGACAGCGGCCGGACTTCCGCTTCCGGCAATGGCCAGCCGGTATTGCAGGACGTGAGGATCACGCCCGACACCGTCAACAACTCGCTTCTGATCTACGCCGATCAGGCCAACTATCGCATCGTCGAAACGACCTTGATGCAGATCGATCAGCCGCAGCTCCAGGTCGCGATCGACGCGACCATTGCCGAGGTTACGCTCAACAACAGCCTGTCCTATGGTGTGCAGTCCTATCTGACCGGCCAGAATGTCGGGTTGCGGCCGAACAGCGGCTCCATCCTCAACACCCAGGCCACCACCGCGCCGGCCACTACCACCGACGCCACCACCGGCGCCGCCTCGGTCGCAGGCTCGGTCACCAACGCCTTCATCAACCGCGCCTTTCCCGGGTTCAACTTCCTGATCGGATCGGAAACCCAGCCGAGCTTCATCCTTGATGCCCTGCATGCGGTCACCAGCGTCAAGGTGTTGTCCAACCCGTCGCTGGTCGTCATCAACAACCAGGTGGCGACGCTGCAGGTCGGCGACGTGGTGCCGGTATCGACCGGCAGCGCCACGGTGCTGACCACGAGCAACACGGTCGTCAACACCATCGATTATCGCAACACCGGCATCATCCTGCGGGTTTCGCCGCGCATCAGCGTCAACGGCACCGTCCGGCTCGATATCGAGCAGGAAATCAGCAACGTGCCTCCGGCCAGCGCCAACAGCCTGACGCCGACCGTGTCGGAGCGGCGCGTCAAGAGTTCTATCTCGGTCGCAACCGGCCAGACCGTGCTGCTCGCCGGCCTGATCAGCGAACAGCAGAACGGCGCACGCAACACGATCCCGGTGCTCGACCAGATCCCCGGCCTTGGCGATGCCTTCGGCCACCAGACCAATTCGACTAAGCGCACCGAATTGATCATCTTCATTCGACCGCAGATCATCCGCGACGGATCGGACGCGCATACCGTCGCCGAGGAGCTGCGATCGAAATTGCGCGGAAGCATCGCCACGACGAACACAAATGCCCCAATCACCACCAGCTTCCATTGACGCCTGTCCGATGGCGTGGACCGCGCGGCGCTTTCGCAGGCGCTGGCTTGCGATGTGGCTTGCCGCACTGCTCGGCATCGCGGCCGCGCCCGGCGCGCGCGCCGATGCGCTCGGGCGCGGCACCGCGGCCTTCAACCGCGGCGACTACATCCGCGCGGCGCGAGAGCTCTCTCCCTTGGCGGCGAGCGGAAACCCGCGGGCGCTCGGATTGCTCGGCTTCATGTATGAGCATGGCTTCGGCGCACCGCAGGCCTATGAGGCCGCCTTCGACCTCTATTGCCGGGCCGCCGTCCAGGGCAACCCGTTCGCCCAGGCCATGCTCGGACTGATGTATGACAAGGGTCACGGCACACATCAGGACTTCATCCAGGCCTATAAATGGCTCGACCTGGCCGCGGCGCGCACGGTCGGACGCGAACGCGACGCCTATGCGAGGTTTCGCAACGCGGTCGCGTCAAAAATGTCGCCCGATGAAATTCTCGTGGGACAGCGGCTCGCCCTGAACTGGCTGCCCGGCGCTCCCTTTGCGCCATAGCTGATCTTCCCGACCCATCCAGCCACCCCCCTTTTCCACCACCGGCAAGTAACCTAGCGTCACGCCATGCGCGTCGACATCTATGGCCTTTTCAATGCGACGAGCGGATGGGGAACCCATTGCCGGAGCTTTGCCATCGCGCTGGCGCGAGAGCATGCGGTCAAGGCCGTCGCCTGGGACGACGATCACCGGACCAAACACCTGCCGGGTAGCGACGTCCCCATTGCCGCGCCAGACCCCGCCGCCGATGTTGCGATCTGCGCGGGGCCGCTCGACCGCACGCAGGAGATCGCGGGGCGCTACCGCATCGCCTACTTCGCCTGGGAAACCACGCGCGTCGCATCCCATCATCGCGCAACACTGTTGCGCTTTGACGAGATCTGGGTGCCCTCGCGCTGGGGACGCGAAGTGCTGTTGGCCGACGGCTTTGCGCAGGACCGGGTCCATGTCGTGCCCGAAGGCGTCGACACCGACCTGTTCGCTCCGGCGTCGAGGCCGCCCGAAGGCCCGTTCCGATTCCTGTGCGTTGGAAAATGGGAAGAGCGCAAGGGGATCGCTGGCCTGGCGCGCTGCTTCAGCACGACCTTCGCGGCCGACGAGGAAGTCGAACTTCTGCTTCATGCCGACAACCCCTATCTGCCCGGCTTTTCCCTGGAGTGCGCGATCGCTGCACTTGGCCTCAACGGACCGGCGATCCGTCCGAGCACGCCGCTCGATACGCCGGCGTTGGCCGCGCTCTATCGCAATTGCCATGCGTTCGTCCTGCCGACCCGGGCCGAAGGCTGGGGTCTCCCGATCCTGGAGGCCAGGCCCGTAGGTGATGATGATATCGGCGAGACCGTAGGCGACGGGACTTGTCGGCACGGCGGGAGTGACGACCACGCTCATGACGAAGATTTCGTCGGTGACCTCCAGCTGCGTGAAGACGACGCCGCCGATGTCGATCGACTGCGCCGGTGCGCCCGATATCGGCGAGTGCGGCGGCGAAAGCGGGAAGTTGAAAGGCGGCAGCGGCTGCGGCACGAGTTTTCCGAGCGCGCTTGCCGTGTTCTTGCTTGAAGGTTGATTGACCGAGACGACAAAAGCATGGGTGCCGCCGTTCAGGAAGAACTGACTGACCGCCTGCGCCATGTCGCCGAAGGCGCCGGGCAAGGGGGTCGGCGTCGCGCCATCATAGGCATTGGTGAAAGCCGCGCTGCGGACGAAGCTGCCAAATTGCCGTTGATAGTCGGTAAAGCTG
The DNA here is from genome assembly GCA_963802585.1 of uncultured Alphaproteobacteria bacterium. Taxonomy (GTDB): domain Bacteria; phylum Pseudomonadota; class Alphaproteobacteria; order Rhizobiales; family Xanthobacteraceae; genus Bradyrhizobium. Next base: position 178,676 of record CAWDJS010000020.1, on the reverse strand, counting down.
AAGATCTCGAAGGGAACGCCGAAACTCTCGGGCTTGGTCTTCAGCGGATGGGTGTATCCGATGAAGACGGCGATGTTGGTCGGCGCCGAGATGATGGTGTGAGACGCGCTCGCCGCCTCTTGAATATAGATTCCGGGATAAGTGGGCGTCACGGGCATAAGGCGCCTCCGTTACCGCTGCAAATTTCACTGGTCAAAAATCAAATCGAAAAGAACAAACAACCAAAAATTGTCAAAATTAGGCATACGTGAAGCGATGTTTGTCAAGCAATTCTTTGCGCCGTCGCGTCGCAGGCTGTCGCAGCGCATGATGCAGACAGCGCAGAATGCGTTGCTTCGCCAGCGGCTTATTGTTTTGCCGTGCAAGTCAGGAGAATGGCCGAGTTGTGCTATACAAGAAATGCACGTAAAAGATGGTCCAGTAAAAATGTGTCAAAAGCGCAATGCACAGGAAGCGCGAAAGGGATGAGGCCTCGTATGTCCCGGGCATGATTTTACCGGAGATCGGTGATTGCGGCTGCCTTTGTCGCTGCGCTCGTTTGGCCCGAAGTAAATCAGGGAGGTACGCATCGCACTCCCCGGCACCGAGGAGCTTCAATACTGATGTTGTGTGAAGCGTGCGAACTGAAGTCAGCCGTGAATCGCTACACGGGTCGCGTCTCGATCATCTCGCGGTACAGATCTGCGTAGCGGCCGGCGCGGTTGCGCCAGGACACATCCGTCGCCATTCCGTTCTTCTGAATGCTTCGCCACACCGGCGCGTTTTGAAATACGGCATGGCTCCGGCGCAACGCGGCAGCAAGATCTCCGGTCGTGACGGATTCCAGCTTGAATCCCGTGGCTGCCCCGCCCGCGATAGCCGCTTCATCGGCGTCGACGACCGTATCCTCCAGTCCGCCGACGCGCGACACGATGGGGACTGCCCCATACCTCAGCGCACAGAGTTGGGTCAGACCGCACGGCTCGAACCGCGATGGCACCACGAGGCCATCGCTACCCGCCTGGATCAAATGCGCCAACGCTTCATCATAGCCGATGACCACGCCGATCTGCCCGGGCCTGGCTTGCGCGGCGGCGCGGTAGCGGTCCTGAAGCTCGGCATCCCCGCTGCCGAGCAAGATCAATTGCATGTCTTCACCGAGCCCCGCCGGCAGCGCTTCGAGCAGGAGATCGAGCCCCTTTTGCCAGGACAGCCGGCTGATCACGCCAAGCAGAAAGGCATCGGGCCGCGGCGCGAGGCCGAATCGCTGCTGCAGCGCAGACTTGTTGCCGGCGCGGCGATCGAGATCATCCGCATCGAAACGATCAGCGATGGCGGAATCCGTTGCGGGATTCCAGATATTGGTATCGATGCCGTTGAGGATGCCGCGGATGTCGCCGGCGCGTTCGCGCAGCAAGCCGCCAAGACCCATCCCGCCCTGGTCGCTCCGGATTTCGGCGGCATAGGTCGGCGAAACCGTCGTGATGCGATCGGCAAATTGCAGCCCGGCCTTCAGAAAGCCGATATCGCCATAATACTCCACGCCATGCATGTTGAAGGATTCCGGCGGCAGTCCGATCTCTTCGAGCATGTCGGGCGGAAATCGCCCCTGGAATGCCAGGTTGTGGACGGTGATCACCGTACGCGGGCGCTGCCGGCCACTGTAGTGCAAATAGGCGGGCGCCAGTGCCGCCTGCCAGTCATGTGCATGCACGATTTCGGGCAGGAAATCGGGAACCGCTCCGAGGCCGATATTGTCAGCCATCCGGGCCAGTGCCGCAAAGCGCAGGCCGTTGTCCGGCCAGTCCACCCCCTCCGGCGACAGATAAGGATTTCCCGGACGCGCAAACAGATGCGGCGCATCGAGCACGAACAGTTTTAGCTCGCCGCACGATGCCCGGAGCAGGCGGGTCGCTCCGCCAAAGAACAGCGACCACTCGAACAGTTCTTGCGCATCGGTAAGCGCATTCATGACATCGGGATATCCCGGCGCCAGGGTGAGAGTTTCGATTCCTTCCGCCTGCAGCGCGATCGGCAAGGCGCCGGCCACGTCGGCAAGGCCGCCTGTCTTGATAATGGGATAGATTTCAGAGGCGACCGACAGGACGCGAACGGGCTTCATGCATTGAGCCCGTCGATCATCTGCTGCGTGATCAGGCAGATGCCACTTGGCGTCGTGCGGAAGCGTCTGGCGTCAAGCTCGGGGTCTTCACCGACGACAAGCCCCTCCGGAATCCGCACGCCTCGATCTATCACGACGTTGCGCAACCGGGCATGCTGACCGACATCGACGTAAGGCAGGATCACCGCCCCCTCGACCTTCGCGTAAGAATGCAGGTGCACGCCGGTGAACAGCAGTGAACGCCGCAATGAGGCGCCGGATACGATGCAGCCCCCCGAGACCAGCGAAGTGACGGCCTCGCCGCGCCGTCCCTCTTCGTCATGCACGAATTTCGCCGGTGGCGAAATCTCGGCGTAGGTCCAGATCGGCCAGGACTGGTCGTAAAGGTCAAGCTCGGGCACCACGTCGGTGAGATCGATATTGGCGGACCAATAGGCGTCGACCGTCCCGGCATCGCGCCAGTAGCTCGGCTGATCCTTGCCGGAACGTACGCAGGACCGGCTGAACTGGTGCGCCACCGCGCGACCGTTCTTCACGATATAGGGGATGATGTCCTTGCCGAAATCGTGGCTCGAATTCGGATCGGCCGCGTCTCGCTTCAACTCGTCGAACAGGAACTGCGTGTCGAACACATAGATGCCCATGCTGGCGAGCGATTTGTCCGGCTTGCCGGGCATCGGCGGCGGGTCGGCCGGCTTCTCCAGGAAGGACTGGATGACGTCATTCTCGTCGACATGGATGATGCCGAACGCGCTCGATTCCGAACGCGGCATTTCGAGACAGCCGACGGTGACGTCCGCGCCGCACTCGACATGCTGCTTCAGCATGATCTCGTAATCCATCTTGTAAATGTGATCGCCGGCCAGCAGCACAATAAAGCGGCAGCCATGGGTCTCGATGATATCGATGTTCTGATAGACGGCGTCCGCAGTCCCCACATACCACATGGTTTCCGAGACGCGCTGGCTGGCCGGCAGGATGTCGAAGCTCTCGTTGCGCTCGGGCCGAAAGAAATTCCAGCCCATCTGCAGGTGGCGAATGAGGCTGTGGGCCTTGTACTGGGTGGCGACCGCGATGCGGCGAATGCCGGAATTCATGGCGTTCGACAGCGCAAAATCGATGATGCGCGACTTGCCCCCGAAATAGACCGCCGGCTTGGCACGCCGGTCGGTCAATTCCAGGAGCCGGCTGCCGCGGCCGCCTGCGAGAACGAAGGCCAGGGCATGCCGCGACAGTGGCTCGTTTGCGACGGCTCGCATTTCTTCCTCCCTTTGACGCAACACTAAGCCGGATTACACCCTAGTCGTTCCAGCCAAGTGTAGCGGCCCACATGCAGCCTCGGAAAGTGGCAATGCGCAAAAAGGGTTACCAAAGCCCCGCCACCTCCCTCCGCCAGGGCGGGTCGGCGCCGGCGCGGGTGCAGGTCAGGGCCGCGCACTGACAGGCGAAAGCCAGGGCTATGCGGAGCTCGCCGGCGCCGATGGCCTTGAGCTTCTCCCTTTCGATGCGGTTCAACTGGGCCAGCGCAAACAACAGCGCAGCCTGAAAACTGTCGCCGGCGCCGATGGTGTCGATGACCTCTACGGCCGGAGCGCGGACCTCGATTGCGCCCAGTTGGCAGTGCCAGGCCTGCACGCCCTTGGTGCCGCGGGTGACGACAACGAGGCTCGTGCCCCGCGCCAGCATCGCATTGGCCCGGTCGACACAGGCTTCGCCGGCATAGAGATAATCGAAGTCGACATCCGACATCTTCACGATGTCTGCGCCTGCGGCGAACGCGCTCATGCGGGCCCGATAGGCGTTCTGGTCCTCGACCAGATTGGGGCGGCAATTCGGATCGAACGAGATCGTCGCCGAGCGCCCGGCGTCCGCGATCAAGGCGCTTGCCTCCGCGGCGCCTCGCTCGCGAACCAGCGTCGTCGACCCGATATGGACGGCTTCGACCGCATCGAACGGGACCGATCCGCGCTGGTAGCTCCAATTGGCGGTCGCGGTCCCGGCATCATAGAACGCATATTGCGACTCGCTTCCGACGATCCGCACGAAGGCGAGCGTCGTCTGATGCGCCGTGCGCTCGGCATGACGGAGGTCCACGCCAGAGGCCGCCGCGTGATCGGCGATCATGCAGCCGAACAGATCGGTCGAGATGCCGCCGACGAAGCCGGCGCCAACGCCGAGCCGGGCGATGCCGACCGCGACATTGAGGCAGGAGCCGCCGACCGCCGGCCGCGCGGCGTCGCGCCCGTCGGCCGCGATGACAGGCACGAAATCGATCAACGCGTCGCCGCAGCTCAGTATCATTCAGTGGCCCTCTGCCCCAAACCGGCGGATGACGTCGCGGCTTTCGCGGTCCAGTGCGCGCAGCAGCTGATGAACGCTTCTCTTGGCGCGATGAAATTCCGCCATGCGAGGCGCGGTCGGCTCGCTGAGCCGGCCGAGCGCCGACATCGATGCCATGGTTTCGCCGATCGACGTGTAGGCGCCGCCGGCGACCGCGCCCAGCATGGCCGCGCCAAGCAGTACCGGCTCCTGCGTCTGCGGCAGTGCCACCGTGAGCCCGGTCGTATCCGCCATGATCTGCCGGACCAGCGGGCTGCGGCTGGCACCGCCCCCCATGACGATGACGCTGGTTTCAACCTTGTGCACGGCAAAGGCATCGACGACATCGGCGAGACCGTAGGCCAGCCCGCAAAGCCCTGCGACGAACAGCCGTTCCATCGCGCCGATATCGGCATCGAGGTCGAGCCCCGCGATCACGGCACGCGAGTCGGGATCGGCATAGGGCGAGCGATTGCCGAGAAACTCCGGCAGTACGTGGATATCGCGCGCGAGCGCCGCGGCCGCACCAGCGCCGCCGGCACGCGACAGAATCCGCCGCTCGAGAAATTCAATGAGTTCGATGCCCTCGCTGCGCGCGGCCGCGACCGCCGCGGCATGCGCCGGTTGCGAGCGCAGGAGATGATCGACCGCGGCACCCGCCGCGGACTGCCCGCCCTCGTTCAGCCAGAAGCCCGGCACCATGCCGGAATAATAAGGACCCCACACGCCCGGCACGAAACAGGGCTCGACCGTCGTCGCCATGATGCAGGCGGACGTACCCATTATATAGGCCAGACGATCGCAGACATTGACCGGTCCGCCGGCTTCGAGGCGGCCGCCGATGGCGCCAATTCCGCCGGCATGCGCGTCGATCAGGGAAGCGCCGACCGGCGTTCCCGCTCGCAAGCCAAGCTCATCCGCGGCTGCCTGCGTCAGTCCTGATCCGACCGGCGAGCCGGGCGCGATGATATCGGTGCCGATCCTCGCATAGTTTTCGGCGGCGAACTCATTCAACCCGACCCGCTGGAAGTATGGCGCGCTCCAGCGCTTTTCATGCGCCAGGAAATTCCACTTGCAGGTCACCGTGCACATCGAGCGCGCCAGCGAGCCCGTTGCGCGCCAGGACAGAAAGTCCGCGAGATCGAAGAAATGCCCGGCGGCATCGAAGCTCGCCCGCAGATGCCGTTTCAGCCACTTGAGTTTCGGCACCTCCATCTCTGGCGAGATGGAGCCGCCGACATAGCGCAGCACGTCGTCCTGTGTGTCGTTGATCTCCCGCGCCTCGGTGATGGCGCGATGATCCATCCAGACGATGACATTGCGCGCGGGATCACCCGATCCGCTGACGGTGACCGGCGCGCCATCCGACGAAAGCACGACCAGCGAACAGGTCGCATCGAAGCCGATGCCCTTGACGGCATCTGGGCCGATTGCGGCTTCCGCCATCGCGGCGCGCACGGAGGCCGTGCACGCATTCCAGATGTCGGAGGATGATTGCTCGACAATGTCGCCTGCCTCATGCCAGGTCCGGATCGGATGCCTGGCGATGGCGAGCAGCTTTCCGGTCTCGTCGAATACGCCGGCGCGCGTGCTCGAGGTTCCGACATCGACGCCGATATAGGCCTGCCGCATGCGCGCTCGCTCCCCACTACCAGAGGCGCGATCTTACCAGCATGTGTAGCCGCCATCGACAAGAACGATGCTGCCGGTCATCAGGCTCGCCGCGTCGGAGGCGAGGAACAGCACGACGGAGGCGATCTCCTCGACCTGTCCCAGCCGCGCCATCGGCGTCCCGCCGATCCAGGCGTCGTACATTTTCGGATTGCTTTTCACGAAGGCGTTGAGCGGCGTCTCGATATAGGTCGGCGCCACGGCATTGACCCGCACGCCGCGCGCGCCCCATTCGGCCGCGAGCGACTTGGTCAGATGGTGCACCGCGGCCTTGGAGGCGTTGTAGTAAGATTGCTCCTGTGGCTTGTTGACGATGAAGCCCGACATCGAACCGATATTGACAATGGTTCCCGTCTTCGCCTGCAGCATATGCTTGCCGAAGGCGCGGCAGCACCAGAAGGTGCCGTTGAGATTGACGTCGAGGACATTCAGCCAATGCTCGTCGGTGACGGTCTCGGCCGGCGTCTCGCTGCGGGCGATGCCGGCATTGTTGACGAGGATGTCGACCTTGCCGTGACGCGACGTGAGCTGTGCGGCGACCTCGGAGACGCGTTTGGAGTTCGTCACGTCCATGTCGACGAGCTCGATGTCGTAGCCTTTCTTCTTCATCTCGGCGCGCGCGGTCTCGGCCACCTTGGCGTCGTGGTCGGCGATCACGACCTTTGCGCCGGCCTCCGCCAGCGCCTCGACGCAGGCGAGCCCGATGCCCTGCCCGCCGCCGGTGACGATGGCGGTCTTGCCGCCGAGCCTGAATTTTTCGAGATACATCTATCCTCTCCGTTTTGTTTCGCCGGAGTTCGTGGCCTACGCCCTGATGGCGTTGCCGCTTTCGCCGAAGCGATGGATGCGGGCCGGATCGGGCGACAACGACACCTTGTCGCCCGCGCTCAGATTGAGCTCGCCGATGCCGCGCGCCGTGAGCTGCCCGATCGGGCCGGCATCGACATAAAGAAAGGTGTCGCTGCCGAGATGCTCGGCCACCATCACCGTTCCCGGCCAGCCCTGTCCCTCGCGATCGACCCTGAGATGTTCGGGCCGCACGCCGATGGTGGCGGCGCCGCGCTGCAGCGCGGCCTCGCCGGAAATAAGGTTCATCCTGGGTGAACCGATAAAGCCCGCGACGAACAGATTGGCCGGCCTTTCGTAGAGCTCGAGCGGCGAGCCATATTGCTCGATCTTGCCGGCATTGAGCACGACGATCTTGTCGGCCATGGTCATGGCCTCGACCTGGTCGTGGGTGACGTAGATGGCGGTGGTGCCGAGCTGCTTTTGCAGCCGCGTCACTTCCAGCCGCATCTGAACGCGCAGCGCGGCATCGAGGTTCGACAGCGGCTCGTCGAACAGGAACGCCTTCGGCTCGCGCACGATGGCCCGCCCGATCGCCACGCGCTGGCGCTGGCCGCCGGACAATTCGCGCGGCTTGCGATCGAGATAGGGCGTGAGGTTCAGCGTCGCGGCCGCCGCTTCGACCTTGCGGTTGATCTCCGGCTTCGGCAGACCCGCCATCTTCAGCCCGAAGGCGATGTTGCCGCGCACGCTCATATGCGGATAGAGCGCATAGGACTGGAACACCATCGACAGCCCGCGCTTGGCCGGCGGCACGTCGACGACATTCTTGCCGTCGATCAGGATGGCGCCGCCGGTGACATCTTCGAGCCCGGCAATGAGACGAAGCAAGGTGGTCTTGCCGCATCCGGAAGGCCCGACAAAGACGACAAAGGAGCCGTCGGCGATATCAAGGTCGGCGCCCTTGATGATGTGCACCGGCCCGAAGGATTTCTGCACACCCTGCAACGTGATCTGACCCATGTTGTGTCGGCTTCCCTATTTGACGGCGCCGAAGGTCAGGCCGCGGACGAGTTGCCGCTGACTGAACCAGCCGAGCACGAGTATTGGAGCGATCGCGAGCGTCGAAGCCGCCGACAGCTTGGCCCAGAACAGTCCTTCCGGGCTCGAATAGGAAGCGATGAAGACCGTGAGCGGCGCAGCGTTCAGCGTCGACAGGTTCAGCGTCCAGAACGCCTCGTTCCAGGCGAGGATCAGGTTGAGCAGGAAGGTAGAGGCGAGCCCCGGCACGGCCATCGGCGTCAGCACGTAGACCAGCTCCTTGCTGATGGTCGCGCCGTCCATGCGCGCGGCCTCCAGGATGTCCTTCGGGATCTCCTTGAAATAGGTGAAGAGCATCCAGACCACGATCGGCAGATTGCCGAGACACAGGATGAAGGTGAGACCGGTCAAGGTGTCGAGCAACCCGAAATCCCGGTAGATCAGATAGATCGGCACCAGCACGCCGACCGGCGGCATCATCTTGGTCGACAGCATCCAGAGCAGGATGTCCTTGGTGCGCTTGGTCGGCGAGAACGCCATCGACCATGCCGCCGGGATAGCGATCGCCATCGCGATCAAGGTCGAGCCGCCGGCGATAATGATCGAGTTGAGCGCATGGTGGAGATAGTCGCTGCGCTCCTGCACGGTGGCGTAGTTCTCCGTGGTCCAGTGGAAAAACAGGAACGACGGCGGGATGGCAAAGGCTTCCAGCTCGGTCTTGAAGCTCGCGAGCACCATCCAGAGGATCGGGAAGAAGATCAGGAAGCCGGCGAGCCAGGCCCCCGTGGTTGCGATGACCGTCTGTCTTGTCGTTACCGCGCGCGCCATGACTTCAAGCCTCCAGGTTCCGGCCGACGATGCGGACAAGGAAGAACGCCACGATGTTGGCGATGACGACGGCGACGAGCCCGCCCGCAGACGCGCTGCCGACGTCATACTGGATCAGCGCCTGGGAATAGATCAGGAAAGCGATATTGGTGGTCTGCAAGCCCGGGCCGCCGCCGGTGGTGACGAAGATCTCGGCGAATACCGTGAGCAGGAAGATGGTCTCGATCAGGATCACCACCGTGATCGGCCGCGCCAGATGCGGCAGCGTGATGTAGATGAAGGTCGACACCGCGCGGGCGCCATCCATCTCGGCGGCTTCCTTCTGCTCCTCGTCGAGCGATTGCAGTGCGGTGAGCAGGATCAGGGTCGCGAACGGCAGCCATTGCCAGGACACGATCAGGATGACGGCGAACAGCGGCGCGTCGTTGAACCAGTCGATCGGCGTGGCGCCGAACAGGGTGGCGATCCAGGCAAACAGCCCGGACACCGGATGCATCAGCAGATTCTTCCAGACCAGCGCGCTGACGGTGGGCATCACGAAGAACGGCGCGATCACCATCAGCCGCACGATGCTGCGGCCGATCACCGGCTGGTCGAGCAGCAGCGCGAGCGGAATCCCGATCAGGATCGTCAGCGCCAGCACCGAGCCGACCAGCACCAGCGTATTTTGCAGCGAGGCGAGGAAGGCGGGGTCGGTCAGGAAGTATTCGAAATTCTCGAGGCCGACGAACTGCCCGGATTCCGGATCGAGCAGATTGTAATGCAGGGTGGAGAAATAGATCGTCAGCGCCAGCGGCACGATCATCCAGATGAACAGCAGCGCGACCGCAGGCGTCATCAGGGTGCGCGCCAGCAATTGCGTCTGTCGGGTCGCCATCCCCGCCTCCATCGGTGGGAGAGAGGGCGACCATCCGTTGAGGGGGATGGATGGTCGCCAGGCAATACAGCCCGGGAGATTGGGCTGTGGGTCGAAGCGCGCGGCTACTTGATGTAGCCGGCGCGCTTCATCTCGCGTTCGGTCGAGGCCTGAGCATTCGACAGCGCCTGGTCGACCGTGGTCGAGCCCGACAACGCCGCGGAAAACTGCTGCCCAACCTGGGTGCCGATGCCCTGGAATTCGGGGATCGCGGCATATTGCACGCCGACATAGGGCACCGGCTTGACGGTCGGCTTGTTCGGATCGGCGGCGTCGATCGACGCCAGCGTCGGTTTCGCGAAGGGGGCTACCTTGAGATATTCAGGATTCTGGTAGAGCGAGGTGCGCGTTCCCGGCGGCACGTTGGCCCAGCCGTCCTTGGACGCGACGAGCTTGGTGTAGTCCTTGTTGGTCGCCCAAGCGATGAACTTCTCGGCTGCCTCGACCTTCTTCGAGCCGGCAGGGATCGCGAGATTCCACGCCCACAGCCAGTTGGCGTTCTTGCCGAGCCCGGTATTCGGCGCGAGCGCAAAGCCGACCTTGTCGGCGACCGTCGAATCCTTCGGATTGGTCACGAAGGACGCGGCGACGGTGGCATCGATCCACATCGCGCATTTGCCGGCGTTGAAAAGCGCGAGGTTTTCATTGAAGCCATTCGAGCTCGCACCCGGAGGGCCGGCCTGCTTCATCAGGTCGACATAGGTCGTGAGCGTCTGCTTCCATTCCGGCGAATTGAATTGCGGCTGCCACTTCTCGTCGAACCAGCGCGCGCCGTAGGAGTTGGCCATCGCGGTCAGGAACGCCATGTTCTCGCCCCAGCCGGCCTTGCCGCGCAGGCAGATGCCGAACACGCCGCCCGATTTGTCCGTCAGCTTCTTGGCGGCATCGATGACGAAATCCCAGGTCGGCTTGTCGGGCATGGAAAGGCCCGCCTTCTGGAACAGGTCGGTGCGGTACATCACCATCGAGCTCTCGCCATAGAACGGCGCGGCGTAGAGCTTTCCGTCAACCGAGACCGCATCGCGGATCTTGGGAAGCAGGTCGGCGACGTCGTAGTCGGCGGGAAGCTTGTCGAGCGGCACCAGCCAGTTCTTCTTGGCCCAGATCGGCACTTCGTAGGTGCCGATGGTCAGCACGTCGAACTGGCCGCCCTTGGTGGCGATGTCGGTGGTCACGCGCTGGCGCAGCACGTTCTCTTCCAGCGTGACCCATTTGACTGTGATGTCGGGATTCTTGGCCGTGAAGTCGCTGGTCAGTCCCTGCATGCGGATCATGTCACCGTTGTTGACGGTGGCGATCGTCAGCGTCGTTTCTGCATTCGAGGGGACTGAGACCAACAGCGCAGCCGCGCCCAAGAGGACGCCAAGGACGTTTCTCACGGTAACCTCCCATTTTGCCGTGTTGAGCATATGCCCACACGTTGGGCTTATGTTCACACCGCGGTCGGAGGTTGTCAAGCGGACGCGCGCGATTTCCGCTGCGCTCACAAGCTGTGCGGGAAAATGTTCTGCGCTTGGGAATTAGGAGAACTTGGGAATCAGGAGGAACGTTCGCCTGATGCGTCAGTCGAGAATGGCGCGCGCGGTAACTTCGTCGGTGATCAGCCCGTTGATCAGGCGTCCGGCGAGCGCTGCCTTGATGGCGGGAACCTTGGCCTGCCCGACTGCGGCGGCGATGGTGGTCGTCTGCGCCGGCGCTTGCGGCGGAATGCTGGTCAGCCGGCGGTTGGTGCCGCCCTTGATGAGCTTGCCTTTGGCGTCATACGCCCAGCCGGTGATCTCGCCGACCGCGCCGAGCCGCATCATCTCGAACAGTTCCTCGCGGGTGACGAAGCCGTCGACATGGACCTGGGCCTTCTGGTCCATTTGACCGATGCCGATCAGCCGGAGATCGGCCTTGGCCGCGACCGCTTTCACCTTGGCGATCGGATCGATCCGCACCATGCGGTTGCGCTCGTCTTCCGTCGACATCAGGAAGGGCAGCGGCATTGGATAATGACGCGCGCCGGTGCGGTCGGCAAGCCTTCCGACCGTGTCGAAAAAACTCGCCGAGCCGTCGGCCGATATATTGCCGACCAGCGAGACGATCTGGTGGTTGGGCCGCTCGATCGGGGAGACGCGCTCGACCGCGGCGCGCACGGCCCGCCCGGTGCCGAGCGCCACGATCACCGGCGTCTCGGAGCGCAAGGTCGCCTCCAGGATGTTGGCGCAACGTTCCGCGAGACCGGCGGTCGCAAGCGGCGCCGCCGGGTCGGTGGGCACGACTTCGCAATGCGAAAGACCGAACTTCTCCTTCAACCGCGATGCCAGTTCCATGCAGGCCGCAATGGGATGTTCGAGGCGAAAGGTGATCAGCCGCTCGGCGAGGCAAAGCGAAACCAGGCGCTGCGCCGAGGCGCGCGACACCTGCAGCATCCTGGCGATCTCGTCCTGGGTGTGGCCGGCAATGAAGTAGAGCCAGCCGGCGCGGGCCGCATCATCCAGGCGTGATCTTTCGCCTTCGGTCGAGGCCATCAGACGCGCTGTCCTTCCGTCCAGAAATCCGCCATCCGGTCAACCACCCGATCGGCGCCGGCGGATTGCAGTATGGCGCGACCATCCCGCGATTCGTAGTGGCTGCCGCCGACAAATCCCCACACCTTCATGCCGGCCGCCCTGGCGGCCGCGACGCCGCTGACACTATCCTCGATCACCAGGGTGCGCTCCGGCACGGCCAGCATTTTTTCCGCGGCGTAAAGAAAGAGATCGGGCGCCGGCTTGCCGCGCGCCACCATCTCGGAGGTGTAGATCCGGTCACCGAAACAGGGCAAGAGGCCGGTCCGCGCCAGCGAGAAGGACACCCGGTCGAGATCGCTGGAGGAAGCCACGCAATGCGGCGTCCGCAGACCGGAGAGAAGCGAGGCTATTCCCGGTATTGGTCGTAGCGACGACTGGAACGTCTCGCGCACCCGGATTTTCAAGTCGGACAGGAAATGGTCCGGAAGCTTGCGTCCCTGCGCAGCATAGTGTTGCAACACCGTCGTGATGCTGCGGCCCAGGAACAGCTCGAGCGCCTCGGCGAGCTCGAGCCGGACGCCGCACGTCGCCAGCACTTCGGAAAGGCACTGACAGCTCAACAGCTCACTGTCGACGAGGACGCCGTCGCAGTCGAAGATGATCAGGTCCAGGTCGCGCTGGCCGAGCTCCATCACTGCATCAGAGCATATGCTCACGGAGAGGGCAATAGTTCGGGCTCCCGAGGCTTCGGTCACTCGAAATCTTTGGGCCACCGATGAGAGAACAATTGGTTCTCATGATCGCGAGCGAAGTTCAGAAGCTGCCAATCCCGATCCCGCGCGGCCATGATTTGCAATCCGACGGGAAGCACATCGCCTTCGGCGCGGCATGGGAGCGAGATGGCGGGAATGCCCAGCGCATTTGCCAGCGGCGTAAAGATGGCGTGGCCTCTGGGGCCGACGGCTCTCCCGTCGATCGCAGCGGGGTGCGATTCGCTGGCGGGCCATGGCATCGCCGCCGTCGCGGGCGTGACCAGAAAATCGAATCGCTCGAAAAAACGTTCAAATGTTTGCCCCAGGCGAGCGACCGCATCGAGCGCCGCGAGATAGTCCCGCGCCGTGAACTGCCGGCCGGCGACGGCCATTTCCGCAATCGCCGGAGCGACCTTGCCCTGCCATCCCTCGTGCTGATCCAATAACCACGCAACGCCGGTCTGGCTGATGACGGGCCAGATCTCCGCAAGGGGATCGGCCAGGGCGAAGGGTGCAATGGTTTCGATATCGAAATCGAGGGACCTGGCGCGCCCGATCGCCTCATTGACGGTGCGTTGGATGAGCGGGTCGACCGGCGCTTCGCCAAAGGCGGGCGCATAGGCGATGCGCAGGCGCTCCGGCGCGGCAAGGCTCTTTGAGCGCGCCCATGCTTCGCCGGAAATCACCTCCATGATCATGATGACGTCGTCGACGCAGCGCGCGATCGGTCCGATCACCTCGAAATTATGCAGGATCGCGGGAAATCCCTTGCCGCGCGGCACCATGTCCCGAGACGGCTTGAAGCCGATAAGCCCGGTATGAGCGGCCGGACGCCGGATCGAGCCGCCGCCATCCGTGGCGAGCGCGAATGCGCCCATGCCTGAAGCGACAGAGGCGACCGCGCCGCCGCTCGAACCGCCCGGCGTCAGTTCCGGATCCCAGGGATTTCGTGTCGCACCAAAGAGGGCGTTGTCGGTAAAGCCGTGCACCGTGAACTCCGGCACGTTGGTCTTGCCGAGGATGATGGCGCCGGCCTCGCGCAGCCGGCGCACCGGCGCTTCATCTTGCTCCGGCAAGAAGTCGCCATACAACCGGCTGCCCCAGGTTGCGCGCATTGCAGCGACGAGGATGTTGTCCTTGACGGTGAAAGGCACCCCGTCAAGCGGGCCGATCGAACGCGCCTCTTGCCATCGCCGCGCGCTGATTTCGGCCGCGCGCAATGCGCCGGCCGCGTAGAGCGTCACGATGGCATTGAGCCGCGGATTGATCTCGCGAATGCGCGACAGCGTGGATTGCACCACAGCGACCGGCGACAAACCCTTCGCATAGGCCGCGCCGAGCTCATGCGCCGAGAACGACCACAACGGCCGATCGCGATGACCCATTGTCTCAGCCGAGCCGGGGATAGGCTGCCTTGTCGAAGAAGCTCGCGCCCGCGACATATTTCCGCCCCGGCGACATGTCCGGCTTCTCCTCGCCCTCGCCGCCCGCCTCAAACGTCAGCTCGAGCTGCACGCCGCTCGGATCGTAGACGAACAATTGCCATAGCGACGTGTTCGGCACGATGAACTCGCGCCAGTCGAGGCCGGCCGCCTTGAATCGCGAAATGTAGGAGCGGTATCCCGAGCACGACAGCGAGACGTGGTCGATCGCGGCAGTCCCCGCGGGCGCGTTGCCTTCCGGTCCCAGCGCAGGGCCGCCGGCATAGATGTGCATGATCGCGATGCCGCCCGGTTGCGGGCAGCCGAGCCAGGCGCCGGGATAGCCGAAATCGGGCCGCGGAAATTCGCGCAGGCCGATGATGTCGACATAGAACTTCTTCGTGGCCGCGAGGTCCTCGGTCTTGATCGCGATATGAAACAGCCCGTGGACGGTAGCGAGCGGCAGCCCGGCCTGGGAGGGTTTTTGGATTTCGGCAACGGCAGTCATGGCGTGTCTCCTCTCCTACTGTTCCAACGGCAATCCGACATTCCGATAGAGTGCCTTCAATCGATTGCGGAACGGCGGCTCGTTCTTGTGCCTGGTGCCCTCAACGGGATCGGCGCCTTCCAGCAAGGTGTCGGTCGCTGCTAGCGAGAACTCCATCACAAAGCGCATGCGATCCTGCCGCAAGGCCTCGATCGCGGACAGCCAGTCTTCGACCTCGCGCTTCCCGGCGCTGTAGCGGCGGACGATCAGGGCGGCGGCATTGGCGGCGTCTTCGAGCGCCTGCGTTGCGCCCTGCCCCAACGTCGGCACCATGCCGTGGGCGGCGTCGCCGAGATAGAGCACGTTGCAATCGGCGGCGCGATACAGCAATTCGTGCTCCTGCATCCGCGCCCAATGCGTCTCAGTGATGTTTTCACAGATGCTGTCGATCATCCAGCGCGCCTGTGCGCTCGGTGGTGAACCTGCCGGCGTATAGGCTGCGCGCAGCGCATCCGCGGTCTTCCAATGCGGCGCGATTTCCGCCTCAGGCGGAATCGGAAAGGCGCAGGCGATGTAAATATGATCGGGCGGCACGCGGAAGGACAGCAGGCGGTTGGGCCCGTTGAACCACTGCTCATAGTCGTCAATGAGTCCGCCTGACGTATCCGGCACCAGCACGCGAGAGATGGCAACACCGGTGTGCTTGACCTGTGGCTCACCGGAGATGGCGCGCCTTACTCTGGAGTACCGGCCGTCGGCCGCGATGAGCAAGTCGATTCCATCCAGTCTTTGTGTCTTGCCATTCTGGGTCCACGCGACCTGCGTCTTGTGTGGGTCGGCAGCGTCACGGCCGATCTCGGTGATCTCGCAGCCATAATGCACCGCCGAGCCCGCCGCTTCGCGCAACACACGGTAAAGCTCCGACCAGCGGATGCGCCAGCCCGGGCCGTCGGCGACATCGGACAGCGCCAGGTCGAACAGCACCGTGCCGTCGGTGAGCGAGATACGCCAGTTGCGCCAGTGATAGCTGTCGCGCGTAATCCGGTCGGCCAACTCGGGATCGACAATTCCTAAGGCTTTCACGGCGTTCGGCCCGACATTGAGGCCGGTGCCGGCTTCGGAATGATCATCGCGCGCAACCCGTTCGAGGCAGGTCACCTCGATGCCGTCGAGCCGCGACAGGAGCCGCGCCATCACGCATCCCGCCACGCCCGCGCCGACGATGACGACGCGCATCACGCTTGGCGTCATGCTTGGCCCCGCGCCTGCGAGGCGATCACGGCAATCAGGCCGCCGCCATCCGGCCCCTGATGTTCCGCGCCGCCGGAGACGAAGATGCGTCCATCGCCGATGACGCCGGCGACCAGACCCGCGACAGCGCCGCGGATGTGGCGCTGCGCATTGATATCGGTGTCGTCGAGCATGGTGTGGCGGTTGCCGCGGATTTTTCCCCGCCGGTCCGGCTCGCATTTCACCAGCACGCTAGCGATGCGGCCGCTGTCGACGGCGGAAACTTGCGGGTTTGCGGCGATGCCGAGATCGCCGAGCACGTCGACAACGGCGCCAATATCGAGCGCATCAACCATCGGCCGATGCGCGATGCGTAGCGAGCCGCCCCAGGCCGGGCTGTTGCCGAGGACTATGACCTCGTTGCTCTCGACTTCGACACCGGAGGAGATGCTCGCGCGGGGCGATTGGATCGAAAAATCGGTGAGCAGCGACGTATCGTTGAAATCCTCCGCCTTGATCTCATCGAGCCCGAGGGCGACGCCGAACGCGCCGGCCGCCCGCGCATAGGCCATCGACTTGTTCGGGTCGTTGGTAAGCGGCGTCTTGCCGGCCGCATTCGCGGCCGCCGCGCGCGCGACCGTCACGCAGGGACATTTGACCTGCACGAAATGCACGTCCTCGAGCCGCTCGATTCCCGCATTGGCGATCGCCTGGCGCACGGCGCTGGCGACGCTCTCGACATGGGCGCGCCGGCCGACATCCTCCGCTGCTACCTGCGCGCTGAAAGCGGTGCCGATCGCGAGCGCGGACGGATATTTCGGCGTGGCAGCGTCGCTCTCACGAATACAGAACACGCTGTAGTGCGGGCTCATCACGCCCTCGGTTCCGCCGGAGAGCACGCAGGGGATTTCACGGATCAATTGTGTGGGCGGCTTGTCGAGATGCTTCGACAGCAGTCCCATCAGGGTCTGCGTGAAGTAGCCGCGGGTGAAATCGTTGACGCCGCCATTGCCTTCGGTCTTGCCGATGATCGCGCTCACCTCGGAGGCGCGGATCGTCCCGTCGAGGATCAGCCGCTCCAGTTCGGAGAGGTCGCCGGGATGCGCCATCGAGAGCCTGAAGACTTCCGCCCTTCTCATGCGCCGCCCGCCTTTCGCGTCAGCTCGAACAGCCGGCTCGGGCTCAGCGGAATTTCCAGCAGTTCGACCTTCCTGGCCTTGAGCTGCAACGCATCCTCGATCGCCTGCGCAAACAGCGCGCCAACAGGGATGGCGCCGGCTTCGCCCGCGCCCTTGATGCCCAGCGGATTGAGCGGCGACGGCGTCACGGTGTGGTCGAGCTCCATGCGCGGCACTTCGAGCGCGGTCGGTAAGAGATAGTCGGCGAGCGATGCGTTGAGAAGCTGTCCCTGGTCGTCGAAGCAGAGCTTCTCATAGAAGGCATTGCCGATGCCCTGCGCCACGCCGCCATGAATCTGGCCTTCGAGGATCATCGGGTTGATCACGGTACCGCAATCATGGACCACGACGTACTTGAGAATTTTCAGGTCGAACGTCAGCGGGTCGACTTCGATGATCGCGGCATGCACGCCGTTGGCGGTCGCACCGCCCGAAGGGCCGAAATATTGCGTCGATTCCAGCCCCGGTTCAGTGCCCGGCTTGACGGCGCCGCGCATCGGATTGGCGCGTTGCGCGAGCTCGCCGAGCCGAATGAATTTTTCGGGGATTCCGGTGATCGATATCTTGCCGTCGGCGACGACGAGATCATCTTCCGCGCATTCAAAGGCATCGCTGGCGAGTTTCAGCGCCTTCTTCCGCACGGCCTGCGCCGCCTCGTTGATGGCGTTGCCGGCCACGACCGCGCCGCGGCTCGCAAAGGTGCCGGCACCCCAGTAGAACTGATCGGTATCGCCGGTGACGATATCGACCTCGGTGACGTCGACGCCGAGCGCGTCGGCGACGATCTGCGCAAAGCTGGTGAAATGCCCCTGCCCCTGCGTGCCGATGCCGGTTGCGACACTCACCTTGCCATTGGCCTGCACCTGCACCCTGGCGCCCTCGTAGGGACCGATGCCGGTGCCTTCGACATAGCAGGTGACGGCGATGCCGACGGCACGACCCTCGGCGCGAAGTTTCGGTTGCTCGCGCTCGATGAAATCCCTGTAGCCGATCGCCTCCAGCGTCTTGTCGAGCACGGGTTCGTAATTGCCGCTGTCATATGAGAGCGGCTGGAAATCCTGGTAGATGATCTCGTTGTCGAACGGAAACGCATCCGGCGGGATCAGATTGCGCCGCCTGATCTCGGTGGGATCGATGCCGAGCTCTTGGGCGGCGAGATCAAGCAGCCGCTCGATCACGAACACGCCGTGCTGGCGCCCCGCACCGCGATAGGGCGTCACGATCGGCAGATTGGTAAAGACGGCGGTGAAGGTGCTGTCATAGGCCGGGATCACATAGGGCCCGAGCAACGTGCACTGGCTGTTGATCGGTACCGTCAGACCGTAAGGATTGTACGCGCCGGTGTCGTGCAGGAACACATCCTTCACCCCGAGAATGCGGCCGTCCTTGCTGAGCGCAATCTCGGCGTCATGGATCTGGCCGCGCTCCTGTGTCGTGGCGAAGAAATGCTCCAGCCGGTCCTCGATCCACTTCACCGGACGGTTGAGCCGCATCGAGATCCAGGGCAGCGCGACCTCTTCCGGATAGAACATCATCATCTTCGGCCCAAAGCCGCCGCCGACAAAGGGCGCGATCACCCGCACCTGGCGCTCGCCAAGGCCGAGCATGGCGGCAAGGCCATTGCGGATGAAGACCGGCGCCTGGGTCGTGTCCCAGACCGTCAGCTGCCGGCCGCGCGCGTTCCACTGCGCGACCACGCCGCGGGTTTCGATCGACGAGGAGATGCCGTGCTCATAGTGCAAGCGCCGCTTGAGGATGAGATCGGCCTTGGCCGCCGCGCTGCGATAATCGCTTTTCGTTTGCTGGACGTGAGACGCGACATTGGTGCCGAGATCGTCGTGAACTGACACCGTGTTCTCCTGCAACGCAGCTTCAAGATCGACCACCGCGGGCAACGATTCGAGGTCGACCGCGATATCGTCGAGCGCGTCCTCGGCGACATAACGGCTTTCTGCGACCACGATCGCCAGCGGCTCGCCGACATGACGCACCTTGTCCCTGGCGAGCGGCACCTGCGTTCGCAAGTTGAAAACGATACCCGCAATCGGCGGCGGCGGAACCAGCAGCGGACCGGGCTGCCAATAAGCGCCGAGATCGTCGGCGGTGTACACGGCGACCACGCCGGGTCGCTTCAGCGCGGCGGAGATATCGATGCCTTTAATTCTGGCATGCGCGACCTGGCTGCGCAGGAACGCCACGTGCAACATGTCGGGCAATTCGACGTCATCGACGAACAGCGCCTGGCCGGTCAGGAGCTTCCTGTCCTCGTTGCGTTTGACGGGGGCGCCGAAGAAGCGAGTGGTCATGGCGCAGCAGCTCGCATCGCTTGCGCCGCAGACAGCATGGCGTCAACGATGTTCTGGTAGCCGGTGCAACGGCAGAGATTGCCGGACAGCGCCTCGCGCACTTCCTCTTCCGAGGGCGCGGGGTTCTCTTCGAGAAACGCTGTCATGGTCATGAGGATGCCCGGCGTGCAATAGCCGCATTGCAGGCCGTGATGCTCACGCATCGCCTGCTGGATCGGATGCAGTTCGTCGCCGACCGCCAGTCCCTCGATGGTCGTGAGCTCGTGGCCATTGGCCTGCACCGCGAGCATCAGGCAGGAGCGGACCGGCAGGCCATCGAGCAACACCGTGCAGGCGCCGCACACGCCGTGCTCGCAACCGACATGGGTGCCGGCAAGTTGCAGCTCATGGCGCAGGAAGTCGCTGAGCAGCATCCGCGCCTCGACGCCGCGGCGATAGAACTTGCCGTTGACGGCAAGTTCGATGTCGTGCCGGTCAGACGGCATGGCCCGCCCGTCGATACGCCGTCGTGATTGCACGGCGCGTCAAGACGCCTGCGACGTGGCGCTGATAGTCGGCACTGGCATGGACATTTCCGGCAGGCTCGATGGCTTCATTCACAGCAATAGCCGCCTCTTCGAGGGCCTGATCCGTGCAGGTCCGTCCGAACAGCGAGGCCACAGCCCCGCTCGCATCAACCGGCGTCTCGCCAACCCCGCACAGCGCGAGGCGGATGTCGGAGCAGCGACGGTTATCATCCACCGTCACGATCGCAGCGACACCGGCAATCGCAAAATCGCCGCGCCGCCGGGCGATTTCCATGAAGCAGCTCCCGCTGCGCGCTGCCTGTTTGGGAAAGGTGACCTCCACCAGCATCTCGTCGGATTGGATGTCGGTCGACAGCAGCCCGACAAAGAAGTCGCTTGCGGCGAGTTCGCGCTTCCCCCGGGACGACCTGACCCGCATTCGCGCCCCCATCGCGACCGCGAGCGCCGGCAGCTCGGAAGCGGGATCGGCATGGGACAGGTTGCCGCCGATGGTGCCGCGATTGCGGATTTGCGGGTGAGCGATGTGCGGCAGCGCGTCGGCAAAGAGCGGGCAGGCTTTCAGGAAATCCTGATTGCGCTCAAGGACATGGTAGCGCGTCAGCGCACCGACGCGGATTTCCGCACCGGAGCCGTCGATACCGGCGAGATCGGCAAGGCCGTTGATGTCGATCAGCACGGCAGGCCGCGCCAGGCGGAAATTCATGGCCGGGATCAGGCTCTGGCCGCCGGCCAGGAAGCGCGCCTCCTCGCCATATTCGGCCTTCAGCGCGAGCGCCTGATCGAGCGACGAAGCCGCAACATATTTGAACGGAGCAGGCTTCATGGACGCACGCTCGGGTGAAAAGCGCAGCCTGTTGGGCGGCGTGACCGGCGAAAGTATGTTTCGCTCCCGAAACCCTGTCAAAAGCCGCCCGATCGATTTGACCAGCGAAGTGCATTGAATTGCAGCGAAATCCTGCTCATTATTCTGTCGGCGTGCGCAAACATTGGGCGCGCCACAACTTGCGGCATTTGTCACTATCACCGGATGGCAGCGATTAAGCCAAATATCTCGCTTGTGGGACCCACCGAACCAGCCGCGACCAACTCCGCACCGAGGCGGCTCGTCGTCGACGCCCAAAACATCTCGCTGACGTTCGAAACCGCGGACGGCAAGGTCGAAGCCTTATCCAAGGTCGGCCTGCAGGTCGCCGAAGGCGAGTTCGTCTCCTTCATCGGCCCTTCCGGCTGCGGCAAGACCACGATGCTGCGGGTGATCGCCGACCTGCAGCAGCCGACATCGGGCACGCTTCTGGTCAACGGCATGAGCGCGGAAGAGGCGCGGCTGGCGCGCAGCTACGGCTATGTGTTCCAGGCGCCGGCGCTGTTTCCCTGGCGCACCATCGAGAAGAACCTGAAGCTGCCGCTGGAGATCATGGGCTTTTCCGAAGCCGAGCAGCAGAAGCGCGTCGAGCATTATCTCTCGCTGGTCAATTTGAACGGATTCGAGCGCAAGTTTCCCTGGCAGCTCTCCGGCGGCATGCAGCAGCGCGTCTCGATTGCGCGCGCGCTGTCCTTCGATCCCGCGCTGTTGTTGATGGACGAGCCGTTCGGCGCACTCGATGAAATTGTCCGCGACCATCTCAACGAGCAGCTTTTGCAGCTGTGGCGGACGATGGGAAAGACGGTGCTGTTCGTCACCCATTCGATTCCGGAAGCGGTATTCCTGTCGAGCAGGATCGTGGTGATGTCGCCGCGGCCCGGCCGCATCATCGATGTCATCGACTGCGATTTCCCGCCCGACCGTTCGCTTGAAATCCGCGAGACGCCTGAGTTTTTGAAGATCGCGCAGCGCGTCCGCAACGGTTTGCGCGCGGGGCACTCCTATGACGAGTAGCTCGCTCGCGCTTGGCGGCGTCTCGCCGCGCCGGCTTTCGCATCATCCGCTGGTCGAACGCTACGCGCCCGTCATCACCACCGTCCTGGCGCTGGTCGCGATCTGGTACATCGCGGCGGTGGCAATGAACTGGACGCTGGTGCGCGACGGTTTTGAACGCGAGGAGACGCCCTACACCGTCTCGGATATCCTTGCCGGAACCATGGACGCGGAACGGCCGCTGCTGCCGGCGCCGCACCAGATCGCCTCGAATTTCCTCGATTCCGTGTTCGGCTATCCGCCGCTTGCGCCGCGCAGCCTGGTCTACCACTCGCTGGTGACGCTGTCGGCGACGCTGCTCGGCTTCCTGCTCGGCGCCGTCTTCGGCATCGTGCTGGCGCTGATGATCGTGCACAGCCGCGTACTAGAGCGTAGCCTGCTGCCGTGGATCATCTGCTCGCAGATGGTGCCGATCCTGGCGCTCGCCCCGATCTTCATCGTGGTGCTCGGCGCGCTCGGGCTGCACGGGCTGCTGCCAAAGGCGATCATCTCAGCCTATCTTTGCTTCTTCCCGATCGCGATCGGCATGGTAAAGGGCTTCACCTCGCCCGATCTGTTGCAGATCGAACTGATGCGGACCTGGTCGGCAACGCCGCGGCAGGTGCTGTGGAAGCTGCGCTGGCCGGCGGCTGTCCCCTTGCTGTTTGCGAGCCTCAAGGTCGCCATCACTATCTCGCTGATCGGCGCTATCGTTGCCGAACTGCCGACTGGCGCCGAAGCCGGCATCGGCGCACGGCTGCTGGCGGGCTCCTATTACGGACAGACCGTGCAGCTCTGGAGCGCGCTGGTCGCCGCCGCCGTGCTGTCCTGGGGACTGATCACGATCATCGGCCTGGTCGAGCGCGGCGTGAACCGCAGCATGGGAGCGCGTTGATGGATCCGCGCAAATTCCGGCTCGGTTTGTTGTTCGCGGTTGCCGCGATTGCGCTGGCGTTCGTCGCGCCGCTCGCGCCTGGCGCGCCGGCGCTGTTGCTGCGCCCGGGCTTGTGGGAGGCCATGGCTGCCGCTGCCGTGCTGTTCGGGCTTTCGGCCTGGTTTGCGGACTGGCGCGGTATCGCGCCGGGGCTTGCGGGCGTGGTTCTCGCCGCGACCACATCGCTGCTGCTGCTGCGCGATCCCGCTATCGCAGGCTCCGCCGAGGCGGGGTTCTGGGCCATCGTCATCGCGGCCTGGCTGGCTGCTGCGATGTGCGTGGTCGCGCTCGCCGCCCTTCGCCCGGTTCGCAAGGAGCGGATGCGCGCGATCAACATCCTGGTGCCGCTGCTGTTCGGCGCCACCGTGTTCTATCTCTGGGAAGTCGCGGTGCGCGGCTTTGGCGTGCCAGCGGTGATCTTTCCTTCGCCGAGCGCCGCCGCATCGCGGTTTGCGGCCTCGCTGCCGACATTGGCCGCCGACTTCAACCAGACCTTCATCAAGGGCGTGCTGATCGGCTACGCGATCGGCTGCGGCACCGGCCTGCTGGTCGCGATCCTCGCGCACCGCTTCGAGTTTCTTGGCCGCGGCCTCTTGCCGCTCGGCAATTTCTTTTCCGCGCTGCCCCTGGTCGGCATCGCGCCGATCATGGTGATGTGGTTCGGTTTCGACTGGCCGTCGAAGGCGGCGGTGGTCGCGCTCGTCACCTTCTTCCCGATGCTGGTCAACGCCATCGCCGGGCTTTCGGCCGCCGGCCATATCGAGCGCGACCTGATGCGTTCCTATGCAGCCAGCCACCGCCAGAGCCTGACAAAACTCTATCTGCCGGCGGCGCTGCCCTTCATTTTCAACGCGCTCAAGATCAACGCCACCCTGGCGCTGATTGGCGCGATCGTTGCAGAGTTTTTCGGGACACCGACGCAGGGCATCGGGTTTCGCATCTCGACCGAAGCGGGCCGCATGGCCATCGACATGGTCTGGGCGGAGATCGCGCTCGCAGCCCTCGCCGGAATGGCTTTCTACGGTTTTGTCACGCTGGCCGAACGCGCGACAACTTTCTGGCATCCGTCGTATCGGACCTAGGTCGGCAAGGTCTTTAGCTTTGGAGTTTTCGATGAAACACAGTCTTGCCCTGGCCGCTGGCCTCACGCTCGGCCTTGCAGCGACCTCCGCGCAGGCCGCCGATTCCGTCACCATCCAGCTCAAATGGGTCGCCCAGGCCCAGTTCGCGGGCTACTTCGTCGCGCAGGGCAAGGGCTTCTACAAGGACGCCGGCCTCGACGTGACCATCAAGCCGGGCGGCCCCGACGTCGCCCCGCCGCAGGTGATCGCGGGCGGCGGCGCCGATGTCGTCGTCGACTGGATGCCGTCGGCGCTGGCCTCGCGCGAGAAGGGCGTGCCGCTGGTCAACATCTCGCAGACCTTCAAGAAGTCCGGGCTGGAGCTGACCTGCCGCGCCGACACCGGCATCAAGAAGCCGACGGATCTCAAGGGCAAGACCGTCGGCATCTGGTATGGCGGCAACGAATACCCGTTCCTCTCCTGGATGTCGAAACTCAGCTACAAGACCGATGGCTCGGCCGGCGGCGTCAAGGTGATCAAGCAGGGTTTCAACGTCGACCCGATCCTGCAGAAGCAGGCGGATTGCGTCTCGACCATGACCTATAACGAGTACTGGCAGGTGATCGACGGCGGCTACAAGCCGAGCCAGCTCGTCGTCTTCAAATATGAGGACGAAGGGGTCGCGACGCTGGAGGATGGCCTCTATGTGCTCGAAAAAAATCTGAAGGACCCTGCCTTCGTCGCCAAGATGGCGAAGTTCGTCAAGGCGTCGATGAAGGGCTGGGAATACGCCAAGGCGCATCCCGATGAAGCCGTGAAGATCATCCTCGCCGCCGACACCACCGGCGCCAAGACCGAGAAGGATCAGAAGCGCATGATGGGCGAGGTCGGCAAGCTGCTCGGCGAGGCCGACGGCAAGCTCGACGTCAAGGATTACGATCGCACGGTCGCAACGCTGATGGCGGGCGGCTCTGATCCCGTCATCACCAAGAAGCCGGAAGGCGCCTACACCTTCGCGGTCTACGACGCGATGAAGAAGTAATGCGTGCGCGAAGGACGGGGCATCGGTCCCGTCCTTCCCCTCCATGGCAAAACGCATCGACCGGACATCGCCGCCGGCAACGGCGTGGATCGTGATCAACGGTCGCGCCGACCGCGAATGCTCCCTCCTGGATGCCTCACCTGCCGGCGCGAAGGTGGTGGTCCGGGACGGCTCCGGGATTCCCGATCGCTTTGAGCTCGCCTTCTTTGAGGCCGTCGACAAGCGGCGGAAATGCGAGGTCATCTGGCGGCGCGGCAAGCTCTTGGGCGTTAAGTTCCTCGCGTGATCGGCACATTTCTTGCTGGATAAATAGGCAGCCAGCTCAGAGGATTCCGCATGAATTTGATCATCAAAACCGCCGCCTTGGCCCTGCTCACGGCGCTTGCCGCCCTGCCCGCGCCGGGCCGCGCGCAAGACAAGGTCACCGTCGGCGTGTTCCCGGTGAGCTCATCGCTGCCCTACTTCGTGGCTTTGCAGCGCGGCTTCTTCAAGGAGCAGAACATCGAACCCGAGATGACCAAGCTGATGGGCGGCCCGCCAAACGTGGCGGCGATGATGACGAACCAGATCGAAGTCTCTGCCGTGCTGGTGACGCTCGAAGGGCTGAACGCCAACGTCAAGAAGCCGGGCGTTGCCATGTACATCGCCCTCAACAGCCAGACCAAGGTCTGGAAGATGGAGCAGTTCGTCGTCCGCAACGGCTTTCCCGCCAACTCCATCGCCGACCTGAAGGGCGCCAAGCTGATGTCGGCACCGGGCCCGGCCAATCTCAACACCGCGAAAGCCATTCTCGCCAAGAACGGCCTGAAGGAAGGCGACTACACCATCGACCAGCTCGACATGGGCCAGCACATCAACGCGATGACGGCCGGCACGTTCGACGGCGGCTACACGCTCGAGCCCAACGCCTCCATGATGATCAAGGCCGGCGTGGCGCGCTCGCTCGAGGCCGGCGTGATCTCGAAATACATCCTCGGCAACGACAAGGCCGACGCCTACGCCGCGGGCTGCGCGATGACGAGCGATTTCATCCAGAAGCGGCCGGACGTCGCAAAACGCTTTGCCGCGGCCTGGGCAAAGGCGATCGCGTTCATCAATTCCAATCCGGACGAAGCGCGGAAATATCTCGCCAACAACACGTTCACGCCGGAGAACGTCGTCGATATGGTGTCGATGCTCGGTTATGCCATGGTCGGCGACATGAGCCAGCAGCAGCTCACCGACCTGCAGACCTTCGCCGATTTCGGCACCTCGATCGGCGTGGTGCCCGAGAAGGTCGAGGTGACGAAATACCTGCAGAAATTCTAGGGATCGCACGTGACGAGAGCGAGCACCGCGGCGGTGCCGCCGGCAACACCGGATGAATCCCGCCGGACCGCGCCGCATGTCACGATCCGCGGTCTCTGCAAGACGTTCGGCGACACCCCCATCTACGATCATTTCGACTTCGACATTCCCCGCGGCAAGCTGATCTCGGTGTTCGGCCCGAACGGATGCGGCAAGAGCACGCTGATCAACATGATCGCGGGCCTCGTTGCGCCCGACGCCGGCGAAGTGCTGTTCGACGGCCGCCCCTTGAGCGACGTCAAGTTCGGCTATGTCTTCCAGAACTATCGCGAGGCGCTGTTTCCCTGGCTGTCCGCTTTCGACAACATCGCCTATCCCCTCAAACTGATGCACGTCGCAAAACAGGAGCGCGACCGCCGCGTCGAGCAACTGGTTGCGCGTCTTGGCGTCAAGATCGATCTCGCGCTTTATCCCTACCAGCTCTCCGGCGGCCAGCAGCAGCTGGTCTCGATCATGCGCTCCCTGATCGTCGAGCCGGAAATCATGTTCCTCGACGAGCCGTTTTCCGCGCTCGACTATGAGATGACCTTGTTCATGCGCGAGCAGCTGCAGCGGGTTTTCATGGAGACCGCGACCACGACGGTGGTGGTGTCGCATGATCTCGAGGAAGCGGTGTACCTCTCCGATTATGTGCTGCTGCTGTCGCGGCATCCGGCGCGCGTCGTCGAATTCGTGCCGTACGATGCGCCGCGGCCGCGCACCGACAAGACCATGACGGAGCCGGATTTCATCGCGACCAAGGCGCATTGCCTGAAACTGTTCCAGCAGGAGGTCCGCCGCGGATGAAGAAATCCAGAGCCCTGCTGCCGCTGGTCGGCGTCGCCATCCTCCTCGCCGTCTGGGCGCTGGTGACCACGCTCAGGCTGGTCGACCCGGTGCTGCTGCCCTCGCCGCTGTCGACGTTCCGCACGCTGTGGGCCGGCATGGTCGGCGGCAAGCTCGGCGCCGATTTCATCAAGACGGTGATCCGCACCATCACCTCGACCGCGATCGCCGCCGTGATCGCGATCCCGCTCGGCCTCCTGCTGGGCTCTTCGGAAAAGATCTATCGATCCGTGGAATTCCTGATCGACTTCTTCCGTTCGACCCCGGCTTCCGCCATGTTCCCGCTGTTCCTGGTGCTGTTCGGTGTCGGCGATCGCACCAAGATTTCGGTCGCCGCCTTCGGCGCTGCGCTGGTGATCCTGTTCAACGTCGCCTATGGCGTCATGAACGCGCGCAAGACCCGCCTGCTTGCCGCCAAGGTGATGGGCGCTTCCCGGGCCCGCGTGCTGTTCGACGTCATGCTCAAGGAATTGCTGCCGCAGACCTTTGTGGGCCTGCGCAACGGCGTCTCGCTGGCGCTGGTCATCATCGTCGTCGCCGAGATGTTCATCGGCTCGACCGACGGGCTCGGCCAGCGCGTGTTCGAGGCCCAGCAGCTCTTTGACATGCCCGGCATGTATGCCGCAATCTTCGCCGCCGGCGCGCTCGGCTACACGCTGAACCTGTTATTCCTCGTCATCGAGCGCCGCTTCGTGCATTGGGCGGGACGATAGTCCCGATAACGGGAGCGCAGATACCATGGCGGCCGACAACGTTCATCTCGTGAGCCACCCCCTGGTTCAGCACAAGCTGTCGCTGATGCGGGACCGCGACCGTTCGACCAAGGGCTTTCGCGAGCTCCTCAACGAGATCGGCATGCTGCTCTGCTATGAGGTCACGCGCGACCTGCCGCTGGAGATGGTTGACATCGAGACGCCGCTGGCGCCGATGAAGGCGCCGCAGATCGCGGGCAAGAAGCTGACGCTCGCCCCGATCCTGCGCGCCGGGGTCGGCTTCCTCGACGGCATGCTGGCGCTCATTCCCTCCGCGCGCGTCGCCCATATCGGGCTTTATCGCAATCCGACCACCCTGGAGGCCGTGGAG
Organism: uncultured Alphaproteobacteria bacterium; assembly: GCA_963802585.1. Lineage (GTDB taxonomy): Bacteria > Pseudomonadota > Alphaproteobacteria > Rhizobiales > Xanthobacteraceae > Bradyrhizobium. Next base: position 150,432 of record CAWDJS010000020.1, on the reverse strand, counting down.
TATTACTTCAAGGCGCCGCAGGATCTGTCGGACCGCACCGTGATCCTGATGGACCCGATGCTGGCGACGGGCAACTCGGCTTGCGCCGCGGCTTCGCTTCTGAAGGCGCGGGGCGCCCGGGACATTCGCTTCGTCTGCCTGCTCGCCGCCCCCGAAGGCATCGCGCAATTCCAGAAGCTGCACGGCGACATCCCGGTCTGGACCGCCGCGATCGACGAGCGGCTGAACGATCACGGCTACATCGTGCCGGGATTGGGTGACGCCGGGGACCGGATGTTCGGCACCAAGTGAGGTCACCCGGGAATATCGAGGCGGCGTCCGCTCAGGTGGCGGACGCAACCTCATCGCGGGGACGAGTCAGGCCGTCGGCGGGTCTGACCTGGACGATCAAGCGTCCCAGCCGCCCCAAATCGCGCACTCGGGAGGCGGCCAGTGCAGACGCGACGGCTCAATCGCGCCTCAGGGCCAAAGCGCCATAACGCGGAATTCCGCAACGAACGACATTCCATCGCGCACTAAACGGACGCAAGCGAGTTAAGCATCATTCGCGCGGCGCGAAAATCCGAGATCTCAAAACCTTCGCTGAATTCTGCACAGACGGCGTTCAGCAAATGCCGTGCGTCGTCCTTGCGGCCCTGCCCTATCCTCAGATTGGCAAGACTGGTTGTGGCTCTGAGCTGCCAAAACAGAGCCCCCTGGTGCTCCGCGACCTTGATCGCGTCTGCGAAACACTGTTCAGCCAGCGAAGAGGACTGCTGGCGGGATTCCTTGAGCAGCAGCTCCCCTTTGATCCGCAGGAGTTCGGCGAAATACCACCGCTCATCCCTTGTCTGTCCGCGCTCAAGCATATCGTCAACGGTCGCGAGAGCGTCCGCGATCTCACCTATCTCGCCAAGGCAAACCGCCAGCTCCCCCAGCGGTAGCATGAAGCGAGGCAGAAATCTGGCCTGGTCGGCCTGATCCAGCGCCTTCTGGAGAACGCCCGCGCCGGCGGCGATGTTGCCGCGCTTGGCCATCAGCATTCCGCGCAAGCATTGCGCCCACAGATTCCAAAGCCGCATCGGGTGACGCTCGGTGTGATCGAGCAACGAAGTGCAGTGGCGCTCGGCGGCGTCGAGGTCGCCGGCCAGGAAAGTGATCGGACACGCTGCCTGCCCCAGCACGCTGCAATGAGTCAGGGCGTGACCGATGGCGATCCCCTCCTCGATATTGCGCTCGACCAGGCGCAACGCCCGGTTCGCCAATCCCTGCAACCACAGAATCCGCGCCTGGAAGTAATGCGTCGACACCCGCAGATCGAAGCGGAATTGAACGATCTGAGGCCTTGCCCTCAGCTCTTCCAGACGCGCGAGTACCTGGTCGATGTGATGACGGGCCCGCTTCTGGTCGCCAAAAAAATGCAGTGAGGTCGCAAGCAGGCGATCGGCCATCATGGCGTCGACCGCGCTGCTGGATTGCCCAGCCAGCTCGGCAAAACGAAACGCGAATTCGAGCGCCTTGCGAAACTCCCCATTGTTGAACTGGTCGATACAAAGGCCCCAGAGCGCACGCAGCCGGTACTCGGGGTCGTCGAGAAGATTTGCGAGTTCCAGCGTGACGGCCCAGGCAGGCCCGGCTTCGCGGGCGCGCCCAACGCCGTACATCAACGACCACCCGAGCGCGGCGGAGAGCTGCATGCGCAGCCGTCGGGTCCGGGCATCCTCACCGACGAGCCGCGACAACGCCCGCTCGACCCGCTCACGACATTCTCCCAGCAGTGAGAGCTGGACCCACAGCGGCACCGCGGCAGCCGTCAGCGCGATGCCGGTCTGCTCGTCGCCTTCAGGCGAGAAGGCCCAATCGAGGCTGGCGCGCACGTCGCCAATATGCCGGCCGTAGATGTCCAGCCATTCACCTTGCGGCCTTGTCTCGCTCTCCGCTTCGGCGCGTGCAAAAAGCTCGAGATAAAATCCGGCGTGACGGCGCGCGGCGTCCCTGTAGCCGCCACTGGCTCGCAGTTTCTCCAGGGCGTAGGCACGGGTCGTTTCAAGCAGGCGATAAGAGGACAAGTCGCTGCGAACATCGGCGACGACGAGCGATTTTGCGACAAGATTGGCAAAGCAGTTGAGAACGACGGCCGGGTCGTTATCTCCTACCACTGCCGGCACCGCATCAAGCGGAAAATCCCCGGCGAAGACCGCCAGGCAGCGCAGCACGCGGGCCTCATTCTCCGGAAGCAGGTCATAGCTCCAGTCGAGCGTCGCCCGCAAGGTTCGCTGCCGCGGCAACGCCGTTCGCCGGCCGGTGGTGAGATATTTGAGACGCTCGTCCAGCAGGGCGGCAACCTCTGCAGGTCCCATCGAGATCGCCCGCGCCGCGGCGAATTCGATCGCGAGCGGAATCCCATCCAGCCGTCGGCAGATGGACGTGATCGCTTCGAGATTTTCCTTGTTCGGCTTCAACTCGGAGCCCAACTCCCGGACCTTGGCGATGAAGAGTTGAACCGCGGCGTGTTCGAGAGCTTCGTTCATCTCGACGTCGTCAGCGGCAGGTACTTCGAGAGGCGGCACGCGATAGACGTATTCGCCGTCGACACGAAGAACTTCCCGGCTTGTCGCAAATACCGTCACATGCGGGCAACGGTTCACGATCATCTCGGTGAAGCTCGCCACCGCATCGATGACGTGCTCGCAATTGTCAATGATGAGCAGCAATTCTCTGGGTCCGATGGCCCGCGCAACGGACTCGGCCGAAATCGCCTCGCCTTCCAGCTTGATCCCGAGAACACCGGCAACGGCAGAAGGCACCAGATCCGGATCTGAAAGCGCGGCGAGTTCGATCAAAAGGCTGTCGCCGTGGAAAATCGGCGACATCGCACGCGCCGTCTCGAGAGCGAGCGCCGTCTTCCCGATGCCGCCCGGCCCCGTCAGCGTGACGACACGATAGGCCGACAACAGATCGCGCAGCTGCGTGACGAGCGAGCCTCGGCCGATCAAATTGAACCGGGCGGCAGGAATGTTCGAGGCTGCGGCTCCCGTCGGCGGCCGCGCCGCCTTCTCCGGCGCCGCCCCGCCCGCGGGCCGGACATCCCAGTCTCCGAGGAGACGATAGCCGCGCCCCACCGCCGTCTCCAGCATGTTGCGGTCGGCGCCAAGCGCCTTGCGAATGGCCGCAACGTGGACCCTCAGCGCGATCTCTTCGACGGATATGCCGGGCCAGACCCTCTGGATCAGGTCGTTTTTCGTGACGAGCTCGCCGGCGGACTGTGCCAGCTCGGCCACGATCCCAAACGCCCGTCCGCCCAACGGCACCGGTGTGCCCTTGGACCTCAACTCGCGTCGGGCCAGATCGATCTCCCAGCGGCCAGCGGCATAGACAAGCCGTTGGCTCACCTCAGCTATCATCACGCCCTCGCTCCTGCGAAGCCGGCATGCGCCAAAATAACATTCCTCCGGCGAATCCACGAGCCCCGGCCGGTACGCTACCTACTATTGGAAAGCATGGCAGACTTGACAAGGACATAGCGGCCCCGGCCGAAGGTGAGCCAGACTCTGCAAGTTTTAGATGTGTAACCATATGGCTCAATCAAAGCGTGCCAACGTCAGCACGGCCGCCCGATCGCCGATGGCGCATATCACCCTCGCCGCGATGGCTCGGCAGAAACCGACGGTGAATTGACCATAGACAACACCCGAACCGCCATCCGTCGTGGATGCAAGCCGGTACGCGTTGCCGAGAACCTGGAGGAAACCCGACAACTCGGTGAGATACATGTGTCCGAACGCCATTCGAATGCCGTTCAGCAGTTGCGCCCACATCTGAATGCCGAGACTGATCACGACACCCTCGCTCGCACGGGTGGCATCGCAACGCATTGCGCGAGATAAGCGCTTCTCCACTGATAAGGCGTATCCCCTGCAAAGCGCTTGAACACCGTTGTGAAATGAGCCTGCGTCTGGAAGCCGACCGTCAGGGCGACCTCGACCAGCGAAACTTCGGCCCGCTTGAGCAGTTCTTCGGCACGCTCGATCCGTCGCTTCAGGAGATACTGGTGGGGCCGCAGACCCATCGCCGCCCGGAATTGCGCGGCGAAATGCATCCGGCTCAAGCCTGCGACCGTCGCCAGGTCCTGCAGCGCGATCTTTGCGTCGAGATGATCGTCCACATACTGCAGCACGCGCTTGAGCCGCCATTTCTGCAGCGACCTCACGTTTCGACCGAAGGGCTGCTCTGCATCGCCTCGCTCGCGACCCGGCTGCCTGCTGAATTGACGTGTCAAAATGGCCAGGCGCAGGGCATCCGCGCAGACCCCGGAGTGAAGACCGTGCGCGGCTTCGGTTGCTGCGAGGGCCTCGGAAAGACGCTGGATGACGGGGTCATCGCGGTCCGCTGAAGCATGCCCGGCATCCTCGGAACGACCGTCAAGACGTTTGGCGGAAACCTTGAAGCAGGAGGCGCCTTCCCGAGACTGTTCGGCATCGGGATGCTGAGCAGTGATCGCGATGGCGACATCGAGATGTCTCAGCGACAGCGTCGCATCGTCGGGGAAAGCTCGCTCCGGTAGCGACCTTTCGGGCGCGTCATGATCGCCCCTCGACAGGCCGATCGACCTCAGGTCTACCACCCGATCCCTGGTGCTCTGCGCGTACGATGTCTGAAGCGACATGGCCGGACCTCCTTGTCCTATGGCAATTTGCTGTGGGAGCAGGGTATCCCGTCGGCACATACGCTCCATTCTACGCGCGGTTAGGCCGCTAGCTGATCGGTTTGGCCGCACCATACGTTGGTATGATCGGGCGCCATGACGGCGTGTCGCGCGGGCGTTCAAACGCTTTTCTTCCGGCGCTTCGCAACGTTTGGGCTCGTGCGTGGCGAGCCGACGGACCGGGTTGCTGCGGTAAGGTGACGCGCTGTCACCGGCGAGCAGATCAAGTATTCCCGGAGCACAGATATCCGCATCACACGCACGGGATGACGACGATGTCCGATTGCGGTAATCAGGAATAATCGGGTCCAAGAGTCCGCTGATGAGAAATACAGCCCTGCGGCTTTCGTCAGCCGTCCTCGCGCTTGCAGTTTTCCTCGTTGACGTCCTCACGCCGTTGGAGGGGGCGGTCGCCGTCCTTTATGTCGTTGCGATCCTGCTCGCAGCGGAGACATTCCGGCGTGCTGATATCGTCGTCGCCGCGGCGAGCTGCGTGACACTCACGATAGCCGCCTATCTGCTCTCGCACGATCTGCATTCCATCACTTCATCCGCCCTGCGCGCGCTCGTGAGCCTCGCGGCGATCGCCATCACGACGCTGCTTGCCCTTCAGAACCAGGCAGCAGCGAATCATCTTGCGGAGAGCGAAAGGCGGTATCGCCGGATGTTCGACGCCAGCCGGATTGGCGTTGCCGAAGAAGACTGGACCGCCATCCGGACGGTGCTGAAGTCGCTTAACGTGAACACGGCAGACCTCAGTGACTATCTCGCGCGGCATCCTGGCTTCGTCCGTCATGCGAGAACCCTTTCCAAATTCACCGCAGTCAACCCCGCGCTGCAAAAGATGGTGGGCGCGAGCAGCTCATCGGATTTCATCAACAGCGTGGAAAAACTTCTGGGCGAGAGCGACCGGACGTTCCTCGGCTCACTGGTCGCCTTCGCAATGCGAGCGCCGTTCTATGAAGGGGAGACGGAGCTTGTCGGCCTCGACGGACGCAGGTTCCCGGTGCTGTTCACCATCACATTTCCGGCCGAGGATGATCGCAACGTGCTCGTTTTCGTTGTCGACATCACCGAACGCAAGCAAGCCCAGGACGCGCTGCTTGTCGCGCAGGCAGAGATCGCCCACGCTGCGCGCGTCGCCACGCTGGGCGAACTGACGGCCTCGATCGCCCACGAGGTGAACCAGCCGCTGATGGCGGTGGTGACGAGCGGTGAGGCCGGCTTGCGTTGGCTGCGCCGCGACGTCCCCAATCTGGAGGAAGTCGCGGCAGCGATCAGCCGGGTCGTGGCTGAAGGCCGTCGCGCCGGCGCGATCGTGACGCGCATCAGGGCTTTTCTCAAGAAAACGCCGGCTCAGCAGGACGTGCTTGAGATCGCCGAGATCATCGAGGAAGCGGCATTGCTCGTCGACCACGAACTATCGAAAGACAATATCATCCTTGCGATTGAGACGGAGGCGGAGCTGCCTCCGATCAGAGGCGATCGGATCCAGATTCAGCAGGTCCTCGTCAATCTCATCATCAACGCCGGCCAGGCCATGTCGAAGCAGATTGGGCCTCGCATTGTCACGGTGCAGGCCGGCCTCGCCGCGAGCGGAAGCCTCGCCATCACGGTGAAGGACACCGGTCCCGGGATCGCGCCGGAGGACTTGCCGCGCCTGTTCGAGCCGTTTTTTTCGACAAAACACGGCGGAATGGGCATGGGACTTGCGATCTGCCGAACGACGGTGGAAGCTCACGGCGGCCAATTGTCGGCAGATAGCGCGTCCGGCTCCGGCGCGATATTCCGCCTGACGTTGCCCACGATCCAAGAGCGCATCTCGCAATGACCCGACCGAGCGACAAAGGAAATCCTCCGGCCAATCCTCCCTCGAGGTCCATTGCCATCATCGTGGATGACGATGCAGCCGTTCGCGACTCCCTCGACAGCCTGTTTCGCTCCGTCGGTCTCGAAACTCGCCTGTTCGGCTCGCCGGCGGAACTGCTCGCCAGTGCGCTGCCCGACGGGCCCGGCTGCATCGTGTTGGACGTCCGGCTTCCCGGCGTGAGCGGGCTTGACCTCCAGGGCCAGTTGAAACGCCAGGGCATCGATTTCCCGATCATATTCATGACCGGTCATGGGGACATTCCCATGTCGGTGCGGGCCATGAAGGCGGGCGCGGTGGATTTTCTCTCGAAGCCATTTCGCGATCAGGACATGCTGGATGCCGTGACGGCCGCGCTCGATCGCGATGCGCAACGCCTGGTCCAGGCCGCCGCGGAAGAAGGCCTTCGTGCCCAGTACGAGACGCTTTCGGCGCGCGAACGAGAGGTGATGGGGTATGTCACCGCCGGCTTGATGAACAAGCAGGTAGCCGGCCTCATCGGCCTCAGCGAGATTACCGTCAAAATCCATCGCGGCAATGTGATGCGCAAGATGGGGGTGAAGTCGCTGGCCGACCTCGTTCGCAAGGCCGAGGCCCTCGGCGTTTCCCAAACCGGCGGAAAGAAGGGGCAAACCTGAGTATAGTTTCGGCAAGGCATCCGGGCGTCCATACTTGGTGCCAGCCGCGCATCGGATTCTCGCGCCTCATGGAGCGCGGCGGGAAGGATGTTGCCGATGGCAGATGCCCCCGTAATTGCGATCGTCGACGACGACGAGGCCGTTCGCGTGTCTCTCTCGAGCCTCGTGCGGTCGCTCGGCTATGAGGCGCGTACCTACGAGTCCGCCGGTGAATTTCTGCGGGAGCCGGGTGCAGATCCGGCCTGCATGATCGCCGATATACAGATGCCGCTCATGACGGGCGACGAATTGCAGGCAAGGCTGGTTGCCGCCGGCCGCCGTTTTCCGATCATTTTCATGACGGCCTTTTCAACCGAGCCCATACGCCAGCGCGTGATGGCGGCGGGCGCACACTGTTTTCTCGGCAAGCCCTCGGGCGAGGATGAAATCATCCGTTGCCTGGAACAGGCGTTGACGGGCCGCGCGTAAAAATAATCAGCCGACGTGCGTTCTTGCAAGGAGGTTGGCAGGCCGGAAAGACCCGTCGCCGCAGACGCCTCATAGTCGACGATGAAAGACTGCCGCGGCTGGTGCATCCATGAACTATTTCGGCGACTTCGATAAGGGCACGACCGCGAGTCCGGACGGCTGCGGGTGATGCGCGATGCCTGTGAGCGCCCCGAGTGCCGCTGCCGAAACGCATCCGATGGTCTTCGCGGGATTTCCCGTTGATTCCTGGCTATTCGCCGTACGGATCTGGCTGGGCGTCATGCTGGCGCTTTACGCGAGCTTCTGGCTCGAGCTCGACACCCCCTCCTCAGCCGCGATCACGGTCGCGATCCTGGCTCTCCCCACCCGCGGTCAGGGCCTGGAGAAAGCCGGCTTCCGCGTGTTCGGCACAGTCCTCGGTGTCGCGGCATCGATCGCCATCGCAGGCCTTTTCTCGCAAACCAGCAGCCTCATCCTGGCCGTGTTCAGCGCCTGGGTGGGACTGTGCGTCTACGCGGCAGGAATGCTCGACGGTAACCGGGCCTACGCCGCAGCGCTTTGCTGCATTACCGTCGGCTTGATCGCCGTGCAGCAGATCGACAGTCCCTCGCAAGTGTTCATAACCGGCGTGGGAAGGGGAGCTGCGATTGTCGTCGGCGTTTTCGCAATCGGACTCGTCAATGATGTTCTGGCGACGCCCGACTACCATCCGGTTCTGTTCAACCGTCTCGAAGCGCTGCATCGCCAAGTCATGGACGATGTTGAGGGCGTTGTTCGCGGCGAAGCGGCATCCGCCGCCGCGGCAGGAGACCTGCTGCGCGACATCGCGGCCCTGCGTCCGGAAATCGCCAGCCTCGCCACGGAATCGAGCAGCGGGCGCGCGCGAAGCGCTGCGGCACGCACCGCAATGGTCGACCTCGTCGGCGAGTTGTTTTTGGCCCGGGCATTGGGTGCGCTGTCGATCGCAACACCTGCGGCCATGCGTGAGCAGATCATCCTGGAGCTCGTTGGAAAGGCGGACGCAGCGCCGCTTGCTTCGGATTTGAGAGATCAGGAAGATGATGCTTCCGGTCTCTTGACGGTCTGCGTCGCCTGGCTCCGCCAGGAACTCACGCGAAAGCGCGGCGACGTGCTCCGGAATCTCGAAGCCATGCGGGCCGGGGTGCCTCCTGCCCGCGAGTGGCGTGCGCCGCTGTATCGTTCGCGTCGGATCGCGGCCGCAGCCGGCGTGCGAGCGGCGATCTCCTTTGCGCTCGCATCGATCTTCTTCGTCGTGGCTGGATGGCCGGCGACGGAAGTTTGCTTGACGCTCGTCGCCGTTTTGATCGGGCTCGGCTCCATAACACCCAACGCCCGCCAGACCATGACGCTTGCGGTTCTCGCCACGCCTCTCGCGTGCCTGCTGGCCGGCATCCTCAAATATCTCGTTCTCGACACGGTGTCCGAGTTTCAGTTGCTGGCGATCGGCCTGGCGCCTTTCGTCATCGGTCTGGCACTGCTGATGACGCTGCCGAACCCGATCCGTTCATCGCTAGGCCGGCTGACGCTGGTGTTCATGCTGGCCGTCCTCGCACCGACCAACCCGCAGACCTACGACCCGGCGACGTTTCTGGTGACGTGTCTTTTTGTCTGCCTTGCCGGCATCCTGTCGTTCGCGGCACAGCTCGTGTTCCCTCCCCTTTCAAACGATCGCCGCCTTCAGCAGTTGCTGAAAGAGGCGCGCTACGACCTGGCCCATCTGAGCGTTCAACGTCATTCGGATATCGCGCCCGAAGAAGCCATGTTTCGTGACGCGGGCCGCGTTGCGCTGATCGTGGCGGCAAGTGGCACCGTTCCCTCCAAGGATCCGGCTCTCGACGAAGCCATGCGCTGCTTCGACCAGGCTGCGACGCTTCGAGTGTGCGGCGCAGAGCTGGACAGACTGGCAGACGGCCGGCTGACCGACGCAGCGCGGGCCGCACAAATATCCCTCGCCCAACGGGACGCAACTACCATGCTGGCTGCGGCCAAAGCCTTGCGCGAAACCGCTTCACCGCGCGATGAGCGTGCAGCCTCGGCTTGCGCCGCACTCGTACTGGCGAGTGTCATATTCAGCCCGGCGCAGTCCGGGACCACACCAATCGGAAAAGGTGGTCCATGACCCATACCTATCGCGAACTCATCATTGGCGGGATCCTGGTGGCGCCCATCGTTTCGTATGCGGCGGTCGCGCTGCTTCTGTTCCTGCTGCTGCGCCCCGTTCTGCAAATTGTGGGATTTTCCAGATTCTTCAGCAATCCGTCGATCGCCGAGCTGAGCCTTTTCGTGACGATCTTCGGGCTGCTTACGCTGCTTTCCTAGGGACCCATCATGGAAGCTTCGCTGCCTCGGAAGCAAATCGTCGGACCTCGTCTTCGCGCGGTCGGCAAACAGCTGTCGACACTAGCAGTGGCGCTGGTCGCCGTCCTGATCGCGCTTGTCACGTGGCAACACTACGTCACCGCGCCCTGGACGCGGAATGGCACCGTCCGGGTCCAGGTCGCAAACGTCGCGCCCCAGATATCGGGAAAGATCGTCGAACTGCGCGTGGCCGACAACCAGTTCGTCCACAAGGGCGACGTGCTCTATGTCATCGATCCCTTCGATTTCGAAGTCGCTGTTCGCATAGGCAAGGCTACGGTCGACCAGCGCGCCGCGGATTTGGAGGTCAAGCAGGCGGAGAACGCACGACGCCAGCATTTGTCCAACCTCGCCACGACGCCCGAGGAGCAGCAGATCTTTGCCGGCAACGCGGTGCAGGCCAAGGCCGCTTACGAGGCGGCGGGGCACCAGTTGGCGCAGGCGGAGGTGAACCTGAAGCGGACCAGCATCGTCAGTCCGGTCAATGGTTACGTCACCAACCTGCTGCTGCGGGTCGGCGATTATGCGGTCACCGGCGTCAGCAATATTTCCGTGCTCGATTCGGACAGTTTCTGGATCGACGGTTATTTCGAGGAGACGAAGATGGCCGGGGTATGCGTCGGCGATCGCGCCGAGGCGCAACTGATGGGCTACTCCCGGCCCATTCTCGGGCACGTCAGAACTGTTACCCGCGGCGTAAGCGTATCGAACGCTGCTGCGGGCACCCAGGGATTGCCCAATGTCGATCCCATTTATACCTGGGTGCGGCTCGCGCAGCGCGTGCCAGTCCGCGTTGCCATCGACGAGGTACCCGCAGGCGTGCCGCTCGTATCCGGTATGACGGCGACGGTAACAATCAGGCCGCCTGCCGCAAGCGTTCGGCGGAGCTGGTTCGAACGTGCACGCGCAAATATCGTCAGCCCGATAGCCAACCTGTTCAGCGGTGCGCCTCCGCCGCGAGCGGATTGCCTGCAAGCAACCTTGCAACCCGTTGCAGAGACGCTTCCAGTATCAAAGGAGCCTGCACTGCCCGCGCCCGAGAAAGTCGAGCCCGGCCTCACGCCCGGCATGAACGAATCTCCGCGCTCTCGCTGATCCACGCGCCGGCACGCGGCCGGACAGCAACGCTGGCGTCCTGCCATTATATTCCCGCCTCGCCTTGCGCCCCCGGGGAAATACGGGCTTTTCGGGAAAATTCGTGCGTTTTGGAAATCTACCCAAAAGTCCGGAAATACCGTTCCGCCAAGCAAGCGCAATCTCGATCCGGTTCTTCCTTGGCGATCAAGACAAGGCTCCGGTGGCGTCACGATGCCGAGACCGGTGGAGAAAGTGAAAGTCGCGGTCAGGTAGGGGAAATGCGCAAAATCATCGTTGTCACGGGCGCAGCAAATGGCATTGGGGGAATTACTTGCAGGGAATTGGCGCTGGCAGGCCACAGGGTATACGCATCGATGCGCGAAACGAAAGGCCGCAACTCTCATAGAGTGCAGGAGGTCGAAGAATTTGCCAGGCAGCACGACGTCGACATGCGCGCCATCGAGCTCGACGTCTCCTCCCAGCAATCCGTCAATTCGGCGATCGAAACGATCATCGCGGAGAATGGCCGGCTCGATGTCGTGATCCATAACGCCGCGCAAATCGTCTATGGGCCCACGGAGGCCTTCACCTCGGAGCAGTTCGCGGAACTCTACGACGTGAACATCCTGAGCACACAGCGGGTCAATCGCGCGGCGTTGCCCCAGTTGCGCGAGCAGGGGCAAGGCCTGCTGGTCTGGATTTCGTCGAGCAGCGCGCGCGGAAGCTCGGTGCCCTTTCTGGGCGCGTATGCTTCGTCCAAAGCCGCTCTGGACGCCCTTGCGCTTGGCTACGCCGCCGAGCTCGCGCGTTGGGGCATCGAAACCACGATCGTTGTCCCGGGAGCGCTGGGACCCGGCCACTATATTCGCTCCGGCAGGCCCCGCGACACCGTCAGGGCGGAGGAATATGCGGATGGCCCGACCGCGGATATCAGCGAGATCGCGCTCGAGGGACTGGCCCATCTTTTTCCGCAGGACCCCGATCCGCAGGACGTCGCGAACGCTATAGCGAAAGTCGTAGGGATGCCGTTCGGCCAGCGTCCCCTGCGGATTCATTTCGATCCCGACGATGACGGAGCGGCGGTCGTGGACGGGGTCGCCGACCGCGCCCGGGCAGAGCTGCTTCGGCGGATCGGCCTGGAGGATCTGCTTAAGCCGGCTGTGATCAAATGAGGCGCCGGCGTCCCGTTGCAGCGACAGGCAAAGCTGGCCCTTGCAGCCCTTTACGCCGGCCTTAACACCGAAATTAACCCGCAACGGCCGAGTAACCAACTGAAAAACCGGGAGAAAACGGCGCTGACCCGCTGTCGGCCTTTTCAGACATTATTGCGAAACTTAACGAAGTCTAAGGATCGATAACGAGCTTTATGGCGAGGCCTAAGTATCCTTCCTGCATCGCAACATTGGAATTCCCGGGTTCGACAGCCGCCAGGCAGCGAACCCAGAAAGGACAAGACGATGCTGATCGACACGCAAGAGGGCCACGCCGGGGTCGTTCTTCAAGCCGGTTCGATGGACCAGCAAGCCTCTCCCGCAACGCAGGTACTTTACCGTGAGCGGAAATGGCGCGAGTTCGAGCATTGCGCCGGCCCTGCCATCGAAGACGTCGCGATCTCGCGATGGACGGACCTGGTGAACACCTGCCGGCACGAGGAGGCAACAACGCCCTCCGATCGATATTTCATCGGCATAGCGCTGAAGACCACGCGCCTCAGGTTGACCAGAGGACGCCAAACCATCTTCGACGGCATCATGCCGGCGGGCACGCTGTATGTGAACACGCCCTCGCAACAACTCGGCGCGCAGTTCGACGCACCGTTCGACTTCCTGCATTTTCATATTTCTGCCGATTATTTTCACGTGCAGCGAGCGACGACCCTACCCATCTCGAACCGGGATATGAACGATCTCGTTCTCTTGCGCAATTCGTTTGCCGAGCAGCTTGCAAAGGCGCTGGTAGAAGGCGGAGGTGGCACTGACCGAAAGTTTGCGCGCTGCATCGGGCAAACCCTGGCGATACATGTCGTCCGGTTCGAATCGCCCCAAACCAAAGTCAATGTGCTGCCGAAATGGCGGCTCAGGCGCGTGGAGGAATACGTCAAGGCAAACTTCGATCGCTGCATAAGTCTTTCCGACCTGGCCAAGGTAGCAGGTCTCTCGCGAATGCACTTTGCGGCACAATTCCGGACTGCCACAGGATATCGCCCGCACGAGTATCTGCTGCACCAGCGCATCGAACACGCGAAGTCGTTGTTGTCGAGCAGCGAAATGCCGCTTGCAGAGATCGCATTGGCCGTCGGCTTTTGCACGCAGGCGCATTTTTCGACGGTCTTCAAGCGGCTCGCAGGCGAAACTCCCGCGCGCTGGCGATACGCGAGCAAGAACGAATCGCCGTCCGTCAAGAAGGAAGGCACGCCGAGAGCCGGGTCCTACGGACAGGGTCTGGAGTTCCGTCGCGTGGCGTGATCAGACACGCAATTTAAAGACCGCTGATACGGGTCAACTACAAGCACGCCCCGCGAAATCTTCCAGAGATCGTCTTGGCGTGTTGCCATGTCCGCGTATTTCTTCAAGCCAGCATACTTTTCACTTTGAACATCGTCCTTGTCGCTGACGTTCGTTCGCGAAAGACGATTGGCCCGCGTGCCTGTCATTCAAGAGAGGGATTTCGATATCCCCTCAAATCCGTTGGAAAGGATCGACACATGACGACAACAGTGAAGTGCAGCTTCGCGATCCTGGCATTGCTGTGTGTGGCATCGCCAGCCTATGCGGGCCCTTGCGCACCTTCGATTGCGCGTGTTCAGGCCAAAGTCGATGCAGCCATCGAGAAGCGTGCCGGCGCGGACGGCTGGAAACGCGAGAGCCTTGACGCAACGCGCAACTACCAGCCAACCCCTCATTCGCTGGCCGCGACCGAGGGCTACCGTGGGCAGGATCTCGAGGTAGCGCTGGATTCACTCGACCGCGCACGCGCCGCCGACAACGTCGGTAACGTCGCGGTTTGCCAAGCGGAGCTCGCCTCCGCGAAAGCCATCCTGCGGCCGCAACGGCACTGATCGTGCAACCAGACAGCAGGACGTGCGTTCCGAAAATACCGCGGCTCCCGTAGCGATCTATTTTCGGTGATAGCAAATGTTACCGGAGCGCCATTTTATGCGCGAACAGCTCTCATCGAAAAGCCGAGCAGCGCTGCAGCCCGCCGCACGCCGGATAGGCCGGATGATCCTGTCTGCGTCACTGGTAATAGGCATCGCGTTGCCGTGGCCTGATCCGGCCTTCGCTCAAAGTTCCGCCTTGCCAAACACACAGCCGTCGCCCGGTGTCGGCGCGACATCACCGTTCAATGCGGGATCCGGCCCGCGAGCGGGAATTCCGCTGGGTTCCACCGAAATTGCAACACCCGGGATAGCGCCGGTCATCCCCTCGCAAAACATGGGCGCGTGCGCCTGCAGCGACTTTGGCAATGCCCGATCTTCCAGCGCGCTGTTCGATGGCGGCGGCCTCTCGGGAAGCAGTTCACTCTCCTGCGCCGGCGGCGGCAATGCACCTCCTGCCGCGTCGTCCTCGTCGTCGGCCGGTCGGGTCGGGATACCCCTGGGCGCGACCGAACTCGGCAATACCGGCATCAGCCCGCTTTCGCCGGTGCCCGGCCCCACTCAGCCAAGCAGTGCAATTGCGGCTCCAGGCGGCGGCATGCAATCGACCTCCAACCCGGGCACGCCCTGAGATCGTGCGCAAGGGAGCAGGACCATGAAACGAAACATCATCGTCGGCGCCGTCGCGCTCGCCACACTCCTGGCGGGCGGCGGCTTTTGGTACATCGGCAGGCTGTCGCAAGCCGCTGAACCGGTGCCGCTGCCCGCCGCGGTGCCAGTCGTGGCAGCCACCGTCACCAGCAAGGACGTCCCGATCTATCTGCGCGGCATCGGCACGGTGATCGCCTACAATACCGATGTCGTGCGCAGCCAGATCCAGGGCCAGCTCACCCAGATCACCTTCACCGAAGGACAAACCGTCAAGGCGGGCGACCTGCTCGCACAGATTGATCCGCGCCCCTATCAGGCCGAGATCGAGCAGCAGACCGCCAACCGCGACCGCGACAACGCCCAGCTCATGAACGCGCAGGCCAATCTTTCCCGCTACACGCAGCTCGGCGACAAGGGATACGCCACCCCGCAATTGGTCGAAACGCAGAAAGCACAGGTGGCGCAGCTCGAGGCCGCCGTGAAGGCGGATCAGGCACTGATAGACCAGGCCAAGGTCCAGCTCAGCTATACCCGCCTGACCTCCGCCATTCCCGGCATCACCGGCGTCAGGCAGATCGACGTCGGCAACATCATCCATCCGACCGATGCGAATGGGCTTGTCGTCGTGACCCAGGTCGAGCCGATCTCGCTGATCTTCACGCTTCCGCAAACGGACCTGCCGCAGATCCAGGAGCAGATGGCGAAAGGACCGATGAAGGTCATCGCCTACAGCCAGGACAACAAGATCAAGCTCGGCGAAGGCAAACTCCTGCTGGTCAACAACGAGATCGCCCAGACGACGGGCACCGTCCAGCTCAAGGCCGAATTTCCAAACCCGCAGCATCGGCTGTGGCCGGGACAACTGGTCAACGCCCGCCTGCTGCTGGAGACGCAGAAGGACGGCCTGACCGTCGCCGGATCGGCCGTCCAGCAGGGTCAGAGCGGCTCCTACGTCTACGTCGTGAAGCCGGACAAGACGGTCGAGCTCCGTCCCGTCACCGTCGCGCAGATCAGCGAAGGACAGGCCCTGATCGATCAGGGCCTGAAAGCCGGTGAGGTCGTCGTGGTCGACGGCCAGTATCGGCTCAAGGTGGGAAGCCGTGTCCAGGAGCTCCATGGCAAGGCCGCGCGCGAGGCCGATCTCCAGAGCTCCGTGCAGGACGCCATCCCATGAATCTCTCCGCGCCCTTCATCCTGCGGCCGATTGCCACCAGCCTGCTGATGGCCGGCCTGCTGTTGTGCGGTCTTGCGACCTACCCGCTGCTGCCGGTCGGCGCGTTGCCGAATGTCAATTACCCGACCATCCAGATCTCGGCGCAATTGCCCGGCGCCGATCCGCAGACCATCGCCTCTTCGGTCGCCACGCCGCTGGAACAGCAGTTGAGCCAGATTCCCGGCGTCACGCAGCTCACCTCGGCCAGCGCCCTCGGCGTGGCCCAGCTCAGCATCCAGTTCGAGCTGTCGCGCACCGTCGACAGCGCGGCGGTCGATGTGCTCTCGGCGATCAATGCCGCAAGCCCGTATCTGCCGCCGAATATCCCTTACCCGCCGACGATCAAGAAAGTAAATCCGGCCGAGACGCCGATCATGCTGATCGCGCTAACGTCCGAATCGCTGCCGATGACCACGGTCGACGCCTACGCCGAGAATATCCTTCTGCCCAAGATCTCGCAGATTCCCGGTGTCGGCCTGGTCGGGGTCGGCGGCCAGCAGAAGCCTGCCATTCGCATCCAGGTCAACCCGCAGGCGCTTGCCGCCCGGGGAATCAGCCTTGAGGATGCGCGCAGTGTCATCGCCGGCGCCAATGTCGATCTGCCGAAGGGGACGCTCAACAGCCCGCGCGTCACCTACACGCTCAATACCAACGACCAGCTCCTGAAGCCTTCCGCTTACGATGACCTCATCATCGCCTATCGCAACGGGTCGCCGGTGCGTTTGCGCGATATCGGCACGGCGATCGAGGCTCCGGAGAACGACCTGCTGGCGGGCTGGTACGGCAAGCAACCCGCCATCATCCTGGCGGTCCAGCGCGTTCCCGGGGCCAATGTCATCGAGACCGTCGATCGCATCAGGCAACTGCTGCCGCGCCTGCAGGCCTCCGTTCCTCCCGCGATCAAGGTATCGATTGCGGCCGACCGCACCGCCACCATTCGCGCCGCCGTCTCCGACGTCCAGTTCACCCTGATGCTGACCGTGGCGCTGGTGGTGATGGTCATCTTCCTTTTCCTGCGGAATTTCTGGGCGACCGTCATTCCCGCGGTCACGGTTCCGCTGTCGCTGATCGGAACCTTCGCTGTGCTGTATGTGCTCGGCTACAGCCTCGACAATCTGTCGCTGATGGCGTTGTCGATAGCGGTCGGCTTCGTGGTCGACGACGCCGTGGTCGTGATCGAGAACATCGTGCGCCATCTCGAGCAGGGCCTGACGCCCATGGAGGCAGCGCTCAAGGGCTCGAGCGAGATCGGCTTTACCATCATCTCCATCACGCTGTCGCTGATCGCGGTGTTCATCCCGCTGTTCCTGATGGGCGGGTATGTCGGAAAACTGTTCCAGGAATTTGCGATCGCGATCACTGCCTCGCTGATCCTCTCGCTGATCATCTCGCTCACGCTGACACCAATGATGTGCGCGCGCCTGTTGAAGGACGAATCGCGCAGGAAACATGGCAAGCTCTATCTGCTGTTTGAGCGCGGCTTCGACTCCCTGCTCGCGCTATATGCACGAGGGTTGCACGTGGTGCTGCGCCACCGTTTCATCACGCTGATGGTGATGCTCTCCACCATCGTGTTGACCGGCTATCTCTATGTGATCATCCCCAAGGGATTCTTCCCGCAGCAGGACACCGGGCAGATCACGGGGATCACCGAGGCCGCGCAGGATATCTCGTTTCCCGCGATGTCCGAACGCCAGCAGGCGATCGTCGACATCCTCTTGAAGGACCCGGCGATTGAATCGGTCGCCAACTATATCGGCCCGGGCGGCCCGACCGCGACGCTCAACCAGGGGCGCGTATTCATCGTCCTGAAGCCGAAGCCGGAGCGCAAGGTGAGCGCCGATCAGGTGATCAACCGGCTGAAACCCAAGCTCGCTCACATCCAGGGGATCGTCCTGTACATGCAGTCGGCCCAGGATATCACCATCGGCGCGCGGCTTTCGAAGACGCAGTACCAGTACACGCTGACCGATGCGGATTCCGACGAGCTCAATCACTGGTCCGCGATTTACCTGGAAAAGCTTCGCGCGCTCGACGGCATCACCGATGTCGCCAGCGACCAGGCCAACGCCGGCCCCCTGCTCGACGTGACCGTCGATCGCGAGGTTGCGTCCAGCTACGGCATCCTGCCTTCGACCATCGACAATACGCTCGACGATGCCTTCGGCCAGCGCATCGTCTCCACCATGTTCACCTCGCTGAACCAGTACCATGTCGTGATGGAGGTCAATCCGCGCTTCCAGTACGGGCCCGATGCGCTGAAGGATATCTACGTCAATTCCGCAACCGGCCAGCAGGTGCCGTTGAGCACACTGGTGCACAGCGTCATCAAGCCGGCGCCGATCCTCATCAACCATCAGAGCATGTTTCCGTCCGTCACCATCTCGTTCAACCTGAAGCCCGGCGTGGCGCTTGGGGACGCGGTGGCGGCGATCCAGAAGATCGAGAAGGACACCGGCAAGCCGGAATCGCTTGCAACCTCGTTCCAGGGCAATGCGCAGGCATTCCAGTCGTCGCTGAAGGGCACGCCGCTGTTGATCGGCGTGGCGCTGGTCGTGATCTACATCATCCTCGGCGTACTCTATGAGAGCCTGATCCACCCGATCACGATCCTGTCGACCCTGCCCTCGGCCGGCATCGGCGCGCTGCTGCTGCTGTTGGCCGTTCACATGGACCTCAGCGTCATCGCTATCATCGGCATCATCCTGCTGATCGGCATCGTCAAGAAGAACGGCATCATGCTGGTGGATTTCGCGCTCGAGGTGCAGCGACAGCATGGCCTCGGCCCGCAAGAGGCGATCTACCAGGCCTGCACGCTGCGGTTTCGGCCGATCCTGATGACGACGATGGCGGCGCTGCTCGGCGGCGTTCCGTTGATGGTCGGCACCGGCACCGGCTCGGAGCTTCGCCAGCCGCTCGGCTACACCATCGTCGGCGGCTTGATGCTTTCGCAGATCCTGACGCTCTACACGACGCCCGTGGTCTATCTCTACCTCGATCGGCTCGGCGCGTGGTTCACCAAACGCAAGCCGCAGGCCGACGAGGCATCCACCCCGCACGCGGCCGAGGCAGACACGAGGTTGAGTCATGAGCCCGCTTGAGAAGATAACCGTCGGCATGACCGCGGAGAAAAAAGTCATCGTCACGCCCGAGATGACGGTCGGCCATGTCGTGCCCGGCATGCCCGCCGTCTACGGCACGCCCATGATGATCCTGCATATGGAGATGGCTGCGGGATCGGCGATCCAGTCGTCCCTGCCGGCGGGATATGTCAGCGTCGGAATGACGGTCAACGTTCGCCATCTCGCGGCAACGCCGATCGGCCGCACCGTGCGTGCCATTGCACGGGTCGCCGGGATCGAAGAGAAGAGCGTCGTATTCGACGTCGAGGCCTGGGACGGCGATCGCAAGATCGGCGATGGCATGCACCGGCGCGGCGTTGTCAATGTCGTCGAATTCGAGAAGCGGTTCGGCGTGACCAAGCCCGAGACGGCGATGGCTTGAGTTGTGGGAATTCCGGCGCCGGCTGGCAGCTGAGCGGTTGAACTGATCAGTGACTTACAAACAACGACAAGGCGGCGGGAAAGCCCGCCGCCTTGTTCGTTCGATCCCCGCCGCACAACCTATTCGTGGATGACAGCTTCGGCTGTATCGGCTGAAACTGTGGAACGCACGAGCCGGATCGCAATGCCCTTGTAGGCCGGCGTGAAGCTCAGCGGGTCGCGGGCATAGAGCGGCACCAGCGGATTGGTTTCCGGGTAATACGCCGCGCAGCTGCTGTTGGGGAAGGAATAGCCCACCACACGGAAGTTGCGCACGATCCGCTCGACGCCGTCGGTCGATTCCGTGATCAGGTCGACACGGTCGCCGTCGGCCAGGCCCCGTTTTTTCAACTCGTATTCGTTGAGGAAGACCACGTCGCGCTGGCCGTAGACGCCGCGATAGCGGTCGGACATCGAGTAGAGCGTGGTGTTGTATTGATCGTGGCTTCGGATCGTGGTGAGCCACAGGGCTTCCTGGTCCATCTCCGGCGGGTCCTCCCCGCAACCTTCGAACACCAGGAAGTTGGCCTTGCCGGAAGGCGTCGCCCAGATCCGCTCCCGCGCGGCGGAAGTGAGATGGAAGCCGCCGGGAACCCTGATGCGGGCATTGTAGCCCTGGAAGATCGGGAAGACGGCCTCGATCCCTTCGCGGATAAGATCATAATCGCCGGCGAGGGTCTCCCAGTCGACGACCGAACGATCTCCGAGCGTGGCCCGCGCCACGCCGGCGATGATCGCGGGCTCGCTCATGAGGTGCTCGGAAGCCGGCTTGTTGCGGCCGGCCGAGGCATGCACCATGGACATCGAATCCTCGACGGTGATCGACTGCGGTCCCATCGCCTGGATGTCGATTTCGGTGCGCCCGAGGCACGGCAGGATCAGCGCGTTGCGGCCGTGGATCAGATGGCTGCGGTTGAGCTTGGTCGAGACGTGGACGGTCAGCTCGAGATTGCGCAGCGCCGCCCGCGTCGCCTGCCAGTCCGGGATGGCGGCGGCGAAGTTGCCGCCCATTGCAAAAAACACCTTCACCTCGCCGCGGATCATCGCTTCCAGCGCGGTCACGACATTATGGCCCGGCGCGGTCGGCGGCTTGAAGCCAAAGCGGCGCTCTAGGCGATCCAGGAATTCCCTGGTGGGGATTTCGGTAATGCCGACGGTGCGATCGCCCTGCACATTGGAGTGACCGCGGACCGGGCACACGCCTGCGCCTTCGCGCCCGACATTGCCGCGAAGCATCGCCAGATTGGCGATTTGCTGCACGTTGTTGGCGCCGCGCCAGTGCTGGGTAATGCCCATGCCATACACGATGATGGCGCGTTCCGACTTCATGTAGGCGTTGGCGGCGTACTCCATATCTTCGCGCGTCAGGCCGGACTGCCGTTCGATGTCGGGCCACTGGGTGCGCTTGAGGTCGTCGATGAGCGCCTCGATGCCGACGGTGTGCCCGCGGATGAAACCCCAATCCAGAATTTGCGGGTCCTCGCTGGCGCGCGCGGCTTCGTCGGCCTCCACCAGGAGCTTCATTATGCCCTTGAGCACGGCGACGTCGCCGCCGACCCGCACCTGAAACAGCTTCGCGCTGATCGGCGTCGAGCTCAGCGTGGCCATCTCGATCGGGGCCTGCGGCGCCTGAAAGCGCTCGAGCGCGCGCTCACGGAATGGATTGAACGAGATGATCGAAGCGCCGCGTCGCGACGCATTGCGCAGGCTGGTCATCATCCGCGGGCTGTTGGTGCCGGGGTTCTGGCCGAAAATGAAGATGCAATCGGCCTTGTCGAAATCTTCCAGCAGGACGGTCCCCTTGCCGACGCCGAGCGATTTCGGCAGGCCGACGCTGGTCGCCTCGTGGCACATGTTCGAGCAGTCGGGAAAATTATTGGTGCCGTATTCGCGCACGAAGAGCTGGTAGAGGAACGCGGCCTCGTTCGAGGTTCGCCCCGAGGTGTAAAAATCCGCCATGTTCGGATCGGGCAGCGCCTTGAGGTGGCTGCCGATGATTGCGAAAGCCTCGCTCCATTCCACCGGCAGATAGCGGTCCGACACTGCGTCATAGGCCATCGGGTGCGTGAGCCGCCCGACCATTTCGAGCTCATAGTCGCCCCAGCCCGACAGCTCCGTCACCGTATGCTCGGCGAAGAACTCGGGCGTGCAGCGCTTGGCCGTCGTCTCCCACGCAATCGCCTTGCCGCCATTCTCGCAAAATTCAAAGGACGATGTGTGCTTCGGGTCCGGCCAGGCACAGCCGGGGCAATCGAAGCCCTGCGGCTGGTTCATTCGGCTGAGCGTCGCCGCGCCCTTCACCGGCGCGCCCTGGATCAGCAGGGCCTCGCTGAGCGCCTTGAGCGCTCCCCATCCGCCGGCGGGCTCATGGTAGGCACGAACGGATTTCCTGGTCATCTGGGTTTCCCTGGGTGTGCGATCCTCCGGCCAGTTAAGAATCGTCACGCAAGGCGCGTCTTTCCAAATCGGATTGCAGGTTTCTCAATTGCACAGCTTCAACCCGGCCGACGCGCACGACCTCGCCAGAGGCCCCGCACGGAAGTGCTTTCAGGGAAAAGCCCATCCATTTTCGGAAGCTGGCTCGACACGGCAGCAATATGTTCACACTATCGCGGACCTCTCTCGACGAGTGGTCCCGTCCATTGCCATCCAACAATCTTCAGGAGCAACGATCATGTTCTCAAGACGCGATTTGCTGGCTGTGTCGGCGGCGGGCGCCGCCATGGTCGGCTCGGCCCAGGCAGCCACTTTCGGCAATCCGGACGAACCGCCGCAGGGCGCCATCAACGCCAAGACGCCGGGGAGCGTGACCGATCCCGGTCCGCAGAATCCCGATCTCGGCAAGCAGTTTCCCTCGGCGCAATTTCCGCCGGCGACCGATGTCGGCGGCCTGCCGATGGACTGGGCCTCGTTCAACAATGCGCCGAAGCGCATCCAGAACGGCGGCTGGGCCCGTCAGGTCACGGTCGAGGATTTCGCCATCTCGAAGGAAATCTCCGGCGTCAACATGCGTCTTTCCGCCGGCGGCACCCGCGAGCTGCATTGGCATCAGGCCGCCGAATGGGCCATCATGACCTACGGTACTTGCCGCATCACCGTCCTCGATGCGCAGGGCCATCCCTTCGTCGCCGACGTCAAGGAGGGCGACCTCTGGTACTTCCCCGCGGGCGCGCCACATTCGTTGCAAGGGCTCGGCCCCGACGGCTGCGAATTCGTGATCTGTTTCGACGACGGCCACGCCAACGAGTTCAATACGCTGCTGGTGACGGACTGGTTCTCCCACACGCCGCCCGAAGTGCTGGCCAAGAATTTCGGCGTGCCGGCCGACACCTTTGCGAAGATTCCGCTGCACAATCTCTGGATTTTCCAGGGCACCGTGCCCGGCGACCTCGCCGCCGATCGCGCCGCTGTCGCCAGGAACGCCGAGGCACCGCCCTATCCCTTTGTCTACTCGCTCGGGGCCTCGACCCCCGTCAAGCAGAACGCAAATGGAACCATCCGCGTCGCCGACAGCAGCAACTTCGAGGTCGCGACGACCGTTGCGTCCGCCCTGGTGAGCGTGCCGCCCGGCGGCGTCAGGGAGATGCATTGGCATCCGAACGCGGACGAGTGGCAATACTACATCAAGGGCAGCGCGCGGATGACGGTGTTCAACACCGGTCCCAATGCGCTGACGATGGATTTTTCCCCCGGCGACATCGGCTACGTCCCACGCAATTTCGGCCATTATGTCGAGAATGTCGGCGCCACCGATCTCGTGTTCGTCGGTGTGTTTCGTGCACCACGCTATGAGGAGGTCTCGCTGTCCAACTGGCTCACCCATACGCCGCCCGAGCTGGTCGCCCAGCATCTCAACATCGACCCCCAGGTGATCGCCAAGTGGCCAAACAGCGCGCCGGGCATCATGCCGAAGGCCTGATGAAAGATCGAATCTTGCAATGCCCGGCCCTCGTGCCGGGCATTTCCACTCATCCGGCAGCGGGAGCGAACGTGCGCACGACCTCATACATTCCCGGCTCGAACTTCGCGATCGTGAGCGCCTCTTCGAGGTAAGGGAGCGGGCCCGGATCCCGGCGCATGGCTTCATAGGCCGCCACACTCTCCCACTGCGCGTACATCGTCACCTTGGTGCCGTCGAGGCCGCGGTGAAGCGTCGCGGCAATGAAGCCCGGCGCCCGGCTGACAAACCCGTCGGTCGCGCGCGTAAGCAGCTCCACCAGTCTTTGCTGGTTGGACGGCTCGACTGTAAAGACGTTGATCAGCGTGATCATTTCACCAGCGCAGCCCCGGCCTTCAGTAGTGGCCGGAGGCCTGCTCGAACTTGCCCCGGAAGACCCGGAAGCCGGTGGCGGTGTAGATAAGCATGAGGGGAAAGACGAACAGACCTTCTCCCCAGAACATGAAGGCCAGGCTCGAATGGGGCGCGGCGGCCTCGTCGATGGTGATGGCGAACGGCACCATGTAGGGCCAGAACGACAGCGCCAGCGTGCCGAAGGCCGACACGAAGATCAGCGAGACCATGTGGAACGGCCAATAGTCGTCATGCCGCAGGATGCTGGAAGCAAGCACACAGGCCGCAGCACCGCCGATCGTGGGAAAGACGAACAGATAGGGCCGGTCGATCCACCGATGCAGGATCTGCAGATGCAGCAACAGGGCCTGGACGAAGACAATGATCAGGAACAGGAGCACGCCGGCTGCCAGAACAGGAATCTGGCGACGGGCGATATCGCGAATCACACCCTCGCGCTTGCGGATCAGCCAGCAGGCGCCGAGCAGCGCGTAACCGAGGCAAAGGCCGACACCGCACAGCACCGAGAAGACGCTGAACCAGCCCAATACGCCACCGGTATATTCGCCATTCACAACGGGCAGGCCCTGGACAAGCGCGCCGACCATCACGCCCTGCATGAAACTTGCGACCAGGGAGCCGCCGCCAAAACTCAAATTCCAGATCCACCGAGACTGCTCGGACTTGTTGCGGAATTCGAAGGAAACCCCGCGCAGGATCAACCCCAGCAACATGAAGATCACGGGAAGATAGAAAGCCGACAGCACCGTCGCGTACACGAGCGGAAACGCGCCCCACAGGATCACGCCGGTCACCACGAGCCAGGTTTCGTTGCCGTCCCAGAACGGCGCGATCGCACCCAGCATCGCCCGCCGTCTTGCCTCGCTGTTGGGCAGCAGGAACAACATTCCGACGCCGAGATCGAAGCCGTCGAGCAGGAGATAGATCAGAATGCTGATCGCCAGTAATGCGACCCAGAACATCACCATGACTATTCTCCTGCCTCGAGGTAAGCGTGCGGTGAGAGAGGCTCACGGTCGGCAAGCGACATTGGCCGGTTGGGGGCGTCCCTGGTCGGAACCGCGGCGAGCGAGCCGCCAGGGCCGGCCCTCAACAACCGATGGATGTAGTAGGTGCCGAACGAGAAGATGAGCATGTAGACCGCGCCGAACAGAATGAGCGTCGTCATGGCGGCATGAGCCGTCAGGAAGGGCGTCACGGCCTTTGCTGTCCGAAGCACTCCATAAACCGCCCATGGCTGGCGACCGATCTCGGCAGTGTACCAGCCTGCCAGCGTTGCGATGAACGGCAGCGGAAAGCTCAGGAAGATGCAAGCGAGCAGCCAGCGGTTTCGTTCGAGGCGATGCCGGACGATCAGCCAGGAGCCGAGCCATGCGAGCCCCAGCATGATCAGGCCGCAGCCGACCATGACCCGGAACGTCATGAATGGAATCAGCACCGGTGGTCGATCCCGCGGCGGAAACGACGTGAGGCCGACCTCCTTTGAGGTCAAACTCATGCTCCCGATGATGCTGCCGAGGACCGGGATCGAGATCGCATACCGGTTGGATTCGGTGGCTTCATCGGGAATGGCGATGATCACCTCGCTGGCCGGCTGTTCGTCGTGCCAGCGCGCCTCGATCGCCGCAAACTTGGCGGGCTGATGATCATGCACGTAGTCGCCGACCAGATGACCGAACAGGAGCTGCACCGGAATGAGAATGGACGCCAGGAAAAGACCCATGCGAACCATCACGCGCGCTTCGGCATGATAGGTGTTTCGCAGCAGGTACCAGGCTCCCGTGGCCGCGACACAGAAAGCGCCCACCAGGTAAGCGGCAAGCAGCATGTGCACGAAGCGGACCATCGCCACCTCATTGAAGAGGATCTTCAGCCAGTCGTCCGGAACGGCTACACCGTTTTGCTCGACATAGCCCACCGGCACCTGCATCCAGCTGTTGTTGATCATGATCCAGAACGCTGAGAGCGTCGTGCCCAGCGCTACCATCGCCGCGGAGAACAGGTAGAACCAGGGGCGAACCCGAGACCGGCCGAACACCAGGATGCCGAAAAAGCTCGCCTCCAGCATGAAGGCGGTGAACGTCTCATAGGACAACAGCGGCCCCTGGATCGGTCCGGACATCTTGGCCAGCTCGCTCCAGTTCGTACCGAACTGGAATCCCATGACGACGCCGGACACGACACCCATGCCGAAAGCGACACCGAATATCTTGAGCCAGAATTCGAAGAGCACCTGATACACCTTCTCACCAGTGCGCAGATGCAGTGCCTCGAGCAAGGTCAGCCAGGCGGCAAGACCGATGGTGAAGGCCGGGAAGATGATGTGGAAGGAAATCGTGAAGCCGAATTGAATTCGCGAGAGAAGAAGAGCCGTGGCATCCATCATTCACTCTCCCGTCCGTTCATCACCTGGAATGCGGCCGAGCCGCCGCCAACGCTATCGACGTCGCAAACCTCAGGCTTCCGTAAATGAATGCCTCTTTCGGATACGCATGGTTCGAAGAACATGGTTCAGCCCCGCCATCGGCGATAAGGCTCTCGACAACAAATCCATAATGCGGACACGAGCAGCCCGATCGGTGCAACGAGGCTGCTTGCGCCCGATCGTGTTGCCGCGAAACCGCCGGCCGCCGCTCCCAGCAGAAACATCAGGCAAATCGCGAGCATTATTCTCGTGCCACGCGCTGCTTCCGCGTCGGTCGACACCAACTGCTCGACCCCGCGCAGCATATTTCCGGTCACGGTGACGGAGAGATATTTCCATCGCTCGACCTTCCTGAAGCTCGCCGTCTGCAGTGCCGCCCCGAACGAAATTTCGGCGACCGCCAATGGCTGGGGAAGTTCGCGCAACAACAGCACGATCGTCGCGAGCAAGGCGATTTCCAGCGAGAGACAGAACAGTGGCGCGCGGACGCGAACCGCCACCGATGCGCCTGCGAGAAAAGCGATGATCGGGGGAATATGGTGGGCCGCGTCCTGCCATTTTCCGAGCGCAGCGTACATTCCAAGAAGCACGAAGTTGCCGGTCTGCGAATTCGCGAAAACTCCGCCAAGCGAGAGCCAGGTGAACGCGTCAAGAAAGCCGCCCGACATGCTCAATAGCGCCGCGACCGCAAGCGATTGCTCCGGAGCGTAGACGCTGAGCCCCCTATTGGCGGCCAACTCCGGAGTTGCGGCTTGGACACTCATGTCAGTCAGCAGTTCGCGCGGCGCGATGGGTTGGCCGGCAGGACGATGCGACGCGGATGGGTGAATACGCCGTAGCCGTCGTCGCGGGCGATTGCGAGCAGCGTGATTTCGGCTTCCTCCGCGGTCCGGATCGCGAGCGTCGTCGGCGCGGAAACCGCAATCACGACCGGCGCTCCGATCGTCGCCGCCTTCTGCACCATCTCCACCGAAACGCGGCTCGTCAGCAGCACGGCACCGTCGGAAGCGGACCGGCCATCGCCGAGGAGCGCGCCGGCAAGCTTGTCGAGTGCGTTGTGCCGGCCGACATCCTCTCTCACCGCGACGATCCCCGTCGATGGATCCCAGAAAGCCGCTGCGTGCACGGATCTCGTCTGCTGGTTCAGGACCTGCAACGGATCAAGCGACTGCATGGCGGCCAGCAAATCCCGCGCCTGGAATGTCGTGTCGCTCTCCACGCGAAGCGGCGGTCGCCGCGCCTGTTCAAGGCTTTCGATGCCGCACAGCCCACAGCCGACGGGACCGCTTATCGCCCGGCGCCGCGCCGCCAGAGATCCCGCCCGATCGCCCTCGAGCCACATCCGAACTTCGATGCCGAGCTCGGTCTCAATCAATTCGACACTGTCGATCTCGCCGGCCTGCTCGACAATGCCCTCGGTGAGGGTGAAGCCGATGCCGAAATCTTCCAGATCGGCCGGCGTCGCCATCATCACGGCATAGGTCGATCCGTTGTAACTCAACGCAACCGCCGTCTCTTCGGCGACCAGCCGGGTCGTCAGCGTGGCGTGACCGCCACGCCAGCCGATCTCTTCATGCCGTGTGAATGTCGACCCGGCGGTCATAGCTTATGCCGTTGCCGGCTGATCCGCGTGCCGCAAAGAGCGCGCCTTGAGCGCCGCGCCGAATGCGATCAATCCCCAACCCTGGAAGATCAGGTCGACGACCAGCATCGCGCCAAGGAACCAGAGACCGATAGCGGGCCATGCGGCAATCACAACGACGCCCACGCAGAACGTCATTACACCGGCAGCGACGACCCAGCCCCAGCCCGATGCCGCTTTCGCATGGAAACCGGCCCATGCCCGCATGATACCCGCAGCTACGAGGAACACTCCCGCCGTCAAGGACAGTGTGACGGAGGCGAACACCGGGTCGTAGAGGATGATGGCGCCCGCAGCCGCATAGACCAGTCCGGCCAGCAGCCAGAACAGGACGCCGCTGACGCCGCGTGCGGAGAAAGCGTGGATGATCTGCAAGATTCCGGCGACAAACACCGCCGCGCCGATAACCAGTACCGAGGCCAACGTGGCGGCCAGCAGGTTCACCGACGCAATGCCGCCAAGGATGAGCTCACCTATTCCGAGCGCGACGAACCAACCCCATTTTCCCGTGATCGCATGGATCGCGGTTCCCAGCGCGGGCTTCGTATTCGATGCATCTGTCATGGTCATATCTCGTCCAACGATATCTTCGAGGCGCCGGGCCTATCCGGGCGCGGATGCCGTCAAAACCTAGGAGCGCTGTTCACCGTCGTCTTTCGAATCGAAGACCGGCATTTTCCGCTCCGCACGATGCCGCCCGCGGGTTGCGAGCGGCATCGATCGCCGGTCATCGCGGCTCGGCCGGGCGGCCTAACCGCTTCGAGGCAGCGCCGGCGACCCGGGTGGCCCCGGTCTCTCCGACGGTTGTTTGCGGTTCAGCGGCGTAGCATTCGGCGTCGAGGCCGGAAGCCGTCGCGTTGCACTCGGCAAGGCTCGTGAAACTGCAATCCTTTTCGCCCTGAGCGAATTCCTTGAGGCAATAGGAGCCGTGGCTGACGGAAGGTGGGGCGGGTTCGGTCGCAAGCGCCGCGGTCGACGCCAGGGCAACGCTCGCAACGGCAATCGCAAAGATGGTTCGCATATCATTCACTCCATTGGTGGATAGATCCGACTAGGGACGGCCGATGCTGGTCCTTAGTTGATGCGGACCGTATCGCCGTGTGCACACGAGCGTCTTACGAGAGCGAACCAGTCTTTCGGAAAGGAACGGGCGGCATCCGCCGTCGACCGGGGCTTGCCGGTCGCCGCTTCCGCGCACCGCGCTCGCGGGCGCCCTCCGGCAAACGTGCTTTTGCGCAACGGAAAAGCCGATCCGGAAATACGCTCGATCGCCGTATTCGTAGATTGTCTCGATTCCAACCCCAGCAAGTCGAGGCCCACATGAGCACAATCACGACCAAGGATGGCACCCAGATCTATTACAAGGATTGGGGCACCGGACAGCCCGTTGTCTTCAGCCATGGCTGGCCGCTTTCCTCCGATGCATTCGAGGATCAGATGTTCTACCTCACCTCGCGCGGCTATCGATGCATCGCGCATGACCGCCGCGGCCACGGACGCTCGAGCCAGCCGTGGACCGGCAACGACATGGACACCTACGCCGATGACCTTGCCGAACTGGTCCAGAAGCTCGACCTCAAGAACGCCATCCATGTCGGTCATTCCACCGGCGGCGGCGAGGTTGCTCGCTACATCGCCCGCCACGGCACCAAGCGGGTGGCAAAGGCCGTCCTGATCGCATCGGTGCCGCCGTTGATGGTGAAGACGTCGGCGAATCCGGGCGGCCTGCCGATTTCGGTATTCGACGGGCTGCGTGCCAGCGTCGTCGGCGACCGCTCGCAATTCTGGAAGGACCTCAGCATGCCCTTCTACGGCCATAACCGTCCCGGCGCCAAGGTTTCGGAAGGCGTGCGCGAGTCGTTCTGGCTGCAGGGCACGATGGCGGGATTCCCTGCCGCCTATTTCTGCATCAAGGCGTTCTCCGAGACCGACCAAACGGAAGACCTGAAGAAATTCGACGTTCCGACGCTGGTGATTCAGGGCGACGACGACCAGATCGTGCCGTACACCAACGCAAGCATGCTGCAGTCGAAACTCATCAAGGGTGCGACCCTGAAAATCTACAAGGGCGCCCCGCACGGCATGTGCACGACGCACAAGGACCAGGTCAACGAAGATCTGCTCGCGTTCTTCAAGGCCGAGGCACAGCGCGCCGCTTGATACAGCTGCGGCGATCATCGAGACCGACGAAAATGCGGCCCGAGAGTTCTTCTCGGGCCGCAAACGTTTTGCTGGACAGATGGCGGCAAATATTGCCCCAGGCAATCAAAGCTCGAGGTCGGAGAGCCCCGGGTGATCGGCAGGGCGGGGCCCCGAGCGATCCCAATGGTATTTGCGCTCGGACTCCCTGATCGGGAGATCGTTGATGCAGGCGTAGCGCTTCTGCATCAAGCCGTTGCCGGCGAACTCCCAGTTCTCGTTGCCGTAGGAGCGGAACCAGTTGCCGGAATCGTCATGCCATTCGTACGCGAATCGCACCGCGATCCGGTTGTCGGTGAAAGCCCAGAGCTCCTTGATGAGGCGATAATCGAGTTCTTTCACCCATTTGCGCGTCAGGAACGCGATGATCTCGGCGCGGCCGCGAACGAACTCCGACCGGTTACGCCAATAGCTGTCGGGGGTGTAGACGCGCGAAACCTTTTCCGGGTTGCACGAATTCCATCCGTTTTCGGCACCGCGGACTTTTTGTACCGCGCTCTCGTGGGTAAACGGCGGCAGCGGCGGATGCATCTCGGTCATGACGAACTCCCTGTTTCAAGGTCCCGGTGAACGTAGCCGGGAGCTTCACCCGCGTCTTTCGGCGGCGATTCAGCCTTGCCGAAATGCACGGGACGGTTCCGGCAATCCGACACGCGGATCGCCGGCGGCAGCCCCATCACGCCAGACGGGGAAAATTCACGACCGTCGTCGTTCCTTCCTGCCCAAATTGCACATCGACCGTCCCGTGCATGCTCGCGGCAAGCGCCTCGACGATCGCCAGCCCTCTTCCCGGCCGCGCGTTCGCCTCAGAGCTCCCGTCGTCCGTTACCCGGCACGCCACGGATGTCTCCGTGGGGTACACCTCCACGTGAATCGAACCCGCCTTGTTGCGGAATGCATGACGCGCCGAGTTTGTAATCAATTCGAACACGATCATCCCCAGCAGCCAGCAACGCTCGGATCGCATCCTGAGGGAATAGAGCGACAACGACAGCTCGATGCCTTCGCGTTCCAGTTTTGAACGGCTGATGGCCCGGCAGAGCTGTTGCATGTAGGTCGTCAGTTCGATCGTGGTGCTGTATTCCGGCAGTTGCAGAGAATGCTGGACGCTCGCGTAATTCTCGAGGCGATCCAGCACCGTCGTGAGCACGGTCCTGGCTTCCTTGCTGTCGCAGCGATGCGCGGCGACGGAGATCAAACCGATCGCAGACGCCAGTTCGTTATTGATCCGGTGCGAGAACTCCCTCAGCAGCAGCCGCTCCGCGACGGCGCTCCGTTCCGGCAGACTGCCGATGCCTGCCTCACCCGCGTACAGAGCTCCGAGGGTACGACTATCTGCATCAATATTGCACATGGCGCATGACCGCGTTTGTTGGAGTATCCCGAGATCCTCTTTTGCCGGCTCAGTTCGTTCGTCCCGCCTCATACAGGAACCACACCCGGCGTTCCGTCTCATCGATCCAGTTCTCGAGCACGCTCGCCGTGGCGACGTCCCCATATTCATCGCAGAGCTCGTGAACGCGCCGCATTTCCGATGTCAGCTGCTGATTGTCGCTGCGCAATTCCGCGAGCATGTCCTGCGGGTCGACGAAATCCGCGTCATTGTCGAGGATGCGCTGCTCGCGTGCGATGTGGCCGATCGAGCGCAGGGTCGTCCCGCCAATCTTGCGGGCACGCTCGGCGATTTCGTCGGTCATGGCGAAGATCTGGTCGGACTGCTCGTCGAGCAGAAGGTGATAGTCGCGGAAATGGCTGCCCGACATATGCCAGTGGAAGTTCTTCGTCTTCAGATACAGCGCGAAGACGTCGGCCAGCAGGGCTCTGAGCGCGGCGGGAATGTCGCGAACCGCGTTAGCTTTCAGATCTGTCGGACCTTGGAGTGCTGGGCGTACGACTACGTCGGCCATGATGTGCATCCTTGCTGGTTTGAATTTGGCCGACCGTAGCAATGCGCATCGAGCCGGGTCTTTCCGGCATATGTGCGCACTTTCGCGATTGCACGGCGAGACAATCCCGCCGGCACATGGCCCGGGCGAGCAGCCCCCATTCGCAATGACGCTCGTCCGACCGTGCGAGTTGGAAAACGAGCTGCGCGCACGAAATACAGGGTTCGTTCGCTCTGGCATTCTAATCGTGTCTTGAGGCCACCCACCTCTTCGACAGGCTCGAAACCCCCTCCCTTGCCATCGAGCCATCGGGGCCGTCCAATTTGAACGGACGGCCCCTCCCCTTTCTCATCCGCGACCTGTTTGCTTGCGACCATGCCGTCCTGGCGATGGAAGCATCGATCCCGACTGGCAATCGGAGAAGGCCGCTTCATGCCCGCCGAGCGAGCCGCCGGCTTTCCCGTGCTCGACAGGCCGGGATAGCTCGACGACCACGCGCCTCCAAACGCGACCGAACGGTGTTGAAACGTTAGCCTGGGCCGAAGCGGGGGTGTTGGCTTCTTCAGTAATCTCGTCGGCTTGCGCCTGACATTGCCAAAAAGGCGGATCCGCGCGCCCTGGCTGCAATCGTCTCGAGCTCGCCGCGCTGTTGCAGCTTTTCGAGCCCATAGGCCCGGGTAGAATTATGGAGTTGATAGCCCGAGATGCCCTCGCCTGTTTCAAACGAGAGCAGTGACTTTGCAACAAGGCTGTCGATAATATGCAAGTCGTTTGAAGGGTCCGGCAAACCGCAGCGAGCGATCTCGCGCGCCGCATCGAGGTTGAAAAGTCCCTTGAAGATGGCAAGACTCCGCAGCACCGCCTGTTCGGCTTCGCTCAAGAGGTCGTAGCTCCAGTCGATCGTCGCTGCAACGGTCTGATGACGCGGCAACGCCGTGCGCCGGCCGAGCCAGAGCAGCCAGCATCTGGTTTCGAGCGAGGAAGCCATTTGGGACAGACCGAACGTCTGCACATGCGCCGCCGCAACGTCAATCGCGAGGGCGAGCCCGTCGAGCTTGCGGCAAATCTGGGCCACGACGAGGGCGTCGGCATCAGTCAACTCGAACCGGTATCCGCTCGCCACGACACGATTTACGAACAAGCGAGGCGCAGCAAACGAAAGCACCCGCTCGGCCGACCGCCCATCCTCGTCCGATGGACAGCCGAGACCCGAAAGCCGATACACATGTTCGCCGTCGATCCTCAGCATCTCCCTGCTGGTCGCCAGGATGCTCACCCGCGGCGCTTCATGGATGATCTTTTCGATCAAGGTCGTGACTGGCTCGATCAGGTGTTCGCAGCTGTCGAAGATCAGCAACATGCGCCGATCCCTCAGAAAATCGAGCAGACTGGCCGCTGGATCGCCGGGCTGAATGGATATTCCGAAAACCGACGCCAACGCATCCGGCAGCAGTTGTGCCTCGGTGATCCGGCCGAGATCCAGCAGGTGTACGGCGCCTTCGAAAGACGCAAGCTGGGCATGGCCCACAGAGACGGCCGTCGTTGTCTTTCCGACGCCGCCGGGGCCGAGAATGGTTACGAGCCGCTTTGTCTCCAACAGCTCCGATATCCTGCGGACGGCATCGCTGCGACCCACCATGTGATCCAACTGAAGCGGGAGTCGCGGCGTATGATCCGCGCTCACCTCGACGACATGGCTGGATTCCTGACCGCTGGCCGGTGGAACCAGGCAATAGCCTCGTCCGGGGATGGTTTTGATGTAGCAAGTGTCACCAATTCCGTCGCCGAGCGCCTTGCGCATCCCGGCAACGGCAACCCTCAGACAGCCGTCCTCTACCGTGGCGCCCGGCCAGGCATGGGCAAGCAATTCCGTCTTGCTGACAACATCGCCCCGCCGCTCGGCCAGCAGGATCAGGATATCGATCGCCCTGGCGCCGAGCTGAACCGGTTTGCCGTCCTTGAGCAGAAGGCGCCGGCGCGGGAAAAGCTGGTGGGGACCGAACGAAAACGAATGTTCGGAACCTGCCTCATTCAGCGCAAGCGCGTCGGCCTCAGCATATTCCGCGACCGAATGAAAAGGGACGCTCGCTGCCGTCGCCGAAACCTGTCGAGCTCTGACGGTGGGCGGGGTCATGGCAAACTCTACATTGTTTGCTTGCGAAGGGCAGTTTCAATGCAGCCAAGCAAATCGCTTCGTCCGAATGGCTTGGACAGGAAGCAAACCCCGCCTGCCCGCAGAGCCCTCTCGCGAACGCGGGTGTCCGGAAAAGCCGTGACGAAGATCGTCGGAATCCGGCGGCCCTTGGCCAGCAACTGGTCGTGCAGCTCAAGGCCGCTCATGCCGGGCATCTGGATATCCAGGATCAGGCAAGAGGCATCGGGCCACCGGTCGGATTTCAGGAATGCACCGGCCGATTCAAACGTTGCAGGCGAATATCCGAACGATTCAACCATTCCACCCATGGCGGTCCGCACCGATTCGTCGTCGTCCACGATTGCGATCAAAGGCTCAGTCAACACGCTCTCCTCTGTCCGCACATTGGCCGTGATGGATGGGAGAAACTATTGACGAAGACGACACTCGAAGTGCCATGCTCGCTGCGAGAATTAACCAAAGAGTCGCGCGCCTATCGTTTCGTTTAGCTGCATTGCAGCATCATGTTGTCTTTGATAGAAAGGTTCTCCGCCTCGCGACAGGCCGGCGATGGCTTCTCGAAAGCCGCCATTCGCCCGGACGTTTGGAGACCATGACGGCGCGATAGATGAGACATTTCTATTCCAATCGCCCCGATACCCGCGTCGTCTTCACAATTGTCATTGTCCTGCTGGCGGCCGCCATTTTTGCCTTGGACATCATTACGCCCATCGAGGTTTCGGTTTCCGTCCTCTACGTCTTCGTCGTGCTGGTCGCCTCGTTTGCCTTTGGCAGCACAGGCATCGTACTGATCGGACTGGTTTGCGAAGTGCTGACCGTGATCGCCCATTTCCTCTCTCCGGGCGAAGCGTGGGATCAGTGGCCATTGTTCGATCGGGCCATCGGCGTGGTCGGAATCGCCGTTTCGACACTGCTGGTCGTACGCAACCGGATGGCGACGGAAGCGCTTCAGCAAAGCGAGGCCTACCTTGCGGAAGCCCAGCAATTGAGCCACACCGGAAGCATCGGCTGGCGCGATCTCCACGATGAGCAGTACTGGTCGCGCGAGACCTTCCGCATCTATCAATACGACGCGAACACAACCAAGCCGACCTTTGCGGCGATGCTGGCGCGCACGCATCCGGACGACCGGGCGATGCTCCAGCGGACAATCGAAAAGGCGTTTCACGAGAGGACCGGATTCGAGCTCGAGCATCGGTTGTTGATGCCCGACGGCGCGCCACGATTTGTCCAGCTGGTGACGCGCGCCAGCGAAGAACGACCGGGCGTTGTGCATTTTATCGGCGCGGTGATGGACATCACCGACGCCAAGCGTGGCTTCGATGAACTGCAGCGCGTTCAGTCCGACCTCGCCCGCATCACGCGGGTTACGACCATGGGCCAGCTCGCGGCCTCGATCGCGCATGAAATCAACCAGCCGCTGACCGGCGTCGTCACCAACGGCTATACCGTCCTGCACTGGCTCAATGCGGATACGCTGAACCTCGACAAGGCGCGCGTGACGGCAGAGCGGCTGCTGCGCGACGGAGAACGCGCGAGCGGCGTGATCCAGCGCATCCGGGGATTGCTGACGAAGACGCCGCCGCAAGTGAAGGACGTCGACGTCAACGGCCTGATCGATGAGGCTCTCGATCTGCTCCAAACCGAACTACGCTTGCGCGAGGTCGCGGTTCAAACCGAGCTGGCACCGGCGCTTCCCGCCGTCCCCGGCGACTTCGTGCAGCTCCAGCAGGTTCTGTTGAACCTTGTCATCAACGGCGCCGACGCCATGTCGGAAGAAAACGGCCGGCCAAAGGCCTTGGTCGTCGGATCGCGTGCCGATTCAAACGGCGACGTCCTGGTGTTTGTGCGCGATCACGGCGTCGGCCTCGATCAGGATACGGCCGACAAGATCTTCGATCCGTTCTTCACGACCAAGGCCAAGGGGATGGGAATGGGACTGGCGATCTGCCGTTCCATTATCGAGGCTCATGGCGGACGCCTGTGGGCCTCGTCCGCCGAACCGCACGGGGCGCTGTTCCAGTTCACATTGCCGAACAAGGCGAACGCCGAATCATGACCGATGACTCCCCCATCGTTGCGGTCATCGACGACGATGTGTCTGTCCGCGAGTCCATTCAGGGATTGCTGGAGACAGCGGCGCTCCGCGTCGAACTGTTCGCTTCGCCCCGCGATTATCTTCAGGCCAGGCGGAAGGACAATCCGAGCTGCATCATTCTGGATGTGCGGCTGCCGGGATCAAGCGGACTTGATTTCCAGCGCGACATGGTTGCGGCGGGCGTTCGCGCGCCGATCATATTCATCACGGGATATGCCGACGTCCCCATGTCCGTGCAGGCCATGAAGGCCGGCGCTGTGGAATTTCTCACCAAACCTTATCGCGACCAGGCGCTGCTCGATGCGGTTCTGTCGGCCATCGAAAAGGACCGGCACCGGCGCACGGAAGAGCGTGCCGTGGCCGACATCCATGAGCGATTCGAGGCACTCACAGCCCGCGAACGTCAGGTGATGGCACTTACGATCTCGGGTCAGCAGACCAAGCAGATCGCGGGCGAGGTCGGCATCCAGGAGGTTACGGTCAGGGTCCACCGCCGCGAAATCATGCGCAAGATGGGCGCAAGATCATTGGCTGACCTGGTGAAGATGGGCGAAGCATTGCGCAATCGAGGCGTTACGCTGAACCCACATAATTGATCTTGAGGCGCGTTGCGCCGTATTGGAGCCGCTCCCCTGCAACTCGAAGCGAGAACAAAACTAAAAACGGCGGTGCAAACGGCGCCGATTTCATCGCCGATCGAACCCCGCTATGTCTTTGAAAAGCTTGGTGGGCGCACCAGGGCTCGAACCTGGGACCCGCTGATTAAGAGGCGGATGATTTGCTTGGAAAATCAATGTCCGTTCCGACAAATGTGCCGGTCAACCCGCATTGGGCCCGCAATAGGTTTTCCCTTTGTCGGAATGATGCGAGACCTCAAAGGGCCGAATCCGTAGCGAACCAAGCCGCAATCCTCTGGCGTCAGCCCACACGCAAGATGGTTATTTCGCTTGGCGACGGAATGAGCGTTCTTGGCACTTTTCGGGTATCACGCTTCGCCGAAGGTCCGCTTTGCGCCAAGAGCCGCCATTCCGTACTAACGGCAATATGTGCGAGCGAAATCGCCCTCCTGGCGAAGATTGTCGAATAAGGGAAACACCGGCTTCCACGAACGCGCATGCACCTTGGTCAGCCCGGACAGGCTGTTCAGGATGGTAACGCTTTGCTTCTTCAAGGCCTCGGAGACCGCCACGAGATCAGGAAAGTTCGATCGCACGGCATCGAGCCAGATCGTGCGGCCGGCGAGAAAGCCGCCGGCGCCTGCGGCATAGGCGTATTCGAGCACGCGCTCGAACGTGTCGTGGGCGGCACCGCCCGAAAGTAGGACCCAGGGAATGCCATGTCCGTCGCAGATATCGCCGATCGCGTCGAACTCCCCCTGCGCGACAGTTGCCGCGACGCCGCCATCCCGCGGCGGCAGATCGTTAGCCGCAAGTGGACTCTCGAGCTTGAGGAGATCGACGGCATATTCCGGCTTGGCGAATTCGCGCACGCTATCGATCACCAGCGCGGGCAGCTTGCCCGGCGATTCGACATAGTCTGCCGTATGATTGGCGCTGCCCAGGAAGGGATAGACCAGAAGCTCGAGCACATAGGGGATGTCGTTGCGCCGACACTCCTCGCCGATCTCTCGCACGAATTTCTTCTGATGCGCGTTGACTGCCGGGTCGGCGTCCGGCCGATACCACGCCAGCACCTTGACGGCGTCACCGCCCATGGCGCGGATCTTGGCAACGCTCCAGTTTTCGATCACACGAGACTTGCGGCCGCCGGCGGTTTCCTCGACCCGATGCTCTTCCAGTGTCATGATCAATCCGCAACGCGCCGGCATCAGATCGATCGCCGCCGGCACCGCAAAGTTCGGATCGAACAGCATCGAACTGCAATGTGGCGCGAGCGCCTCGACCAGCAGCCGCTTGGCGGCCGTAACATCGGCGTAGGTGACCTGGTCTCTGGTTATCTTCCTGGCCTGCGCGATCGCATCGAACATCGGAGGCCGCTGATCGAGCGCCACCATGCGAAAATGACCGTCCGTATCCGCCAGTCGTGCCAGGCCGCGTGTTTTTCCGATCGTTCTCATGGCTTGTTCCTTTGAAACGCAAGACAATCTTCGAGTGATGGAATCCCGGCGCGGCCGCCCGGCCGGGTGCATTTGAGCGCGGCGGCTGCGGCGGCGAACGACATGGCGTCGTCAGTCACCAGGCGAGCCCCGACCGCCAGCGTATAGGCGCCGTGAAAGACGTCGCCGGCGCCGGTGGTATCGGTGGCATTGACCACATAGGCCGGCTGGTGATTTTTGATTTTGTTCGTAAGCCATGTGACGCCATTGGCGCCGCGCGTGACCGCAGCCACGCCACAGCCATAGTTCGCGACCTTGCCCAACGCCCCGTCATCGGCCGAGCCGGCAAAGCCTGACAGCGCAGGCTCCGAAAATATCGCGTGGTCGGTCAGCGGCAGCAGCGTCTCGAACACTTCCGTGTCGGCGACGTCCGCATCCAGCACCGTCGGAACGGCATTGGCGCGCGCGGCGCCGAACAACGCCACCGCTCCCGCAAGCCAGCGCGGATCGGCGAGCACTGCCGACGCAGTACCGACTTCGCCGAGCGGCAGCCAGTCCGCCGGCTCCGGAAAATGCCCGCGAAAATTGACAATCTGGCGCTCGCCGCCGGCATCAACCAGGATGCCGGACACCGACGATTGGCCATCGGGAAAGAGACGGAATTGGCTGACCTCAACGCCCTGCTCCAGGAGCGCCTTGCTCATCTCGCGGCCGGCGGCATCGTCGCCGCCGCGTCCCCAAAACGCCGCGATACCGCCCAGTCGCGCGACCGTGACCGCCGCGGTCGCGGCCATTCCCCCGCCCATGGTGGCGTATTCCAGACCTCTGATCTTCTGGCTTCCGCCCGAGAAAAACACCGGCACACGCCAGACCTGATCGAGTGCGGACAGGCCGAGACAAATGACCCGCGTCTGGGCAGCGTGTGCGGCGAGATGAGCTGCGGTCGTCCTTTGCCTCATGGCAATACCCGGCCCGTCTCGGCGTCAAACAAATGGGTCTTGTTTGCCTGCGGCCGAAGAAACAGCCGTTCGCCCAGCTTCGGCTTCAGCGAAGGATCGACCCGCGCAATAGCCGATATCCCCGCCAGATCGAAGTGGATCAGGGTATCCGAGCCAAGCGGTTCAACCAGCTTGATCTGAACGGGGATTCCGGACGTTCCAGCCGCAACGACCTCGAAATGCTCGGGCCGTACGCCAAACACGCCCTTGCCCGCGGCGGCCTTCAATCGGGCGCGGGCGGCGACATCGAGCGGGGCCGGTGTACCGCCGCTCGAGAATATTGCGGCCTCGCCCTGCAACTCGACCGGAAAGAAATTCATCGTCGGCGAACCGATGAACCCCGCAACGAACTGGTTTGCCGGTCGCTCGTAAACAACTTCCGGGGTGTCGTATTGCTGCACGACGCCGCCTTGCAGAACCACGATCCTGTCGGCCATCGTCATGGCTTCGATCTGGTCGTGGGTCACGAACACCATCGTGGTTCTGAGCTGCTGCGACAGCGCCTTGATCTCAGCCCGCACCTGTGCCCGCAGTTTCGCATCGAGATTCGACAGCGGTTCGTCGAACAGGAATACCTGCGGGTTGCGCACGATGGCGCGGCCCATGGCAACGCGTTGGCGCTGACCGCCCGAGAGCTCCTTTGGCTTGCGATCGAGATAGGCCTCGATGTGCAGCATGGCCGCCGCCTGCCTCACCCGGTTGTCGATTTCCGGCTTCGGCATGCCGCGCAGTTCGAGCGCAAACGCCATGTTGTCGTAGACCCGCATGTGCGGGTACAGCGCATAGTCCTGGAACACCATCGCGATGTCGCGCTGGGCGGCAGGAATGCCATTGACGAGCTTGTCGCCGATGAAGAGCTCGCCGCTGGTGATCGGTTCGAGGCCCGCGATGATCCGCAGCAACGTCGACTTGCCGCAGCCTGACGGCCCGACGAACACGACAAACTCATGGTCCGCGATCTCGAGGCTGAGATCGGGAACCACGGTGTAATTCCCGTAGCGCTTGACGAGGTTGCGGATCGAGATCGCGGCCATCAGCTCGGCTCCAATGCCAGCACCGGCTTGATCAGTTTGCCTTCGGCAAACCGCGCGAAATTCTGCGGCAACTCCGGCAAGGTGAACTCACCATCGACCAGGACGCGGTATTCGTCCTTGTAGCGGCGCAGCAGCGCGATATTCGGCTCGAAATCGCCAATCGGAAAATAGAAGGTGCGGATCATGTAGAAATCCTTGCGGCGAAACACCTTGCCTTCCTCAATGGTCCAGGGCGCGGCGTTTTCGCCGACCAGCACCAGCGCACCGCGCGGCAGCACCACTTCGATGCCGAGATTCCGCGCAGCGTGCGAGCCGGAACATTCCATGATCAGCGCAAAGCGCCGGCTGCTGTCGCCGACCGGATGTTCCTTGGCGTCGAAGGCTCGCGCGATCCTCATCCGCTCCGCATTCGGATCCGACACGTGGATGTCGCCATAACCGGCATCCCGCAGCGCCAGGATAACGCCGAGCCCGACCGGGCCGGCGCCGGTGACGAGCACGGGTCCGGCCTCTCGCGGCGGCACGACGCGGCTGACGAAACGAACCGCATGCGCTGACGTGCCGATCGTATCCAGCAACAGCGGCGCCAGGCTGTCCTCGATATCGGCAGGGACCGGCAGCAGGCAGTTTTCCGGAACCGGCAGATATTCCGCGTAGCCGCCCGGCCTGTTCCAGCCGATCAGACTTGAGATTTCGAGGCACATCTGGGTATCGCCGCGACGGCAGGCGGCACAGTTACCGCAATGAACGGGGATGTAGACCGCGCAGCGCTGGCGGTGCATCCGGTGCCCAGGTTGCTCGACGACCCCGAAAATCTCGTGGCCCGCGGTGAATTCCGCGCCCTTGTGCCACAGCTTGAAATCCGAACCACACAACGCGGTGCGCGAAACGCGGACCAGGACTTCGCCTGTGTTCACGTCGGGAATCCTGACGCGCTCGATGGTAATGCGTTCGTTGCCGTGAAATACGGCTGCCGCCATGGTCGCATTGGTGCGGTCGATACTTGCCATTTCGATGCCCGTCAGCCTTTCACCGCGCCAAGCGTCAGTCCCGACACCAGCCAGCGTTGCACGATCGACGCCAGGATCAGCGGCGGCAGCGCAATCAGCGTCGCGGCCGCCATCAGCGCCCCCCACTGGGTCGAGCCTTCACCCACGAAGTTGAAGGCGGCTGCGATCAGCGTCTTGCTGTCGCCGTTCGACAGCACCAGCGCGAACAGGAAGTAGTTCCAGGAAAAGACGAACGAGAGGATGCCCGCAACGGCTATGCCAGATCCCACCAGCGGCATTGCGATCTTCCACAGGATGCGGGTGATGCTGCAACCATCGACCTGCGCCGCCTCGAAGATGCTGCGCGGAATATTGTCGAACGACGGCAGCAACACCCAGATCACGATCGGCAGCGTAATCACGGCATGGCTGAGAATCAGCGCCGTGTAGGAACCGATCATCCCGACCTGCCGAAACATCATGTACCATGGCAACAGGAACAGCGTTCCCGGCGCCATCCGGGCCGCCAGCGTGAGCACCGCCGGCCAGGATATTCGCGTCCACGACACCGCGAACGCCGCCGGAACTCCGAACAGCAATCCGAGCCCGGCCGATCCCAGCGTCACGATGAGGCTGTTGATCGTGTAGGAGAAGAACGGCGTCGTTTTCATCAAGTGATTGTAGTTCTCAAGCGTCGGTGAAAAAATCAGCGTCGGCGGATAGGCAGTCACCTCGAACGACGGCTTGAACGACGACAACACCATCCACGCCGTGGGCGTCATCACCAGAATGCCGGCCAGTACCAGTTGCACGATATTCAACCGGTTGATCCAGGACTTGCTCAGCGGGATGCCATTCATCGGATGCTCACCAGACAACCGCGCCGCGCAGGCGATTGAAGGCGAGCACCGCGCCGAACACGATCGCGGTCAGGGTCAGCATCAAGGCGCTGGCATATCCGATGTTGAAGAACTCGAACCCGACACGGAAGCCGTAGATGTTCAGGGTATTGGAGGCATTACCCGGCCCGCCCTGCGTCGTGATGTAGATGATGTCGAAGAACCGCAGCAGGTCGACGCTGCGCAGGATGGTGGCGGTGACGATGGTCGGCAGCAGCAACGGCAAAGTGATTCGCCTGAATGTCGTATACGGCGACGCGCCGTCGATCTGCGCCGCTTCATAGACGCTGGGCGGTAGCGACTGCAGTCCCCCAAGCACGATCAGCGCGACATAGGGCGCCCACTGCCAGGTGTCGATCAGCGCCACCGTCGGAATCACCCAGACCGGCGAAGCCAGCCATTCCGAGGGCGGCAATCCCACGGCTTGCAGGACGTAATTGGCCGCGCCGATCGAGGGATCGAGGATCACCAACCACATCAAGCCGGCGACAACCGGGGGCATCATGAACGGTGAAATGAACAACGAACGGACGAAACCCGGTAACCGTTTAGCGTGAAACAGCAGCAGCGCGAGCCAAACGCCAAGGACGAGTTGCAGGACCAGCGAGAGAACATAGAGTGCCAGGGTCACCCAGAGCCCGTGCCAGAACTCGCCGTCCGCAATCAGTTTCGAATAATTGCCGAGACCGACAAACGACTGCCGGCCGGTCGACGAAAACGCGAAAAATCCAAGCCAGATCGTATAGGCGACCGGAAACGCGATCATCGCCAGCGTGAACAGCACGGCCGGCGCCGACAGCGCGGCGAGTTCGGCGCGCTGCCGGTCCGGCGTTACGGCGTTCGCTGCAGATTGCATCCAGATAATTCCGCGTGATGATCGTTCAGTCGCCGTCACGCGCCGTGACGGCGACTGCGTTTGCGTTACTTCTGCGCAATCAGCGCGTCGAGGCCCTTGTCGGCGTCCGCGCAGGCTTGATCCACCGTCTTTTGCTTGAGGATCAGATCCTGCACGGCCTGGCCGATGAAATCGCGTGATTCCGGGTTGGCGACGATAGGATAGCCGACTTCCGACGACCCCTTGGTGGCCAGCACGTCAAGTGCGGCCTGCCACTGCTTGCGCACCGGTTCCTCGTCGATCCACTTGCGGTATTCAGGGTCGTTGGCAACCGCCGGGCGCGGCGGCGCGATGCCCTGCACCGCCATACGCTTTTGAATCTCGGGGCTGGTCGCCCATTGCACGAAATACCACGCGGCATCGGGCTGCTTGCTATAGGCGGACACGGCCATGCCCCAGCCGATCGCGGTCGGCACCTCCCCGGCGTCGCCGGCGGGGAACGGTGCCAGGGCGGTATCCTTGAGGCGCTCGCCGCCTTCCATCACCGTTCGCAGCTCGTTGGAGGATTCGAACGACATGGCAGCGCGGCCGGTTCGATAGAGCGCCGATATCTGCTGGAAACTGTAATTGACGACGCCCGGAGGCCCGTACTCGCGCAGCAGGCGGCTATAAGTATCCAGCGCCTCCTTGCCTTTCGCCGAGCAGAGATTCGACTTGCCGTTGGCCATGTAGCTGCCGCCGATATTGTGCAGCATGTTGCTGAAGGTATAGGCCACCGCCGGCTTCAGCCCGCGCGAGACGAATGGC
The DNA here is from genome assembly GCA_963802585.1 of uncultured Alphaproteobacteria bacterium. Taxonomy (GTDB): domain Bacteria; phylum Pseudomonadota; class Alphaproteobacteria; order Rhizobiales; family Xanthobacteraceae; genus Bradyrhizobium. Next base: position 106,481 of record CAWDJS010000020.1, on the reverse strand, counting down.
GTGATCGCACTGTCGCATGACTTGATCTTCTGCGCCGCGGCTTCGACGTCCTTGATGGTCGCCGGTTTCTCGACGCCGCATTTCTTGAAGATGTCGGTGCGATAATAAAGAATCGGCCCCTCGATGTTCATCGGCATGCTGGTGAGATTGCCGCCAAAAGTCGCAGCCTTCAGCAAGGCCTGGCTGAGACCGGCCAAATCGTAGTCCTTTGAGGCTTCATTCTTTGACATCGCCGAGAGATCGCCATACCAACCCGCCGCGGCAAACTGCTCGCCCTCGCGTGACGGCAACGACATGAACACGTCGACCTCGTCGCTGCGCGCGTTCATCACGGTGACCAGCCGCTGACGCATCTGCTGTTCCTGGTAGCCATCGACCTTGAGCGTGATGCCGGTCAGCTTCTCGAAGTCGGCCTTGTAGGTCAGCAGCGCCTGCGACACCGGATTGTTGTTGGCGAGAAAAGTGACGGTCTTGCCCTGGAATTTCTTCCAGTCGAAATCGGCAGCACTGGCCGCCGTCGTGGCGGCCCCCAACGCAATTAATGTAACCGCGACCCGCGTCGCCAATGCGTCTCCGGACATACGTTCCTCCCTGTTTCGTCCCAAGCGTCTGGTTTAGCCAGATCAGGATATGTAAACGGTTACAGATTACGCCCCGTATCTGCCCTGTCAAGCGAACCCATGCGACGTTAGAATTCCGAAATACGGCCTCATACAGCTTATTTCTCGCTAGACAAAATACTCGAACGCGCCCATCCTCCTGCATGTAACGTTACAATAATTCGGTTGAGCGAAACCTGTGGAAGCGCACTCCGGGCGATCGACGACGAAGCAAGGCATCCGCGCCGTCGCGGCGCGCGCCGGCGTCTCGACGGCATCGGTGTCGCGCGCGCTCAACACTCCGGATTCCGTCAGCGCCGAGTTGCGCACGCGCATTGCCGAAGCGGTGCAATCGGTCGGCTACATTCCGCATGCCTCCGCACGCGCGCTGTCGTCTCGTCGCACCCGCACGCTCGGGGCCATCATCCCGACCATCGACAATACGATGTTCGCACGCGGCATCGCGGCTTTGCAGAAATATTTGTCGTCGGTCGGCTATATGCTGTTGCTGACGACCAGCGGCTACGATCTCGATGCCGAACTGGAGCAGGCCCGCAACCTGGTCAGCCGCGGCGTCGATGGCCTGGTGCTGCGCGGTGACTGCCATCACGACGCCTTGCGCAAGATGCTCGCTGATAGCGCCATTCCCTTTATCAATGTGGGGGTCTACCGGCCGGATCGCCCCTACCCCTGCGTCGGCACCAACAATGAAGCGGCGGCATATCGCGCGGCGATGCACGTCGTCGAGCTCGGCCACCGCAGGATTGGCATCGTTTCGGCGCTACAGAGGAACAACGATCGCGCCAGCGCGCGCGTCGACGGCTTTCGCCGCGCTTTGTCCGAGAACGGCATCGAACTGCCACCGCAGTGGCATGTCGAGGTACCCTATACGCTCGATGATGCGCGCGAGGCGGCACGATATCTCCTCAGCCTCCCCGAGCGGCCAAGCGCGCTTGTGTGCGGAAACGATGTCATCGCCTACGGCGTGCTGCTGGAAGCCGAACGCAGCGGCTACGCCATCCCCCGCGACCTGTCGGTGGTCGGCTTTGACGATCTCGACTGGAGTCGCCACCTGAGACCCAGCCTCACGACGATCCAGGTGCCGACCGGCGCCACCTGGCAACGCGCCGGCGATTACCTGGTTCGCCATCTCGCCGGCGAACAGACCATCATGCATCACGAGGTCGATTATTCGCTGATTGTCCGCGAATCGACCGCCCCGCCGCGCGCCTGACGTGCCGCTCAACGAGGAGCGAAATTCAATGAGGGCTTCGTTTTCCTTGGCTTCCGGTTTTCATGCCGCCGTGATCGGCGGGGCGGGCGACATCGGTGCCGCGATCTCGAACCTGTTTTGCGATCTCGGCGCAACGGTAACTGCCACGGCTGTCGATGAAGCCGCGATCGCAGGCTCGCAGCTTCGCTCGCGCGCCGGAATCACCCTTCGGCCGCTCGACGTTACCAATGATGCGGCGGTCGAGGCTTTCGCTAGGGAGCATCAACGCGTCGATGCGCTGATCAATTGCGCCGGGATCCTAGCGCGCGACAAGGAATATGAAATCGCAACCTTCGTGAAAGTGCTGGACGTGAATTTGACGGGCACGTTCCGGACATGCATGGCCTTCCGGCCCTTGTTGTCGCAAACTAGGGGTTCAATCGTCAACATCGCTTCGATGAACGCAACGCTGGCGTTGCCACGCATCCCGGCCTATTGCGCCAGCAAGGGCGGCGTCGTGATGCTGACCAAAGCTTTGGCGCTTTCCTGGGCAGCGGATGGCATCCGCGTCAACGCGGTAGCACCCGGTTATATCGAAACCCGCATCAACGAGTCGGGACGCCAGGATCTAGCGCACCATCAACGCATTGCCGACCGCACCGCCTTCAAGCGCTGGGGCCAGCCCGATGACGTCGCCGGCGCGGTGGCGTTCCTGTGCATGCCGGCATCGCGCTACGCCACCGGGACGGTGGTCGCAATTGATGGTGGGTTCTTGGCTGGCTAGTGTCAGATCGACCAAGTCAGAGGGGCCCAATCCTTCGAATGTGACGGTGGTTTTCTGCCTAGCAGCCAATCGTAATAATTTTCCCTGACCGCCTGAATGACCCCTTCGCGCCAGAAGCGGCCAGTCGCGCGTTCAAAACCGCGCAAATGGTCGCTCGTCATAGAATGAACCGCTCACGAAAGAGCGACGCGGTGGGCGGGATGGCGGAGGATCCCTCATGCCTGTCTGTCGCGTCAGCCCCAGTCGTCAACAACCTTGGAACAAGGGAGTGCTCGTCGGCCAGAAGAAGCCTCTCGAACCGAAGCATGTATGGTCGATTCGAGTTCGGTTAGAAATCGCAGGATCAAAGCGCGATCTTGCAATCTTTAATCTAGCAATCGACAGCAAGCTGCGCGCTTGCGATCTGGTCAAATTACGGCTGGACGACATTTGCTCTGGGTTAAGAGTGCGGCGACGAGCAACGATCGTGCAAAAGAAGACTGGTCGACCAGTCCAATTCGAGATCACGGAGCAGTCAAGGAATTCCGTCGAAGCCTGGCTACCATCACTCCGGGCCGCTGGCTCTCGATACCTCTTCCCAAGTCGACCTCACGCGAGCCCTCACATATCAATTAGGCAATATGCCCTGCTGGTGCACCGTTGGGTCGAAAGCATCGGCTTGGAGCGAGCTGTTTATGGCACGCATTCGATGAGGCGGACGAAGGCCGCCCAGATCTACCGCAAAACCGGAAACCTCCGCGCCGTGCAACTTCTCCTCGGAACGGCGACATACTGCCCACGAACACCCGGTTGAAGGGCTGATCTACTACCGATTTCATCCCCGATTCGGCGAGACCGTGCTGATCAGTCGGCAGCTCGAGTACCGGGGTGTCGAACTCGTAGTAGTCTTGCAGCCGGACAGCTCGCTCGCTTGCATTCCGGCGTGGATGACACGGGAGGCTGCTGCCCAATACGTGCTTTGTGAGAAGCCCCGTTTCTCCGTTGATATCTTGCGATCCCTGCGCGCCGCAGCCGATGCGCTCCTAGGCTCTCTCCAGTCCGAATCAAAGATGGAGGAAGCCGATAATGCCGCGCCAATCCAAAAACCTCCAACCGAACCTATTCGAGGACGAGGCGCCGCGCGTGGTTTTGGCGGCCGCACCGATGGGCAATCTGGCCGCTCTGGTGGAAGCCCTTCTGCGCGAGATCGCGACTGCCCTAGCAAACGTGGAGAGCGGCGATGAGCAAGATCACGACTGAGCATCTTGCGCGCGGCGCCTATGTTTACATCCGACAGTCGACGGCCGATCAGCTGACGCATAATCAGGAGAGCCGACGCCGGCAATATGGTCTCGTGGATCGAGCCCGTCAGCTCGGCTGGACCACGGTCGAGGTCATCGACGATGATCTTGGCCGTTGGGGCGGCGGCATCGCTCGGCCGGGCTTCGAGCGCTTGCTGGCTGCAATCTGCGAAGCCCGCGTTGGCGCTGTGCTCGCGATCGAGGTATCGCGACTGGCGCGCAACGGCCGTGACTGGCACACGTTGATTGAGTTCTGTGGATTAGTCGGAACGATCATCGTCGACGAGGACGGAATCTACGATCCTCGGCATCCCAATGATCGGCTGTTGCTTGGGATGAAAGGGACGATGAGCGAACTTGAGCTGTCGCTGTTTCGCCAGCGTTCGCAGGAAGCGTTGAAGCAAAAGGCGCGCCGCGGTGCGCTAGTCCTCGGTGTTGCTGCCGGCTATGTCAAAGTCGGGCGCGACCGGATCGAGAAGAATCCCGACCAGCGCGTCCGGGATGCATTGCAGCTCGTCTTCGCAAAATTTGCCGAGTTCCAGAGCGCACGTCAGGTCCACATCTGGCTTCGCGACGAAGGCATCGAGTTGCCCGTGAAGTCGCGCGCTGGCGAGTCGCGCGGTGTCGTCTGGAGGTTGCCGGCCTACAATATCGTGCACAACATTCTGACCAATCCGATTTATGCTGGCGCCTATGCCTTCGGGCGCACGACAAGCAAGGTGAGCGTCGAGCAGGGGCGCAAGCGCGTGAGGCGTGGCGTGCATCGGCCGATGGGCGAATGGGATGTACTGATCAAGGATCATCATGAGACCTACATCACCTGGGAGGAGTTCGAGAGGAATCAGCGCGTGATCGCCAACAACGCCACCGGCAAAGGCAGCGCCACCGTCAAGGGAGCGGTTCGGCGCGGAGAGCTGTTGCTGCCCGGCCTCCTGCGCTGTGGTCATTGCGGCCGCAAACTGCATGTGTCCTACAGCGGCAAGCTCGGCCGCTACAGCTGCTACGGCGCTCGCACAAATCACGGCACGGCGCGCTGCATCTCGATCAGCGGCTTAAGCATCGATGCTGCCGTTGGCGCGGAAGTGCTGCGTATCCTGAAGCCGCTCGGCACTGATGCCGCCGTCAAGGCGATTGAGACCCAGACGTGCGAGACGTCAGCTGCGCAAAGGCAGCTTGAGCTGTCGCTTCAACAGGCGCGCTACGAGGCCGCGCATGCTCGTCGGCAATACGATGCAGTCGACCCCGCCAATCGCTTAGTGGCCGGCGAGCTGGAGCGCCGCTGGAACGAAGCATTGCAGGCCATCCACCGAATAGAAGGCGAGATCGCTGCAATTGTCGCGGCCAAGCCCCCACCGCTGGGCGAAAGGGAGCGACAGCAACTCATGCAGCTCGGCGCCGACCTCGAGCTGGCCTGGTCGCATCCAGGCGCCACAGCCGCTACGCGCAAGCGGATATTGCGCACGGCGCTCAACGAGATCGTGGTGCGCAAGGAAGGCGCAGTCATCAACCTAGTTCTTCACTGGCAGGGTGGCGATCACACTGCCCTACAGGTCAAACTGAGATTGAATGCTGCCGGTCGACCCCATTGGCCGCTGCGTGAAAATACGATCGCGCTGGTGCGCGAGCTGGCGCGTTTGATGCCGGATCGACAGATCGCACGCCTCCTCAATCGTTCCGGCAAGCCGACGGGGTATGGCAACGGATGGACGGAGCAGCGCGTGCGCGGCTTCCGCAAACACCACGACATTGAGGTTTACCGGGACGGCGAATGGGCTGAGCGCGCCGAGATCACGCTCGATGCGGCCGCACAGATCATCGGCGTTGCCAAGATGACGGCGCTGCGTATGATTCGAACAGGCGATCTCAATGGACGGCAGGCCTGCAAGGGTGCGCCCTGGGTCATCAAGGCGGAGGATGTGGCTGCATTCGGTGCTCGGAAGCGGGCAACAGGTCCGGTAACACCAAATCCCGCGCAGCAGACTCTTAAGTTTCAATGAGATAGGAAGAGGCGGATTATGAATCACGACTGCTCGGCCATACAAAGATCGAGAGCACCGTCCGATATCTCGGGATTGAGGTAGATGACGCGCTAAATATCGCCGAGCAGATCGAACTCTAACAGCCGCCGGTGGCTATCGACGAATTGTGGAGCATCATCGCCACCATCGTTGATATCGCGTAGCCCGCGCGTCGACGGGACGTCTACGCTGCTCATAATCGCAAGACTGCAACGCTCAAGGACGCGCCTTAATCTAACGTGGTATAGTTTTTGCTAGTTTCGTGTTAGCTTGATGGTGCGCGCGCTGGTTCGCAGCGTCAGCACATTCGTCAAGCCAGCCAACCCCACGAGGAAGACATGGCAAAGAAAGCGAAGAAAGCAAAGAAGACTGCCAAGGCGACCAAGAAAGTCGCCAAGAAGACCAAGAAGATGAAGAAGTAAGCGGGCGGTTTTCCGCAAGGCAAAGCCGCCGCAGTATCGCGACCACCATCGCTGGTGAGCTTGACGCATCGCAGGATGTCTCTGGCCGAAAACGCGGCAAAATCAGACCGGCCCCATGTGCACACGGCTCAAGAAGCCTACGACTGATGCACATGGGTCCGGTTTTTTTCCGGTCGTTGGTCGGGTGCCCGTCGCACCGGTGTCAGACGATTCCCCGGCTGCGACTAAGCGCTCTTCGCCCACCCCTTCGTTGAAGGAGCGGCGTCGGGGCGCCTCCAACGCTCATTCATTGACGATAGCGACCCCTGTTTTGCGCCAACACCGGACGTCCCCACAACTACGCGAATGACCCGTTTCCGATATTCCGGGCGATTTGAGGCTTCGCGGCCTCTAGCTGTGGCTCGACCGGCATGCATTGAATTTTCTGGCCAATCATTAGTCTTTTGGAAGGGGCTTCTTGACCGCCGAGCGTGTGGAACGGCAGTCAGCGGCAGTGTTCTCGGCGGATGTCGCCGGTTCTAAATCGAAAGCAAGCTTATTCGGATCAGTCGCGCAGCTTCTGCGCCCGGTACGCACTTGGCGTCGTTCCCACCGCCTTGCGGAAAGCGCGGTTGAAGTTCGCCTGCGACGAAAATCCGGTGGCGTAGGCGATGTCGACCAGCAGCCGATCGCTCGCCAGCAGTAGCCGTTTGGCGAGATCGAGGCGCTGGCGGCTGACGTATTCATGCGGCGCCGTTCCGGTGGCCGCCTTGAAGCTGCGCGAGAAGTGCGCCGGGCTCATGCACGCCACCGACGCCAGTTCATTGACGGTGAAGGCCCGCTCGACTGAGGCGTTGATGAATTCCGTCACGCGCGTCAGGCGCTTCAAATCAAGCGGCTTGTCGGCGCCGCTGAATTGTTTTAGGCGAACGGCCGTCGCCGAATAGGTGTGCACCAGGTGAGCCGACAAGGCGTTTCCGAGGCTCTCGATCAGCAGCCGACCGGTGGAGGTCTCGGCTTCCATTTCCCTCAGAATCTGGTCCGCGACGTATTCAATGAATGGATCTCGATCGATGGCGGCGTACTGGATCGAGATCCCCGAGGGGTCGATATCGAGATCCTTCAGCATCGTTTCGTCGAAAGGCTTGCCGGGCAGGAATACGTGAAGGCATTCCTGCACAGGATTTTCGATATTGATGAAGTCCTCGCGGATCCCGGCCGGGCAAAGCCACACGGTGCCTTTCTTGCTCAGGGTCCGTTGGTGCATGCCCGCGCCTCGCCGATCCACGAGCGAGTGACCGCGCAGCTGGATGGCGATTTCCGTGTCTCGCGGCAGCTGCGGAGGCAGCTCTCCGGCCTCGTGGCTCCATATCTCCGCGAGAAGGTGCGACCATCGTCGGTCGTTTGAAGTCCGAAGCATTCTGCCGGTAACATATTTATCGACAGAGTTGCCAAGCGTACCCATCGTGAATCTCCATCGAGGAAGCGCGACGTGGTGGCAACGGTATTGTCTGACCTAAGTCTGACCATGTCGGACTTAGGCAACTACTATGCCAAAATGTGACCTGCCCGTCCATCGACCCCGGCGCCGCTTGAAGTAGCCAAGGTGCGCAAGGAACAGGCAAACTGGACTGCTCGCGACTGTCCAGACCGCCAGGGCGTCCGCAGTTTAGGAAAAGAACCCCGCATATTCTGAGAAGCCAGCCGGTTCCCGTCGCTGCAGTCTCCCCAGCACGTTGGATCACGAAGCGGAGGAACGCATGGCCCGTACCACGGTAGTTGGCGCATGCCCACATGATTGCCCGGACACCTGCTCGATCCTGACGACCGTTGAGGACGGAAAGGCCATCGCGGTGCGGGGCAACCCCGATCATCCGTTCACTCGCGGACGTCTGTGCGTCAAGGTCAACAACTACGAGGAACGCGTCTACAGCGACAAGCGCGTGCTGTATCCGCTCATGCGGGTGGGCCCCAAGGGTTCCAAACAGTTTCAGCGGATGTCGTGGGATGAGGCGATTGAAACCATTGCCAAGCGGTGGAAGTCAATCATCGCAACAGATGGCGCACAGGCGATCCTGCCCTACAGCTACCTCGGCACCCAGGGCATCCTCAACGGGTTGAACGTCGGTGATCCCCTGTTCAACAAGCTCGGCGCCACCGTGTCGGAACGGACCTTTTGCGACTCGGGCTCGTGCACGGCCTATATGATGACGATCGGTCCCACGCCAGGGGTCGATCCCGAAAGCTTCGTGCACTCGAAGTACATTCTCCTGTGGGCGTGCAACACGCTCGGCACCAACTCGCACCACTGGCCGTTCATCGAGCAGGCCAAGAAGGCCGGCGCTAAGCTGGTGGTGATCGATCCGGTGCGGACGCGCACCGCAAGGCTTGCCGACTGGCATATTCCGATCCGCCCCGGCACCGATGCGGCGCTGGCGCTGGCGATGATTCACGTCATCATCAAGGAGAACCTGGTCGACCGCGACTACATCGACAAGCACACCGTTGGCTATGACGAACTGGCGGAGCGGGCGTCGACCTACACCCCCGAGTTCGCCGCCCAGGAGACCGGCATTCCGGTCGAGGACATCGTCAAGCTGGCACGCGAATACGCCACCACGCCGCCGGCGGTGGTGCGCATCGGCGTCGCCGTGGAGCGCCACGCCGGTGGCGGTCAGACCGTGCGGGCGATCGCCTGTCTCCCGGGACTGATTGGCGCCTGGAAGCATGTGGGCGGTGGCCTGCTGCAACTGCCGATCTGGGCCTTTCCGGTGAAATGGGAGGTGCTGATGCGGCCCGACCTGCAGCCGGAAAAGATGCGGGTGCTGAATTCATGGCGGCTTGGGCCGGCGCTGACCGGCGAACTCGGCTTCGACCCGCCGATCAAGGCCCTGTTCGTCTACAACGCCAACCCCATGGCCATGGTGACCGAGCAGGCCAAACTCGAACAGGGTCTCGAACGCGAGGACCTGTTCACGGTGGTCAGCGAACACTTCCTGACCGACACGGCCAGATACGCCGACATCGTTTTGCCGGCGACCACCCAGCTGGAACAGAAAGACATCATGTTCTCGTGGGGGCATCTCTATCTGTCCTACAACAACCCGGCGATCGAGCCGCTCGGCGAAGCTGTGTCAAACACCGAGCTGTTCCGTCGCCTGGCGAAAGCCATGGGCATCGAGGACCCGTCCTTCTACCGGACCGATGACGAGATCATCGAGGCGTCGCTCGATTGGACCAATCCTGTCCTTCGGGGAATCACCCTTGAGGACGTCAAGGCCAAGGGCTATGCGCGGCTTACTGTGCCATCGGCCGACGACTGGGCGCCGCACCGCGAGGGAAATTTTCCGACGCCCACGGGCAAGTGCGAATTCAAGTCGACCATCACCGGCGGCGGCAACTTCGTCGTGCCGCTGTTCCGGCAGGGCTACAACGGCGACCAGGACGGCACACCGGTGGATGCTTTGCCACACTACATCCCGCCGAACGAGAACCCGCAGACGACGCCTGCGTTGGCCAAGCGCTATCCCCTCAGCCTGATCACACCCAAGAGCCACGCTTTCCTGAACTCGAACTACGGAAATCTGCCCGCGCAAACCGCCCAGGCGGGCGAGGAGCAGTCGGTTTTCCTTCACCCCGACGACGCCGAGCAGCGCGGCATCGTGGCCGGAGCGCCGATTCGGGTATTCAATGACCGCGGTGCGTTCGAGGCCTTCGCCAGCATTTCGCCGGACGTCATGCCGGGCGTCGTCATGGCGCCGTCGGGATACTGGCACCGGTCCAACCGCAAGGGAGCGACCGTTCACGCGCTTACGCCACCCGCCTACGCCGACCTTGGCCGGGCGCCGACCTTCTCGGACGTGCTTGTCCAGGTCGGCAAGCTCTGAGCGGCTGACCCGGGACATCGCGATGGCATATGTGGTCACCGACAACTGCCGAGGCTGCCGATACACGGAATGCGTCACCGTGTGTCCGGTCGAGTGCTTTCATGTCGATGAGAAGATGATGTACATCGATCCGGAGAACTGCATCGACTGCGGCGGCTGTGTCCCGGTCTGCCCGGTCGGCGCCATCGAACCTGACTACCGTCTGGCCGCCGACAAGAAGTTCTGGATCGACGTCAACCGCAAGCGCGCCGCCGAGACACCTGTCCTCACCGCGCGCCTGCCACCACTGCCCGGCGCCGATGCGCGCCGGCAAGAACTCGGACGATGACTAAATCCGATCTTGACCGAGCCGATGCGGACGGCTTTCGCGTCGCGGTGATCGGCAGTGGCCCAAGCGGCTTCTACGCGACGGAAGCGTTGCTCCGCTCGGGCACGCCGCTCGCCGTCGACATGTTCGAGCAGCTTCCGGTGCCTTACGGACTCGTTCGATTTGGAGTAGCTCCCGATCACCCAAAGCTCAAGCTGGTTACGACAGCCTTCGACAGAATTGCGAATGCGCCGGGGTTTCGTTTCATCGGTGGGGTCGCGGTCGGACGCGATGTGTCGATCGGCGAGCTGCGCGACAGCTATGACGCGGTGGTTCTCGCTACCGGCGCCGATATCAGCCGATCGTTGGGTATCCCCGGCGAAGGCCTGCCCGGCAGCTATCACGCCGGCGATTTTGTCGCTTGGTACAACGGGCATCCCGACTACCGTGACTGTCATTTCGATCTTAGCTGCGGGGCCGCGACCGTGATCGGCCATGGCAACGTGGCGCTCGACGTGGCGCGCATCCTTGCCAAAACCGCCGACGAGCTGCGCCGGACGGACATCGCCGCGCATGCGCTTGAGGCTCTCGCGGAAAGCCGCATTCGCGAAATTCGCGTGGTCGGGCGCGGCCGGCCGTCACAGGCGAAGTTCAGCGCCAAGGAGCTGCGCGATTTCCTCGACCTTGAGACCTGCGACACGACCATCGACAGCCGGGACGTCGTGCCGGATGACTTTACGCCGGACAATCCACAAGATCCGGAACTGACCGAAAAGCTGGCGTTGCTCCGCACATTTTCGCAGCAGGCTTTAACCAAGCCGCGGCGGTGCACTTTCCGGTTCGGCCTGTCACCCGTTGCCATCAGGGGTCAGGGCCGGGTGGAGACGATCGACTTCGCCCAACCATCAAGTGCGGTCGAGAACATCGACTGTGGTCTGGTGTTTCGCAGCGTCGGCCGCCGCACCGCGCCGCTCGACGGCGTTCCCTATGACGACGTTCGGGGCGTGCACGCCAACATCGACGGGCGCGTGGCGATTGGCTCCTCGGTCGTCGCAGGTCTCTATGTCTGCGGATGGAGCAAGCGTGGCCCGAGCGGCACCATCGGCACCAACCGCGGCTGCGGCATGGCCACCGCCGAGGCCATCCTTGCGGATCTGCCGGCGCGGGCGGGGCAGCGTACAGGCGACCCCGGTACGCTGCTGGCGCAGCTCAACACGCGCGTTGCGCGCGTCGTGAGTTTTGGCGATTGGGCAACCATCGACGCGGCCGAGAAGCGCAGGGGCGCGCTCCGCGGCAAGCCGCGGGAAAAATTCGTGTCGGTGCCCGACATGCTGGCGGCGGCGGATGCGTGATCGCGTGGTGATCGGAACTTGATAACAGCCGGGGAAAGGCGGGGAAAGGGAGGCAAGCGATGTCGGTTCCGTTTGTTGATGGGTTTGGCAGGCGCGTGAAATACCTGCGGCTGTCGGTGACGGATCGTTGCGATCTGCGATGCCGATACTGCATGTCCGAGGCGATGACGTTTCTGCCAAGCAAGGAACTGCTCACGTTCGAAGAGCTCGATCGGGTCGCCCGATGCTTCATCGCCTCCGGGGTCGAAAAGATCCGGGTTACCGGCGGCGAGCCGCTGGTGCGGAAGGAAATTATGCAGCTGTTCCGCAGCCTTTCCCGGCATCTGGCCGACGGCAGGCTGCAGGAGCTTACGCTGACGACCAACGCGACCCAGCTGCCGCGCTATGCGGAGGAACTCGCCGTGCTCGGCGTGCGGCGGGTCAACGTGTCGCTCGACACGCTCGATCCGGACAAATTCACGATGATCACGCGCGGCGGGTTGCTGGCCCGCGTCCTGGAAGGGATCGCGGCGGCCCAGGCGGCCGGCCTCGCGGTCAAGCTCAACGCGGTGGCGGTGAAAGGTTTTACCGAAGACGGGATCGACGATCTGGGCTTTGCCCATGCCGGCGGGATGACGCTCACCTTGATCGAAACCATGCCGCTCGGCGAGATCGGCGCTGACCGCACCGATCAGTTCCTCCCGCTCTCCTCGCTGCGCCGCCAGATCGAGGAGCGCTGGACGTTGGTCGATCTAGCTGAGCGAACCGGCGGGCCGGCGCGCTACGTCCGCGTGATTGAAACCGGCGGGAAGGTCGGTTTCATCACGCCCATGACTTACAATTTCTGCGAGGACTGCAACCGCGTGCGTGTGACGGCCTCCGGCGTGCTGCACCCATGCCTTGGGCAAGCGAATGCGGTCGATCTCAAGCGGGTGTTGCGCGGCGATGGCGGCGATGCCGCCGTGATGCAGGCGATCGAACTTGCGGTCCGCGGCAAGCCGCACGGCCACGATTTCCAGATCCGGCCCGGCGGACGCCCGGCGCTGGCGCGGCATATGTCGGCGACGGGCGGCTAGATCAGACAGCGTACGGTTTCTGATAGTGGCCGCAGGGAAATCGGTTAAATCTGGCGAAATGTACTGGCGTGTCGGAAACGCGCCGCCATCGCATAATCGGCGGCTCGCGGCACGGCCGCTATTGGCAGGCACTTAACTGACATCGGTATTTGGCCAACGTCCTCTTCGCGCCAGAACGAACCCGCTTCGCAGAGCGCGCTGCGCGCGAGGCGATGGCGCCGTCGTGACTGGTCGGGGACAGCGCGTCCTGTCTAAGGGTTCAACCACGACAGAGCACCCTGTAAGCCCATCGCCCGTCCCGGCGCATGTCGAAGACTTGCGCATCGCAACGCGCGCGATACGGCACGTCAAGATTGCCTTGAGAAAACTGCGTTTGATCCAGGTTTTGCTCGGACATGCCAGGGTCGATACGCCCGCTCTACGCGCAAGCAATTGATCCGCGCCATGCCACTGAACACCGATCAACTAATAAGCCGCGCAAAAGTTGCTGGATGTAGCCTTTCTGCCACGCGCACCTATGTGAACTCACACGGGCCGATGACCCATCATCCACACGTCCACATGATCGTGCCGATATCGCTCGAGGGCACGCGCTGGAGCTCGTCCATCTCTTCGAAGGTCCTGTCGCGCACCTCCGCATCAATCCCCATAGCAGTGCGCGGCTTCTCCGCGCCCCATCTCCCGCGGGTTCTTTCCTTGGCGGCTTTCGGACGCCGGCCACCGGTGTATGTCGCGCCGCTGTCGCTGGCCGGCATCCGAAACCCTCAACACAAGAGCGGACTCACCCTGACGTTAAGTCTTCGTCCGGTAGCCTTATGTTACCGCCGATCGGTTGTGATCCCGTTACTCCCTCAGCCGCGGGCGATGGGTAGCCAGCTGCTGCCGGTTGCGCGTCCGCTGAGTTGCCGTCGGCGAGCGGGCGTTTCGATTTTAGGCTTTATAGGTTCAGAGCGCGCAGGGCCCTCTTTGGCTCTAACTTGAGACGTCTGGCGATCGCGCGCAGCGCTCAGGTCTTTCTTAAGCTTCGACATCTCGTCGGCCGCCATCGCGGGATGACCACGATTTTTGTAGCTGTAATATGAAGCTAAACCGCGCTCTGCTTGAGCTTCGGAAAGAAGGACGGCGAGGCAGAGCGCAAACGAAATATGTACGATACAAAGGGACACTCGCTGGTAGCCTGCCAACCCAACCAATCCTTCTAGATTGCGAAGGTTTCCGTCCTGAAGGGCATACGTCACATCGCGCACGATCGAATACCTCCGTTGTGCGGTGGTGACAATCTTGACCTTCGCGTGGCGGCTAAATGAATTGCTTAGCAAAATTTGCGAATAGTGATTTGTACCTCAACATCGAAATGAGCAGCAGATGCACGATGTGATCTTCCTCTTCGACGTCGACAACACGCTGATCGACAACGACCGGATCCAGCAGGATCTGCGCGCGCATCTCGAGGAGAGCTACGGGCGCGCCGCGCGCGAGCGCCATTGGGCGATCTTCGACGAGCTATGGGCCGAGCTCGGCTACGCCGATTATATCGGCGCCCTCGAGCGCTACCGCGCAGAGAAGCTGCACAATCCGACTACCCGTTCGCCGAGCGCCTCTACACCGGCGCGCTCGACGCCGTCACACATGTCCGGCAATGGGGTCTGCCCGTGATCCTATCGGACGGAGACGCCGTGTTCCAGGCGCGAAAGGTCGAGCGCTCGGGCCTCTGGAAGGCGTTCGATAGCCGGGTGCTGATCTACATTCACAAGGAGAACGAGCTTGCCGACGTCGAACGGCTCTATCCGGCGAAGCATTATGTACTGATCGACGACAAGCTGCGCATCCTCGATGCGGTGAAGTCGCAATGGAGCGAGCGCGTGACGACGGTGTTTCCGCGCCAAGGCCACTATGCGCATGACCCGGAGATCCTGGCGAAATACAGGCCGGCGGATGTAGCCGTCGAGGCGGTTGGTGAGCTTGTGACGCTCGCGCGTGAGACGCTGGTGAGGCGTTAGGCGAGCGTCGCGGTTTGGGTCGCGGCCGAGCCCGTGATTTCCAGTGGCGGCGTCTCGGGCACCGGCTTCCCGGCAAAAAGCGAGATGCGCAGATCCCGATCATGCTACCGGACACGGCTTCGCTTGTCAAAGCTCGATGGCATATTGAGCGATCGTGTGTCGCTGGAGAGTTTCCCGGAGCCGACCACGTTCAGGATGGCCTTGCGCGCCCCGGCGTCGCGATCGGTATACAACGCGGTCAGCGGCGGCGGGCGTCTCGCGCGGCACCTTCTACAACTACTTTCGCACCAACGCGGAGCTGCTGGCTGCGGCCAACGCGGAACTCGGCAACGAGATCGTGCATCTGATCGAGACGCACGTGCACGCGATTCCCTCGCCTGCCGCCCGGCTTCTGACCGGACTGCGCCTCTACCTCGATGTCGCACGGCGTTTCCCGCTGTTCGCGCGATTTGTGGCACGGGTCGGAGAAGCGCAGGCGCTGACCTATCTCCGCGCGGTGCTGTTGACGCTCATGCGCGGCCTCGGTCTTCCCTCCGATCGCGCCGAGAGTCTAATCGCCGAGCCGCTGGCGCCGCTCGATTTGAGCCCGGACTCGCTGTTCATGCGAAGCCAGGCGCGCTTCCGGAAGCAGAAGCGTGGCAAGCGCAGATGAGAGAGCAGTGTTGAGCAGGGCACATCGTCAAGCTTGATCCAGCGATAAGCTACGGAGGTCAACGCGGCAAGGCCCGCCAGTGCATGAAGGAAGATTTGTGATCGCGCCGTGGTTCAAGCAGGGAATGAAATGGGCGTTGGTTTTAGGCTCGCAGCTCCGCCCGACAACATTCGGCGAACTCACGAAGGACATCGGATTTTCGACCGAGGTCGGGTCTCGTCTGAGTGTCAAGTTTTGGGGAGTAGTAGGTCTCGATGATCCGATCCATGACCTGCTCGGCAGCTTCTATCGTTCGATCGGACGCGAATAGACGTAACTTCCCCATCGTCGCATACAGCGGGATGATACGCGAAGTATCCTGGATCGAGGTTCGCTGCAGCGCATCAACGAACGCTTTGGACGACAAGTCGATGAATTCGACAAACACTCGTTCACGCCGAACATTCTGCTGGGCACGCTGCCGAACTTCGTCCTGATGGCGCTGCGTCAGCCAAGTTGTTGCAAGTGACGCAAGCGCCCCGATTGCAGAGCCAAACAAAACCGCCAGCGCCGAGATATACGCTGGATTCATCTCTCATTTCCTGCGGACATTAGCCCGTATCACGACTGTCCACGCACCGCTGCCATCATCCGACAAAATTACCCAACAGGCACGCGACCTTCGGAGGCTCAAATGTGGTCATGTTATTCGGCCACGAGCTGCCGTCTTTTGATTGAGATCAATAAATCGCCTAGCCACATCTGCCATTATTTAATTGGATTTGCCTGCTGGGAGGCATTCAAGTTGAGCTCCTGAACGCATGATGGGCTTCATCGCAAGGTGTTGGCACTGGGCCTCCTCGCTCGATTGGTGGGAGCGGGGTGTAGTTGGGGCGCTCGTCGGAGCTTTTCTGTTTATCCTCGTTCCCGCAGCCATTTCCTATGGAGGAGTTGCCAGCTTTGTCGCCCACTATTGGAGCGTGTTCTCATCGCTCGATATGTGGCAGCGGGCGGCCATTGGGGCGCTCTCTGGGGCTGTCTTGTTGATCCTGATTCCCGCCTACGCATCTACAAGCAAGGCGTGAGACATCAGCTGAACGGCGCGCGCGAAAAGGGAGCCTCACCATGCTGGAAAAGGAAATTCGCGATCGTATCCAGAAACTTGTCCATCCATTCCGTATCACCAAAGGCAAGGGCTTTCGCCTTGACGCTTTCGACCCAGGTGACACCGGCGGCCTGACGTTGGACAAAGCGCAGGGGGCGGAGCTCGTCCAAATCGGCACCGAGTGGCTGGCGGAAGAACAAGACATGCTCTACGCCCAGGACCGCTGGTCCTTGCTGCTGATCTTCCAGGCAATGGACGCGGCCGGCAAAGACAGCACGATCAAGCACGTGATGTCGGGCGTCAATCCTCAAGGTTGCCAGGTATTCTCGTTCAAGCAGCCGTCGTCGGAGGAACTCGATCATGACTTCATGTGGCGCTACGTCATCCGCATGCCCGAGCGCGGACGTATCGGCATCTTCAACCGGTCATACTATGAAGAAGTCCTCGTGGTGCGCGTGCATCCAGCGACCCTGAAGCGGCAGAAGATGCCGCCGCGGCTCGTCAGCAAGAGTGTCTGGGACGAGCGGCTTGCCGACATTGCGCATTTTGAGGACTATATCTCCCGACAGGGGACGACAATCTTGAAATTCTTCCTTCACGTGTCGCGCAAGGAGCAGAAGAAGCGCTTCACGGAGCGCCTCGACGAGCCTGAGAAAAACTGGAAGTTCTCTCCGTCCGACGTGAAGGAGCGCGAGTTCTGGGACCAGTACATGGAGGCCTTCGAGGAAGCGATCCGAGCAACGGCGTCAAAGCATGCTCCATGGTTCGTCGTGCCTGCCGACAATAAGTGGTTCACCCGCCTGGTAGTCGAAGCGGCGATTGTGGATGCGGTGGCTGATCTCGGCCTCGCATACCCGAAGGTCGACGCGGAAAAGCGGAAAGAGCTCATGACGGCCCGGACTGCACTTACCCGCGAGCATAGCTAGCCCAACGCGCCGCTTGTTCCGGTAACTAACGCGATCGCCATTCCTTACTCTTCCTTGAGTTCAGCCGTCCAGCAAATGCAAAACCTTGCTTAGGCGCCGTTGCCCGTCGGCATTGAGCTTGCCAGTCGCTGCGACGGCCTTTTGAAGCAAGTCGGAAAGTGCGCGGCGCGCCGCGGCATCCGCAGGCAACAGTCGCGGCAACGCCTCGATTGCGGCGAGCTCGTCCACTTCCAGGATCGCCCACTGCTCGCGCAGCGCAGCCTTGAACTCGACCTCCGAAATTTCCGGATGCGCCAGAAGCAGCTTGCGCAGGGCAACGAACGTTTTCTCGTCGATGCGATGCTGAGCCTTGCCAATATAGACCACCATGCGGGCTGCAGCATCGAAGACGTTACCCTCCGGGATCCGTTCCTTCAGACGAAGTCTCTCCTTCTCCGCTGCCGCCAGCACGGAGGGCAACAGCCCAGGCCGCGGCCGGGGCGGTGCATGATTGTAGGAGATTCCGCAGGCGGCCTGAACCAGGGGCGAACCATACATCGCGTGAAAGGTGCTCTCGACCATCTGATCACGCAGATCACGGAAAACGTTGAGCCCGTGGACCATTGTCTCCGAGAATTTCTGCTCCATCGCAATGAAGGGATTGTCAGCCGAGGCGGGCCTACGCTCTGTCCGGACTTGATCTGCGAGCGGCGCAATTGATCGCATCATCGGATTCCTGTCCGATGGCAGAGAATACCCGAGCCGCAGCGGGTTCAGCTCGATCATGGCGCGCGCGACTTGTGGGCCGCTCATCATCTTGATCCAGGGCTGCAGGAACGTCTGATAGAGCGCGTTGTTGTGGTCTGAGATGCGTCTGGCAGCTTCGAACTCGCGCTCGTCATCGAGCGAGTTGCAACTCAGCGCGCGGATGTCGTCGAGACTACGTTGTTCGATCGACAGATCGAAATCGAGAGCTCCCTTTTTAGAAGCTTCTGTGCCCGGCCTCTCGGTGATCACGATCTCGTAGAGGCCCGGCGGCATCGTGTCGATCAGCTCCATGTTGTTGATGAACTCGGCATGATTCTTCTCGGCTACCTTCGTACCGACGAAAATAGCGAGATGCCCGACCTTGGGATCGATGTTGTAGAAAATTCTCTGGCCGCATTGCCGGATTTCGTCCTCAGATTGGTAGTTGTCGAGAATCCAGTCCAGCGCCTGTTGCGGCGGCGTGATATTGTCGCCATGCGAGCAGAAGCAGATGATCGGTGTCTTGATCTCCCGCATGTCGAGGCGAATGCCGTCGCTGGTGACGATCTGGCCGGTCGAGAACTTGTTGCCGATAAAGAGATTGTCCACCATCCACTGCATCTCTTCCCCGCGCAGGACGACAAAATCGCCCCACCACTTTTCGAACTCCAGGTAGCGTTTCTTCTCCTGCTCGGGGTTGACCCATACGTTGTATTGTTTGGTCCAAAACGTATTGGCGGGGTTGAGATTGTCGAAGTTGGCAACCAGCCATGCGGCATCGAAGATGCCGTTCCCCATATCGCTCATCAAGCGATCGGGCCAGCTTCCGCCGTACCAGCCGCCCAGGTACCGCATGGCGTTCTTGCCTCGGATTCCGGCCCAGTATGAGAGTGGCGTACCCGCGAGGACCATAGGTCCGACCACCTCGGGACGCATGCACGCCGCCAGCATCGCGTGCCAGCCGGCCTGGCAGTTGCCGAACACGAACGGCTTGCCGAGTGCCTTGGGGTGCAATTCAGCGACCTTTTCGATGAAGATCGTAAATGCGCGCGCGACATCCTCGATGCGCTGTCCCTCGACAGGCGAAGCCGTAAAGCCCGCGAAGTACACCGGGTGCCCGGCCCTGAACGCGTCGCCTATTTCGCTCATGTGCTTGAGGCCGCCGATCCCCGGTCCCTGCCCGGCACGCGGATCGATGACGAAGACGGGGCGTTTGCGGTCATCCACCTCCACGCCCTCCGGCGGAATGATGCGCAACAGCGAGTAGTTGACCGGATGAGCTAACTCGTCGCCGCGCATGATGAGTTCGCTGTCATAGATCAGGACCGAGCTCACCCCGTGCAACACCATCTCATCATGCTGGTTGCCGCGTTGGCGCAGGATATCCATGAAAAGAACCGACCTTTGCCAGGAGTCGCGCAGATAGTCACCGAAAGCGCTCGACGGAACCGACTTCTCCCAGGCGCGCGCATGTTCACTAAGCTCATTGATAGCAGTCGACGCCTTTGAGCTTATCTGGCTCGACAATTCCTCGAGCACTCTGGGTGGCGGCAGATCGTGCAGTGGGATGCTGGCTGTGACGATTTCGGCCATTGCGTCCTCCTTTTCGCCAGCGTGAACCCTCGATCACGGCTCGTGCCACGCGTGCCATGGGCCAACCATTCTATTTGTCGCAGGTTGAAATACCTTGATCAGGATCAAAAGGACGCCTGCCCCTATCTGCCATTATTTAAGTGTGCTCATCGGGCGGCCGACAATTCAAGCCGGACAACCGGGTCTGCGAGCAAGCCGAAGCAACGATTGCCGCGTATTTCGCCGATCGCAGCTTCGAATGGAGCGGGAGAACGTCGTGCTGGCAAATCCTGTATCGAAGCCCAAACTGAAGTCGATCCGAACGGAGCTTGTGACTGCGCAGCTGCCACTGCGTCGGGTACACGCCCTCGCCGCGAAAGCCGCGCTGATTTGCGTTGCTCTGCTGGCGCTTGCATCGGCGCTGAACATATCGGACGAAGGCTCCTTGATCGCCGGGGCCCACGCCCAAGCGAAGCCGTCAGAGCCTATAGAAAAAGCCAAGAAAGCTGTCGAGACGCTGATCAACCACCTGCGTGGTCGCGACATGCCCGAGGGGATCGTGAAGACGAACGGCCGTATTGAGGCCACCCAGGTGGATGTGGCGGCGAAATACGCGGGTCGCCTGGCGACGCTGACCGTTGACGAGGGCGATGAGGTCACCGCGGGACAGGTGGTCGCCACCATCTCGGCACCGGAAACCGAAGCCCAGCTGCGCTCCGCGCAGGCCCAGGTGCTGAAGGCGAAACAGGGCTACGCGGAAGCCGTCGCGCTGATCGCGCAGCGCAACAGCGATTTGACATTCTCCAGGACCGACTATGAGCGCGGAAAGACGCTGCTGCAAAAAGGGGATATTGCGCAGCAGGTCGTCGACCAGCGGCGCAACAGGTTCGAAGCGGCCGACGCGGCTTATGTTGCGGCTAACGCCCAGCGTGACGAGGCTGAAGCCTCGATCAAGTCAGCCGAGGCCGAGGTCGAACGGCTGCAATCCATTCTAGTGGATCTCGTGCTGGTCTCGCCGAGGAGCGGACGCGTGCAGTACCGGCTGGCTCGCGCCGGTGAAGTAGTCTCTGCGGGCCAGCGCATTCTGACAATTCTCGATCTGAATGACGTCTACATGACGATCTATCTGCCCGCGGAACAGGCTGGCCGGCTTACGATTGGCGATGAGGCCAGAACCATTCTCGATCCGGTACCGCAATATGTCCTCCCCAATACCGTCAGCTTTGTTGCAACCGAGGCACAGTTTACACCCAAGAGCGTGGAAACGACGGAGGAGCGGGAGAAGCTGATGTTCCGCGTCAAGCTCCAGGGTGACCCCAAGGTGCTGGATCAGTACCACAAGTCTGTAAAAACCGGCGTCCGCGGTCTCGCCTTCGTGCGCACCGATCCCAAGATCGCCTGGCCCAAAGAGCTTGAGGTTAAGCTCCCGCAATGACCGATACCGTTGTCGCCAGAGTCGAGCACGTTGTGCACCGCTACGGCAAGGCGCACGCGCTGAACGATCTCATGCTCGAAATTCCTGCCCAGTGCATGGCGGGATTGATCGGGCCCGACGGCGTCGGCAAATCCACTTTGCTCGCCCTCATTTCCGGGGTGCGCAAAATTCAAACCGGCAAAGTCACGGTGCTCGACGGCAACATGGCCGATGAGCACCATCGCCGCGCGAGTTACGGGCGCATCGCCTACATGCCGCAGGGGCTGGGTCGCAATCTCTACCCGACGCTCAGCGTGTTCGACAACATCGACTTCTTCGGCCGCCTGTTCGGCCAGGGCACGGCCGAACGTCGCACGCGCATCGACGAGCTGCTGAAGGCCACCGGGCTCGACCCGTTCGCCGATCGACCGTGCGGCAAGCTCTCGGGCGGCATGAAGCAGAAGGTGAGCCTCTGCTGCTCTCTGATGCACGATCCCGATCTCCTTATTCTCGATGAGCCCACCACGGGCGTCGATCCGCTCTCGCGAAGGCAATTCTGGGAGCTGATCAATTCCATCCGCGCCCGTCGCCCGCAAATGAGCGTGATCGTCGCGACCGCCTATATGGACGAGGCGAGCCGGTTCGACTGGCTCGCCGCGATGGATGACGGCAAGGTCATCGCCCATGGCACGCCGAAGGAGATTCTCGCCGAGGCGAAAAAGAGCACCCTCGACGATGCCTTCATCGCCCTGCTCCCACCGGAAAAGCGCGGCCAGCATCAGGAGGTCATCGTGCCGCCGCGCACCGAGAGCGATGACAAGACCGCGGCGATCGAGACGGAAGGGCTTACGCGCCGGTTCGGCGATTTTGTCGCCGTCGATCATGTGAGCGTTAGCATCGGGCGCGGCGAGATTTTCGGATTCCTCGGCTCGAACGGCTGCGGAAAAACCACCACCATGAAAATGATGACGGGGCTGCTGCCGGTGACCGAAGGCTCGGCCAAATTGTTCGGCAAACCGATGGCCGCCGACGATATGGAGGCGCGCCAGAACGTCGGCTACATGTCACAGGCATTCTCGCTCTACAGCGAGCTGACCGTGCGGCAAAATCTCGAGCTCCACGCGCACCTCTACCATCTCCCTCCGAACGAGATCGAGGGCCGGATCAGGGAGCTGCTGGAAAAATATGACCTGAAGGATGTGGCCGACGCCAAGCCGGAGAGCCTGCCGCTTGGCGTCAAGCAGCGGCTGCAGCTTGCGGTGGCCGTGCTCCACCGGCCGCTCATGCTCATTCTCGACGAGCCCACGTCGGGCGTCGACCCGGTTGCCCGCGACCAGTTCTGGCGCACGCTGATCGATCTGTCGCGCAATGATGGCGTCACCATCTTTCTATCGACGCACTTCATGAACGAGGCCGAGCGCTGTGACCGTATCTCTTTGATGCATCAAGGCCGGGTGCTTGCCGTCGGCGCGCCCAAAGAACTGGCTAAAGAGCGCAACGGCGCTTCTCTCGAGGATGCCTTCATCTCGTATCTGGAGGAGGCAAGCGGAGCGGGCAAGAACCAGAAATCCGAGCCCGCCAAGCCGGCGGCAGGGCGAGCTGAGAAGGCCGACGCGCCGGAGCGAGCTGCATCGGCCCACACCATGGCGTCGCGCTCTTCCAGGCGATTTGATCCGGGACGGCTTTGGGCCTATGCCCGGCGCGAAACGATGGAGCTGTTGCGCGATCCCATCCGGTTGGCATTCGCGTTCGTCGGTCCTGTCATTCTCATGTTGGCGATGGGTTATGGCATCACGTTTGATGTCGAGAACCTGAAATATGCGGCCTTCGACCAGGACCAAACACCGGAAAGCCGCAAACTCCTCGAAAGCTTCTCCGGCTCTCACTATTTCAGCGAGCGGCCTCCGATCGGCTCCACGGCGGAACTGGAGCGACGCATGCGGAGCGGTGAGCTGGCTGTCGCCGTTGAAATTCCATCCGGCTTCGGCCGCGATCTTGCGAGCCAGCATTCGCCGGAGGCCGCTTTCTGGATCGACGGTGCTATGCCATTCCGGGGCGAGACCACGAAAGGCTACGTCACCGGCCTGCTGATGCGCTATGCGCAGGATCTCCTGACAGAGCGCTTCGGCCCCAACCCACCATCCAATATCCGCCTGGGAAGCGTGACAATGGAAAACCGCTTCCGCTACAACCAGGCCTTCAAGAGCGTCTTTTCCATGGTTCCGAGCGTCATCGTGATCATGCTCGTTCTGATCCCGGCCATCATGGCGACTATTGGTGTCGTCCGTGAGGTGGAGACCGGATCGATCGCCAATTTTCGGTCCACGCCCATCAGCAAATTCGAGTTCCTCCTGGGCAAGCAGTTCCCCTACGTCGTGGTCGGGATGCTGACGTTCGTCATCCTGGTGCTGATGGCGTTTGTTGTTTTTCACGTACCGGTCAAGGGGTCGTTCGGAGCGCTTACGCTCGGAGCTTTGCTCTACGTTTTTTCCACTTGCGGTTTTGGGCAGCTCGTCTCGACCTTCACCAAAACCCAGGTCGCTGCGGTGTTTGCGACCACGGTCCTCTCCGTCATCCCCGTAACGAATTTTTCAGGCCTGCTGGTGCCGGTGTCTTCCCTTACCGGCGCCGGCAGGGCAATTGGCTTGGCGTTTCCAGCGGCTTGGTTCCAGCCGATCAGCGTCGGGACCTTCACCAAAGGGCTGACCTATTCCGATCTCGGGTTCAATGCGCTCGTGCTTGCGGTGTTTGCGGTCGGCTTCTTCGGTGCCGCTCATTTCTTCCTCCAGAAACAGGAGAGCTGAGATGTCGCTAGCGAGCGGAGCAGCAAATTCACGAGAACGGGCGACGCTGCACGCAGAGACGCTGGCCAAGCGGCCCCGTAGAAACCGGTTCGCCAAGCTGCTGCTGCACCTCGCCAATATCTACCGGTTGATGATCAAGGAGCTGCGCAGCTTCCGCTCCGACCCGATTATGTTGGCGCTTGTCGTCTATTCCTTTACCATTGCGATCCACGCCGCCGCCACCGGCGCCTCGACCGAAGCGACCAACCTTTCGGTTGGAATCGTCGATGAAGATCATTCCGATCTTTCACGCCGCATCGCGGATGGCCTGACGCCGCCCACGTTCAAGCAGGCGATACAGCTGAAAGCCTCGGAAATCGACGCCTCGATGAATTCGCAACGTGTCATCTATGCCATCGAGATTCCTCCAAAGTTCCAGGCGGATATTCTCGCGGGGCGGCAACCTACCGTTCAAATCAATGTCGATGCCACCGCGGCGGCCCAAGCTTTCAATGGCATGACCTACATCCAGAACGTCATCATGAACTATACGACGGATTTCATGTCAGGACGCGAAGGATTGACCGCTGCACCGCTCAAGATGGTTACGCAGGTCAAGTTCAACCCGAATCTGACGTCGAGCTGGTTCACCTCGGTGATGGGGATCGTCAGCAACCTGACCATGATCACGGTCATGCTCACCGGCGCTGCGCTCATTCGCGAGCGCGAGCAAGGCACGGTCGAGCACCTGCTTGTGATGCCTGTCGTTCCCACGGAGATCATGCTCTCCAAGATCCTGGCCAATGGCGTCGTCATTGTGGTTTCGACGGCAATATCGCTGGCGCTTGTCGTCGAGTGGTGGCTGCAGGTACCGGTCGCCGGATCGCGTCTGCTATTCCTGGGCGGCGCGTGCGTCTACGTGTTCACTGTCGCAGCGCTCGGCATTGCTCTCGGCACCATCGCTTCAACGATGGCCCAGTTCGGCCTGCTATCGATTCCAGTGTTGCTGGTCATGATGCTGCTTTCCGGCAGCACGACTCCCTTGGAGAGCATGCCGGTGTGGCTGAAGTACCTCATGCTTGTGATCAGCCCGACGCCGCATTTCGTGATTTTCGCACAGGACGTGCTTTACCGCGGTGCGGATGCTTCCATTGTCTGGCCAGAAATCCTTGCGACGGCCGCTATTGGGAGTGTCTTCTTTGCAATTGCCTTGTACCGCTTCCGCCGCGTCATTTTCGGCGGCTGAGCTTGGGCGGGCTCAGTTCAAGCGGCGGTGCCTTTTCGATTTTGGCGACGCCGCCGGCGCCATCAGGGCGCTGGCATCGCGCACGCTGTCGGGTCGCGCCGATGCTACTGGATTCGTATCCTTGGCCTGCTCGCCTCCGACTTCCCGGCGAGGCAAGGCAAAATCGTCCGCGCGGCCGGCGGGCGGTGTCAACGCTTCACCCTTGATCAGTGTTCTGGCGGCGAGCGCGTCGACCGCGGCGGGCGGCGATCCCGAGCCCCCGAGCAGTTGATCGGTACCGACGGAAGGGGCGACCAGCGGCAGGATCGGTCCCGCCAGCGGACGCTGCGCAGGCTGGCCGGGAATCGCGGCAGCGCCGGGCGTTGCCGGTTCGGTCGGCAGCGCGACAGGTACGGTGCGCACGGCCAAAAGCCGCGTGATCTCGCGTTCGACGTAGTGAGCGAGCTTGCGCGCACCGGCTCTTGTAAAATACACGCCGTCGGAGGAACGCAGCTGGCGTGTTTGGCCTTCGAAATCGGGCCCCTTTTGCAGAAAGCTCCCCGTCTCGTCGACAAATCCGTCCCAGACATCGACATAGGTGATGCCAGCCCTGCCGGCGGCATTGCGATAAAGAGCATCCAGGAACAGCGTGTCGGCCGTCGCCGTGGAGCCGCGTACCGCTGGCAGACCGACCCACAGTACCGGTACGCCTTTGGACTTAAGCACGCCGATCATCTCGTCGATCTTATTGTTGTAGAGTTCCACCCACCGCTCGTCGCGAAAATCGTAGATGCCGTTCGGTGAGCGCGCGCGTTTCTCCGGCGCAATGACCGGCAGTCCGACGCTGGCGGCATCGCCGGACAGTTCGTCATCTGACGGCTTATTGGGTGCCGCGCTGGGCTTTGCCTCCGGTTTGGACGTTACATCCTTCGTCTCAGCTTTTTTGTCGACGTTCTTGTCGGTTGCAGGCTTGCCGTCGGTTTTCTCAGACGCAGGCTCATGCATCGACATGCGGTCACTGAGGCCGAGCATGACGACGATAACGTCCGGCTTTTCGCTGGCGAGGATGCCCCTGGCCGCAGCGACCCAGTCGGCGGGCTCGCCCTTGGGTTGATATCGAATGAGACCGGAAACAGTCTTGTGCTTGCGGATCACGCCCATGTCGGACTGCTCCGAATAGGCGTCTTCGAGACCATAGGCCAGCCAATCCGCCATGGCATCACCGAGCACCAGAATGTGGCGTTGCGAAACCGTTTCGCGCTTCTCCGGTGGAGGCGCTTTTGAAAAATCCTCACGCACCGGCGGTGGCACCTGCCGCCTATTCCAACGAGGCTGGGGCGCTGGCTGTTGGAACGGCTCGAATGTGTCGTTACCAAACCAGCCGCCGCCCGACCAGCTACTACCGCGTTGTGGTGGACGTTGCTGAAATTCGCCGAAAAACTGCGCCGAGGTTGGCCCAACAATGCCGAGCAGCATCGCCGCCACCATGGCCAGCGCTATGCCTAATCTTTGTCCTTTTTGCTTGTCGGACATGCTCCCGGACCGCACAAGAGGGAGAACCTGCCTCGATAAGAAATCCCATAAGATCCGCTTACCGCTTTGATAGAGATCAACGAAGCCAGACGATGTTTCTGGTGCGGAGCTATTCTGCCGCTGACAGGAGAGGCGTCGATCGACGCTTGGCATCCGCAAGCAGTAGAGCAACCGCTGCAGACGCCAAGCGAGTCCGCAGCTTGTCGGCGCGGCTGGTCAAAATAATCGGAACGCGCGCTCCAAGAACGATTGCTGCGCCAACAGCGCCCGACATGAACGTAAGCTGTTTTACCAACATATTTCCGGATTCGATGTCGGGAACGAGCAGGATATTTGCTTTGCCCGCGACCGGGGAAACGATGTGCGCCTGTTGAGCAGCCTCCGCGCTCACAGCGGCGTCAAATGCAAGCGGCCCATCGACGAGACCGCCGATGATCTGCCCCCGATCGGCCATCTTGCACAGGGCAGCCGCTTCCACGGTGGAAGGGATCTTTTTTGTGATGTTCTCGACTGCAGAAAGGATCGCGACCCTTGGTTCGTCGAAGCGTAAGACCTTCGCAAGATCGATTGCGTTTTGGCAGATGTCGCGCTTGTCTGCCAAGGCAGGAAAAATGTTGATCCCCGCGTCAGTAATGATGAGCGGAGTCGCATAGCTCGGCACGTCCATGACGAAGGCGTAACTCATGCGTCGCTCGGTCCGAAGACCTGTCGCTGCTGCGACAACTTCATGCATCAACTCGTCTGTTTGCAAGCTCCCTTTCATGAGAGCCTCTACCTTGCCTCCTCGTACAAGCGCGACTGCGGCGGCGGCTGCCGCGTGACCAGTCTCGGTGTTGACGATTTCACATCCCGCGATATCAATATTCGCTGACGCGGCGAGTGACCGAATCTCCTTTTCCGGTCCGACGAGGATTGGGGTGATGAGCCGGGCCTCCGATGCGCAAACGGCTCCCTCAAGCGAAGCGCGATCACGGGGATCGACGACAGCGGTCCGAATCCGCTCCAGCTCCACGCAATGCTTGAACAGTTCGTCGTAGCGGTCATGCCGCACGATCTGAACTTCCGGCAGGGTCACTCGAGGCCGCTTGACCTTTTCAGTGGGAGCGATCACCTGTGCAGTGCCGGTGATCACCTCATCCCCGTTTTGATTCACGCAGCGGCAATCAAACACAACAATATGCTTTTCGGGTCGTTTCTCGGCGGCAGTGACAGTCACCGTGACCGTATCGCCTAAGCCCACTGGCTCGCGGAAGCGCAGATCCTGCCCGAAATAAATCGTGCCGGGGCCAGGGAGCCGCATTCCCAGAACAGCGGAGATCAGCGCACCGCCCCACATTCCGTGAGCGATAATGCGGTGAAACATGCCTGTCTCGGCATCGGGTTCGGCAAAGTGGGTCGGATTCACATCGCCGGACATGACCGCAAACATCGCAATATCGTCCTTCGATAGTGTCCGCACCAAACTTGCGGATTGACCGATGACGATTTCATCGAACGTTAGGTTTTCAATAAAGTCGCTCACCTGCATGACTGACTCCAAGCGACTACTTGGTCAGGATCGGCCCGAAACGCTACAAAGGTTGCGTGCGCAGATGATCGAACAGTTTCGACGCTTCGCCGACAGATCGCGACCAGGATTGGTGCGCGAAGTCCAGTTGACACTTCATTGCTTCGGCAAAGTCTGCACACTCAGCGAGCTTCCTCGGGTGATCAGCCACTCAGGTGGCATCACGAACGAAAATGTCGATGCTGCCGCGCGTTCATTTGCCATTGGACGTCCTCCATGTTGAGGAATGTCGAGCATTAAAAGCCTATTCCTTCCCAAACGGTGCCTTTTGATCCAGGTCAATGCGTTTTGACAAATACTCTTCATCGAAGTTCATCGATTGAGGGAAGAACCGGTGCCCATCAAGGCGACTTCGGCCTAGGAGTTGACCAATAGTGCAAAAGATGCCCGGTCGGTCGCCGCGAGAGCGGATATGGATCGATTCCGAAATTCCATTGAGGCGATATTTCGCCTGTGTCGGTGGAGCGTTGCTGATGCTGCTGTTTGCTGCGGACGCCCTGACGCCGCGGCCGCCGGCGACAGAGAGGCGCGATTCCGGCGATTCCGGCGTCACGCTTCCCCGGATCCGGATCCACTCCGAACGCAAGGGACCCGAAGCGGTGCTGATCAGTACCAATCTGCCTCCAATCGCTCCCGCCGACAACGCGCAGGCGGACTCGGCTCCGATGCCGCAAACATTCACTCCGCCGGATATACGTATCCGTCAAAGCTTTGCGCAGCTAGTCCCGCCATCACTGAAACAAGCTGGCGAGAGAGAGCCGAAGAAGGAAGAGCGCAAACTGCAACCAAAGCGGAAAGTCACGAGGGCTCACCTCAGGCATCAGCCGAACCCGATTGCCCAGCCTCAGCATTTCGGATTGTTTGAGACCCGCTGGTAAGAGCAGGTGTCGGTAAGTAGGCGATACTACCTTGGCCTTCTGCATCTCACGCCTCGACAAACAGCTTGCGAGCAGTGCGCCGAATGCAGGCTGGCCGACAAGTCGGGTTGGCCCCCCGGCAGCGAATCCATTGCACAGCCGCGAGTTTGATCTCGGTCAATACAGCCGAAAACGTGGTCACTAGTTTGCAATGGCAAGACAAGGGAGCAAACCAATGCAGGGCACGATGAAAGCTGCTGTGGTGCGGAGCTTTGGGAAGCCGCTTGCGATCGAGGATGTTCCGATTCCTACGCCTGGGCCGGGAGAGGTCCTTGTCAAGGTAAGGGCTTGTGGGGTCTGCCATACCGATCTGCACGCCGCCTCCGGCGATTGGCCGGTCAAGCCGACGCCTCCCTTCATTCCAGGCCATGAGGCCGCCGGGATTGCGGCCATGCTCGGGCCGGGCGTCGACAGTCTGAAGGTTGGCGATTCAGTCGGTGTTGCTTGGCTGCATGATGCCTGCATGCGGTGCGAATATTGCGAGACCGGTTGGGAGACATTGTGCGGGCACCAGCACAACACGGGCTACAGCGTCAACGGCGGCTTTGCCGAATACGTTATCGCGTCGGCCACATTCGTCGCGCGCTTGCCGCCAAAGTTGAATCTTGCGGCTATTGCGCCAATCCTGTGTGCGGGCGTGACCACCTACAAGGGACTCAAGGAGACCGAAGCCAGGCCCGGAGAGTGGGTGGTGATTTCCGGTGTAGGTGGCCTTGGCCATATCGCCATTCAATAT
Organism: uncultured Alphaproteobacteria bacterium; assembly: GCA_963802585.1. Classification (GTDB taxonomy): domain Bacteria; phylum Pseudomonadota; class Alphaproteobacteria; order Rhizobiales; family Xanthobacteraceae; genus Bradyrhizobium. The sequence continues at coordinate 76,450 of CAWDJS010000020.1, read as the reverse complement.
GCCAAGGCGATGGGGCTCAAGGTCGTCGGCGTCGATATCGCTCAGGACAAACTTGAGCTGGCGCGCAAGAGCGGGGCCGATCATGCCATCAATGCGCTTGCCAAAGATGCCTTGGATGATGTCTTGGCAGCGACCGGCGGGGGGGGCGCATGGCGTGCTGGTCACCGCGGTGTCGACGCCTGCCTTTGCCCAGGCGTTGCGCATGGTGCGGCGAAAGGGCACGGTCAGCTTGGTCGGCCTTCCCCCAGGCGAATTCCCGATCCCGATCTTTGACGTCGTGCTAAAGCGCATCACCGTGCGCGGCTCGATCGTCGGCACCAGGCGCGACCTCGACGAGGCGATCGCGTTCGCTGCCGATGGGAAGGTGAGAGCCGAGTTCACCAAGGCGCCGCTCACCGAAATCAACACCATCTTCGAGCGAATGAGATCCGGAAAGATCGACGGCCGGATCGTGCTGGATTTCGGCTGAGTGACGCAACTGTCTTGCGTGAACGATAGGGCAGCTCGCACCGCGTCGATGGCGTGTCGTTGAAAATAAACTCCGCGACCCGATCACTTCATCGTCCATGAGTGCTGACCTGGCACGGATGAATGTGGTCCGTCACGGGCTCGTGGGAGCTCGTGCACGCGCCGCCGCGATCTCCTCTAGCCGTTTCCGATAATTCCAGATCATGTGATCGTCGTTGATTAGGAGCCTGCTTGTGCGCAGTGTCACGAGGATTATTGCCGCGATATTGTAGAGAAAGTCGGCGTACCTGTCGCGACGAAGTGCAAACGATGTTTTGGGCGTCAGGAGGCGCGGGTCCCCATTGTGGCGATAGCCCCGGAACAACGCTAGTGGAAGGCCGGGGACAAGGTCCCAATTGTTGATCACCCGGTAGTGTGGGCATTTAACCTGCTCATCAAAGCCAGCGGTACCAACTCGCGGAGACCCAAAAGTGTAGCACGCCGCGAGGTTATCCCGGTTGAGCGCAGCCGCCGCGATCTGAGCGAGTGCACCACCGAGGGAATGCCCTGTAATGTAGAGCCCGAGCGTCGACGGCACACTTTCATCAACAGCGGCCTCAATCTCACTTTTGCAGCGACTGAAAACTTCAAGGAAGCCACAGTGCACCATCACTCCCGATATTCCGGGTAATGGGACGAGTCTGAGATTAAGATCAGTGTCCAGCAACTCCTTCCCCTCGGTACCTCGAAACGCAAGAACCGCAAAATGCCCTTCCCGAACTGCCAGGAAGGCTCGATCCTTGTTGAAAACCTATACCAACCGAAAGCTCCCCGCCTCCAGGCGCGGCTTCAGCTCATTGCGGCCCGCCTCTCCGGCGACCGTTGGAGCGCCGGCCTGATCTGCAGGAGGCTGATCGGCCACAAACGTATCGTGGGCAAGCTCACAGAAAAGCGCCATCAGAGCTGAGGTGCGATCCGAGTAAGCAGCTCGCCAGGATGGTACAGCCTCCGACTGCATCGGTGAGAGGCTGGGCGGCCAGTGCCATTTTGCTTTGGCAGACATGCCTGCTCCCAGTAATCACCACAGCTCGGCCGTCAAACGCGCCACGGGCCAACCGATGAATTTATAAGCTAGAGGGGTCCACCGACTGGCGGCAGCGGTGCGAAATCGCGAACACCATCCGCGCCAAGTTCATGAAGCGGCTGGTACGCGTATGCGGCGGTCGAGTCGACCAAGGTGAGCGTGAGATTGTCGAGGATCAGCCAACGCTCGCCCTCGCGCACCACTGCGACAACATGCGTTTCGTCCGGCCGTGCATTGTTCCACACCAAGATTATCTTGCGGTCTGCCGCCGCCACGCCGGCATCGCCGAGCGCAATGTACTTCACCATCGCGTAGCTCTTGCAATCGCCGGGATAGGTGAGTGCCGCGAGCGGCGCGTATAATGGCACCTCGCCACGCGCGATGGGGATCGCCGCATTGACTGCCCGGTTGAGATGGCCGAGCAGAGCTTGCCCTTGATGCTGGCGCGCCTCATCCACGATGGCGATAAACCGCTTGGCCGCCGCCGAGTCACAGTTTGGCTCCCGGCAGCTTGCGATCCTGAACTCATCGCTGGCGATGTCGAGCTGCAAATCGTGCCAGATTGCGGTCAGCGTTTCATCCTGCGTGGGGACGGTGGCGACGCCGAAGGGCTCCCCGGCGCCAGCCTGGGTGAGCATCAGGATAAGGGCGGCAATAGTCGCAGCGAGCTTCATGGCTACATCCTGGTAGGAATGTCACCGGCGAACATTGCGAAAAATCAAACCGGGTCCTGCCAGCTATCGCTGCAAGACGATCAAAACCCTGAAGCGGCAAAGTCGCCCTTGCCGCTCCAAGAAAGACCACATCGGTAGCATGGGCTCAAGCAGCGAGTGCTTCCTTGATCAACGCGCCTGCCTGCTTCAGCTTGGCAGCTCGCCGATCGTGATCGGCGCGCAATTCGGCAAGGCGTTCCTTGATCCGAGCCTTGTTGTCTGCGTTGGCTTTCGCAATCTGATCATTAAGTTCGCCGATCTTGGCGGTGGTTTCCTTCTCCAGTTTTTGCAACTTCGTGTGCGCCTGGCTGGACAGTTCGTCGAGCTTCGCTCTCACCTCGTTGATCCGTTTCTGCAGCTTTGCCTTTGCCTCCGCACCTGACTGAGCCAGTTCAGCTTTCAGTTGCGCGAGTTCTGCCTTGTTCGCCGCACTGGCCTTTGCAATTTCCGTTTCCTCGAAATCGGAACGCCACTCACGCGCGACGGAGCCGCCGATCGCCTCCATGCGTGTGTTGAGCGGCGTCACCCAATCCTCATCGACCTCTGCGATCACCGCCGCCTTGCCCGGAGCCAGCCCGCGCGAGACCTTGTCGAGAAATTCCGCGCCGACGCCGACGTTGAGAAGGTCGCTAATACCTCCAAGCAGCATACCGGTGGTCAGGCCAACAACAACGCCAGCCGGCCCGCCGAAGAGTCCAACCAGCACGCCGACCAGACTGCCGACGGCCGTGCCGGTCAGTTCGTCCGTCCCCTCCTTTACGGACAGCTTGCCACCAGCATCTTTCGTGACAACGACCAAGCCATAGAGCGTGATATTGCCCTCTGAATGAAGCTCCTTCAGAGCGCGGGTACCTTCGTAGGCCTTCGTCTCGCTATCGAATGTGGTTACGACAAATTTGCTCATGATTTCCGGCCTTTCGGTTGAGTGGGCTTCACTGAAACAGGCTTCCGACTTCCAAGAGGCGTAACTTCACCGACCCTTCGACAAGGCGCGCCGACGGCTGTCAGTCGATGAAATTTCACAGACCATCACTAGCCGCAAAATATGCCGCGGAAATTGATCTAGATTAAATTCGATTGCGCCGGCCCGTAATAAGGAAGCGCAAAAGGCGCGGGCACAGGTCAAGGCAAGCGGAAGCGCGTTCGGGAAAATGGATAAAGTTATCGAATGGAGGCGACTATGCCGGAGCAAAGCAGCAAGCATTTCTATCTGAATTGGGCCAAAGAGCGAATTGACGAGATGGATGCTGCATTGGCGTCATTCGAAGTCAAGGCGAGCCAGGCCCAGGCTGAGTCCAAAGTAAGAGCCGATCAGTTGGTCAATGACCTGACGAAACAGCGGGACGAGTTCAAAGCCACGGTCAAGAAACAAGCCGAAGCAGGCGAGGCAGCGTGGGTGCGTACCAAGGCCGACTTGGAGACGAAGTGGAACGAGTTCGAAAGGCAGGTGCAGGCCTACTTCTCAACCGCCGGCAAGCAGATCGAGCAACAACAAGCCACATTCGGGGATGTTGCCACCGCCCAGGTAAAGGCCTGGCGCGAAGCGGCCGACAAGTTTCGGGACGCGGCAAACAAGGTGGCGACCGACCGTCGTGTCGACCTTGACGCCGCCTTGAAACAGATGAAGGCGGACGCATCGGAAGCCGAAGCACGATTTCACAAGCTGAAGCAGGCCGGAAGCGAGACCTGGTCGGCGCTTGGTGCGGCACTAGCGGAGTCGCGCAAGGCTTTTGACAGCGCCAATCAGGCTGCGTGGGATGCATTCAAGCGTGCCGCGCCTCCAAGCTGAGGAAATTCTCGTCTTTCGAGTTTGCTGCTGAAACCTCAAGCTTGGAGGTGTTGTCATGGCCACCGATGTCCTTGTCTCAAGGGAATTGAAGTCACTGCAAGATGAGCTATCGGTCTCCCAAAACCAGCGCGCGACAGTGTCGGCTGCGGCAAGCGCCGCGCCGACAACTGCTCCTGAGCCGGCGAAAGAGAGGCCGGACGAAAGGGAATTGCGGGACCAGCTGCACCAGTTTGCGAGCGAGCTGACCAGTCTCTTCGATGAAGCGGAAAAGGGCATTTCGGCTCATCCAACCCAGAGCGTCGTCGGCGCATTGCTCGTTGGCGTTTTGATCGGCCGGCTCCTCGGAAGGCGTTAAGGAGGAAGAGAATGATCGATCATCTTATTCGCGATCTCCAGGTACTGCGCAAAGCCGATCTTCTTATCGGAAAAATCTGGCTCAGCGTTCTGGCGCGTCGGCTGGGTCTATTTGCGTTCGCCGGTCTGATCGGGGTGTTCGGCCTCGGAATGGCGAATGTCGCTGCCTACAATGCCATGCAGGCTTCCCTAGGCGTCGTCTGGGCGGCTGCTGTCGCTGCGATCGCGGATTTCGTAATCGCGGCGATCGTGCTGCTCGTGGCCAGCAAATCGCATCCGGGGCCGGAGATCGACCTTGCGCTCGAAGTTCGCAGAACGGCCATCGAATCGATTCATGAGGACGCACGCGACCTCAAGCTGACCATCGATGCCATGGGACGGGAGATCAGGAGCGTCAAGGAAAGCATCACGGCAGTCGTCCACAATCCGCTTGACGTTGCCGCGGAGAAGTTGCTTGTCCCAGCAGCCTTGTCGCTCCTGAGGGGGCTGCGCTCGAAGAAGGAGCATGCATAGACCTATTGCGGAGACCCGGCCGTACGCCGAACAGTCGCTCGATAACATGCGCGAGACTCCGCATCACGGTTTCACGCCGTCAGGTGGCCTTGATCCAGGTGAGGGCACGATTGCCGTCGATGACGTGGTCGAGCGGAAGGCTTCATTGCAGCATCTCGTAAAGGTCGAAGCCATCCATTCAGACGACGCGCGGGTCGCGGCAAGCGCGCTCGCCCAACCCAACAATGGCGTCAGAAGCCCCATGCACTAACTTTGATCCCGGATCACCCGAAGGGGGCTGGCCAGCTCGACGCGGTAGTGAACCGGCGAAACTCCGAACTGATCCTTGAACAGCCGGCTGAAATGCGACGAACTGCTGAAGCCGTATGAAAAGCAGACGTCGGTTATCGAGTGATGCGCCTGGCGCGGGTCTCGAAGCGCCTCCGCGCAGCGGATGAGCCGACGCTGCCAAAGATAGTGCGATACGGATCCGGCCGGATCCTCGGCGAAATGCCGGTGCAGCGCACGAACGGAAATGCTGCATGCGTGCGCGATTCCCTCGACGGAGAGCTCGGGATCGGCGAGAGTCGCCTCGACATAGGCCTTGACCCGCATCGTTAGTTCTTCGTGGCGTCCGATCACCGGCGGCGTCTCTATCTGTTCGCGCAAGGCGTCCCATGCCATCGTGGTAATGGCCGCACCCAGTTTTCTTCCGCCCAATAGTGAAAGACGGCGTATCTCGCCGAAGCTCTCGTTGACCATGGCATGCAGCACCCGCGACAATCCACACCCGCCGTTTGATTGACGCGCGATGCCACGCTCGAAGAGGGCGGCAATCGCTGCATCGGACGGACGGGGCAGCATCATCACGAACGCTTCGATCTCGGGGCTCGTGATCACGTACCCCAGCGGCTGCTTCGTGTCGATCAGGGTCCAGTCGCCCTTTGTGAGAATGCAAGTGTGGCCGCATTGGAAAAATTTGCAGCTGCCTCTGGAGACCGAAACGAGCATAATAGGGGTTGGCATTGTTGGTGCCGGTGTAGTCAACGAGCGGGTGAACTGATAATTGGTGGCCGCGAATTTGCACAAGAACATCTCACCAAGGGCGCCATATTCGATGCGCCCTTTGAACGAACGTTCATCGATGGGCAGGCAACTCACTGCCTCCTGCTCGCGAAGCGCTGGATCGACTTGCCCAACATGAGCGCTAAGAGTGTCCTCCCACTTGCGCAGCCGACCGCTGGGCCGCTCCACCTCGACGCAAACAATCGTGGGCGCTCCCATCGTCTGAGCCTCCATTGTCCGCGTCAGATATCTTGCCACGTCACGTCTGGAGGGATTTGATCTGAATCAATTTTGCGCCGGTCCCTGAGCAGGCACACGCAGTCAATCTTGGCACGGTGAGGCAAGCGCCTGGTGCCAGATTACGCTTTGCTAAGCCGACTGAAGATCCTCACTCGCTTCTGCGGATGGTTGTAAATGCCAGCTAAGGAGGCTCCTTCCTGCATCCTCTCTAAATGTTGGCTTAGCGTCGCTAACAAAAAGCGAATCCCGCACGTCCCCGCTCACAATACACTGCAGCGCTCTAATTCGCGACGTTTGATGGTCGGCACAATTCGAACACGCTCACAATTCGCTTCGTTTACCTGATGAATTACCTCTGAGAGCAAATAAAAACTATGCGCACGCCAAGCGAAAGGGAGACTGCGATGAAGAACTATGACCGCATCAACGCACAGCCCCCAAAGGGCATCGAGCGCAAGAAAGCGCATATCGTCGGGGGCGGCATCGCCGGCTTCGCAACGGCCGCGTTCCTGATCGATGACGCCCATATGCCGGGCGAGAACATTACCATTTACGAGGCCGAGAAAGTACATGGCGGATGCCTGGACGCCCACCGCTTCGAGAAGGGCTACAAGAATTGCGGATCCCGCATGTGGGAGCGTCGTTACGAGTGTACGTATTTTTTGCTGGGAAAAATTCCGTCGATCGACACTCCCGGCCGGACGGTCCTCGACGAGACGTTCCAGGCGAACGTGGACGCTCCCTTCCATGCCCGCATGCACTTGATGCACAAGCGGGGCGAGAAGTATTCGCCAACGGGACCCTTGATGTCCAAGGAGGACGGCCAGAAACTGATGGATCTGCTCCTTAGCCCGGAGGAAGCTTTGGAGGGACTGACCGTCGCCGAGTGGTTCGGGCCCGGGTTCTTCAAGTCTGATTTCTGGTACTACTGGGCCTACATTTTTGCATTGGCTCCCCAGCATTCCGTGATCGAGTGCCGGCGGTACCTCAACCGCTTCGCCATGTACCTCGGCGAGCCGATGATCGAGCTGACCATGCTCATCCACACCAAGTACAATGAGTACGACGCGGTCATCCGTCCCATGGAGGCGTATCTGGAAAAGAAGGGCGTGCGCTTCCGGAAAGGGACGCGCGTGCGCGACATCGAGACCGAGCAGAAGGGCAAGGAGACCGTCGCTACCGGACTGGTCTACGACGATGACTCCGGGCGGCAGCGCATTAAGCTGACGCGGGATGACCTGGTGTTCTTCACCAACGGCTCGATGGTCCAAAAGACCACGTGGGGCGACAACGACACCGTCGTGAGCTACGACCGCGACACCACCGACCTGGGCCTGTTCGATGTCTGGAAGAAGCTGGCGGCGCGCGACCCGAAGTTTGGCCGGCCAGAGCCGTTCATCTCCGACATTGAAGGAAGCGGTTTTTACACCTGGACCGCGACGATCAAGGGCGATTCGAAGTTCGTGAACGATTGGTCGGCCAAGACGGGCGTCAGCCAACCCCTAATCAAGAATGCCTTCACCACGATCAAGGACGCCAGCTGGGTGCCCACCTGCTTCGTCTACGGCAAGGACTACTACCGCGGCCAGCCCAACGACGTGAACGTAGCGCACGGCTACCTGCTGTGGACCGACAGGCCGGGCGACTTCGTCAAGAAGACCGTTCGGGAGTGCACCGGCAACGAGATCCTCACCGAGGTCCTCTATCATTACGGACTCAACGAGGATCAGATCAAGGAGACCCTCAAGCAAACATTCGTGTGGGTGGCGGCGATGCCCTATATCACCAGCCAGTTCATGCCCCGCCATGTCGCGGACCGGCCCCAGGTCATTCCCGAAGGCTGCGTGAATCTCGCGTTCATCGGCCAGTATGTCGAGACGCCCGCGGACGTCAGCTTCACGGTCGAGAGTTCGGTGCGTACGGCAATGATGGCGGTGTGGGGCCTCACGGGGCTCCAGAAGCCGCAGGTCCCCATGTACGAGCCGGTCTACGACGTGCGGGTCATCGCGAAATCGCTCGAGATGGCGGTCGGGAGCGACACTCTGAGCCTCGATGTATTCGACAAAGTCAAGAGCACCACGGGCAAGTCCACCGCGAAACTGCTCAATGAAGCACTCAAGCACACGCCAGAGCCCGCGTGGTTCTGACGAAAGAATGTTCGCCACGACCTCGTCTCGCCGAGGTCGTGGTGATCTACCTAAAGCACCCGCTGTCTTCGACTTGATGGAGAGATTCACCCATGTTGTCCGCGCGATGGCGGCTAAGGTGAATCCACATGGATGCCGCATACCTTTCGGCACTATCGGCGCTTGCAGGCTCAATGGTCGGTGGCCTGACATTAGGCGTCACGAGCTGGCTGAGCGAACGTACTCGGGCCAGGGCTGCGAAGCTCACCCACGATCTGTCGCGCCGCGAGGACCTGTTCAAGGATTTCATCGTGGCGGCATCGAAAGCATATGGTGAGGCCCTGATGAGCAACGAGCCGCAAATTCAAGAGCTGATTGCTCTCTACGCCATGATCAGCGGGATGCGGGTCGGGTGCTCGCCGCGGACCATCGCATGTGCCGAGAAGATCATGCGCGCAACCACCGACGCCTGTGTCGCACCTAACAAGACAATCCCCCAGCTGCATGAGATGTTGAAGAGCGGTGCGGGAATCGATCCACTGAAGGATTTCGCCGAGGCCGCGCGCGACGAACTCTCCTCGCTGTAGGGCGACCATGGCCACGCCGCCCCGATAGCGCTTCCGCGCGGCGCGCGCCCGAGCCGCTCGAATCGTCCCACCATGTTACGTCGCGCGGTCTCATCATTTGTGAATCCCCGTCAGCAACCCCTCGCCATCTGTGGCGATTATGTCTCAGTTGTTTATGGACGCCCTTAGCAGGCGCGCGCAATCAATCGTGGCACGGCTAGGCAAGCGCCGGAAGGCTGCCAAGTCCAAGCTGGTTGAATACGGATGGCGGGCGTGAGGGAAGGGAATCTCGCCAAGGAACGAAGCTAAGCGGTCTCCATATGGGGGGAGAACCGTGGCGTCTATGGGCATCAAAGCGCTGCCATCCGCAGGCAACGGCGATCTGTTACCGAAGAAAAATATGCACAACGGCCTTGGTTTTCGTGATGGTTATTGCCTGTGCGACCTCAGCGTCTGCGCAGTCGGTGACGAACAGGACGGACTCAATAGGCGTCTCATCCGAAAGCCAATGAAGGTTTTTCAACAGCCTGCTAGCTAACCAGGGAGAGACGCATATGTTTTACAGCAATGGTAACTACGAAGCGTTCATTCGTCCCCGCAAGCCGAAGGGCGTGGACGGGAAGTCTGCTCATCTCATCGGCGGTGGCATCGCCTCGCTCGCGGCGGCGGGCTTTTTGATCCGCGACGGGCAGATGGACGCCAAACGCATCACCATCTACGAGGCGAGCAATATCTGCGGCGGCTGCCTGGACGGCATCAAGGACCCAAAGGAGGGCTTCCTCTTCCGCGGTGAGCGCGAGATGGAGGACCACTACGAGTGCCTGTGGGATCTGATGCGCTCGATCCCGTCGCTCGATGTCGAGGGTGCCTCGGTCCTTGAAGACTTTTACCGGATCAACAAGGACCACCCCAACTACTCCCTGTGCCGGACCACGCACAAGCGCGGGCAACCCTTCCCGACCGACGGCAAGATGCTCCTGACCCCCAAGGCGCAGGGCGAGCTGATGAAGCTCTTCTACACCCACCGAAGAGAGCTATTCGACAAGCGGTTCGACGAATTCGTGAGCGAGGAATTCTTCAAGAGCAACTTCTGGGTGTATTGGCTGTCGATGTTCGCCATCGGGCCCTGGCACGGCGCGCTGGAGATGAAGCTCTACATGCAACGCTTCGTCCAGCACTTCGGTGGGATGGCGGATCTCAGCACCATCAAGTTCACTCGCCTCAACCAGTACGACTCCCTGATCCTCCCGCTGGTCAAGTGGCTCGAGCAGCAAGGCGTCACGTTCGTGTACGACACGAAGGTCACCAACGTCGTGTTCGACATCACCCCGGAACGCAAGGTCGCTCGCCGGATCGAGTGGATCCAGGGCGGAAAGCGCGGAGGACGCGACGTTACCAAGAACGACTTCGTCCTCATTACCAACGGCTCCGCGGTCGAAAACACCGCGTGGGGGGACCACCACACCCCGGCCAAGTGGAACAGGGACATCCAGGACGGCAGCATCTGGGCGATGTGGCGCAACATCGCAGCCCAGGACCCCGCCTTCGGTCGGCCCGACAAGTTCTGTGCCCACACCGACCAGACCAGCTATGTGTCGGCATGCATCGTCACCCTCGACGACAAGATTCCGCCCTACATCGAGCGGATCTGCCAGCGCGAAACGTCCAGTCACGACGGGAAGCCCATCACGGGCGGCTTGGTGACCGTGCGCGATTCCAATTGGGTGTTTTCGTGGAACGTCGAGCGCAACCCGCACTTCAGGAACCACCCGAAGGGCCAGCTGATGCTTCACTTCTACGGGCAGTACAGCCTCGACCGGCCCGGCAACTACGTCAAGAAGGCGCTGAAGGACTGCACCGGCGAGGAGGTCGCTCGGGAATGGCTCTACCACCTGGGGGTGCCGGACGATCAGATCGACCAGCTGGCGGCCAACTCGGTGAACGTGCATCCATGCATGATGCCCTACATCACGGCCTTCTTCATGCCGCGGCGCGACGGCGACCGTCCCAAAGTGATACCAGAGGGAGCGGTCAACTTCGGGTTCCTGGGGCAGCTCGCCGAGACCCACCCGCGGGACGTCATCTTTACCATCGAATACTCCGTGCGGACGGCGATGGAGGCGGTCTACACCCTGCTGGACATCGAGCGGGGCGTGCCGGAGCCGTGGGCCTCGCTGTACGACGTTCGTGCGCTGCTCAACTCGGCGATCGTGATGCGGGATGGCGAGAAGCTAGAGCTGCCTGCGCCGATCAAGGCGCTCGTTCAATATCTCGCCGGCGTTGACGATCTGGAGAAGACCGAAATCGGCGAGCTGCTGCGGGACTACGGGTTCATCGGCAAACTCGGCGAAAACGAGCTCACGGTCGCGATACACAAGACCCCTCCGCGGGTGACTGAAACGGTTCTCTAGACCAGCGGAGAACGGCAGCCTGACGATTCAGATCGCGGACTTTCTAAGTTGCAAGATCGGGTTGGTTCGGCTGTTAGCGGAGGACTGGGGCTGTTTTACGCGCGCGCTCCAGTCCTCCTTTGCCTTCAGCGCACGGCGCACCTTGCAAAGAGCCCGAGAGCCCGGATCGATGGAATGAGAAAACAGCGGATAAGGGAGCGCTGAGCTAGCGGAAGCGGGGGACTGAGATGACCCAGAAGTTGACCATGTGGGCGGCAGCCGCTGTGCTGTCGGTTGGCGCTGCCGCTCCGGCGCTTGGCGGGTCCGTCACGCGTCCAGGTGACACAATTGGCCTTGCGGTCGGGGTGCCGCTCCCTGAAGGCCTCTATCTTGGAAATAACACCACTCAGGAATGTCGCAACACAAGCCCGCAAACCACGTGTTACCTCGTCGACACCCCCATCCTGGTTTGGTCCACCCCTTGGACGATTTTTGGCGCACGAGTGCAACCGGCCTTTGGGCCCGTAGTCCCGATTAAATTCAACAGCGGGGCCGATGGCATCAGCGGCTACTTCAATTCGTTTGGAGCGGTTCAGCTGATCTGGGATCTCGGCAACAATTTTGGCTTCAGCTACATGCTCGGAGGCTACACCAATAGCCGGAGCAGCCCGGTGGCGATTAGTTCGGGCTCGCTCAATCAGCGCTTCGGGCTGACCTACAGCGGCAACGGATGGGACCTGACCGCGAACGTCATTTGGGGCATCAATTTTGACTCGGTCACGAGCAAGCCAGAACTTTCGCCGTGCCCGGTTTCGGCAGCCTACCCTTACAATGGCTGTAACCCGAACTTCCTCAACGTTGACCTGACGGCGACCAAGAGATTCGGCCGGTGGGAGTTGGGGCCGGTTGGTTTGTATTCCACCGATCTCAACGCGCCGATCGCCGCCTATCAAAAGCAAAGCCAATTCGCCTTGGGGGGTCTCGTCGGCTATTATTTCGATCGGGTAAGTGTGCAAGCTTACGTTACAAGCGACGTGTATGAGAAGAATTACGGCGGCTCCAGAAATATCAGCGGAAATTTACGCGTCACCGCCCCCCTTTGGAATCCGTCCGCTCCGGCAAAGGCTGATCTTCCTGCGAAGGCCTACACCAAGGCTCCGCCGCCACCACCGCCCTTCAACTGGTCCGGATTCTATGTCGGCGCCAACATTGGTGGTGCCTGGGCCCGCAACGGCTGGAGGGACCCACCCTTCCTGACGAACTTCTACAACAGCAACGGCGTATTCATCGGCGGCGGGCAGATGGGCGGCAATTACCAGATCGGCAACTTCGTCATCGGCGGCGAATGGGACTTCGACTGGGCCCCCAACAACAAAAACACTAGAGTCTTGGTTCCGGGCTTCGGGGCCGCTGTCGCGGCCTTGCCTTCATTGCCCTTCGCACCAGCGCCGACGGGCCCTCCACCGTCGGTTCCCTCACCAGTCACCGGCATCAATCACTGGATCACGACAGTGGCTGCCCGCTTCGGCTATGCCGTCGATAACTGGCTGTTCTACGGCAAGGCCGGCGGCGGCTGGATCGGCAACAACAACTGGACCATCACCGACGTCACGACGGGTGTGTCGCTCACCTGCGGTAACTTCACCAACAATTGCGGCAACAACAGCGGCTGGCTGGTAGGCGCTGGCTACGAATATGCGTTCACGAACAGTTGGATGGTGAGGCTGGAATACGATTATCTCTTTTTGGGCCACCGGACCCTCGTCATTCCGGCCACCGCCCCGCTCCTTGCCGGCGATACGTTCACCTCCAACAACGGCAATGTCCAGATGGTGAAAGTCGGGGTTGACTACCTGTTCAACTGGGGCGCACCGGTTGCCGCCAGATAAATCCGCCTTCTCCGACAACCCATCCTCGCGCTTACGGACTGATCTGCACATGCATCGACTATCGAAGGGAGAGACAAATGATCGTCCATCCACGCATCGGACGGTCTGCCAACCGCAGCGGCGGCTGGATAGCTGGCTTCTTCCTCACCATCGCAGCGATCCTCGTCCTTGCGACACCATCGTTTGCACAAGCGCCACCAGAGAAGGCTGACAACGTCGCCACCAAAAAGAAGAAGCAAAAGCCAGTTTCGACACGAGAGTTGGCTCCGTCGGCTGCAGCAAGGGCGGCGGCAGGGCCTGCTCCATCGCAGACGTCCGACACCGCTCAGGGTACCCAGGCGCAGAACCCGCTGACGCCTCTGTGGGGCGTCATCAATGAGAACTACACAAACTTCAAAATGGGCCCGCTTGAAAAGACCCAAAACATCCTCATCGTCGAGCCAGTAATTCCGCTCAAGCTTACGCCGGACTGGAACCTGGTAACCCGTTGGAACACTCCCATCACATATATGCCGCGGCTCGCGAACGCCATCGGCCCTATCCACGGAGTTGACCCGGATTTCGGTCTCAGTAACATGCAGCCCCAGTTCTTCTTTACGCCAGCACATCCGGGCTCGTTCACTTGGGCCGTGGGACCCTCACTTTGGTTACCGACTGCGAGCGACAAGACATTGGGAATTAACAAGTGGGGTGGCGGGCCGGTCGTCGTCGCACTGACGACCCAGGGACCCTTGCTCGCAGGTTTCCTTGCCCAAAACATCTGGGCCGGGAGTCAGTCGAGCTTGCCCGGGCAGCACGTCAACGCGCTAACCATTATGCCCTTCGTCTTCTACAATTTCCCGGGTGGCTGGTTCGTGACCTACCGTCCGCTCATTACAGCAGATTGGACCGTAGATTCACATCATCGGTGGACGGTGCCCGTCGGCGGAGGTTTTGGGCGAGTGTTCCCGGTTGGCGATATGGTCATGGACGTTCACGCCCAGGCATTTTACAACGGGCTTACTGCCCCGGCAGCGGGGATGACGAACGTGGGCAAATGGACGGCGATGTTGGTGGTGCACTTCCTCTTCCCTGGAGCTCGAGTTCCCTCTCTTTTCTGAAGCTCGAAAAGAGAACTATAAATTTTTATAGTCTACGTCATGCGGCTCAAAGGGTCGTCGCTTATGGTCTTCCCCATAACCGAGCACTTCACGAAAAGCGACCGCAATTCCAGTTTCTGCGACGGGCTCCGTCAAAGTCGCCTGCACTACCGCCAACGATCTTTGTCCCGTACCGTCGGTATCGTCCGGCGCGCTGGCCAGCACGACTTGCCGGTTCCCTGTCAACCAAAGGCATTCACGTCGACCAGGACTCGCAGAACAGGTGAATCGACGGCTGGGCCAAGGTCACAACGACGCCCGTAAGTGTGTCGCGAGGGACGTTGCAAGCGCCCGCGTCACGCCCACCGAAAGTCGCTCGGCCCAGCGAGCGGACTCGCCGAGCATAACATGGCCGTCCCTCCTCGTCAGGACTGGCGCGCTCAGACATGAGCGCGTTCGGTTGCCGACCTATTGTCAGGTTCGAAATGGATTTGAGCTGGATCAAAGTGGGTTGGAGGTCTGTTATGTATACGGGGGGGTTCGTAAGCTGCGATCGATTGGAAGGGACCGCAACGTGGAGGCGCGGCAGTTCCTGTGCGGCCTGGAGCTAAGCGACATTGTCTCTTCGTTGCGGCCGGAGCATTGCGATGAAGTGCCGAGACGACATCGCGATTGCCCGGAACGGTCGGGAAACCATGGTACGGCCCACGCCCAATTTCAAACTGTGCAAGAATCACTACCCGATTTGACCTCGTTCGACTTGCTGCGCTGAGCAGTAAGCACGTCGAAGAGCTAATCCGTGTCTGGACGCAGCCTTTTTAAGGAGCTGCAGCAGTTAAATGACACTGGATCAGGAGGCAATGATGGATGACAAAGAGCGGGCATTGGTGGATGCGTACTGGCGGGCCGCCAACTACCTGTCGATCGGCCAGATCTATCTCTATGACAACCCGCTGCTGAAGCAATCGCTTACCAAGGAGCACATCAAGCCGCGGCTCCTCGGCCACTGGGGTACGACACCAGGCTTGAACTTCATCTACGTTCACTTGAACCGGGTGATCAAGAAGTATGACCTCAACATGATCTACATCACCGGCCCCGGGCATGGGGGTCCCGGTCTAGTCGCCAACGCCTACCTCGAGGGGACCTACAGCGAGTTCTATCCGAACATCTCTCCCGATGAAGAGGGCATGAAGCGCCTGTTCACGCAATTCTCCTTTCCTGGCGGCATTCCGAGCCACGTTGCACCGGAGACTCCCGGTTCAATCCACGAAGGTGGCGAACTCGGCTACTCCCTCTCGCATGCCTACGGGGCGGCCTTCGACAACCCTGATTTGATCGTTGCTTGCGTTGTCGGCGACGGCGAAGCCGAGACTGGACCGCTGGCGACGAGCTGGCATTCCAACAAATTCTTGGACCCGGCGACCGACGGGGTGGTTTTGCCGATCCTCCACCTGAACGGATACAAGATTGCCAATCCCTGCATTCTCGCCCGCATCAGCCACGAGGAGCTGGAGCACCTTTTCCGCGGCTATGGCTACACGCCGTATTTCGTCGAGGGCGATGAGCCGGAAAAAATGCACGAACTGATGGCCGCCACTCTCGATAGGGTCGTCGACGAAATTCGGTGCATCAAATCGGACGCACGTCGAAAGGGTTTCAGCGAGCGTCCCCGCTGGCCGATGATCGTGCTTCGCACACCCAAGGGCTGGACGTGTCCGAAAGAAATCGATGGCAAGCGCACCGAGGACTACTGGCGCTCGCACCAGGTGCCGATGGGCGAGATGCACGAGAACGCGGCCCATGTGCGCATTCTCGAACAGTGGATGAAGAGCTACCGACCTGCTGAGCTCTTCGACGACAGCGGCCGCCTTCGGCCCGAATTGGCCGACCTCGCCCCTCGAGGCGCCCACCGCATGAGCGCCAACCCGCACACCAATGGTGGCTTGCTCCTGCGTGAACTGCGGCTGCCGAACTTCCGCGATTACGCTGTCGAGGTGACCGCACCCGGCGGCGTCGCGGCCGAGTCCACGCGGGTGATGGGCCAGTTCTTACGCGATGTGATGAAACTGAACATGGAGCAACGAAATTTCCGCCTTTTCAGTCCCGACGAGAATAACTCGAATCGATGGCAGGATGTGCTCGAGGTCACCAATCGTGCCTGGGTCGCGGAAACCCATCCCTGGGATGATCACCTGGCCCCTGGCGGGCGGATCATGGAGATGCTCAGCGAACACCAATGCCAAGGCTGGCTCGAAGGCTATCTCCTGACCGGCCGGCACGGCTTCTTCTCTTGCTACGAGGCGTTCATCCACATCATCGATTCGATGTTCAACCAGCACGCCAAGTGGCTCAAGGTGTGCAACCACATTCCGTGGCGGCGACCGATCGGCTCGCTGAACTATCTCCTGTCGAGCCATGTCTGGCGCCAGGACCACAACGGCTTCAGCCACCAGGACCCGGGATTCATCGACCACGTCATCAACAAGAAAGCCGAAGTCATCCGCGTCTATCTGCCGCCCGACGCCAACTGCCTGCTGTCGGTCACCGACCATTGCCTCCGCAGTCGGAACTACGTCAACGTCGTTGTCGCGGGCAAGCAGCCCGCTCCCCAGTGGCTGACGATGGACCAGGCGGTCAAGCACTGCGAAGCAGGACTCGGTATCTGGGAGTGGGCCAGCAACGACCAGGGCGGTGAACCCGATGTCGTGATGGCCTGCTGCGGTGACGTGCCGACGCTGGAGACCATGGCCGCTGTCGACCTCCTTCGAAGGCACGCGCCCGAGCTGAAGGTCCGCGTCATCAATGTCGTCAATCTGATGAAGCTGCAGCCAACGACCGAGCACCCGCACGGCCTGCCGGATGGTGATTTCGATGCGCTGTTCACCGTCTACAAGCCGATCATTTTTGCGTTCCATGGCTACCCGTGGCTGATACACCGGCTGACCTACCGCCGTACGAACCACCGGAACATTCACGTGCGCGGCTACAAGGAAGAGGGCACCACCACGACACCGTTCGACATGTGCGTGCTGAACGATCTCGATCGCTTCCACCTGGTGAGCGATGTGATCGACCGCGTGCCGAAGCTCGGACCGCGGGCCGCTTACGCGAAGCAGGCGATCCGGGACAAGCTCATCGACCACAAGGAGTACATCGCCCGATTCGGGGACGATATGCCCGAGATCACCGGCTGGAGATGGGGACAAGAGGCGGCTTCTGCGGCGGTTCATTCGACGGCGGCCGATAACGTGTGACCCTGCTTGCGGGAGGAGAATGTGAACGTGTTCGCAATCAGGCACGCGGAGACCGCCTGGAGCCGCATTGGCCAGCACACGGGTACGACGGACATTCCGTTGACCGACAACGGCCGCCGGCTTGCCAAGCGGATGCGGCCGGTACTGGCGGCCAAAGCCTTTGCGCTGGTTCTCTGCAGCCCGATGCAGCGAGCACGAGAGACCTGCGAGCTGGCAGGCCTGGGAGATAGGGCCGTCATCGATTTTGACCTCGGCGAGTGGAATTACGGGGAATACGAGGGGCTGACGCCCGAGCAAATCCAGGAGATCGCGCCGGGCTGGTTGGTCTTCCGGGATGGATGCCCGGGTGGCGAGACGCCGGAGCATGTCGGTGCGCGCGTGGACCGGGTGATCGCCCGGTCGCGCGCGATGGAGGGCGACACCGCGTTGTTCGCGCACGGGCACGTCCTGCGCGTGTTCGCGGCGCGCTGGATCGGGCTGCCACGTGCGCATGTCATGCCGCGCCCTTGCTGCCTGTTGACGGTAGCGCGCCGCCCGATTGCGCCCGAGCGCCGCCAGCGTGGCGCTCAGCTGCCGGTGCAGCTTGTCGCGCCCGGCTCTGAAAGAACGCGGCCCCACGTCTTACGCATGCCTCCTTCCTTGCAGTCTCCTTCGTCTCGGTCATCGCGATCAGCGCGCCTGCTGGCTCTTCGGCGCTGAGGCTATCTGCTCCGGTGGCGATGACTAGCTCGCCGAGCTGCTGCACCTTGCGGCTCTTGAGGTCACGCGCCTTGTCCTGAAGCGCTTTCAGTTCGGTGTCGAAATCCCACGGCTTACGCATCACGTTCTCCAGCAATGTTGATGAGGGGATGATAGTTGAGCCCTGGACATAATGCTGTAAGGTCGCCGGGACGGTTTGAGACGGTGTAGTCCCGCCCGAGAATTTTTCGAGGGAGGGCGCGCTTATACGTCGTTCCGACGTGCGCTTGACCGTGCCACTGATCTGATCGCGATGGCGATCTATCATCTTCACGTCAAGGTCATTGGCCGCAAGTCCGGCTCCAGCGCGGTGGCGTCAGCCGCCTACCGCTCGGGCTCGCGGCTGCGCGACGAGCGGCTTGATCGCAGCCACGATTTTTCCTCCAAGCGCAGCGTCGTGCATTCCGAGGTCATGCTGCCAGAGAAGGCGCCGGAGGCATGGAGCGACCGCGAACGGCTGTGGAACGATGTCGAGGCGTTCGAGATCCGCAAAGATGCCCGGCTTGCCCGGGAGGTCGAATTTGCCCTTCCGCGCGTTGACGCATGCCCAAGGCATCGAACTCGCCCGCGACTTCACCCGGGCCGAGTTCGTCGATCAGGGCATGATCTCCGATCTCAATGTGCATTGGGACATGGCCGAGGACGGCACGGCAAAACCCCATGCCCATGTCATGCTGACCATGCGCGCGGTGGACCAGAACGGCTTTGGCCGGAAGGTGCGGGAGTGGAACCGCACGGAGATGGTCGAGCGCTGGCGCGAACGCTGGGCCGAGGTCGCCAACGAGCGGCTTGCCGAACTCGACATCGACGCGCGGATCGACCATCGCAGACTGGAAGCGCAAGGCATCGCGCTGGAGCCGCAAAGCCAGATCGGTGCGCCCGCCAAGCGTATTGAGGATCGGGGTATCGAGGGCGGAGGGACCGAGGCCGACCGGGCCGAGATGCACCGCGAGATCGCCCGCGGCAATGGCGAGAGGATCATCGCCGATCCCTCCCTTGGGCTGGACGCGATCACCCAGCAACAGTCGACCTTCACGCAGCGCGACATGGCGAAGTTCGCGCATCGGCACAGCGATGGGATCGATCAGTTCAATGAGGTCATGGGCGCGATGCGCAGCGCACCTGGTCTGGTCGAACTCGGCAAGGACGCTCGCGGCGAGGATCGCTTCACTTCGCACGAAATGATCGAGGCCGAACAGCGCCTGCATCGCGCGGCCGAACTGATGGCGGAACGGGAACGCCATGAGGTGCGTAACGCGGATCGCGAAGCGGCTCTTGCGCGTGGGGAAGCGCGCGGCCTTGTCCTTTTCGGGCGAGCAGGCCGATGCGCTAGCGCATGTCACGGACGGGCGCGATTTGAGTGTCGTGGTTGGCCATGCCGGCACCGGCAAGAGCGCGATGCTGGGCGTGGCGCGGGAGGCCTGGGAATCGGCCGGCTATGAGGTCCGGGGCGTCGCGCTGTCCGGGATTGCAGCAGAAAACCTCGAAAGCGGATCGGGCATTGCGTCGCGCACCATTGCCAGTATGGAGCATGGCTGGCAACAGGGCCGCGACCTGCTCACGGCCCGCGATGTGCTGGTGATCGACGAGGCGGCCATGGTCGGCACGCGGCAGTTGGAACGCGTGCTGTCCCATGCCACTGAGGCCGGCGCGAAGGTCGTGCTGGTTGGCGATCCGCAGCAGTTGCAAGCAATACCGGCGCGGTAGGTCAATGTCACAGCGCCGGCGAGAGATCTGCCGGCCCGCTAGAGATCGTCGTGCTCCACAATCTTCGGTGCCGGACGCTCCGGCAGGTCCGGCCGGTAGCTCATCGCCAAGAAGTGCAACATCCAGTTCCAAGGTAAACCAGAGGGGCCGACTTAGCTGGCGAAAGACTGCTCTTATCTGTCTTTTTTTGGGGCCAACCCATGGAAATAATAGCGTTCGCACTATTTTTTTCCACTCCGATGGCCGCACTCGCGTGTGGATTTGACACGGATTGCGAGGTCGGGAGCCGATGCGTAAAGACGAGCGGAAGCTTGTATGGTGTGTGCATGGGCGGGCTGTCGCCCGGAAATGCCCATGATCAGCAGCCGGTATATGCTCCGCTTGATTTGAACAAAACCTACGGAAATACTTGCTCGTTCGATGTGGATTGCGGGATCAACGCCAAATGCGTGAAGCCCACCGGCGGAATCAACGGGACCTGCATAAGTAGGTAAACGACACCCACGACGCGCAGTAGCCGTCCGCCGCTCCGCGCCCCGAGGGATTGATGATTTGCGCGACCGATCGGCGGCGGCATCATCATTTCATGCAGTTATTTTGCGGGTGGTCGGTTGCCACCAGTCTTCAATCAGGCTTTCACGGCTTTGGACCTGGAGGATCAAATCCGGTCTGTATTTCTTTGGAATCGCTGCTTCAATCCTGCTTATTGATAGTGAAGCATCCAGTGCATCATCTTTACCCGCAAATCTACGGGCCTCGATGAGACGCATGTTGGGCATCATGTATTGAAAGCCTAAGTTCGCAAGGCCTCCTAATTGAAGCAATTCAGTCGCCGAAAGGTCAATCCGGAGTTTCCCTTCCGCGGGAGCCTTTCGTCGAACTCCTGCACCGTGCCCCTTCAACCAGCACTCCTCTGCGAAGGCAGCTCCTAGCACCCAAAGATCCGCGTGGATTGGATCAGTACCTTTCACGCGCAGACGGGGATAACGATGTAAGCGATTGCGTAAGTCTGCCAGGGCCTTCTGAACATCCGGAGCCAGCTCCGTTCCCAGGTGGGGCGCCATGCCAACCTGCAACTCGCGAATAGCCTCCTCTACCCCCCTGATCCTACCCTTTTGAAAGTAAGATCGGCCGGAAGACCAAGCCGAAAAAGCCAACGTCAGGAAAAGCCCGACTAGAATGAAAAGTACGATGTCCACATCCAGCCCCGATAGTGAACTTTGCCCCCTTCTGAAAGATACCCAACCCACGTTAACGTTCGCCTTAAATCAGCGGTTGTAGGAGAGCTAAGCAGAAGGTCGCTCTTTACGAGAGCTTCACCAGTATCGGAAGGCAACTACGCAAATTAATGCTTTGATAATTGGGCGCGCGCGATCCTGCAGGCGGGGAAAAAAACCATGGATGCAGTGAGGATCGGCAGCAAGCATTGCAGAGCGATCTGCGACGAAGTCGGCGAACGGCTGCGACAGCATCTTGATAGAAACCTGACAGCTCCTCCGCAGAAAATACTCGCGTTGTTGCGAGAGCTGGAGCTAAGTGAATTGGATGCGCCATCCATTGTACCCTCGTTCGAGGACATGGACGCTTCCCTCTTTGCTGTCGGATAAATGCCAAGTGTTTTTGGACAAGCACTCGACGCCGTAAATGGCGCGGCTTTCCCGGGGGCCGGGCTCGATCGTGCCATCGCCAACGTTTGACTGACGCCTTCGACCGCTTCTGGCAGTGGGCGAACAAGCCGGTCGACAGCGGTGGCACTCGGATTTCTAATAGGCGGCCTGGGGTCATTGGCCTTCAATCTTTGGCGCCCGAACTGAGGCTGAGGCAACTCACCAACGTGGTTTGCCGAGCACGATCCGGAAGGCGTGGCGTTCGAATATCCGGTAGTCGACTGATCATTTTGATGGTCGGTTGCTGCCGCGCCGTCGGGGCGCGGGTGCTTTCGTTTGGGCGGCCTGCTGTTGAGTGGCGGGCGGGAAACGCTTCCACGGGCGGCCACCGCGCGCTGGAGACTCGCCGCCGTTCCCCGTCCCAGGGATTGATGAGTTGCGCGACCGGTCGATCTGCGGAATCATGGGCGATGGCCTGCCGCCCTGTTACCTGACCGTCAATCCTTTGGTATCGGTCTTGCATAGGATTTACGACACATATTTAAAATCCATTGTCATTGAACCGCGATATGTGCGTTGCACACTATTGATTAAGTCGAGGGGATAGAATTGATGATTCACCGCGCCAAGCCGAAAGCGATCACAATGAGTGACGGCCTTTCTCTTGGGCAAATTGTGCCCTCTGACAAAACGACAGCACGATCCCAAGGCAAGTGGCTGATCGGTTTCTGGATAGTATCGGTGGTGATCGGAACTACAGGGTGGTGGGCCGGCTTAGCCTTAGCAGCAGCATGGTTGGCTCAGCGCGCCATTTCCTAAAATGGAGCCTGAAACCATCCCGCAATTTCCATTCCCGAACAGACCAGCATTCCCCACAAGGCGATATTGATTTGCAAGACTGCCGACACAGCGTCTCTCCCCTCCGTACTTGGTGTACGGTTGGCCAATAACCTCTCTGACTTCGCTTGGTAGCGCCGCTGGAACACAGTTTCCTAAAAGGTTGAGTCTTTCAAGAAATTTACGTGCCGCGTTGCGAAGCATCGCGATGCTATTGTCCCCGGTCGCGATGAGTTGAGACTGTGGCCTCAATCACGTTGTTTGTATGACCTCGTCACGCCATGCCCAGCAAGCCAACAAAACAAACGCTGCGAGCGCCCATGCAAAACCCGCAACAAGCTGATCCGATCGATGCCATGGTCGCGCGCTTGGAGAAAGCGAACGCGGCTGCCTACGGTCAGTCCCCACGCATAGAAAACGTTTTGGAATCGGAACAAGATGTCGGGCCTGATCTTTCGGAGCAGCAGAAACGCCCTGCTATCCCGGACCGCGGGTCGTCGCGGCGCATGCCGGCGTTTCTTGCCCTCGTCGGATTGCTGTTGGTAGCGTCCGTCTGTGTAGCTGTTTTCGCCTGGCAGTCGACCTACGCGGATGCGGCCAAGCTGATTATCGCCCGATGGGCAAATGCAGAGCCTCTGCGGCCGGCATCGCTGGCAGCTGCCCCGATGTCTCCTGAATTGGCGCAGCGGCTCCAGACGATGGCGCGCGATCTCGCGAACTTGGAGCAACGAATCGAGCAACTCAAGACCAGTCAAGAACAAATGGCCCGCGACAATACGGCGGTCAGCGAGCAGCTGAAGGCGGCGCTGGTGCAAATCGCTCGCGACAACGCGTCGGTGGGCGAGCAGGTCAAGGCCAGCCAGAAAGAATTGGCCACGGTGGAGACGTTCTTGGCCTCAAGTCTTGCTCAGAAGCCTTTGCCGATGCGTAAACCCGTTCCGCAAGCTGGAGCGCAGCCTCAGGTCGTGCCGCATTCGAAGCCCGGAGAAAAACACTATTTGGGGTCATCGAAAAGCGAACGCGAGAAATTCCACTTTCCAACCAATTCTCTGCGCAGTCTTAATGACGTGAAAGAGAGGTTCCCACAGACGAGGGATGAAATGTGACGGGATATCTGCCCGAAGTTTGACGAACGCGCCGCCTGGATCCGTTCGGTCGATCCCGTTTTGCGTCCAGCAGACACAAAGCACGCCTCAGGGCAAGTAAGCGTGTCATTTGGTGCTCTAACTCTGCTAGCTTAGAAATCTGGCTCGAAATAACCTCGATCTGAACCGACATTTAACATACCCCGCACTACCGCTGCCCCGCGCCTTGTTCTCGTGGTCCGTATACGAACCACTTGTCCACAGGCGGACGGAAACGCATCACGATCGTATCGTGAATCTTACGTCTGCCGCCTCATCCGTTCGGTTGAGACCGGAGCCCCGTTACGCGCAAAGCCCGCCGGCGGCAGGCCGGCGGGCCTTATGGCAGGTGTCGCGGTACGCGGTACAAATCTGCGACGCTGACGACGATTGTGCTGGCAGGTTGACAGCCGGTTACCGCCCCACCCGCCTGCGAGACGCTAAGGCCATCTGGAGCCTATTTTGGTTAATTTGCCACCCAGCGTGTATTCGTCGAAAAGAGACGTCGCCGTCGACGCGTCTTCCTGAACGGCTGCGGTTTCGGTCACGATCTTTACGCCCTGCACGCGAGCAAGACTGTTCGATGGCGGCGCCGGTGAATTCTCGAGTACCTCAACAACAGAATCAATTAGCAGACTAGCTGGCTCTTGCGGTTCGACAGAAGCGACAGGCGTTTCAGCAATTCTAGTTTCTTCCTGCTGCTCGGCCTTTCGCTCTACAGCTGGTGGCGTGGATGGGTCTTTTATTCTTTCGATGCCCTCTTCAATCAGCGCTATCTCTCTATCGATTGCCGTCGTCAACATGCTCAAGTCGTATCCAGCGATTGACCGAAACTGGAGTTGCCTAGCAATCCGTCGTCGATGGTCGAGCATGTCCTCGAGCGTCTTGATGGATCCAAGCTTGACGTAGCTATCCACGATCAATTTCATCGCTTCTGACATAATTAAATCCGCCGACCGAAATACCCGCCGCCCGAAATGGGCCGACGGCATATCGTTCCGTGCTTTCGCGACTGGCGCAACATCACTGTATTACCTTTAAACCGCCGGCGATCGCTCGCCAGCCGCTTTGGCGGTCACGACAGCACCCCGATATTCTTGAGGGATGTAGAGAAGCTATCGAGCAGATGCCGCGCAGCGCCGCTGCGGTCGTCTAACATCCAAGCTTCGTTGCCTGGGCGTGCTATGCACGCTGTCAGCCTGGGTCTTTTGGACTTCCACTCCTTCGTGGCTCGGGCTAGAGCCGGGACGGAAGTTAGCGCTTCCCCTCGGCTTCTTTTTAGGTATACCTATTTTATGGTAAAGTCAATTAAGGTGCACCCAAAAAAGCGGCGTGGCCGTCCTGCAACGGGCAAGGATCCGCTGGTCAGCGCGCGGTTGCCCGCAAAGCTGATCGAGACGATCGATTCAATCGCCGCGAGTGAGACACTCACTAAATCCGAGGCCGTTCGCCAACTTATCGAGAGGGGCGTTCAGGCGTGGATCGAGGAGCAGCGATAGGCATTGCAAGTCCGCCGGTCGATCGAGATCGGGCTGAAGGCGAAATGACGCCAGCACCAAGGGTGACCAATGTATAGACCTGATCACTTCCGCGTAGTTTCTCCAGGCTGAAATCGTCCCGTCGCGTCAGATAACCGACATCGGCCTACACACGATCATCTGCGGCTCTGGCGATCGCCACGCTCGCAGTAGCAAGCCGCGAAGGAACGCGCAAACCTGTTGCTGACGGAAATTCAACGGCGGCAGCTGAGCGTCACGCCGATTTATTGGCCGGAGTAGATTTTGCCAGGTTTGGCATCTCTTTTGAGAAGATTGCCTTCGCATACTTAACTGAAATTTTGGCCGCCCCTTGGGACCGGCAGCTGGAAGATGCGAAATCTACCGTTGGCTGAGGGCTGCGCAAGCGGCGTGGTGCGCCTCGTAGAGATAGCCATCCGCGCCTCGTCGCGCGCGTGGATTGGCTTCGACTTGAGCGGAACGAATTTGAACGCTTTCGCCGTCAAGGACGTGGAACTTAAATGCGTGGCCATGTCGCTGATGAACGACCACCACCTCATCGCCCCAGAGTTTAGCAGAAAAGTCGGTCATGGTTCTTGTTGGCCCGATGATTAATGGCAGTGTCCACAAAACCAAAAGTCTTCCACCTAAGATAGTTAAAACTGCCTGTCGCAGTATTTTTACGGTATTCTCCGAGCCCACGCACCAGGTGTGGCTGCTCAGCGAGCATTTAGGCCCGAGCGAGAAGAAACTGCGGGTGATCGATGTGAGGGGGATGTTCGTGCAGATGACGGACGACGCATAACTTTGTGGATCTATGTTGATGCCCGCTAGCGAGTGGTGACAAGCATCATCCATGGTTGGAGTGTTCAACACAGGCTTCGGAGGACTTCTCTCGTCATGCGGGCCGCGGTCCTTTTGTTTGCGATCCTTTTACCCGCGGGCCTGATCGCGGAAGAACTTCGTTCGGATGCAAACCAGACTGCCCCGCCGGGGTCCACCGAGCCGACCGGAGACTCCGCACAAGAAGCAGTGTGTCTCATGGTTGAATCGGCGGCTAGAGCCAATGACCTGCCGCTTGAGTTTTTCACCCGCGTGATTTGGCAGGAGAGCCGCTTCCAATCCCAAGCGGTTGGACCAATGACGCGCACGGGTCAGCACGCGCTGGGGATCGCACAGTTCATGCCAGGCACAGCCAGGGAACGCGGGTTGCTCGATCCCTTCAATCCGGTGCAGGCTCTCCCGAAAGCAGCAGAATTCTTGGCCGAGCTGCGCGATCAATTTGGCAATCTCGGGCTTGCGGCCGCCGCCTACAATGCCGGTCCACGCCGCGTGCAGGAATTCCTCGCCGGTACCGGTGGAATGCCGGCTGAGACGCGCAACTATGTCCTTACAATTACCGGCCACGGGATCGAGGATTGGGTGACAGCTGGCAGAAGCGACAAGGTTTTAGACAGTGAACCAAAGACCAGTTGCCGCGAGTTGGTGGCGCTGCTCAAAAGCGAACCCAACAGCTTTGCCTCCCAGCTTGAACTGAGCGTCACGCGCGCTGCCACCAAGCCTTGGGGTGTTCAGATCGCCACGGGCTTCAATCGCGATCAAGCGCTTGCCATGTATGCTCGCACAATCGCCGATTTTAAGGCTATCCCCGGCTGGCAGGAGGATCCAAATGTCCAGCCGATACTGTTTCGCAGTCGAGGGACTAGCTCTTTCTACCAGGTCCGGATCGGAACCAATACCCGTCGCGAGGCCGATAACCTCTGCAAACGAGTCCGCCTCGCTCACGGCGCTTGCCTTGTAAAGCGAAGAAGCGCGTAAAAGCCCCGCGCGCGGCCCGAGCACGATCCGGAGGGCGTGCGTTCGTGCCGAGCGAGATAAAGCGACATCGTGAAGAAAACTTTAGGTGTCAGCGCCCTGTTCTTCGACCCAAGAATGCTTTGATGGGGGTTGACCGCCGCACGGTCGGGCAGCCGGGCGCCGCGTCTTCCACCTACCCCAAGACACGATCGCCCGGCTGCCTCTGCGCCGCCGCGCCTCTGAACCAACAAAAAGGGCCGCTGCTCGCTAGCGGCCCACCCGAGAAAATTGATTGTTAGACAATATGTCCAGCCCCGTTGATTGAACTTAGGCTAAAGCGTGTCCTAAGTGGAGCATCGAGTCGCTAGCGACGCGAGGAACATTCGAGACGTTGCTGCCGTGCAACAATGCGAAGTGATAGCGAATGAAATTCGTCAACGCCCGGCCGTTTGCTGATCCCGCCGATGACCAGCACGTCGGCCTGGTCCTGGACGGCGACCGCGTGACCGACATCGAGCGTGATCCAGAATCGGATAGCTGAGCGCCGCCCGTGGTGCGGCCGGGGTCCAGCGACCCATGGGGCCACTATTCGCTGCCACAAAATGGTCACCGCGACGAAACCACTTCCTCGGCCCAACGAAGCCTTCCTGAAACAAAACGACGCCAAATACGTATCGTTTATCGCAGGGAGTAGCGTTCATGACCTTCGTTGTTGCGTTTCTGATTTGCTGCAGTGCGGCTGTTTTTCTCGCGCACGCCGTCGACGCTTATCAGGCTGGATAAGCGGCTTCGGCCAGATGTGAACCAGTCATTTCCACGGCGCGGCGTCTGCTAACCCGACGATGCTGGGGATTAGGGCCCCCGGCCTAAAGACAACCGCCGGGACATCGTATTTCAAGCCCGGCGGTGTTTTTTGCGCCGATGCTCTGACGAAGCCATTTTCTTCTCGCTACGAAGCGATCTTGAAATGGTGACCAGCTACACCCCAACCCGTTTGGTGTGAAGTTGTAGCGGTGTTTTGTGTCGAGTTCTTTTCACAACGCAGATAGACCCACTTACCGGAAAGTTGTGCTGGTAGGCTTGCTGTTTTGCGCGGCGTTCGTGGTCGTCAGCTTTTTCTCCAGAGAACAGCCGGCGAATACCTACGTTCTGAAAAAGGCGGATAGGTTGGTTCGCAGCGCAGGCTCTGCGGTGCCTGCTAATTAATTTCCAAGACAACAGCCGCTCGTCATGAGCCGATCGCAACGCCTGGGACGTGAGCGCGGGAACCAAAGCCCCGCGCCGTTACGCTGAGTGGCCTAGAACTAATCTTCGCTCTCAACAGCTCGAGCGGGTCGTGGCTGCGGCGGGTTTTCCCGATCCATGATCACAGCCTTTGCAGGTGGTTGCAATTGCAGCTCGTCGAAGCTGAGCTCAAGCCGCCGTTCGGTCCAAGGCGATCGATCGCCGTACCAGAAGTGGGTTCACCGCTTTGCTCCGCATTGGTGCGCCCTTAGCCCATGGCTTGGCTAAAACCACCCACCGTTTCAGCGTGTACCGCGGTTGCCACACCTCACAGGAAATCGGGCGCGGGACGAATCAGAGCCCGCGCCCTTTGTTGTTACCGCCCCAGCCGCCTGCGATGGCTCGCCAGCCGCTCCCACAGTGCGGCCGCGTCTATGGGCTGCCATGCTACAATTCAGCCAGACAGTCTCGATTCGAGCGGGAGGCTCTGCTTATGAAAGCAATTGCTGCCGCACTAGTTGCGGCGTTGGTTTTCTATGCTGTCGATACCGAATACAATGATGGCCGCTATATCCAAGTCGTGGCGCAGGCGACGAAGAGCATTATCTGGCGTTGACCCTCGGCGGCTTACAGCGGCCTTACGGCCAGATAATTCATCAGCGCGATTGTGAACCCGTTCACACGGGCTTCGTACTGCGTCTGTAATTCTACCGTGAGAGTTGTTGAATTCTCTTTTGTGATTGGGCTGGGACGAAAATGAACCTTAATTTGAGGCGTGTATCTCTCGCCGACGCGCGGCTTGAAATCCTCGCCGAGACGGAAGCCGATCTCAAGGCGCAATTCCTCGAATTATTGATGCTGCGCGAGCAGGTGCAAAAAGCACTGCTCTCGGTGGATCTACAAAAGGCAACGCGGGCTCGAAAGCCCGCGCTGGTTGTTATCCCCGCAGCCGCCTAAAGCCGTTCCCGGCTGATTTGAATCGGTGGGATTCCCAAAGGGTTAAAGATAGGCGAATCTTGGTGCATTGATTCTCCTTTTGCGGAGCGGGGGATGCCGAAGGCCTATTCTGGTGACCTGCGGGAACGCGTTATCGAGGCCGTGGCTGCGGGCGCATCGCGGCGCGAGGCAGCCGAACGTTTTGAGGTGAGTGTAGCATCGGCGGTCAAGTGGCTACAGCGCTGGCGCGACAATAACAGCGCCGCGCCGAAGCCGCGCGGCGGAAGCATTTCTCCGCTGGAAGAGTTTGCGGAGCAGATACTCGATCTGATCGCCCAAAAGCCGGACCTGACTTTGGTGGAGACCGTCGCTGAGCTGCGCAAGCGACGGATTCGAACCAGCCGTAGCTCGCTCTGGCGTTTTCTCGATCGCCACGGAATCACCCTTAAAAAAAGCCTGCAAGCTGCTGAACGGCAGCGAGCGGATGTGGCGCGAGCACGCCGACGTTGGATCCGAGAGCAAGGGATGCTTGATTCCGCCCGGTTGGTGTTTATCGACGAGACTGCGGTTAGCACAAACTTGGCGCGGGTCAGGGGACGTGCGCCGAAGGGCGACAGGGTGATCGGCACCGTTCCGCTTGGATCATGGAAGACGATCACCTTCGTGGCTGCCTTGCGCCACAATAAGATGACCGCCCCAATGGTGGTCGAAGGCGCCATGACTGGAGAGATGTTCCTCGCCTATATCGAGCAGTGTTTGGTTCCCACGCTCCGGCGCAACGACATCGTCGTGATGGATAACTGCCGCGTGCACATGGGGCCCGCCATTCGCCAGGCGATCGAGAAAGCGCATGCGACGCTGCGCTACCTGCCGAAATACTCGCCCGACCTCAATCCAATCGAACTGCCCTACAGCAAATTCAAGGCGTTCCTGCGTAAGGTCGCCGCGCGAACTGTTCCGCGCCTCACGAAAGCTATTCGCTCATTCATCCCACGGATCAGTCCGCGCGAATGTGCTAACTATTTCAGGCATGCAGGTTATGCTTCATTATGAACGGAATCCGCTTTAGCGTGCGTCGCTAGCCGCTGCCGGTTACGCTTCCAGTGTGATCGGCGTCGGCGCTTCATCATTGGTCGTGCTCGGTCGATGAATTTAGGACAGATTGTCCTAAGCCTGCGACGGAGGCCGTAGTTGGCTACGCTATCGGGCATTCGTTCCCGCCAAGCGTCGGGCGAAAGGTACGCAAAAACCGGTGGCAATGATTTTCGATTACCAATTCCCCGACTCAGCGGATGGTGGTCATCTGGCGTGGGGTAGGTCAAAGCGAGTGTCCGCAATGACCCTGCAAAGTGATCACGTTTGAATTTGCCGCCCCGACGGTATTAGCCGCCGCGCTGTGGACCGTATTGTCGATCGGTGCGATCTATTTGAGGAACCGCTACTTCGGCCCCGTCAATCAGGAAGCCAATCACTCCGTCGCAGGCAGCGGCGGAATTGCTGAGTTGCCAAAACCTGATGGGCGGTTTTCGCGCGTTCACCTGTTGCCCTCTGGCATGAGGTGAGACACCGTCGCCACGGCATGAGGTGAGACACCGTCGCCACCGCCTATCCATGCGGGCCCGACTGCGTCGCCGTCGCCGGCTGGTCGAGATCGGGCTGAAGGTGAAGAAATAACGCGATGGCAAACGACAACAGCAAGCTGTCGACCGCAGCAGATGGCTGCCAAGAAAGCGAGCCAGCATCGAGTGCAGGGTTCGATAGTTATCGGAGCTTGGCCTATTCCAATATTCGGATCATCGTCGCAAGGGATGTCGTCCCGCCGTTCCGTTTCAAGGCTGGCGGCTGGGAGTTGTCGCAATCATCGATCGAAGTCGGTCCGGCGACGCGAGCCCGCATTGCCGAAAATGGGTTCTTCATGTTTCGTGTAAACGGGGATCAAACCGGCGGGACCGAACTCACCGATCTCCCATCCCTCTCGCAGAGCGAATGAGTCGGGACATGAACTTTGACCGCCGCCAAGCCCTCTCGGGCAGCTTTCGCGTATTCTCCCTTGCCTGCGCGCCTTGGTTGCGCTCTGTTGCTGGCCGGTCTGGGGATCAGCAAAATGCGCAATCTGGGAATCGTGGTGCTAAGCGCCGCGCTGGCGGGGTGTGCCTCATCGGCAGCCGACATTACGCCGGCTTATGTTTCACCGGTTCAATATCAGTCCTATACCTGCCAGCAGTTAGCCCTCGAGGCTCAGTCAATCTCGACGCGAGCGGCCACCTTGTCGGGGGCGCAAGACAAGCAGCGCACCAACGACGGCTTGGCCACCGCGGCCGCCGTCGTCATCTTCTGGCCGGCGGCTTTCTTCGTCGGCGGTGATAAACAAACGGCCGCCGAGCTCGCGCAGATGAAGGGCCAGATGGTTGCGGTTGAGCAGGCCTCGATCGCCAAGAAGTGCAACATCCAGTTCCAAGGTAAGCCGGAGGGCAACTGACTTGTTCTGG
Organism: uncultured Alphaproteobacteria bacterium; assembly: GCA_963802585.1. Taxonomy (GTDB): domain Bacteria; phylum Pseudomonadota; class Alphaproteobacteria; order Rhizobiales; family Xanthobacteraceae; genus Bradyrhizobium. The sequence goes on along the minus strand of CAWDJS010000020.1, from coordinate 45,004 downwards.
GGGTTGGATAACACTGCTTGGACTGCAATCGGTGCGTTGGCGGGCTTGCTGTATTGCGGCTTAACTGCTGGCCTCTTAGGTTTTGCGGTCTATCAAGTTCGCTCAGTTAAGGCAGAGGCTAAAATCACAAGGACGCTCGCAGCATGCGACCGCTACGATACGGATCCCGTTTTGGACAGAGTGACCAATCGCATAGCCACCGCACTCGACGACGGATCGCTAGCAGCAAATCCAAAAGATTTTAGCGTGGATATGAAAGGCATCTTCAATTATTTCGAATCCATCGCGATCGGCGTCTCTAGAGGTCTTTACGACAGGGACATCGTCCGCGATCAGCTTGAGCCTATCATTATTGACTATGTGGATGACCTAATCCTAAGCGGCATCATTGGCTGGAAGGATCCAGATCAATACTTCGAGCACATGATGAAGCTCTACAAAGACTGGAAGCGATGAGCGCGCGCTCTCACACCCACGACGCGCGTTAGCCCGCCGCCGTTCCGCGCCTCAAGGGCATTGCGCGGCTAGCCGATCCGCGGAATCATGCAGCGTGCCCCAAGAACCCCGCCGCATGCTTGCGCCCTGGACAGTTGAGAAAGGCGAAAGCTCCTTTGTCGTGCGGACCGCCAACGGTTTCACGGTTTCGTTGTCTCGATCACTTATTTCGATGACGAGCCGAACCGTGATTTTAATCTGCGCAAGGACGAAGCTCGGCGCCTAGCCGTTGCCATTAGCCGATTGCCGGCACTACTCGGGAAAGAAAATAGATCGCCCAGCCACGCCGCAGAATTAGGGAACCAAAGCAGGTTGGACGAGTTGAGTCGAGTCCTTGCCTCCGGACAGCCCGCTGCATCGCCACGAGGAACCCAGGGTTGGCGGCCTCGGCGCCAGTTAAGGTGGCGTCGGGGCCGTTTGTCCATTCGCAATCAGCCTCGGGGCGCTTATATTTAGCACATGCCCCGCAAGCCAATCGAGATCCCGCCCGCGGCCGCGCTAGATTGATGGCCCTCCACGGCGATGTTAAGCGTAAGCCATCATGCGCACGGCTGCCGATTTCGACAAACTCTACATGACCTCCGATCCGTGGGGTTCAAAGCAGATACGATTTCGCGAGCGCGTTCTTCGTCGGCTGATCGAGCCATATGTGGCTGGAAAATCCATGCTGGAGCTCGGCTGCGGCAAGGGGCACTTGACCGCAACTGTGTTCCGCAATGCGCGATCAATCGACGCCATCGATATCAGCGATATTGCTATAGAGCGTGCCAGGAAGCTCTCCCTCCCCAATGCAAACTTTATCTCAGCCGATTTCGTCAATATTGCCTTATCAGGCTACGATGTAATTACAGCGATCGAGTGCCTGTACTGCCTGTCGTATGAAGAACGCGAAGCGATTCTTAGCCGGGTCTCATCGGAGCACCGCGGAAAGATCCTGATCCTATCTGCACCGATCATTGGCGAAAGCGCACATCAGAAATACTTCACCCACGAAGAGATCATGGGCTTGCTCGATCGCCACAGAATTGGTGTCAGAAGTTTCCATAATTTGTATGTGAAGGAGGGGCGCTCGCGCCTAGCAAACCTCGCGAGGTCCGTCTTTCTAAGAACTCCGTTCACCGACCTGAGCCTCGACCACCTCCCCGATTGGATGATCTATCAGCGCTGCTACGTTGGCCGAGTGGCCGATTCGTAGCCTTCGGCGCTGGCTGATCGACGTGCGGGAGATGTTCGTTGAGATGAAGGGCGAGCTACAAAAGAAACCCCGCGCAGAGTTGGGTGCTCACGCGGGGTTTCCCTGAAGACGCGTCGTTGTGCAGTGGGGGTCGACGCAGGTCGATTAATGCACGCGGACAAGACGTCCACGTGACAGAGGATGCCGCCAACGCCTGGTTCGCCGCGCACGATCCGGAGGGCGTGGCGTTCGAGTATCCCGTTAACGAGTGAAACGCGCCCGCAAGCGCCATCTCCCCTACGGGCGGCTTGCGTCGTCAGCCTGGATTCAGTGATGGGGCATCCGACGCCAACTCGGAAACCTTGGTTAGACTGATCGGCTCTTTTGGCTTGCCGAGATCGGATGGTGGCGCGAAAATCAATGAGGGTGCCAACTCTGGCGCCAGACTCTCTTCTTCGGGTTTCAGCTCCGCGACCAACCTCCCGCAATCCCAAACCTCGACAACATGTTTGTCGGTCAGCTTCTTCGCCGCTTCAATGGCGGCAGCATCACTTGAATGATCGCGCAAAAAATTCTCGACCCTGATAAAACGATGTCCGTCAATACCGAGGATATAGGCTCGATAATCTCCCATGGCACCACTCCTTCGACTTGTGCAGCAACGTTATACGCATCGTTTGGTTGCAAATTTGGCCGCTTGGTGACCGAAACTAGGTTCCGGCTAGCTCCACTCCGTCTTCTCTGGCGTGGTGATTGCTGTTGATCGCGCAAGCCAACTCTTCATACGACATACGGCTACTAATTTTTACGTTGTTGATCGTCACGGATGCGAATGTCGACTTGTGGGAGCAATTCGGAGTAGATGTTGCCATCCAGATCAAGGATGACTTCAGCGGACCTGCCGTCCCTCAACGTCGCCTGACCTCGCCAAATTCCACGATTATCCTTCTGCAATTCGGCGACTTTGTCGTATCCTTTCGCCTTCATGCGCTCCCTCACGTCCTGCTCATTGAACTGACTGATATCAATTCGCTCTTTGGGAGCAGGTTTGTCCGAAGGCTCAACAGGCACTGCCGAATAATACGCGTAGGCGTTGCCAGAGTAGCAAGGGCTTGTGGGGTTGAAGTATCCACGCCGACCATCACCGACCAGGGCGCCATCGCGAGACGATGGGTAGCAGGGACTAAGAGGGGGGGTAGCAAATGCAGAGGGCGTGGTCGGGGCAGTCGCATAAGCAGACGGCCTCGTAGGCTGCGTCTGCGCGAAGCCGGGCGCGCTGATAAAAACAGCTACTATTGCTGCAACGATACTTCGCACGCCCATTCCTCCCTCGAATGACCCGTGCCCCACCTGATCTATGTAAGTACCTCGAAAGGCGTTCCAAGGCCGAGGACCCCGGTGAGTAAGCTGCGCAGTACGCTCGCGCTACTTGTCACGTTGCCTTTGGCGGCCGCCCACGGGCAGTTCTCGAACGAGTGCGACCTGAGGCCGCAGCTTTTGCCTAAAACCGATCGGGAAAACCGTTGCTGATGCTGCAGGCCGGGTCTTCGATATGGGCGGGAGTTTGGCGCGATACCTGTGATTCATTGCCAGCCCGATAACCCTCAGCGTTAGCGCCATCCACCTGCACCCCCGTCGTCTCCTCAGCCGGCGGGGGTTTGCTTTTTGACTGCACGAGAAAGCCCCAATCCTTAAGAGCGCTTAAGGAAGAAGGCGCTGCGCAACACGAACTTTCCTTGATTGCTGCCGTGCTCTTCACGATCTGGCCGCTGGTGCGCCCGAAACTCTCGGCACCTTGGCGCTGTTGGCGTCAGTTGCGTACCGAGTAACTCCGCTCCATCTTTCAGAGCCCCCAGCCCCGATGGAGCGGAGTGGCCCTCTTGGCGATGTGCGAACAGGCGTGGCGGCGCGAAACCAGATTGGACGAGTAGTAAATCGCCTCAGCAATTCGGGGGGAAGAAGAGTACGGCGCGGTCTTGCTTAAAAGGACAGTACGATGTCAAAAGCTAAATCCTTCCGCAAACGACCCTCGAAGCGCAAAGATGACGATACTTTATTTTTAGAGTTGTTACAGCGTATCTCGGAGTCGATGAGTGAAAGCTAATGGAAAGCCCAGCGATTTGTCGGCCTTTCCAGTGTCGCCAAATGGCCAACTCCGGGAGCTGGCCGGATTTGTTTATCCAGTCTGTTAATTGTTGCCGAGCGAGAACGTGAACTTGGCAGGTCCGTTGTGGTAGCCGTTGGAATGCTCCATGTTGATCCAACCGCTGCATGATTGACTCACTGCGACGTTGAATGGACTCAAGGTGTATTGTTCCTGGACGTCTCCGCTGCCATCGTCCTTCATGGTCGCGATGACCGTTACCTCAACCGAAAGGTCCTCCAAGAGCGCGACGGTGAACGCATAGTCGATGTGGAAATACCCACCACTGTTGTAGTCGAACGTGTAAGTGAGACCGCTGGTGACCTGACCGGCGTTCACGAACACGGATTGGCTGCCGGGGCCGGGCGTCTGCACGCCTTGGGCGTTAGTCGGGTTGGCGTTGCCGTGATCACAGCTGATCGAGTATTGGATGTCGATCCGCCGGTAATTCTCCGGCAGACCTTGGAGCAGGATGTCCTCCACTAGGGGGGCGTTCGCGGCAGACAGAGTTATCATTTGGCCCGCCAAGCCGTTCGAGTACTCGGCGCTCGCGCCGTTGGTGGTGATTACGGCCGTTGCATTCAACGCGTAGCTGCCGATCGGAATGTTCTGCAGGGCGTAGCTGCCATCCGCGGCAGTATAGGTGTCGCCGCCTGGGATGTAGACCCAGACATGCGCGTCGCTTACCAGCGCGCCAGCCGCCCGCACGGTTCCCTTGATCGTCCCGCGCGTGATGACCTTCTTCCATTGGCTGATCGGCCTGACGGCTGCTCCGGATGACAGCCCGCGAAGGCCCTATAAGGGCCGTCGTCTGGTCGAGATCGGCTCGGTCAGCGCCGGTTATGGCACGGGTATTGCTTCGAATTCCACTGGCCCGCACCTCGCTTCACCGGGTGCACGGCTGGGCCCGGCGCATGTTCATACCCGGCAAGGTGTGCGCCGGGCCGCTTCAGGTTTGCGCTTGGACGCATCAGCGGCGACGCCTTGTCGTCTTCTTCGCAGCCTTCTTGGCCCTTTTGTTCTTGCCGACTGCCTTTCGAGCGGCTGACGATTTGGTTTTCTTGGGAGGCCGACCAGCCATCGTCCGCTTGACCCTTTTCTTTTTTGCCCTCGCCGCAAAATCCGACGTCGCATCAATCATGTGCTCTAACAGCGACTTGTCTGCTTGCATCTCGCCCCCTCCAATCAAGGTGTGACCTTATTCGATTCGCCGGGCTTCACTCGCCGTCGATTTGGGGGAATCATTGGGGGAGCGTCTGGTGTCGAAGCGCCGAGATCGCCCGTATCGTCCCAGCCGGTCGCCGAATTGGATCAAGGCCAAGGACTGGAAACATCCGGCGATGAGCCGGGTGATGGAAGCGTTTGGGTGACATGGAAGGGATGATGCACCGATGTTGGCCACCTACTACTAACGCGCCGTACAGGATTGGCATGGCGGGACAGCTCATTCCGGCCACGGCGGGGAGTCGCTGAACCGCCGCCGACGCAGCTTCATTTAGGCACCGTGCCCCCATGTCCGACATAGCTGTTCGGTGGCGCGAACCAGTTCACAGCGAGGCCCGTGCCGACCAGCGTCAACGCCGCCGCGATCGCCATGCTGATGATGAAAACGACTATGCCCCGGCCTCTCATGCGCGAACGGTAGTCGACCGGCTACGAAGGGACAAGCATCCGGGATCGACAGACCTTAGTCGGATCATGCTCGTCCCCCGTATTCCAGCGGAATTGCCGAATTGGTCGGTCTCCTCTCACGCTGGAGCATGCCGTTCCGAGGTTTCCGCTCAGAGCTGGAAGGCACGTCTGGCGAGCGCGTGCGACGCGCCAAAACTGAAGGCTCTTGGCGCGGCTCGCAGGAGGCAAAGCTGTTCGTGCTGGCAGCTGGAAAGGCCCTTAATCGGGCCAAGGCCATGGACTGGCTGACCACAGCTATTGATGACGGGCGCGACGAACTTGAAGCTCAGCACGCGACGGCGCGTGAAGTCGAGGCCTGGGATATGGCCTGTCGCGTTGCGTTTTTGATCGAGATTGTCAGCGCAGAGGCAAGGATGACCCCGCTCATCGGGGGACCGTAAGCAGGGTCATCGGGGGTGGTCTGGGGCGCCCGCCATTCTAGCAGCCGCGGCAGATGCTCTTGATCCGCTTGTCCATTGCCGCGTCCGTATCGGCGGACGCCTTCTCGGCTGCCGTCTTATCGTCAGCCTGCGTGGTCTGAGCCGCGGGCTGCTTGCTGGGATGGGTGCGCCGGTGACTGCGGGCATCGGCCGGAGACACCGAAGCGATCGTTAGAACAAGGCGAGCCAGGATGATCTTTCGCACGGCCCAACGCTCCGTCTATTATCGAGATAGATCGCGAATTTCCCGAATAAGATGCTCCCATTCGGCTTCGTAGCTTCCCTGATGTGTAGCTTCCGGAGATGCCCTTTCGTCGTCGTCGGGAGGTGCTGGACGTGGTTCAGGAACGGGCACAGACTCAAGCGAACTGGACGCTGCGCCCTTAACCTTGAGCGCCGCCAGAAAACAGGCAGCGCCGATCTCCATCAGTTTCCAGCGTGAAACGGGTATGCTGATCTTTGCCTCGCGATCCATCGCGCATAGCACGCCATTGATATAGACAATGGCCTTGTCAGGACCACCGCGCATTTCTCCCGTGGACGCATCATAAAATCGGGCATCCGACCGGTTCTGATAGATAAATCTAGCTTCCATGACTGATCTCCGTGCGGAGGATGGAAAAGCGATTCCGCTAAGCCGTGCCAACTAGCCGGCTGATCGTGGAGTGGCTGACGTTGTAGGACCGGCCGATGTCCATCATGGACTCGCCGGCATCCCGCTGCGCGATAGCTTCCTGGCGCTGGTGGTGCGTCAACTTCGGCTTGCGGCCCATGACCACGCCCTTCGCCCTGGCGCGCTCTCTGCCCTCGCTGGTGCGGCTACGGATGAGCTCGCGCTCGAACTCGGCCAGGCCGCCCAGGACGGTCAGCATCAGCCTGCCGTGCGGTGTCGTGGTATCCGCCCAGGCGTCCCGGAGCGATCGGAAGCCGGCGCCCTTATCGGCGACGGCGCCCAGCACGTTGAGCAGATCCCGGGTTGATCTGGCCAATCGGTCTAGCCGCGTCACAACGAGTACGTCGCCATCCTGCAGCCGGCCCATGAGCCGTGACAGCTGGGCGCGATCGGACTTGGCGCCGGAGACCCTCTCTTGAAACACCTCGGTGCAGCCGGCGGCCTTCAGCTCCGCCACCTGGGCAGTTAGGGACTGGCCATCGGTCGAAACTCTTCCGTATCCTACCAGCATTTTCGCGCTCCATTTCGCACGTCATTTATGCACAGGATAACGCAAGCAAAATCAACGTCAACGGATTTGTGCATAATTCTTGATTTTTGCACATAGCGGGACGAATGACGGCCCCGCCGACCCGCCGCGCGGGGAAGAACGCGCCGGGTCCGCTGAGAAGACGCGCGCGTCTCTGTACGCTCGCAGGGCGCGCTATTTTGCGGTTGGTGCAAGAGCCCTGAAATCCACGTCCGATGCCGCGGCGAGATAGGTGAAGGCCGACCACACTGCAACCGCCTGGTCGAGCTGCTTCGGATCGATCTTGTCGAGCGTGTCATCCGCGGTGTGATGGGTGTCGAAATAATCAAGCCCGTCTTGGCGAAGTGACACCGCCGGCACGCCGGCCTTCTGTAGTTCACGGATGTCGTCCCCGCCGCCGAGGGCTGGCCGGCGATCGACGTTAGCGCCGAGCGGCGCAATGACCCGCTCCAGCGTGTGGCCGAAATCGCTGTCGGCACCGCCGCTTGGAAGCTGCACGGAGTAGACACTCCGCGCCCCGAAATCTGCCTCGCCGGCCACCACGATCTTACCGGCTTCTTCTTCGTGGGCTCGGGCATAGGCGGCTCCGCTGAAATTCATTTCCTCGGCGCCGAACAGGACGATACGGATCGTGCGCCTGGGTCGCTGCGGCAGGCCTGCGATCAGCCGGACAGCGCCGAAGGCGATAGCGATGCCAGCGCCGTCATCGGTAGCACCGGTGCCGAGATCCCAGGAATTGAGATGTCCACCAATAAGAACGACCTCATCTGGACGCTCGGTACCCTTGAGCTCGCCGACGACGTTCCAGGACGGCGCGTTCTCTTGAACCGTCGGTGTCAGCAGAAGCCGGATCCGTACCGGACCAAGCGCCGCCAACCGCTCGAGTTGATCGGCGTCGGGAATGGCAAGTGCCGCCGCCGGAATCCGCGCCGCGCCGTCCTCGTAATTGAGAGCCCCGGTATGGGGCAGACGATGGCTGTCTGTGCCAAGCGAGCGCAGCAGATAGGCGACGGCGCCCCGCCTTGCGGCTTCGGAGGGGCCGTAACGCCGGATTTGGTTAGCGGCACCATAGCCGCTGCCGTCCTGCGCCCGCACCATGCGCTGGGTCACGACGGCGATTTTGCCGCTGAGCGATCCCGGAGCAGCCGCAAGCAGATCGTCGTATGTCCGGAACAGCGCGATCTCGGCCTCAATGCCGTTAGCATCCGTCGCGACCGAGCCACCCAATGTGGTAACGGCTAGATGCTGGGGCACTGAACCGACGATATCCGCGCTTTCGGCGCCGCGGATCCAGGCGGGGAAGCTAAATGACTCAGAATGCACGTTCTCTAAGCCTGCTGCTTTCAACCTCGCCTCTGCCCATACGACCGCCCGCCTGTGGGCTTCGGTACCGGCCAGACGTTGCCCAATCTCGGTGGTCAGCGATTCCACGAAATCGAAGGCGGCGGGATCGTTAAGAGCCTTCTGTCCGAGGCTCGATGCGATGCCGACCAACGATTCCGAAGGCAACGCGTTGGTGGCTCCTATCGTTGCTCTGGCGCTTGCCGCGAGGGCGACCGCCACGGCGAGAATGCGTGAGATCTTGCCCATTTGCTCAAACTATTCTTTCTCGTGCTCCCGAACCTTCGGCGCCGGCAACTCGGGTAGGTCCTGCTGGTAGCTCATGTTCACCAGTTCGGCGAGGGACATCGTGACGTTGAGCTGAAAATTCTCTTTGTAATAGCCCATATGTTTCGCGAGGTTCTCCAATGCCTGCGTTTTGTTGTGCATTTTTACAACGATGCCGTCTTTGGTTTGGCGAATCTCGCCGATCGCGGCCGCGGTGTTCTCGCCGATCTGGGCAGTGTCCTGCACAATCACTTGGCCGTCCTTGATCGCGAGCACGTCCGTAACATTCGCAAGGCCAATTCGGGCGAATTCCCGGGTGAGGCGATCGACGGTCATATCGAGAGAGCGCTCGACCTTCCGAATGAGTTTTGATCGCAACTCGTTGATGCGAGCCGAAATTCTCGCGTTTTCTCGCAATCGATAGGGAGCGCCCTTGCTGGGCTTAAATCCAGCAAACTCGTAGGCGGCGTAAGGATTTAGCCCCTGCACAATAGCCTGAGCAAATGCCTCATGACGCGGATTGTCGAGCGGTCCGGATTTTCGAGCTGATTTGGTCCCCATGCAGCAGAATTATCCGCTATTCGGCGCAATACGCAAGCTGCGCAAGCATTTCGGAAACTCGCACGGATAGGTCGCCGGCACGGAATCTCTCGCGCCGTCTAACAATCGTCCATGCAGGGCAATGGCAGCCGCTGTCGTCTGCTCCGTAAATTGGGCACCGCAGCTGATACAATAACCTCCGCGGTCATTCTTCTTCGCCATAGTTCTTGCTCCGGGTACACGCGCGATTGAGAACTCGGAATGTTGCGACCGATTAAGACCGCCTCGGACAGCCATCCGGGGCGTTTTCCTTCTTCTTTGTTTTGAGATACCGGCGCCAATGCTTTGCAGCTTATAAGTGCTTTCGCCGTTCAGTGGCTGCCTCCAAAGCTTTGAGGTACTGATGACTGGCTGCATCGGGATCGATGCACCGCACCTTGCTTGCGGCGCCTAGTTTGCCCAGCTGCCTTTTGCGATAACGCCGATGTCGAACCGTAGCCTTGGGTTCCTTAGGGCATTCGGTCGACCGCCGATGCGCTCGCGCCGTCGCATTGCCCTTGCGGTGCAGTCCCTTGCTCAGGCCAAGTTCGTCACGCCATTCCTTTTCGGTCTCCCGCGCGCGTTCGGGCAGCGACTTCGTCCTCGGCTTGTTGGCATCTTTCTGCATCTCGATATCTCCAACCGTGGTGATAACCGTCCTCTTTCAGATTTCTTGTCGCCGGAATGAGCTTCGCTGCCGGTCGCTTGGTTGGGTGATGACACTGAGTTCAGCCAGACCGTCCAGGCGCACCTCGCCTTCCCGATCAGGAAAGGCAAGGCTTGCTTCTCGGTCTCGATGACACTTGAGACGAGCTGAGCCGTGCACCGTCAGGTGCGCGCGTCCATCTGCGATCTGCTCCAACTGTCTGTCGAAGCGCGGGCCGGGGTCACCCGGTCGGTCCTTATCGCGTCCTCGTTAATTGCTTAAGTGGCGGCGGCAGCGCATCGCTGATGGACCAACGATGTGTTGCGTCCGGCTCCTTCGGGGGCCGGGTCTCTGGCGCGGCGTGCCTCGCGCTGCACGCTTTGCTCTTTCGGTGTACACCGGGCTCCCCCCGGCTTCTCCCCCCACGGTCGGTTATCCCATGGTTCGGCCCCGGCTCCTTTCACGGGGCGCACGGCACACATGCGCCGTTCATCCTCGACGGGAGTCGGTCAGGATGTGTTGGGGGAAGTACGCGGATCAGGAGGCCAACGCACACCGCCTTGAGACAAACATCGGCAAACATGCGAATTTTCCGTTGTCTCATATTCGCCTAAGCTGTTGATTTTACGCAACCGCCGCAGTCCTGCCGGGCCCACCAATGAAATCAATCGCTTATCAGATTTTCATTTTGGCGGCTGTGGGTCACCGCACCAGAAACGCCTCACCTCGTTGCTCATTGCATACTTCAGCAGTCCGCAAACTACCGCTCCACATTTGCTCTGGCTATAGTCTCTCCGCCCGCATCGTAGATTTGGCTACTTTATCGCAAGACAAGGCCAAACGGCCGCTTCGCGCCAAAACCGGACCTGCCGCCGGGAGCTTTCTCGCCTCAATCACGCGACGCCCACAAAATCGCTCGGCCGTAGATCAGCCCGTCTGCCATTGCAAAAGAGAATACGGCGGATCAGTTTGCAGATGATGCTCGAACACGCCCTCGACGGGGTCGCCGATTGCAACTGTCTGCATGGGATCGCCCAACAAGTTGCCTACCATGCGAACGCCGCCCGCATGCGGTAATTCCACCAGCACGGCTAGACGACCGATTCCATGAAACCGGCCTCGATCAAGCCAGGCTCCCTGGAACTGGAATTACGTTGGTGGATTCCTCGTTTGTGAAGAGCTGAACGAGGATCGGTATCATGGCAACATGGCGGCAAGCCCTTGAGGTGGGGATGACGGATGAGGATGTCACGCGTTTGACGACCGTTTCGCGGTCTCGAACCGAGCCGGCGAGCCGGGTGCAGCGTGCGCAGATGCTTCTGGCTTATCGCGAGAACCCATCCTTCTTTGCCGTCGGACAATGGGTTGGCGTACACCATCAAACGGTCCAACGCTGCATCGAGCGGGCGCTGGCCTATGGGCCGTTGACGGCGCTTGATGACCGACCCCCCCCGGCAAGGAGCCAACAATTACGCCGGAGGCCAAGGCCTGGCTGGTGTCGCTGGCGTGCGACAAGGCCAAGGACCACGGTTATCCGCACGAATTGTGGACGACGCGTCTGCTGGCGCGCCATGCGCGCGAGCGCGGGGCGGCGGCGGGACACCGATGCCTCGCCAATCTTGTCCAAGGCACGGTGTGCAAGATTCTCGGCCAGGAGGAAATCAAACCGCATAAGGTACGTTACCATCTGGAACGCCGCGATGCCGATTTCGAGCAGAAGATGGCAGAGGTTCTGTGCGTCTATCGCGAGGTCCAAGTCCTGAAAAAGGCCGCGGCCAAGGCGAAGAAAAAATCCAAAAAACCGCGCAAACCGGTAGCGATTGTCTCCTACGACGAGAAACCTGGAATCCAGGCGATCGCGACCACATCGCCAGATTTGCCGCCAGTGCCCGGCACCTACGCGACATTCTCGCGCGATCATGAGTACAAGCGCCACGGCACGCTCAGTCTGTTGGCCGGCATTGATCTGCTCACCGGCAAGGTCCACGCCTTGGTCAAAGACCGCCACCGCAGCCGCGAGTTCATCGAATTCCTCAAGCTTCTCAATGCAGCTTACCCGGCCGGCACGGCGATCAAGCTGATCCTGGACAATCACTCGGCACACATCTCCAGGGAAACCCGAGCCTGGCTCGCCACTCAGCCGGCGCGCCGCTTCACTTTCACCTTCACGCCCAAGCACGGCTCCTGGCTCAATCTCATCGAGGGCTTCTTCTCCAAGTTCGCCCGCTCGGTCCTGCGCCAAATCCGGGTGGCATCAAAACAAGAACTAAGGGCCCGTCCATAAACAACTGAGTCATAATTGCCATAGATCGCGAGGATTTGCTGAGCGGGATTCACAATGATGAGTCGCGCGACGTAGCGTAGTGGGATGATTCGAGCCGCTCAGGCGCGCGCCGCGCGGAAGCGCTATCGGGAGATGGCCCCTGTTCTGAATGAACAGAGCCTCCGGCGCTTTGCCGCCCTGGAGGCGAAAGCGCTGGGACACGGCGGGGTCAGCTTGATGTCCGGCATCAGCGGATTGGCGCGGTCGACGATTTATCACGGACTTTCTGACATTCGCGACAATGTGGCGGTCCCGGCTGGACGTGTCCGTAAGGCGGGCGGCGGGCGCAAGAAGAAGTCGTCCCGGGATCCAACACTCGCGGCCGATCTCAAGCGCCTGGTCGAACCGGTGACACGGGGCGATCCGATGCAGCCATTGTTGTGGACGACCCGCAGCTTGCGTAACCTCGTGACCGAGCTGGCGAAGGAGGGTCATAAGGTTTGCCCGACAGTTGTCAGCGACCTTCTGCACCGCATGGGCTACAGCCTGCAAGCGAACAACAAGACACGAGAAGGCGGCCAGCACATCGATCGCGATGCGCAGTTTCAATATATCAACACGCAGGCCACGACGTTTCTGGCGGCGAACGAACCGGTCATATCGGTCGACACGAAGAAGAAGGAATTGGTAGGCAATTTCAAGAACAACGGCCGGGAATGGCGTCGCCAAGGCAGGCCTGAGCTCGTCAACATTCATGACTTTATCGATCCCAAGCTAAGCCGCGCCGTGCCGTACGGCGTGTACGATATCACCAACAATGTCGGCTGGGTCAGCGTCGGCACGGACCACGACACCGCCAGCTTCGCGGTCAATGCGATCCGCCGATGGTGGCGGACGATGGGGAAGAAGCGTCATCCGACAGCCAAGCGCCTGATGATCACGGCCGACGGCGGCGGCAGCAACGGCTACCGTGTGCGCCTGTGGAAGGTCGAGCTTCAAAAACTGGCGGACGAGCTCAAGCTGCCGATCACGGTTTGCCACCTGCCGCCCGGCACCAGCAAGTGGAACAAGATCGAGCATCGTCTCTTCTCGTTCATCACCATCAACTGGCGGGGAAAGCCACTGCGCAGCTATCGCACGATCGTCCAGCTGATCGCCGCGACGACAACAGATGCCGGGCTCAAAGTGCGCGCCGAGCTCGACGAAAAGAAATATCCCAAAGGCGTCAAGGTTTCCGATCTCCAGATGGCTGCCGTCAACCTGACCCGCCACTCGTTCCATGGCGACTGGAACTATACGATTTCGCCTCATCGAAAAAAATCACCGTCCAAAAGTCCAAAACGAATTGACTGAGTTATTTATGGACGAGTCCTAAAGGAACGCATCATGCTCGGCATCAAGGACGTCAATCGATACCCCGTCATCCACACATGGTCCTACAAACTCGCCGACGCTGCCTGATATGATTCGAACTAAGGAAACGCTGACCTAGTCGCATCGGTTTCGTGCCAGCTGCTCGTTCAATACTCACAAAGCCATCCGCATCGCACACGCGATAACGCGCTACCCCCTCCGGTCACCGTCCGATTTGTACTCTACACTGGCCGAATTCCCGCGCGCATGCCCATGTTCCTTTTCACGGGCGTTGTTGTCTGGTCCCTATCGATCATGTTGACGAAGCGTGGAGGCGGAAGTGATGCGATATTGCGGAGCGAAGCCAACAAGAGCAGAATTTTGTAACTCGGGTTCGATTAACGCGTGACGAGCGCGAGGAAGCGCGATGTCGGCACGCTCTCCCCTTCCCGCGCGCTACCCTCCGACTGGTGCATGGCCCGCGATTATGCGCGCCGATAATATGACAGCCGCGTACCTCGATTATCGTGACACCAGTGAGTTGGCGCGCGGCGTGAACCGTGGTGAAGCGCCCCCGCCGATCGGCCACCACGGAATTGGACGTGCGAGAGAACCAATCTGGTCGAAGGCCTCCATTGACAACTTCATTCAGCCTGATTCGAATGGTCCAAGGCATCAAGACTTGGCGTCCCTTGTATGAAACCTCCTCGCACTGCGTTGAAGCTGCCGCGCTACTGCCGGCGAAAGCCACTGAAGAACGGTCGGTGGGCATACTTCTTTGAGCCGCCGAGTTGGGCTCGAGAGCAAGACTGTCCGCTTAGAGCGGAGCCTTTGGGCGAAGATTACGCGGCTGCCGTCGAGCGGGCAGAGCATATGTTGCTACCTGCTTTCGATAGTTGGCGCTCGGGAGGCTTGTCCGACATGGTTCCGGGGTGCCCGGTGCCTGGCTCTTTCGATTGGCTCGTCAGTATCTTCAAAGCGCATCAGAAATGGAAAGAGATAGATCATAAGACGCAGCGGTTGTACGAACAGGGCCTGGCACTCTTCGCCAACCATCAGCTGAAAGATGGCACCCGCGCGGGCTCAAAGCAGATATCTCATTTTAGCAAAGGCTTTGTCGACGCGATCTACGCGAAGCTGCTGGTCGTGGAAGAGAAAGATGCAGACGGCAATATCGTCGAACGCGAGCGTCGTCGGTTTGCGAATGCCGCAATGTCGACCTGCAGGCGGGCATGGTTCGTTGCTCAGCGCGCTCAGGAAAAGCACGTGCCCGCCATCAATCCATTCTCGCGAATGGGCCTGAAGGCTCGTTCCCCAAATCAGCCCGTGCGGGAGACGCCGACCGCGACTTGGGAGGAACTCGTTGCATTTAGAGCCGCGGCGAAAACGCTCGGATATGGTTCGGTCGCAACAGCGGCACTAGTCGCTTGGGAGTGGTTGCAGCGAGAAGAACACGTCTTCGGCGCGTTCGAGATCACGCACTATCGGCCGAAGGAGCGGCCGAATAGCGTAAAGATCGTACATCCCAAGAATGGCGAGGAAGCCTGGTGGCCGCTGTTCGACGAAACGGGCGAGGCTCTTTTCCCTGAACTGATGGCTGAGCTCGACGACATCAAGAATACGATGGTTTTGGGCCTAGTCTTTCGGCGCGACCACAAGCACCGAAGGTCCGCACCCCAATGCCATGGATCACCGAGCGCAAGGATCTGCGGTACCTGCGAAGTGTCGTAAAGGATATTGTTGCAGCCGCCAGCATTCGAACTGAACCTTCATTCACCTCGTTCCGTCATGGTGGCTTTACCGAAGGCGCTGACAGTGACCTGACAGACGCTGAGTTGCGCGCAGCAGGTCGTCATCGGTCGGCACGACAATTGCCGACCTACGCCAAACGCACGCGAAAACAGTTGATCTCGGGGACTAAAAAGCGGCGCGAGGAGCGAACCAAAGCAGCCGGTTTGTCGGAATAGCCGCTGACCGGTTGTCGGAATGAGGTCCTGGCGATCGTGCTAAGTGCTTGAAGGACTTGGTGGGCGCACCAGGGCTCGAACCTGGGACCCGCTGATTAAGAGACATGCTGTTTGCGTTGATATCTCAAGGAAAATTTTCCAACTGAACCAAAATGCGAGCATTAGAGATCAATGGCTTACAGTAAGAACTCCAACCATAGGAACGCGTCACCGCGGGCGGATCCATGCAAACGATTATGCCGAGGGCGCGTCACCGGAGCGGATTGTCTCATTTAGTCCGCAAACGAACGCTGCCGATTGCGCATCGCAACATGCAAAAATGAGACTACCCGTTAAGCAGTGGGCGTCGCGACTGGAGCGCACCGTCGCCGTCATCAGCTAGCTTCCTCCCGGCGATGCCCGGCCGCGACAATCGCGGCCACCTAACGAACCGGCACGACAAGGGAGGAGACCGATGTTGAAAAGCTGTGTGGGTCTGGTCGCGTTGACGAGCCTGTTGCTCTCGAGCGCGGCCTTCGCTCAGGACAAGATCAAGGTTGGCGTCACTGCGACCCTCGAAGGCACCTACACGGTGCTCGGCGAGGACGGCATGCGCGGCCACCAGACCGCGCTCAACGTGTTGGGCAAGAAGGTCGGCGACAAGGAGCTGGAATTCGTCGTGGCTTCGACCGACGCGACGCCGGATTCGGCCGTACGCGCCGTGCGCAAGCTGATCGAACAGGACAAGGTGCAGATCCTGCTCTCGCCGCTGTCGGGCGACGAAGGCATCGCGGTAAAGAACTTTGCGAAAACCCATCCGGAGCTGACCTTCATCAACGCCGCCTCGGGCGCACAGGAAACGACATATGTCGATCCCTCGCCGAACTTCTTCCGCTTCAACATGGACGGCGCGCAATGGCAGGTGGGACTCGGCAAATACGCCTATGAAACCAAGGGCTATAAAAAGATCGCAACCGTCGGAGAGGACTATTCCTTCATCTACACCCAGGTCTTCGGCCTCGTGCTGGAGTTCTGCGGCGCCGGCGGCCAAGTCACCAACCGGCAATGGGTCCCGCTCGGCACCAAGGATTTCGCTTCCGTGATCGCTGCGCTGCCCGACGATGTCGACGCGATCTATCTCGGCCTCGGCGGCGCGGACGCCGTCAACTTCCTGAATCAGTACCAGCAGGCCGGCGGCAAGGCGCATCTGATGGGCGGCTCGATCATGGTCGACCAGACCATCCTGTCGGCCAAGGGCAACGCCAAGAACGCGCTGATCGGTACCATCGCGGCGAGCGGCCAGGCCGACACCTGGGACGATCCGGGCTGGCAGAAGTTCGTGAAGGCCTATCAGGACTCGTTCCCGCCGGAGAAACGCTTCCCGAGCCCGTCGCTGCTCGCCACCAACTATTACGGCTCGACGATGGCGCTGATCCTGGGACTTCGTCAGGTCAATGGCGACCTCAGCAACAACCAGGCCAAGCTGAAGGAGGCGCTGGCCAAGATCGAGATCGACGCGCCCAATGGCAAGATCAAGCTCGACTCCAACCGCCAGGCCATCGGCACCAACTTCGTGACCGAGGTGGTGGATGACGGCAAGGGCGCGCTGTTCAGCAAGGTCGTGAAAGTGATCCCGAACGTGAACCAGACGCTCGGCTACGATCCGGCCGTGTTCGCCAAGATCGGCCTGCCGAGCCGAACCGTTCCGGAGTGCAAGAAATACTGACCTTTCTGCGCTTTGGACCAACCAGCCTGCTGGGGTTGACCGCGACGATATCGGCCGCGGCCAACCCCTTCTCGGCTCTTGCATTCCCTCCCGGGATGATCGACGCTGGTCGAAAGAAAAAGACAAAGACATCCCGCGGGAGGGGAAGGCATGAGCCGAGCGCTTGCCGTCTTCCACGGCCGGTTCGGTCGCGCGACGGTCTATCAGTTGAACCGCCCGTTCAACATGCATGCGCATCGCGAGGGGCATCTGATCTATCACGTCGGCGGAACGCCAGCGCGCATCAATGTATGCGACGACGAATGGCTTCTCACCGAGGATTCCATCGTCGCCATCAACCCGTGGGAGCCGCATAATTTCGTCCCTACGGATGTGGGCAATGGCGCGATCTTCTTCGTGCTCTATGTCAATGCCGAATGGTTCGCCCCCGACGCGGCGCGCACCCATGGCCTGCGCTTCGGGAAGACCTGTTTCAAGCGCACCGCCCCGCTCGACAAGCATATTCGCCGCACCGCGGCGCTGGTTTGCGGCGCGCCATCGCTCAGTAGCCTCGATGGGGAGCTCAGGCAATTGATTGACGGCTGCCACGAGGAAAGCTGGCAAGCCGCCGAGCAGGCGCAGGAGATACGGGCGGCCGCGGCCGTCACCGACTACCGGGTGCGAAAATCAATCAAGCTGATGTCGGAAAGCCCCGGCGCGGAACTCGAGCTCGATTTGATCGCCCGGGAGTCCGGACTGTCGCGGCCGCATTTCTATCGCCTGTTCCGCACCCAGACCGGCGTCACCCCCCACCTCTATCTCAACACGCTGATGATGGAGCAGGCGCTCGATGCGCTGGTCGCCACCGAAGCGCCGATCGCCGATATCGGCTTCGATCTCGGCTTCTCCTCGCAAAGCGGCTTCACCCGCTTCTTCGCCGCCAATGTCGGCATGGCGCCGACCGAATACCGCCGCGCCGCCAAGGTGTTAAGGCCCTAGACCAGACGATAAAAGATACTCTCGATCAAATCCTCCCATTGTGGTGCCGTTAGGATTGTTCCGGACGCGACCCAAAGACGGTCGCGCGGCACCGAGGGAACGCGAACGGAGATGGCACGGTTCATCGAACGCCATCCGGCATGGGCATTGATCGTGCTGATCGCGGTCGCGGTCCTGCTCTGGCTGATCTTCGCGATCTGGCCGCCGGGCCTAGAGGAGGCGATCGGCCGGAAGAAAGTCTTCCTCAACGCCGCCTTCAACGGCATCACGCTCGGCGGCCTCTATTTCCTGGTGGCGAGCGGCTTCACCCTGATCTTCGGCCTGATGCGCAATGTCAACCTGGCGCACGGTTCGCTCTATCTGTTCGGCGGTTATGTCGGCTACGCCATCAGCGTCTGGACCGGCTCCTGGGTCCTGAGCTTCATCGTCGCATTCATCCTGGTCGCACTAGTCGGGATCATTTTGCAACTGGTCGTGTTCCGGCGTATGGAAGGCCAGGACCTGCGCCAGACCATGGTGACGATCGGGCTGTCGATCGTATTCGCCGATCTGATGCTGTGGGCGTTCGGCGGCGATTTCTACCAGATCCAGACCCCGAGCTGGCTGGTCGGCCCGATCGAATTGCCGTTCGTCACCGCGGTGAAATCTTCGGGCGAAGCCGTCTATCTGCAATATCCGCTGGTGCGGCTCGTGATCTTCGCCGCGTCCGTGGTGATCGGCGTCGTGATGTGGCTTGCGCTCAATCGCACCCGGGTCGGCATGATGGTGCGCGCCGGCGTCGATGACCGCGACATCCTTGCCGCGACCGGCATCTACATCCAGATCGTGTTCGTGGTGATCTTCGCGCTGGGCGCAGGCCTCGCCGGAATCGCCGGCGTGGTCGGCGGAACGTTCCAGTCGATCTCGCCCGGCGAGGATACGCGCTTCCTGCTGGCGTCGCTCGTCGTCGTCATCGTCGGCGGCATGGGGTCGATCCCGGGCGCCGCGCTGGGCGCGCTGATCATCGGCCTCGCCGAGCAGCTCGGCTCGGTCTACATCCCGACCTACGCCATCGTAGTGACCTTCCTCATCATGGTGCTCGTGCTGGCGCTTCGGCCGCAGGGCCTCTTGGCGAGGCGCTGACATGTCGCTGCTGCAGGACGCCCGCCTTCACGCCAAGCCGCCGGCTGCGCCGAGTCCGGCGGCGATGGCGTGGGCGGAATTCGACCATCCTGCGGCCTGGGTGGTCGCCGTGATCCTGCTGATCATGCCGGTGATCGCCAACGGCTTCTTCCTGATCGAAATCTTCGGCACGACGCTGATCCTCGGCATCATCGCGCTCAGCCTGATGTTCCTCGCGGGCTATGGCGGCATGGTCAGCCTGATGCAGCTCACCATCGCGGGCTTTGCCGGCTACATGGTCGCCGTATTCGGCCTGAGCGGCAGCGCCAATATCAGCCTCGGCTGGCCGTGGTGGCTGGCGACGCCGATGGCGCTCGTGCTCGCCACCATCTTCGGCACCCTCGGCGGCGCGCTCGCGGTGCGCACCGAGGGCATCTACACCATCATGATCACCCTCGCGATCGGTGCCGCGTTCTACTATTTCACCAACCAGAACTGGGCGATCTTCAACGGCCACACCGGCATCAACACCGTCGTCACCCCGCATTTCTGGGGCGTCGACTGGCGCTCCGACATTCCCTTTTACTACGTGATACTTTTGACGGCAGCGCTGTGCTATTTCGCGGTGCTCTATATCTCGCGCGCGCCGTTTGGCCTCGCCCTGCAGGGCGTGCGCGACAATCCGCGCCGCATGGCCGCGCTCGGCTTCAATGTCAACGCGCATCGGGTTGCGGCCTACGCCTTCGCGTCCTTGATCGCAGCGCTGGCCGGCGTTCTCCAGGTCTGGAACTACCGTCAGATCTCACCCGGCTCGATCGGGGTGGAACGCTGCATCGATATCCTGATTATGGCTGTGGTCGGCGGCATCACGCGGCCGGTCGGCCCCTTCATCGGCGCGTTCATCTTCGTCATCCTGCGCACCTTTGCGCTCGACTTCCTGGTCAAGATCGGTCTCGACGGCAACCGTTTCCGCCTGCTGATCGGCCTCGGCTTCCTTGTCATCGTGTTCTGGTCATCGGACGGCGTGATCGGCCTCTGGGAGCGCTGGCGCCGCAGCGTCACCAAAGCAGAAAGCCGCTCGCGCGGAGGTCACGGCCATGGATAGCGTCGCCCAGCGCATTTCCGCGGTCGGGGCCGGCGCCGCGCTGGAGCTGCGCGGCGTGACGCGAATGTTCGGCGCGCTTGCTGCGCTCATTGACGTCACGATCACCGTGCGTCCAGGCGAGCGCCGCGCGGTGCTCGGCTCCAACGGTGCCGGCAAGACCACGCTGTTCAACTGCGTGACCGGCGACTTTCCGCCCTCCTCCGGCACCATCCGTTTCTTCGGCGAGGATATCACCCACTTCCCGCCCTATGAGCGCATCCGCCGAGGCCTGCGCCGTACATACCAGATATCGGCGCTGTTCCCCGGCCTCACCGTGCAGGACAATGTCTACCTCGCCTGTTGCGGCGTTTCCCGCGGACGCTTCTCGCCGTTCCGTCCGCGCCCCAACGACGCGCTGATGCATTCGACCGATCTCTTGATCCAGGCCGTGCATCTGACACCGGTGAAGCAGCAGCGCGTCTCGGAACTGGCCCATGGACAGCAGCGGCAACTCGAGATCGCGCTAGCGCTGGCCGGTGCGCCGCGCTTCATCCTGTTCGACGAGCCGGCGGCGGGCCTGTCGCCGACCGAGCGGCGCGAGCTGATCGAAATCCTGACCTCGCTGCCGCCGCATATCGGCTACATCATCATCGAGCACGACATGGACGTGGCGCTGCGCGTCGTCGAAAGCGTGACGATGATGCACAACGGCCGGGTCTTCAAGGAAGGCCTCCCGCAGGAGATCGAATCCGATCCCGAGGTGCAGGAGCTTTATCTTGGAGGCGGACATGAGTGACGTCCGCCGCGCCGCGCCCGCCCTCGAAGTCCGCGGCCTCGATGTCTATTACGGCCGCTCGCACGCGCTGCAGGGCGTCGATCTGACGCTGGAGTCCGGCGTGTTCTCGGTGGTCGGCCGCAACGGCATGGGCAAGACCACGCTGTGCAAGACCATCATGGGCCTGTTGCGGGCGAGCGGCGGCTCGATCCGTGTCCGTGGGCAAGATATCACCTCGATGTCCCCGGCCGGCATCGCGCGCCTCGGCGTCGGCTATGTGCCGCAGGGACGAAGGCTGTGGCGCTCGCTCAGCGTCGACGAGCATCTGCGCCTTGCCGCCGGCATCCGGCGCGGGCCCTGGAGCATCGAGCGCATCTACGAAACCTTTCCGCGCCTTGGCGAGCGCAAGAACCACGGCGGCGCCCAGCTTTCCGGCGGCGAGCAGCAGATGCTCGCGATCTCGCGCGCGCTGCTGACCAATCCGCATCTTCTGGTCATGGACGAGCCGACCGAGGGGCTCGCGCCCGTGATCGTCGCCCAGCTCGAGGAGATGCTGGTGCGCCTTGCCGATGAAGGCGACATTTCGGTGCTGATGATCGAGCAGAACATCGGCGTGGCGACCGCGATCTCTGGGAATGTCGCCATCATGGTCAATGGCCGCATCAACCGCATCATCGATTCCGGCCGCCTGTCGGAGGACCGCGACCTGCAGCAGCGCCTGCTTGGCGTCGGTGTTCACGGCGAACTTGATACCGACCTTGAAGCTGAAACGGCCAAGCCGGACGCAGAGCCTGAGCCGCAACGCGCGCCCGGCTCGGCACCGATCCGCATCTACGTCTCCAATCCCACGCTGCCGACCCGCTGGTCGCAGCCTGTAACGATTGCGCGGATCGAAGCGTCGGCGCGCACGCTCTCGACTGGCGTAACGCGGTTAGAGGCCAGCACGCGGCAGCGGCGGGAACCGACCGCGCAACAGGCATCGGGACCGCCAGTCGTGCTGGTCGTCGGCACGCTCGACACCAAGGGTGCCGAGCTTCGCTTCATCCGCGACATCATCGCTGAAAGCGGCCTGCGAACGCGCCTGGTCGACGTCTCCACCAGCGGCAAGCTCTCCACCTGCGATGTCCCGGCGCAGGAAATCGCGCTCAACCATGGCCGCGGCGGATCGGGCGTGTTCGGTAGCGACCGCGGCGCCTCCGTCGCGGCGATGGCCGATGCCTTCGCCAAATGGCTGCGACGCCAGGGCAATGTCGCGGGTATCATCTCGGCCGGCGGCTCCGGCGGCGCCTCGCTGGTTGCGCCCGGCATGCGCGCCCTGCCCGTCGGCGTGCCCAAGCTGATCGTCTCGTCGGTCGCTTCCGGCGATGTCGCTCCCTATGTCGGACCTGCCGACATCACCATGATGTATTCGGTCACCGACGTGCAGGGCCTCAACTCGATCTCGCGTGCCGTGTTAGCCAACGGTGCGAATGCCTTGGTCGGCATGGTGAAAGCGCGCCTCGACGATCGCGCCAAACAACGCGACGCGATTGCCGCCCTGCCCTCGATCGGCATCACCATGTTCGGCGTGACCACGCCCGCGGTGCAAAAGATCGCGGCCGAGCTGAAGGACGATTTCGAATGTCTCGTCTTTCACGCCACCGGCGTCGGCGGCCGTTCGATGGAGAAACTGGTCGATTCCGGCCAACTGGCCGGCGTGATCGATCTCACCACCACCGAGGTCTGCGACCTCCTGATGGGCGGCGTGTTCCCGGCAACTGACGATCGCTTCGGCGCGATCATCCGCAACCGCGTGCCCTATGTCGGCTCGGTCGGCGCGCTGGATATGGTCAATTTCGGTGCGCCCGGCACGATCCCGGAGCGCTACCGCCAGCGCAAATTCCATGTCCACAATCCGCAGGTCACGTTGATGCGGACCACGCCGGAAGAGAACGACCGCATGGGCCGCTGGATCGGCGAGCGGCTCAACCAGATGGACGGGCCTGTGCGCTTCTTCCTGCCCGAGGGCGGCGTCTCCGCGCTCGATGCGCCAGCGCAGCCGTTCTGGGACCCCGACGCTGACGCGGCCTTGTTCAAGGCGCTCGAACGCACGGTGCGGCAGACGGCGAACCGCCAGCTCATCCGCGTCCAACGCAACATCAACGATCCCGAATTCGCTTCCGCCATCGTCGCTGCATTCCGACCCCTGCTCGGACGTGCAAGCGGGCGGCGCAGAGTGGCGAGGTGACGCATGCCCAGGTTTGAACGCAAGGCGCTGCTGAAGAAGTTCCGGGAGATGGTGGCCCGCGGCGAGCCGATCGTCGGCGGCGGCGCGGGCACGGGCCTGTCGGCCAAATGCGAGGAGGCTGGCGGCGTCGATCTGATCGTGATCTACAATTCCGGCCGCTACCGCATGGCCGGCCGCGGCTCGCTCGCAGGCCTGATGCCCTATGGCGACGCCAACGCGATCGTACTGGAAATGGCGGGCGAGGTGCTGCCGATCGTCACCCGAACGCCGGTGCTGGCCGGCGTCAACGGCACCGATCCCTTCCGCGACATGGACATCTTCCTCGACCAGCTGAAGGTGCTGGGCTTTGCCGGCGTGCAGAATTTTCCGACGGTCGGCCTGATCGACGGCATCTTCCGCGCCAATCTGGAAGAAACGGGCATGTCCTATGCGCTGGAGATCGAGATGATCTCGAAGGCGCATGAGAAGGACATGCTGACCACGCCTTACGTCTTCAGCGAGAAGGAAGCAGCCGCGATGGCGATCGCGGGCGCCGACATCGTCGTCTGCCATCTCGGCCTGACCACGGGTGGCGCAATCGGCGCGCAGACGGCGCTGAAGCTCAAGGATTGTCCGGCGCGCATCGACGCCTGGGCGGCGGCTGCGCTCAGCGTCAATCCGGACATTCTGGTGCTCGCGCATGGTGGTCCGATCGCAGACCCCGCCGATGCCGATTTCATCATGAAGAACACAAGCAACTGCCACGGTTTCTACGGCGCTTCCTCGATGGAACGCCTGCCGGTGGAACGGGCGCTGACGGATCAGGTTCGCAAGTTCAAGGCGATCGGCGCGCGCTAGAGCGCCGACGCAAGGGAGGAGAAGATGTCGGGGATTCTGGTTGGTCAATTGATCCTCTGGTTGATCGTTGCGATCATCGCGATCGTGATTGCCGTTTACATCGTCAACTGGCTCTATCACCGCTCGTCGAAGGAGGTCTCCTTCGTCCGCACCGGTTTCCTCGGCGAACGCGTCGTGATCAACGGCGGCGCCTTTGTGCTGCCCTTCATCCACGACTACACGCCGGTCAACATGAACGTGTTGCCGATGGGCATCACCCGGGCCCGGAAGGACGCCGTCATCACCCGCGACCGCATGCGCGTCGATATCGAAGCGGACTTCTATGTCCGCGTGCAGGCCACGCGCGAAGCCGTCGCTATCGCCGCCGCCACCCTCGGACGCCGCACGCTGGAGCCCGAGCAGCTGCACGCCCTGCTCTCTGGCAAGTTCGTCTCCGCCATCCGCTCGGTCGCCGCCGAAATGACGCTGGAGCAGATGCATGAGCAGCGCGGCGAATATGTCGCGCGGGTCAAGGCGGCCGCGGCCGAAGCGCTGGCCCAGAACGGCCTTGAGCTGGAATCCGTCGCGATCACCGATCTCGACCAGACCGACCTGGAATTCTTCAATCCTTCCAATCGTTTCGATGCCGAAGGTCTGACGCGGCTGATGGAGGACATTGAGGCCAAGCGCAAGCTGCGCAACGACATCGAGCAGGACTCGATGATCAAGATCCGCACTCGCAATCTCGATGCCGAGCGGCAGGCGCTCGACATCGAGCGTGAGAGCGAGACCGCCCGCCTCGAGCAGGAGCGCGACATCGAGATGCGCCGCGCTCTGCAGCGCACCGAGGTCGCGCGGGAACGCGCGCTGCGCGAGACCGAGGCCGAGCAGGCGCAGTTCACCGCACGCGAGGCGATCGAGAAGGCGCGCATCGCCAACGAGCTCGCCATCGCGGAAGCCCGCATCGCCTCCGAGCGCGAGACCCGCCACCGCGAGATCGAGCGCACCCGCGCGGTCGAGGAAAAGGAATTGCTCGCCCGCGAGGAGATCGAGAAAGCGCGGATCGCCAACCAGCGCGCGGTCGATACCGCACGAATCGCGTCCGAACGCGAGGTGCGCCAGCGCGATATCGAACGCACAAGGACGGTGGAGGAAGCCGAAATCACGGCGCGCGAGGCCGTCGAAAAGGCGCGCATCCAGCAGGATCGCGCCGTCACCGACGCGCGGATTGCGAATGAGGAAGAGACCCGGCGGCGCGAGATCGAGCGTACCCGCGCGATCGACGAAGCCGAGATCGCGGCCCGCGAGGCGACCGAAAAGGCCCGCATCGCCCAGACCATGACCGTCAATGTCGAGCGAATCAGCTCCGACGAGCGTACGAGGTCGATGGAGATCCAGCAGGTCCGCAGCGTGCAGGAGGCCGAGATCGAGGCGCAGAAGGCGGTGGAAGGCGCCCGCATCGCGCGTGAGCGCAATCTCGCGGCGGAGCGCATCGGCGCCGAGCAGGCCACCCGTCAGTTGGAGATCGAGCGCAACCGCACGCTGGAAGTCGCCGGCATCGCCGCGCGCGAAGCGACCGAAGCCTCGCGCATCGCCCAGGAAGAGCGCGTCCGCGCGCTCGAAATCGCGCGCAATCGCACGATCGAGGAAGCCGACATCGCCTCGCGCGAAGCGATCGAGGCTGCGCGGATCGTGCAGGAGAAGACCGTCGCCGCCGAGCGCATCCGCGCCGAAAAGGAGACCAAGGGGCTCGAAATCGCGCGCACCGAGGCAATCGAGGCGGCCGAGCTGAAGCGCCGCGATGCGATCGAGCGCCAGCGCATCGATGTCGAGCTTGCGCTCGAGAGCGAGCGTATCGCCTCCTCCAAGACCCGCGAGGTACTCAACATCGACCAGAAGAAGGCGGTCGAGCTCGCCGACGAGGAGCGGGTGATCGCGCTCGCCGCCAAGCGTTCAGAGCGCATCGATGCCGACCGCCAGGTCAAGCAGGCGGAGATCGTGGCGCGCAAGGAAGTCGAGACCACCGATGTCTCGCGCGAGCAGGCGCTGGAGACGGCGCGGATCGCGCGCCGGCGTGCCATCGAGCAGCTCGAGATCGCGCGCGTCCAATCCCTGCAGGAGGCCGAGATCGCCTCCCGCGAGGAGGTCGAACGCGCCCGTATCGCGTCCGATCGCGGTCTCGACGAAGCCCGGATCGGCCGCGAACGCGACCTGCGCAAGCTGGAAGTCGGCCGCGAGAAGGATGTCGAGACCGCGATGATGGAAAAGGCCATCGCCATCCATCAGAAGTCGCTGGAGGAGTCGGCGGCACGTGCCGCGGCCGAAAATGCCCGCGTGGGCGCAACCGAGGCCACCGAGCGTGTCATCACCGCGCGCGAGAGCGAGATCGCCAAACGACGCAAGACCGTCGAGGTGCTGATCGCCGAGAAGCAGGCCGAGGAGACGCGGATCACCGCCGAAGCCGAACGGGTCCGTGCTACGGTCGAGGCCGAGGCGCAGCGGATGCTCAACGAGGCCGAGAACGTGCTCACGGATGAGGCGCGGTTCTCGCTGTTCCGCAGAAAATTGCTCGACCGCATCGAGGGCATCGTGCGCGAGAGCGTCAAGCCGATGGAGAAGATCGAGGGCATCCGCATCCTCCAGGTCGACGGCCTCAACGGCGGCGGCGGCAATGGCGGCCGCAGCGCCACCGACGAGGTCATCAACTCGGCCTTGCGCTACCGCGTGCAGGCGCCGCTGATCGATTCGATCCTGTCGGAAATCGGGGTCGAAGGCGGAAGCCTCTCCAAGATGCCGGGCTTGATCCGCGAAGCACGCGACATGCAGGGCATCCAGGAATCCTCGCGCAAGGGCGGCGGAGAAGGCAAACCTGCCTCGCCGTCTGCCGCGAGCTCCGACGGTCCTCCCGCAGCGAATACGCCCGCCGAGCGTGGCCCGCGCAAGAAAGGATCGTAACGCGCCATGGCCCGGGTCTATGTGTCCACCGTCGTCAATGCGCGCAACGATCGCGTCTGGGCGCGCGTGCGCGATTTCAACGGCCTGCCGAACTGGCATCCCGCGATCGCCGAAAGCCGGATCGAGGGTGGCGAGCCTGCCGACAAGATCGGCTGCGTGCGTGATTTCCGGCTGCGAAACGGCGACCGCATCCGCGAAAAGCTGCTGGGACTATCCGACTACGACATGTTCTGCACCTATTCGATTCTGGAATCGCCGATGGGCGTGGAAAACTATGTCGCCACGTTGCGGCTTACGCCGGTCACCGACGGCGACCAGACTTTTATGGAATGGACCGCCGAGTTCGACTGTTTGGCGGAGCGCGAGGCGGAGCTTGTCAGCAATATCGGCGGCGGCGTGTTCCAGGGCGGCTTTGACGCCCTGAAGCGGGCGTTCGGAGGCTAGCGGTGCCGCATATCGTCAAGAGCACGATCCTGAATGCGCCGACCGACGCGGTCTGGAACGTGCTGCGCGATTTCAACGGCCACGACCGCTGGCATCCGGCGGTGGCAACTTCTACGATCGAGCGCGCGCAGGCGTCCGACAAGATCGGCTGTGTCCGCCGGTTCAAGCTGAAGGACGGCTCCGAACTGCGCGAGCAGCTGCTGGCGCTGTCCGATCTCGAACAGGCCTTCAGCTATTGCCTGCTCGATACGCCGATCCCGATGTTCAACTATGTGGCTCATGTCCGGCTGCTGCCGGTCACCGACGGCAATCGCACCTTCTGGCACTGGGAGTCGCGCTTCACCGCGCGGCCCGAAGACGAAAAACGGCTGACGGAGATGGTCTCGGAACAGATCTATCAGGCCGGCTTTGAAGCCATTCGTCGCCATCTGAGCGAGGCCGCATGATCGTGGAGACTCATTGATGCCTGTCACCGTAAGAACATTCGCGAGCTCGGGTGAAGCGGCGGCGGCGCTGTCGTCCGACCGCGGCGCACGCTATTTCGGCGGCGGCACGCTGGTGATGCGCGCGCTCAACGAGGGTGACATCTCGATCTCCACCATCGTGCGAGCCCACGACCAGGCGCTGCTGCGGATCGATGCGTCGGGCCCGCGCGTAGCCATAGGCGCCGGTGTCACCTTCGCGAAGATATTGACCGAACGCGATCTTGGCTTCCTCCACGTCCCTGCTCGTTCAATCGGCGGTCCGGCCGTTCGCAACATGGGCACCGTCGGGGGCAATCTCTTCGCACCCAATCCCTACGGCGACTTCACGGTCGCCCTGCTCGCGCTCGATGCCACGGTATCCGTGCAAGGCGGCTTTGGCGCCCGTGACATTCCAATCGAGGAATTCCTTCAATCGCGCGAGCGGCAGGCCGGCACGCTGGTGCTGTCGGTCTCCTGCCAAAAGCCGCTTAGCCCGGACGCCTTTCGCTTTCGCAAGATCGCGCGCATCAAGCCCAAGGGCGGCTCGGTCATTACGCTGGCGGCGCATCTGCCCGTCAGCAGCGGCCGCGTGCTGGGCGCGCGCATTGCGTTCGGCTCGATGGCGCCGACGCAAATTCGTGCCAAGGCCGCCGAGCGCGCGCTGGAAGGACGGCCGCTCGATGCGTCCTCGATCAGCGCGGCCGCTTCGGCGGCGGTCGAAGGCACCTCGCCTGCCGATACCGCACTCGCCAGCGGCTGGTATCGCCGCGAAATCGTCGGTGTCCATCTCCGACGCCTGTTGTCCGGTCAGGAATAGGATGGCCATGACCAAGACCGCCCTGCAATTCCATCACAACGGCCGCGACGTCGCGATCTTCGTCGATGGCGGCACCAATCTCCTTGTCGCGCTGCGCGAATTGATCGGCGACATGACGCCCAAATTCGGCTGCGGCCAGGGCGGCTGCGGAGCCTGCAGCGTGCTGATCGACAGCGAGTTGCATCTGTCGTGCCTGACGCTCGCGGAGACCGTGGCCGGCCGTTCCGTGCAGACGCTGGACGGCATCAAGGATGGGCCCAACCTGCATCCGCTGCAGCGCGCCTTCGCCGACAATTTTGCCGCCCAGTGCGGCTACTGCACGCCGGGCATGCTGATTGCCGCCAAGGCGCTGCTCGACCGCAATCCGCAACCGAGCCGCGCCGAAGTCATCGAGGCGATTTCCGGCAATATCTGCCGCTGCACCGGCTATGAGCCGATCATCAATGCCGTGCTCGCCGCCACCTCCGGCGGCCGCGCCCGGGCGTGAAGGAAATCATCATGCTGGAACTGCGCAAGGACATCTTCGCCGACGAGCGCGACGATAACCTCAAGGAAATCGGCAAGGGCACGCAGCGTCAGGACATGCTCGGGCATGTCACCGGCACCTCGACCTATTTCGACGACCACAAGCTGCAGGGCATGCTGCATCTGAAGGTCGTGCGCAGCACGCACGCCCATGCCCGCCTGCGCCGCATCGACACGACGGAGGCCGAGCACTCGCCCGGCGTCCGGCGGATCATTCGCGGTGCCGACGTGCCGCGCAATCTCAACACGCTGCTCAGCCTGATCAATTTCGGCAAGGATGACGAGCCGTCGTTGGCCGTGGACAAAGTCCGCTACAAGGGCGAGCCTATCGTGGCCGTGGTCGCGGACAGCCCGCGAGAGGCCTATGAGGCCATCGCCAAGGTACGCGTCGATTACGAACCGTTGCCGACCGTCTTCGATGTCGAGGAGGCGCTGAAGCCCGGCGCACCCGTGGTCAATGAGATCTATCCGAAGAACACCTTCACCTATCACGACATCTACGATCACCAGAAACTCCGGTTCGGCGATGTCGAGCGCGGCCTTGCCGGCGCCGACCACGTGCTCGAGCAGCGCTATCAGATGTCGCCGATCGAGCATGCGCCGACCGAGACTAACGGCTCGATCGCGGCACCCGACACCAACGGCCGCTATGTCGTCTATACCTCGACCCAGGCGCTGTTCTTCTCGCTCGACACCTGCGCCAAGATCCTGGATGTGCCGTCCAACACCTTCCATTTCATCGGCGGCACGGTCGGCGGCGGCTTTGGCGGCAAGGTCGACACGCTGACCGAGCCGCTCTGCATCCTCGGGGCGATGCTGACCGGCCGGCCAGTGCGTTACCAGTTCGGGCGCGAGGAAGAGATGCAATATGGTCCGCCGCGCGGCGCCGAGCGCATCTACATCAAGGACGGCGTGATGCGCGACGGCCGCATCGTGGCGCGGAAAATACGAACCTATTTCGACAGCGGCGCCTATACGCGACTCTCCAGCTACGCCGCGGTCAAATGCGCCGCGCATCTACCCGGCCCCTACACCATCCCGAATGTCTATGGCGACGTCTATTGCGTGTTCACCAACCGCACGCCGGCGACCGCGATGCGCGGCTTCGGCGTCACCGCGATGGATTTTGCGATCGAATGCCAGATGGACAAGCTCGCAAACCTCGTCGGCATGGATCCGATGGAGTTCCGCATCCTCAATGCCTATCGCGACGGCGACATGAAGGCGCACCGGCGCGAGGCCAAGAACACCGCGCTGATCGAATGCGTCCAGGTCGCGGCCGAAAAGGCCAAGTGGCCGCTGCGTGAAGAGTTTCGGCGCGCCTCCTCGCGCCAGGGTGGTGGCGGCGATCGCGCGGCCGTGCCGTCGACGCCGCGCGAATCCCGACCGCAACCGGCGATGGCCTCGCAGCAGCGGACGAGTTACGACCACTTGCCTGCGGCCACGCGCGAGCCACCGCCGCCCGCGCCGCCACCACCCGCTCCGCCGCGGCCGCCGGCAGCACCGTCGCATGGTGCCACCCGCTTCTCTTCCGTCTTCGGCACCAGGAGGCGCTGACCATGACCCGACATCGCGGACGCGGCATTGCGTCGGTCAATTATCCCATTGGCATGAATCTCGGCGGCGATCCGAGCCAGGCGCTGGTGCATTCCAACCCGAGCGGCAAGTTCACAGTGGCATTGTCCTCCATCGACCTCGGCCAGGGCATGAAGTCGGTGACAAGGCAGATCTGCGCGGAGACGCTCGGCGTGCCGGTCGAGGACGTCTATGTCGATACCGCCGATTCCGACACGGGCCCGCACTGCATGGGCTCGTTCGCCTCGCGCGGCACACACCGCGTCGGCAACGCGGTGATGGCCGCGGCAAAGGAGGCGCGCGGCGTGATGATGGAAGCCGCCGCCGAGGAATTGGAAGTCAACGCCGCCGATCTCGAAACCGACGGGCGCGGCAACATCCATGTCAAGGGCGCGCCGCATCGGTCGATCTCGACCAAGGACGTCGCAATCGCCGCCCAGTTCAAGCAGGGCAAGACCATCTCGGGGCGCGGCATCTTCCTGGTGCCGCTCTCCGACGTCGATCCGGAAACCGGCGAGATGTCGCCTGCGACCTGCTACGCTCATGCCTGCATGGTCGCCGAGGTCGAAGTCGATGACGAGACCGGCGAAGTCGCGATGGTGCGGATGGACAGTGCCTATGAACTGGGACGCGCGCTCAATCCGCGGCTGGTCGAGCAACAGCTGGTCGGCGGCGCCTGGATGGGTGTCAGCCACGCGCTCTATGAGACGCCCGAGCCCTATTATCCCGACCCAAGCCATGGCCCGCGGGACTTTGTCGAATATTTGATGCCCGGCCCCGGCGACATTTGCCCGCACGACATCGCAGTGCTGGAGCGCCCCGCGGCCGATGGTCCGTTCGGCGCCAAGGGCCCCGGCGAGATGTGCGCCAATCCGGTGCTGCCGGCGGTGGCGAATGCGATCTTCAACGCGGTCGGCGTTCGCATCGACGATCTGCCGATCACGCCGGAAAAGGTCTTGCGCGCAATCAAGGCCCAGGGCGGCGCACGCCCACAGGCGCGACACTGAGGGTCTCTGAGATGGCGGTCCGCGGTACCATCGTCGGCATCGACAGCCCCGAGGCGCTGGAGAAGGCGTTGCGGGCCGCCTATTACCTTGCGGACGAAGGGCTCGCGACCGCGGCCTATCTTTCACTCGCGCTCGGCAAACCGTTGCTGCTGGAGGGCGCGCCGGGTGTCGGCAAGACCGAAGCCGCGAAGGCGATCACCGCTGTACTCGGCCGCCGGCTGATCCGCCTGCAATGCTATGAGGGCATCGACGCCTCCGCCGCACTCTACGAGTGGAACTATCCGCGCCAGATGCTGGCGATCCGGCAGGCCGGCGAAGAGAGCATCGACATCTATGGCGAGGCCTTCCTGATCGAGCGGCCGATGCTCGCCGTCTTGCGCGCGCCGGATTCGGCGGTGCTGCTGATCGACGAAATCGATCGCGCCGACCAGGAATTCGAGGCGTTTCTGCTCGAATTCCTGTCCGACTTCCAGATCTCGATTCCCGAGCGCGGCACCGTCCGCGCGGCGGAGCGGCCGGTCGTGGTGCTGACCTCGAACCGGACGCGCGACCTGCACGAAGCGCTGCGGCGGCGTTGCGTCTACCACTGGATCGATTATCCCACCGCCGAGCGCGAGGCGCGCATCGTGATGATGCGGGCGTCCAGCGTCGCCGAGCAGACCGCGCGCGCGGTCGTCGCCGCCGTGGGAAAACTCCGGCGCGAGCCGCTCAGCAAGGCGCCCGGCATCGCCGAAGCAGTCGACTGGGCTGAGGCCGCCACGCTCCTGCACAAGGGCGGCGCGCGCTGGCCCGACGCGTTCAAGCGCTCGATCGGCGTCGCGCTGAAGGACGAGGAGGACCTGCACTTCATATCGCCCCGGCTCGACGCGCTGATAGCGGAGGCGGCGGCGTGAGCGAGGAGCTTCAGTTACCGCGTGCGGCAAGAGTCTTCATTTCCTTTGTCGCGCTGCTGCGCGCCAACGGATTTGCGGTCGCGCCGGAGCAGACCACCGCCTTCCTTGCGGCGATCGAACTGCTGGGGCCGCGCAGCCTCGAGCATATCCGCCGGGCCGGCGTCGCGACGCTGGCGCCGCCGCCGGAGCGACGCGCGACCTATGACCGGCTGTTCGACCTCCACTTCCGCGGCAGCGAGGCGATCGAGCGCGCCGACGGCGAAGACGAGGAAGCCGTCCGCCTGCAGGAAGAAGGCCGCGGCGAGGACGGGCCGCCGCTATCGGATGAGGCCAACGAATCCGGCCTTGCCGCGGCGCGGGCCGAAGCGCTGGTCGAACGCCGCTTTGCGCAACCTTCAACAAGTGACGCGCTGCGCCGTCTTTCGCGCGAAGCCCCTGGCCGGCTGCCGCGGCGACGCGGCCATCGCCGCATGCGCGCGCGCCGCGGGCCCTTTGCCGACCTGCGCCGCACCCTGCGCGATAGTGTGCGCAACGATGGCGAGGTGCTGCGGCTGGGGCGACTGCGGCGGCGCGCACGGCCGCGCAAGCTCTTGCTGCTGATCGATGTCTCCGGCTCGATGAAGGCGCGCACCGAGGAAAACATGAAGCTCGCGCACACGCTGCTGAAAGCGGTCAGCCACGCCGAGGTGTTCACCTTCGGCACTCGACTCACCCGCGTGACCCGGCCGCTGCGGCTCAAGCGCCGCGAGCAGGCGCTGAACGCCGCGGCGCATCTGGTCAGCGACTGGGACGGCGGCACAAGGATCGGCGACGCGCTGCAGGCCTTTCTCGCCGTGCCGCGCTTTGGCGGCTATGCGCGCGGGGCGGCCGTCATCATCGTTTCCGACGGCCTGGAGCGCGGCGATGTTTCCGCGTTGCGCGATGCCGTGGCAAAACTCTCGCGCCGGGCGTGGCGGGTCAGCTGGCTGACGCCGCTCGCGAGCGGGCCGGACTTCCGGCCGCAGACCGAAGCGCTGATCGCGATCCAGCGCTTTGTCGACGATCTCGTGGACGGCGGGTCGAGTGCCGCGATGGTCTCGCACCTGTTGTCGCTTGGAACAAGGAGAGCCGCGTGACTGGCTTCGTCGACGCGCATCATCATATCTGGCGTCAGGCGGACCTGCCCTGGCTGATCGGTCCGATGCAGCCGCGCATTTTCGGTCCCTATGAGCCGATCCGGCGCGATTATTCGATCGAGGAATATCTTGCCGACCTCGCCGGCACCAGCGTGACCCAATCGGTCTATGTGCAGACCAATTGGGCCAACGACCGCTTCGAGGACGAAACCGCCTGGGTGCAGCAGACCGCGAACGAACATGGCTGGCCGCACGCCATCGTCGCCTTCGCCGATTTCAATGTCGAGGATGCGCGTCCGCAACTCGATCGTCTGGCCAAATATCCGCTGGTGCGCGGCGTGCGCATGCAGCTCCATTGGCACGAAAGCACGCTCTACCGCTTTGCCGCGCGCCCCGACCTCTGCGCCGATCCGAAAATCCAGCGCAACATCGCGCGGCTCGCCGATTATGGCTGGAGCTTTGATCTGCAAGTGTTCGCGCCGCAGATGACGGACGCCGCCAGTCTCGCTGAAGCTTGCCCGGACGTGACGTTCATCCTGCAGCATGCCGGCATGCTGGAAGATTTCTCGCCGCAAGGACGCGCGGCCTGGCGCGCCGGCTTGGCGAAACTCGCGAAGTGCCCGAACGTCGTCTCCAAGCTTTCGGGACTGGGCACGTTTATTCATCGCAACGATCCGGCGCATATCGCCGAGATCCTTAATGACACGGTTGCGTTGTTCCGCGCCGAGCGCTGCCTGTTCGGGTCGAATTTTCCGATCGAAAAACTCTGGACCACTTATCGCGACCTCGTGAATGCCCATCGCGCTACCGCGGCTTCGCTTCGCACCGAGCAGCGCGACGCGATCTTCGGGGGCACCGCTGCGCGCGTCTATCGCCTCAAATCATAAGAAATCGAGTTGGGAGGAAGCCATGCCGTTGGAGATCAGGATTTTGGATTATGGCGATATCGAGTTGGAATCCAGCTTTCTCGTGCTTGGCAGAGACTGCGGCCGCACCCGCCGCGTCCTCACACTCGGCTTTCTCATTGTCGGCGGCCCGTATCCGGTCGTGATCGACACCGGCTATCGCTCCAACCAGATCATGGAAACGCTCGGCATGCGCGGCCTCCAGTTTCACGAGAACATGATCGAGAACCAGCTGATGCGCCACGGCGTACGCATGGGCGACGTCCGCTTCGTCTGTCACACCCATTTGCATATCGATCACGCCGGCAAGGACGATCTGTTCCCGATGAACACGACGGTAGTGTTGAACCGCAAGGAGCTTGAATATTCCGTCTCCGGCCTGATGCACCCGCAATATCCGGCGCCCGACATCAAGCACCTCGTCGACCGCCTGCACACCAAGAGCGCCCTGCGCTTCCTCGACCTCGAGATCACCGGCCCGGTCGAACTGATGCCGGGTGTCTATTGCGATGCCGCCAACGCCCACACGGAAGGCTCGATGAACATACATGTTCACACCGCCGACGGCATCGCCACCATCTGCGGCGATGTGATCTACGATTTCAACGACCAGATCGTCACGCCGTTCAACGAAATCCATGACGCCGAGCCGCGCACCACGGGCAATCATGGCACCAGCAAGCGGGCCGAGAAGGCCGCGATCAAGAAGCTGCTCTCCAGCTCGCGCTATTTGCTGCCGGTCCATGACCGCCCGGCCAAGATCGAAGGTGGTGTGGTCGTTGGCCGTCTCCATGATCAGGTGCCCGGTCCGGTGGTGCAATCCCTACCCCGGCGCAATTGGTTCCCGGCCTGAAGGCAAAGGACGGAGCGATGACGCACGTAACACTGCGGAGCGAATTCGAGACCCTGATCGACCCCTACGCCCCCGTCGGTCAGGTCGGCACCGGCTTCGACTTCACGGAGGGACCGGTCTGGCATCCGGCCCTGCACTACCTCTTGTTCTCGGACATGCCAGGCGACGTGCGCCGGCGCTGGGATGCGCGGCGGGGCGTCGTTGAGGTCAAGCGTCCGTCGAACAAATGCAACGGCATGACCTATGACGCCGAGCTCAACCTGATCGTCTGCGAGCACGCGACCTCGTCACTGATCCGCGAGCGGGCGGACGGCAGGCGCGAGGTCATTGCGTCGCATTTCGAAAATCAGGAGTTGAACAGCCCCAACGATGTCTGCGTGCATTCGAGCGGCGCGATCTATTTCTCCGATCCATGGTACGGCCGCATGCCGGTCTATGGCGTGGAGCGGCCGCGTCAGCTCGGCTTTCAGGGCGTCTACCGCGTCCCGCCCGGCGGCGGCGCGCCGAAACTGCTGGTCGATCGCTATTTGTTCGAGCAGCCGAACGGGCTCTGTTTCTCACCCGACGAACGCACGCTCTATGTCAACGACACTGTGCAGACCGTGATCCGCGCTTTCGATGTCGAAGCGGACGGAGCACTGTCGAATGTGCGCGTGTTCGCGAGTGGCATCCGCTCCGAGCTCGAGCCCGGCGTGCCCGACGGCATGAAATGCGACCAACGCGGCAACATCTGGGTGACGGCGCCGAGCGGCGTCTGGGTCTATTCGCCCACGGGCGATCTGCTCGGGAAGGTGCGCGTGCCCGAGCTCGTCGCGAACCTCACCTGGGGCGGGTCCGATTTTCGTACGCTCTATCTGACCGCGACGCACTCGGTCTATGCGATCCCGACAAAGGTTGGGCCGCGCCACGAACCCTACATGAATGCACGACCCGCGGCGGGTTCGTCGGCTGTGGCGCCTGCGTATTCGGCCGCGGCGCCGGTCCTGTCCGGCCAGGACATGCAGCTCGATCCGCGCCGCTGCGCCATGATTATCCAGGATTTGCAGAACGACGTGATCATGGACGGCGGCGCCTTCGCCGAGTCGGGCGCGCCCGCGCATGCCAGGCAGCAGCGGGTAATCGAGAATGTCAGGCGCGTGGCCGCTGCTGCGCGTTCGCGCGGCGTGGTCATCATCCACGTCTGGTTCATTGTCGAACCCGGTGCGCCCGGCGTCACGCTGAATGCGCCGCTGTTCGAAGGCCTCGTCGACAGCAAGGCCATGGTGCGCGGCAGCTGGGGCGCGGCACCGGTATCGGGGCTCGAGCCGCAGCCCGGCGACTTCATTGTCGAGAAGATGCGCATGAGCGCCTGGGAAGGCACGCGGCTCGAGACCATCCTGAAGGCGACGGGGCGCGACATGATCATCAACACCGGCGCCTGGACCAACATGTCGGTCGAGCACACCGCACGCACCGGCGCCGACAAAGGCTACTTCATGATCATACCGGAAGATTGCTGCTCGACCATGAATGCCGATTGGCACAATGCCTCGATCAACTTCGCTTTGCAAAACGTATCCGTCGTGACTAATGCCGACGCCGTGTTGAAGTCGCTGGGCTGAACGGGCCATGCCCAAGCTCTTTCACCTGAACTGCTCGCCGCGCGCGGACTCCGAGTTCGCCGCCGGGGCGCGGGTGTTTCTCGATGGCTTTCGGAAAGCACGGCCGGACTGGGACATCGACGTGATGAACCTGTGGCGGGATCATCTGCCTGAATTCGAGGGCTATGTGCTGGAGGCGAAATACGCCCGCATCAACGGACACGCCTTCACCGACTCCCAGCGCGACGCCTTTGCAGTCGCCGAGCGCATCGCGATCCGGCTGGCGCTGGCCGATCGCGTGCTGATCTCGACGCCGATGTGGAACTTCAGCATTCCCTACAAGCTGAAGCAATGGTTCGACGTCATCGTGCAGCCCGGGCTCACCTTCCGCTTCGATCCGGCGACAGGGTACCAGCCCCTGCTCAAGGACCGGCCGACGCTCGTGATCGTCGCGAGCGGCGGCGATTTCATCACCGGCATGAGCCGCGGCCGCACCGATATGGCCACACCCTACCTGCGCGAGGCGCTCCGCTTCATCGGCGTCAGCGATGTGCGCTTCGTGCCGATTGGCCCGACGACCGGGCCCGCCGAACCGATCCGAGCCGCGCGGGAAACCGCATACCGCCGGTTAGCTGAACTGGCGGCGCGATTCTGAGGCCTCAACTCGTTCTGCTGGCTGACCTCAAGGAATTGAACTCTCACATTCCTAATTGGCTCAACGACGCTGTCTGTCTCGTTGAAAAGTATGGTTTGGTATACGAAATCGTCGGCAAAATAGCGAGATCTTCAAACTGAAAGGCCCGTTCTGATCTGCAAGTTTCGCAAGTACTTGAAAAGCTTGGTGGGCGCACCAGGGCTCGAACCTGGGACCCGCTGATTAAGAGTCCAATGCCAGTTCTTCGCTGCAGTTTCTAAATGCGCTCTGCGCTGCGACGAGATCCAAGACAGCTCTTTGTTTATCGGCATTTCTCGCATAGCTTCGCGCTCCATCGAACACAGACCTTCGAACTGCTCGGTTCGCCAAAACCGTTTGAAAACCGTTTTAGTTCGCCTGGACGCCGATCATGCCCGACATTCGGATTCTTCTGACTGATAAGACCATTGCTCAGTTACCTAGTCCGACCGACGCGTTGGTACTTGGCTCGCGACACCGAATTGAAGGGATTTTTTGTCGTTGTAGGGAAGCGGAAAAGGACCTTCACGGTCCAGGGAGATCTTAGACAGGACGGAAAGCGTGCATCATCTATCCGAGTGTCGATCGGCGATACGCGCGAGATGTCCACTCGAAGTGCTCGCGCCATCGCGAAGGAGTATTTGGCTCAGATTAGCATGGGGAAGCACCCCAAAACAGGCGAGCGCAGTATCCAGGTCGGAGCTATCGAAAGCGCGGCGGGTGAGCCGAGCGTCCAAGCAGAGGTGACACTAAGGCAAGCTTGGCAACGATATCTGGACGCCCATCTTGTTCGAAAAGGTCGCAGCGAAAAGAGCATAAAGTGGTATCGCGACCACGTCGAACGGATCTTCGTCGAGTGGCTTGATATCCCGCTGCGTGAGCTCGCGATGGATCCAGCTGCGCGTGATAAAGAAGCACGACGATGTCACAAAAGGAAACGGTCCATACATCGCCAATGGCAGCATGCGAACGTTGCGCGCTATTTACAATCACGCTCGCAAAGCCAACAGGTCACTGCCGCGCGACAATCCTGCAGATGCAATCGATTGGAACGAGGAGAAGCGGCGCGATACCGGTATGGGGCTTAGCGATTTGAAAGGATGGTTTCTACAACTGGCCTCCTTCGACAACCCCGTTCGTCGTGAATTCCACCTGTTTACTTTGTTGTCTGGTTCGCGCCCCACCGCGTTGCAAGAAATGCGGCCCGAGCACATCGATTTTCGACGACGCACTCTGCACGTTGCAAAGCCTAAGGGGGGAAAGAAGCGCGCTTTCGATATTCCGCTATCGCGTCAAATGATCTTGTGCATCATCCGAGTAATTCGGTTTGGGAGAGAGATGTATCCGCTGCAGTCGTCACAATGGGTGTTCCCAGCCGACAGCGCATTAGGGCACTTAGCAGAGACAAAGGAGGATCGAGAAAGTTTATCGAAGTGGGGCAATGATCTTCGCCAGACTTTCCGAACTGTCGCGACGGCAGCCGGCGTTTCCGAAATCGATGCCAAGCTGCTAATGAACCACGCGATCGCCGGCGTGAACGCCGGCTACATCACCCGACACAAGCTGCTTCAAGATCATCTGCGACGGCAACAGCAGGCAATTAGCAGTGCCGTATTTGCCGCCTTGGGAAACGCGCTAAGCGAAGATCAACGTCTCCGGCGTTGGATCGGGCTCGGTGCAACACGACGAGCTATTGAGGACAGTTCGAAGCAGTCGGGCGAACACGAACTGGACCAAGTAGCGATTCGACAAGCTGCCTGACCGAGATTGCCAACCGGTCTCATTCGTAGCGGCAGCTCCTAGCGGCATTACTGCGTCCCGAACGCAGTGAATATCTTCTAAGTCATTGATTTTTCTTGTGGTGGCGTGTGTTTCCATCTCGTTTTGTTCACGGTCGTTTCACCCAATTCGTTGCGATTTCGTTGCGGCGTTCTCAGGGAGAACGGCGGTTGCTGCGGATGGCTGCTTTAGAAGCACTCATCCTTCGATGCGTGGCGTGCTTGCGAGGGCCGGCAGCTAGCTGGGACTGCCTGAGCGTGGCTTCGATCCGCTCCAGCGCCCAGTCGACCTGGTCGCAGGTTATCACAAGTGGTGGGGCAATGCGGATCGTGTGTTTATGGGTATCCTTGGCCAGTATGCCTCTGCCCTGCAGCGCTTCACAGTAGCGACGTGCGTCGCCTGCTTCCGGGTGGAGCTCGACCGCCAACATCAACCCGCGTCCGCGCACCTCGCGGATCGTGTTGGCGCGGATAGGCTAATCTTCCCCCGGCGTGAATTGACGATTGTTCGCGGTTTTCGCGACCAGCCCCTCACGGCTCGTGCGAGGATCGAAGGCGGACTGCCGCGACGCGTGCGTTTCGGCTTACGACAGCCTTGACTGCCGTCGGCGGACGCGCGTGCGCTAACGTTCAAATATTGAACGGTCGGCCGGTTCGTGGGGTCGTAGCATTGCCTCCCCTGCATCGAGATGTGAATATGCACCGAAGTGGGACCCCGGGCTACGTGAGGCCAACCGGTTGATCTGGTTCGTGAACTTGGCCGACAACCGGGGTCCCGATCGGCGCCGATCCGGACCCCACCCCAAACGAATTTCCTTGTGCTACATTAAAGCATTGCGGTCATCTGAGTTGGGGTCCCGCTTCGGTGCTTATTCACAGTGCGTTCCAATGAGCCCGTCCAGGACCTCCCGGCGCTTCGTGAGAGCCTCAAGGGTAGCGACCTCATCGGCCCCCATGAGGCGGCTGTAGCCCTCTACGTCAGCCGCAAAGATAGCAGCCAACCGACGCTTCACTTCAATTGGGTCTGCCAAGGATGACCCCAGTGCCTGCGGTTTCCTTGGGGGTAGTTTGATACACCCAAGCTGGCGGGGTCAATCGCGTTTCGGGCCAGTCGCCATTTCGGTCGAAAGCGTCGGAGCGGCATTGGTGTTGGCGTCGCAGCTCTGTTGATCCGTCTCGCGTAGGATCGCCTGTGAATAAGCGTCCAAGACTGACCCCCGCCCCCCCTCCATCGCTTGATAGATCAATTGCTTGGCTCGCCGATCGGCGTCGGGACCCCACGCCGATTAACAGCGGCAGCAAGCGAAGCTGGCAAGGGGCGCCAAGACAAGGAGCACGCCATGTCTCAGACACCAGTACCGCAATCGCCGTGATCGGCATCGACATCGGCAGAACTCGTTCCACGTCGCCATGCGAATCTTGCGTGCCTGTCACAAGGAAGCCGACGACTGGGATCTCCTAGGGCGATTAGCCGTATTCCGGAGGAAAGTCGACAATGAGCCTCGGATCACTCCGGCAGCCCCGCTCGTCGCAGGCCTTCGAACAATCTGGCGATCCTCTCCGGCTGACGAAAAGGCGTCCGCAGCATGAGCTGGGAAATGCTTTTTGTGGGGTCGAGCTCGCGAATGCGCGCCACTGCCGCGCTCGCCCGATCCGTTGCTCCAAGAAACGCGTTGCTCGCCGCAACAAGGAAGAGCGCCGGGCGAAAGTTGGGCATATCGACCAAGCAACGTTCAACTGAGGACAACGCCTGATCGTCGCGCCCGGCGATGAAATGGGCATAGGCAACCCCGAGATGGCAGCCCCATTTGAACGGATCGAAGGGACTAAGACGTTCGGCGCGCGAGAAATGCTCGATCGCCAGTTCGGGCTCGCCGTTCAGAACCCGTACCCAGCCACTCAGATACCAGGCATTCACAAGGTTTGGATTGAGCACTAGCGCTCTGTCGACCAATGCCAGGCCCAAGTTGAAGTCGTTGGCCACGCTTGCAACCACGAACCCCGCGACAGAAAGTGCCACCGCGTTGTTCGGACCCAGCCGCGCCGCCTGCCGAGCCAGGCGCTCGGCCTCGCGCACCTTTTCGGGGACCGACCAGAATGGAATAGGTAGGTAGACACACCATGCAGCCATCGCGTAGGCCGATGCGAAGCCTGGGTCGAGCTCGATTGCCTTCCTGAAAAGCTCGAGCGCCCCTCCAAAAGCCTTGCCGCTTCCCTGATGAAAGCTCGCCATACCGCGCAGATAGTAGTCGTAGGCATCGAGGCTTTCGGTGGGCTTGCGCTTCGCCCGCTCTATCTCGGCAAACTCCAGTTTTGGTGCAATCGCGCCCAAGATGATCGTGGACATCTCATCCTGCAAGTCGAAGATGTCCTCCATCGTTCCGTCGAAACGATCCGCCCAGATGTGCGCGCCGCTGGTTGTATCGATGAGCTGGCCGGTAATGCGTACCCGGTTTTCCGACTTGCGGACGCTGCCTTCGAGCAGGTAGCGCACGCCGAGCTCCTGGCCGATCTGGCGTGCATCGACGGCCTTGCTCTTGTAAGCGAATGATGAGTTTCGGGCGATGACGAACAGCTCCGAGAATCGAGAAAGGCCCGTAATGATGTCCTCGGTAATCCCGTCACTGAAATAGTCCTGCCCGGGGTCGCCTGACATGTTTGCAAAGGGAAGCACGGCGACAGACGGCCTGTCCTTCGCAGCGGCAGGCACTGTCGCA
Source organism: uncultured Alphaproteobacteria bacterium (assembly GCA_963802585.1). Lineage (GTDB taxonomy): Bacteria > Pseudomonadota > Alphaproteobacteria > Rhizobiales > Xanthobacteraceae > Bradyrhizobium. Next base: position 2,476 of record CAWDJS010000020.1, on the reverse strand, counting down.
TCCCTAGCTACTTCGGCGCTAATCGACCGAGAGAGCCGGTCACGGCGGGCCGGATCCGCTTCGCCATCGGCCTTCGAGGGTGAAGCGTTCCGGCTCCGAAGGATCGTGCGACGCAGCTCCTTCGTGGCGTCCTCCGGTTCAACGCCAAGCTCTTTGCGTAACGTCGTTTCGCAGGCCACATACTGCCGCAGTGCCTGCGCGGCGTTGCCGATCTCGTGATAGAGCCGCATGAGACTGCGGTGCACGTCCTCCTGGAGCGGATCGATTGTCAGAAGCCGCAAGGCGGTTTGCATCGCGACCTCGCGCTCGCCCTGCTGTTGCTGATGCTGCAGAAGCCGGTTCAGGCCTTCGATGGCCAGGGCATTGAGCCGGCGGCGTTCGCCGATCAGCCATTCCTCGAACGGGGATTCATCGAAACTGAGCCCCTCCAGGAGGTCGCCTTTGTAAAGCGTGAAGGCACGTGCCAAGGCGGCCGGATCGCGGCTGCGTACCGCGTCCTCGAATTCAACGACGTCGACGGCGACCCGCTCGGCGTCGAGCCGCAGCAGGGCGCCTTCAGCGATCACGGGCATAGCCTCACCGTTCCCGCATCCTCTGCGGAGCGCCGTAAGGCACTGTCTCAGGTTCTGCCGGGCCGACTCGTCCGGGTGCCCGCTCCACAGCATCGTCGCCAGCCTGTCACGCCGGTGGGTCCGGCCCGGTGGCAACGCGAGCAGGGCGAGAAGTGCCTGCCCTTTCCTGCTCGGCACCGTGCAGGGAGCGCCCGCTGTGAGGGCAAAAGCGCCAAGGAGGGTCATACGAAACTCGGACATCACTTCACATCACCGTCGCGATGCCATGACTTTAGCTTGGGGCTTGGCGTTTTCACGCTTTTTCTACGCTAAGGCTACCGGCAGCCTGACGGTCGCCGCCTATCTCGGTGCCATCAGCTCACGGTATCCAGGGGCGGTCCACACACGGAGTAAAGCGATGTCAAGCCAAGTTCAGCCCGCCAAGGTGGATGAAAACAAGCTCAACCAGCTTATCGGCCAGATGTTGGGGGACCTCGGCGGCGCAAATAGCGTGGCCATGGTGCGGCTTGGCGGCTCCCTGGGGCTTTATGAAACGCTTCACGCCAGCGGGCCCATGACATCGGCTCAACTCGCCAAAACTGCCAAGGTGCACGAACGATATTTGCGCGAATGGCTGTCCCATCAGGCCGCATCCAACTACCTCGCGTATGACGCGAAGACGGAAACATTCTCGATGACGCCCGAGCAGGCGATGGTGTTCGTCAACGAGGAAAGCCCGGTCTACATGCGGGGCGGTTTCGAATTAGCGGCGGCCCTTATCGACAATCAGCCGAAAGTGCACGCCGCCTTCAAGTCCGGCGGCGGCGTGGCCTGGGGTGATCAGGCGACATGCATGTTCTGCGCGGTCGCGCGGTTCTTCAGGCCGGGGTATCACAACTTTATTGTGCAGCAATGGTTGCCGGCGCTCGATGGCGTCGTCGAAAAGCTCGAACAAGGAGCCAAGGTCGCTGATGTCGGTTGCGGCCATGGCTGGTCGACGGTGATGATGGCGAAGGCTTTTCCCAAATCCACATTCATTGGCTACGATTTTCATCCTTCCTCGATCGAGGAGGCACAGGCTCATGCCGAAATGCACGGCGTGTCGGCCAACACGCGCTTCGAGGTCGGCCTCGCCAAGGACTATTCCGGCAAGGACTTCGATCTCGTGACCTGTTTCGATTGCCTGCACGACATGGGAGACCCGGTCGGCGCCAGTGCTCACATCCGCCAATCCCTGAAGCGCGACGGCACTTGGATGATCGTCGAGCCCATGGCCGGCGACACGCTGGAGCAGAATCTGAACCCGGTCGGACGCCTGTACTACGCGGGCTCGACCATGATCTGCCTGCCGACCTCGTTGTCCCAAGAAGTCGGCGCGGGGCTCGGCGCCCAGGCAGGCGAGAAGAAGCTGCGCGAGGTGATCACGTCAGGTGGCTTCAAGACCGTGCATCGCGCGACCGAGACGCCGTTCAACATGGTGCTTGAGGCGCGTCTCTAGCGAGCCGAGTGGCCGTACGCCGCAACGAACCTTCAGCGGAGACGGTCAATCAAGTGATGATCGGCAAACGGTTCGTCACCCAACACGCGATAGCGGTGGTGGAGTTTGCGATGGAGGTGGCCGGTGGCGTGGGTTTCTCCCGATCGGCTGGCCTGGAACGAAAATTCCGCGAGATCCAGGCCGCCCGCTACCATCCGCTGCAGTCAGGGCCGCAGGCGCAATGTGCCGGAACGATGGCGCCGGACTTCCGATCGATCGCGTTTATTGAGTGACAATAATAGATGTTCGCCTTGCGATTTGGTGTGGCAGTCTCTTCGGGCGACTTCCGCTTGTTGCACGAAGCTGCCGATCCGAGATGTCTGCTATTTGGTCGCTGTAGGGGGAAAAGCGGACGTGGCGCGGGCAGCCCAATTCGGTCGAGATTGAC
>CAWDJS010000019.1:0-619442 GCA_963802585.1 uncultured Alphaproteobacteria bacterium | reverse complement strand
AGCACGAAGTCGCTGCGCTCCAGCCCGCTGCGCGGGAGCAAGAGCCGAGAGGCCGGTACTCGGTCGAGAGAGGACAGCGATAGCCTGGTGGCAAGGTCAACACGATCAAGAAGCGCACTGTTAGCGTGCAACGCTTGATAAAGAACAGCGAGAAGACTTGCGGGAGCGACAACGACCGCACCGGTGAGGCGACGGCAAAATTGCCTTGACGAAAGCGTCAGCCAAGTTGCTTGAATATGCCGGGTATATTTCTGCTCGCAAGAAATTAATTCACGCCATGCCACTGAACACCGATCAACTAATTAGTCGCGCAAAAGTTGTAGGATGTAGCCTTTCTGCCACGCGCAACTATTTGAAATCACACGGGCCAAAAACATTAAATCCCCTCTTTTGCATCAATCGTGCCAAATCGCTCAAGTTGTGCACGCATTCGAGGTCGCCACTCTTCGAAGTTCCTAAGTCGAGCACCTCTTACAGATTCCCATAGCACTCGCTGCTCCGCCGGTGCCCAACTTCCCGCGACTTCGTGCCTTGGCGCTTTTCGGACGCCGGCCGTCGGAGCGTGGGGATGGTCTCCGCATGCCGGCATCCGAAAACCTCCACAAGGGGCGACATCGCAGGCTTGAACTGAGATGAAAGAGGCCGCCTACTGAGGCGGCCTCTTGTGTTTCCCAATTATTTTCGGCAGTGAGCTGCGGAACAGTTTCTTACGTCATGAGCATATGACGTGCCAGCCATGGAACAGGTCCTAGCTGGACATGCTACCTTTTGGCCCTTGTTGGCGTAATCGCCCGTACCCTGCATAATGTGACGCCGGATTCCTATCTCACGCAGAATGTGAAAAGAGAAAAGGAAGTCCTGGAGCTCGCCGACGGGCGCGTGGTTATGATCGCTCGCCATATGATGGCGGACGGCGGCTGGCTTACTACGCACGAGGACATCACAGAACAGGCCCGCAATGAGAAACGGATCGCGTTCCTCGCGCAACACGATCTCTTGACCGGTCTTGCGAACCGCGCGGTGTTCTCGGAGAAACTCGAAGACACTGCCAAACGGCTCGCGCGTCATGGTACTACCTTCACCGTGCTGATGCTTGACCTCGACAAGTTCAAGAATGTGAACGATACGCTCGGGCATCCCGCCGGCGATCAGTTACTTGTCGAAGTCGCGCAGCGCCTTAAGTCCTCGCTTCGCGATACCGATGTCCTGGCCCGCCTGGGCGGCGATGAATTCGCCATCATCCAGGAAAGCGAAAAGAACCAGACCGAAGGCGCCATCGCGCTCGCACTGCGGATCATCGGGCTGATCGAAAAGCCGTTCGATCTGGACGGCAACACAGTCGGCGTCGGGACCAGCATCGGAATTGCGTTCGCGCCGGAGCATGGCATAGATGCCGAGACCCTTTTACGAAAGGCTGACCTTGCGCTGTATGCAGCCAAGTCCGGCGGGCGCAACGACTTCCGCGTATTCCAGCCCGAATTAACGGCGGCCGCGGACATGCAGAGGTCGATGGAAAGCGAGCTGCGCGAGGCGTTGTCGCGAAGCGAATTCGAGTTGCACTATCAGCCGGTGATCGATACGCGGACGCGCCGCATTTGCGGCGCTGAGGCTTTCGTGCGCTGGCATCATCCATCGCGAGGACTTCTCACTCCCGATCAATTTCTGCCGCTTGCGGAATCAACCGGCTTGATGCCGCCGCTGGGAGGATGGATCCTGCAGCAGGCATGCATCGATGCAGCCGCCTGGCCGGCACACATCAAGATCGCCGTCAACATCTCCGCCGTTCAATTCAGCGAGGGAAACCTCTTCGACCTGATCCTGTGTGCCATGGTCGAGTCCGGCCTCTCGCCGGAGCGGCTGGAACTAGAAATCGCCGATACCTCGCTGCTCGAAAAAAGCCAAGCGGCGCACCTGCAGACCATCAGGCAACTGAAGAAATCTCGGTGTCTCGATTGTGCTCGATAATTGCGGGGCCGGATATTCCTCGGCAAGCTACCTGACGGGCTTCCCGTTCGACAAGATCAAGATCGACCGCTCGGTGACGCAGGGGTTCGCGAACCGCCGGGATTGCGCCGCGGTCGTCGCTTCGGTGCTCGCCTTGGCGCATGGCCTCGATATTGCGACCGCGGCCAAGGGAGTTGAGAACAGCGAGCAGTTCGAGACCCTGGTGGCCGCCGGAGTCGATTTCGCGCAAGGTTATCTTTTCGGCCGGCCAGTGCCGCATTGCGAACTCGATCTCGATGCGTTGGCTCCGTCCACGAGGAACGTCGCTTGACCCAGAGCACGCAGGAAAATCTGTTTAATCAACTTGAGGGCGTGCTGGCGGGCAACGATATGTCGCGGCGCGCCGAAATGTTGCGGCGGGTCACGGATCTGCTTATCGAGGGCTCGGGCAGCTTTTCCGACGAGCAGATCGGACTGTTCGACGACGTCATGGGCAAGCTGGTCGAGCACATCGAACTTGCTGTGCGTGCCGCGCTCGGAGACCGGCTCGCCCGGGTCTCCGACGCGCCAACAAAGATAATACGGACCCTGGCATTCGACGACGCGATCGAAGTGGCTGCGCCTGTTCTGGAGCACTCTGTCCGGCTCAATGACGCCGCTCTTGTGGAGAACGCGCGCAGCAAGAGTCAGGGCCACCTGCTGGCTATTTCCAGGCGAAGCGTCCTGACTGAGTCCGTGACGGATATTCTGGTTAACCGCGGCAACCATCAGGTCATTGCCAGCACCATTGATAACCGCGGTGCAAGGTTCTCAACATCCGGCATGTCTACTCTCGTAAAGAAGTCAGGAGATAATAGCGATCTCGCACTCCGGGTCTGGTCGCGCTCCGACATCTCGCGCCAGCAACTGGTGAAGCTGTTTGCGCAAGCGTCCGAAATCGTCAGGGCCACGCTTGAAGCGGCCGATCCGCGGCGAGCTGCGCTGATTCGGAGCGCTGTTGCGAAGGCATCTGAAGCGATTCAAGCCGAGGTGCGCGCGGTTTCCGGCAACTATGCACAGGCACTGGAACATGTGCGGACGCTGCATTCGCGTGGGCAACTCGACGAGGCGCGATTGCATGTTTTCGTTCGCGAAGGGAATTTCGATAAAACTGTCGTCGCGCTCTCGCTCATGTGTGGTCTCCCGGTCGGGTTGATCGAGCGAGCGCTGGTTCAGAGCGAACCGGAACAGCTTCTTCTTCTCGCGAAAGCCATCGATCTGTCTTGGGAGACCGTGAAAGCCATGTTGGCTTTACAGGCCGGTCGTGGCGGCCTGGCGAATAATCGAATGGATCAGAACTTTGCATACTTTTTCCGGCTGCAGCCAAAAACTGCCCGGGCCGCTCTTGAGTTTTACCGGCTTCGGGAGAGGGCACATGGAATTTCCGTTCACTAGACCCGCGTGTTGAGGATTCCCGGTTCAGGGTAATTTCGCAAAAGAATGGTCAGAGATTGTCGATGACATTCAAATTTGTGTCGCCTCAGGAAATCCATTCAGCCAGCCAGCGCGCGCTGGCCTACTACTGGGGCCGGCTGGCGGCCGGGAGGCGGTTTCCGGCTTTGGGCGAGTTGAAGCCCGACCCGGACATGCATGACCCCAAACAGCTCGTGATATGGAACGTCGAAGGCGAGGGACCCGACCGGAAATTCAGAGCGCTTTATCAAGGTGAAAACGTTGCGGAGGCATTCAATTCAGCCTGGGCTGGGAAGACAATGGAACAGGTCGTTCCAATGTCGCTCAGGGGATTGACGCTGGACGCTGCCAGGGAATGCGCGACCAGCGGCTGCCTTGTGTACATGATCTTCTCCACGATCGATGCGAACAATCGGCGGGTCGATTGCCATAGACTCTTGCTGCCGTTCGGGAACAATGGTTTGAAGGTCCAGCAAGTTCTGGCTTCCCTACAGTTGACCAGCGTGCCGACACGAAAGAGGATCCTCAATCACTTTCGGATCCAAGCCGACGTACTATTCTCCGGCAAGATCAGGTCCGGTTTCACCAACGCGAAACCCGAATTGAAGTCTATATCGAGGAGCGGCGAAAGCCGAAGGGCTGCACGCCGCGACATTCGACGAGCGGCAAGGATCAGCTTCGCGAACCAAAACTTCACTTGCATGGTCCGCAACATCTCTGCAACAGGCGCGTTGATCGAGGCAACGAACCTGGCGGCAATTCCGGACAATTTCGGACTCATCATGGAGATGGAGTCGACAGAGCGGTATTGCACGGTGGTCTGGCGCAAGAAGGCGCGGATCGGCATTCAATTCAAATGAACCGCTGCCTGCGGATTCAACGAAAATCGCATGCGGCCGCCGGCAACGCCAAGAAGAACCCGTTTGAAAAACCGCTTTAATTTTTCGCTTTCAAGTAATGACGGTCCGTAAGTGCTTGATTTAAGTGGCGCGCCACGACCGATGAAGATGGGCACTACTGCTTCGCCTTGGCACTATGATGCCGCAATCCGCCACGCGCTCCAATTAGCAAAACCGCGAAGGCCTTCTATCCAGCGCTGCGATCCCCGTATTGCGGACGCGTCCGGTTGACCCCTCGACAGCGGGCCATCCCGAGCAGCCTCCCGGGCAGACGAGAAGGGCCATGAGGAGAAGACGATGCTGTGTATATCAGCTCATTCTATCACCTCGTCCGCGCGGGCCAACAATGTAGCCGGAATGTCGATCCCGAGTACCTTTGCAGTCTTGAGATTGATGAATAGTTCATACTTGGTTGGCTGCTCGACCGGCAGATCGGCTGGCTTAGCGCCTTTGAGGATTTTGTCGACATAGCCAGCGCAGAGCCGGACCGAGCGTAACAAATTCCTTTCCAATCGCAAATAGTGGCAGCCGATGCTCTGCGGCGAGCTCGACGATGCGTCTGCGTGCAACAAAGAATATCGGACTAGAGCGCTTTCCGCTTGATCTAAATCGGGAGGATTATAGGGGTTCCCTCGGGCGTGCAAATCAGATTCGGTTCCTCGGACCACAACGGCGGGGGTGCGCGATGGCGAAGGGATACTCGAAAGACCTGCGGGAGCGGGTCGTCGCTATCGTCGAGGAAGGTGACAGCGCGCGGGAGGCGGCACGTCTGCTCAACGTCGGTGCCTCGACGGCAATTCGCTGGATCGAGCGCTGGACGACGACCGGCAGCGTCGAGGCCAAGCCCGGCACCGGCCATAGCCGCTCGCCGCTGAACAAGCATGAGCAATGGCTGCTCGATCTTATCGCCGAGGAGCCTGACCTGACGCTCGATGACATCCGCTTGCGGCTCAGCGGCGCGAAGAAGCTCAAGGTTGGAACGAGCTCGATCTGGCGCTTCTACGATCGTCAAGAGATCACGTTCAAAAAAAACTCTGCACGCCGCCGAGCAGGATCGTCCTGATGTCGCGGCAGCGCGCGCCGCGCTGAAAGCCGAGCAGCCTTCTCTTAAGGCGCCCCGCTTGGTGTTCATTGACGAGACCGCGGTCACGACGAAAATGGTCCGTCACTACGGCCGCAGCCCGCGCGGGGAGCGGCTGGTCGCGAGCGTGCCACACGGTCACTGGAAGACGCTGACATTCATCGCTGCCTTGCAACTCGATGGCATGACCGCGCCCTATGTCATCGATGGCGCGATGGATGGGCCAACATTCATTGCATATGTCGAGCAGGTTCTCACGCCTACCCTGAAAAAGGGCGATATCGTCTTCATGGACAATTTGCGCACGCACAAGGTCGATGGCGTGCGCCAGGCGATTGAGGCGGTCGGCGCAAGCGTGCGCTATCTACCGGCCTACTCGCCGGATCTCAACCCGATCGAGCAGGCATTCTCCAAACTCAAAACGGCAATGCGCAAGGGCGCGGCCCGCACCGTTAAGGCACTTTGGAGGCTGATCGGCAGGCTCATCAAGACATTTGCGCCAGAGCAGTGCGTCAATTACTTTCGGCATGCCGGCTATGGACGTTGATCCGCATCAAGTGGAAACCGCTCTAGGAAATAAGAAAAGCATCCGCATGTTCTTCTGCAATCGTAGAAAACGCCTCACTCAGCCCGTCGGGATTTTGGACAGCAACAAGTTGCAGGTGTACGCCCAAGGTTTTTGATGCTGACTCCGCCTCGCCGACCATGCCTTGCGTCGTAATTTTGCTATAGGCGGCGGGGTGCCAAATCGCTGCTATCTGAAAAGCTGTGGGCAGCGCTTCCTTTAATTGCGCAAGCCGCTTGGGAACAAGCTGCGGGCCGATGAAGGTCAGCCCCGTAACATTACCTCCCGGGCGCGCGAAACTGGCAACGAGCCCGTCTTCAACTGGGTCTCCCATGACCGGCACAACAACGGGGATCGATTTAGTCGCTTGCTGCACTGCGCGCGCAGCAAGCGAGTTCTGTGCAACTATAGGAGCAGGATTGAGACGGACGAGGTCACTTGCCAAAGCAGGGAGTTGTTCGACCTTTGAGTCGGCTGCTCGAAACTCCACGACGATATTCTCTCCGTCGATATAGCCGTATTCACATAGTCCTTGATGGAATGCAGCCATAGACGTGCGGGTCTGCTCGATCGAACCAGTGGTTAAGAAGCCAATTTGAGGAACATTCTTTGGCTGTTGTGCCCAAACAAATGGCGACCAGGTCGCCGCGATACCGACTAGTGCGAGAAATTCGCGTCGCTGCATGAGAGCTCCTCTCAACGTGAGCGCTGACCCTGGCCAACGGCCGCATGCCCACCACCAACGGAATTTGGGGGATCGATGAGGACTGGGCTAAGAGGTGTGTGCTCCATCATCTGAACATCCAACGGTAAGTAACCGTTTGTCGACTGAAATAGTGACGCAATTTTCGTCCCCGCCATCAGAGCATGCGGCGTTCGCTTTAGGCGAGAGCGAATTCCAGTCAGGGTCAAACTGAGAAGAACTGAGAGCGAGCATATATTTTCCGTCTTGCCCTCTAGCGCGGACATTTATGATGGCAGGCGGCAAGTCTCTGGAGGGCGAGTTGCAGAACTGCAACGAACAGGCGCGAGCTATCGGCTAGGCCGCCAATAGGCCTCAGACCTTCCTTCCCAGTTCCTGTTTAATGTATAGTCCCGATGGAGGTGACCATGCCAATACGACTGTACAGCAACAGGCTCTTAAGGTTTGACGAACCGGCCGCATCTGTCGTGCAACTCGTCCTCCTTGGACTCGCTATCACGATCATAGGGTGCCGACCCGGAATCGCGCAAAGCACATCGCCGCCAAAGCGCCTTGGTATTTTAATGGGCGGCTCATCTTGTCCCGGCCCGTCCGGGCCGGCTTTCTGGAAGCCCCTTGTTCAGAAGCTAGCCGATCGAGGCTGGATCGAGGGGCGAACGCTTGTCATCGACTGCGTCTCGGCAGGCGGCCGCATCGAACAGGCTCCAATGCTGGCGCGCGAGCTTGTTATGCGAAAACCCGACGTCCTATTGGGAGCAGCAACTCTGACTATTCGTGCCTTGAAGCAGGCGACCGATGAAATTCCCATCGTTACGGTTGCATCGGATCCACTACAGAGTGGGATCGTAAGCAATTTGGCGCACCCGGAGGCAAACATTACCGGCTTGGCACCGATGATATTTGACCTCGCGGCCAAGCGCATTGACTTATTGAAAGACATTTTGCCAGGCCTGTCACGGCTAGCCATAGTCTACGTCGTTCGAACAGCGCCCGATCCGGTGGATGATGAGCAGATGCGAAAGAACGTCAGCAAGGCCGCGGAGGCGCTAGGCATTAGCTGGAGTGTGTTCTATCCACCTAGCGAAAATATTGAACAGGTCTTCGCGCAAATTGCCGCCGACCGTTTCGACGCAGCATATGTCTGGTCTACGGCCGTTGCTTTTGCTAATCGCGAACGGATCGGCAAAGCAGCCCTAAAGTATAGAATGCCGACCGTCTCCGATTTGGCGGACTATGCACGGCAGGGACTTCTTCTCACCTACGGGGAAGACGCCGACAGTTTGTTCGGAGACGCAGCAGATTACGTCGATAAGCTGCTGCAGGGTATGAAACCTGCAGACCTTCCTCTGCGTCAGCCGACTAAGTTCAGCGCAGTAATCAACCTCAAGACCGCAAAGGCGCTTGGGATCGGTATCCCGCCGTCGGTTCTAATTCGCGCCGACGAAGTCATTGAATAAGGTACGGCAACGCTTGGTCCACGATCTTCGCCGATAGAAGACCGTCGCATATCCGGGTCAATCGCGTCGATTTTGCGACGTCTGCTTTAGCGTCCGCTATCCACGATACCAGGACATTATCACGTCCGATTGCGATCGATCTGCCTGGTTCCTTCCTGCGCCCGAATTGCTTGCGACCGGCGCAACCGCGGCGGCTCCGGCGTTCTGTCCTCGACCGGCTAAGAGACATGAGCTGCATCTGCGGTCGACAAAGACCCGGGATATCAACTGCGCCAAATCCGCGCGGAACCTGCTCGCGTTCTGCTTGTCCTGGTTTTTGTCCGATGGCGGTTTGGCGAAGGATAGCGCAGGACCGGCGAGGCGCAGACCACCGACCGCTTGATAGCAAGATAAAAGCAAACAGGGTTTGCTGTTGCGGTGGGCGCGAGAGTCGATGTCTGCACATTGGATTAGTACAAGGTGTAAGCCGTTTTTTGGCAGCTTGAGCAATGTGCGCTCGCTCTGGATACCCATGCCTAACTTTCTAATGGCACTCAGTCTTTGTTTCCTTGACACGCAATGTGTGCCGTCTGACCCGCAATCCAGGGCAACCGCTGAGCACATCACCACGCAACCAAGCCGTGATCGCTTGGAAGCGTCGCTGCCGGACCAGCCGACGCCCGTCAAGGCTCGCGCGATGCGCGCCCGGCTCCGCCGGCTGGCGGCCTTGACCGACGCCGGCCGGCCCGCCGTGTGTCGGCCATACGCCGATGGCTCGGCGCGAGCGATATGCCGCTCCCGCCGCGGCGAACAAACTTGCGCCGTTCTCTGGATTGAGTCTGCTCTCCACGAGGCGCCATGGCTCATCAGAAATCTCGACCAAGACGAAGGCGGTCACCGGGATCGTTGCCCGACGACCTCTACGATTATTTGCGGCCAGCACCTCGACGAAAGGGCCGCCCGGCAAGGAAGGATCGTTCCGGGTGGACCGTGACCGACGACTGGCCCGACGAGGTCCCGATCACCGAGGCGGAGATCGAGGTGTTCGAGGCCTGGTTCGGCGACCTGTTCGACGAATTGTTTTCGACCCGCCACTAAACCCCAAGGTTTGGAGATCGCCATGACGAAGCCGGTTCGCGCTGCCCTCTACCTGCGAGTCTCGACCGGCCGGCAAGCCGACAGCGATCTTTCCATCCCGGACCAACGCCGCCAGGCGAAGGGCTATTGCACATCCCGGGGTTGGGAGATCGTCGCCGACTACGTCGAGCCAGGCCTGTCCGCGACCGACGATCGACGGCCGGAATTCCAGCGGATGATCGACGCGGCAACCACCAAGCCGCCGGCGTTCGACGTGATCCTGGTCCACAGCTTCAGCCGCTTCTTCCGCGACCAATTCCAGCTCGAATTCTACGTCCGCCGCCTCGCCAAAGCTGGCGTCCGGCTGGTCTCGATCACCCAGGAGCTCGGCGACGACCCCATGAGCAACATGATCCGCCAGATCATGGCGCTGTTCGACGAGTACCAGTCCAAGGAGAACGGCAAGCATACGCTGCGGGCGATGAAGGAGAACGCGCGGCAGGGCTTCTGGAACGGCGCGTTGCCGCCAATCGGCTACCGCATCGTTGAGGCCTCCGAGCAGCGCGGACACCGGACCAAGAAAACCTTGGAGATTGATCCTGTCCAGGCCGAGACCGTGCGCCTGATCTTCCGCCTGGCGCGCGAGGGCAGCGGAAGCTCGGGGCCGATGGGCGTCAAGTCCATTGCCACCCACCTGAACGCTATCGGCATCCGCACCCGCGACGGCGGGCGCTGGGGTGTCGATGCCGTCCACAAGGTCCTGACCCGGACGACCTACATCGGCCGCCACCGTTTCAATACCAAGTTCTGGAAGACCCGCGAGCGAAAGGCAGAGGCCGAAATCGTGGAAATGGCGGTGCCAGCAATCGTCGACAAGGCTTGCGGTGGAGCGATGACGCTGCGCACCGGCAAGAGCGGCCGTTATCGCTACTACACCTGTTGCACCAAAGCCCGCCAGGGCGTTACCGGCTGTCGGGGCCGCACTGTTCCCATGGAAAAGCTCGACAATCTGGTCGCGGAGTACATCGAGCAGCGTTTGTTACAGCCCAAGCGTCTTGAGCAGCTTTTGTCACACGTACTCGATCGCCGCACCGAGCGCGCCGAACGCCGTAAGTCGCACATTGCCGACCTACGTAGGCGGGCGGCCGAGGCAGACACCAAACTCAAGCGGCTGTACGACGCCATCGAGAACGGCGTCGCCGATCTCTCCCACCCCATGCTGAGGGACCGCGTCGGTGAACTGAAGGCCACGCGCGATCAGGCCCGCCTTGACGCGGAGAGGGCTCAGGATGCGATCGAACGTGGCGGCCCGACGATCACCTCGGAGGCGCTCAAGACCTTTGCCAGGATGGCGCGCAAGCGCATGCGGACCGAGAATGGCGGCTACCGCCGCGATCATCTTCGCGCGCTCGCCCAGCGCGTCGAAGTCGATCAGAAAGAACTGCGCATCATGGGGTCGAAAAGCGCACTCCTGCGCACGCTCGTCAGCGCTGAAAGCGCAAAAACGGCGGGTTTTGGCGTGCCCGGTTCTGTACCGAAGTGGCGCACCCGACACGATTCGAACGCGTGGCCTCCACCTTCGGAGCGCAGCGGTCCCTTAAGAAGGTTCGTCTCTCTTCTAAGTAGATCTACAATGTTTGTACGACCTCGCCGCGATGCTTCATTGGGGCTGGCGCAATCGGAAAAAATTCTCTTCCCGCCGTTGATGTCCGGAAGCCTTCGAACGGCCGCCGCGGGGCGCGACTGTACGCGGGGGCCCTCCGGTGTTCGCATTGACGCTGATCGTCGCGCGGCTAACTCTCGCCCTTCGAGTTTTGCGAGAGTAGGAGGGGGTCTTGAGATACAGTCGACGAGGGGGAAACGGAAGAGAGCAGTCACGAGTTACTTCATCCATTCCGAAATCTGTAGAATCGAAGACGATACCATTCGGCCAACGGCTCACCTGTACGATTAGCGAAGCGTGCGAGGTAACCGGCTTGGGACGCACGAAGCTTTACGAGTTGATGGGGACCGGACAACTCGCTACGACAACTGTAGGACGTCGGCGCTTAGTGCTCGTAAGCTCGCTCCAAGCACTGCTCGACGCGAACTCTTCGGAGGCTGGCCATATCGAAAGGATTTGGTAGCACTTCTCTCCGTTTGACGAATCTAGCCATGATTGTACGTCTGCTTCCGCTCCAATCCGCTAGAACGTCGGGGGTGACGATGTGGGAATGTCAGCGCCGAGCTCAACTAACCATTTGAAAGTAAATTGAGATTCTGTCTGGCGTCGCGGACACTCTCTCCGCCATTTCCTATTGAAATATAGAGCCAATTTTGTTTTTCGAATCGCCACACCAGTGAACGTGTTTAACTTAGATCGAGTTCTTCCGGAGTCTGACCGGCAACCGACATCGCTTCCCGCCCGCATCCCTCCGTTCAATGACGCACCGTGTTGTGCGTTGGTTTCGCGCCAGGTGCGGGCGAACGTTCGTCAGGCCAGCGCGGCAACGCCCATGGCCCGCCCGTAGCGGCGACCGCATTCAAGAAAATCGCCGTACTTCCTGTGCACGGCGGTATGCTGTACGCACGCAAGCAGCAACCGGTCGCGGTCGAAACTGCGGTTCTTCGCGTAATCCTCAAGCAGGCACTGAGCGATCTCCTGGTTGTGCGGGTCGTTTCCGAGGCGGCAGGCGGTCAGCGCCAACTGTTGCACTAACGTTTGGCGGTCGTCGCTGCTCGCGAGGTACGCCTTGGCCCAAGCGACGGCCTGGGGTCCATCAAGCGCGACGATGGCGGCCAAGGTGCGCTCCAGTAGTTGCAGCTCGCTCATTCGCTCGGCGCCGGCGGGAAGCTCAGCCACATAGGCCCTTCCATCACCAATATTCTTCTGATGCCAGGCGTTGCGGTTGAGGAATGAGGCGGCCGAGTACAGCAGTTTCAGGCGTTGCGGATGCTCGAAGGAATCGTAGAACCAGCCGAGCGTGTTGCAGTATTCGTAGCAGTGTTGCGAAATGGAGAAGTTGAGGCTGTCCTGCGTCTCGAGCAACACTTGTGCGGCGCCGATCTGCAAAACGTCGAGGATTTGGCGCGGCCCTTTGCCCGCTAGCAGCAGCCGGCTCAACTGCTCAAGATAGGCCGGCTCGTGCTGACGCAACACGACTTCGAGGAATGCCTCCGCCTCGGTCGCGGTCAGCGGCTCGGAATTAGCAAGCAATGCCAATTCCCTGGCCGTGGTGCCTGCGTAGGGGACTGCAGAGATTTTCTGCTGCTCGAGGTAGTGGGTAACGCAGTTGCACGCCATCTCGTAGGTCGAATACCAGCGCGGACCGACGGCGATATCCAGCGCCCCGGCATAGAGTACCGCATGTGCGTCGTCCCAGCCGATGACCGTTCCCAGCTCGACCGTGGCGCGCGCCCGATAGGATTTGTGGCCGGTGGTATAGGAACGGTTGAGGAAGGCACGGTCCTGCAAATCGATAAGGCCGGCGAACACCAGCTCGGCGAGTACCGCCTTGCGCTCCGGCTTGTTCTGCATGAGTCCGAGAAAGACGCGATAAGCTTCGAGCACGCGGCCGCGATGCACCAGTGTCATCCATTGGTCGAGGCGGTCGCGCAACGGCCCGTCGAGACGCTCCGGCTCTTGGTCCGGCCAGTGTACGACGGGCTTCGGCGGAGCGCTTTTCTGGGGTGCCATGCCACGGGCGTAGTGGCCGGGTGCCTTGTTGATCTTTTGGTTCCAGATGTCGAGACCGGTCGGAATGTACCAAATGGTCTGCGCCATCGGAAGTCCGGCCACCTCTGCAGGCAGCCACTTCGACAGATGCAACGTGGCACGGGCACTTAAGAGGCAATGGTCGTTGTTGACAAAGTTGACGAAGCCGTTGTCGATCCGCTCGTGGTAGGGAACGTGCGTGTAGGGCCCATGGATGCGCACAACCTCGCGCAACATCTCGGGGAGCGGCCGACCGTCACGCACCAGATCGTAGTAGCATTCACTGGCACCGACTTGATCGCGAGCAAGGACGCGATCCTCAAGCTTTTCGTAGAGAGCACGCGCTGACGCGCCCTGATCATTCACAGTTTCGGCAAGCGACATCGCAACGACTCCCTGCTCGAGGATCCCTTACATCCGGTTCGCCAGAGGACCGACTACGCCAAACTCTATGATGTCACATTGGGAAGGGAAATGGGATAGCGCTCAAGCATATCTCTCGTTGCCCGTATGCCGGGCTTTGATCCTCAGACTTGGCGATGGCGTGCGCCGATGTCCGAAGTTGGGTGACAAACGGACTCGGCGCGGAAGTGCCGCGACGTCTCGCTATTTGTCACGTTACACACACCGGCCGCCAACGGCCTGCAGTTACAAATCCGGCGACGATACACTATGATTCACTTGTTCCACGTGAGTGGTTTGGGAAGGTGTCCATGCGGAGGATCAACGTCCTGAGTATTCAGCGCATCAGCGCCGAAGATCGAGCGAAGATTGAGGCAGTCGGTCCGGCGGTCGAATTGACCGACGCCGGGGGCTGGTATGACGGCGAAATTCGCGAAACGTGGCCTGCCTTCACCACGGCACGCTACTTGGCGCCAGGCGCCACCGGCTCGGGGACCCGCGAGGAACGGGACCGCCTCCTCGCCGAAGCTGAAGTAATCCTTGGTGGCTGGCCATTTCCGCTCGATCTGCGCGCCAGGGCACCGAGGTTGAAATGGTTTCATCAGCGCCCTGCGGGCGCCAGCAATCTGCTCATGGGCGATCTATGGGGCAGCCGCGTGGTGGTGACAACCTCGCGAGGTTCGGGCAATACGCTGGCGATGGCTGAATACGCGCTGGCCGGTATTTTGCACTTTGCCAAGGGCTTGCACCGCGCCGCGGTCGATCGGGGCGCGGGCGCGTTCGACCATCGCGCATATCGACCGCTGCTATTGGAAGGCAAGACTGCGTGCGTCGTGGGCGTCGGCGGAATCGGGCTCGATGTCGGTAAACTCTGCGCCGCCCTCGGCATGCGGGTCGTCGGCACCCGCCGTCACCCGCACCCAGACCGGCCCCTGCCACCGGGATTCAGCGAGCTTGGCGGCGCCGGGGATCTCGATCGGTTCTTGCCGGAGAGCGACTTTGTGGTGATCTGCTGTCAATGGACACCGGAGACGACCCGTCTCTTCGACAAGGACCGCTTTGCAGCGATGAAGGCGGGGGGCGTGCTCATCAATGTCGCCCGGGGTGAGATCGTCGACGAAGAGGCCCTCGCCGACGCGCTCCAGCGCGATCATTTACGCGGCGCAGCGCTCGATGTTTATGTCGGCGAATTCGAGCACACGCCGACGTCAAGGCTCTGGTCCGATCCCAGGGTACTGATCACGCCGCATATATCGTCTGCCAGTGATCAGGACCGTCATGGTGCCATCAATCTCTTCTGCGGCAATCTGCGCGCCTATCTCGAGGGCGGGCCACTCCGGAATGTCATCGATTGGGAACGGGGCTATTGAAAGCTAGAGCATGATCCGGAAAAGTGTGCAGCGGTTTTCCGAAAAGATCATGCTCAAACAAAAAGACAGCGCGGGATGACGATTCGAAGAAAAGTCATCGCGCTCTAGCCGGCGCCCCCGGTATAAACGGCAGAGATTGGGGAAGGCGACAAACACCGCGACGCGTCGCAGCGCATCGGAGCTAGGTACGCACCCGGTCAATGGACGTGAACCGGCGCAACGCAAAGTAAATCGCGATCGGCGGCAGGGAATAAACCAGAGCGACCGCCATCATATAGTTCCATGGCGCCTCGTCGCTGTCGAAGAACTGATCGATGGCCGCCGCCACGGTCATGTTGCGGGTCGATGAAAGCAGCATGAACTGGTAGAGGTAGTCGTTCCACGCCAGCAACAATGCATATACGCCCACTGCCACGAGCGCCGGTGTCATCAGTGGCAGGTAAATGCGCAGATAGATCTGGACAGGTGAAGCACCATCTATCTTGGCGCACTCATCGAGCTCCATCGGCAGCAGCTTGCCGTATTGGTGCAGGATCAGGACGGCGTACGGCGTGGCGAAGGCGACGTAAGCGGCAATCACCGCCCAGAGGCTGTCGGAGAGCCCGTAAACATGCATGATATGGACGAACGGGATGATCAGGATGGCCGTCGGCAGCATGTAGGTCAGTAGCGCGGCGTCACCAATGAGCTGACCACGGCGAAGCTGCATTCGTCCGATCGCAAAGCTGGCGAGCGAGCCGATGCCGACGGTGAGCACCATGGTGGCCAAGCCGAGAAATATGCTGTTGCCGAACTGATGCCAGAAATGTTCCAGGTACCAATGATTCTGCGTCCAGATCACACGAAAGCTGTCGAACGACGGATCTTGCGGCCAGAGGCTGCCAGTGAACTCGTCGCCCTCGTCATCGAGCGCAATGAGCACCATGTTGTAAACCGGTAGCAGCGTCCAGATCAGCAGTACGACGCCCACGGCCGCACCGGCGATGCCGCCGGCAAGTCGCCGTCCGTTGCGGTAACGACGGCGCGCGGTGCGATCTACGGCGGCCACGCGGCTGATGACGGGTCGACCGGTCATAGTTGCACGCCGGTCCTGTGCAAGCGCCGGATCAAGAGAATAACGACAGGGATGACCAGCGGCAAAGCCGACATCATCGCTGCCGCCCCCAGCTCCGGATGGCCAAAGTTGAACGCCTGGTGGAAGCCGTAGGTTGCCAGCACGTCCGTGGTGCGCGCGGGCGCACCCGAAGAGACGAAATAGACGGTCGAAAAATCACCGAGCGTCCAGAGCGCAGAGAGCAGCGTCGCCACAAGATAGACATTGGCCATCAATGGGAATGTTACATGGACCGCCTGCTGGACGCCGGTGGCGCCATCGATCGCAGCCGCTTCATAGATTTCCCTAGGGATCGCCATCCGCGCGCTCAGGAATATCAGTGTCCAGAACGGCAGCCACTTCCAGATATAGGCGAGAATGTTGGCCGCCATTGCCGTGCCTCGGGACACCAGGAACAGAGGGCCGTCTCCGCCGGTCACGGCTGACCACAGGCTGTCAAGGAGCCCCCATTGGGACACCAGCATGTAATGGATCGACAGGAAAACGGACAGCGCCGGCAGCGCCCAGGGCAGCAAGAACACGACCAGGAGCGCCCGCACCCACCAGCGTCGCTGCATAAAGAAGCCGGAGAGCAGGAAGGCAAGAAACATCTTCACGTTCACGCCGATGCAAACGAACAGCAGCGTGTTGACGAGTGTGTCGAGGTAGCGCGGGTCGGAGAACAACAAGGTATAAAGCGTCGGCCGGCTGCCCATCCACAGGCCGAACACGACGGGGTAAGCGACGAAGGCCACGAATACGGCCGCATAGGGAACAACGAAAGCGATTGCCCAGGCGGTATCCGAACCTCGCAGCCGGAAATGCCAGCGGGGACGGCGCGCCCGGCCGGCAGGTATGGGAGTCTGGAGCGGCAGAACCTGCTGCGCGCTACTCATCGTGCCCCGCAGAGCATCGGACCCAATCTATCCCTTCAAGTCTATCCCTTCACGCCGCCCATGGTCAGGCCGGCCGCCATATTCCGGCGGAACATGTAGTAGATCATCATCGGCGGCAGCGCATACACGATCGCCGTCGCCATCATCAAGTTCCAGGGCGATTCGTCGCTGTTCAGGAACTGCGCCAGGGCGACTGCGACTGTCATGCTGTCTGGCGTGGAGAGCATCAGGAAATTGTACAGATATTCATTCCAGGCGAGCAGCAAGGCATAGGTGCCGACTGCAACCAGCGCGGGCGCCATGAGCGGCAGGTAGACGTACAGATAGATCTGGAGCGGGTTCGCCCCGTCGATCCGCGCCGACTCGTCTAGCTCCATCGGTATCGATTTGCCGTACTGCGAGAAGATGAAGATCGCGTACGGTGTGGCGAACGTGGTGATGGCCGCGATCACTGCCCACAGGTGGTTGGTGAGCCCGTAAATTTGCATGATCCGATAGAACGGAATCGCCAGGAATGACGCCGGAATGACATAGGTCATCAGCGCTGCATTCGTCAGCAGCCAGCCGTTGCGAAGGCGCATCCGTCCGACGGTGAAGCTGGCGAGAGAGCCGATCAGCAATGTGAGAAACATCGTCATCAGTCCCACAAAAAAGCTGTTGCCGAACTGATGCCAGAAATGTTCGAGGTACCAGAAGCCTTCAGTGACGACGACATAGAAGCTGTCCAGAGTCGGACTGGCCGGCCAGATCGTGCCCGCAAAAATGTCGTCGTGGGCTGAAAGCGCGATGACTGCCATATTGTAAATCGGCGCCAGCGACCAAACGATCAGCACGATGCCCAGCAATATGCAGGCGGCGTCCACCGCCCGGCGATTCGCGCGATAGCGCCATGGCGCAACACGCCGGGTGCGAGCGACGCTCACAGCTGCCCCTCTGACATGCGCAGCTTGCGCATCAGGATGAAGATCAAGGGGATCAACACCGGCAAGGCGGTCATGACCTCCGCCACTCCGAGGCGGGGGAGGGATACCGTATAGGCATAGCGGATGCCGAGCGTGGCGAGCACCTCGGTCGACATCGCCGGGCCCCCGCCGGAGACAAAGTAGGTGGCATTGAAATCGCCAAGCGCGAAGACGGTGTCGAGCAGCACGCAGACGATGTACAGGTTCGCCATCAGCGGCAGTGTCACATGGGTCAGGCGACGCAGGCCGCTCGCGCCGTCGACCGCAGCGGCTTCGTAAAGTTCCTGCGGGATCGCCATGCGACCGGACAGCAGGATCAAGGTCCAGAACGGCAGGTTCTTCCAGATATATGCGCCGATGTTGGCGGCCAGCCCCATCCAGTGCGAGTTCAAATAGACGGGCCCGTCGATGCCGGTCAGCAAATACAGCACATTGTTCAGCATGCCCCACTGCCCGTTCAGGAACCAGTGTATCGACATGTAGGCAGGAAGCGCCGGCGTCGCCCAGGGCAGGATGAAGATGACCAGAACCGCTTTGACCCACCATCCCTTGCGCATGAAGAAACCGGACAGCAGGAAGGCCAACGCCATCTTCACGTTCACGCCGATGCCCACGTACAACAGGGTATTGATGACCGCCGTCAGATAACGCGGATCGTCAAAGAGCTGGCGATACAGCGCCGGATCGCTCCCCATCCACAACCCGTAGACAATCGGATAGAGGACAAAGGCAAGGAAGATGGCGACGTAGGGCAGCGCAAAGGCGACGGCCCAGATACGGTCAGAGCCATAGAGTCCGCCGCGCCGAGCGCGCCGCCTGATCGGAACGGCCGTCAGGCGCTGTCCAGCCGGAAGCGCCTGCAGGGTTACACTCATGTGGCCCTCGCGATGCTGTCAGAACGTGACGGTCGAGAAGATCGCCTCCGCCCGTTTGAATGCCTTGTCGATCGCCTGTTCCGGCGTCATGCCGTTCTTGATGACGTCGGCATGCGCCTGTCCCCAGACCTGCTCGGCAGCCACTTGGCCCCAGGCGGGGTTGAACCCTTCGTAGTTCGAAGTCGTCGGCCCGAGGACGGCTTCGCGCACATAGGGGGCGCGATGCGGGTCCGCGGGATCGAGCCACCAGGGGTCGTCCTTGACGACCTGCGGCATGGCCGGCACCCACCGTCCAAGGCCCACCTTCAGATTGTCGTTCATGACCTTGGGTTGCATCCAGTACTTCATGAGGTCCTTGGCGACCTCGACGTTTTTCGCTCCCTTGGGAATGAAGCCACCGCCCGCACCGACCTGGGCTGCCATCGGCTTGCCATCGTTGCCGTTGGGCAGGCCCATGGTGACCGTGTCATGCATATACGCCTGCGTGTCCTTGATCATCGCCAGCTCGGTCGAGATCGTGCCGTCGAAGTCGACGATGAACACCTTTTCGTGGAAGGCGTTGTTGTCGTCCGCATCGTTCCAGCTCAACGCCTCGGGCGGTATGTAGCCCTGTTTGTAGGCGTCGGTCAGGTAGGCGACGGACTTGATCGCGGCCGCGCGCACCTTCGGATCGTCGGTGTGCAGCCGGCCGTCCGGCGTGACCATATTGCCCCCGTTGGCGATCACGAAGGCCTGGAACAGGCCGTTACCGTCGTTTGGCCCGACCGTCGTGATTTGCAGGCCAAGCGCGTAAATCTTGCGCATGCCCTTGCCCCGGAGTTCCTTCTGCGCCGGCTTGAAGAAATCCCAGAACGCATCCCACGTCTTTGGCGCATCGGACAGGTTCAGGCCCGCCTTCTCGACCAGGCTGCCCCAGATGTGGAACGGGATGCAGGCCTGCTTGATCGGCGCGAGATAGTAGCTGTGGGCTTTTGCAGTCTTGTTGTAGAAGGTCGAGCATTCTCTCGCCGTCTGCGAAAGCTGCGCTTCGTAGGGCTTAACGATGTCACTGACATCGACCAGCCTATCGTCCCACGCGTTCTGCGGAATGATGGACTGGGGCGCGTCCATGAAAACCAGATCGGGGACGTCGCCGCTGGTCAGCGCAGAGACTGTCTTTTGGTTCTGCGCCAGGAACGGCATGATGCTGTAGTCGAGCGTATTGCCGCTCGTCTTCATATACTCCGCGGCCAATTGCTTGAACGCTTCGTCCTCCGCCTTCACGAACCCCTGGTTGACCCAGACGGTCGCGGTCGTAGCGGCAGCATTGGCAATGTACGGTTTACTCAGTGTAGCCGCAGCGGCGAATCCAAGAGAGCCGCGCAGCACCGATCTCCGGCTATACTTGTCCATTCCCATCATCCTCCCGTCCTGAGCGCAACTCTTTCGAAAGCGCCCCAAGTTTTTGTTGGTATGATGTAGGCAAACAGCAGCCAGCGTTCATGTTCGCAAACGGCCTATGTGATGTCAATGACTGTGGTCTCGATCGAAATTCAAATTGGCAGAAATCGGCCGCAGGTTCTGGGCTACGCGTATGCCGGTAGATCAACGTAGCTTTTGTGCGGCGCAACGAATGCGTCCCGAACAACCTCGAGTCCAATCCAGTGCTGCCGATCCACTCGGAGACGAGACGGGCATGCTGGCGCGGTGTCATACATCGGTTGGGACCAGGACGGCCCGTGAACAAGAACTCACCGGGCTTTTTGTTGGCGGCCCTCAGATAATCATCGACTGCCTGGCGGGGTCTGCTCGCTCAATTCAAATCTGACTGGGCGCCCGGTCTTCTTCTGCCGGGCTGTTGCACGATCCGCCGCTTACCCGCTCGCGGCGACATCCTCGACCCGGATGGCGACGACGTCGCAGCTACGAAGCTTGCTGTCGATTGCCAGATCAAACATCGCGGTCCTCGATCTGAAGTTTCGTTCGGATCGACCGGGCGCACGGGATGGGCCAATTGCTGGTAGCCAGGACCGTAGGTACTCATATCCCGGAATGAAAAACAGCTTGTACCTCAATGGGGATTGACTGACACTCTCTCCGCGGGGCGGCGCCTTGTCCGGCCCGGAGACATTGGTAACGGAAGGTACCTAAGACATGGGTGACAACCTCGTGCCGAACGGGTTGTCGAGGGGCTGCAAGGTTTTCTGCTCCAGGTCGAAATATCCAAGATCATAGTGCATGAAGCTGACGAGCCAAATGCCCTCGTCGACTTCCTTGATGCCAAGTTTTTGGCCGGCGAGCACCGTTGAGATATTGATCCTCTTGCGATGCAGGCAGAGGCGACCGCAGGCGGTGATGATGACGTCGCGATCGTGGAACGGATAGCTCAGCTCCGGCAGGCCATCGTAGCAGCGCGCTGAGACGGTGTAGAGTTCGGCGGGGCACTTCATGTCGAGAGCCTCATGCGGTCGTTCAGTATTGAACTCGCGGAGAAAGGCATCGAAGCGGTCTTGCTGCTGCAGGCTATTGAGCCCGGCGGCCTGGTCGCTTCCCTTTTGAGCGTGAGGTGCATGCGCTCGTGGCGGCCGTTCTGTTGCGGATGGCCCGGTTTGATGCGCTCGATCGCAATGCCGAGCCGGAGCCACCACACCGATAGCTTTGAGAGATTGAACAAGGCATTGGGACTGGCAAAGGGCACGCCATTGTCGGAGCGGATGGCCAGCGGCAGGCCGCGCTCGCGGAACAGCCGCTCAAAGGCTGTAATGGCAGGATCTTCGCGCGTTGAATCGAGAGCTTCACACAGGAGCAGGAAGCGCGAGGCATGATCGGTGACGGTCAGCGGATAACAGTATCGGCCATTACCGAGCTTGAACTCGCCCTTGAAGTCAGCACACCACAGCTCATTGGGAAGCGTGCCCTGCGACAGCGGCGTGCCGCGCGCGCGATGGCGCGGCCCGCCGCTGCGCTTGACCAGGCCCTGACGGTCGAGGACCGCATGGATGGTGCTTTTGGCCGGAACCTTGATGTCGCCATCGAGGCGGCGCAGCAGCAGCTCGCGGATCTTGCGGGCGCCCCAGTGCGGCTTCTCGTTCTTCAGCCGGACGATCAGGGTCTCGAGCTGTTGTGGGAGCTGGTTGGCGTAACGTACAGGCCGCCTGGAGCGGTCGCTCAACGCCTCTAGCCCGTGCTCCTTGTAGCGATCGAAAATCTTGTAGCCGGTCTTGCGGGATATGCCGAACTCCCGGCAGACCTCGGTCATGGCTTCCCCATCCAGAAGCCGGGCGACAAAGCGCAGGCGCTCTTCCATTACCGAACTCGCTTTCCACGGCATCCACACATCCCGCAGAACAAAAGCGGAAAGTGTAACCCATGTGTCCGGTACGTTCTGTCACCTATGTCTCGGGCCGCTCAGCCTGTCCGCCGTCATTGCGAGCAAAGCGAAGCGATCCAGAACTCTCTCCGAGGAGAGATTTTGGATTGCTTCGTCGCAGTCGCTCCCCGCAATCTGGCCACGTTGACCGCTGCCGGATATCAGGAGATTGTTTCCTTCGCCGCCAGGAACAAAGGCGCCAGCGTGATGGCGGTCTTGACGGAAACCCCGCGCCGCATTCGATCGCGCCAATCGGGCAGCGCGCGAGGCGTTCAAGCGAGCTGCCTGATTAAGCCAGCAGAGCTTTGCGTTTTTGCCGACGTTTGGATGCATTGCGGCAAAAGGCGCCCGCTCGGACCTGGCTAAGAATGCGTTGGAGCGACGCAGATTGGTCTACGAGCGTTTGATAACACTCACACGACGTCTGCCCTAGCTTATGGTGATCCAGTATATGAATCACGCCGTGGGAGTAATTTAAGACTCCCTGATCATGAAGTGTCCTGGCGACTGCGGTCACCGACGTCCGTCTTACGCCAAGCATTTGTGCCAGAAATTCTTGGGTAAGAGCGACCGTATCGCTGTTTGCTCGGTCTGCTGATTGCAGCAACCACCGGCAAAATCGGGCTTCAACCGAGTGGAGCGCATTGCACGCCGCTATCACGCGTGCTTGTGATAACAACGCTTCATTGGATTCGATGCAGAGATTTCGCAGTATTTCACTCGTCGCGACCAGCGACATCTCCAAACATATTTCATTCGACCGCCGACGTGCCTGTGAGTGAGAAAAATGACCAACCAACCGTGCGCTTTATTGATCTGCGTCAACGCTCCATCGCGTGGAAAATCGCTTAGGTGCGGTCAAGGAGCAGGAAGCCTACGAAATATGATAAGGAGGAAACAACGATGAGGAAACTGGCGTTGGTTCTTGCCACTGCCGCCACGCTCGCCGTGACTGCTGTGGCTACGCCGTCACCGGCTCATGCGCGTTATCGGCATTATGGCTACGGCCCCGGCATTTTCGGCGGCTTGGTCGCGGGTGCGCTTATCGCTGGTATTGCTTCAACCGCCTACGGGTACGGACCGGGCTATGGCTACTACGGCGGTTATCCCGCATATTACGGGGGATACTATCCAGCGTATTATGGCGGTTATTATCCCTATTATGGCGGCTACGGCTACGGACATGTTTACGCGCCCAGATACGCCTACCACGGCGGTCCCCGTTATTACGGCGGCTGGCATCGCGGCTGGCGTCGCTGGTAAAGCCGCGCAGCCCGCGAGGGGTAAGAAGCCGCAGCCACGGCCGGTCTCTTGAGCCACACGCGACGACGAAGAGACGGTTCCTGGACTGATGGAGTTCTCGACAACCAAGACCTAGCCGCAGCAATTAAGCGGTTGGAGCGCGGGCAGAGCTTGCGGGCGTTAAAGTGATGACTTCGCGGGATGATGACAATCTCATTTCTCAAGACAAGCGACCCGTGGACAAGGCACAGACCTATGACGAAGCGACTACAAGGGCCAAAGCCGTGAAACGCCGTCACTCCGAATCACGAGTCGAGATTCAATACAGCGGCATCACAGTAGAAATTGAATAGTTGCAAACCGTAGGGTGCAGAACTGTTTTCTTCACCTAACAACTTGCCATTCGCTGGGCGGGACAGGGCTTGGAAAGCCAGCGTGATCCGCTCTGAGATTCGGTCGAGAGCCGAGCTTGACTGCGCTTTGCTCCTTTTTCTGCACCCTTTACACCAACGAGATACCGCGCACGGACCCCTTGTTACAGGTCGACTACGTGTACGTCGTAGATTTTGGATATTGGGGCGAGCAAATCGGACATCTGTGCGATCAGAGTGGTCAGCGTTTCGGGGCGCGCCGGCTGAACTCCGCCTGCAACCGCGGGTTAGTGGAGAAACACCGCGAAGCACAACGCCGCCGTGAAGCACTCAGAACTTCTCTCATAGTAGCTCCTATGCATTTTCCAGTTCGTGCTGAGATGGCGCGTCGGCTGACAGACGTGCTTGCAATTCGGGAGCAGCCGAATTTTCGCGATTGTTGTCCGTTGCGGGCACCGGCTCCTCGATCCGGAACCACGCCACGTAGAGCGCCGGCAGAAATAACAGCGTCAGCACGGTCCCAACGATGATGCCGCCCATCATCGCGTAGGCCATGGGCCCCCAGAAAATCTCGCGCGCGATCGGGATGAGGGCGAGACTTGCGGCGGCTGCGGTCAGCATGATCGGCCGCATGCGATGCTCGGTCGCTTCCACCACCGCGTCCCATGCAGGGCGTCCGGCTTTCCGCAGATCTTCGATCTGCACGATCAGGATGACCGAGTTGCGGATCAGGATGCCGATCAGCGCCAGCACACCGAGGATCGCGACGAAGCCGAGCGGCGCTCCGCTTGGCAGCAAGGCCATGACGACGCCGATCAAGGCGAGGGGCGCAACCGCAAACACCAGGAACAACCGGTGGAAGCTTTGCAGCTGAATCATCAGGATCGTGGCCATGATGAAGAGCATCAGCGGAACGACCGCTTCGATCGGAGCCTGGCTTTTCGCGCTTTCCTCTACCGAGCCCCCGATCGCGACCGAGTATCCGGCCGGCAGTCCTTTTGCGAACTCGTCCACCCTCGGCGCGAGTTGATCCACGATGGTTTTCGGCTGCACGCTGTCGAGAGCGCTCGCCTTCAGCGTGATGGTGGGAAGCCGCGACCGGCGCCAGATTGTCGGCTGCTCGATTTCGTAGCGGAGCGTAGCAACCGCTCCGAGCGGCACCGATTGACCGCCCAGGCCGATCAATTGCAGGTCGCGCAACGTATCGATTGAGGCCCGCTCCGGTGCGGTCGCACGTCCCGTCACATTCACCAGGTAAATGCTGTCTCGCACCTGGGTGATCGAGGAGCCGGCAAGGACACCGTTCAACGTCGTCGCAATGTCCTCGGATGTGACGCCGAGCTGGCGCGCCTTGTCCTGCAGGACATCGACCTTGACGACGCGCGCCGGCTCCATCCAGTCGAACACGACGTGATCAAGGTGCGGATTGGCGCGTACGATGGCGGCGAGGTTTTGGGAAAATTCCCTCACCTTGGCGATGTCGGGCCCACTCAGCCGATACTGCACGGGGCGCCCGACCGGAGGTCCAACCTCGAGCAGTTTGACGAAGGTGTCGGTGCCAGGAAAGGTCTTTTTCAGATAGGTTTCGAATTGCGCCTTGACGCGATCACGCGCGGCAATGCCGCCCTTGGTGACGACGACCATCTGGCCAAACCAGGTGTTCGCCGTCTGCAGGTCGAATGACAGCACAAGGCGCGGCGCGCCGGTTCCGACATAGGTCGACCAATGGTCGACCGAGGGATTTTCCTGCAGTTGCTCATGCTCGAAGCGAGCGATCTGCGCATTGGTCTCGGTAATCGAGGCATTTTGAGGCAGGTTCCAGTCGATGACCAACTCGGCACGGTCCGACGAAGGAAAGAACTGCTGCTGCACGAACTTCATGCCGAACAGAGCGAGCGCGAAGGCCGCAACGGTCACCCCAACGGTGATCCAGCGATGACGCATGCAAACCAGAAGCAGACGGGAGAACGTCTGCCCAAGCCGGCCTTTGGATTCATGATGACCTTTGATCCTGGCCGGCAGGATCGTGACGCCGAGCAATGGGGTGAATAGCACCGCAACGATCCATGACACGAGCAGCGAGACAGCAATGACCACGAACAAGGTGTAGGTGAATTCACCGGCGTTGCTGGTATTGAGGCCAATCGGGATGAAGCCGGCGACGGTGACCAGCGTGCCGGTCAGCATGGGAAAGGCCGTGGAGGTGTAAACGTGCGTTGCGGCTTTCTCCAGGGGATCACCGACTTCCAGCCGCGCCACCATCATTTCGACGGCGATCATGGCGTCATCGACCAGAAGACCGAGTGCAATGATTAAGGCGCCGAGCGAAATGCGCTGCAACGAGATTCCGGTATACGCCATCACGACGAAGGTGATGGCCAGAACCAGCGGGATCGCAATCGCGACGACGAGACCAGCCCGAAGCCCGAGACTGAGGAAGCTGATCCCGAGCACGATGATGACCGCTTCGAACAGCGCTTCCGTGAAGCCAGACACGGCGTGCTCGACGACGACCGGCTGGTCAGCGACGAGATGAACTCCCAGGCCGATCGGCTGCTCGGCTAGAATCTTGGACATCTCTTCCTTCAGCGCCTCGCCGAATTTCAGCAGGTTCGCGCCCGACTTCATTCCGATAGCGAGTGCGATTGCGGGTTGACCGTTGAAGCGAAACAGCGTCGTCGGCGGATCGGCGTAGCCGCGCGTGATGGTTGCGACATCCGTCAGCGGGAAGAACCGGTCGTTGACCCTGAGATTGATCGCCTTCAGACTTTCCTCGGATACGAATTGTCCGTTGACCCGGACGCTGATGCGCTCCGGTCCCTCCTCGAATACGCCGGATGGCGCGACGGCATTCTGCGCCTGCAGCGAAGAGACGATGGAACGGGTGTCGAGGCCGAGCGCCGCGATCTTCCGGGTGGAAAATTCCAGGAAGATCTTCTCATCCTGCGCGCCGAGAATATCGACCTTGCCGACGTTCGGGACAGTCAGGACTTTTGCGCGAATGTCCTCGACGCGGTCGCGCAACTGGCGCTGGGTCAGGCCGTCGCCGGTGAAAGCGTAGATGTTGCCGAAGACGTCGCCGAAGCGGTCGTTGAAGCCGGGACCGACGACCCCTTGCGGGAAATCGCCCTTGATGTCCGCGATCATGTTGCGGACGCGCGCCCAGGTCGGCTTGACGTCGGCAGCCTTCGTCGTGTCGCGCAGATAGACGAAGACGGTCGTTTGGCCCGCAACGGTGACGCTCTTGCTATAGTCGAGCGACTCCAGCTCTTCGAGCTTCTTCTCGATCCTGTCGGTGACCTGGCGCGTCATTTCCTCGGGCGAAGCGCCTGGCCATTGCGCCCCGATCACCATGGTCTTGATGGTGAAATCAGGATCTTCCTGCCGCCCCAGCTGCAGGTATGCGAAGAGACCCGCCGCCATGAAGGCGATCATGAAATACCAGACAAGCGAACGATGCCCAAGTGCCCAGTCGGAAAGGTTGAAGGTTCTCATGGCGTGGCGTCCTGTTCGATGCGGACTTGCTGTCCTTGTTTGAGGCTGTGGATTCCGGCAGTCACGATCCGCTCACCGGCGGTGAGACCGCCGGTGACCCGAATGGCTCCTTCGTCCCCGGAGAGGTCGACCTTGCGCAGCGAGACCGTGCTCGTGGGAGCGTCGATGACCCAGACGAAAGTCTCGGCGGCCTCTTTGAGCACGGCGGACGCGGGCACTCGGAGCACTGGACTGATACCGTTGCTTAGCCTTGCCGTGATGGTGCTTCCGAGCCGGTAGCTTTCAGGCGGATCGTTCAAGGCGATACGTACGCGGCGCATGCGCGTCACTTGATCGGCTTGCGGCGCAATTTCACGAACCTGGCCCTGGACTTGAACGGCAGGAAGCAGCTGCAGGCTGACCGTGAACGGCAAACCGACGGTCAAGGGCACGGGGAAGTCCGCGCCGATATCGACCACAGCCTCCCGGACGTCCGGCCGCGCAATGGTGACGACGCTCTGACCCGGCGAAACGACTTGTCCCACCTCGGCGCTCACGGCCGTAACGACACCGGCGAAATCGGCCTTCACCTCGGCATAACCCAGCTGTTCGATCGCCTTGCTTAGGTTCGCGCGGGCGCGAGCGGTCGATGCTTGTGCGCCCGCACGCACCTGCTCGGCGTCGTCAAGCGTCTGCTTCGTCGTGGCGTCGGTCTTGATCAGGATCCGTTTCCGCTCCTCGGTCCCGATTGTGTTTTCAAGCAGGGCCTGGGCTTTCGAAAGATCTGCTTTCGCTGACCGCGCGGCGAGCTCCAGGGCAGTGGGATCGATTGCGGCAACCATCTGCCCTTCGGCAACCAGATCTCCGACGTTGACTGGACGCGCGATGAGGCGTCCCAGCACGCGGAAGCCGAGATTGGTCTCGTAGCGGGGCTGGACGGTCCCAACCGCGACCGTGCTGCCCGACGCGATCGGTCGCAGAATGGCCGACAGCATGGGCCGGACGGGCTCCGGCGCCTTCGCCTCCTGTTGGCATCCGGCCATTGCCAATGCCGAGGCGATCGTGCTTGCGACGACAAGAATTCGCGTTCTCATGATCGATCTCCGGCAAATGTCACGGGCTGGCCGGAGCTCAGCAGCTTGCCACCGTCGATGACGACGCGGTCTCCAGCCTCCAGCCCTTCCTTGATCAGCACCGCTCCGGCTTCGTAAGCGCCGATGATCACCGGCTTCAGCGACGCTGTGCCTGTCTTGGGATCGACAATCCAGACCGCGGGCTTTGAGCCCGTTGCCATCAGGGCGGTCCACGGCACGGTGATCTCGGTTGCGGGTTTCGTCCCGGCAGTGCCCGCGATGGCGCTTCCGAGCGTCATCGCCGGGGGCGGATTTTGGATTGCGACTTTCACGCGAACCGTGGAGCTCCTGGGATCGACGGCAGGCGATATTTCCCTGACGTAGCCTGTGGCAGTCCCGTCAGAACCCGAGACCAGCGCCAGCGACACGTGGCCGTTGTCCACATCGGCGAAGAACAGCGATTCAGGGACATCGAAGACGGCGTCGCGCTCGCCATCTTGCGCCAGCGTGAAAACAGATTGGGCCGCCTGCACGACTTGCCCGACCTCGAGGCTTCGGGCGGTAATCACACCCGCCGCACGGGCGTGCAGTTCAGTATCGCCGAGCGCCTCGCGGGCCCGTCCCAGCTCCGCTTTCGCCGATTCAAGCGTGCTTTGTGCGGTTCGCAATTGCTCCTGCGCCTGGTCGTAGGCGACGCGGGTGGTGAAGCCACTCGACAGGAGATAGCTCTGCCGGTCAAAGGTCGCTTGCGCCACGCGCAACTGGGCCTCCGCCGCGGCCACACTCGCGGTCGCGGCGTCAAAATCGGCCTGCTGCTCGGCCGGATCGAGTCGGGCCAGGAGGTCGCCGGCATTGACCTGAGCACCGACGTCCGCCGGCCGCTCGAGGACGCGTCCGCTGACCCGGAACGACAGGTCGGCACTGAAGCGGGCCTGGACCTCGCCGGTCAGCGTTACGGCAGTCTGTCCGTCACGCGGCTCCACGAGCTCGGTGTGCACCACCGCGGCACGCTCGACAGGCGCGGCGGAGTGGTCATTGCAGGCACCCAAGGGCGTCGCCAGAAGCGCGAGCGCGAGTGCGGCACGCATGGGCCTCGGAATAGCCGACGCGGGCGGAATGGAAATGGAGTAGTGCACTGCGGTTCTCCTGTATAATTAAACTATACCGTATAGTTTATGTAATGGATCGTCAAGTCCGAAATCGAACCTGAGAGGCAAGTTGCGTTCGGCCAAAACACAGGCGCCCCGGTGCAAAGGCGGGGCGCCAAAGGGGGCGTCCGATTCAATCAGCTTCCATGACAGACCAGAACGCGCCTGGTGCCATATCGCCTGTATGTAGACACGCAGGTGCAGCCGTCGTCTGAGGAGGCGTAGGATCTGCCATAGGTGTAAGCCGCGGCCGCCGCATACGGCCAATAACGGTAGCCGCGGCCATGGCCGTAGCCGTAGCTGGCGTAACTATTGCGGATGTGACCGTTGGCGCCG
Source organism: uncultured Alphaproteobacteria bacterium (assembly GCA_963802585.1). Taxonomy (GTDB): domain Bacteria; phylum Pseudomonadota; class Alphaproteobacteria; order Rhizobiales; family Xanthobacteraceae; genus Bradyrhizobium. The sequence continues at coordinate 590,000 of CAWDJS010000019.1, read as the reverse complement.
TAGCCCGAGGCGCGAGCTTCGACGACCGGTCGATCCGCCGCGACCGAACCGTGCAGTCCGGCCGCGCCATCCAGATGGGGACCGCCGGCAAGATCGCGCGGAGGTGCGCCCGGGCCGCCACGGGGAAGGCCGGCGACAGGTCCGGCCGGAGGACCACCGAGCGGAGGACCGCCGGCGAGACCCGGAGGAGGACCACCGGCTCCGAAGCCTGGAGGAGGACCAGCGAGCATAGGCGGAGGACCCGGAGGAGGGCCGAACTGCGCCAGTGCAGCGTTGGGCGCTGCGACGGCGGCGCCGAGCAACACGCTTGCGGACAGGATAAGAAGAGTCTTTGCGGACATCATGTGTCTCCTTCGATCTAGAGCTGTGGCTGAGCGACGATCGGATTTGCCCGCTCGCCGGCAACTGGCTCGGAAGGCAGCGTAGGCATGGTCCTCAATCGACGGCTGCTTCTGGAACGGCGGGCGACAACCGTGCGGTTGGCGTGCTGCTCGCGCTGCGTCAGAGGGAAGTCCAGGACGAACGAGGTCGATGCCGTACCGAACGAGCTGTCCATCCGGCCACCCAGGCTCTTTGCCAGCTCGCCGACGATCCGCAGGCCCCGACCAGGCTTGATCCTTCCCAGTCCCGATCCGTTATCGGTCACTCGACAGTTCACCCAGGAACCGGCCCGCATCAGCTTGATTTTGATTTCGCCGTCATGGCCCTCGAAGCAGGCATGGCGGACCGCGTTCGTCACCAACTCGTAAACGGCCAGCGCCAGGCGCCAGCATCGCTCCGATTCCAGCGGCAACGTGTCGATCGACAACAGAAGGTGGATGTTCATGCGGTCCAGCTTGCACCGGCTCGCGGCCAGGCCAAGCTTGCGAAGCTGTTCGCCGGCGTCGACGAGCCCGTCGCGGTCCGGCATGGTCAGAATGTTGTGGACCTCGACATGCTGGTGAAGCAGGTCGACGACTTTGCTCAACTCTTCCTTGGCGTCGACGTTGTCCGTCCAGATCGCCTTGAAGGAGACGAGGTTGATGACCGAGGCAAGCTCGTTCTTGATGCGATGGTTCAGCTCGTCCAGCAGGGTTCGTCCCTCCAGGGCGGGCAGATGGTCGATAGAATGGGGCACCGTGATCTCCCGATTGATATAAACTATACCGTATAGTTTATTTTAGTTGCACTTTGATCGAGGACGTGTCAAGCCGAGATTATTGGCGAGCTTGGGCGCTCGCAGCATCGTGAATGCAGGGATGAAACTGATGGTGAGCAAGCACAATGATCTGAAACGGCCGCGTCCCGGAAGACCGCCCAAAAACCTCGCGGGCGACGTGAAGGAGCGAATCCTCGATGCGGCCCAGCGGGTGTTCCTCAAGAGGGGTTATCAAAGCGCGAGCCTCGATGAGATCGCAGAGGTGGCGCCGGCAAGCAAGCCGACGATCTATGCGCACTTTCCCGGGAAGGAGGCACTGTTCGAGGCGGTTGTGTCCCGCGTCCTCGGTGGATTGACGAACTTCGAGGGCTTTGAGCCCAAAGGGCGGACGGTGCAGGACAAGCTCGCGAGTTTGGGCGTCGAGGTCGTGGAACGATTTATCCAGGAGACGCTCGGGATCACACGAGCCACGATTGCCGAAGCCGAGCGATTCCCAGCGTTAAGCCGCCATGTTCATGAGGCCGGGCGCGATCAGGCCGCGGTTGCTGTCTCCCACGTCCTGAACGATGCTACCCACACGCTTTCGCGGGGCTCCAAGGGCCCCTTCAGCGGTAAGCGAAGCCTCACTACGGCGCAAATCTACATGGACCTGATTCTGCTTCCGATGCTCATGCGAGCCTTGATGGGGGAGGGTGCGAAAGAGCTGCGCAGTGAGTTGCCGGGATTCGTGCGCGAACGCGTCAGCTTTTTCCTCGCGGCTTGTGAAGCGGATTGGGGAAAGTGAGGCCCTTGCGCGCTGTTGTACGCAAGGGATTCTCAGGCGGCGCGCCTTTCTTGATCGGCGAGGCTTCCCGCTCCGGAGTCTGGCCGGCGAAGCAAGGCGGTCGAAAACACGGCCGGACGGGGATAGCCGCCATTTCGGCGAACGCGTCGATGGGTTGGTGTTCCGCCAGAACGGGAATATCGCTTCCGCCGATGTCGGTCTCAGCGTCGGCTTTTTGCGCCAACGTCGAACGCGTCGTGTCGAACACCACGCGTTCGGGCCATTTATGTTCCGTATGGATCCGGATGTTGATTTTCTGATCGAGCGGAACGTCAGAACGCGGCGCTGACTCGATCGGTGCGGAGCAGCACCAGTTCGCGGCAAGGAGCGCCGCGATAAGAAAGCCTCCCACCCAGCCAAAATACCGAAACAGCGGCATGGTCAGAGAGCCTCAGCGCCGGTCGGCCGATTGCAATTCGCGGCGGCAGGCCTCGCTGAAATCGCGCAACGGATCCATCTCGTTGATCAGGTCGGGCAGGTCGACGAAGGTCCGGTTTGGCGAAAGATAGGTTTCCAGGATCAACCGACCCGCCTTCTCGGCGCCTTCAATCACGGCATCGCTCGAAAGGATTTTCATTCGGGCGATGAGAGCGTACAGGTCAACGAGTTTCGACACCTCGGACTTGTCGTGGACGAGCGCGTCCGCATACAGCCTCGACGCTTCCTCAATGAAGCTCTTGTAGAGTTCTTCGCGCTGGGACGTGGCCCGCAGTTTATGACGGACTCGGTCCTTGCGACGCCGGGTCACCCAGCCGGTGACAATCGACGCAAGCGTTCCGGAAGCCGATCCCGAAAATGACGCAAGCGCGGGAATATAGAACATATCCATTTTGAATCTCCTTTTTGCTGCCCTTATTTGACCCTGCCGGTCACGGGGTCGGCGCTTTGCTCGAACACCGTTCGGCATGCCTCGCTGAGACCGGACTTGTTCTGCCTCAGGCATTGCTCGACGCCAGTGGGATCGGGAATGTAGGTGCTGCAGAACCTGAATGCGTCGGGCGCACAAGCGGCTCCCTGTTCGGGGGTGCCGCGATTCTCCTGGGCAAAGGCGGCTGTTGCGCAGAACAAGACTGCCAACACCGCGATAGAACGGCCGTCAAATTTCGAAATCATGTCGGATCACTCCTCTCATGGGTGTCATTAACGAACGGCCGGCCTGCCAAAGGAATCTGGATTCCCGCGATACTCCCGCGCTCACGAAGCCGAACACGGGTATGTGACCCGTCCTTCCTTGACAGGACCTGCTCATTCATGGCGTATATAAACTATACGGTTTAGTTTAATAAGTCAACGCAAAAATCTCGAGACCTCTAACCGGTGGAGAATTTGATGACAAAACCCAATTTTCTGTCGGCTGCACTGATGGCTGCAGCTCTACTAACCACGCCCGCTATGGCCCGGCAGGGTCAACCAACTTCACAACGCCTCACCGCGAACGCGCGTATCACGATGAACGCGCATGGTACGGACGGGCAAACCCGCTTTCGTAGTCGCGCTGGTGATTTGCGTGTTCCTGTGGACCGCGACGCGTGGGGCCATTGCGGCGCCTACTACGGGCCGATGGTCGTCGCTCCTTGAGCCGAAAATCACCAGACGTATGCGGGATGAACACCACGCGTCCGGTCCCATCTTCCAAGTTTTTCATACCGCACGAATCTCGTGCAAAACATCAACGAAAGAACTGGCCATGAATTTCCAGCTTCGTCCGAATTCGATAAGGGCGCAAGAACGTCTTCCATTCGAATGCGTCGCACTGCTCTTGCAAGGCGGCGGCGCGCTTGGGGCATATCAGGGAGGCGTCTACGAGGCGCTGGCGGAGGCCGATATCCATCCCAACTGGATCGCCGGCATCTCGATCGGCGCGATTAACGCGGCCATCATCGCAGGCAACCCGCCCAATTCCCGCGTCGATCGCTTGCGCGAGTTTTGGACGCAGGTGACTTCAACCGCGCCCTGGGATTGGTCGGGCAATCCATTCGTCGATTTCGCCCGAAGCGACAGCGCACGCAATGTCCTCAATCAAATGAGCGCCAATCTGGCCGCCACGTTCGGCACGGCAGGATTTTTCTCAGCGCGACCCATGATGCCGTGGCTGCAACCGGGTGGGTCGCTGCCGGCGACCAGCTTCTACGATACCAGGCACCTCAGGCAAACCTTGGAGCGCCTGGTGGATTTTGATCGCATCAACGCCGGGACGACGCGCTTCAGCGCGGGCGCGGTCAATGTCAGGACCGGCAACTTCGTCTATTTCGACAGCACCACTCATACGATCAGGCCCGAGCATGTCATGGCAAGCGGAGCGCTCCCACCAGGCTTCCCGTCAGTCGAGATCGATGGCGAGCAGTACTGGGATGGCGGCCTCGTGTCCAACACGCCACTGCAGTGGGTGATTGAGAGTAACCCCCGCCGACAGGATACGCTCGCGTTCCAAGTCGATCTCTGGAGCGCGCGGGGTCAACTTCCGCGCCATATGCCGGAAGTCGCTACGCGTCAGAAAGAGATTCAATTTTCGAGCCGAACGCGGGCAAGCACCGATCAGTTCAAGAACGTGCATCGGGTGCAGCGTGCCCTTGCAGCTCTGCTGCGAAGGCTTCCAGGCGATATTGAGGAGAACGACGATTTGAAGATACTGAAGTCCGTCGCCAGTGACAAGGTCTACAACATCATCCAGCTGATCTATCGGGCGCAGAACTACGAAGGTCACTCCAAGGACTACGAGTTCTCACGCCTGTCGATGCAGGACCATTGGCGCGCTGGGTATTACGATGTACTGCGCACGCTGCGCCATCCCGAAGTCCTGGCTCGTCCGGCGAGTCTGGACGGCGTCTTCACGTTCGATCTCGAGCGCGACGGTTTGGAATAAGCATCCATACTGACCAATGCTGAACACGAGGAGGATTTGAAGATGCACGAGAAAGACGTACTGAAGCGGGCGTTCGCAATGCCGCTCACGAACCCGTCATATCCAACAGGTCCATACCGGTTCGTTAACCGCGAATATCTGATCATTACCTATCGCACCGATGCGGCAAAGCTGCGGGCGGTCGTGCCGGAGCCGCTCGAACTGGATGAGCGCGAGGCGCTGGTCAAATATGAATTTATCCGCATGCCGGATTCGAATGGCTTTGGTGATTACACGGAGAGCGGGCAGGTCATCCCGGTCTCTTTCCGCGGCCGCAAAGGCAGTTACACTCACTGCATGTTCCTCAACGACGAGGGACCGATCGCCGGCGGGCGCGAGCTCTGGGGCTTTCCTAAGAAGCTCGCACAGCCGACGCTGCAAACCGAGATCGACACGCTCGTGGGCACTCTGGATTACGGGCCGCTTCGGGTAGCGACCGGCACAATGGGGTACAAGCACCGCGAAGCCGACCTGGCGCAAGTCAAGGCCTCACTCGAGGCGCCGAACTTCCTGCTGAAGATTATCCCGCACGTTGATGGCACCCCACGCATCTGCGAGCTAGTCGAATATCATCTGCGGGACATCTTCTTGAAGGGCGCCTGGACAGGTCCCGCTGCGCTATCGCTGACGCCTCATGCTCTGGCGCCCGTCGCCGAGCTGCCGATTCTCGAGATCGTATCCGCAATCCACATCCGTGCCGACCTCACGCTCGGCCTCGGCAGGGTCGTGCACGACTATTTGCCGCAATCGAGCAGACAAGCGCCACGCATCAATGAAAAGGCGTTAGTTACCTGATTCACCTAACGGCTGGTCTCGCTTGCACCTGATCCTTCCTTTCGAGGCGCGCGCATTTGAAGTTTTTATTGACAGACAAGCCAACTGACGGCCATATACAAACTATACGGTGTAGTTTACTACATATGGGATCTGAAGAATGTCGATCCATTTGTTTTTGGTCGGAGCCGAAAATCCGGCGCCGGGGTTGGCGGTCGCGGGCCTCAACCTGATTGTGGCGCTGGCCCTGGTGACCGTTAGCCTGCTGTTGGGCCTTGCGGTTTCTTCGGTGGCTTTGCTGTGTGATCGCGGTGGAGACGTGCGACCGACCCGCAAGACCGAGCGGTGGGCCGCGCCATGACGCCAACACCGGTCTTCGCGCGGGGCTTCATAATCCATTGGGTCAACATCTGGGTAGCGCCATTCGAATTCGCCTTCGACGTGATCGAGTCGGAACTCGATCGGCGAGGAGACGATCGACGAAATGCGCACGAAAGTCACGCTGCCCATCGCCATTCTGCTGCGCGCGGCTTTTGCGCTTCCTTATTACGGGTCGGCGCAATCGAATTTAATCCAGATCAATGGCCGCGGGATATTTTGCTGCTAACCGCATCCCGTGAAATTTCATCGACTGATAACTCTCGGCGCGCCTTGTCAAAGGGCATGTCGAGGGGTCGGTGAAGTTACGCCTCTTGGAAGTCGGATCTTGGAAGTCGGAAGCTGATTCAGTGAAGTCCACTCAACCGAAAGGCTCGAAATCATGAGTAAATTTGTCGTAACCACATTCGATAGCGAGGCGAAGGCCTACGAAGGTGCCCGCGCTCTGAAGGAGCTTCATGCAGAGGGTGATATCACGCTCTATGGCATGGTCGTTGTCACGAAAGATGCTGTTGGCAAGCTGTCCGTAAAGGAGGGGACGGACGAACCGGTCGGCACGGCCGTCGGCAGTCTGGTCGGCGTGTTGGTTGGACTTTTCGGCGGGCCGGCTGGCGTTATTGTCGGCCTGACCACCGGAATGCTGCTTGGAGGTATTAGCGACCTTCTCAACGTCGGCGTCGGCGCGGATTTTCTGGACGAGGTCTCGCGCGGGCTGGCTCCGGGCAAGGCGGCGGTGATCGCAGAGGTCGATGAGGATTGGGTGACGCCGCTCAACACACGTATGGAGGCGATCGGCGGCTCCGTCGCGCGTGAGTGGCGTTCCGATTTCGAGGAAACTGAAATTGCAAAGGCTAGTGCGGCGAACAAGGCAGAACTCGCGCAACTGAAAGCTGAACTGGCTCAGTCAGGTGCGGCGGCAAAAGCAAAGCTGCAGAAACGGATCAACGAGGTGAGAGCGAAGCTCGACGAACTGTCCAGCCAGGCGCACACGAAGTTGCAAAAACTGGAGAAGGAAACCACCGCCAAGATCGGCGAACTTAATGATCAGATTGCGAAAGCCAACGCAGAGAACAAGGATCGGATCAAGGAACGCCTTGCCGAATTGCGTGCCGATCACGATCGGCGAGCTGCCAAGCTGAAGCAGGCGGGCGCGTTGATCAAGGAAGCACTCGCTGCATGAGTCCATGCTGCTAGGTAGTCAAATTCCTGGAGCGGCAAGGTGCCGCTCCAACGTCAGTCCTCTCAAACATGTCTCGTCGCGCGTATCGTGGTAACTAATGGAGATGAGAAAATGCCTACGCAAACGCAAAGCAATATCCACTTCTATGTAAATTGGGCCAAGGAACGGCTCGATGAAATGGAAGCCGTACTGACGTCGCTTGAAGGCAAAGCCGGCGAGGTGCAGGCCGATGCCCGCGACAAGGCCAACAAAGCACTCGCTGACCTGCGCAAGAGCCGTGATATCTTCCGTGACACCGTCAAGAAGCAGGCGGAAGCCAACGAGGCTGCATGGACCAGCGCAAAAGCAAGACTGGAGCCGGAGTGGAACTCGTTCGAGGCCGAGGTCAAGAAATACGTCGAGAGCTTTAGCAAGCAAGTCGAGCAGCAGAAGGCGACATTCAAGCTTCAGTCGGCGGCCCAACTGAAGGCGTGGCGAGAAGCCGCCGACAAGCTTGGCAGCGATACCAAGCAATTCGCTACCGGGCGTCAGGCAGAAATCGATGCGGCCGTGAAGCGCATGCAGGCCGACGCCGCAGCAGCAGAGGAAAAACTCCAGAAGCACATGGACCAGATGGGGACACAGTCATGGTCCGCGCTGATGGCGGTCTTGACGGAAACCCGCGCCGCATTCGATCGCGCCAATCAGGCAGCGCGCGAGGCGTTCAAGCGAGCTGCCTGATCAAGCCAGCAGAGGTGATTGAATTTGGAGAGACCGCCGCGCGACGGTCTCTCTTTTTTGTGCTCAAGGATCAAGAAATGACGTTTGGCTGATGGCTGGTAAGTGTGCGCCGCGGAATTTTTGGACGCTACCCGGCACAACGGACATTGGTCGAGCCCGCACCAATCAAGCTCGGTTTATGAGTACGCGCCCTGATTCGGGATGATGGGTTTTATCTCCGGCGCGTTCGGAACTTGCCCGTCGCGCCAATTTGTCCCGGCGAAAGTCGCCTCCAATCAATTCCGATTTACAGAATTTATCTTGACTCCGCCCCCAAATCAGGAGCACATTTCGCGCCGTCCCGCCCTGATCCAGAGGGGCGTACGCGTCGTCACGAACGTTGGTGCGGGATGCGATGGACGTGGTGGTTTCGCCGGACGGGCGGGGCCTGCGCGGACGGCAAAAGCGTGTGGTCCTGATCTCCCGACGCTGGGATCAAGTTTCTCGCGACACGTTTCGCGGGGAGCGACGGTGGCTAGAAAGCCCGGACACCGGGGAGAGCGCGCCATAAGCCGTACAACCATTGCGCAGGGAATGCCGGAGTGCCTCCGCTGAACCTGTATGCTCGTGTGCGCTTCTCCAGCCGGCTCCCGCAACATGGTTTCTGCATAATGGTAGCAAGCGAAAGCGCAGTGCCGAAGTCGGTGGTGAGCGAGGCATTTCTGGCTCTCTGCTGGCCGATGCAGCCCACGGGCCTTTTTGGTGGCAAAGAACCTCGAGGCGATCCGCCGGCGAGTCGGGCTATGAGCGGACATCAGATCGCAGCCGGATGCATCTTTGATTGGCTGTCGGAGACCGGCTAGGATCGGGGCGAAGATCGGGATTTGGCGGGACCGAAATGGAATATCGGCGACGGCTTCTCTTCCATGGAATTGCTTTGTTCTTGATTGGGCTTCTCACCGGTTTGGCCGAGCAGCATTTTGCTAACGTACGGATGGCACTGGCGGCTCACCTGGAAGGAGTACTGAACGGAATTTTTCTGCTTGCAGTCGGTGCTATCTGGAATGACGTGAGGCTGCCGCCATCCGCAGGCAAGATTGCCTATTGGGCGCTGCTCGGCGGAAGCTATGGCAATTGGGCTGTGACGACCACTGCCGCCATTCTGGGCACGGCGGCACTGTCTCCGATAACTGCAGCAGGACACAGTGCCGCACCAGGCCAGGAAATTCTCGTCGCTACCGGATTCGTCTTGATCGGCCTTGCCGTTCTCCTGGCATCCTCGCTGCTTTTATGGGGTTTGCGAGGCACGGCGAAACGAGAATAGGCGGCGCGCTTGCGCGCGTCAGACATCACCTTTGCGCGGCGGCCGAGCCAATGGCAGAATACCAAGGGCTTCAACTGACCCATGCTCTCGACGAACATCTGCCTCACCTCGATCAGCTTCAACTGCGGCCTCTCGCGCGGTCAATGATGTTGGTTGGAAAGCCGCGCCTGAAGCGGTGCGCGCCGAGTTCTTGGACATGTGCTCATACAACTCGTCCCAACCTTTTTTCCTCAACGCTCGCTTTCTGCGCTCTGCGCGCCCGCGGCGCCACTTCCGGTCTTCCCTGAGTTCGTGAAGCTTGCAAAGAATTTCGGTCACGATATCGCCGAATATCATCAGGACCTCCGCTCAACGCCCCGCCGACCGAGAGGAACGACCGCCGGGCGGTAGCTCGGTTGCTTGCGGAGCTTGGCCTCAAGCTAGTCGCAAAGTCACGAGTTGCAAACCCGAGGGGCCGGTTGTGACCTTGCTCACACCGCGGGCGTTGCGCCTTCTGTATAGGCTTGCTGTGCGCCCTTCGCGGATTTACGATTGTCGCTGGAGCAGGACCTTGGTCGATAACCGACAAACAGCCAGTTCTAATTCTGCTCCGTGTATTCTGACAGAGAACGATAAGACGCGCGTCAAATCGTCAGTTACCATCTTCTATTCGGAGGAATTATAAAGGCAAAAGGCAATTGCGACCTTTTGACTGTCATATGAGTAAACCTTTTCACCGTCTGGTGCAGCAATGCGATTAGTCGTCATAGATAACTACGACTCTTTTACTTATAATCTTGTTCATCTCCTTGCTGAAATTTGCCAAGAGCCGCCACTCGTCGTGAAGAATGACGAGATTTCCTGGAATGAGCTCAAGGAGAACCAATTCGATGGAATTGTGATTTCGCCAGGGCCTGGCAGGCCAGACCATCCGGACGATTTTGGTCTCTGCAAGAATGCTATCGAAGAAGCCACCGTACCGCTGCTTGGTGTGTGCCTCGGTCATCAAGGCATAGCCGCGTTATCAGGAGGCCTGGTGGTTCGAGCGCCCGCGCCAATGCACGGACGGACTTCCCGAATTCATCATAGCGACAGTGGAATCTTCAGCGGAATCCCGTCTCCCTTCAAGGCAGCTCGCTACCACTCGTTGGTCGTGCAGCAGCCTATTCCTTCGCGCCTGGAGGTGACGGCCTGGACGGAAGATGGCTTGATCATGGGGCTCGCCCACCGCGATCGGCCCCAGTGGGGTGTTCAATTCCACCCCGAGTCCATAATCACCGAGCATGGCCGGAAACTGTTGGAGAATTTCTGTCGGGAAATTGATCCGGCAATGAGCCGCTCGCACGGTCAAGGCAAGTGGTCGAATGGCGCCGCTCGCAGGAAGGAGTTGAAGGTATCCCGGAAGCGAGCGTTCTGGAGAGAAATTCCTCGCGAGATTGATATGGAGGAAACATTCTCGTCGCTGTTTTCCGAATCGCCCCATGCCTACTGGCTTGATAGCAGTCTCGTGGAACAAGGTCGGGCTCGCTGGTCCTATGCAGGCGATGCGTCCGGTCCAAACGCGGCCTGCATTCAATATCGATGCTCGGATAAGCGCCTCGAAATATCTGACCGTACCGGCACGCACATCAGGCACACTGGAATTTTCGAATACCTGGAGCGGAAAGAACCCAGCCGCCCGGAGCCAGCTCCTCCTTGTCCGTTCGTTGGTGGATACGTCGGATGGTTCGGCTATGAGCTTCGCAACGACTGCGGCTCACCGACAAGTCGAAGTGCAGCGACGCCAGACGCGATGTTCATCTACTCGGACCGTTTCGTCGCGGTCGACCATGTCGAGAAGAAAACTTATATTTTGGCTATCGATGAACCGTCCAATGCGGATCGGGCGAAAAAGTGGATCGATCACACCATCGCTACGATCGAACGGGCTGCTCCCCCGGAGATGCCTGAGGTTCGGAACATACCAAATGAGCCCATAAAGTTTTTCCTGGACCGCGACAGGGAGACCTACCTATCCGACATCCGTCGATGCCTGGACTTGATACAGCAAGGCGAAACATACCAGGTCTGCTTGACGAACGAGTTGCATTGCAACTCCAATGTGGATCCGTTGACGCTCTATCGAACCATGAGGAAGGTTAATCCTGCCCCTCATGCTGCGTTTATCAAGTGGCCGGAAGGCGCCGTTCTTAGTGCCTCGCCTGAGCGCTTCCTCGCGATCGACACAAACGGGAAAGTCGAGACGAAGCCAATAAAGGGCACAATCAAACGCGACCAGGATCCACTCAAGGATGATCAACTCGCAGAGCAATTGCGAACGAGTGAGAAGGATCGCGCAGAAAACGTCATGATCGTCGATTTGTTGCGAAACGATCTCTCGCGAAGCTGTGAGCCCGGCAGCGTTCGCGTACCGAAGTTATTCGATGTGGAATCATATCGCACGGTTCATCAATTGGTCAGTACCGTGACCGGCACTTTGGAGCCTTCTGCTGGTCCAGTCCAACTGATCCGGAATGCATTCCCCGGCGGCTCGATGACTGGCGCGCCGAAGACCCGTACTCTGCGATTTATCGATGAATTGGAAGGGCGAGCCAGAGGGGTATACTCGGGTTCGTTGGGCTGGCTGGGTGACGATGGGGCGGTCGACTTGAGCATCGTCATAAGAACTATCGTTGCGAGCAGAGGTCGTCTATCAATGGGCGTCGGAGGCGGCGTCGTAGCCGCTTCGACGGCTGAGGGAGAATTCGACGAAATGCTCCTGAAGGCCGCGGCCTCGATCAAATCCGTCGTGGTGGCGGTCACTGGTGAATTCAGTCCGGATCGATACGAGCTTGTGGGTGCAGACAAAACAGACAGCTCGCCAAAGGATCCGAATTGATAGTTTGCGAGATTTTCGTATGGGCGTCGTCTGGCTTAATGGAAGTATTGTTGACCAAAATGACGCTCATGTCCTTGTAGCAGATCGAGGTTTCACCTTAGCGGACGGCATTTTCGAGACGATTAAAGCTGTAGGCTCAACTCCATTTTGGCTGTCTGAACATTTCGAGAGGCTGAAAGCTGGAGCCGTCGAGATGGGTCTGACCATCCCGTTCAGCGAGAGTTGTATTTGCGACGCGGTTGATCGATTGCTGGCGGGCGCAACCGAAGTTGCTCGGAGCGCAATCCGACTAACGGTCACGAGGGGACCAACGGCAAGAGGGCTCTGGCCGAAAGAAACTGCTGCACAACCGACTTGCGTTTTGACTGTAGCATCCAGCCCCGCCACGCTTCCCCAGGATTTTGTCGTTTGTCGGTCTACGCGGCGAAACGAACGCTCTCCTCTCTCGAGGATCAAATCATTGGGCTATGGAGACAATATTTTGGCCCGGAGGGAGGCAATCGAGCGCGGCGCTGACGACGCTATTATGCTGAATACGGAAGAGCATGTGGCGTGCGCAACTGTCGGCAACGTATTCTTCAGGATAGAAGGAGTTTGGGTAACGCCGCCGATAGCAGACGGAATACTGCCTGGACTGGCCCGCAGACGCTTCATTGCAGAACTCGGAGCTGTCGAATTGTCCATGTCCAGCGACATAATTCGGAAATCGGATGCAGGCTTCGTCTGCAATAGTCTGGGATTTTCGCAGATAAGGAGTATAGACCGGCGCGATTTGCCCGGAGATTTGAGCGAAATCCCGATCCAGGCTGTCTATTCGCCGTAGCCGTAATAGCCGCCGCCGGCGCCGGCCGCGAGGACGGCAATTCCCAGCATGCGCAGAACGCTCATCGCGGTTCTCTCTTGCCTAAAAGCCGAATTTCTTGCGCAGCCCGGGCATTTCCTTGAGGAAGTCGTCGACGTCGCCCTTCGAGATGTTCTTGCCGAATGCGTCGAGCGGATTGTCCTCGCTGGAGGGCTTGGATGGTTGCGCAGGGGAGGCCGTGGGGGCAGGCGCCGCGCCAGTCACCGTCGGGGCGGGAACCACCGGGGCCATGCGTGAGTAATCCGCCGCCGGAGGCATGGTCGGGGCGGGTCTGCCAGTCGCCACAGCGCGCCACCTTCCGGCGTCGCTCTTGGCCTTGTAGATCTCGTCCGAGCTCATCCGCTTTTCCAGGACGCCCATGAGCTGGCTGGAGCCGTCGCGCAACTCATCCACTCGGGAGGCGCCGTTGACGATGTAGGCCCACTTGTAGGCCTCGACATTGTTCTTCTCGACACCGCGCCCGGTGGCATAGAGGCCGGCGACGATCAACATCGCATGCGAATGGCCCTGATTGGCGGCGCGGCTGAACCAGCGGAACGCTTCCTCGTCGGAGCGCGGTACGCCGACGCCGGCCGAATAAAGCGCACCGAGATAGAACTGGGCTTCGTCGTCACCGGACTGCGCCGCCCGCAGATAGCGGCGCGCCATGTCCTGGTCGAAAACCGCGTCCGCTCTGGCCGAATGCGGACTTGCCAGCAAGGCGTGGCAGATGATCGCTAGTACGGCCCGCTTCATGGCTGACGCCTCCAAGAATCCCCGACGCTTCAAAAAAAGCATCTCGACGTCAATCGCCGAGTTCCGTCGGGTCGGCCGGCTACAATTGCGACGACTATACTAGCGCCGGGGTTCAAGGATAGGGTGTGTGCAAGTTGCTACAGCATCGGAAGGCACCGTCACGGCAGTCGCGATTAGGCCATGCGCAACCACAAAACGGCCGCGAAACTCAACAAGCGGTAGACCATCGTCAGTTCGGGCGCCATCGACGAGCAGCTTGGCAGCAAACGTGCCTACCGGGTCGATCACCAAGCGCGCATCTTCGAAGCCGAGCCCGCGGCCAGTCAGGGGATACCAGGCCTTGTAGACGGATTCTTTCGCGCTGAACAACAGCCGATCCCAGTGCGTTGCCGGAAATGCGCGTGACAACGCAGCCAGCATCTCGCGCTCTCCCCGGACGGTGATCGATTCCTCGACCCCATCAGGCAGCCTATCGTTCTGTTCCGTATCGATACCGATGCTCGCAAGCACGCTTTGGGAAGCGACTGCGGCAGCCCGGAACCCGGTGGTGTGAGTGATGCTGCCGACCACCCCCGCCGGCCAAAGCGGTTCGCGTTTCCGGCCTGCGCGGATTGCAACGGGTGCGTATCCGAGCTTGCCGAGTGCTTCGCGGGCGCAGTGTCTCGCTGTTATAAACTCGCGGCGGCGGGTTTCGACGGCGTTCACAACCAGGGACTCCTCTCCCGGAAAACTCGGCTGCCCTGGCACATCCTCGAAAGTCTCGACCGCCACAACGCCGTGGGGCAGCAGCTTTTCGATCATATCGGGAGTACCTTCCGGGGTATTGGCGGCTTGCTGCGTTTGCTCCACTCGCGAGGATAGCCGACCGAGACCTCCTCGAACCGGACCCCATCATAGTAGGTTGTCCGCGGGATGTGCAGGTGACCATAGACGACGACCTTGGCGCGAAAGCGGATGTGCCAATCGGCCGTCCGGGTCGTGCCGCACCATTGCGCAAATTCTGGAAAGCGCAGCGCGTGGGTCGGTTGGCGTACGAGTGGCCAGTGACCAACCAGGATCGTCTTCACATCGGGCCCCAGGACGAGCAGCCGATCTTCGGCTTCTTTCAACCTCGCACTACACCATGACTCTCGATCTGGATAAGGGTTGGGGTGCAGCAACATCTCATCGGCGCAGACAACCCCCGTGTCATACGCGTACTCCAGAGACTCCTTCTTATTGCTCGTACCGGGCGCTAGCCAAGAGTGGTCGTAGAGCAGGAACAGCGGCACGATCGTGACAGGACCGCTCGGGTCCGGCCATATCGCAAACTCGTCCTCGGGCGTGAGAATGTCGTTATCCCTGCACATTTGGACGAGAGCCTGGTAGCGAGCCGCACCTCGCAATTGGACCGGGTCGTCACGGAGCGTCCACAATTCGTGATTGCCGGGAGTCCAGATAACCTTCGCATACCGGCGCCGTAACAGCGAAAGCGTCTTCTCTACCTTACTAAACGTGTCGTCTACGTCGCCGGCCACGATGAGCCAGTCGTCGCTTGATTCCGGACGCATTTCATCGATGATACGCCTGTTCTCCGGAAATGAACTGTGTAGATCGCTGGTCGCAAATAGGGATCCCGGCACCTGGACTCCTCTGTGATCTATGTCATTCGCCCTAGACCACGTGTTGCCTAATCTGGGCGTAGGATGTGAGGACAATAAAGTGGCAGCACATCCAGACGGATAGTGCTAGGCTGACCAATGAATACCTTTGAGAGAAGTGGCTGGACCTCCACGTGCTTCATTGACGCTGACACGCGCCTCGCGACCCAAGCAAGTCTCGGCTTGCTTCTCCATCTTGCGAGGCCAGTCGCTGACCGGCATATCGTTTGTTTGAGACAGACAATTCGAGCAGCACATTCATGTCTCGTCAAAGTCTATAACGGAGATACGGAACCGTCGTCTGAACGAAATTCAAAGTACGAACATTGCGCGTCAAAGGGCCACGTCTTACCGACTTATGATTGTCGGGTAGTGGGATGAGCTATAGTCTTCGAGTTTTGTTCTTGAGTGGTTTCAATGCAGCATCTCAGCTCAACGTATGATCTGTTAACCGGTTCGGCGTTGATCAGCTACCGACTGTCGCAGTCGGAGCACTCCTGGTTAGCGCATTACAAGGTTTTCGATCGCGTCACCTTGGTTGAGACCGGGCTATTAGAATTGGCTCTCGCGGCGGGGCTTGCCGTGGGCAGTCCGCGGGTGGTGGAGCTGACGCTGGCGGCTCCACTGATGATTTCGGTCTCGGGCGGATCGCAGGTGCAGGTGCAAGTGCACGCTGCCGATGCGCAGGGGCGGCGTGCGTTTTCTCTACATAGCCTGGATGAGGCATCAAGCGCGACGGCAGGCCGCAGGCTCCTCCATGCGACGGGCGTGTTAGCGGGCGCCGAGGCGGCTGGCCGAAATGGGGCCGCCGCTCCGCTGCTCAAGGAGTGGCCACCGGAGGGGACCACGCAACTTGACATGTCGAATCTCTACGCGCGACTGAGAGCGCGGGGACGAGATTACGGGCCGGCATTGCAAGGATTGACCAGTATCTGGCGCCTCGGCGAGGCGATCTATGTGGAGGCGGCTCTGCCCGCCGACACCATATCCGGCGCAGGGAAGTACGGCATTCACCCCGCGCTTTTTGATGCTGCTTTGCATGTGTTTGCTACGGAGGATTTTACTGCCGATGATGAAGACGGTGTGCTGCTTCCGTCTGCGTGGTCGGATGTCACGCTGTACGGGCACGGGGCCAGCGCGTTGCGGGTGCGTCTTGATCTGAGCACGGCTGAAAGCTCGGAGCAGGTCTCGGCCTCGATGATGTTGTGGGATGGGGCAGGGCAGCCGGTCGCAACGGTCGGATGTCTGAAGCTGCGTCGAACTGCGGACGAGCAGGTGCTGGAGCGTCATGTCGGACAGGCGCCAGCGCCTTTGTATATGCGGGAGAGCCCGAAGCTTCGCCCGGCGGCGGCCAGAAGCCTTTCCGTATCGGTCCTGCGTGATCGTTTGACCGAGCTGCCCGAGAATGAGCGCCTCGGGACTCTCGTAGTTTTGGTTCGGGAAGAGATTGCGGCGGTGCTGGCGCTGCCGGGGGCCGCGTCCGTGCCTGCGGACGTACCGCTGAAGGATCTTGGGCTGGATTCGCTGATGTCGGTCGAGCTTCGCAACCGCCTGTCGGGGCGGGTCGGGACCAAGCTGCCGACGACGCTGGCGTTCGATTATCCGACTCCAGAGGCAATTGCCGGGCTGCTTTTGCGCCAAGTTTTTCCGGAACTGAATGCGACAGCAAGCACAGCTTCCACGCGGCTGCGCGCAAAGGAGCGGCCGCGCGCAAACGACGAGCCAATTGCGATCGTGGCGATGTCGTGCCGCACGCCTGGGGGCGTGGAGAATACGGAGGCCTACTGGACATTGTTCGCAGAAGGGCGGGATGCGATCGGACCGTTTCCGCCGCGCTGGGATAGCGATGCGCTCTACGATCCGGATCCGGAGACGCTGGGCAAGAGCTACGCACGCGAGGGCGGCTTCTTGCACGGTGCGGACCAATTCGATGCAGGCTTTTTCGGGATTGCGCCGCGGGAGGCGGTATCGATGGATCCGCAGCAGCGCCTGGTGCTGGAAGTCGTGTGGGAGGCGCTGGAGAATGCCGGGCTCCAATCGGGAGCGCTGAATGAATCGAGCACGGGCGTCTATCTCGGCTCGAGGGGGGGCGATTACAGGCGAAGCGGTATCTCTCTGGAAGCACTGGATGGTTACGTTGAGACAGGCCAGGCCAGCAGTGTGCTCTCCGGGCGTGTGTCCTATGCGTTAAATCTGCAAGGCCCGGCGATGACGGTGGATACGGCGTGCTCGTCATCGCTGACGGCGCTGCATCTGGCTTGCACGGCGCTGCGGCAGGGCGAGTGCGATCTGGCGCTGGCGGGTGGTGTGCAGGTGATGAGCACCCCCTCAACGTTTGTGGAGTTCAGCCGGCTGCGCGGGATGGCACCCGATGGCCGGAGCAAGAGCTTTTCGGACGGGGCCGATGGCGCCGGCTGGAGCGAAGGCTGCGGCGTGCTGGTGCTGAAGCGTCGGTCCGACGCGGAGCGTGATGGGGACGATATCCTGGCGTTGATCCGAGGATCAGCGGTGAACCAGGACGGGCGGAGCCAGGGCCTGACGGCGCCGAATGGTCCGAGCCAGCAGCGGGTGATCCGGGCGGCGCTGTCGGCGAGCGGGGTGAGCGCTGACGACATCGACGTCGTCGAAGCGCACGGGACCGGGACCAGCCTCGGGGATCCGATCGAGGCAGGGGCGCTAGCTGCGGTGTTCGGGCCGACGCGGCGTGAGGAGCGGCCGCTGTGGCTGGGCTCGTCGAAGTCGAACTTCGGGCACACGCAGGCAGCCGCAGGCGTGCTGGGGGTGATGAAGATGGTGCTGGCGCTTCGGCATGAGATGATGCCGAAGACGCTGCACGCGGAGCATCCGAGCAAGCAGATCGAGTGGGAAGGCAGCGGGCTGTCGCTGCTGCAGGAAGCGCGCGCCTGGCCGAGGGAAGCATCGCGGGTGCGTCGCGCGGGAGTATCGTCGTTCGGCATCAGCGGGACCAACGCGCATGTCGTGCTGGAGGAGGCTCCGGCGCGACCGGAGGCCATCAGCATCGCGCCGAACGGGGACGAAGCGGCATCGCAGCCTTTGATACCGCTATTGGTGTCCGGCCGGGACGAGGCGGCACTGCGTGCGCAGGCAGCCCGGTATGGGGAGTGGCTGTCGGGGCATGGCGAGGTCGACTGGTCTTCCGTGGTGAGGACGGCGGCGTTGCACCGGACGCAGTTTGCCTCGCGTGCCTCGGTCTCGGTGCGGGATGCGTCGGAGGCCGTCGAAGCGCTGCGGGCGCTGGGCGAGGGCCGCCCGCATGCGGCGGTGTCGGTCGCCGAGGCGCGCGATCGTGGCCGGGTGGTGTTCGTGTTCCCCGGGCAGGGCAGTCAGTGGAGATCGATGGGTCGCGCGCTGCTGGCGGAGTCGTCCGGTGTTTGCCGAGACGATCGCGGCGTGTGAGACGGCGTTGTCAGGGTATACGGACTGGTCGCTGAGGTCGGTGCTTTGCGCCGACGAGAGCGTTGAGGCTGGTCTGCTGGAGCGCGTGGACGTGATCCAGCCGGCGCTGTTTGCGATGAACGTCGGTTTGGCGGCGGTGTGGCGCAGTCTCGGCGTGGAGCCGTCGGCCGTTGTAGGTCACAGCCAGGGCGAGATCGCGGCGGCGGTCGTTGCCGGGATACTGACCCTTGAGGAAGGCGCGCGTGTGGTGGCGCTGCGCAGCCAGCTGTTGCGTCGGCTGAGCGGGCGTGGCGGCATGGTGGTGACGGAGCTTGCGGCCGCTGTGGTGGAAGAGCGTCTCAAGGCAGCGGAGTGGTCGGGATTGTCGCTGGCGGTGGTGAACACGCCGGGCTCGACGGTTGTGTCCGGCTCGATGGAAGCGATTGAGCGCTGGGTCGGCCGTCTGGGCGAGGAAGGGGTGTTCTGCCGCCAGGTGAGTGTGGACTACGCCTCGCACAGCGCGGAGATGGACCCGATCCTGGTGGAGCTGGAGCACTTGCTGTCGGACCTTGCGCCGCAGGCGGGTCAGGTGGCGATGGTCTCGACGGTGACGGGAGCGCGCTGCGAGGGAGCGTCGCTGGACGGAGCCTATTGGTGCCGGAACCTGCGTCAGACGGTGCGGCTGGATCTGGCGCTGGCAGAGCTGATCGGTGACGGGCACGCCGTGTTCGTTGAGGCGAGCGCGCATCCAGTGCTGGCGATGCCGCTGTCGGCGGCGAGCGGCGAGCATGGAGTGGTGGTGGGATCGCTGCGTCGCGATGGCGGCGGGATGTCGGAGCTGTTGCGCAATCTGGGCGTTCTGCACGTTCATGGTGTTGGGATTGACTGGGGGAAGGTTGTTGGTGCGAGCCCGCGGGGTCAGGTGGCTGGGCTGCCGACCTATGCGTTCCAGCGGCAGCGCTACTGGCTGGAGGCGGAGAAGGCGAGCGGGGACGCCTCGACGATGGGGCTGTCGGAGGCCGCGCATCCGCTGCTGGGCGCCGCGACGCCGCTTGCGGAGAGCGACGGGTTTTTGTTGACGGGGCGGTTGTCGCTGGCGGAGGCGGGCTGGCTGAGAGACCATGCGGTGTTCGACACGGTGCTGCTGCCGGGAACGGGGCTGCTGGAGCTTGGTTTTGCGGCGGCGCGTGCGGTTGGATTGAGTGTTGTATCGCAGCTGACGCTGCTGTCGCCGCTGGTGTTGCCGGCGGAGGGAGCGGTTCGGCTTCAGGTTCAGCTCGATGCGCCGGAGGCGGGCGAGGAGGGCCGCCTTGAGGGAAGTCGTGGCTTAAGCATCTACAGCCGTGCGGAAGATGCACCTGAGGGCGGGTCGTGGACGCTGCATGCGCAGGGCGTGCTGGCGTCGGAAGCTGTGGAGCAGGAAGCCGCAGCGGAGGAGACGGGGCTTGAGGCAAGTGGGCTTGAGATTTGGCCGCCTGTTGGCGGAGAGCCGATTGACCTGACGGGGCATTATGCCGCGCTGGCGGGGCGCGGCTATGGCTATGGGCCGTCGTTCCAGGGGCTTCGCGAGGCGTGGCGGGTTGGCGAGGTGGTGTACGGCCGTGCGGTGCTGGCGGAGGCGCTGACGTCGTCGGCGGATGAGTATGGGCTGCATCCGGCGCTGCTGGATAGTGCGCTGCATGTTCTGAGCTTTGATCGGGTTGCCGGCGCGGGCGGCAGCGAGGGTTCGCTGCTGCTGCCGTTCGAGTGGTCGGAGGTGAGGCTGGTTGCGACCGGGGCGCGTGAGTTGCGCCTGCGCGCCTCGGTGGAGCGCAGTGGCGATGGCGAAGCGCTGGCGCAGCTGCAGCTGGCCGATGGCCACGGGCGTGCGGTGGCGCGCGTTGGGGGCTTGCGGCTGCGGGAAGCGAGCGAAGCGCAGATCCGCGAGGCCTCGCGCAGCGAGGCGCAGCATCTGTATCGGCTGGAGTGGCGTGCTGTGGCGTTGAGCGAGGCCGCCCCTGAAGCGTTGCCGCTGATGGTGGGAGGCGACGGAGCGCTGGCGGGGCGTCTTGGTCTTGATCACGCCGACAGCGTGGCGGCTTTGGTGGCGCGGCTTGACGAGGGCGCAGGGCTGCCGTCGCAGATCGTGTTCGACCATGTGTCGGATCCGGGCGGGAGCCTGGTTGCGGCGGCGCATGCGGCTGCCGGGCGTGGTCTTGTGGAGCTGCAGGGGATCCTGGGCGAAGCGCGGTTGAACGAGACGAAGGTCACGTGGCTGACGAGCGGAGCGGTTGCGACGGGGCCAGATGAAGGCGCCTCGGGACTGTCGCGAGCGCCGCTGTGGGGACTGGTGCGGAGCGCGCGGGCGGAACATCCCGATCGGCGGCTGCAGCTTGTGGACGTCGATGCGGCCGCTGTCGATGCGGCCTTGCTGGCCAGGCTGCTGTCGACGCAGGCGGAGCCCGAACTGGCGCTGCGGCATGGTTCGGTGCTGGCGCCACGGCTGGCAAGGGCCGGATCGGGAGCGGGTGCCCTTCAGGCACCAGTGGCAGCGCAGGATTACCGCGTTGCGGTCACCGGACCCGGCCGGCTCGACGGCGTGAGCCTGGTGGCGGCGGGCGAGCTGTCGGAGCCGTTGGCGCCAGGTCAGATCCGGGTCGGCGTGCGTGCGGCCGGAATGAACTTCCGTGATGTGCTGATCACGCTGGGGCAGATTGCGTCGCCAGGCATCGGGTTCGAGTTTGCCGGTGTTGTGGAAGCGGTCGGCGCGGATGTGAGGTCGCTTGCCGTTGGCGATCGCGTGTTTGGACTTGGGCTCGGGTGCTTTGGCACACGGGCGGTGACGTTGGCGGAGCTGGTTGCGAAGGTCCCTGCGGGAATGTCGTTTGAGGCCGCAGCCACGGTGCCGCTGGCCTATCTGACGGCCCTGTATGCGCTGCAGGAGCTGGGACAGGTCCAACCGGGCGATCGGGTTCTGGTGCACGCGGCGGCTGGAGGCGTTGGGATGGCTGCGGTGCAGCTGTGCCGGCACTTTGGGGCGGAGGTGTATGGCACGGCGAGCGCGGGCAAATGGCCGGTGCTGGAGCGGATGGGACTGGATGGGCGGCATATCGCGAGCTCCCGGGACCTGAGCTTCGAGACGCAATTCCTGTCTGCGACGGATGGCCGGGGTGTGGATGTCGTCCTCAATGCGCTGACGGGAGAGTTTGTCGACGCCTCGCTTCGGCTTCTGCCGCGCGGCGGACGCTTTCTGGAGATGGGGATCGCCGATGTGCGTGGCCCGGAGGCCATCGCCGGGAAGTACCGGGGCGTGAGCTACCAGGCGTTTGTGCTGATGCAGGAAGCCCCCGAGCGGATGCAGGCGCTGCTGAAGCAACTCATGGGGTTGTTTGAGGCAGGCGTGCTGGAAGCCTTGCCGTATGTTGCCTACGACGTGCGGCAAATGCCGGCAGCCCTGAAGCAGATGGCGCAGGGCCGTCATGTGGGCAAGCAGGTGGTGCAGTTGCCGCGCCGTCTTGCTGCCGGCGGGACGGTGCTGATTACGGGCGGCGCCGGTGAGCTTGGCCGGGAGGTTGCGCGGCACCTGGTTGCCGGCCACGGGGTGCGTCATCTGTTGCTGACGTCGCGTCGCGGGCTCGCGACGCCAGGGGCGCCTGAGCTGGTGGCGGAGCTCGAGGGGCTGGGCGCGCAGACGGTGGAGGTGGTGAGCTGCGACGTGTCGGATCGGGATGCGGTTGGCGCAGTCTTGAGCGGCATAGCGTCGGAGCATCCATTGACGGGTGTGTTCCACCTTGCGGCGACGCTGGACGACGGGATCGTGCCTGCGCTGACGCCAGAGCGGCTGGAGCGGGTGCTGGGGCCGAAGCTCGATGGCGCCTGTCACCTGCACGAGCTGACGGCGGATCTGGATCTGGCGGCGTTCGTGCTGTTCTCGTCGGTGGCGGGGCTTGGCAGTCCGGGACAGGCGAACTACGCGGCGGCGAATGTGTTCCTGGACGCCCTTGCGGCGGAGCGTCGGCATCGCGGACTTGCCGGGCAGAGC
Source organism: uncultured Alphaproteobacteria bacterium (assembly GCA_963802585.1). Taxonomy (GTDB): domain Bacteria; phylum Pseudomonadota; class Alphaproteobacteria; order Rhizobiales; family Xanthobacteraceae; genus Bradyrhizobium. Next base: position 567,271 of record CAWDJS010000019.1, on the reverse strand, counting down.
CTGATGTGGGGCCTGTGGGAGCAGCGCGGTGTGGGCATGACGGCGCATCTGGGCCGTGCCGAGCTGCTGCGGATGCGCCGGCAAGGTGTGCAGGCGCTGTCGCTTGCGCTTGGGCTCGAGCTTCTGGATGCGGCGCAGTCGCTGCCGGAGGCGGTATTGATGCCGATCCGTCTGGATATCGGCGTGATGCAGCGCCAGTTCGCCGACGATGTGCCGGCGCTGTACCGCGGCTTGCTGCGCAGTGGTTTGAGGCGTGCATCGGCGTCGAGCGGCGACACCAACGCCTTGCGGGCGCGGCTGGCTGCGCTGGCGAGCGAGGCGGAGCGGCTGGCTGCGCTGGTGGAGCTGGCGCAGGAGGAGATCGCGGCGGTGCTGGCATTGCCCGGGGCCTCGTCTGTGCAGGCGGATCAACCGCTGAAGGAGCTCGGGCTGGACTCGCTGATGGCAGTCGAGCTTCGCAACCGCCTGTCCGGGCAGGTCGGGACCAAGCTGCCGACCACGCTGGCGTTCGATTATCCGACCGCGCGGACGATGGCCCGGCTGATGCTGGAGAAGCTGGAGCTCGGTCGAACTCCTGTCCGCCTGGAGCAGCGGCGGGCAAGCACCGCATCGGCGTCGGAGCCCATCGCGATTGTAGGGATGAGCTGCCGCACACCTGGAGGCCCAGTGAGCCCCGAGAGCTACTGGTCGCTGCTGGAGAGCGGTGGCGACGGAATTGGCCCGCTGCCGCGCCGCTGGAGCCGGGAGCTGTTGCGGCGATTGGAAGAGGTGACGGGAGAGCTGTCGCAGGAAGGCGGCTTTATCGACGCGGTGGAGGACTTCGACGCATCTTTCTTCGGCATCGCGCCGCGCGAGGCGTTGGAGATGGACCCGCAGCAGCGCTTGATCCTGGAAGCGGTCTGGGAAGCGCTGGAGCGTGCGGGGATCCGGCCCGAGGGTCTGGGAGAGAGCCGCACCGGCGTCTATCTCGGCTCGATGGCGGGCGATTATGGTACGCGCTCGCTCGAGGCGACGACGATGTGGACGGCGACGGGCACGCTGTCGAGCGTGCTGGCGGGCCGTGTCTCCTACGTGCTGGGCCTCGAGGGTCCGGCGATGACGATCGATACGGCGTGCTCGTCGTCGCTGACGGCGCTGCATCTGGCGTGCGCGGCGCTGCGGCAGGGCGAATGCGATCTGGCGCTGGCGGGCGGTGTGACGGTCATGTCGACGCCGATCGACGCTTGTGGCGCTGGGTCCGGACAACGGGATGGCGCCGGACGGTCGCTGCAAGGCTTCTCGCGAGGGGCCGAATGGTGCCGGCTGGAGCGAAGGCTGCGGGGTACTGGTGCTGAAGCGTCAGTCCGACGCGGAGCGTGATGGGGACGAGATCCTGGCGTTGATCCGGGGATCTGCGGTGAACCAGGACGGTCGGAGCCAGGGGCTGACGGCGCCCAATGGTCCGAGCCAGCAGCGGGTGATCCGCGCGGCCCTGTCGGCGAGCGGGGTGAGCCCCGACGAGATCGATGTCGTCGAAGCGCACGGGACCGGGACCAGCCTCGGGGATCCGATCGAGGCCGGCGCCCTGGCTGCGGTGTTCGGGCCGACGCGTCGTGAGGAGCGGCCGCTGTGGCTGGGCTCGTCGAAGTCGAACCTCGGGCACACGCAGGCGGCCGCGGGCGTGCTGGGCGTGATGAAGATGGTGCTGTCGCTGCGTCACGAGGTTCTGCCGAAGACCCTGCACGCGGAGCGTCCGAGCGAGCAGATCGAGTGGGAAGGCAGCGGGCTGTCGCTGCTGCAGGAGGCGCGTGCCTGGCCGCGGGAAGCATCGCGGGTGCGGCGTGCGGGAGTGTCGTCGTTCGGCATCAGCGGGACGAACGCGCATGTCGTGCTGGAGGAGGCGCCGGCGCGAGCGGAGGCCATGGCCAGCAAGATGAACGGCGCGGCGGCAGGAGAAGCAGCACGCAGGCCCGTTTGCCGCCCGCTGCTGGTGTCCGGCCGGGACGAGGCGGCGCTGCGTGCGCAGGCCGGGCGGTACGGGGAGTGGCTGTCGCGGCATGGCGAGGCGGACTGGTCTTCCGTGGTGCGCACGGCGGCGTTGCACCGGACGCAGTTTGGGTTCCGGGCCTCGGTGTCGGCGCGGGATGCGTCGGAGGCCGTCGAAGCGCTGCGGGCGCTGGGCGAGGGCCGCCCGCATGCGGCGGTGTCGCTGGGAGAAGCCAAAGGCGACGCCAGGCTGGCGTTTCTGTTTACGGGGCAGGGCGCGCAGCAGCTCGGCATGGGCCGGGCGCTGCTGGGATCGTGCGCGGCGTTCCGCGCGGCGTTCGAGGAAGCCTGCGGGCATTTCGACGAGCTCTTGGATCTGCCGCTTCGCGCCGTGATGTTTGCGGAAGCGGGCTCGGAGGCGGCGTTGAGGCTGGACCAGACGGCCTATGCGCAGCCGGCCTTGTTTGCAGTGGAGGTGGCGCTGTTCCGTCAGCTGGAGCAGTGGGGCGTCGAGCCGGACATTTTGCTGGGCCACTCGATCGGGGAACTCGCGGCTGCGCATGTGGCGGGCGTGTGGTCGCTGAACGATGCCTGCCGGGTGGTGGCCGCGCGTGGCCGGCTGATGCAGGCGCTGCCCGCCGGCGGCGCCATGGTGGCGCTCGAGGCGAGCGAGGTGGAGGTGCTGCCGTGGCTTGCCGAGGGAGTAGAGATTGCGGGGCTGAACGGGCCGCGCTCGACGGTGATCTCCGGCGATGAAGCGGCGGTGCTGGCGCTGGCGGAGCAGTTCAGGTGCAAAGGCCGCAGAACCAATCGTTTGCAGGTGAGCCACGCGTTTCATTCGCAGCGCATGGAGCCGATGCTGGACGAGTTCCGCAAGGTGGTGTCGCAGGTCTCCTTCGGAACGCCAATGCTGCCGATCGTGAGCAATGTGACGGGTCGTCTGGCGACCAGCGAGGAGCTTTGCAGCGCGGAGTACTGGGTGCGGCAGGTGCGCAAGCCAGTGCGTTTTCTGGACGGCGTGCGCCTGCTCGAAGCGGAAGGAGTGCGGGCGAGCCTCGAGCTTGGTCCGGACGGGATTTTGACGGCGCTGGCCGCGGGATGCCTGTCGGAAGCATCGCAGCTGCAAGCGGTGGCGGCGCAACGACGCGGGCGAGATGGCACCGAGGCGCTGCTGACCGCGCTCGGCGATGCTGCACGTTCATGGCGTTGGGATTGACTGGGGGAAGGTTGTTGGTGCGAGCCCGCGGGGTCAGGTGGTTGGGCTGCCGACCTATGCGTTCCAGCGTCAGCGCTACTGGCTTGAGGCGGAGAAGCCGAGCCCGGCTGAACCGAAAAATGGTGTTGATGCCAGTTTTTGGAAAGCGGTGCAGAGTGGCAGCATGGAGCGTGTCGAGCAGCTCCTGCAGCTTTCAGAAAGCGGGCAACGCGAGCATCTGTCGGCGCTGTTACCGGCCCTGAACAACTGGTACGAGCAGACCGAAGCGAAAGTCACGGTCGACGGGTGGTGTTACGAGGAACAATGGCAGAGGATGAGCGCCTCAGCCTCGTCCGGAGTGACCGACGGCGCTTCGCCGGCGGGCGAAGGCGGGCTCTGCTGGCTGGTGAGTGGCTACTGGCCCGACGCCATTCACCTCGAGCGGCTGCAAGAGATCTTTAGAGCTTTAGGGACAGTCGTCGAGTGTCTCACAGTGAACGAGGCGACGGCTCGACTGCAAGCAGACGCCGGCACTGCAGAGGGACACGCCATCGTGCCGCGAATGGTGGTGTACCTGGCGGGAGAGTTGCCGCCAGGGAGTTCTTTGGCGGACGAAAAACCCTGGTTAAGAGCGACCAGCGAAGCTGTGATGCTGGCACAAGGCATCAGTCAGCGAAAGGATGCTTCGGGAACGCGCCTGTGGCTATGCACGCCTCATGCATTGCGGATCAGAGACGACGATGTGCCGACAGCACCCTACCTGCAAGCATTGTGGGGGCTTGGCCGAACGCTGAATTTGGAGCTCCCGAACTGCTTTGGTGGGCTGGCAGACTTGGGACCTGCTGACGACGTCACACTGCGGCGAATGGCAGCCACGTTTCTGTCAGCCGAGCCGCATTCGGTTGGCGAAGAGTTTGCGCTCAGAGGGCAAGAACTGTGGGCGCGAAGGCTGCACCATGCGCCGTCGCGGACCGGCTCGGAGCCCGCGGCGAGGAAATGGCAACCGCAGGGGACAATACTCATCACCGGGGGCACTGGAGCGCTAGGATCGTTCCTGTCCCATTGGCTCGCGGAGCGAGGCGCGCAGCACCTCATCCTGACGTCGCGACGTGGCGAACATGCGCCTGGAGCGGCAGACCTGGTAGCGGCACTCGCGGGCAAGGGGTGTCGCGCGGAGGTGAGGGCATGCGACGTCGGCGACAGCGTGGCGGTCGACGCTCTCGTCCGCGAGCTGACATCCAGGGAAGCGAGCAGGCCGGCACTGCGCCACATTTTTCACCTGGCGGGCGAGGTGGTGGACGTCCCGCTTAACGAGTTGACGCCCGAGGCGATTGAGGAAGAACAAGGTGGCAAACTCGGCGGTGCTTGGGCGCTGCATCATGCCGTGCAGCGATGGGAGAGCGAACTCGAATCGTTCGTGTTGTACGGATCGGCGTCCGGGTTTCTAGGCAATTATGGTCAGTCCGCTTATAGCGCGGCGAATGCCGGGCTTACGGGTTTGGTTCACCTGCGACGTTCCAAGAGACTGCCGGCGACGATCATTCACTGGGGCGCCTGGGCACATGGGGGAATGGCTGCGGCTTCTGACGCGGAGGCTCAGCTTCGTCGTCGCGGCGCGGCCTTTATGAAGCCAGAGCTCTGTCTGTTGGGACTTGAGCGAGCATTGCAGGAAGATCGAGAGGAACTGGCGGTCTTTGATGCCGACTGGGCCCGTCTGAGAGAATCAGCGGGCCGCCCCAGTCCACTTCTGAGCGAACTTCCGGAGATGCGGGCCGCGCAGGCCGTGCCCGACGAGGAAAGCGCGAAAAGTTATTCGAATAACCTGAGAGTTGAGCTGCAAAAGCTGACCGGTCGCGAGCGCCGCAGTCGAGTGCTGTCGCTGGTGCGAGATCTCGTCGCCCTGGTGCTGGGGATCAACGACCCGCTGACATTGGGACCCGAGGTCGGCTTCGTGGACCTGGGTATGGACTCGTTGATGGCGGTGGAGGTCCGAAACAGACTTGCAAAGCAAACCGGTCTGTCAGTGCCGGCGACACTGGTTTTCGACCACCCCAACCTGAAGGCGGTGAGTGAATGGGTCTTGGAGGCTTTGGAGCTGGCGGACAGCTCAAGAAAGGTTGAGACCGCTGCGATCGCGCGTCATGGCGAAGCGACAGGGGCGCTTGCGATCATCGGCGTGGGACTACGCTTTCCAGGTGGCGCCGAAGACTTGGAGAGTTTTTGGCAGGTGCTGTCGACGGGCGTGGATACGTTGGGACCTATTCCCCCGGAGCGCTTCAACCGTAAAAGCTATTATGACCCTGATCCCGAACATCGAGGCACATCGTACGTCAAGGAGGCATCGCTACTGAACGATGTGGCGGGATTTGACGCAGCTTTCTTCGGAATTTCGCCGCGGGAAGCAGCGCAGATCGACCCGCAGCATCGGCTATTGCTTGAAGTGACTTGGTCAGCGCTCGAGGATGCCGGGATCGTGCCGAAGTCCCTGGCAGAGTCGATGACGGGGTTGTTCATTGGTATTGGGCCGAACGAATATCAGATCCGAGGTTCGAGACTGGAGGACGCAGACGCCTATGCAGCGACAGGCGGTGGGGCGTCATTCTCTGCTGGGCGGCTTGCTTACCATTTGGGAATACAAGGTCCGGTAATGGCCGTGGATACGGCATGTTCGTCGTCGTTGGTAGCGCTGCACCTCGGCGCGGAGCATTTGCGATCGGGGCGATGCGATCTGGCGATAGTGGGTGCAGTACAGGTGGCAGCGAGCGCTGAAGCGTTTGTGGTGTTGTCGCAGACGCGCGCGCTGGCGTCCGACGGTCGAAGCAAGACGTTTTCTGAGGCTGCTGACGGATACGGCCGTGGCGAGGGTGCCGCTGTCCTGGCGATGATGCGGCTGGAAGATGCGCAGGCACAAGGAAGGCACATAATAGGCGTGGTGCGCGGAACAGCGGTCAACCACGACGGTGCAAGCTCGGGCCTCACCGTGCCAAACGGCACTGCGCAACAGAAAGCGCTGCGAGCAGCATTGGCCGACGCGCGTTTGGATGCGGCCGACATAGATGTCGTCGAATGCCACGGAACGGGAACGTCACTGGGCGACCCGATTGAAGTCCAGGCGTTGGACGCGGTGTATGGCCAGGCGCGACCCGAGGATCTAGGGCGATTGAAGCTCGGAGCTGTGAAAACAAACGTTGGACATCTGGAAGCGGCGGCAGGCTTGGTCGGGGTGATCAAGATGCTGGCCAGCTTCGAGTCGGAAGCGTTGCCGCCCACATTGCATTGTCAACCGCTCAATCCACTCCTGGATTGGGAACGACTGAAGGTCGAGGTGGTGGATCAACTGACGGCTTGGCCCCGTGATGTGGCACGGCCGCGGCGCGCAGGCGTTAGCGCGTTTGGATTGAGCGGGACGAACGCGCATGTCGTGCTGGAGGAGGCGCCGGCGCGAGCGGAGGCCATGGCCAGCAAGATGAACGGCGCGGCGGCAGGAGACGCAGAGCAGGCCCGTTTGCCGCTTCCGCTGCTGGTGTCCGGCCGGGACGAGGCGGCGCTGCGTGCGCAGGCCGGGCGGTACGGGGAGTGGCTGTCGCGGCATGGCGAGGCGGACTGGTCTTCCGTGGTGCGCACGGCGGCGTTGCACCGGACGCAGTTTGGGTTCCGGGCCTCGGTGTCGGCGCGGGATGCGTCGGAGGCCGTCGAAGCGCTGCGGGCGCTGGGCGAGGGCCGCCCGCATGCGGCGGTGTCGCTGGGAGAAGCCAAAGGCGACGCCAGGCTGGCGTTTCTGTTTACGGGGCAGGGCGCGCAGCAGCTCGGCATGGGCCGGGCGCTGCTGGGATCGTGCGCGGCGTTCCGCGCGGCGTTCGAGGAAGCCTGCGGGCATTTCGACGAGCTCTTGGATCTGCCGCTTCGCGCCGTGATGTTTGCGGAAGCGGGCTCGGAGGCGGCGTTGAGGCTGGACCAGACGGCCTATGCGCAGCCGGCCTTGTTTGCAGTGGAGGTGGCGCTGTTCCGTCAGCTGGAGCAGTGGGGCGTCGAGCCGGACATTTTGCTGGGCCACTCGATCGGGGAACTCGCGGCTGCGCATGTGGCGGGCGTGTGGTCGCTGAACGATGCCTGCCGGGTGGTGGCCGCGCGTGGCCGGCTGATGCAGGCGCTGCCCGCCGGCGGCGCCATGGTGGCGCTCGAGGCGAGCGAGGTGGAGGTGCTGCCGTGGCTTGCCGAGGGAGTAGAGATTGCGGGGCTGAACGGGCCGCGCTCGACGGTGATCTCCGGCGATGAAGCGGCGGTGCTGGCGCTGGCGGAGCAGTTCAGGTGCAAAGGCCGCAGAACCAATCGTTTGCAGGTGAGCCACGCGTTTCATTCGCAGCGCATGGAGCCGATGCTGGACGAGTTCCGCAAGGTGGTGTCGCAGGTCTCCTTCGGAACGCCAATGCTGCCGATCGTGAGCAATGTGACGGGTCGTCTGGCGACCAGCGAGGAGCTTTGCAGCGCGGAGTACTGGGTGCGGCAGGTGCGCAAGCCGGTGCGTTTTCTGGACGGCGTGCGCCTGCTCGAAGCGGAAGGAGTGCGGGCGAGCCTCGAGCTTGGTCCGGACGGGATTTTGACGGCGCTGGCCGCGGGATGCCTGTCGGAAGCATCGCAGCTGCAAGCGGTGGCGGCGCAACGACGCGCCCGAGATGGCACCGAGGCGCTGCTGACCTCGCTCGGCGTTCTGCACGTTCATGGCGTTGGGATTGACTGGGGGAAGGTTGTTGGTGCGAGCCCGCGGGGTCAGGTGGCTGGGCTGCCGACCTATGCGTTCCAGCGGCAGCGCTACTGGCTGGAGGCGGAGAAGGCGAGCGGGGACGCCTCGACGATGGGGCTGTCGGAGGCCGCGCATCCGCTGCTGGGCGCCGCGACGCCGCTTGCGGAGAGCGACGGGTTTTTGTTGACGGGGCGGTTGTCGCTGGCGGAGGCGGGCTGGCTGAGAGACCATGCGGTGTTCGACACGGTGCTGCTGCCGGGAACGGGGCTGCTGGAGCTTGGTTTTGCGGCGGCGCGTGCGGTTGGATTGAGTGTTGTATCGCAGCTGACGCTGCTGTCGCCGCTGGTGTTGCCGGCGGAGGGAGCGGTTCGGCTTCAGGTTCAGCTCGATGCGCCGGAGGCGGGCGAGGAGGGCCGCCTTGAGGGAAGTCGTGGCTTGAGCATCTACAGCCGTGCGGAAGATGCACCTGAGGGCGGGTCGTGGACGCTGCATGCGCAGGGCGTGCTGGCGTCGGAAGCTGTGGAGCAGGAAGCCGCAGCGGAGGAGACGGGGCTTGAGGCAAGTGGGCTTGAGATTTGGCCGCCTGTTGGCGCAGAGCCGATTGACCTGACGGGGCATTATGCCGCGTTGGCAGCCCGCGGCTACGGCTATGGGCCATCGTTCCAGGGGCTTCGCGAGGCGTGGCGGGTTGGCGAGGTGGTGTACGGGCGCGCGGTGCTGCCGGAGGCGCTGTCTAAATCGGCGGAGAGTTACGGCTTGCATCCAGCGCTGCTGGATGCGGCGCTCCATGTTCTGACCCTTGCGCAGGTCGAGGGCCTCGGCGACGGGTCGGTGCTGCTGCCGTTCGAGTGGTCGGACGTGTCCCTGGTTGCGACCGGTGCGCAGGAGCTGCGCGTCTGCGCGTCGGTAGAGCGCAGCGGCGAGGGCGAAGCCCTGGCAGTGCTGCAACTGGTCGATGGCAATGGGCGCGCGGTGGTGCGCCTTGGCGGGCTGCGGCTGAGGGAAGCAAGCGATGCGCAGATCCTAGAGGCTGCTCGCAGCGAGGCGCAGCATCTGTATCGTCTGGAGTGGCGTCCGGTCGGGTTGAGTGAGGGCGGATCTCAAGCACTTGCCCTGCCGCTGATCGTCGGAGGCGACGGAGAGTTGGCGAGGCGTCTGGGTCTTGATCACGTTGACAGTGTTGCAGCTGCTGTTGCGCGTCTCGACGAGAACGTGACGATACCGGCGCAGATTGTGTTCGACCATCTGGCAGAGCCGGGCAGGAGCATGCTGGCGGCGACGCATGCGACGGCGGAACGCGGTCTATCCGAGCTGCAGGGGATCCTTGGCGACGCGCGTCTGAACGAGACGTCGGTGATGTGGCTGACGCGTGGCGCGGTGGCGACGGGTCCCGATGAAGGGGCGAGCGGGCTGTCTCGGGCGCCGCTGTGGGGACTGGTGCGGAGCGCGCGGGCCGAACATCCCGATCGGCGGCTGCAGCTTGTGGACGTGGACGTGGATGCGGCGCTCGCGGATGTGGCGTTGCTGTCGAAGCTCACGTCGACGACATCAGAGCCCGAGCTGGCACTGCGGCATGGTTCGGTGCTGGCGCCACGGCTGGCGCGCGCCGGAACGGGCGCGGGCGAGCCGCGTCGTTTTGCTGCCGACGGGACGGTGTTGATCACGGGCGGTGCGGGCGAGCTTGGCAGCGAGGTTGCGCGGCACCTGGTTGCCAAGCACGGTGTGCGTCATCTGTTGCTGACGTCGCGTCGCGGAATGGCGACGCCTGGAGCGTCCGAGCTGGTGGCCGAGCTCGAGGGGCTGGGCGCGCAGACGGTTGAGGTGGCAAGTTGCGATGTCTCCGATCGTGATGCGGTTGGCGCGGTGTTGCGCGCCATCGCGCCGGATCGTCCGCTGACGGGGGTGTTCCACCTTGCAGCATTGCTGGACGACGGGATCGTGCCGGCGCTGACGTCCGAGCGGTTGGAGCGGGTGCTGCGGCCGAAGCTCGATGGGGCCTGGCACCTGCACGAGCTGACGGCGGATCTGGATCTTGCGGCGTTCGTGCTGTTCTCGTCGGTGGCCGCACTTGGCAGTCCGGGGCAGGCGAACTACGCGGCGGCAAACGTGTTCCTGGACGCCCTTGCGACGGAGCGTCGGCATCGCGGACTTGCCGGGCAGAGCCTGATGTGGGGCCTGTGGGAGCAGCGCGGGGTAGGCATGACGGCGCATCTGGGCCGTGCCGAGCTGCTGCGGATGCGGCGGCAAGGCGTGCAGGCGCTGTCGCTGGAGCTCGGGCTCGCGCTGCTGGATGCGGCGCAAGCGCAGCCCGAGGCCATGTTGATCCCGATTCATCTGGATCTCGGTACGGTCCAGCGCCAGTTCGGGGAGGACGTGCCGGCGCTGTACCGTGGGCTGTTGCGCAGTGGATTGCGGCGTGCGTCGACGTCGAGCGGCGACACGAACGCCTTGCGGGTTCGGCTGGTGTCGCTGGGCAGCGATGCGGAGCGGCAGCAGGCGCTGGTGGAGCTTGCGCAGGAGGAGATCGCGGCGGTGCTGGCATTGCCCGGGGCCGCGTCGGTGCCTGCGGACCAACCGCTGAAGGATCTCGGACTGGACTCGCTGATGGCGGCCGAGATTCGCAGCCACCTATCGAAGCGGGTCGGGACCAAGCTGCCGACGACGCTGGCGTTCGATTATCCAACCGCACGGGCGATGGCGCGGCTGCTGCTCGAGAAGCTTGAGCTCGGTCGAGCTCCTGTCCGACTGGAGCAGCGGCGGGCAAGCACCGCATCGGCGTCGGAGCCGATCGCGATTGTGGGGATGAGCTGCCGCACACCTGGAGGCCCAGTGAGCCCCGAGAGCTACTGGTCATTGCTGGAGCGCGGTGGCGACGGCGTTGGCCCGCTGCCGGGTCGCTGGAGCCGTGATCTGCTGCGGCGCCTGGAAGCGGTGACGGGATGGCTGACGCAGGAAGGCGGTTTTGTCGATGCAGTGGAGGACTTTGACGCGGGCTTCTTCGGCATCTCGCCGCGCGAGGCGGTGGAGATGGATCCACAGCAGCGTTTGACTCTGGAGGCGGTGTGGGAGGCGCTGGAGCAGGCGGGGCTGCAACCGGAGGGGCTGAGAGAGAGCCGGACCGGGGTGTATCTCGGCTCGATGGGCAGCGACTATGGCATGCACCGCTCGCTCGAGGAGACGACGATGTGGACGACGACAGGCAAGCTGTCGAGCGTGCTGGCGGGCCGTGTCTCCTACGTGCTGGGCCTCGAGGGCCCGGCGATGACGGTGGATACGGCGTGCTCGTCGTCGCTGTCGGCGCTGCATCTGGCTTGCACGGCGCTGCGTCAGGGCGAGTGCGATCTGGCGCTGGCGGGCGGTGTGCACGTGATGTGTACTCCAATAGCTTTGGTCAGCATGGGCGCGGGTGCTGTTGCCCCCGACGGTCGGAGCAAGAGCTTTTCGGACGGGGCCGATGGTGCCGGCTGGAGCGAAGGCTGCGGCGTGCTGGTGCTGAAGCGCCGGTCCGACGCGGAGCGTGATGGGGATGATATCCTGGCGTTGATCCGAGGATCAGCGGTGAACCAGGACGGGCGGAGCCAGGGCCTGACGGCGCCGAATGGTCCGAGCCAGCAGCGGGTGATCCGGGCGGCGCTGTCGGCGAGCGGGGTGAGCGCTGACGACATCGACGTCGTCGAAGCGCACGGGACCGGGACCAGCCTCGGGGATCCGATCGAGGCAGGGGCGCTAGCTGCGGTGTTCGGGCCGACGCGGCGTGAGGAGCGGCCGCTGTGGCTGGGCTCGTCGAAGTCGAACTTCGGGCACACGCAGGCAGCCGCAGGCGTGCTGGGGGTGATGAAGATGGTGCTGGCGCTTCGGCATGAGATGATGCCGAAGACGCTGCACGCGGAGCATCCGAGCAAGCAGATCGAGTGGGAAGGCAGCGGGCTGTCGCTGCTGCAGGAAGCGCGCGCCTGGCCGAGGGAAGCATCGCGGGTGCGTCGCGCGGGAGTATCGTCGTTCGGCATCAGCGGGACCAACGCGCATGTCGTGCTGGAGGAGGCTCCGGCGCGACCGGAGGCCATCAGCATCGCGCCGAACGGGGACGAAGCGGCATCGCAGCCTTTGATACCGCTATTGGTGTCCGGCCGGGACGAGGCGGCACTGCGCGCGCAGGCAGCCCGGTATGGGGAGTGGCTGTCGGGGCATGGCGAGGTCGACTGGTCTTCCGTGGTGAGGACGGCGGCGTTGCACCGGACGCAGTTTGCCTCGCGTGCCTCGGTCTCAGTGCGGGATGCGTCGGAGGCCGTCGAAGCGCTGCGGGCGCTGGGCGAGGGCCGCCCGCATGCGGCGGTGTCGGTCGCCGAGGCGCGCGATCGTGGCCGGGTGGTGTTCGTGTTCCCCGGGCAGGGCAGTCAGTGGAGATCGATGGGTCGCGCGCTGCTGGCGGAGTCATCGGTGTTTGCCGAGACGATCGCGGCGTGTGAGACGGCGTTGTCAGGGTATACGGACTGGTCGCTGAGGTCGGTGCTTTGCGCCGACGAGAGCGTTGAGGCTTGTCTGCTGGAGCGCGTGGACGTGATCCAGCCGGCGCTGTTTGCGATGAACGTCGGTTTGGCGGCGGTGTGGCGCAGTCTCGGCGTGGAGCCGTCGGCCGTTGTAGGTCACAGCCAGGGCGAGATCGCGGCGGCGGTCGTTGCCGGGATACTGACCCTTGAGGAAGGCGCGCGTGTGGTGGCGCTGCGCAGCCAGCTGTTGCGTCGGCTGAGCGGGCGTGGCGGCATGGCGGTGACGGAGCTTGCGGCCGCTGTGGTGGAAGAGCGTCTCAAGGCAGCGGAGTGGTCGGGATTGTCGCTGGCGGTGGTGAACACGCCGGGCTCGACGGTTGTGTCCGGCTCGATGGAAGCGATTGAGCGCTGGGTCGGCCGTCTGGGCGAGGAAGGGGTGTTCTGCCGCCAGGTGAGTGTGGACTACGCCTCGCACAGCGCGGAGATGGACCCGATCCTGGTGGAGCTGGAGCACTTGCTGTCGGACCTTGCGCCGCAGGCGGGTCAGGTGGCGATGGTCTCGACGGTGACGGGAGCGCGCTGCGAGGGAGCGTCGCTGGACGGAGCCTATTGGTGCCGGAACCTGCGTCAGACGGTGCGGCTGGATCTGGCGCTGGCAGAGCTGATCGGTGACGGGCACGCCGTGTTCGTTGAGGCGAGCGCGCATCCAGTGCTGGCGATGCCGCTGTCGGCGGCGAGCGGCGAGCATGGAGTGGTGGTGGGATCGCTGCGTCGCGATGGCGGCGGGATGTCGGAGCTGTTGCGCAATCTGGGCGTTCTGCACGTTCATGGTGTTGGGATTGACTGGGGGAAGGTTGTTGGTGCGAGCCCGCGGGGTCAGGTGGCTGGGCTGCCGACCTATGCGTTCCAGCGGCAGCGCTACTGGCTGGAGGCGGAGAAGGCGAGCGGGGACGCCTCGACGATGGGGCTGTCGGAGGCCGCGCATCCGCTGCTGGGCGCCGCGACGCCGCTTGCGGAGAGCGACGGGTTTTTGTTGACGGGGCGGTTGTCGCTGGCGGAGGCGGGCTGGCTGAGAGACCATGCGGTGTTCGACACGGTGCTGCTGCCGGGAACGGGGCTGCTGGAGCTTGGTTTTGCGGCGGCGCGTGCGGTTGGATTGAGTGTTGTATCGCAGCTGACGCTGCTGTCGCCGCTGGTGTTGCCGGCGGAGGGAGCGGTTCGGCTTCAGGTTCAGCTCGATGCGCCGGAGGCGGGCGAGGAGGGCCGCCTTGAGGGAAGTCGTGGCTTAAGCATCTACAGCCGTGCGGAAGATGCACCTGAGGGCGGGTCGTGGACGCTGCATGCGCAGGGCGTGCTGGCGTCGGAAGCTGTGGAGCAGGAAGCCGCAGCGGAGGAGACGGGGCTTGAGGCAAGTGGGCTTGAGATTTGGCCGCCTGTTGGCGGAGAGCCGATTGACCTGACGGGGCATTATGCCGCGCTGGCGGGGCGCGGCTACGGCTATGGGCCGTCGTTCCAGGGGCTTCGCGAGGCGTGGCGGGTTGGCGAGGTGGTGTACGGCCGTGCGGTGCTGGCGGAGGCGCTGACGTCGTCGGCGGAGGAGTATGGGCTGCATCCGGCGCTGCTGGATAGTGCGCTGCATGTTCTGAGCTTTGATCGGGTTGCCGGCGCGGGCGGCAGCGAGGGTTCGCTGCTGCTGCCGTTCGAGTGGTCGGAGGTGAGGCTGGTTGCGACCGGGGCGCGTGAGTTGCGCCTGCGCGCCTCGGTGGAGCGCAGTGGCGATGGCGAAGCGCTGGCGCAGCTGCAGCTGGCCGATGGCCACGGGCGTGCGGTGGCGCGCGTTGGGGGCTTGCGGCTGCGGGAAGCGAGCGAAGCGCAGATCCGCGAGGCCTCGCGCAGCGAGGCGCAGCATCTGTATCGGCTGGAGTGGCGTGCTGTGGCGTTGAGCGAGGCCGCCCCTGAAGCGTTGCCGCTGATGGTGGGAGGCGACGGAGCGCTGGCGGGGCGTCTTGGTCTTGATCACGCCGACAGCGTGGCGGCTTTGGTGGCGCGGCTTGACGAGGGCGCAGGGCTGCCGTCGCAGATCGTGTTCGACCATGTGTCGGATCCGGGCGGGAGCCTGGTTGCGGCGGCGCATGCGGCTGCCGGGCGTGGTCTTGTGGAGCTGCAGGGGATCCTGGGCGAAGCGCGGTTGAACGAGACGAAGGTCACGTGGCTGACGAGCGGAGCGGTTGCGACGGGGCCAGATGAAGGCGCCTCGGGACTGTCGCGAGCGCCGCTGTGGGGACTGGTGCGGAGCGCGCGGGCGGAACATCCCGATCGGCGGCTGCAGCTTGTGGACGTCGATGCGGCCGCTGTCGATGCGGCCTTGCTGGCCAGGCTGCTGTCGACGCAGGCGGAGCCCGAACTGGCGCTGCGGCATGGTTCGGTGCTGGCGCCACGGCTGGCAAGGGCCGGATCGGAAACGGTTGAGCCGCGCCGTCTTGCTGCCGGCGGGACGGTGCTGATCACGGGCGGGGTGGGTGAGCTTGGCCGGGAGGTTGCGCGGCACCTGGTTGCCGGCCACGGGGTGCGTCATCTGTTGCTGACGTCGCGTCGCGGGCTCGCGACGCCAGGGGCGCCTGAGCTGGTGGCGGAGCTCGAGGGGCTGGGCGCGCAGACGGTGGAGGTGGTGAGCTGCGACGTGTCGGACCGGGATGCGGTTGGCGCGGTATTGAGCGGCATCGCGCCGGAGCATCCATTGACGGGTGTGTTCCACCTTGCGGCGACGCTGGACGACGGGATCGTGCCGGCGCTGACGCCAGAGCGGCTGGAGCGGGTGCTGCGGCCGAAGCTCGATGGCGCCTGTCACCTGCACGAGCTGACGGCGGATCTGGATCTGGCGGCGTTCGTGCTGTTCTCGTCGGCGGGAGGGCTCGGCGCTGCGGGACAGGCGAACTACGCGGCGGCGAATGTGTTCCTGGACGCCCTTGCGGCGGAGCGTCGGCATCGCGGACTTGCCGGGCAGAGCCTGATGTGGGGTCTGTGGGAGCAGCGCGGCGTAGGCATGACCGCGCATCTGGGCCGTGCCGATCTGATGCGGATGCGCCGGCAAGGCGTGCAGGCGCTGTCGCTTGCGCTTGGGCTCGAGCTTCTGGATGCGGCGCAGTCGCTGCCGGAGGCGGCGGTGATCCCCATCCATCTGGATCTTGGCGTGATGCTGCGCCAGTTCGGGGAGGATGTGCCGGCGCTGTACCGCGGCCTGCTGCGCAGCGGCCTGAAGCGCGCATCGGTATCGAGCGGCGACACCAACGCCTTGCGGGCGCGGCTGGCTGCGCTGGCGAGCGAGGCGGAGCGACTGGCTGCGCTGGTGGAGCTGGCGCAGGAGGAGATTGCGGCGGTGCTGGCGCTGCCGGGGGCCTCGTCGGTTTCCGCGGATGTGGAGCTGAAGGAGCTTGGGCTGGATTCGCTGATGGCGGTTGCACTCCGCAACCGCCTGTCCGGGCAGGTCGGGACCAAGTTGCCGACGACGCTGGCGTTCGATTATCCGACAGCCCGGGCGATAGCACAGCTGCTGCTTAAGAAGCTCTCTGCCAAGGAGCGTGCGACCGCAGGGCAGGGTGTGAAAGCCAACGGTAAGGCCGTATCGAAACTCGAAGGGCTGGCATCACTCGGGGCACTGCTTGACAGCGCAGATCCCGAATTTCTTCGCCAGCTTGACCTGGAACGGCGGCTGTCAGGGCTTGCGGAGATGAGCGCCCTGCTCGAAAAAGGAAATTCCTCTTGTCTCGTACCCATACGACCCGGATTTGGTGATCAGGTACTGATTTACATTCCAGGTCTCGGCCACGGCTCGACCCGTGAGAACACACCCCATGTCATAAAAAGCCTGGCTGGAAACTATCCTATCGTGGGTCTCAATCCATACCCGCTCGCAGCGCAAGGGCTCCTGTCCGGGACTGTCGAAGACCTGGCTTCAAACTATGCGCCACAGGTGGAGTCCTGGATCGGTGACCGATCCGTGTTTTTCGTCGGAGGCTCTTTCGGCGGAGTGGTCGCCATTGCACTGGCTTCTGAATTGGAGCGTCGGGGTCGGCACGTTACCGGAATTGCCTTGCTCGACACGCAGGCGCCGACTGACATCCGCTCCGTTCCGGCATCGATGATGAATGCCATTGACGGAATGGGATGGGCCCACCTGATGAGAACGTATGGCCTTACCGAGGACGATTCCGAAAAATTAGCCGACCTAACCGGCGCACCATCGACTGAAGCCCTGCGCGAGATGATATCCGACAACGTCAAGGGCCAAATCGGCTTCGTCCCGCCGGTAGTCGCGGCGCCAATTTACATGCTCCACGCAAAGGAGCACGACCCGGGACTTCGTAGTTTTGAAGAGCACGCGCTGGCGGATTTGGGCTGGAGCCGGGTTGGGCTTGAGTTCACCTCTGTCATCATGGTGGAGGGCACGCATAGCTCCATGTACGCCCACCCGGAAATGCCTGGTCACATCGATGCGCTGTTCGAGAAAGTATCAATGACCATGCGAGTGGCGAAGTCGCGGGACTTCACCGTCGGGCCGGTCAAGCATTGATTTCAGTTTAGGGAGGCAAGAGCGCAATCAGTAGGCCGCGCCGGCGTTTCGCCTTTGGAGTCACTTCAGCGGGGGATTGCCGAGCTCATCATGTCAAAAGAAATAACTTTGCGTGCGAGCCAAGATGCTCGCACGCACGTCTCTGCGATTACTGCAAGAAAGTTGGCAGCTCTCTCACTCAACTTCGTCAGGGTACACCCGGCGACGCCGGCGCAATGGCTCCTTTTGACGGGACTCAACACTTCGCCCCTCGCGAAGCAAGTCGCCCAGCTTGCGAAGAGGTGTGTCAACCATCCGGTTTTGAAAGCCGGCAATCATCCGGTCGGCGAATCGACGACCGTCTTCAAGATCAATGTCAAAAGGATCGATGTCTAACAGCTCATCACGGTACTGGCGCTTGCGGCGTTGCCGCTCGGCATCAGCCCATGCCTGCTTATCGTCGTCATTCGGGCCCTCAAGCCATGCCTGCCGACGCTTCCGTTCGCGCTCGGCCCAGGCTGCAATGTCAGCGTCCGATACCGCCCATGGCTCGTTAGCCGTATCGGAAGCAGTATCGGAACGCCGAGACTCGGTCGAACTCTTGCTCATGGACTATCTCCAATTTAATAAGCAAAAGGATAGCATGTCTTCGAAACTTGTCCATCCGCTCCAGGAGGCGCGGATCAAGTTGGGCCAGCGCCTGGCTTGGGGGGATTTTGCGGTTTTGGGGTCATTTCCTGAGTGCTCGATACGGCATGGAGCGCGATCATAGACCCGGCTACCGTCTTGATCCTCGATGGAAATATGGGAAAATATGTCGCAGGGGGCGGATGGGTTCCGCTGCTGCAGCAATTTTTCCGTAGCTTGAGGCCGATTGCGGGCCTTGTCGGATCACCGGTCCGCCGAAGGGTGTCCTGCCTGTGACAAGCGAACCCATCGCCTCAGGCTTGCAGCGATTCTCACGCAAATCAGCGGAAAGTGATTCAAGCTTCGACGGGTGTCTTTTTCATGTTGAACGAAGAACCTAACGCACTCGCCCAAGGCTGCGCTGGCTTACTTCTTGCCCGATCACATTAGATTGCTCAATAGCAGCAAGCTTGCGGCCCTGACGGAGAACCAAGAGCATAAAAATGAAAGCGCAGAAAAGTAGCGTTCCGGGAATAGCATATTTCCCGACGCCGAGTGCGGCATTCAGGCTCGTGAAAGCATCCTCGCGGAATCCAAGATATGCGATCGTGCCGATTAAGGCTGTCCAAATGCCATACTGCAGGAGGCGGGCCTGCAGCATTCGCAGCGATATTTCGATTGAGCGGCCGGATGTAAGCAGCTTGTTTGCATTGGCCATGATTTCCTTGGCTTGTCCCCACGACTCGGTAACGCTTGCAATGACCTCCCGTTGCTTGAGTATCTCCTTAACGTCCATGCGGGCGGCACGCACCATGAATTGCGCTTCGTCTGCCAGCGGATCGTAAGTGGGCGCGAGCTCGAAGATGATTGCGTCCCGCGTAAGCAAAGTCCGCAAGTACAGCGAGACCGTAGCGGGAATGGATAGGCCGTGTTTTCGTACGACGGACATCATCCGAACCACGACATGTCTGGCGGCCAGCCAAGGCACGCTTCCGACCGGGCTGCGAAAACCATCCAGATAGTCTTCCAATGCGGCGGACATGTCTCGTCGAAATCCAGCGACATCTGTGTTCGGCGCGGCTTCGATCCATCGCAAGAGCTCATCTACTGCCTCGTCAAATTGTTCTCGAAGCACGTGCTGTATGAAGAACCGGAATGAATCCTGGTGTTCTTCCGTGAACCGTCCAACGACGGCGAAGTCGACATGCGCTATCCGATTGTCGGGCAGGACCAGAATGCCGGCAGGACTTAGGTCGGAATGGAACATCCCATCCCGATAAATCTGGTTGAGCGTACTCCAGTAGATGCGCCGGGCGATCAAACGCAGGTCGTATTGCTGGTCTTCCAGTTTGTTAAGGTATTTCCGATCGTCCTGATGGATTGCGTTCAGGATCTGCAGCACGGGTATTCCGTCAACGAACTCCCAGGTCAAAATACGATTGGCGGTATATTCCTCTCTGATTGTGAAATTGATTTCAGCTTCATCGCCTCTGGACAACTCCGACATGACGATCGCGTTGCGCGCGGCATCGGCGAGATTGAGTTCAGAGAACAGCGCATGCGCAAATTCGTCGACGTAGGTCGCAACCGAATTGGCTCCAAAAACGCCTACCCAATCCAGCGGCACGGCAAGCCAGTGCATCAAACGAATGTCTGTAGCGTACCTCTCTCGTGTGGCCTGATTTTGTATCTTCACCGCGAGCCGCACACCATCCAGGGAGGTTGCCCGATGAAGCTGCCCGCTTGAGGTGACTGCAAAGGGTTCGCGTTCAAACGCTGCAAACATCTCGTCGGGAGAACGGCCGAGGTCTTCAATGATGGTTCGGCTGATTGTCGGATACTCTGTTGCCACTACCTCGTTGGTGATCTGCAGGAATTCCTGGCAGTAATTCGCCGGCAACAGGTCGAAGCGCAGGGCTAGCGCCTGACCGAGCTTGACGAAGGTCAAACCCAGCTTTTCAAACACAACGCGCAGGGCGCGCGCCGATTTCTGCGGGCTCGATCGAAAAGGCAGTTTCGCAGGCAATAGGTATCGCGCCAGCAGGAGCGTCAGCTGGAACAGACGTGCGATGGTTCGAAATATTTCAGGCATCTGTTGTACCGCGTGTTGTCCGCACAAGCAGCCGTCGGACAGCATGGAGGCGGGCCGTCGCTGCTTCAATCCTAAGTTCCGCCGCATGCGCGTGCAAGCCGCTTGTGGCTGGTTCGCGTGAGGCGCGGCGCTCATCCAAGCTGACCCGAACGGTATCCCTGTTGTCACTCAATTCCGCGTTTCGATTGCCTATGGAGGCGAGGCCCGTGACTGTACAAATCCGGTGTCAACGTGCTAAATTTTAGCTTTAGTTCACATTGTCGGCCGGGATCTGGCCGGGACGAGTGATTGACAATTGACCTTCGACAGAATTGGCCACGTGTTTTTGACGGCGCGACGTCTTGGCCAAATTATCTCGGCTGTTTCGAGATTTTATGTTCTCCCCAGGCTTCGGCCAAAAAAGGTGGTGGTTCCACCCGAAGTGCGTCTCCGCCTTTTTCTCGAGTATTTGGGGGGAGCCTGGATGAAGATCGGACAGGCGCTCGCCTTGCGGTTCGATTTGTTGCCGGGTGAATATTGCACCGAACTGTTGAAGCTTCTCAACCGCACCCCGACGGTTCCATACGAAGCGGTCCGCCAAACCATCTTCCGTGAGCTCGGTTCGTTTCCTGAACAGATATTTGCGTCGTTCGATCCCGTGCCACATGCGACCGCTTCGATTGCCCAGGTCCATATCGCGACCACGCGTGACGGCGAAAAGCTCGCAATCAAGGTGCAAAGGCCACTTGTCGAGGAGCAATTCGAAGCCGACTTCCGCATTTTCCATATGATCGCTTACCTGGTCGGGTTCCTGGATGCGTTGGGGGGAAGCGCGCTTCGATCTTTCGCGGAAGAATTCGAAAGATGGAGCCGCGAGGAACTGGATTTCACGACCGAAGCAAAAAATACGTTTCGAATACAGGTGCGATCCGAGCACGATCCTATTCAGGTGTGTGCGGAAGTTCGTTTTGAGTTTTGCTCAAGGCGCGTTTTGGCCACCAGGATGCTGGCAGGCATCTCGTTGCTGGAGATTGGCAATGCAGCGCGAGCGAAGAATCCCGGATCTTTGCGAGCTCTGAACCTGCGGCCCGACGATCTCAAGCAGATCGCGCGAAATTTCTTTTGGTCAGTCTACAACCAAATCTTCCGCGATGGCATTTTTCACGCCGACCCGCACCCGGCCAATGTTTTCGTGCTCCGCGGAAACAGGATCGGATTTGTGGATTTTGGTGCGACGGGGCGGTTGTCCAAGGAGTTCCGAGGCTCGCTCGCCAAGGTCTTTATCGATTTGTATCGAGGGAATATCGAGGAAGCCGTAACGGAAAATTTCAAACTGCTCGTTCCATCGCAGGATTCCGACCTGCGCCAGGCGCGGGAAGAGTTCTTCGTCGCGTATCAAATGTATCGACTTGCCCTGGATATTCCGAAGGCGAATGTGCGCAGGCTGACCACCACACTGCTGATCGACACCATGACGATCGCGCGGCGCCACAAGCTCCTCATGCCGCAAGAGCTGAGCATCTACTACAAGACGATTATGACCGTAGAGGGCGTTCTGTCCGACCTGGCGCCCGATTACAATTGGCTTTCCGATTTGCCTGAGTTCTTCACGCAAGGTCTCATAAGCGATGTGAGAGAAGGGCTTTGGCGCTGGCCAGAAGTGGTGATGGCGACTAAGTATCGCACGGGCCGATTGTTGACTGATGCAAATAACCTCACGGCATCGTTTCAGTTCTTCAATCCCGCTTTGAAGAGCATCCAGACCAGGGCGGTACTTTACGGAGTCTATTCTGTTGCCTTTTGTGTGGCGGCCTATTTGGCTGCGAAGGGTGACATGTCGCTCTTGAATGGCATCGTGGGCGTGAGCAATCGATGGATCGCGTTCAGCTTCATTGCGGCTGCAATGGTTTCGCTGCTTCTCATGCAGCGCCAAATTCAAAATATTCGGAAAATCAAAACCTGATTGGGGCGCATGGCACGAGTGTGGCGCACGGTCACCTTTGCAGCCGGCCTGGATGTCGCTGGCAGGCGAGCCCCTTCCAGGCCATGTCATCAGTCGGCAGACGGGAGCAGCAGCGCCTGAAAAAGGTGGCCAAAAGCGCGCTTCAGGATCCGCAATGCGCGACGTCACAGTCTTTCTTTCGTCCCCGTGCATAAGGATTCGATACGTCGTAATGTGAGGATTGTCACGCTGTCCGCGTGCAAGCCCATGGTGAAGAGCATGCATACTCAAATCCCGAGCACTCTCGATCCGGACTTCGGCCGCAGCGCAATTGCGGCCATCCCGCGTCGTTACAATTTCGCTGAAGATGTTCTCGCCCGAAACCTGACCGCAGGACGCGGCAACAAGCCCGCCTATATCGACTCGCGTGGAACGTGGAGTTATGGCCAGCTTGCCGAGCGGGTCGCCAGGTTTGGCAACTTGCTGCGCGGTCTTGGCATTCAGCCCGAGCAACGCATTCTGATTTGCCTGACCGACACCATCGACTGGCCGACGTCTTTTCTTGGCGCCGTCAAGGCGGGCGTCGTCGCGATACCCGTCAATACTCTGTTGGGCGAGGCCGAATACCGCATCATATTGGAAGATAGCCGCGCCCGCCTGCTGATCGTGTCAGAGGAGCTATACCCGCTTTTTGCGAATCTGATCGATGCGTTTCCACACCTCGAACACGTCCTTGTGTCGGGCAGCCAGGACTTCGGGCACGCACTCTTCGAGGACGCCCTGCAAGCGGCCGCTGCAACCGAATATACCGCGCCGACCATCTGCGACGAGATGTGCTTCTGGCTTTACACTTCGGGCTCGACCGGAACGCCGAAAGCTGCAGTGCATGTGCATGCCACCCTGGGGTTCACCGCCTCTTGCTACGGTGCTCACGTACTCCGCCTTACCGAGGACGACATCGTCCATTCGGTGTCGAAACTGTTCTTCGCCTACGGCCTCGGCAATTCGATGGTTCATCCTCTCTCGGTAGGTGCGACGACGGTGCTGGCGTCACAACGCCCGACTCCCAACTCGGTCGCGGAGCTTTTGCGAACGCACGGCGTTACCGTGCTCTTTTCGGTGCCGACTTTCTACACGGCGTTTCTTGCGGCGGATCCGGTTGAGCGCGAAGCGCTGAGGGTTCGGTCTTGCCTTTCCGCCGGCGAAGCGCTTCCGGTCAATATCGGGCGGTCCTGGAGCGAACGCTTTGGCGTAGATATACTTGATGGTCTCGGGTGTACGGAAACGGTCAGCACATTCCTGTGCAACCGCGAAGGAGCCGTGCGCTACGGCACCAGCGGCAAACCCGTGCCGGGCTTCGACATCCGCCTCGTTGATGATACCGGCGCTGTTGTCGCGCAGGGCGAGATGGGCGAGTTGCAGGTTCGGGGGCCGACCACGGCAATCATGTATTGGAACGACCGTGAGCGATCCCGTTCGACTTTTCTGGGCGAGTGGCTTCGTTCCGGGGACAAATACATCGAGGACAAGGACGGCTACTATTCGTATTGCGGGCGTCGGGACGACATGATGAAGGTCGGCGGTATTTACGTGGCGCCATTCGAGGTCGAAGGCGCGCTGTTGAGCCATCCTGACGTGCTCGAGGCGGCGGTCGCGGCCTGGCCCGATGAAGATGGCCTGATCAGGCCCAGGGCTTTTGTGGTTCTCAAGCCTTCGGGCAAGCCGAACGAAGCAATGGCGCTTGCGCTGCGCGAGCATTGCCGCAAGCAGCTCGCGGCTTTCAAGTACCCGCGCTGGATCGAATTCCGCGCAGAACTGCCGAAGACCGCAACGGGCAAAATTCGTCGGTTTAAATTGCGCGAAGAGGCGCAAGACGACCGCACGGGCTCGGACGCGGCGGAATAGAAGCAACGTTCTCGATCGTCCAAGCAACAAAAGCAGCGGCTCTCAAGCCGGACTGGCGATGACAGACCGTTACTCGAGAGCTTTCAAGATCGTCGCACGCACTCCATCGACTGCGCTATTTATGAAGAAGTGACTTCCTGCGACAGTCTCGGTAAAAAACGATCCCACCGTTTCGTTTTTCCAACCAGCCATCGAAGATGGCGAGCATACCCGGTCTTGTTCCCCGGCAATTGTGTAAATGGGGCAATTTAGCGGTTCTCCAGGCAAGTACTGGTACGTCTCGAACATCTCCGTGTCTGCCTTGAGTATGGGCAACAGCATTTCCAAAAGGTCGGGTTCATCGAGAACAGCCGCAGGGATTCCGCCAGGATACCGGTCAAGGTTCCTTTTGATAAATTCGACGTCAGGAAGCATATGCAAATGTGGGAGACTCGGCCTCTCGGTCGGTGCTCCAACTGCTGCCAATATCAAGGCTTGCGGTTGCTGCTGTTTTGCATCCCGCGCCAGGATTCGCGCCGTCTCGAAAGCAACAAGGCCGCCAACGCTATAGCCGAACAGAGCGTACGGCATCGGCGACAGACGTGTTATTTCTTCAGCCAAACTCCGGGATGCGTCACTCACCCTCGTCAACAGGGGCTCACGCCTGCGATTCCAGCGCCCCGGCAGTTGGACCGCTCCGACCTCAATCCTTTCGGGCATGCTGCGCGCCAGCATGTGGTAAACTTGCGCGCTCCCACCTGCATAGGGGACACATAAAACGCGTGCCTGCGCCTCCCGGCGTTCCGGGCGAAATTCGATCCAGGGACTGGTCATTGGAAGAGCATTGAGGGAAGAGGCATGGCGTGCACGTCTAACACTCTTCAGACCGACATCGACGCTAGCTCTTCGAGCGGATGAAGCCCGCGAGCTTTGTTTTCTGCGCTTCGCACCAGGTCGGCATGCCGAGCCGCCGCTGGTCGAGGTCGGTGGTCTGCATGGCAAGCGCGACTTCGCCCATCAACGTGTCGTCGCCTTTCTCGCCCATCTTGCCGCCGGTGAGCAGCCAGGCAATCGCTTTCCTGGCGGACTCGGTCGTTCCGTCCGGTTGTTGCATGTCCTGGGCCTTTTGCACGAGATCCTGATACACGACCTCGGTGCCGGGGCATTCGACCTTTGCGGCAAAGGCCTGCAACATCATGGTCACATAGGCTGAACGGGTCTCCGCTTGCGCCGGCGGCGCGAGCGCGGTCAATCCCGCCGTCAAGACCATCAAAGTGCCGTACCGCATCGCGATGCCTCCCTGGACTTTCGGGAAGGCTAGCCTCGACGCCGAGCGGCTTGCAAGGGCGGTTGAACCGAGGCGCACGAGGAATAGTGGGTGCCCCACAGGCGCAGGGGCAAGTCGCCGCAGCCTCGCGGCAACCGCTCGCCGGGTAACGATCGAAAATCTTGTGGCCGGTTGACGAGATATGCCGAACTCCCGGCAGACCTCGGTCATCGCTTCACCACGGAAGCCGGGCGACAAGGCGCATGCGCTCTTCCATTACCGAACTCGCTTTCCACGGCATCCACACCTCCCGCAGAAACCAGTCCTTGAGCCCCATGCCGCCCCCCTCGTTTGCGTCCGATCTTAGGTGCTATCGATCCGGAATCCGACTAGAAAGCGACGCCTGGTTGTGAGATTTACCTGTGCAACGGGGACAACATGAAGCTGTGGCTGGCGAGGGTCAGTGCGGCGGTCGGCCTGAACTGGTGCGCTCCGAAAATGCCTAAGCGAAAGACCTACGTTCCGCTTGCTCTGGGCGACGTCGACGAGGAGATCGAGATATTCCGGAAGGACGAAGAGACTGCGCAGCAGACCTTCTTCGCCTACCTCGGTATCCGCGACCTGATCGCGAAGAATCCCGACATGCACGCCGCCGTCAATCGCAACGCCATGTTCTGGCTGACGACGCACCGCGCGCTGTTCGTGTCGGCCTTCGTCGGCCTCGGCCGCATCTTCGACCAGGAGTCCGCGCATAACCTCGACCGTCTGCTGACGATGGTCGGCCGCAACCTCACGCAGTTGGGCCGCGACGCCCTGCGCCAGCGCAAGGAGTAAGTCATTACTCCCGAGCAGGCCGCCGAGTACGTCGACGACAAGCACGACATGACCGCCCCGGACGTCCGCCAGCTCCGCAAGGAGGTGGACGCATGGCGCAAGATCTACGCGCCCGTATACGGCGAGATCAGGCATCATCTCGCGCACAACAAGGGCGCCACTGAAGACCTCGACGCACTGCTGGCGAAGACGAACATCGAGGAGATGAAGAAGATGTTCGGCTTCCTGCACGCGCTGCACGAGGCGCTACGGGAGCTTCACCTCAATGGCCGCAATCCGCTGCCGCTTCCGGACCTCACGTTCGTGCTTCCGCCAGATCCCAAGCCCGCGCGCCAGTATCACCCCGGTGAGAAGGCGTACCGCGAAGCGCAGGACGCTTTGCTCTCGATGCTCGGGTAGGGAACCTCCCCGACGTTCGACTAGGTGGAGGCGCAGCGTGCGCCCGGCATTCCCGGCGCCCTCTGATTTCCGAGGGTCCTATCGATGCATCACTCGAGCGAAACGCGCCGCGAGAACGAGGCCTCGTGTCTCAGCTCTTTGACATTCAAATCGGAACGCAGCCTTCGCGCCGCCCTCGTCCTCCGCAGGACAGCCCCTTCGCCGCTGCTCCGGAGATATTCGACAAGCGCCCCTCATGCGAGAGCACGACGCGGGATCGAGTTCAGCTCGTCGATGGGAAACGGCAGCATGCGGCGAGGCTCCGGAGGAACCTCACGCTGGCTTATTGACTTCGGGGCCAGCAGTCGTTGCCAAGCGCCCGAGCAGGGTCGCCTCGGCCTTGGGGGTCAGGCGATAGCCTTCCGCCATCTCGACGATGTCGCCGGCGGCGACCCACGCGTTCCACCAGTCCCTCAGAAAGCCCTCGGCATACCCGTGGGTGCTGAAGCTGTAGGGGGCGGCGACAAGGCTGAAAGGGATCATCAGCTGGTAACAGGGCGAGGCGTAGGAGGGGCCGGTCTCGGGATAGTTCACGAAAGCCTCGAAGGACCTGGCGGTACACAGGCTCGAATAGAGCCAGAACATTAGCCCATACATCAGGTGCGAGCGCTCGTCGGCGTGCAAGGCGAAGCAGCCCTTCTGGTCCACGATCTGCCGGCCCAAGGCGCGCAATATCCGCTCGCCGTCCGGCAGATGGTCGCCGACGGCCGCCAGGGCCCGCACCACGATCGGTGATAACGTTCCTCGCTCGACGGTTGCGATCGCCGCAGCCCAGTCCTCCTGGGCGGTGTCGTACTCGGACTCCTCGACCAAGCCTCGAATGAATGTCTCGAAGTCGGGCGCAACGACTGTGATGCTGTAGTCATCCTCCTGGTCGACGTACACGACCTGCGGCTCGCCCCGTTTTCCACAGGCTCGGTAGTCGAGCATAATCAGTTCGTGGCCCGCGGTCGGCGTGTCGGCGATGCCGACTCCGATCGGCGGGTAGCCCCATTCCTCGATCATGAACTTGGCGCCCAGTTGCCCGGCGAGCGAATATTTGGACGTGCGGCCGATGGCGTAGAGCCCGGTGATAGCCACGTGGTCCTCCGACCAGCCTGTACGCTCCTTCATCGGGTGGCAGTTGCGCTTGACCAGTCCGCCATTGTGGCGCCGGGCGAGGTCGACATAGGCCGCCGGCAGCCGATACCCACCCAATTCCTGCTCAATGGAGGCGATAAGCTCTTCGCTCGGCGGAGGTTCGACATAGTTCTCCAGGGAATACGGATGGTCGTCCCAGAACCCTTCGAAATCGAACCCGACAAAGGGCCTTTTCGCCGTCATCCGCATCACTCTATCGTATTGAGGCGCTCACGCTGCCTTCCCTCGCGGTTACCTCTTAGGCGCGCCGTCCACTTTGATCCCATGGCATGGCCTCGGCGTAGACTCTTTTGCACTTGAAGGCGAGCGCTTTCCGCTCCACAAATCCGAGGTCAAGAGTAACATGCGAACCAAGACCTCGCTTGGCGGCAATCTCAAGGGTCTCTATTGGGCGCGGGCCGCACCGCCAGTCGCGTCTGCCGCCGCCGGCCATAGCACCTGCGCGCTAGGCGCACGCGATCTTGTGAGGAGCCGAAATTGCCCGTCGTGCCAATTTGTCGCGGCGAAAATCGCCTCCGACAATTCCGATTTACAGAAATATTCTTGACTCCCGCCCCAAATCAGATGCACATTTCGCGCCGTCCCGCCCTGATCCAGAGGGGCGTACGCGTCGTCACGAACGTTGGTGCGGGATGCGATGGACGTGGTGGTTTCGCCGGACGGGCGATGCCGGCGCGGACGGCAAAAGCGTGTGGTCCCGATCTCCCGACGCTGGGATCAAGCTTTTCGCGAGACGTTTCGCGGGGAGCGACGGTGGCTATCAAGCCCGGACACCGGGGAGAGCGCGCCATAAGCCGTAAAGCCATTGCGCAGGGAATGCCGGAGTGCCTCCGCTGAACCTGTATGCTCGTGTGCGCTTTTTTCTACCATCTTGCACACGGGACCGCGGGTGCAGCGTGCGCCCGGCATTCCCTGCGCCCTCTGATTTCCGAGGGACCCTGTCGATGCATCACTCGGGCGAACGCGCCGCGAGAACGAGACCTCGTGTCTCGGCTCTTTGACATTCGAATCGGAACGCAGCTTCGCGCCGCCCTCGCCCTTCACAGGACGGGCCCTTCGCCGCTGCTCCGGAGATATTCGACAAGCGCCCCTCACGTGAGAGCAGGACGCGGGATCGCGTTCAGCTCGCCGATCGATTGAATGATCCGGTGATCTGGGACCCGAGTTTGGTCGCGTCTTCGGCCGCGGCTTTCAACTGGGATTGAACGTACTCGCCCTGAATGCGGAATGCCTCCTGGAAGTCTTTGGCCCGCAAGAGCTTGTCAACGAAGGCATGATTGGCGGCAACCTGCCGTTCAATGTACGCCTTGAACGCGCCAATCTTTTCTTCGGGGGCATTGGGAAAGCCCAGCATCGTCTTCTCGACGAGATCGATGTAATTCTGCGTCGCGCTCCGCGATTTTTCGAAAGTGTCGATCATCATGGAGCGGACGGCCTCCAGGGGGTTGTTTTCGGTTGCCATGGCGCTCTCCATTTTCCGAATTGTGGATATCCAGTGCTGGACCGATGTCACTCAACCTTGATCCAGATCAAGCCCGGTTGATCTAGATCAAGCCCAACCATCGTTCGCCTGCGTGATCGCGGTGGGAGGAAATTTCAATGCCGGACAATCCAACCGATGTCATCAAGGCCGCGATTCGTTCGGCTTTCGATATGTACCCGAAGGAAGACGATCCGGATTGGAGAAGCCCCAGTTGGATCAAGCCCGACGAATGCGCGCATCTCGTCAACGTGGTGCTCCGTGAACTGGAAGCCAGCGGCTTTGAGATCGTGAAGAAGCCGACAAGCTGATAGCCGGTCTTGATCGGACATGGAGGCGCGTTCAGCTTTCATTGCCGGGCTGAGGAAACCCGGGCCCGGCTTTCGCCCCTGAAAAACCCGCCCCGTCGGCCCCCGGTTTGATCCTGGTCAAGGCGCTCTCTCCCGGCCTGCATGACAGTGCCTCGAAACAGGAGCCCGCCATGCCTTCATTCGATGTCCGCTTCATCAAGACCGTCTGCGACGACACCGGCCACGAGCATCGCGCCTGCCAGGCCGCCTTCACCGTGGATGCCTCGTCGCTGACTGAAGCGGTGCAGCGCGCGGAAGCCGATTTCTGCCGGCAGAAGCACATCCACGACTGGACCATCTTCGCGGACGCCGTGGAATTCCGCTCGCCGACCGCGCTGGCGCGCGCCTGGGCCTCCTAGTCCCTGTCGAGGTCGCGCGAGGCTAGATCGTGAATCCGATTGTCCGCCGCTACGCCAGCACCAATGTGCCGCGCTATACGTCCTATCCGACCGCGGCCGATTTCGCGCCGATGATTGGGAGGAGCGACCATGCGGCGTGGCTCGGCGATCTCGATCCGCGTGAAAGCCTCTCGGTCTATCTGCACGTCCCCTATTGCCGTGAAATCTGCCCGTACTGCGGCTGCAACACCAAGATGGCGCGGCGCGACGATGTCGTCGCCCGCTATCGCCGCGCCCTCGAGCGCGAAATCGAGATCGTGGCTTGTCTTGTGAAGGAACGCCCCGCCGTCGCGCGGCTGCACTGGGGAGGCGGCACGCCTAGCATTTTGGGACTGGACGGCCTGCAATCGGTCGTCGGCGCGCTTCGCCGCCATTTCCCTTTCGACGCCGGCTTCGAGCACGCCATCGAGCTCGATCCCCGCTATGTCACGGCCGGGCTTGCCGAGGGGCTGGCGGAGCTCGGCATCACCCGCGCGAGCCTCGGCATTCAGGATATCAATCCGCTGGTGCAGGCCGCTATCGGACGGCTTCAGCCGCTGGTCAGGGTTGAGGCCGCGGTCAAGCGCCTCCGCCGGGCAGGTATTGGCAATCTCAGCTTCGATCTGATGTACGGCCTGCCGCTGCAGACCCTCGAATTGATCCGCAAGACCTGCGCCTCGGTCGCAGCGCTGTCGCCGGGCCGCATCGCCTGTTTCGGCTACGCGCATCTTCCCCGGCTCAAGGCCAACCAGCGGCGGATCGACGAAAAAGAGCTTCCCTCCCAGGACCAGCGCATCGATCAGGCCGATCTGATCGCAAGCGAGCTTGCGCGTCATGGCTATGTGAAGATCGGCATCGATCATTTTGCGAGGCCCGGCGACGCGCTCGCTGTCGCAGCGGCGTCCGGCAAGCTGCATCGCAATTTCCAGGGTTATACCGATGACGATCGCAGGGTTCTGCTGGGATTGGGCGCCTCCTCGATCTCGACCTTCGCGCACGGCTTTGTCCAGAATATCGCGGACGTTCCGGGATATGTCCGGGCCATCGAGTCCGGTTCTCTCGCAACGGTGCGGGGCTGTCGCCGCGATGCCGGGGACCGGCATCGCGCAGCGATCATCGAAGCATTGATGTGCCATTTCGAAGTCGATCTCGATTCCATCGCGCCGGTTCACGATTTTGACGAGGAGCTTGCGATGCTGGCGCCGATGCAGCGCGAGGGGCTGGTCGAGATGAATGGAAGGAAACTCATCGTGGCCGACGCCGGACGGTCCGTGGTCCGGGTCGTTGCCGCCTGCTTCGATACCTACAGGCGCCCGCACTCGGCGCAATTCAGCACGGCCGTTTGACCTTCATCAACAAAATCGTCTTCGCACCGGAGCTTCACCGCCAAGTTTTGATTTCGATCAATCCGCCGAATCCTTCCACGTGGTTTCCTGACATGTCCAAATTTTTCAAGAGAGCCGCACGATGACCGATGCCTCCGCCAGCTCGAAGCAGATGACAATTGGAGAAGCGGTGTTGTGGCCGCTGTTCGCCGCGCTCGCCTTCCTGTGCCTGGTCGGCGCCGGATTTGCGCATGACGCGCCCTTCGCCTTTCACGCCTCGCTCGGATGCGTGGCGAGCATCCTGGCTGTCTTCGCGATCCTGAACCGCTACTACGATCGTCCGGCCGAGCTGCCGCCGCAGGAAATCAACGGCCGCCCCAATTACAATTTCGGGCCCGTCAAATTCGCCTCCGTCGCCGCGATGTTCTGGGGCATCGCCGGTTTTACGGTCGGGCTCATCATCGCCTGCCAGCTTGCCTGGCCCGCGCTCAATCTCGATCTGCCCTGGACCACCTTCGGCCGGCTGCGGCCGCTGCATACCTCGGCGGTGATCTTCGCGTTCGGCGGCAACGTGCTGCTCGCAACCTCGTTCTACGTCGTGCAGAAGACCGGCCGCACGCGCCTTGCCGGCGATCTCGCGCCATGGTTCGTCGTGCTCGGCTACAATTTCTTCATCCTGATCGCCGGCACCGGCTATCTGCTTGGTGTCACGCAGTCCAAGGAATATGCCGAGCCGGAATGGTACGCGGATTTGTGGCTCACCATCGTCTGGGTCACCTATCTGCTGGTGTTCCTGATGACGCTGGTGAAGCGCAAGGAACCGCACATCTTCGTCGCCAACTGGTTCTATCTCGCCTTCATCGTCACCATCGCGGTGCTGCATCTCGGCAACAATCCCGCGCTGCCGGTGTCGCTGCTCGGCTCCAAATCCTACATCGCCTGGGGCGGCGTGCAGGATGCGATGTTCCAGTGGTGGTACGGCCATAACGCGGTCGGCTTCTTCCTGACCGCCGGCTTCCTCGCCATCATGTACTACTTCATTCCGAAGCGCGCGGAGCGGCCGATCTATTCCTACCGGCTCTCCATCATCCATTTCTGGGCGCTGATCTTCCTCTACATCTGGGCCGGCCCGCATCATTTGCATTACACGGCGCTGCCGGACTGGGCGCAGACGCTCGGCATGACCTTCTCCATCATGCTCTGGATGCCGTCCTGGGGCGGCATGATCAACGGCCTGCTGACGCTGTCGGGCGCCTGGGACAAGCTGCGCACCGATCCGGTGCTGCGCATGCTGGTGGTCTCGGTCGCCTTCTACGGCATGTCGACCTTCGAAGGTCCGATGATGTCGATCAAGGTCGTCAATTCCCTCAGCCACTATACGGACTGGACCATCGGCCATGTGCATTCCGGCGCGCTCGGCTGGGTCGGCTTCGTGTCCTTTGGCGCGCTGTATTGCCTCGTGCCGTGGCTGTGGAATTGCAAAGGGCTGTACAGCCTGAAGCTGGTCAACTGGCACTTCTGGATCGCGACCATCGGCATCGTGCTCTACATCTCCGCGATGTGGGTGTCGGGAATCCTGCAGGGCCTGATGTGGCGCGCCTACACCTCGCTCGGCTTCCTCGAATATTCCTTCATCGAGTCGGTTGAGGCCATGCATCCCTTCTACATCATCCGCGCCGCGGGCGGTGCGCTGTTCCTGGTCGGCGCGCTCATCATGGCCTTCAATCTCTGGATGACGGTCAACGCCGGCGAAGCCGAAGAAACGCAGGCCGCCGGCCTGCTCCAGCCCGCCGAATAGCAGGTCATCCCATGTCCTTCTGGAACCGACACAAGATCTTTGAAAAGAACTCGATCATCCTCATCGCCGGGATTCTGCTGGTGATCTCCATCGGCGGCCTGGTCGAGATCACGCCGCTGTTCTACCTGAAGAGCACCATCGAAGCGGTCGATGGCATGCGTCCCTACACGCCGCTGGAGCTGACGGGCCGCAACATCTATGTCCGCGAAGGATGTTACCTCTGCCATTCGCAGATGATCCGCTCGCTGCGCGACGAGGTGGAACGCTATGGCCATTACTCGCTCGCCGCCGAAAGCAGGTACGATCATCCCTTCCAGTGGGGATCGAAGCGTACCGGCCCTGATCTGGCGCGCGTCGGCGCCAAATATTCCGACGACTGGCATGTGCGCCATCTGACCGATCCGCGCGCGATCGTGCCGCAATCGGTGATGCCCGGTTATCCGGCGCTGGCGCGGACCGAAGTCAATGTCGACGATATCGCGGCGCATCTTCGCACGAACCGTGCCGTCGGCGTTCCCTATAGCGACGACGAGATAGCCAACGCCAAGGCCGATCTTCTCGCGCAGGCTGATCCCGACAATGCCGGTGTCGATGCTTTCCAGAAGCGCTATCCCAAGGCCGTCGTGCGCAATTTCGACGGCAAGGGCGGCACTCCAACCGAACTCGACGCGCTGATCGCCTATCTGCAGGTGCTTGGCACGCTGGTCGATTTCAAGATCTACGATGACAAAGCCAATCTGCGCTGAAGAGGTCGAATATGAATGCGATTGTTTCCATCGAAAACCTGGCTTCTCATCTCGTCCTTTCATTCTGGACGCCGGCTTTCGTCTTGATCTTCGTCGCCATCGTTTTCTACGCGCTGCGCCCTCGCAACAAGGCGCTGTTCGATGCCGCGGCTAAAATGCCGCTGCGGGAGGACTGAGCAGCCATGAGCGAACATCACGACATCGATCAGGTCTCCGGCCGCTCGACCACCGGGCACGAGTGGGACGGCATCAAGGAATTGAACACGCCGCTGCCGCGCTGGTGGGTGCTGACCTTCTATGCCTGCATCCTCTGGGCCGTTGGCTATTGGCTGGTCTACCCGGCCTGGCCGCTGGTCACGGGCTACACCAGCGGAGTCCTGCACTACACCAACCGCGGTGCCGTCGCCGACGAACTGGCCAAGCTCGAAGCCTTGCGCGGCGAGAAGCTGAAAGTGCTGGCCAGCGCCTCGCTCGGCGACATCGAGAAGGATCCCGCGCTGCTGTCGCTGGCCCGCGCCCGCGGCAAGACCGTGTTCGCCGACAATTGCGCGCCCTGCCATGGCAGCGGCGCGGCCGGCGCCAAGGGCTATCCCAACCTCAATGACGACGACTGGCTCTGGGGCGGCTCGCTCGACCAGATCCTGCAGACCATCCAGTTCGGCGCGCGGTCCGGCGACGCCAAGGCGCATGAAGGCCAGATGCTGGCCTTCGGCCGCGACGGCATGCTCAAGCCGGACCAGATCACGACGGTGGCGAATTACGTGCGTTCGCTGTCGGGGCTCTCGACCGCGCCCGGATTTGATGCGGCGGCCGGCAAGAAGATCTTCGCCGAGAATTGCGTGAGCTGTCATGGCGATGCCGGCAAGGGCAATCCGGAGTTCGGGGCGCCAAACCTGACCGACCAGATCTGGCTCTACGGCTCGGACGAGGCGACCATCGAGGAAACCATCACCAACGGCCGCGCTGGGGTGATGCCGGCCTGGATCGGGCGCCTCGACCCCGTCACCATCAGGGCGCTGACGGTCTATGTGCACTCGCTCGGCGGCGGCAAATAGCATTCGGCTTGCCGGGTTTGACGCAGGTCAAGCCCGGTCCCCTCAGGGAAGTGTAGGTCTAACTGGAGGAATTCCATGGACCTTCCGATGAACAAGAACGTCACACCGAACGAACTGCTGGGCGGCGATGATGACGACATCCCGCTCTATGTGGCGCAGAAGAAGCTCTATCCCCAGCGGGTCTCGGGCAGTTTCCGCCAGATCAAATGGGGGCTGATGGCGTTCTGCCTCGGCGTCTACTACCTGCTGCCGTTCGTGCGCTGGAACCGCGGCCTGGGGGCGCCCAGCCAGGCGGTGCTGATCGATTTTCCGAACGAGCGCTTCTATTTCTTCTTCATCGAGCTGTGGCCGCAGGAAGTCTACTACTTCACCGGGCTTTTGATTCTCGCCGCTTTCGCGCTGTTCCTGATGAACGCGCTGGGCGGCCGCATCTGGTGCGGCTATCTCTGTCCGCAGACGGTCTGGACCGACCTGTTCTACGCGGTGGAGCGCTGGGCCGAAGGCGACCGCCGCGAGCGGATCAGGGCCGATGCCGCGCCGATGACGGCGCATCTGCTGGCGCGCCGGGTGTTGAAGCACTTCATCTGGATCATAATCGCCTGGTGGACCGGCGGCGCCTGGGTGCTCTATTTCTCCGATGCGCCGACGCTGGTGAGGGACCTCGCCACCTTCCAGGCGCCGCCGCTCGCCTATATCTGGATCGGCATGCTCACGGCCTCGACCTATCTGCTCGCCGGCTACGCCCGGGAGCAGGTCTGCCTCTATATGTGCCCCTGGCCGCGCATCCAGGCCGCGCTCACCGATGAATGGGCGCTCAACGTCACCTACAAATACGACCGGGGCGAGCCGCGCTGTTCGGTGAAGAAGGCGATCGACCTGCGTGCGCTCGGCGAGACGGCGGGCGATTGCGTCGACTGCAACCAGTGCGTGGCGGTCTGCCCGACCGGCATCGACATCCGCGAGGGCTCGCAGCTCGGCTGCATCCAGTGCGGGCTGTGCATCGACGCCTGCGATACCGTGATGAAGAAGATCGGCCGCCCCGCGCGGCTGATCGGTTACGACAACGACATCAACATCCAGCGACGGATCGCCGGAAAGAAAGAAGTCTTCAAGCCGATCCGCGCCCGGACCGTCGTCTACGCGTGCCTGATCGCCGTCGTGTGTTCGGTGATGCTGTACACGCTGCTGACGCGCTCGCTGCTCGACCTCAACGTGCTGCATGACCGCAATCCCGTCGCCGTCAGGCTCAGCGACGGAGCCATCCGCAACGGCTATACGCTGCGCTTCCTCAACAAGCGTGGTTTCGATCGCGTCATCACCGTCGATATCGACGGCCCGGCAAACGCCCAGGTTCATATCGTCGGCGCCGATTCGGTCGTGCCCGACCGGCCGATGATCATCCTGGCCCGCGACACCACCACCGAGTTGCGTGTGCTGGTCACCGCTCCGTTCAACGAGAAGGCGGAAAAAACGGTGCCGGTAAAATTCCGCGTCACCGATATCGGGCTCGGCGAAGTCGCCTCCGCCTCCGACCATTTTGTCACGCCGTGAGGAGCCCGTACATGACGACCTCTCATTCCCCCGGCCGCCCGATCACCGGCCGCTTCGTGCTGATCGCGGTGGTCTCCTTCTTTGCCGTCGTGATCACGGTCAATGTGGTGATGATGCGGCTGGCGATCGCGACCCTGCCGGGCGACGATGTCGACAACGCCTATAGCGCGGGCCTCGCCTATCAGCGCGAGATCACCGCGGCGCTTCGCCAGGACAGCAGGAACTGGAAGGTCGACGCGCATATCGAGCGCGCGGGCGACGGTTCGGCGCGACTGAACGTGCAGGCGCACGATGCCAATGGCGAAGTGCTCACGGGCCTGTCGGTCGCCGGCAGGCTCGAGCGCCCGGCCGACCGCCGCGCCGATCTCGTGTTCGAAATCGGGGAAAGAGGCAGTGGCGAGTATCGCGGCATCGCGCAGAACGTGGCCGCCGGACAATGGGATCTGGTGATCGAGGCGGATCGCGGCGGCGAGCGTCTGTTTCTGTCACGCAACCGGGTCGTGCTGAACTGAGAAGGAAGCGGTCCGATGGAAGTGGTCATGTATCTGGTTCCGCTTGCCATCGCCCTCGGAGCGCTGGGCCTTGCCGGCTTTCTGTGGTCGCTCAAGAACGGACAATATGATGATCTCGACGGCGCGGCCTGGCGGGCGATTGCCGACGACGAGCCGGCCGATGGCCGCTCACCGTGAGACCAGCATCATTGCAGGGTTGATGCCCTCGCCGCCCGGCGACTATGGTGCGGGAGGTTGAGACCCTCCAGTACAGGCGAGCGGCATGCGCAGCCATTTCGAAACCATCACGGCCGAGCGGCGTGCCAACGGCATCCTGCTGGTCACGCTGAACCGGCCGGAGGCGGCCAATGCCCTGAACACGCAGATGGGGCTCGACCTCATGGAGCTGTTCGAGCACTTTTCGATCGACCTCGAAGGCCTCCGCATCGCGATCCTCACGGGCGCGGGGTCGAAAGCGTTTTGCGCCGGCGGCGACCTCAAGCAGCGCAACGGCATGACGGATGAAGCCTGGCAGGCGCAGCATCTCATCTTCGAGCGCATGCTGCGCGCGATCCTGGCCTGTCCGATCCCGGTGATCGCCGCGGTCAACGGGGCGGCCTATGGCGGCGGCTGCGAGATCGCGGCGGCGGCCGACTTCATCTACGCCTCGGACAATGCGCGCTTTGCGCTGACCGAGGTGACGCTCGGCATCATGCCCGGCGCCGGCGGCACGCAGAACCTGCCGCGCGCCATCGGCGAGCGCCGGGCGAAGGAGCTGATCCTGTCCGGCCTGCCGTTCAGCGCTGCGGAAGCGGAAGCGTGGGGCCTGGTCAATCGCGTGCTGCCGCCGGATGAATTGATGAAGGCCACGTTTGCCATCGCCGAACGCATCGCCGGCAACGGCCCGATCTCGGTGCGCCAGGCCAAGCAGGCGATCCATCGCGGCCTGCAGATGTCGCTCGCCGACGGATTGGCTTTCGAGATCGAAGCGTACAACCGCCTGGTGCCGACCGAAGACCGCCGCGAAGGCGTGCGCGCCTTCAACGAGCGCCGCAAGCCGGATTTCAGGGGACGATGAGTCCGGGATTGCTGCGCCTGATGCCGCGCCGCGGAAAATAACAGTCGCGTTCCACTAAATGAGGCCCGGCGCGCCCAGGTTATCGTCGCCCTTTGCCTTGCCGGACCTGCCCGGGCGGTATTGAATATCCGCGGAGCCGCAAAGCGCTCCCAACAACAATAATCGATCGGCGCGCCATTAACGGCGGGCCGCAACAATCACCGGAGGGAGGAAGGCATGGGCCGGAGCAAGCTGGCATTTCTTGCCGTCATGTTGTCGTTGGCGGCGGCGCCCGCGGCCGCACAGGTAAAAATCGGCGTGCTCAGCGACATGAATTCGCTTTACGCCGATATCACCGGAAAGGGCACCGGTGTGGCGGCACGCATGGCGGCCGAAGATTTTGGTCCGATCCTCGGAAAGCCGGTCGAAATCGTGACCGCCGACCATCAGAACAAGGCGGATGTCGCCACCAACATCGCGCGCAACTGGTACGACAACGAAGGCGTCGACATGATCACCGACGGCGGTTCTTCGGCCGTCGCGCTCGCGGTCGAGGAAGTTTCCCGCCAAAAGCAGAAGCTCGTGCTGTTCAACGGACCTGCCAGCTCTGATATCACCGGCAAGAATTGCTCGCCCTATGCCGCGCACTGGAATTACGACACTTACGCGCTATCGCACGTCACCGGCGCGGCCATCGTGAAGGCCGGTGGCAAGTCATGGTATTTCATCGGCGCCGATTATGCCTTCGGACATGCGCTGGAACGCGACACCGCCCAAGTCGTCGAGGCCGAAGGCGGCAAGGTTCTCGGTGCGGTCTACGCCCCGATCAACACGTCGGATTTTTCGTCGTTCCTGTTGCAGGCACAGGCATCGAAGGCCGACATCGTCGGTCTTGCCAACGCCGGTGGCGACACCACGAATTCGATCAAGCAGGGGGCTGAATTCGGTATCACCCAGGGCGGCCAGAAATTCGCAGCGCTGTTGATGTTCATCACCGACGTTCACTCGCTCGGCCTCAAGGTCGCGCAGGGGCTTCAATTCACAACGGCCTTCTACTGGGACCAGAACGATGAAACGCGCGCATTTTCCCGGCGTTTCATCAAGGAGGTCGGTCATATGCCGACCATGGTCCAGGCCGGCGTGTACAGCGCGACGATGCATTACCTGAAGGCGGTCAAGGCGCTTGGCGGCAAGGAACCGCTCAAGATGATGGAGAAGATGCGCGAAACCCCGATCAACGACTTCATGACCCATAATGGCCAGCTGCGCATCGACGGCCGCGTTCTGCGCGACATGTATCTCGTGCAGGTCAAGAGGCCCGAGGAGTCGAAGGGACCGTGGGACTACCTCACGATCATCCAGACCGTACCCGGCGACAAGGCCTATCGGCCGCTGGAGGCCGGCGGCTGCCCACTTGTCGACGCCGCCAAGAAGGACGTCTCCCAGGCGAAGTAGCCTCAGCGAGCGGGGGGAGTGCCCTCATGGTGAGGAGGCGCGAAGCGCCGTCTCGAACCATGAAGCCCCGACTGTGGCCTCATCCTTCGAGACGCGCGCAGGCGCGCTCCTCAGGATGAGGAGACAGAGCTGCTTACGATGCATCACGGTTGGTTTGAAACTACCGATACGTCGCGACGATGTCGGAAACCGCGCGCTCGAGCTGCTGGGCGGTGGCGCATTGGCGGACGACGTTGCAGAAGGTCTGGTAGCGCGGCATCTCGGAATCGCCAAAGCCCCAGGTCAGGCGTCCTTCGGGGTTGAGCCACACCACCCGCTTCGACCGCTCCGCAATGCGCCGCAGGATGTCCGCGCCGGGATCGAGATTGTTGCTGCGGGCATCGCCCAGCACGATCACGGTGGTCTGCGGCGTCACGCTCTCCATCCATTGCCGTTCGAAATCGGCGAAGGAAGAGCCATAGTCGGACGAGCCGAAGCCGACCTTGGACATGATGTCCCGCATCGCCTCTTCCGCGCTCCTGGATTCGAGGATGTCGCTGACCTCGATCAGATGCCCGGAAAAGGCAAAGGAGCGGACGTCGGACACGACCTCGTGAAGGCTGTGGATCAGCAGCAGGAAGAAATCCGACACCCGCGCCACCGAGCCCGAGACGTCGCAGAGCGCGACGATCTTCGGTTTGTCGCGATGCTTGCGCTTCCAGGCGGTGAGGAAGGGCACGCTGCCCCAGGCCGCGTTCCGGCGCAGCGTGCGGCGCACGTCGAGATGGCCGCGCCGCTGGCGCTTGCGCGGCTTGGAGAAACGCTCGCGCAGGCGCCGTGCCATCTGCCGGATCAGCGCGCGCATCTGCTCGATCTGTCGCGGCTCGATTCGCGACAGCGGCGCGTTGCGCAGGATTTCGTTGCGGAGGTTTTCGGTCTCCTCGCGGCCGTACAGGAGCAACGCCTGCGCCACGCGGTCGCGCACCGCTTCGCGCAAGCCATCGGTCGCATTCGTCAGGCGTTCGGCGAGCGCCGGGTTGGTCGCGGTCAGATTGTCGAGATCGTCGTTGAGGCGCTGGATGCCCATCTGCTCCAGCACGCGGCTCGAAAACAGGCCACGCTGGGTGAAGAAGCGGATATCGGTCAGGTTCGCGGCGCTGGCGGCGTTCGCCATCGCGGCAGCGATTTCGGTCTGGTCCTGCGACAACAGCATCTGCGCGAGAGGCCCGAGGTTCTGCGGCTGGCCGCCGCCGCCCGGCGCCTGCTGATTTTCCGCCGCCTGATTTTCGCTTGTCCCGCCGCCCTCGTCCTTTGCGTCACTCTTCTGCGACGGCTCCGGCTGCGAGAAGAACAGGTCAAAACACGCGCCCAGCGCTTTCTTCTCGTCCTCGCTCTTGGCGAGCGTTAGCAGCAGCGTGTCGCGCAGGATGCTGCGCTCTTCGAACCCCACCGTGGAAACCGCCCGCATCGCATCGATGCTTTCGGCCGGAGAGACGTGCACGCCGGCTCCCCGCGCGGCGCGAAAGAAGCGATGCAGGTTCTCTCTCATGCGGTTCAGCCGAAAACGTTTTGCCGGTTGGCGTTGGCGACGAAGGTCGTGACATGGGGCGTTGCGGCCTCGACGTCGGACTCGTATTTCAGCAGCACGTTGAGCGTGTCCTTGACCATCTCGTGGCCGAGCTCGGAAGCCTGCAGCAGCACCAGTACGCGTGCCCAGTCGATGGTCTCGCTCACTGACGGCTGCTTCTTCAGGTCGAGCGTGCGAAGCGAGTGAATGAAGCCGACCAGCTGCTTGCGCAGCGTTTGCGAGATGCCGGGGACGCGGCTCTCGACAATGCGCTCCTCCAGCTTCTGCTCGGGGAAGCCGATATGCAGATGCAGGCAGCGCCGCTTCAGCGCGTCGCCGAGATTGCGCTCGCTGTTGGAGGTCAGGATCACCGTCGGCGGCACCACGGCGGAGATGGTGCCGAGCTCGGGGATGCTGACCTGGAAATCCGAGAGGATTTCCAGCAGCAGCGATTCGAACTCGGCGTCCGACTTGTCGATCTCGTCGATCAGGAGCACGCAGCCCTTGGGCTGCTCCAGCGCCTGCAGCAGCGGCCGCGGCTCGACGAATTCCTTGGAGAAGAACACGTCGCCGAAATCATGCAGCTGGCCGAGCGCGTCATGCAGCGTCTCCGCGCCGCCCAGCACTTCGCCGAGCTTGTCCTTCAGGATCTGGGTATAGAGTAGCTGCTTGGCGTATTTCCATTCATAGAGCGCCTTGGCCTCGTCCAGCCCCTCGTAGCACTGCAGGCGGATCATCTTCAGGCCGCGCCAGCCCGCGATCGCCTTGGCCAGCTCGGTCTTGCCGACACCAGCCGGGCCTTCGACCAGGATAGGCTTGGAGATCTGCTCCGACAGATAGACCGCGGTCGCGATCTGGCGGCTCGCGATATAGCCCTGTGAAGCAAGGCCGGTCTCGACCGCTTCGATGGAGGCCAGAGGCCGGGGGTCAGGCACGGATTTCAGCTCCGGTATCTTGTTGTTTATGCTGGGCGTCTCTCGAAAGCGGGGAGCCCTTTTGCGATAGGGACATTACCCCCGAAAGTCCATAGCTGCGGGGGGCCTGCGGCCTCGCGGCCGGACCATTGGCCGGCCAGACGGGTTGGCTTTGGAGGCTGTTTTAGCCGCAGCGTTGCTCTTCCGTCACAGCCCGGCAATCAGCGCGCTGATATGGTTGCTCCAATTCTGCTGCTTGGGGCGTTGGCATAATGAAAAAGATTCTCTCGATTGCAGCTGCTTGTGTGGGCTTTGCGACCGCAGCCTCCGCCGCGGATTTCCCGGTTGTGCCGGTCAAGGCCGCGCTGCCGGTGCCGGTCATCTTCTCCTGGAGCGGCTGCTACCTCGGCGTCGAGGGTGGCGGCAATTGGGGCCGCAGCGAGCAGATCGCGCGGACCAACGGCGCCGCTAACGACGGACTGAGCATCACGAACAAGTTCGATCTGAGCGGCGGCATCGCCGGCGGCACGGTCGGCTGTAACGTCCAGCTCAGCAACTTCGTCATCGGTGCGGAGAACGATTTCTCCTGGACCAACAAGCGCGGCAGCGTCAACGACCTGCCGCCCTTCAACACGGCGACCATCAGCGAGACCCGCGAGAAGTGGATCGATACGTTCCGCGGCCGCTTCGGCTACGCCATCGACCGCTTCATGGTCTACGGCACCGCCGGCGTCGCGTTTGCGGGCACCGAAGTCAGGGTTTCCAATCCCGCTTTTGGTACCCTCGTCAACTCGAAGGATCGGACCGGCTGGGTGCTCGGCCTCGGTGGCGAATGGGCGGCCTGGAGCACGGCGTGGGGCGACGTGACCTTCAAGCTTGAATATCTGCACGCCGGCTTCGAATCCAAGCAATATTTCATTCAGCCCATTACCATCGGCGGACAGACGATCGTCACGCGAGACACCTATCTCAGCGACGACATGGTCCGCGCCGGTATGAATGTGAAGTTCAACTGGGGCGGCCCGGTGGTAGCGCGGTATTGATCTGGCCGGATGATCGGTCGCCATTGAGGGCCCTGCGGGGCCCTTTTTGCTGGGCTTTGCGGTCACCCGAGTTGCGACATTTTTCTTACATCCGACGCGGCTAACACTCGACCGGGGCACGTGCCGAACCGGAGGCCAAAATGAAGCAAGTTGTGACGGTTGGAATAGCCGTGCTTGCCGGTGCGGCCGTGGTCGAAGCGGCCCTGATCCCCGGCCTTCTGATCGGCGGCGCGGCGGTGCTGGTGCCGAGATATCTGCCAAAGCTTCTTCCGGGATTGGTGCGGCGGAAAAAGTCACGTCCCGCCTCAAGCGTCCGCCGTTCGGGCACGGAGCAGGCACTCGTGAAAGCACCGGGCGCAGTCCTTCCCAAATTCGCGGTGGGACAGGCGATCGCCAAGACCATCACCTATCGCATCATCGTCACGACGCTTGATTTCACCACGAACTACATCGTCATCGGCGAGCTGGCAACCGCCGCGGGGCTGTCCACCTTCAACCTGGTTGCCGGCCCGCTGTTCTATTTCGCTCATGAGGCGGTCTGGAATTATCTCGGTCATCCCGCGTCCGAAGTCGACCTGCCGCGGCTCGCGCCCTCGGAAGAAAACGCGCAAGCCGTCGGTTTTGCCGGGGTCACCGTC
Organism: uncultured Alphaproteobacteria bacterium; assembly: GCA_963802585.1. Lineage (GTDB taxonomy): Bacteria > Pseudomonadota > Alphaproteobacteria > Rhizobiales > Xanthobacteraceae > Bradyrhizobium. The sequence continues at coordinate 524,305 of CAWDJS010000019.1, read as the reverse complement.
AGCCGCGCGCTGGGCAAGACCATCACCTTCCGCACGCTTGCGACAATCATGGATTTCACAACCAACTATGTCGTGGTCGGCAATGTCGCGCAGGCGGCCGTACTCTCGTCCACGGGTTTCGTGCTCGGCCCCTTCGTCTATTACGGCCACGAAAAGGCGTGGGAGTATTTTGGCGAGCGCGCGGGCCATGCCGCGGCTGGGCCGAAACTCCTGCCGGCGCCGGCGTAGCGGCGGCAGGACGCGGGTCAAAACTCCAGCGGGGCGTTGTCGACCACTTCCTTCATCACGAAGAAGGTCCGTGTCTGGCGCACGCCCGGGAGGCGGATGAGCTGTTCGCCGTGGATGCGATTGAAATCCTCCATGTCGCCGACGCGGATCTTGAGGAAATAATCGAAGTCGCCCGCGACCAGGTGGCAGTCGAGCACGAATTTCAGTTTTGCTGCGGCCTGCTCGAAGGCGGTAAAGCTCTCCGGCGTCGAGCGGTCGAGCACTACTCCGACCATTACCAATGCGCCCTTGCCGACCCTGCGCGGGGCCACCATCGCCCGCACCTGCATGATGAATCCCTCATCGAACAGGCGCTGGGTGCGCCGATGGCAGGTCGCGGCACTGACGCCGACCTTGTCGGCCAACTCGGCGTTGGCGAGCCGTCCGTTCGTCTGCAGCAGCCGCAATATCTTGATGTCGATGCGATCGAGCCGATCGTCCATGGAAGAATCTTCCGAGAAGATGTAATATTATGGAAGTAACCATAGCAAATGCGGAAGAATACGCAATCATCACGCGAAATCGGACCCTCAATTAGAAAGCACCTTTTGCGGCGTTGGTGATACGGATATCGCGCTGTCGGACTCATATGCGAGATCAGATCATGCTGGAAAAATTCGAGCGCTATCCGCTCACCTTCGGGCCCACGCCCATCGAGAAGCTGCCGCGCCTGTCCGCGCATCTCGGCGGCAAGGTCGAGATTTATGCCAAGCGCGAGGATTGCAATTCGGGGCTTGCTTTCGGCGGCAACAAACTGCGCAAGCTCGAATACATCATTCCCGATGCGCTGGCCTCCAATGCCGACACGCTGGTGTCGATCGGCGGCGTGCAGTCCAACCACACCCGCATGGTCGCGGCCGTTGCGGCCAAGATCGGCATGAAGTGCCGCCTGGTGCAGGAAAGCTGGGTGCCGCACGAAGACGCCGTCTATGACCGCGTCGGCAACATCCTGCTCAGCCGCATCATGGGCGCCGATGTCCGCCTTGTCGACGAAGGCTTTGACATCGGCATCCGCAAGAGCTGGGAGCAGGCGATCGAGGAAGTGAAGGCGGCGGGCGGCAAGCCCTATGCGATCCCTGCAGGGGCCTCCGTGCACAAATATGGCGGGCTCGGCTATGTTGGCTTTGCCGAAGAGGTGCGCGCGCAGGAGAAGCAGCTCGGCTTCGCCTTCGACTACATCATCGTCTGCACCGTCACCGGCTCGACCCATGCCGGCATGCTGGTCGGCTTCGCCAGGGATGGCCGCGCGCGCAAGGTGATCGGCATCGACGCGTCCTTTACGCCTGATCAGACCAAGGCCCAGGTGCTCTCGATCGCGCAAAACACCGCGAAGCTGGTCGAGCTCGGCCGCGAGATCGTCGCGGACGATGTCGTGCTGATCGAGGATTACGCGCATCCCTCCTATGGCGTGCCGTCGGAAGAAACCAAGGACGCCATCCGCCTGTGCGCGCGGCTGGAGGGGATGATCACCGATCCCGTCTACGAGGGGAAATCGATGCAGGGCCTGATCGACCTCGTGCAAAAGGGATATTTTCCAGCCGGCTCGAAAGTGCTCTACGCCCATCTGGGCGGCGTGCCGGCGATCAACGGCTATGCCTATGCGTTCCGGAATGGGTAGTGCCTGCAACAGAAGGTGGATTTCTTCCACCGACCTTGAGGCGCCGGTTTTCGGAACCCGCGGCTTGTTCTATCCTGTCGCAAGTCGAGCCTCGGCCTCGGCGGACGCAGGAGGGCGGCATGAGGAAGGAAGAAGCGGAAGCCAAGCTCCATTGCGGCGACCTCGGGCCAATCGAAGACCATCTGGAAGCCGTCGCGACCGAATGGCGTTTGCCCGCGTATGCTATCGGCATGTGCCTCATCAGAATGGAAGAGGCTGCACCGGCCCTGCGTGCCGTGCTTGCAAGGGCCGCAGATGGCGAATCGCTATCGGAGGATGAGTGCACGCTGCTCTTTCGCGGTATCTATATTCTGGGTGGCGCTCGCGACGCAGAGTCTTGCCAGAGCCTGCTGCGCCTGTTGCGCCGGCCTGGAGCCGAACTCGACCATCTACTCGGCGACGCCGTCACGCAGGACATGACGCGCATCGTCGCGGGTGTTTTTGATGGCGACGTCGACGCCCTGTTCGGTCTGATCGGCGAGCGCTCCGTCGAACAGTTCCTCCGCGAGGCGTTGCTGGACGCGGCAACCTTCTTGACCTGGAAGGAAATCATCGCTCCCGATCGGATGCGAGGCCTTCTTCAGAAATTCTACGAGGAAAGACTGGCCGATGATGATGACGAGGCTTGGGTCGGCTGGCTGAAGTCAATCGCTCTTCTTGGTTTGCGCGACATGGCTCCGTTGGTGTACCGCGCTTTCGACGAGGACCGTGCTCCGGACTGGGTGATCGACCGCCGCAACTTCGATGAGATGCTTGCCGACGCCGAGCAACGGCCGGACGATGCCACTCGCTTCGAGGAGTTTCGAATCGGCTACATCGAGGATGTCGTCACAGCGCTGGAATGGAGCGATCGCCCGGAGCCCGACGAGGAGAGCGACACCTTCGACGAGAACCTCTTTGACCGCGGCGGCCTGGATACCCTGTGGAAGCCCACAGAACCGGTCAGGAATCCCTGGCGTCATGTCGGCCGCAATGATCCATGTCCGTGCGGCAGCGGCAAGAAGGCAAAGAAGTGTTGCCTGGCAAACAATGGCTGACCGTTAGGTCTCGCCCCCCGCCTTGACCAGCCGCAACAGCTCCTCGCCATAATGTTCGAGCTTCTTGTCGCCGATCCCCGGGACGTTGCGCAGCTCGTCGAGTGTCGTCGGCCACGCCCGCACGATGCCGTCGATGGTCGCATCATGCAGCACGACATAGGCCGGCACGCCGCGCTGGCGCGCGACGCCCGAGCGCCAGGCCCGCAGGCGCGTGCGCAATTCGGGATCGACATCGCCGGCCTGGCTGGTATTGGCCGGCGTAAGATCGCCGCGGCGCGATTTGGCGCGGGTTGCCCGGATGCGCGTGCCGGGGGCTTCTTCACGCAGCATCACCTCGGTCTCGCCCTTGAGCACACCGCGCGCGCTCTCGGTCAGCTTCAAGGCGCCAAAGGCCTCGCTGTCGGAGCGCAGATGGCCCATCGCAATCAGCTGCCGGATCACCGTGCGCCATTGCTTTTCGTTCAGCTCGCGCCCGATGCCGAAGACCGAGAGCTTGTCGTGTCCGAATTGGGTCACACGCTCGGTCAGGCGGCCGACCAGCACGTCGATCAGATGCATCGCGCCAAAACGCTGCCCGGTGCGATAGGCGCAGGACAATAGTTTCTGCGCGATGACCTTGCCGTCGCGCAGGCGCGGCGGCGCCAGGCAGTTGTCGCAATTGCCGCAAGTTTCCGCGTCGAATGTCTCGCCAAAATAGCCGAGCAGGCGGCTGCGGCGGCAATGCGCGGTTTCGGCGAGCCCGACGAGCGCATCCAGCTTGCCGGTCGACACGCGCTTGAAGGTTTCGGAAGCCTCCAATTCCTCGATCATGCGGCGTTGCTGTACGATGTCGGAGAGGCCGTAAGCCATCCAGGCGGTGGACGGCTTGCCGTCGCGGCCGGCGCGGCCGGTCTCCTGGTAGTAGGCCTCGATGCTTTTCGGCAGATCGAGATGCGCCACAAAGCGCACATCGGGCTTGTCGATGCCCATGCCGAACGCGATGGTGGCCACGATGACGATGCCGTCCTCGTTGATGAAGCGATCCTGGTTGCGCGAGCGGACGCTGCCGTCCAGACCCGCATGATAGGGCAGGGCGGCAATCCCGGCGGCGGTGAGTGCGGCGGCCGTATCCTCGACCTTCGCGCGCGACAGGCAATAGACGATCCCGGCATCCCCGGCATGGCGCGAGGCGATGAACTCCTTGAGCTGCGCCACCGAACTGCGCTTGTCGACGATCTCATAGCGGATGTTCGGCCGGTCGAAGCTCGAGACGAATTGCGGGGCGCCGTCAAGCTGCAGCCGCTCGACGATCTCCTTCCGCGTCAGCCCGTCGGCGGTCGCGGTCAGCGCAATGCGCGGAATTTTGGGAAACCGCTCGGCGATCACCGACAGCGCGACATATTCAGGCCGGAAGTCATGGCCCCATTGCGAGACGCAATGCGCCTCGTCGATGGCAAACAGCGAGATCTTGGCTTGCGCCAGCAGCGACAGGCAGCGCGGCGTGACCAGCCGCTCCGGCGCTACGTACAGCAGGTCGAGATCGCCCGCGATCAGCCGCCGCTCGATCTCGGAGGCCTCCTGTGGCGTCAATGTCGAGTTCAGCGCAGCCGCGTTGACGCCGGCTTCAGTCAGGCCCGCGACCTGGTCGCGCATCAGGGCGATCAACGGCGAGACGACGATGCCGCAGCCTTCGCGCAGCAGCGCCGGCAATTGATAGCACAGCGACTTGCCGCCGCCGGTCGGCATCAGCACCAGGCAATTGCCGCCTTTGGCGACATGATCGATGATTTCCTCCTGCGCGCCGCGGAACGCAGGCAAGCCGAACACCGAATTGAGCAGGGAGAGCGCGTCGCTGCTGTCGGCTCCGGCCTTCAAGGTGGTCGCGCTGGCGGGAACGGACATTGATGAATTGGTCTATGAAGTTGCGGGCTGGAATCGGCGGGACGATCGAGCTGTCAATATAAGCCGGATGACTGCGTTAGGCCATGGCATGGTGATTTGAATCACACTGGTCCACTGCAGTATCATGATGGAATGCGTTAGCACTTTTTTGCGCATAAGCGCAGCCCGGAGGGCGCGACCCCATGGATCCGATGATGATTGAACGAAGGCAGTTGCTGCAGGGCGGTTTGAGCGTGCTGCTCGGCCTGATCAGCAGCGCGTCGCTCGCGGACGTCCTGGTGACGGACAACGCGACCGTCGTCGAAGGCGACGGTCCGCTCGCGGCGCAATTGCGGCTCGGCGAGCTCCTGATCCGCTACCTCGCTGGCCAGAAGGACACTGGGGCCAGGGAAAAGGCCGGCGGCAACGTCGTCGTCTCGCCCGCCAGTCTTGTCGCGATCCTGTCTTTCGTCGATCTCGGCGGCAGCAACCGGATGCATGCGGCGATCCATCGCGCACTCGGCTTCCGGAAGGAGGCGCGGCGGCAGGTCAGCAAGGATCTCGGCGCCTTGCGGACCAGCGTTTCCGGGCTGATCGGACAAAGCAGCAAGGACGGCCCGCTGGTGCTTGCGAACCTGATCGCCTTCGACCGCGTGGTCAGGCCGAAGCAGCTCGCGATGTACGGCCTTTCCGGCGCCGGCGCCGACGTCCTGGTCGACAATCTCGCCGATGCCAAGGTGATCGACCGCATCAACGGCTGGGTCAAGCAGAAGACGCATGACCTGATTCCGGAGATCATCGGCGAGGCGCCGGAGACGCTCGGCCTCGTCGCCGTGAACGCGCTCTATTTCAAGGACAAGTGGCAGACGCCCTTCGAGCCTTCGCGCACCAAGGCAGAGCCGTTCCAGACCACCTCCGGCAAGCCGGTGGACGTGCAGATGATGCATTCGAAGGTTGGGAAATTCCGCTTCCGCCAGGACGATCGCTTCATCGCCGCCGAGCTTCCCTATGCCCACGAGAATTTCAGGCTGGTGGTGGCCACGACCAAATCCGCAGCCGCCCCGGCGCAGGACTTTGCACCCGTGGCCGGCTGGCTCGACGGCAAGGGTTTTGCCGCGCAGAACGGCGAGGTGGCCTTACCGAAATTGTCGCTGTCGTCAGCTGGCGAATTGCTGCCGCCGCTGGACGCCTTCGGGCTGAAGGCCGCGCGCGGCACGGCCGATGCGCTGGAAGGATTTTCCGACGAGCCGCTGCAGATCGCGCGCATCGTGCAGAAGGTGGAATTGCGCGTCAACGAGGAAGGCACCGAGGGGGCGGCGGCCACCGCCGTGCTAACCACGCGCGGGCTCGGCACGCCGGATCATATCCAGATGATCGTCGACAAGCCGTTCGTGTTCGCGCTGCGCGACGAGAAGACCAGCCTGATCCTGTTCATGGGCTATGTCGCCGTGCCGCCGAAATAGCGGGTGCCCGTTCAGGCTTCCGCGCGACGCAGCGCCTCCGCGACGCTCACGATCGGCAGCTTCCGCCGTTCCGCCGCCTTCAGCGCATGCCGCATGAGCTTTGGGGTGCAGCCGTAGGGGCTCGGCGTTGCCATGATGTCATGGCCATAGAAGATCAGCCAGCCGCCGGTCTCGACCGCTTCATCGAAGACGCGCTCGACGCCGTCCTCATCGAGATGATCATTCACCAGCGGCGTCGCGCGCAGGAAGTGCAGGTCGATGTGGCCGCTGTTGACACCGGGCACGATGCCCCGCGACGAGCGAAAATTGTCAGCGAGTTGTCCCTTGCGCGAGATCGAAGCCTGGCCATAGGGGTAAGCGAAATTCTCCAGCTTGATCGAGGAGTCCAGCCCCTCGAGAAAACGACGGTTCAGTTCGATCTCCTCCGCCATGGTCTTTTGATCGAGGTCGATGGCGCGCCGGTGTGAAAATGTGTGGCAGGCGATCTCGTGGCCCTTGCTGTGAAGACCGACGATGTCGTCTGCATCCGCGCCGTTCCAGTGACCGGACCATTGGCTGAGCAGGCCGCCGGCAACATAGAACGTGCCGCGTCCGCCATATTCTTCGAGCATGGGCGCGCCGACATTTGCCGCACTGTCCGGAATATCATCGAAGGTGAAGCTCACCATGGGATTCGTGCCGGACAGGGCAAGCGGCGTTGCCAGCAGATGCTGGCAGAGGCGATTGGAGACACGCGCCTGCAACGCTGACCACTGGCTGCGCATGTTGGCGGTCACTTTCGAATTGTTTCGGACGAGAGCGTGCGGGCATCGGCGCCCAGGAAGTCGAGCCAGTTCCGGAAGATCGCCGTCGCCGCGCTGCCGGCCGGCACATCAGGACGCAGCGTCAGGCCGGGGAGCTCGGCGGCGATCTCCGGCCTGCGTTCGCTGCGCGCGTGTCGCTCGAAATTGATGAGGACCTCTTCCGTCTCGGCATCGAAATAGGCGGCGGGAAGTGCCGGATATTCCTTGCGCTCACCGGCGAGGAAGCGCGCGACGTCGCGCATATATTCCCGTTGCAGCGAGTGATCGTCATATTCGGGATGGCCCTGGAAGAAGACGAAGCGGCTTTCGAAATCGCGGGCGAAGATGTCGACGCCGGCTTCCGCCGAGCGGGTCAGGATCCGATAGCCGCGCGGGCCAAGATCGCTCTCGCGCACTTCGTTGAGGCGCGAATGCGAAACCTTGATCGAGCGCGGCAGGTCGCCGGTCAGCCAATCGTCGGCGGCTTTGGCGCAGTCATAGATGCCGGAACATTTCTGCGCCAGCCGCTGCCGCTCGATGCCGTCGAGATGCAGCACGGCGGCATGCGCGGCAAGGCAGGACCAGATGGTCGAGCGCGTGTTGGTCCTGGCCCAGTCGATCAGGCCGGTGAACTCGCGCCAGTAGCGCTCTTCCGGCAGCGTCGGCGCAATCGGCTCGGCGCCGGTGACGATCAGGCCGTCGATCTGCAGGCGGTCGAGCTCGCCGATGTCGGTGTAGTCCTTGTCGATATGCTCCTTGGCGAGCTTGGCGCGGGCGACCGACGGCAGCGAGAAGCAATGAAAGCGGATGCGCCGCTGGCCGGCGGCGCCCTGCACCAGGCGCATGAACTGCCGCTCGGTCGCCTTCAGCGCGCTGTCGGGCATGTTGTTGATGAGCGCGATCGTCAGCTCGCTCTCGCCCGCGCGCTCGAACTCGCCCGCGCGCTCGAACTCGCTCTCGGCCGGCGCCAGTGCGGGACTTGGTATCGGCCGCTGCTTGTCGATCGGAAGCGCCATGGTCGGTCTCGCAGGTCTATTCCGCTGCCTGAAGCGAGGGACGCGCGCAGGCCGCCGCCAGCGCCTGGCCGATGTCCTCGATGATGTCGGAGATGTGCTCGATGCCGATCGACAGGCGAATGGTTTCCGGCATCACGCCGGCCATGCGCTGCTGCTCCGCCGACATCTGGCGATGCGTGGTCGAGGCCGGATGGCAGGCGAGCGATTTGGCATCGCCGATATTGACCAGCCGGGTGATCAGCTTCAGCTGATCCTGGAAGATTTTTCCGGCTTCCAAGCCGCCCTTGATGCCGAAGGTGAGCAGCGAGGACGCGTTGCCGCCCAGGTATTTTTGCGCCAGCGCGTAATGGGGACTGTCCGGGAAGCCGGCATAATTGACCCAGGCGACGCGCGGATCGTTGCGCAGGAATTCCGCGACCTTGCGCGCGTTCTCGACATGGCGCTCGATGCGCAGCGCCACGGTCTCGATGCCCTGCAACAGCATGAAGGCGTTGAACGGCGACAGCACCGAGCCCATGGTGCGCTGATAGACGCTGCGCGCGCGCTCGATATAGGCCTTCGGCCCGAAGCGGTCGGCGTAGACGAGGCCATGATAGGACGCGTCCGGATTGTTGAAGGCCGGGAAGCGGTCGGCATGGCTCTTCCAGGGGAAGCGGCCGGAGTCGACGATGGCGCCGCCCATCGTGGTGCCGTGGCCGCCGAGGAATTTTGTCAGCGAATGCACGGAAATGTCCGCGCCGTAGTCGAACGGTTTCAGCAGGATCGGCGTCGCCACCGTGTTGTCGACGATCAGCGGCACGCCGTGGCGATGCGCGACCTTGGCCAGCGCCTCGATATCGCAGATATTGCCGGCGGGATTGCCGATGGTCTCGGCGAACACCGCCTTGGTGTTCTCGTCGATCAGTTTTTCGATCGCGTCGGGCTGGTCGCTGTCGGCGAAGCGTCCGGTGATGCCCTGGCGCGGCAGCACATGGCCGAGCAGCGTATGCGTCGTGCCGTAGAGCTGCGGAACGGAAACGATGTTGCCGCCGTGGTCGGCGATATTGACGAAAGCAAAATGCAGCGCGGCCTGGCCGCTTGCGACCGCAAGCGCGCCGACGCCGCCTTCGAGCTCAGCGACGCGCTTCTCGAGCACGGACGTCGTGGGATTGGCGATGCGGCTGTAGCGGAAACCGTCGGCTTCGAGATTGAAGAGCGCGGCGCCGTGGTCGGCGCTGTCGAACGCATAGGCGACGGTCTGATAGATCGGGACGGCGACGGATTTCGTGGTCGGATCGGGCTCGTAGCCGGCGTGAATTGCGATCGTTTCGTTGCGCATCGTCCACCTCCGCGGAAGGTCCACCGCATCTGTTTTGCGATGCGTTCAGTCCCTCCTGTTGATTAGTGGCGGCGCGTAAATCGAGCAATAATTCGCGGCAAGATTGACGAAATAACCCTAATGAAATTCGGCTTATTAATTAAAATTTGAATCAAACGATAATCACGTGCCGACCGCGCGCCGAACCTGCTCGCCGATCTGTGAAAGCACCAGCCGCGCCTGCGGCAATACGACGCCCATGGCGTGAAAATTGTGGATCATGCCGTCGTGGCAGACATGCTCGACGGCGACGCCCGCCGCGAGCAGCTTGCGCGCATAGGCGTTGCCTTCGTCGCGCATCGGATCGAATTCGGCGGTGTGGATGATCGCGGCCGGCAGGCCCTTCAGCTGCATCGCGCGCAACGGCGAGATCCTGACATCGGCGGTGTCGGTGCCTTCAGGGAGATAGTCGGCGAGATCGGCTTCGAGCGTCGCGCGGCCGATCAGATGGTCCTCGGCAAAGGCTTCGCGCGAGGGCGAGGTTTCCTCGAAATCGAGCACAGGGCAGATCAGGCATTGCGCCGAAATCACGGGTCCCGCATGGCGCAGTAGGTGCTGGCAGACCACGGCGGCGAGCGTTCCGCCAGCGGAATCCCCGCCAACCACAAGCCTTCCCGCATCGATGCCGAATGTATCAGCATTGCCTGCGACGAATTCAGTGGCGGCGATCGCGTCTTCGACCGCGGCCGGAAATTTGTGCTCCGGCGCCAGCCGATAGTCGACAGAGATCAGCCGGCAGCCGGTGGCCTCAGCGAGCGCGGCAGCGACGCGGTCGTGGGTCTGGATGCTGCCGGCCACCATGCCGCCGCCATGAAAGAAGACGAAGCCGGGCAGGCGCGCGTCGTCGCTGCTCGCGGGCGCATAGAGGCGATAGGGAATATCGTCGGCGGGTCCCGGCATCGCGCCATCGGTCGCCGTCACATTCGCCGCCTCGGCGCGGGCGAACTGCATCAGCTTGGCCAGCGACTGGCGACGCTCGGCCGTGCTCGGCCGCGTGCGCTCGCCGGGCGCGGCGACCGCCATCATGGTCAGAAATCGCTTGGCAATGGGGTCGAGCGGCATGACGGGTTCCGGTTAACCAAGCAAGCTTACCATGGCCGCCGATGTCAGGTGAACCGGCGACTGTCCCGGCATAAGATGAGATCGATTAAGGAATTGGGACAATCATGCGCGGCTGGTGGATACCTACCGCCGCAGGGATGACGGACATGGCCCATATCGCAAAGCCTATCAGCTATTCGCAGACCTGGACCTTCTTCGAGGGGCAATGGCACGACGGCAATGCGCCGATCATGGGGCCGCGCACGCATGCGGCCTGGCTCGGCTCGGCCGTGTTCGACGGTGCGCGCGCCTTCGAGGGCGTTGCGCCCGATCTCGACCGGCACTGCGCCCGGATCAACTGGTCCGCGACCAATTTCCGGCTGAAGCCAGTGGTCGACACCGAGACCTGGATCGGGCTGGCGCGCGAGGGCATCGCGCGCTTTGCGCCGAATGCCGAGCTTTACGTCCGTCCGATGTATTGGGCGCAGCATGGCAGCGGCGGCGGCGTGCTGTTCGACGCCGATACGACCAACTGGTGCCTGTGTATCTACGAGGCGCCGATGCCGCAGCCGACGGGGAACGCGATCACGCTGTCGCCGTTCCGTCGTCCGACGGCCGAATGCGCGCCGGTCGACGCCAAGGCGGCCTGTCTCTATCCCAACAATTCGCGGGCGCTGATCGAAGCGGCTTCGCGCGGCTTCAACAACTGCCTGATGCTGGACATGCTCGGCAATGTCGCGGAATTCGGCAACGCCAATGTGTTCATGGCCAAGGACGGCGTGGTCACCACGCCGACGCCGAACGGCACCTTCCTCAACGGCATCACGCGGCAGCGGGTGATCGATCTGTTGCGCGGCGACGGCGTCACCGTGGTCGAGAAGACGCTGCGCTACGAGGATTTTGAGACAGCCGACGAGATCTTCTCGACCGGCAATTTCGCCAAGGTCGCACCGGTGATCCGGATCGATGACCGGCAGCTTGCGCCCGGCCGCTTCTACACACGGGCGCGAAAGCTCTACTGGGATTTCGCGCATGCCGTGAGGCTGGCGGCGTGAATACGTCACGTTAGCTTTGGCCCGTCATTCCGGGATGGTCCGAAGGACCAGACCCGGAATCTCGAGATTCTCAGGTGCGCAATTGCGCACTGTAGTTCGATGCTTCGCATCGCCCCGGAATGACGATTGAACCATTAAGGCCCGTACAGCACCAGCTCGCTGTCACTGAGATCCGCGAGCCTCGGCCGGTGCGGGCCCTTGAAATATTTGCGGCCGCGCTTTTCGGTATAGAAGCCGCTCACGCCTTCCACTGCGCCGTTGGCATCGAGGAACACCGAAACCTTGCCGTGCCCCAGCAGGAAGCGTCCGATCGCGCCGGCGCAGGCGACATAGTCGGCGACATCGCGGCAATAGATCAGCTGCATGGCGGGCGGCGAGATCCAGCCGCGGCGGATGCGCATCGGCAGCAGCACGAACGGCATGACCTCGTCCGCCGCGCGGCAGACCAGGCTGAGGCAGCCATAGGCGGCATGCCGCGCCAGCAGCTCGACGTCGCTCGCTTCCAGGCCGGCGATCTCGGTCATTTCCGACGAGACGGTTTCGACCGTCATGCCGCGCGAGGGGCGTGACAGCAGCGGGAATGAGAAGAACAGGCCCTTGCAGTAGGCGCGAAAGCCCTGAGCTTCGATGATCGGCCAGGTCCAGGTCGCAGGGCTGATGTTGAAATAGGTGACTTCATTGTGGCGCTGCGCGATCTTGGTCAGCATCGGCGCGTAATTGCGGAACGCCGGCTCGACATACCAGCTCGACAGATTGCAGTGGATCGCAAGCTCGCCGTCGCAGGGACGGAGTGTGTAGAGCAGCAGCAATACGCCGGCCGGGAGGCCTTCGTGATCGAGCATATAGCCGAAGCGCGGATAACCCTGCGGCACCTCGCGCGCCGCCTGGCGCCTGAGCCCCTGCATCCAGTAGTCGCGCGTACGGCCGGCAAAGCCGCGCGTCAGGAGGTCAGCGACGCGATCGAGATCGGCCTCGCTGATTTCCCGGCACCGGATTTGTGGTCTTGACGCGTTCACGGGCTTTGATCGCTTGCGGCCTGCGTTATCGCCAGCCTTCGCCATGGGCGTCCGCATGCACGGACAGGCCGAGCAATTCGCGGACCTTCGCCGGCCACGCATCGAGCTCGGTGCCATGGGTGTGGAACATTGCGACCGCCAGCCGATCCATGCCGAAGGCGACGCAGCCGGTGTGGGCGGGCTCGCCATGGGCGTCCTGGATGCCCCAGGTCGTGCCGAAATGCGCCTGGTGATAGTTGAAGCTCATGCAGGCGGTCGGCTGCTCCTCCGAACGCAGCGGCACCAGCAGCTCGAATTTCAGCGACTGCTGCTTCTGGCTCACCGCCTTCATCTGGCCGACGCGGCCGAAGAAGGGATCGCTGGCATAGTCGACGCGGAAGGCGAGTCCGAGATCGCGCGCGATCGCCTGCGCCTTCACCATCCAGCGCTCGCGGAAGTCGGAGACGTCATCGGGGGTGCCGATGCAGACATATTCGCGCATGCGGAACGACTGCAGCCGGTCGAGATGACGCGACGGCTCGCGCCGGAAACAATCGGCGGCGACGTCGAACCGAAGGCCACCCTTGGGCAGTGGGCCGCGGGCGGCCGCGATCGGATAGACGGGATAGCAGGCAGCCGGCGACAGCACGAGATCGGCCGGCGACAGCGATGTGGTCCAGTCGCCGCCGGCATCGAAACGGCTCACCGCGGCGTTGATTTCCTTTTCGGTACCGTGCAGGCCGCAGACGCAGCCGAGCAGGTTCGGAAAGCTCTTCAGATAGCCGGATTTTTCCAGCTGCGCGCGGTTCATGACCGGCGGGAAGCGCATCATCTCGGTATTCGGCTCGCGGTTGCGCGTGATCAGCGCGGCGAGGCGCTCGACCATGTCCTCATAGAGCGCGGTGCGCGCATAGACGCCATCGGTGCCCATCTTGTGGAACAGCCGGTCGGCGAGATGATCGAGCGGGTCGGCCGATTGCGGCGCGAGTGCGGGCGATTCGGTTCTGATCGGAGCATTCATCGATGTTCTTTCCGGTGTTTGCCGTTGTTCTCAATCGCGCAAGGAAGTGGGCACGCCCGCCATCAGGCTCGATGTGGCGATATTGGAGAGGATGCGTTCGTTGTTGATCATTAGCGGCGACGACAGCACGTCGCGCAGCAACCGGCCGACCGTGAACTCGCCGTCGTTTCGATAGCCGGAGAGGCCGCAGGCGCGCATGGCGCTCATCACCGTCTGCACCGCGAGCTCCGAGGCTTCGACCTTGAGCAGGTTGATCGAGGACTGGAAGTCGATGGCCGACAGCGCGCGGTCGTCATGCTCGCGCGTGGCGTAATTGTCGAGATTGGCGGTGATGATGGCGCGCAGTTTGGCGAGCGACATCTTCGCAGCGGTGAAATGCGCCGCACCCGGCGGCATCTGGCCATTGGCGCCACGCGCCGCCTTGCGGACGAAGCGCTGCGCGCGATCGACCGCCGCAGCGGCAATGCCGGCCCAGACCGAGGACCAGCAGAGATGGGCGACCGGCGTCATGGTCTGCGCATGGATCTTCTCATAAGCTTCGGGGAAAATCTGTTCGGCCGAGGCCTTGGCCTTCAGCTCGAAGCCGGCGCTGCAGGTGCCGCGCATGCCGAGCGTCTCCCAGGCGAGGCTGCGCTCAAGCGTGTAATTCTCCTTGGTGAGGGCGAGCAGCACCTGGTCGGAGGAGGCCGCATCGCTGTTGCGCCGGGCAATGGTGACGATGCCGTCGGCTTCCGCGCCGTAGGAAATCACCGTGGCGTTGCGGTTGAGCGTGATCTCGGCGTCATCGCGTTTCACGGCCGCGGCGGAGGAGCGGATGTTGCCGCCGTTGTTTCCTTCCGTCGTGGACGAGGCCAGCAGCATCTGCTCGGCGGCGACGCGGCGCATCAGCGCCTCGTGAAATTTGCTGCCACCGCCGTGCCGGACCAGGCAGGCGACCTTGGTCTGATGCATGGCGAAAATCATCGCTGAAGACGAGCAGGCGCGGCCGAGCGTGTAGCACATCTCGGTGATGTCGTAGATCGAGGCGCCGAAGCCGCCGAACTCCACCGGGATTTGCGCGCCCAGCAGCTTGCGCTCGCGCGCCACGTCGATCGCGGCCTTCGGGAAACGCCCCTTCTGATCGACATCCTCGGCTTCCGCGGCAGCTGCGGCCGCAACGGTCGCCGTGCGCTCGGTAAAGGAAAGGCCGCGATCAAGCAGCGCAGTATCGCTGCCCTCGGTCCTGATACGAAAATTCGCTTCCTGGATATTCATGGTCGACGCGCTCCGGTTTGCCGATGCAGTTGCTCGCGCTGGCTCTTGCGCGATGCCGCATCGATCGTCCGACGGTTCCCTTATGAACTCCAAGGCTATGGATTTAATTCAAATGCGTCGATGAAATTCAGGGTAAACGGCCTCAATTCCGGAGGCGACGGTTAACCCTTCGTGTGGCGAAGGGTGCGTTTTTCATCGATCGCGTTAGCGTTAAAATTAGAAGCAGGATTTACGCTAAGTCTATCCAGCGGTTTTTCAACATGGCCTGCGCTATATGACAAGCGGGTGGCTGGACGCATCGCGCATTAACGCAAGTGACTGGAAGGTTTTGGCATGCACGCCGCAAACGACATTCAGGGCCGGATCGCCGGTCTGGTCAAATCGATCCTCGAGCAGAACGCCATCACGGTCGATGTCGCGCCCGACACGCGGCTGGTCGACGTCGGCCTGACCTCGATGGACATGGTCAACTTGATGCTCGGCGTCGAAGCCGAGTTCGATTTCATGATCCCGCAGGATCAGATCACGCCGGAAAACTTCCAGTCGGTCGCAACGCTGGAGCGCCTGGTCGCGACGCAGCTGCGTGCTGCGCAAGCGGCGTAAGGCGCTGCGCTCTCCCACGTCGTCCCGGACAAGCGCAGCGAAGCGGAGCGCCGATCCGGGACCCATAACCCTAGGGAGTAGTTTGGCGAAGACCAGTCAATCGGGAGCACGACCAGCCGCAATCGAGAGATTCCGCGGTATGGGTCCTGGCCTTCGCCAGGACGACACCGGGCAGCCCGGTTCCAAATTCGCCCCAAAACTGGCATAGCTCCTCCCACGTCAGTGGAGTGAGCATGGCAAAGGCAATTCTCGGTATCATCGGCGGCTCCGGCATTTACGATCTGCCGGGCCTGGAAAACGCGCGCGAAGAAGCGATTCAGAGCCCCTGGGGGGAGCCTTCGGCGCCGGTGCGGCATGGCACCATTGCGGGCCTGCCGATCGTGTTCCTGCCGCGGCACGACAAGGGCCACCGGCTCTCGCCCTCCGATATCAATTACCGCGCCAATATCGACGTGCTGAAGCGCGCCGGGGTCACCGACCTGATCTCGCTCTCGGCCTGCGGCTCGTTCAAGGAGGAATTGCCGCCCGGCACCTTCGTGCTGGTCGACCAGTTCGTCGACCGCACCCACAAGCGCGAGAGCTCCTTCTTCGGCAAGGGCTGCGTCGCCCATGTCTCGATGGCGCATCCGGTCTCGCCGCGGCTGCGTATCCATCTCGCCGCCGCCGCCGAAAACGAAGGCATCGCGATTGCCCGCGGCGGCACCTATGTCTGCATGGAAGGGCCGCAATTCTCGACGCTGGCCGAGAGCATGACGTACAAGACATCAGGCTATTCCGTGATCGGCATGACCAACATGCCCGAGGCGAAACTCGCGCGCGAGGCCGAAATCTGCTACGCCACGGTGGCGATGGTCACCGATTTCGATTGCTGGCATCCGGACCATGACGCGGTGACGGTGCAGGATATCATCCGCGTGCTGGGCTCGAATGCCGACAAGGCGAAAGCGCTGGTGGCGCGGCTGGCCAAGGATTTTCCGCGCCAGCATGAGGCCTGCCCGATCGGCTCCGACCGCGCGCTCGACACCGCGCTGATCACCGCGCCGGAGGCGCGCGATCCCGAGCTGTTGAAAAAGCTCGACGCGGTGGCCGGGCGCGTGCTGGGGATGAAGGTGGCCACGGAGATCGGCGTGCCATGAAGGTCGACGGCAAGCATTTCCGCAGCATCTGGCGCGCGACGGACGGCTGGTCGGTCGGCGCCATCGACCAGCGCCGGCTGCCGCATGAATTCGTGATCGCGCGGCTGACCAACTGCGCCGAAGCAGCCGACGCGATCCGCTCCATGCTGGTGCGCGGCGCACCGCTGATCGGGGCCACCGCGGCCTACGGCATGGCGCTGGCCATGCGCGACGACAAGTCGGATGGCGGGATCGACCGCGCCTATCAGATGCTGATTGCGACGCGACCGACCGCGATCAACCTGAAATGGGCGCTCGATGAAATGCGCCGCATGCTGCGGCCGCTGCCGCCCTCGGCGCGCAGCGACGCCGCCTATGCCCGAGCTGACGACATTGCGGAAGAAGACATCGGCATCAACCAGGGCATTGCAAAAAATGGTCTGGCGCTGATCGAGACGATCGCGGCGAAAAGACCGGGCGAGGCGGTCAATGTACTGACCCATTGCAATGCCGGCTGGCTCGCCACCGTCGACTGGGGCACGGCGACGGCGCCGATCTATCTGGCGCATGACCGCGGCATCAAGGTCCATGTCTGGGTCGACGAGACCCGCCCGCGCAATCAGGGCGCTTCGCTGACGGCCTGGGAGCTCGGCCATCACGGCGTCGCGCATACCGTGATCCCCGACAACACCGGCGGCCATTTGATGCAGCACGGCCAGGTCGATCTCGCCATTGTCGGCACCGATCGCGTCGCCGCCAATGGCGACGTCTGCAACAAGATCGGAACGTATCTGAAAGCGCTCGCCGCCCATGACAATGGTGTGCCGTTCTATGTCGCGCTGCCGTCGCCGACCATCGATTTCACCGTGGCCGATGGCGTCACGCAGATCCCGATCGAGCAGCGCGGCGGCGAGGAGGTCACCCACATGACCGGCGCTACCCGCGACGGCCGTATCGAGACGGTGCGCATCGTGCCCGAGGGGTCGCCCGTTGCGAACTACGCCTTCGACGTCACGCCGGCGCGGCTGGTGACGGGGCTGATCACCGAGCGTGGCGTGCTGCAGGCGGATCGCGCGTCGCTGGCGGCGGCGTTTCCGGAGCGGATCGCGACCGCGGCGGAGTAGCCATCTCTCTCTGCGTCGTCATGGCCGGGCTTGACCCGGCCATCCATCTCTAAATCAGTGACTCTCTCCGAAGAGCGATGGATGCCCGGGTCAAGCCCGGGCATGACGAGTGTATTTAAATCAACTTCAACCCCGTCGCGGCTTCCAGCTCCGTCAGCGCCTGCGGCGCGCTCACCACCTTGATCGTGGTCATGCCCATCTCGCGCGCGGGCTTCAAATTGACGCCGAGATCGTCGAGATAGACGCATTTTGTCGGGTCGACCTTCAGCACCTCCACCATCATCTGGTAGATGCGCGGATCGGGCTTGCGCAGCCCGATCTTGGCGGATTCGATCACATGGTCGAACAGGACCATGACTTCGGCAACGTAAAGCGTGCGGCCGGAGGTGCTGCCCATCGCATTGGCCGGAAGATTGTTGGTGATGCAGCCGGTCTTGCAAACTGCCTTCACGCGCTTGAGCGCTTCCACCATCTCGGGGCGCAGATCGCCCTGCAGCAGCGGCAGCACCTCTCTGCCGCGGACTTCCGCGCCGAGCGCGCGGGACTCCTCGGCAAACAGCTTGTCAAAAGTCTCGATGTCGACTTCGGCGCGCTCGAATTTGGCCCAGGCGTTTTCCATGTGATTGGCGGCGTTGGTGCGGCGGATAATGTCGAGGGGAAATCCGCGCTCCTTCTCGAATCGCGCAAAGGCCTCGAACGGCGAGGTGGTCAACACCCCGCCGAAATCCCAGATCACCGCCTCGATCATCACATCCTCAAGCCGCCATTTCTTCATTGAGGAACCGGCTAACATGCTGGGCTGAGCGAAGCCAGCCTGTCGTGGCTTGGCGTTGAGCGCCGCACGGGCTAAAGGCTCTGTCCATGAAAATCCTGCTGCTATTTGCCGTGGCCGCGACGCTTATCTCGGACCCCGCCGGCGCAATCGTCGGCGGTGCGCCGCCTGCGGCTGATGGCATTGGCCGCTCCGTCGTCACCATCATCGGCTCGCGCGGCAATTTCTGCACCGGCAGCCTGATCGCGCCTTCTCTGGTATTGACGGTCGCGCATTGCGTGCAGCCGGGATCGGACTACAAGATCGTGCAGTATGACGCGGACCGGAAGCCGCAATTGCTGGACGTCAAGAGCGTCGTCATCCACCCCGGTTTCAGGATGCAGGAGATGCTGGCGCATCGCGCCACCGCCGATGTCGCGCTGCTGCGGCTCTCCATTCCGGCCCAAGGAAAAACCCCGGCACGGCTTGGCATGCCACAGTCGCCGCTAGCGCCGGGCAATCCATTCACTGTCGCGGGTGTCGGCGTCACCATCCGCGGTGACGGCAAGAGCGCGGGCGTGATCCGGTCCGCCGCGCTGGTCGCGACCGGCAAGCCCGGCACACTGCAAATTCGTCTGGTCGACCCAGTGGGGCAGGGCACGCAGGCGGGGCTTGGCGCCTGCACCGGCGATTCCGGCGCGCCGGTGTTCGAGGACCAGCCAAGCGGGCCCGCAATCATCGGTGTCGTCAGTTGGTCGACCGGGCCGAACGGCAGCGCGGGTTGCGGCGGGCTGACCGGCGTGACGCCACTAACGCTTTACCGCGACTGGATTGTACAGGCCGCGCGGCAATGGGGTTTTGGGCTCTAGAATCAAACGTTGTTTGATTTGCTGCCTTGCGCGAACATGCGCTTGACCGGTGCAAACAGTTAGGTTCATTTCGGCCAACTCCCCGAGGAATGAAAACAACATGAATGTGGAAGCCGCCCGCAGGACGTTCGCGTCCGCCTCGCAAGCAACGGAACATTTCGACGTGCTGGTCGTCGGCGCCGGCATTTCCGGCATCGGCAGCGCCTGGCATCTGCGGACAAAGATGCCCGGCACGAGCTTCGTGATCCTCGAAACCCAGGAGACCTTTGGCGGCACCTGGTGGACCCACAAATACCCGGGCATTCGCTCCGATTCCGATCTCCATACCTTCGGTTACAGCTTCAAGCCCTGGGTCGGACCGCCGATCGCGACGGCCGAGGAAATACGCGCCTATATGGGCGAGGTGATCGCCGAGAACGATCTCGAACGACACATCCGCTACAAGCATCGCATTCTGAATGCGAGCTGGTCGAGCGAGGAAAATCTCTGGACCATCGAAGCCGAGAAGACCGACAGCGGTGAGAAGGTCGTGATCTCAGCGAATTTCCTCTGGATGTGCCAGGGCTATTACCGCCATTCCGAAGGCTACACGCCGGAATGGCAGGGCATGAACGACTTCAAGGGCCGCATCGTGCATCCGCAAACCTGGCCGGACGATCTCGTGACCGAAGGCAAGCAGGTCGTGGTGATCGGCTCCGGCGCTACCGCCGCGACCTTGATCCCCAACATCGCCGACCAATGCGCGCATGTCACCATGCTGCAGCGCTCGCCGACCTTTTTCCGCCTTGGCCGCAATGCGATCGATATCGTCGAGGAGCTGCGGCGGCTGCAAGTCGACGAAGAATGGATTCACGAGATCGTGCGGCGCAAGATCGTCTACGAACAGGATGCCTTCACGAAGCGCTGCATCGCCGAACCCGAGCAGGTGAAGAAGGAGCTGATCGGCCAGATCAGCGCGGTGCTCGGTCCCGACTATGACGTCGCCACGCACTTCACGCCGAGCTACCGGCCGTGGCGGCAGCGCATTGCGTTCGTGCCCGACGCCGACTTCTTCCACAGCGTCAAGGACGGCAAGGCCTCCGTCGTCACCGACGAGATCGAGCGTTTTGTCGAGAACGGCATCCTGCTGAAATCAAGCAAGACGTTGCCTGCCGACATCGTCGTGACCGCAACCGGATTCAATCTCAGCATCCTCGGCGACATCGATTTTGCGATCGATGGTCGCCCGCTCGATTTCGCCGACACCGTCACCTATCGCGGCATGATGTTCACGGGCGTTCCGAACATGGCCTGGGTGTTCGGCTATTTCCGCGCCAGCTGGACGCTGCGCACCGACCTGGTGGCAGAGTTCGTCTGCCGGCTCCTGACGCACATGAAGGACAAAGGCGTGCGCAAGGTCGTGCCGGCGCTGCGGCCGGAAGACCACAACATGCCGCTGTTGTCCTGGATCGATCCCGAGAATTTCAACCCGAACTATTTGATGCGCGACATGCATCGCCTGCCCCGGCGCGGCGACAAGCCGGAATGGCAGCACAGCCAGGAGTACTGGACCGAGCAGCGTCAGTTTCCGGGGATCGATCTGGATGACAAGGCGTTCGTGTATAGCTGAGTGTGTTGCACAACGTCGCCACACAATCACTGTCGTCCTGGCGAAAGCCAGGACCCATTACCCCAGGCGGATGTTGTTACGGGAAGTCGTCGACGAGCCGCTAAGCAACAACGGCTTGTGGTAATGGGTCCCGGATCGGCGCTCGCCTACGCTCGCTTGTCCGGGACGACAGCGTAATTTCGGGTTACGTATCCTTCCTTGCCGCGTTCGCCGCGATCGCCGCGGCGGCGGTTCGATTCTCCACCCCGAGCTTGGCGTAGATCTGCTCGAGATGCTTGTCGACGGTGCGTGGGCTCAGCCCCAGGATCTGCGCGATGTCGCGGTTGGTCTTGCCCTTGGAGAGCCACGACAGCACCTCGCCCTCGCGGGTGGTGAGGCCGAGCTCGCTGGAAAATTCCGCCGGCAGATTGGCGCTGGTGTCCTTGGCGAGCCGCAGCAGGAATTCGTTCGGGCCGGCATTGCCCATGTAATAGAGCCGCAGCTCCGGGTGATCGGGAAATGACGCCGCGGCCAGCGTCTTCGATCCGCTCCTGCCCTTCTGCGCCTGCTCCAGCCATTGCTGCAGCGGCTCCGGCAGCACCATCTCGTCGCTGCCGCCGGTCGAAAGGCTGTCCGCGAGCAATTTCTGCGCCTGCGGGGTCGCCCACATGATCTTGCCCTGGCGGTTGACCGCGAGCAGGAAGCGGCCGGAGACGTCGAGCGCCGCGCGCGCGCTCTGCGTCAGCCGGGCGTTCGCAAGATGCACGCGGATCCGCGCCAACATCTCCTCGATCACGATCGGCTTGGTGACATAGTCGACGCCGCCGGCCTCCAGCCCGCGCACGATGTGCTCGGTCTCGGCGAGCCCGGTCATGAAGATGACGGGCACGTTGCTCAGGCCGGCGTCGCGCTTCAGGCGACGGCAGGTCTCGAATCCGTCCATGCCCGGCATGACGGCATCGAGCAGGATGATGTCGGGCGTGATCTGGTCGACGATGCGCATCGCGGCCGCGCCGTCCATCGCGACCATCACGGTCATGCCGGCGCCGTCGAGCGCGTCGGTGAGCAGCCGCAGCGTCTCCGGCGAGTCGTCGACGACCAGCGCGACGTCGCGCTTTTTGGGCTCAGTGATCATACGAGTGCAGCGTCTTCAGGGTTGCCATGTATTGATCGAGGTCGAAACGCTCGACCAGGGAGCGAATCTGGGAGACGAAGTCGGCATGCTCGGGGTATTCGCTGCCGATCTCGTCGAGCTTGACGTGGATTCCCTTGATGTAGCCGATCTGCCCGAGGCCGATCAATTCCTCCACATGCCGCACCGGCGGCCGCGAGCCGGTCTCCGGCTGCCAGCGCGGTGCGATGATCTCGTCGGTGTCGTAGGTCCACTCGATCTTGAGGAGCTGGCGGATGGTTTCCAGCAGCCGCGGAATGTCGATCGGCTTCATCAGATAGCCGTCGTGATAGGGCTGCGCCAGCGGCGTGCCATGTGCTTCGAGCGCGCTCGCGGAGACCATGAGGATGCGCGCCTGGTGATGGCCGGTCGCCCGCAGCGTCTCGGCCACTTTCCAGCCGTCCATGCCCGACATCGAGATATCGAGCAGGAACAGGTCGGGCCGGCAATGCTGCGCCAGCGCAAGACATGCCGGTCCATCGGGTGCACTGAGGAGAATGAAGCCGAGCGGGGTCAGCACCTCGCGCAACAGGTCGCGCTGCACCGGATCGTCGTCGGTGACCAGGATGGTCTTGCGCGCACCTTGATAGCCGGCGACGGGAGCTTCGACCGGCGCATGCCGCGTCGGGTTGGTGACTTCCGACAGCAGGATCTTCATCTTGAAAGTGCTGCCGGCGCCGACCCGGCTCGTCACCTTGATGTCGCCGCCCATCACGCCCGCAAGCAGCCGGCTGATGGTCAGCCCCAGGCCGGTGCCGGTCTGCGGCTGCGAGACGCCGAGCGCGCCGCGCTCGAAGGGCGCAAAGATGCGCTCGAGATCGTCGGCGCGGATGCCGGGGCCGGTGTCGATGACTTCGAATTCCGCGACGGGGCTGCGGTAATGCACCACGAATTGCACGCTGCCGATTTGCGTGAACTTGATCGCGTTCGACAGCAGATTGATCAGGATCTGGCGCAGCCGCTTCTCGTCGGCATAGACCACGAGCGGCAGCACCGCCGGCCGCTTGAACACGAAATCGACGCCCTTGGCGGCGGCCTGCAGGCGGAACATGCCGACCAGCTGGTCGAGGAATTCGGAGAGGCGGACCTCGTCGCGCGAAAGGTACAGCCGGCCGGCTTCGATCTTGGAAATATCCAGAATGCCGTCGATCAGGCCGGAAAGATGATCGGCGCTGCGGCGGACCACCCGCACCTGACCGCGCGGCTTGGTCTGCAGCGACGAATCCTGCTCCAGCAATTGCGCGTAGCCGGAGATCGCATTCAGCGGCGAGCGCAGCTCATGGCTCAGGCCCACCACATAGCGGCTCTTGGCGAGGTTGGCGGATTCGGCCACTTCCTTGGCGCGCTGCAGCTCGGCGTCGGTGCGCTTGTGCGCGTCGATTTCCTGGATCAGAAGCGTGGTCTGCCGCCGCGTTTCGGCCTCGGCGGCGCGGCGGCTCTGCTGCGCCAGCACGAACAGCCACGCCACCACGCCGATGATCAGCGCCAGCGCAAAGAACACCTTCCACAGGATGTCGGAAACGAGCAGCCGGTCGGCGGGCACGCTCGACGAGGTCTGCAGATAGATCAGCCCGAGCGTCAGCGCGACGAGGCCGGATGAGACCGCGAACACGCCGAGATAATGCCCGAGCTGCGAATTGATTTTGGCGTAGATCGGCTGCGGCAGCAGTTTTCCCAGCGTCTCCGCGAACTGTGCCTGGATCCGCGCATGCGGCTTGCACAGATCGTGGCAGCGCGCATCGAGCGAGCAGCACAGCGAGCAGATCGGGCCGGCATAGGCCGGACATGACGCGGTGTCCTCGGGCTCGAAATGATGCTCGCAAATGCAGCACTGGATTGACTCGATGTTCTGCCAGCTCCGCTTCGGCTTGCGCGCGATGTAATATTTGCCGTCGGTCGCCCAGGCGATCAGGGGAGCAGAGATGAAGGCGACCGCCAGCGCCACGAATGCCGACAGCGCCTTGGCGGTCGGGCCGAACACGCCGTAGAACGCGGTAATCGAGACAATGGTCGCGATCGTCATCGCGCCGACGCCGACCGGATTGATATCGTAGAGATGCGCGCGCTTGAACTCCATATGCGGCGGACGCAGGCCAAGCGGCTTGTTGACGACGAGGTCGGCAACCAGCGCGCCGACCCAGGCGATCGCCACGTTGGAGTAGAGCGCCAGCGTCTGCTCCAGCGCCTTGTAGACGCCGATCTCCATCAACAGCAGCGCGACCAGCACGTTGAACACCAGCCACACCACGCGGCCGGGATGGCTGTGGGTCAGGCGCGAAAAGAAATTCGACCAGGCAATCGAGCCGGCATAGGCATTGGTGACGTTGATCTTGAGCTGGGACAGGATGACGAAGGTGCCGGTCAGCGCCAGCGCGAGATCGGGCTGCGACAGCACATAGCGGAACGCTTCCAGATACATGCTCGCGGGCTCGGCGGCATGCTCGATGGAGACGCCGTGCACGAGTGCGAAGTAGGCGAGAAATGAACCCGCCAGCAGTTTTAGCGAGCCGAGCACGATCCAGCCGGGGCCGGCGCTGAGCATCGCAATCCACCAGGCCTTGCGCGAGGTGGTGCGGCGGTCGCGCGGCAGGAAGCGCAGGAAGTCGACCTGCTCGCCGATCTGCGCCACCAGCGAGAACACCACGGAAGCGGCCGCGCCGAACAACAGCAGATCGAGATGGCCGTCGGGATTGCCATGCTCGCCAGCGAATTTCGTCCACTCCACGAACGAATGCGGATTGGCCCAGGCGATTGCGGCGAACGGCAATATGTGCAGCACGATCCACGCCGGCTGCGTCCACAATTGGAAGCGGCTGATCAGCGTGATGCCGTGCGTCACCAGCGGAATGATTGCGACCGCGCTGATGAGATAGCCGATCGGTCGCGGAATGCCGAAGCACATTTCCAGCGCGGAAGCGAGGATGACCGCCTCGATCGCGAAGAAGATGAAGGTGAAGGAGGCGTAGATCAGCGAGGTGATGGTCGAGCCGATATAGCCAAAGCCGGCGCCGCGCGTGAGCAGGTCGATGTCGATGCCGCACTTGGCGGCGTGATAGGCAATCGGCAGGCCGCAGCCGAAAATGATGACGCTGACGACCAGGATCGCGGCGGTGGCGTTGGTGACGCCATAGTTAAGGGTAATGGTGCCGCCGATCGCTTCCAGGGCCAGGAATGAGATCGCACCGAGCGCGGTGTTGGCGACGCGGGCGGCGGACCATCGCCGCGCGCTCTTGGCGGTGAAGCGCAGCGCGTAGTCTTCCAGCGTCTGGTTGGCAACCCATTGATTATACTGGCGCCTGACGCGGTCTATCCGCTGTCGCCCTGCCACTATTATTAACTCCCGACCCGAAAGCGACCCGTCAAATCTCCTCGCAAGACCCGGGCCAAACCTACGTCGCTATTTTGCGGTGCAATATACGCGATCTTGCGTATCTGTGCAGTGCACAAAAGTAGGCAATCCTCGCCTGACCAATAAGCGTGTCCTCGAACCAGATGGGGTGCTCATGTCAGACGAAATGAAACGGGGCCTGAAGTCGCCGCTTCGGCGCAAACTCTTGATGGGAATGGCGGCGTTGCCGGCCATTTCGATGCTGCCGCGGCCGGCCTTTGCCGACGTGCCCGCAACTTCCGCGATCAACACCACCGGCCTCGCGGTTACCGATACTGAAGTGACCGTCGGCATCCTCCACTCCGTCACCGGCACCATGGCGATCTCGGAAACCGGATCGGTCGAAGCCGAGAAGCTCGCGATCGACCAGATCAACGCCGGCGGCGGCGTGCTCGGCCGCAAGATCAAGTTCATCCAGGAAGACGGCGCCAGCGACTGGCCGACCTTCGCCGAGAAGGCGAAGAAGCTTCTCGTCAACGACAAATGCGCGGCCGTGATGGGCTGCTGGACTTCGGCCTCGCGCAAGGCGGTGCTGCCGGTGTTCGAGCAGTACAACGGCATGCTGTACTACCCGACCTTCTATGAAGGCCTCGAGCAGTCCAAGAACGTCATCTACACCGGCCAAGAAGCCACGCAGCAGATTCTCGCGGGCCTCGACTGGGTCAACAAAACCAAGGGCTCCAAGACCTTCTACCTGCTCGGCTCCGATTACATCTGGCCACGCACCTCGAACAAGATCGCGCGCAAGCACATCGAAGGTCATCTGCAGGGCTGCAAGGTGGTCGGCGAAGAATACTTCCCACTCGGCTCGACCCAGTTCAACTCGGTGATCAACAAGATCAAATTGACAAAGCCCGACGTGATCTACGCCATCATCGTCGGCGGCTCCAACGTCGCGTTCTACAAGCAGCTCAAGGCGGCCGGCATCGACCTGTCGAAGCAGACGCTGCTCACCATCTCCGTGACCGAAGACGAGATCGACGGCATCGGCGGTGAAAACATCGCGGGCGCCTATGCCTGCATGAAGTATTTCCAGTCGCTCGACAATCCCAACAACAAGGCCTTCGTGCCCGCGTTCAAGAAGATGTGGGGCGAGAAGACCGTGATCGGCGACGTCACGCAGGCCGCCTATCTCGGCCCGTGGCTCTGGAAATTAACCGCGGAGAAGGCCGGCAGCTTCGATATCGACAAGATCGCGGCGGCCTCGCCCGGTGTCGAATTCAAGGGCGCGCCGGAAGGCTATGTCCGCATCCACGAGAACCATCACCTCTGGTCCAAGACCCGTGTCGGCCGGGCCAAGGCCGACGGCCAGTACGAGCTGATCTACGAGACCGCCGATCTGGTCGAGCCCAATCCGTTCCCGAAGGGCTACCAGTGAGGATGAGCGTCGCCTGACGCTCTCTCCTTCCAAACTAAACGCGTGGACCTCGCGTCCACGCCACGTATTACCCGCGCCGCCATCCGTTTGCGGCGCGGGCCCAAGCCCCGCAACGGAGAACGGATCATGTTTGGTGACTATTCGCTCGGCGATCTCGGCGCCATCCTCGCAATGCAGGGCTTTGCCGGCCTGATCCTGTTTTCCGTCTACGTGCTGATGGCGCTGGGATTGGCCATCATCTTTGGCCAGATGGGCGTGATCAACATGGCCCATGGCGAGTTCATGATCCTGGGCGCCTACGTCACCTGGATGACGTCGAACGGCTTCCAGCAATATCTGCCGTCGCTGTTCCCCGGCTACTTCTTCCTCGCAATGATACTCGCCTTCATAGCGTCAGGTGCGCTGGGCATGCTGGTCGAATGGGCGCTGATACGGCATCTCTACAAGCGCCCGCTCGACACGCTGCTCGCGACCTGGGGCCTGAGCCTGATCCTGCAACAGGCCTACCGCTCGGTGTTCGGCGCGCGCGAAGTCGGCGTCGAGCTGCCGGACTGGATGATGGGTTCCTGGCAGGTGACCGATTCGATCCAGATTCCGATCAACGGCATGTTCGTGATGGCGCTCACCACCCTGATCACCATCGCGGTGGCCTATGTCCTGTTCTGGTCGAAATGGGGCAAGCAGGTGCGCGCCGTGGTGCAGAACCGCGTGATGGCGGGTGCCGTGGGCATCAATACCGAAAAGGTCGACCGCTACACTTTTGCGCTCGGCTGCGGCATCGCGGGAATCGCGGGTTCGGCCTTCACCATGATCGGCTCGACCGGGCCGACCGCCGGCCAGCTCTACATCGTCGACACCTTCCTGGTCGTCGTGTTCGGCGGCGCGGCCTCCCTGCTCGGCACCATCGCTTCCGCCTTCTCGATCTCGCAGACCCAGTCGACGCTGGAGTTCTTCCTGTCGGGCTCGATGGCCAAGGTCATCACGCTGCTCACCATTGTCGGCATCCTGATGGTGCGGCCGCAGGGTCTCTTCGCCCTCAAGGTTCGCAGATAAGAACAAGAAAGCACGGTCATGATCATCAACTCGCGCTTTTTCAATCGCTCCGAACTGATCGGCTTCATCTCGCTGCTGCTGTTGCTCGTCATCATCCTGCCGCTGACGCTGGATATCTTCCGCCTCAATCTCGTCGCCAAATATCTGACTTACGCCTTTGTCGCGATCGGCCTCGTGATGTGCTGGGGTTATGGCGGCATCCTGAGCCTGGGGCAGGGGGTGTTCTTTGGCCTCGGCGGCTACTGCATGGCGATGTACCTCAAGCTCGAGGCCTCGAGCGTTGAGAACACCAAGATCCAGTCGACCCCGGGCATCCCCGACTTCATGGACTGGAATCAGATCACGCAGCTGCCGCTGTTCTGGAAACCGTTCCACAACTTTCCATTTACGCTGGCGGCGATCATCGTGGTCCCTGGCTTCTTCGCGCTGATCATCGGCGCCGCGATGTTCAAGCGGCGGGTGGGCGGCGTCTATTTCGCCATCATTACGCAGGCGATCGCCGCCATCCTCACCATCCTGATCGTCGGCCAGCAGGGCTATACCGGCGGCATCAACGGCATCACCGACCTGCGTACGCTGCACGGTTGGGACATCCGCACCGACCATGCCAAATTCATCCTCTACTTCGTCGAGGTGGCCCTGCTGTTCGGCTGCATCATCGCAGCGCAGTTCGTTCGCCTGACCAAGCTCGGCCGCATCCTGGTGGCGATGCGCGAGCAGGAGGACCGGGTGCGGTTCTCTGGGTATAGCGTCGCCAACTTCAAGATATTCGCCTTCTCCGCCGCCGCGATCTTCGCCGCGATCGGCGGCGCCCTGTTCACCCTCGAAGTCGGCTTCATGTCGCCGTCCTTTGTCGGCATCGTGCCCTCGATCGAAATGGTGATCTACACCGCGGTCGGCGGCCGGATGTCGATCTTCGGCGCGGTCTACGGCACGCTGCTGGTCAACTTCGCCAAGACCAGCCTTTCTGAATCCTTCCCGCAGCTCTGGCTGTTCGGCCTCGGCGCACTCTTCATCGCGGTCGTGCTGGCCTTCCCCAATGGCCTTGCCGGAATCTGGGGCGACTACGTGCAGCCGCATATCGACCGGCTCTTGTCATCGCGCAAGTCGGGTTGGAACGGCAGCTCCGTTGCCGACGGCGCGCCCGCAGAGTGAGGAGGACACCATGCTCGTCGGTCATCAGCCCAAGGATTTCCTGCTCGCCGTCTCCGGCCTCACCGTCTCCTTTGACGGCTTCAAGGCGGTCAACGACCTCTCCCTCTATGTCGAGGAGAACGAGATCCGCGTCATCATCGGCCCGAACGGCGCCGGCAAGACCACGGTGCTCGACCTGATCTGCGGCAAGACCAAAGCAACATCAGGCTCGATCCAGTTCCGCGGCCAGGAGCTGACCAAGATGCGCGAGAACGAGATCGTGCAGGCCGGCGTGGGGCGCAAGTTTCAGACGCCTTCGGTTTTCGAAGACCTCACCGTGTTCGAGAACCTGGAGATTTCGTTCCCGCGCGGCCGCACGGTGTTCGGCTCGCTCACCTTCCAGCGCGACGCTGTCGTGAAGGCGCGGGTTGAGGAAATCTCCGAGATGATCTTCCTGAAGGATCGGCTCAATGTCTATGCCGACCAGCTCAGCCACGGCCAGAAGCAATGGCTCGAGATCGGCATGCTGCTGATCCAGAATCCGGACTTGCTGATGCTCGACGAGCCGGTCGCCGGCATGAGCGTCTCCGAACGCGCCAAGACCGCCGAGCTGCTCAACCGCATCATCAAGGATCGCTCGGTGCTGGTCATCGAGCACGACATGAAATTCGTCGAGGACATCGCCCACAAGGTCACCGTGCTGCACCAGGGCCAGATCCTGTCGGAAGGCACGATGGAAAAGGTCAAGAACGACCCCAAGGTCATCGAAGTCTATCTGGGGCATTGAGGATGAGGTCAGGGCAGACTGTATCCGCAAGTTCGGTGTCGTCCCCGCGAAGGCGGGGACCCATAACCCCAGGACGTCGTTGTTGCGCCGAGCTGGGGCGGCCAGCGTGGCGGACGACCACGGCCTGTGGTTATGGGTCCCGGATCGGCGCTCGCTGTGCTCGCTTGTCCGGGACGACGGTGTCCTGCTTTTGCGGCCTCCTCAACGGATAAGGATCATTCGATGCTGGCAATCTCCGACCTTCACGTAGCCTACGGCCAGAGCGAGGTGCTGCACGGCCTCAACGTCTCCGTCGCGCAAAACGAGATCGTCGCGATCATGGGCCGCAACGGCATGGGCAAGACCACGCTGATGAAGTCGCTGATGGGCATCCTGCCGGCGAAGAGCGGCTCGGTCTCGATGGACGGCGCCGAGCTTTCGGCGCTCAAGAGCTATGAGCGCGTCGCCAAGGGCCTCGCTTACGTACCGCAGGGCCGCATGATCTTCTCCACCATGACGGTGAAGGAGAACATCGAGACGGGCCTCGTGGTCTCCGGTGACTCCGAGGTCCCCGGCGACATCTACGAATTGTTTCCGGTGCTTCTGGAAATGAAAGGCCGCCGCGGCGGCAATCTCTCCGGCGGACAACAACAGCAATTGGCAATTGCCCGCGCGCTCGCGACCAAGCCAAAGGTGCTGCTGCTGGATGAGCCGACCGAAGGCATCCAGCCCTCGATCATCAAGGACATGGCGCGGACGCTGAAGCGCATCCGCGACGAGCGGGGGTTGTCGATCGTCGTCTCCGAACAGGTCCTGAGTTTTGCGCTCGACATCGCCGACCGCGTGCTCGTGATCGAGAACGGGGAGATCGTGCGCGACGATCCGCGCGACAGCGTCGATGCCGCGCAGATCTCGAAATATTTGTCCGTCTGAAATCTTGAGTGTTGGCTTGTAAAAAGGGGAGCTTTCGATGCCAGAGACGCTAATCAAGGTCGATCTTAGCAAGTCGGCCTACGACAATGACATGATTCACAACCGCTGGCATCCGGATGTGCCGATCGTGGCGTGGGTCAAACCGGGCGACGATTTCATCATCGAGACCGTCGACTGGACCGGCGGCTTCATCAAGAACAACGATTCCGCCGATGACGTGCGCGACATCGACCTCTCGATCGTGCACTTTCTCTCCGGCCCGATCGGCGTCAAGGGCGCCGAGCCCGGCGACCTCCTGGTGGTCGACCTGCTCGATGTCGGTCCGCTGAAGGAGAGCCTCTGGGGCTTCAACGGCTTCTTCTCCAAGAAGAACGGCGGCGGCTTTTTGACCGATCACTTCCCGCTGGCGCAGAAATCGATCTGGGACATTCACGGCCTCTACACCTCGTCACGCCACGTCCCGGGGGTCAGCTTCGCAGGCCTGATCCATCCCGGCCTGATCGGCTGTCTGCCCGACCCGAAGATGCTGGCGAGCTGGAATGCGCGCGAGGCCGCGCTGATCGCGACCAACCCGACCCGCGTGCCCGGTCTCGCCAATCCGCCGTTTGCGCCGACGACCCACGCCGGACAGGCGAAGGGCGACGTCAAGGCCAAGATCGCCGCCGAGGGCGCGCGCACCGTGCCGCCGCGCGAGCATGGCGGCAATTGCGACATCAAGGATCTTTCTCGTGGATCGAAGATCTACTTCCCGGTCTATGTGCCGGGCGGCGGGCTTTCCATGGGCGACCTGCATTTCAGCCAGGGCGACGGCGAGATCACCTTCTGCGGCGCCATCGAAATGGCCGGCTGGCTGCATTTGAAGGTCGACGTGATCAAGGACGGCGTCGCAAAATACGGAATCAAGAATCCCGTGTTCAAGCCGTCGCCGATCACGCCGAACTACAAGGACTATCTGATCTTCGAAGGCATCTCGGTCGACGAAGCCGGCAAGCAGCACTATCTCGATGTGCACATCGCCTATCGCATGGCCTGCCTGAACGCGATCGAATATCTGAAGAAGTTCGGCTATTCCGGCGCCCAGGCCTATTCGATCCTCGGCACCGCGCCGTGCCAGGGCCATATCTCCGGCGTGGTCGACGTCCCCAACGCCTGCGCCACGCTGTGGCTGCCGACTGAAATCTTCGACTTCGACGTGATGCCGTCGTCGGCCGGCCCGATCAAGCACATCAAGGGCGACATCCAGATGCCGCTCTCACAGGACAAATGAGCATGATCCGAAAAAGTGGGAGCCGGTTTTTCGAAAAGATCATGCTCCAGAACTAGAGATCCCTGCGCGAAGGACGCGGGACGGCGCGTACTTGCCGCCCCGCATCCATCGCGGGATTTAGTCAGTATTTGCGCAGGACGAGAAGATGCCAGTTTATGAATATCTCTGTGATGGCTGCGGCCCGTTCACCGACATGCGGCCGATGGCGGAATGCGATGAGCCCCAGGATTGCCCGCGCTGCGAAACCTCCGCACCTCGCGTGATCCTGACTGCGCCGAATTTCTTCTGCATGCCCTCAGACAAAAAGAAGGCCATCGCGATCAACGAGCGCAGCGCCCATGCGCCGAAGACGCTGGATCAGTACAAGGCCTCGCACGGACCCGGTTGTGGGTGCTGCTCGGACAAGAAAAAACCGGCGCGGCTGATGACCAAGTCTAAAAGCGGCGCCAAGGGCTTCCCCACCGCGCGCCCGTGGATGATCAGCCACTAGCCACAACGGCGGTGCACCTCTCCGTGTAGGAGCGGCGGAGGGTCGCCATCGTCAGACGGTCCCCGCCAGCGGTGGCGCGCATCGCGTCGTCACCGGTCCGAGCCATCAACGATGGGGTATCCGCTTTTGGGGCCAAGGTTTTGGGGCCAAGGCAGACATTCCGCCCCAAGGCCGCGACTTCCGCGTTTGGACCCTAAGCGGATGCTCGGTCTCATGGCTTGGCGCCAGGCGACCCTCCGTTGATCTAGGTCAACGTCAGCGATCTTTTGGCGCTCACGCTATGTTCAGCCGCACCTGAGGCGGCTCCCGTCACCTTTCAGTTCCACAAGCACGAAGAGGGAGGTCCGCCATGCATCCGAGGAAACGTCTTTCGATCAAGTCAGCGACAGTTGCCGGGATTGCTGCCAGCGTCCTGTTGGGGCTTACAGGTCTCACTCTCAGTCCAACGCCAGCCAAGGCGGTAATTTACTGCGAATACGTCGGTTATCCCGCCCATTGCGTCGCAAGGGCTGGCGTCGTGCTCAGGCCTCGTCCGGTGGCGCGCGCTGCGGTGCGTCATAACGCCGGCGGCAACATGAATGGTGGCGTCAATCGCGTTGGGGTGCGGCGGTAAAGGCTTGTTTCGCGGGTCACGAGCGAGAAAGAAGCCGTCACCGCTTCATCCCGGTGGCGGCCTTTTCGTCGTCCTGTCACCATGCCAGCGTTCGCGCAACCGCAGGCAGGCAAATTTCTCGATACGAGAATTTTCGGTGGTGTCTCAGTTCGAATTTTTCGGGAGGCCGCTTTGCCGGAAGTGCTCCACGGCACCATCAATTTGAACCCAATCATGTTTCGACTGTTCGAAAACCGATATGACGGGGGCTGGGTATTTTGGTTCTGCCATCGCGCCGACTGCAACGGCGATCAGCGCGGGCAGCTTGCTGAGTTTCCAGTAGACTGTTGAGCCGCACTGTGGACAAAAATAGTTATGGATTTTTCCGCCGCTTGCGGCGGCGTGCGTGAACTCTGTTGAGGTCCCTGAGATGGTGACAACATCAGCGGGGTAATAAGCGCCTACACCGAACGGCGCGCCGGTTCGGCGTTGGCAGTCGATGCAGTGACAAGCAACGACTAGCTTGGATGGTTCTTTTGGAAGCGAGAGCGTGACTGCACCGCAGCTGCATCGAGCGTCAGCCATTCGAAAAATCCTCCAATTGCTTCTGAGCAAGCACCGCGAGGTATTCGACATACCGAAATTTCAAACTGAGGTACTCCCGAATTTTCGAACGCGTCACCGCAGCGGGGACAGGCGACAGGCAGGCGTCAGCGTCAAGGCCGCAGGAAGGCCGCTCAGCGCGCCGGGAGCGCAGGGCTGACAGGACAAGGGCCTGGCCGCGCCAGCGTATTCAGCGCGCGCCGGGCCGGGGACCCCTGACCCTTATAGGGGCATTATACGAACACCGATTTCCGTTTCCCACGGTATTTCAACCGGCTACATAGAGACGCAAACTCCCGCAAGGGGAGAAGGAAAGAGGGTGCCCGGCTCAAGCCGTCCTTAGCTCCTGCTCGACGGGGTGGCCGTTCACGACGTGGCTCTGATGATGGTCGCGCGCCGACGCGGCCTTGGCGAGCGGCACGGTCAGGCAGCAGATCAGGCCCTCGGTGCGCCAGTCGAACTCGGCCCTGCCGCCGAGCTGGGTCTCGATGCTGGCGATCACGCTGCGCGTGCCAAAGCCGCGCGAGATCGGCTTTTCGACCGACGGCCCGCCGCGCTCTTCCCACACCAGCTGCAGCGCGTCGCCGCGCACGTCCCATCTGATCTTGAGCCGGCCGGAGATCGCGGAGAGCGCGCCGTATTTGGCGGAGTTGGTGACGAGCTCATGCAGCGCCAGCGCCAGCGTCTGCGCGGTCGCCGGCTGCAGCTGCAGCTCGGCGCCATCAAGCTCGATCTGGTCGCCGCTGGAATAGGGCGCGATTTCCGCCTCCACCAGCCGCCCGATCTCGGCGCCCTCCCAGTTCGACAGCGAGAGGATGGTGTGGACGCGCGCGAGCGCGCTGATCCGCCCCTCGACCGCCTGGACGTAATCCTTGACGTCGCTTGCGCGGGTCAACCGCACGATCGATTGCGCCAGCGCCAGCGCATTCTTGGCGCGGTGATCGACCTCGCGCGCCAGCAGGTTCTGGCGCTCTTCCGCGCGCTTGCGCTCGGTGATGTCGACGGTGACGCCGGAAAGCCGCACCACGCGGCCGCCCTTGTCGACGGTGGCGGCCGCCGTGCCGACGCACCAGCGCACCTCGCCATCCGGGCGCATGACACGAAACTCCGTCTCACAGGAACGCGCGCCCGTCTCGAAATGCGCGATCACCTTGCGCCAGCTGTCGACGTCGTCGGGATGCAGCATGGCCTGTACGTTCTCCGACGTCACCTCGAAACTCAGCGGGTCGACGCCGAAGATGCGGTACTGCCCGGCGTCCCACATCCAGTCGCCGTTGCTCCAGTCCCAGTCCCATGAGCCCATCTTGCCCGCCGCGATCGCCATGCTGCGGCGCTGCTCGCTTTCAACGAGCTGGAAAGTGGATCTCTCCAGATCCGCCGTGCGCGCGCGCACGCGGTCCTCGAGCTCGATGTTGAGCATCTCGAGCTGCCGGGTCTTGCGATAGAGTTCCGCAAACACCTTGATCTTGGCGCGCAGCACTTCCGGCACCACGGGCACGGGAACATAGTCGACCGCGCCCATCTCATAGCCGCGCAGCCTGTCGATGTCGCTGACCTGGATCGCGGAGATGAAGATCATCGCCGTCTTCTGGAACCGCGGGTGCTCGCGGATCATGGCGGCGAGCTCGAAGCCGTCGAGCTCGGGCATGCAGACGTCCACGAGGATGACGGCAACTTCGTTCTTGAGCAGATATTCGAGCGCCTCGCGGCCGGAGGTCGCGACGGCCAGATTCTCGCCGAGTTCCTTCAGGATGACTTCATAGGCGAGCAGCTTGGCCGGCTGATCGTCCACCAGAAGGATATTTACTTTTTCATGCTCCATCATGGCTCCGGGCATCAGCGATGCAGCCACATGCGAATGGCGAGCAGCAATTGTTCGGTGTTGACGGGCTTGGCGAGATAGTCGGAGGCGCCGGCCTCCAGGCATTTCTCGCGGTCGCCCTTCATCGCCTTCGCGGTCAGCGCGATGATCGGCAGCCGCCCGAACGCCGGGTTCTGCCTGATGGCCCCGATGGTCTGGTACCCGTCCATTTGCGGCATCATGATGTCCATCAGCACGATCGCGATCGCCGGGTTCGACTCCACCAGCGCCACCGCTTCGTTTCCGGTGGTCGCGGTCAAGACCTTCATGCCGCGCCGCTCCAGCACGCTGGAAAGCGCGAAGATGTTGCGGGCGTCGTCGTCGACCAGCAGCGCGGTCTTGCCCACCAGGTCCTCATCGGAGCTGTTGAGCTTCTCCAGCATTCGCTGCTTCTCGATCGGCAATTCCGTGATCACACGGTGCAAGAACAATGACGTTTCGTCCAGCAGCCGTTCCGGCGATTCCACACCTTTCACCACGATGCTGCGCGCCATGGTGTGGAGTTCCGCATCCTCTTCGGCGGAAAGTTCCCGCCCCGTGAACACCACGACGGGAACCGTCGAGAGTTCCTCATCGTTGCGGATCTGCTCCAGCACCTCGAACCCGCTCATGTCGGGCAGGCGCAAATCCAGCACGACGCAGTCGCAAGGGTTATCGCGCAACTCGGAGAGCGCGCCGGCGCCGGTATCGGTAGAGACGATCTCGATGTCGTCGTGATGCAGGAGCTCGCGGATCGACATCTGTTCCGCCTCGTTGTCCTCGACGATCAGAAGCCGCTTGCGGCGCGGCCTGGTGTATTCCTTGATATGCGAGAGCGCGGCGGACACGCCCTCGGTCGTGGTCGGCTTGTTGACGAATGAGAACGCGCCGCGCGCCAGCGCATGCTGGCGGTCCTCGTCGAGGGTGATGATCTGGACCGGGATGTGCCGGGTCAGCGGATTGTGCTTGAGCTGGCTCAGCACGGTCCAGCCCAGCATGTCCGGCAGGAACACGTCGAGCGAGACCGCGGCCGGCTGGTACTGCTTGGCGAGATCGAGGGCTTCGGCGCCGCGCGCGGCGACCAGCACCTTGAATCCCTTGTCGCGGGCGAGATCGATCAGCACCCGGGCATAATGCGGGTCGTCCTCGACGATCAGCAGGATGGTATCGCCCGGCTCGAGATTGAGCCGGTCATCGGGCAGTTGCTCGATGACGCGCGGCTCCTGGGCCGCGGTCTGCAACGCGGGCGACGACGCATATTGCGGCGGGCTCGTGCGCAGCGCGATCGTTGGTCCGGAATATTTCAGCGGCAGATAGAGGGTGAAGGTCGAGCCCTTGCCGGGCGAGCTCTTCAGATGGATTTCGCCGCCGAGCAGGCTCGCCAATTCGCGGCTGATGGCCAGCCCTAAGCCCGTGCCGCCATATTTGCGGCTGGTGCCGGCGTCCGCCTGCTGGAACGCCTCGAAGATCAGCTTCTGTTTCTCCAGGGGAATGCCGATGCCGCTGTCGGAAACTTCGAAGGCGATCACGGCAGGCGCCGCGTTCAGCACGGGATGCTCGGCGCTCCAGCCGCCGACCACGGCCGAAACGGTGAGGCGCACGCCGCCTTCGGCGGTGAACTTGAAGGCGTTGGACAGCAGGTTCTTCAACACTTGCTGCAGGCGCTTGGAGTTGGTGACGATGCTGCGTCCCAGAGTTGGATCGACGTCGATATTGAATGACAGTTGACGGTTGTCCGCCTCGTGCCGGAACGGCCGGCCGACGGTCTCCAGCAGGTTGGAGGTGAGGATTTCCTCGGCATCGACGGTGACGGTACCGGATTCGATCTTGGAGAGGTCGAGGATATCGCTGATGAGGTTGAGCAGGTCGGTGCCGGCGCCATGAATGGTGCGCGAGAACTCCACCTGCTTCGGCGTGAGGTTGCCGTCGGGGTTTTCGGTGAGCTGCTGGCCGAGGATCAGGATCGAGTTCAGCGGCGTGCGCAGCTCGTGGCTCATATTGGCCAGGAATTCGGACTTGTACTTCGATGTCAGCGCGAGCTCGGTGGCCTTTTCCTCCAGCGCGCGGCGCGCCTGCTCGATTTCCTGGTTCTTGCGCTCGACTTCGACGTTGCGCTCGGCGAGCTGCTGCGCCTTCTGCTCGAGCTGCTCGTTGGTCTGCTGCAACTCCTTCTGCTGCGCCTGCAATTCGCCGGCGAGCTGCTGCGACTGCTTCAGCAGGCCTTCGGTCTGCATCGTGGCTTCGATCGAGTTGAGCACGATGCCGATGGAATTGGTGAGCTGCTCGAGGAAGGTCATCTGCGAGGTCGTGAACGAGCTCAGCGAGGCCAGCTCGATCACGGCCTTGACCTGGTTCTCGAACAGCACCGGCAGCACGACGAGGTTTTTCGGCACCACGCGGAGAAGCGTCGAGCTGACGGGCACGGCGTCGGACGGGATGTCCGAGACCAGCCGCTGCCGCTTGTCCATCGCGCATTGTCCGACCAGGCCATGGCCGAACTGCACCATCTGCTGGTGCGGAGAAATGCCGTCGCCGGCATAGGCCGCGAGCAGCCGCAATTGCGGGCTGTCTTCGCTGTCGACCTGGTAGATCACGCCCATATGCGCGTTCACCAGCGGCGTCAGCTCGGTGAGCAGGAGCCGGCCGACGGTGGTGAGGTCGCGCTGGCCCTGCAGCATGTTGGTGAAGCGGGCGAGGTTGGTCTTCAGCCAATCCTGCTCGGTGTTGACGTCGGTGGTCAGGCGAAGGTTGCCTATCATCGTGTTGATGTTGTCTTTGAGCTCGGCAACTTCGCCGCGCGCATCGACCTGGATCGAGCGGGTGAGGTCGCCTTTGGTTACGGCGGTCGCGACTTCCGCGATCGCGCGCACCTGCGAGGTCAGGTTCGCCGCCAGCAGATTGACGTTGCCGGTCAGGTCCTTCCAGGTGCCGGCGGCACCCGGCACGTTGGCCTGGCCGCCGAGCCTCCCCTCGACGCCGACCTCGCGCGCGACCGATGTCACCTGATCGGCGAAGGTAGCTAACGTCTCGGTCATGTTGTTGATGGTGTCGGCGAGCGCCGCGACCTCGCCTTTCGATTTCACGGTGAGGTTCTGCTTCAAATCGCCGTTGGCGACCGCGGTCACGACCTTGACGATGCCGCGCACCTGCTCGGTCAGGTTGGCGGCCATGAAGTTCACGGTGTCGGTGAGGTCCTTCCAGGTGCCGGCCACTCCGGGCACCTGGGCCTGGCCGCCGAGCTTGCCTTCGGTGCCGACCTCGCGCGCCACGCGCGTCACCTCGCCGGCAAACGCGTTGAGCTGGTCCACCATGGTATTGATGGTGTTCTTCAGCTCGAGGATTTCGCCCTTCACGTCGACCGTGATCTTGCGCGACAAGTCGCCGCGCGCCACGGCGGTGGTGACTTCGGCGATGTTGCGGACCTGCGTGGTGAGGTTTGCCGCCAGGAGGTTGACGTTGTCGGTCAGGTCCTTCCAGGTGCCGCCGACGCCGGGCACGACGGCCTGGCCGCCGAGACGGCCCTCGGTGCCGACCTCGCGCGCGACGCGCGTCACTTCGGCGGCGAACGAGCGCAGCTGCTCCACCATGGTGTTGAGGGTGTCCTTGAGCAGCAGGATTTCGCCGCGCACGTCCACTGTGATCTTCTTGGACAGGTCACCGCCGGCGATGGCGGTCGCGACTTCGGCGATGTTGCGGACCTGTGCGGTCAGGTTCGACGCCATGAAGTTGACGTTGTCGGTAAGGTCCTTCCAGGTGCCGGCGACTTCCGGCACTTCGGCCTGGCCGCCGAGCTTGCCTTCGGTGCCGACCTCGCGCGCCACGCGCGTCACTTCCGAAGCAAACGCGTTGAGCTGGTCCACCATGGTGTTGATGGTGTTCTTCAGCTCGAGGATTTCGCCCTTCACGTCGACCGTGATCTTGCGCGACAGGTCGCCGCGCGCCACGGCGGTTGTGACTTCGGCGATGTTGCGGACCTGACCGGTGAGGTTGCCGGCCATCGAGTTGACGTTGTCGGTGAGATCCTTCCAGGTGCCGGCGACGCCGGGCACGTTGGCCTGGCCGCCCAGCCGGCCTTCGGTGCCGACCTCGCGCGCGACGCGCGTCACCTCGCCGGCGAACCGGTTGAGCTGGTCGACCATGGTGTTCAGCGTTTCCTTCAGCTGCAGGATCTCGCCGCGGACGTCGACGGTGATCTTGCGCGACAGGTCGCCGCCGGCGATCGCGGTCGCGACTTCGGCGATGTTGCGGACCTGGGCGGTGAGGTTGCCCGCCATCGAGTTGACGGAGTTGGTCAGGTCCTTCCAGGTGCCGGCGACGCCGGTCACCTGGGCCTGGCCGCCGAGCTTGCCGTCGGTGCCGACCTCGCGCGCCACGCGCGTCACTTCGCCGGCAAACGCATTGAGCTGGTCCACCATCGTGTTCAGCGTTTCCTTCAGCTGAAGGATTTCGCCCGACACGTTCACCGTGATCTTCTTCGACAGGTCGCCCTTGGCGACCGCGGTTGCGACCTCGGCGATGTTGCGGACCTGGCCGGTGAGGTTGGAGGCCATCGAGTTGACGCTGTCGGTCAGATCCTTCCAGGTGCCGGCGACGCCGCGCACCGTGGCCTGTCCGCCGAGCTTGCCTTCGGTGCCGACCTCGCGGGCGACGCGCGTCACCTCGCCGGCAAATGCATTGAGCTGGTCCACCATGGTGTTGATGGTGTCTTTCAGCTCGAGAATTTCGCCGCGCACGTCCACCGTGATTTTCTTGGACAGGTCGCCGTTGGCGACCGCGGTGGTCACGTCGGCGATGTTGCGGACCTGTGCGGTCAGGTTCGACGCCATCGAGTTGACGCTCTCGGTCAGGTCCTTCCAGGTGCCGGCGACGCCGAGCACGTTGGCCTGGCCGCCCAGCCGCCCCTCGGTGCCGACCTCGCGCGCGACGCGCGTGACTTCGCCGGCAAAGGCGTTGAGCTGGTCGACCATGGTGTTCAGCGTTTCCTTCAGCTGAAGGATTTCGCCCGACACGTTCACCGTGATTTTCTTGGAAAGGTCGCCGCCCGCGATCGCGGTCGCGACGTCGGCAATGTTGCGGACCTGCGCGGTCAGGTTGGAAGCCATGAAGTTGACGTTGTCGGTCAGGTCCTTCCAGGTGCCGGCCACGCCGGGCACCTGGGCCTGGCCGCCGAGCTTGCCTTCGGTGCCGACCTCGCGCGCCACGCGCGTCACTTCGGAGGCAAAGGAGTTGAGCTGGTCCACCATGGTGTTGATGGTGTCCTTCAGCTCCAGGATTTCACCGCGGACGTCGACGGTGATCTTGCGGGACAGGTCGCCGCGCGCCACGGCGGTCGTGACGTTGGCGATGTTGCGCACCTGGGCGGTCAGGTTGCCGCACATCGCGTTCACGGAGTTGGTGAGGTCCTTCCAGGTGCCGGCGACGCCGGGCACGATGGCTTGTCCGCCGAGCTTGCCGTCGGTGCCGACCTCGCGCGCCACGCGCGTCACTTCGGAAGCAAAGGAGCGCAGCTGGTCCACCATCGTGTTGATGGCTTCCTTCAGCTGCAGGATTTCGCCGCGCACGTCGACGGTGATCTTCTTGGACAAGTCGCCATTGGCGACCGCGATCGTCACTTCGGCGATGTTGCGGACCTGGCCGGTAAGATTGTTGGCCATCGAGTTGACGCTCTCGGTCAGGTCCTTCCAGACGCCGGTGACCTCGGGCACCTGGGCCTGGCCGCCGAGCTTGCCTTCGGTGCCGACCTCGCGCGCGACGCGCGTCACCTCGGAGGTGAACACGGAAAGCTGCTTGATCATCGTGTTGACGATATTGGCCGACTGCAAAAATTCGCCGCCCAGCGGGCGGCCATCGACGTCGAGTTTCACGGTTTGCAGCAGGTCGCCCTGCGCCACGGCGGCAACGGCGCGCGTGACTTCGCGGGTCGGCCAGAGCAGATCGTCGATCAGGGTGTTGACTGAGCCTTCCATGTCGGCCCAGGAGCCGGAGGCGAGGCCGAACTTGACGCGCTGGCGGGTCTTGCCTTCGCGGCCGACCACCTGGCCGACGCGCTCGAGCTGCTGCGCCATGCGCTGGTTGGCCGCGACGATTTCATTGAAGGTGTCGGCGATCTTGCCTTCGATCCCCAAATGGTCGCCGGTCATCCTGACCGAGAAATCGCCGGCGCGCATCGCCTGCAGTGCGTGCAGCAATTCCTGCGATGCATCGATCTTGCCGTTGGGGGTCTTGCCGTTGGGATAAGGCTTGGCTTTGGTGCGCCGACGCGTCGATGACGTGCCGGGATCGAGATCACTCATGCTGTTCCCCCCTGCAATTTCTGGTCGAATCCAGATGGGCACGAGCAATCAAAGCCTCGACCGGGCTTTGGATCAAGCGGGAAGCAATGTGTGACGCAGGCATGGAACCCGCCGATTCGGCCTAGCCGAAACAACCGCTTCGCGGCGGGAGGGTTCCAGCGCGAATCAAAATATTATGCCGACGCTTCAGGCCTCGCCGGAAGCAGGCGGGATCGGCCAACCGGGAATATCCAATTTTGTTCCCGGGCGGGAACACTTTATTGTCGTTTTGGCGCCGGGCGTCGCGGCGGCGCCGCGGCCGGCACGGACTGCGGATCGATCTTGCGGGCAAAATTGTTGGCGCCTTCACTGAGATCGACGAGCATGCGCCGGCCTTCCTCCATGAAGGTGGCCGACTTCTGCTTGTAGGTGTCGGAAAGCTCGCGCAAAGATTTCATCTTCTCGAACAGCTCCTCGGTCTTGCCGTCCGAAAGCCCCGGGAGCACGCCGCCGATCTTCGCCATGGTGTTGTCGAAGCCGGCAAAGGCGTCGTCGGCCTGGGCCAGGATGCTGCCGATGGCATCGCCCTTGCTCTTCAATGACGCCGTGTAGGTCTCGAAGGAGAGCATCGAGTCCTTGATGGTCTGGCGGTTGTCGATCAGGAAATGATCGACAGTGTGCAGGGTGTCGGTGATCGACTGCTGCTCGCTCCAGTCCGCCGTCAGGAGCGGGATGCCATCCTGATCCAGCGGCACCGGCGGCGCGCTCGGCGCCCCGCCCACCAGCGCGATGGCGGCGATTCCGGTCAGGCCCTGGAATTCGATGCCGACGGCGGTGTCTTTGCGAAGCGGCGCGCTGTTATCCAGCAGGATCTCGGCCACGATCTTGCGCGGGTTTTCCAGCTTGATCGACCGGACCACGCCAGCCGGCACGCCGTCGAAGGTGACAGTGCCACCGCGGCGCAGGCCGCTCGCGGAGCCGTTGAAGACGATGCGGAGCGGGCCCTGGTTACGGGCGCCATGAATCTTCTGATAGACGCCCAGCCCCGCAAACGCGGCGGCGATCAGCGCAAGCGTCGTGGTCCCGATCGCAAGGTTGGTGGCGCGCATGGGCTGATTTTATGGGCAAACGCCCGCCAACAAAAGGTAAATGCGGGCCTATTTAGCGTTGCTTGACAGCGCAAGGGGCGAGCGCCACGCTCGATCCAACGATCAAAAACAGGAATTCGGGAGGAAAACGCGTGCCCAAGGTGCTGAGCGAGGCGGAGGTCGTCGCCTACCGCGACAATGGCTATCATTTTCCGGTCGATGCGCTCGCGGCAAGCGAGGTCGCGGGCTTTCGCGAAAAGCTCGAGGATTACGAGGCCAGGGCCGGCGGTCCGATCAGTGGCGAGATGCGCCATCGCAGCCACGTGCTGTTTGCCTGGATCGACGAGATGATCCGGCATCCC
Organism: uncultured Alphaproteobacteria bacterium; assembly: GCA_963802585.1. Lineage (GTDB taxonomy): Bacteria > Pseudomonadota > Alphaproteobacteria > Rhizobiales > Xanthobacteraceae > Bradyrhizobium. The sequence continues at coordinate 481,113 of CAWDJS010000019.1, read as the reverse complement.
AAAATCCTCGATGCGATCGAGGACGTGCTGGGGCCGGACATCCTGTGCTGGAACACCAGCTTCTTCATCAAGGAGGCGCGCGATCCCGGCTTCGTGTCCTGGCATCAGGACGCAACCTATTGGGGCCTCTCCTCATCCGATGTCGCGACCGCATGGATCGCGATGTCGCCGGCCAACAAGGTTTCCGGATGCATGAAGTTCATCGCCGGCACGCATCTGCGGCAGGTCGCCCATGCGGATACGTTCGACAGCAACAACCTGCTGACGCGCGGGCAGGAGATCGCGGTCGAGGTCAACGAGAAGGATGCCGTGCACGTCGAGCTGAAGCCGGGCCAGGCCTCGCTGCATCACGTGCTGCTGTTCCACGGCTCGGAGCCGAACCAGTCCGACCAGCGGCGCATCGGCTTGGCCATCCGCTACATCCCGACGCATCTGAAGCAGGCCGTGGGTCAGCGCGACTGGGCCACGCTGGTGCGCGGCAAGGACAGCTATCGCCATTTCGAACAGGCTTATGTGCCGAAGCGCGACCTCGAGCCCGAGGCGCTGGAATTCCACAAGATGGTCTCGGAAGAGCAGGTGCGCGTGCTCTATCGCGGCACGGGGAAGACGGCTTATCGGGCGTGAACCTATAGATTCAGAACGTCGGCGGACGTCCGCGTACGCATGCCGGACCTAAGTCGGACATCTGGTGAGGTCCGAAAAGTGCCACGAGCGGAAGTCGTTGGCCAGAATAGCTGCGAGACGGCGCGTCGTGCTCATTCCGGCATTCCGGCTAGGCGATAGGCTTTCTGTAACTTCTCTAGGTCTTGATCCCTCCTGAGCGGAAATCGCTTCCTTGTCTCGGACACGCGATCAGATGGAGAGAGCAGAGCAGTTTGCTCCCAGAGCCGTCGGGCAGCTTCTATGTTGCCCGACAGTGCATGACTGGCCATTGTTATGCGCTGAGCTGCCACATAGTCGGGATGATGACGCAACGCATCGGCTGCGCACTTGAGCCCCTCCTCATAGTTCCCAAGAAAGAAGTGGGCGAAAGCCAGCCCGCCATGCGCAAAGAAAATGGCGGGAGCTAGCGGGCTTAGCCTCAATGCGCGGTGAAAGTAGTCAATCGCTGTTCGGTGGTCGCCCAGAAACGTTTTCGTCCATCCACCCCCCAGCCATCCGAGCATTCCGTTTGGATTAAGGCGAATTGCTTCCTCCAAAAGACTATCGGCCAATTCGACTTCATAGCCGATAGCGGTCAGGACTATCGCAGATTGCGCCAATACCAACGGGTCTTGTCTCCCTAGGCGTAAAGCGCTTTTCGCGTAGGCTATCGCTCGAGATGCGTCCTCTGCTGGATCGGTGCTCCACCGCCAAATTTTGCGCTGTTGGAACGCCGCCGCCAATAGTGCGTAAGCCAGTGCAAACTGCGGGTCCAGCGCGATAGCCTGCTCGTAGAGAGCAATTGCTTGATCCGTGGCGTCCCTTGTACGTTCCCAACGTGCCGCCGTCGCGCGCAGATAGTAGTCGTACGCATCGAGACTGCTGGTGGGTTTTCGTTTGGCACGTTCGATTTCAGCTTGGGTCACGCTGGGGCCGATTGCGCCAACCACGCTGGCAGCTACCTGATCCTGCAGCTCAAAGACATCCTCAAGAGCTCCGTCATATCTGTCTGCCCACAGATGCACGCCGGAAGCTGCATCGATCAACCGGCCCGATATCCGGATGCGATTGCCGGATTTCCGGACGCTCCCCTCGAGAACGTACCGGACCCCTAATTCCCGAGCCACTTGCTTGACATCGACAGGTCTGCCCTTGAACGCGAAACTGGAGTTCAGAGCGATGACGAAAAGCTGTTTGTTTCGGGAAAGGGCGGTAATGATTTCTTCGACCATTCCATCTGCGAAGTATTCCTGCTCGGGATCGCCGCTCATGTTCTCGAACGGCAGCACGGCGATGGAGGGCTTGTCGGGAACCGCAAAAGCGCTCTCGGGCGCATCGCCCGGATTTGGGCCCGCAACTTCTCGCGCCTCCCGCACCTGTCCGACGAAACGGAATCCCTTACGCGGTAACGTCTTGATCAGTCGCTGTTCCTCCCCGGAATCGCCGATTGAGCTTCGAGCGACATTCAGCCGGGTCGTCAATGCTGCATCTGAAACGCTGCGCCCATTCCAAACGGCATTGATGAGGTCGTCTTTACTGACGACGCGCTCCCTGTTGCGGATCAGGTAATCGAGCAGATCGAACACCTGCGGTGCGATGGGAACGACCTCCGCCCCGCGATACAACTCGCGCCGGTCAGGGTCGAATGCGTAATCCTCGAAGAGATAGCGCAAATGCGAATCCCCTTGGATGAGAGCCCCCGATAACCGGGTAGCGCTTTGGCCTGGCTGGAAATCGCAAGAATAAGCCGCAGGTGAGGAAAATGTAAGCTGCCGGTCAAGCATACCCGCCGCTCTCGCGGCACCCTCGTGCCGGCTGTGACGGCTCCTGACACCATGGTGGCAACAGGGGAACGCTAAGCCGTAGAAGAAACACCGTCCCAGGGAGACTTCGCAATGAGCTCGACGCACGGCACAACGTGGCTGGAACGGACATCCGTATCGACCCGGCATGTCTCCAGCTTCATCGGGAAATATTGGGATGCCTTTCGGGAGCGCCGCGAACGCCAAAAATTGCGCGCCACCTTGTCCAACTTAAGCGACACGGAGCTGATGGACATCGGCACCACGCGTGGAGAGATCGACTACGTCGCCTCGCACCGAGGTATTGACCCGCGAGGCATCCGATCCAGCGAATGGCTCCGATACCTTCCAACGGTAGACGGCCAGATTAGGCCCACCGACTTCCGATAAGGGTCTTGGCCGTGTGATAACGCGGCGGAGGGGGTATCGGCGGGCTGCGACAGGCGGGCTGCGCTGCAAGGTGACAGTTTCGAGCATATTTTTCCGATTTCGGTCTGGGAGGCAACCTGGTTCATCATCGGGCCAACCTGACCGGCTCTCAGGCTGTGCGGAGCCTGCAGTCGGGCTGTCTCAGGCAGCGATGGCCGCGAGCAGCGGCTTGATGCCGACGATATTCAGCACCCGCGTCATGTTGTATCCGAGCACACAGAGCGCCATCTCGGTCGCAACCTTGGGCAGCGTCTTGCACAAGAAGTGCGTCGCGCCCATGCGCATCTTCAGTGTACCGAAGGGATGCTCGACCGTCTCGCGCCGCGTGCGCATCGCCTCGGGGTTCTTGTCGAGTTGCTCCTGCACCGCCTCCACCACCTGCTCGTGCTCCCAGCGGGTGATCCGCCGCTCCGGACCTTTCGTGCATTTCGCCTTGAGCGGACAGGCTCGGCACGCATTTGTCCAATACCGGCGCATGTTCTGGCCGTTTTCAACGGTCGTCATTCGATAGGTGAGTTGCTCCCCGGCCGGGCAGCGATAAACATCCTCCTCAGCCAGATACACAAAATCCTGCTTGCCGAAACGGCCTTCCGCTTTGGCACCAGATGTCATCGGCTTCGGCAACGTCACGGTGACGCCGGCGTCCTCGCACGCCTTGATCTCCTCGCCGTTGAAGTAACCGCGATCGGCGACGGCCTCGAGTTTCTCGACCTGCAACGCTTCTTTGGCCGCCTGCGCCGTATTCGCGAGTTGCGAGCGATCCGAGCCCACATTCGTTACCTCGTGCGCGACGATCAGATGGTTCTCGGTGTCGACCGCCGTCTGCACATTGTAGCCCACGATGCCGGAGCCGCGCCCGCTGGTCGCCATAGAGCGGCTGTCGGGATCGGTGAACGAAACCTGCTTATCGGGCGAGGCCAGAACCTGCTTCTCGATAGCCGCCAGCTTCGCCATTTCGGATTTCAACTTCTCGAGTTTCTCTTTGTAACGCATCGTCTTCAGCGTGACGATTTCCGACGGATCCTGCCGGTCGGCGGTGTCGAGCTGTGCCAGATAGCGTGCCACGCTCTCCTCCAACTGCTTCCGCCGGCGCTCGACTTTCGCCCGCGTGAAGTTCTTGTCGCGGTTATTCACGGCTTTGAACTTGCTGCCATCGATCGCGACGCTGGCCTTCGCGAGCAATCCCATCTCGCGGCACACCTCGACAAAGCGCGCGCAGACTTTTTTGATCGCCGGCCCATTGTCCTTGCGGAAATCGGCGATCGTCTTGAAGTCCGGCGCCAGCCGGCCCAACAGCCACATAACCTCGACGTTGCGGCCCGCCTCGCGCTCGAGCCGCCGGCTCGAATGCACGCGGTTGAGATAGCCGTAGATGTAGAGCTTCAGATGGATCGAGGGATGATAAGCCGGGCGGCCGGTGTCGGCCGGATCGACGCTGGTGAAGCCAAGATCGAGCAGATCCAGCATCTCGACGAACGCATCGATCACGCGAACAGGATTGCTGTCGTCGACCCAGTCTTCGAGGCATTCCGGCAACAGCGTCGCTTGCCCCCGATCCGTCCCCGCAACAAAGCCCGGCATCATGTCCCCCGCCGATTCAGCAGGAGAATCATAGCAGGCTGAGAGTTTTCACACAGCCAGGGTCAAATGCCGACGTTGGGGTGCGTTCGAGCCAGGTCCGCACGTCCGCCAACAACGGGCATGTAGCGACGGCGTCGCGCGCCGCTCTGGATCCGGCGCGCGAGGCCGGAAGTTGCACGACGACGGGCAAATCAATTTGATCGATTCCGTCCATTCTCGCGACGCTGAACCGCGCCAAAATGGCGTGTGCCAAAAAACTAATTTCACGAGATGATTCAAGCTGATTTGGGCAGTCTGGCCGCTTCGCCAAAATATTTTTATTTACGAAAATCGGAAATAATGCATACTTCGCGCATCCCGCCCGATCAAGAGGGGCGCTTCGCGATCGTCACGAACGTTGGGTGGGATGCGATGGACGCCTTGGCGCAGTTGACGAACGCGGCCAGTGCGGACGGCAAAGGCGTGTGGTCCCGATCCCCCGATGCTGGGATCAAGTCCTTGCGAGACGTTTCGCGAGGGCGACGGAGGCAAACAAAGCCCGGTCTCCGAGGAGAGCGCGTTATAAGCCGCAAAACCATTGCGCAGGGAAGGCCGGCATGTTGCGGCGTACCTGTATCACTCGTGTGCGTTTTGCGCTTTCTACCTGGCACACGAGACTGCGGGTGCGACGTGCATCCGGCTTTCCCTGCGCCCTCTGCCTTTCGGAGGGACAAGCTTGATCCACAACTCGGGCGAAACGAGCCGCGAGAACGCGTTCGCATGTCGTCCCGGACAAGCGAGCGCCAGCGAGCGCAGATCCGGGACCCATACCGCGTGATCCATCGATGAAGCAAAGTGGTCGTCGCTCTTCGCCAAACCAAAGCCTGTGGTTATGGGTCCCGGCTCGCGCTTCGCTTGGCCGGGACGACGGCGGAGTGGCTGTTTGAAATTCGAATCAGCAAGGGTAGGCGCAGCCTCACGCCAGCGTCCATTCCTCGGCGCTGGCGCCGGCAAGCGCGCGGACGCGGGCGCCGTCAGCGGCAAGTTGGCGCGCCGAGCCGGAATAGACCACGGCGCCGTCGTCGAGCACATAGGCATCGTCGGCGATTTCGAGACTCATCCGCGCATTCTGCTCGACCAGCAGCTCTACCGCGGCACGGGCAAGACGGCGTATCGGACGTGAGGGGATCCTTGGTCTCTCAAGCCTTGGCCCCTCAAACGGCCGCTTTCTCCTCGGTGGTCCATTCCTTTGCGCTCGCTCCGGCCATGGAGCGGACGCGCTCCTCATCGCTTGCGAGCTCGGCCGCGGCTCCGCTGTAGATGATGGCGCCGTCATCCAGCACATAGGCGCGGTCGGCGATGGCCAGGCTGACGCGGACGTTCTGCTCGACCAGCAACACGGCGATACCCTCGGTACGCATCGCCTGAATGATCTGAAAGACCTCTTTCACGAGGAGGGGAGCGAGACCCTGACTCGGCTCGTCGAGCAGCAGGAGCTTGGGATTGAGCAGGAGAGCTCTTGCTATCGAGAGCATCTCCTGCTCACCACCTGACAGTTGGCGGCCGAGGTTATCCCGCCGTTCCGCAAGCCGCGGAAACGTCTCGAAAACGCGTTTGACGGTCCACGCGCCGGGTCGCGCCATGGGTACCCGCAGATTATCCTCGACCGTCAGGTTGGCGAATATCTTGCGGCCTTCCGGCACGTAGCCGACCCCAAGTGACGCCACCTGATAGGGAGACATCCCGGTCGCTTCGGTCCCGAACAGGTTCACGCTGCCCTCGCGAGGCGGGGTCAATCCCATGATACTGCGGAGCGTCGTTGTCTTGCCGGCGCCATTGCGGCCAAGCAGCACGACGATCTCGCCCTCGTTGACCGTCAGGCCGACATTGTGAAGGATGTGGCTTTTGCCGTAGAAGGTTTGCAACCCTGCGATCTTGAGCGGTGTCATCGGCTTTCCCCAAGATAGGCTGCCTGCACCGCCTCCGAGTTTGCAATCTGCTTTGGCGTCCCTTCGGCGAGCAGATTGCCCTGATCGAGCACCGTGATGTAATCGGCCAGGTGAAAGACCACGCGCATGTCGTGCTCGATCAGGATGATCGTGTAATTCCTTTCCTGGTGCAGGCGGCGTATCAAGGCGGTGATTTCATACGTTTCCTGGTCGCCCATGCCGGCCGTCGGCTCATCGAGCAGCAGCAGCCGCGGGAGTTGCGCGAGCGCCATCGCGATTTCGGTGGTCCTCTGATCGCCGTGGGAGAGTTCGCCAACCAGCCGATCCGTTTTGGCGGTGAGCCCCACGAGTGCCAGCATTTCTGCGGCGACGTCGTTGGCGAGTTTCGCATTGGCCTTGTTCGGCAGCATATGCAAGGTCTGCCCCGCCGCGACCTCCGCTGCAGTGAGCACGTTTTCGTGGACGGTCAGTTCGGGAAAGATCTCGGTGATCTGGAAGGTGCGCCCCATGCCGAGTCCGACCCGCAGATGTGCCGGAACCTGCGTAACGTCCTTGCCTTCGAGCAGGATCGAGCCCTTGGTTGGGGGAAAATAGCCGCTGATCATATTGAAGAAAGTGGTTTTGCCGGCTCCATTGGGGCCGATAATGGCGCGGAGCTCGCCGCTTTTGACGGACATTGACACGTCCTTCACAGCGACCAGGTTGCCAAACCGTTTTGTGATGTTGCGAACCTCGAGCATGGTCAATCCGAACTGCGCAGGCGACGCATGCCAAGCAGGCCGCGCGGGAAGAAAAGCACGACCAGCACGAAGATCGCGCCGACAAAGGACATCCAATTCACGGTCATCGAGGAGATGTAATCCTGCAGCACCACGAATACGGCCGCGCCGACCAGCGGTCCCCAAAACGTCCGCATGCCGCCCATGACGCACATCACGACGAAATAGCCGGACAGGGAGTAATGCAGCGCCAGAGGATCGGCGAAATTGTTGAGCAGCGCGTAGAGCGTGCCGGCAAGCGCGGTGAAGAAGCAGGAAATCGAAAACGAGAGCCATATCTGGCGCTCGACCGGGATAGCCAAAAAGCGCGCGCGGCGCTCATTTTCCCGGATCGCCCGTAAGGTATGGCCGAAGGGAGAGCGGACCAGCAGGCCGAGCAAGCCGACGGCGATGGCGAAGATGGCCAACAGGAAAAGGTAAAATCGAGTCCCGCCCTCCGTGATGTCGAGCGTGAACGGGCCGAAGCCGATCGGTTCGCGGTGAAAGTCGCGCAAGCCGTCGAAACCGCCAGTGAAATCGTTCCAGCTATAGGCGAGATAGTACCAGAGCTGGCCGAATGCGATCGTGCACATCGCAAAATAGACGCCCCTGCGGCGTACGATCAGAAGACCGAACAGAGTGCCGGCCAATCCGCCAAGCAGCGTTCCATTCAGGATGGCGAGCGGCGTGCTGTGTGCGAGATAGCGCAGGGTGAGACCGGCACCGTACGCGCCGAGCCCGAAATACGCTGCGTGACCAAAGCTCAGGACACCGGTGAACCCCAACAACAGGTTCAGCCCCATTGCAGCCAGTCCGAATACCAGCACACGCCCCGCGAGCGCCGTGTAGCCGCCGAGCATGGGAAGCCAGTAGGGAACTGCGATCAAGAGTGCCCAGATGACGACCAGCGAAGCCCACCGCGGAAGGACCGGAGGCCGCCCTGCCGCGACGGCTGCGGTGGTGACGCTCGTGCTGGCGTCGGTGCTCATGACATCATTCCTTCCTCACCCATGAGGCCTCGGGGACGAACGAGTAGCACCAGCATCATGATGGCATAGATCACCGCTTCGCTTGCGGTCGGAAAGAAGACAGTGGTGAGGGCCGCCGCCAGCCCGATCAGCAGCCCGCCGAAGAGCGTGCCGATCAGGCTGCCGACCCCGCCGACGATGATGGCGATGAAGCTCGGCATCAGCAGGTCGTCGCCCATGTTGGGATTGAGGCCGATCTGCCCGGCGGCGAGCACTCCGCTCAAGCCGGCCAACATGCAGCCGAGGGCGAAATTGAACGTCCGCAGCAAGCTGATGTTGACCCCCAGCGAGGCCACCGTTTCGAGGTCGAGCGTACCTGCCCGTATCCGCACGCCGACTCGCGTGTAGCGCAGGAACGCGAACAGCCCGAGCACGGTGATGATGACGACCGTCACCATGAAGACGCGATACCAGGTGATGAAGAACAGCTCGGGACTGATCGGCTGGGACAGAAAATCCGGCAATCCCAGCGGCAGGCCGTTGGGACCCCAGACATAACGGGCCACATCCTGCATCACGAAGGCAAACCCGAACGTGAGCAGGAGGCTGTAGACCGGGTCCCGGTTATAGACACGGCGGATCATCAGCCTCTCGACCATCAGGCCGATCAGCGCGGTAATCAGCGGAGAGACCAGCAGCGCCCCCCAGTAACCCAGCGCCGGCGACAATGTGTAGGCAAGATAGCCGCCAAGCGCCAGGAAATTGCCGTGAGCAAAATTGATCACGTTGCTGAGGTTGAGGATCATTGACAGACCCAGCGCCATCAGTACGTAGAACGCACCAATGATGAGCCCATTGGTGACGTTGAACAATATGAGCTGGGTCATTCCGTATTCCGCCCTGATGATGTTTTGGCCGCTACTCGATCAGGCCGGTTCCACCATCTTGCAACCGGTGTCTGCGACGGAGCCCGCAGCCTGCTCGCCCGGAACGAGCGTGGAGACCGTGAACACGTCCTCAGCGCCGGACTTCGGCGGATGCGCCTCGCCGACAAAAATGTTCGGCATCAGTTCGTGATCCCCGGCACGATAGCGCACCTTCCCCGGCTGCAATGCGACGTCGGGCGGCAGCTCGAGATCCTCCAGAGCCTTCGCCAGCTTTGGACCCTCCAGCGACTTCGCTTTTTCCGCCGCAAGGCGAACGGTGTGCATCGACACGTAGCCGAACCAGTCTCGTGCTGACGGCGTCTTTTTTGTCGCGGCGCGGTAGTCGCTCACGAACTTGACGACCTCTGGCACGTCGGGCTGATTCCACCACCACTCCATGGCCCACCAGCCAGCCTGTGCATCGGGCGGACATGCCTTTATGCTTTCCAATTCGAACAGCGCGCCGCCGAGCGCCATATCCTTCTGCATGCCGAACTGGGTGAACTGCTTCATGCAGTTGATCTGCGTCAGCCCGCCCATGTTGTTGAGGAGCACGTTGGGCTTGTAGGTCTTGGCCTTGATCAGCGTGGCGGAGAAATCGGTGGCGTTAATGGGCAGCATGTCGCCCTCGTAGCTGCCGCCGGCCTTGGTCAACGCCTTGACGAAGGCGTCTTGGAGACTGTGACCGTATGCATAGTCCGGCGTGATGAAGAACCATTTCTTGCCGAACTTCTTCACCAATTCCGGCGTGACTGCACTGGCGTCCATCGTCGTGGTATTGCAAACTCGGAAGACGTTCCATTTACAGTTTGTGCCAGTGATCGGATCGGTGTGGCCGCCCGGCACAATGTGAAAGATCTTCTTCTCGTTGGTCACCTGCGACATCGCATAGGCGATGCCGGAGTTCACATCGCCCAGGATCACGGCGACCTGGTCGCGGTCGATCAGCTTCCGCGTCTTCTGTACGCCGGTACCCACGTCGTTGGCCGAATCCTCGACCAGGAGCTGAATCTGGCGGCCCAGAATCCCGCCTTTCTTGTTGATTTCGGCCTCGGCATATTTTGCGCCGTCGACCTCGCTCTGCGCCAACGCCGAGAGGACGCCGGTCAGAGGGTTGACCATACCGATCTTCACCGGCTCGTCGGCCAGCGACTTGACGATAAAAGGAGATGTGAATTGCGCTGCAGCAATTGCCGCACCGGATTTGAGGATGGTCCGCCGATTGACCGTCCAGAGGCGGTTCGAAATACCCATGATGTCCTCCCAAGCAAGGTGATTGTGTCTTGTGGGGCGGCATTCTGCGATGCCTTGTGGAAGCGAGCGTAGCCTTTCCTGTTTGTGTTTGCCAAGAGCAGCCGCTGCGACCTTCGGATGAGGGCCGCTCAAAAAACCGTCAATGGCTTGCCGCCTTCCTGGCTGCCTCATTGTTGAGGACGATCAGGGCATCGACCGCAATCCCGGTCTTGGGGTTGATCAGGAACGGATTGACGTCGATGGATGCAATGCGATTGCCGGCATCCGCCATCAGGTTGGAGAGGCCGACCAGCGCCTTCACCGCGGAAGCCTCATGCAGCGCCGGCTTGCCGCGATACCCCCTGATCTTGACGCCGGCCTTGGTGCGGGCGATCAGCGCCCTCGCCTCGTCAGCGTCGAGCGGCGCGCCGGCGAGCGCCACGTCCTTCATCAATTCGATGTCGATGCCGCCGGTGCCGAACAGCACCACCGGTCCCATCTCCGCATCGAGCGAAGCGCCGACCACGAGTTCGAGATCGGCCTTGACCTGCTGCGCGATCAGGATGCCTTCGAGCTTCGGCCTGCCCTTCAGCTTCTTCACCCGCGCGGTGATGTCTTTGAAGGCCTTCTTCACATCGGCTGCGCTGTTGAGGTTGAGCACCACGCCGCCGATGTCCGATTTGTGCAGGATCTCTGCGCTGACGACCTTGGCGACGACGGGGAAGCCGATCTGCTTGGCGAGCTTCACAGCCTCGGCCGCGGTCTGCGCGATCGCTTCTTGCGAAACCGGAATGCCATAGGCTTTCAGCAGGGCTTTCGACGCGACCTCATCGAGTGCGGCGCCCGTGGCATTCTTCAGCGTCTTCTCCAGCACTGCGCGGGCGGAAGATTTCGAGCTGGACACGAGGTCGGGTACTTCTTTCCGCAGCTTAGCATAATCTATCAGCGACTTGATCGCCGTCACCGCGCGGTCCATGCCCTGCATGACCGTGATGTTGGGCAGCGACTTGCGGAGCGCCTTGGTGAACTCCGTGAAACCGATCGACATCGCGCTGATATAGATCACGGGCTTGCCGCCGTGGCCGGCCATCTCGTTGACGATGCGCAGATTGCGCTCGCGCAGTTCATGCGGCGCCTTGGGCAATTCCGCGTCGATGATGACGATGTCGGTATCCGGGTCGTCGATCATGATCTTGATCGACTGCATGTAGACGGAGGGATCGACCACCGCGGCAAAGCCTGCGTCGAGCGGATTGCCGACGATAGAGCCCGGCCCCAGCATTTTTGCAAGCTTGTCGTGAGCGTCCTTCTTCAGCGGCGCGAAATTCAGGCCGGCCGCATGGAACGCATCGAGCAACAGCCCGCGCTTGCCGCCCGACAGCGTCACCGCGGCGAGGTCGTCGCCCTTCGGCACGGCGGCATGCGCAAAGCATTCGGTGGTCTCGATCAGCTCGTCGAGGCCGCGGACGCGGATCACGCCCTCGCGCGTCGAGATCGCATCGAACGTCTCGATCGAGCCGGCGAGCGCGCCAGTATGCGCCATCGCGGCGGCGCGGCCGCCTTCGGAAGCGCCGAGCTTTAGCGCAATCACCGGCTTGCCGGCGGCGCGCGCGGCCTTGCAGGCGTCGCGGAACGCCTTGGTGTTCCGCACGCCCTCCAGGTAAACTACGATGACGCGGATGGATGGATCGGCGGCGAAATAGGCCATCAGATCCGGCGTCTCGAGGCCCGCCTCGTTGCCGGTCGTGACCATGTAGCCGACGCCGACGCCGCGATCCTCCAGCGCCTGTCGGATCGCCATCACGATCGCACCGGACTGGCCGGCGACGGCCACCGTGCCCGGTTCCATGGTGACAATGCGGTCGTCGATATTGGTGAACAGGTTTTCGCCGGCGCTGAGATTGCCGAGGCAGTTCGGGCCGGTGACGGCCATGCCGGTCTCGCGTATCGCCTGCTGCAGTTCGACCGCTAGCCGCTGGCTGTCTTCGTCCTGCAGCTCGGAGAAGCCCGAGGTGACGATGGTGGCCGAGCGCGCGCCGGCGGCCGCAGCATCGCGGATCACCTGCACGGCAAAGCGCGCCGGCACCAGCACCAGCACGTGGTCGGGCGGCTCAGGCAGGCTCGCAAAATCCTTGTAGCAGGGTACGCCCCAGATCGTTTCGCGCTTGGCGTTGATCGGAAACAGGCCGCCCGCATATTTGTACTTGATCAGGTTGACCCAGATGCGCTCGGCGTAATTGCCGGGCTTGTCGGTGGCGCCGACGAGGGCGATGTTGCGCGGGTGCAGCATCGCATGGATGCTCCTGACGATCCGGCTCGCGTCAGGTGCAGGCGACCATTTGGCCGGCGTGGCGAATGCGTGGCGGACCTGAGCTTCCATCGGCGTATTCCTTGACCCTTGGTTTTTCTTGTGAGATCGGCCTGATCTTGTCCCTTATTATGGGGAGTTCAGACGACTAGCAACCGAGCTCGCCTGTTGTCGACATACCGGACATGCTCGCCTGGGGGGGCGGCTCAAAGCGCGCTGGGAATCTCCACGGTGCTGCCCTATTAAAAGGGGATGCTGGATCGCCTGCCGGACGCCGAGACACCGACTCCGCTGTTTTCGGTCATCGTTCCCCTCGAATATCACCGCGGCCAATGGGAGCGTTCCTGGCAAGGCTGGCAATCCCAGACGCTGGATCGGACGGCTTTCGAGATCATCCTGGTGGTGCCGCCGGATTTTCCGCAGCGCGACAAATTGGCGGAGCTTGCAAGCGCCACGACACGTCTCGAATACGCTGACGTCGCGCACGATATCGCCCTGTGCGCGGTCGGCGCCAGGATCGCGTGCGGCAAATTCCTGTTCTTCACGGAGTCGCATTGCTGGCCCGAGCCTGACGTCCTGGATGTCTGCCTGGCGGCCTTCGGCCAGCAGGACGTTGCCGCATTTTCCTGCAGCTCCGTGCCGGTCTGCCACAATCGATTATCCATTGCCGAGGCTGACATGTACGAGGCCGACATCGCCTACGGCATGAACTCGCATCCGTGGCGCAAGGTTCTCGACCAGTGCTTTGTGACGCGACGCGAAGCCTATGAGGCGTGCGGCGGCCTCGAACCGGAGTTCGGGCATTTTTCCGAATGGTTGCTGGCGGCGCGTTATGCCACGCACGGCTATCGCATCGGATATTTGCCGGAAGCGCGCGTCCATCACTATTACGTTGGCGAACTCGGCGAACTCAAGACCTTCACGCTGGACTTCGTCTCCGGCGAGATCGGTTATTTCAAGAGGCAGTCGCACGAACCGGGTAGCGAATTGCTGGAGCGTCCGGTGGAATGGGTGTGCCGGGACAATTTCGACCGCGACATGGCGCGCGCGATCTGGCGCACGAGCCTGCGGGATGCCGTCACGGTCAGGAAGAGGCGGCGGCTTGGCGGAGTTCGGCGCTGGATGCTGCCTGCGCTGTTCGGCGACGGCATGGAGCGTGCCGCAAGTGCCGTCGCCTCGGTCACAGCTTATGGTGCGACCGTGGCGGCGATGCTGACAGGCTCGCAAGCCCGGCTCGGCCTCTGCCTCAAACGGTACATCGCGGCATTGATCCGGTATCAGCGCCTGACGCGGATCCGCGCTGATCGCATCAGCGGGACGCAGCATGCTACAGTTGCCGAAAACGCCACTGTGGTGAGCCAGGCCGGCTTCTATCCGCTCGAGCACTATCAGGGCAGCGCGTTTCGCTGGAGCGAGACGGAGGCTGCGATCCGGATTCGCGCCTGTCCCGGCCGCCTCTCCGTACGCATCAAGTGCCTTGGCATTCGCAGCCTGTCGCACCAGATCGACCTGCGCTTCTATCTCGACGGCAAGCGGATACCGGAGGGCGCGATATCGCGGGAAACCGACGGCTTCGGGATGCAGATTATCGTGCCGCCGTCGGGCACGGCCCGGCTTGGCTGGGTCTGCTTGCCGTTTCCGGCGACCGACGATCCGCGCCGCCTCGGATTACCGGTGATGCGGCTTGAGTTGGCTTGAAGTCGGTGTCATCACGAGCCCGTCGTTCATCCGAAGGTCTCCGTTCGCGTGCTTGTATCAGACAGACCCGGGCGGCTGCGTCTGGCCGTTGTGGGTCAGGCTCGGCTGGCACGATATCCTTTACCGCTATCGCCGCTCCCTGCTCGGGCCGTTCTGGCTGACGGCGAACACCGCGATCACCGTCGTCGCGCTCGGCGTCGTGTACGCGCAAATTCTGAAAATGCCCGTTGCCGAATTGATGCCCTATGTGTGCATCTCTCTTCTGATCTGGAATTTCATCAGCTCCATCCTGCACGGCGCCGGCGAGATTTTCTCAGGTGCCGAGAGCTATATCAAACAGGTCCGGTTGCCCTACCTGCTCTATGTTTTCCGCTTCGTCTGGAGCAGGTCCATCATCTTCATCCATGATTTTCCGATCTTCGTCGTCTTGATCGTCTATTTCGGCATTGCGCCGGGCGCGCTCGCGCTCGCGGCGATCCCGGCCTTTCTGCTGCTGCTCGTCAACGGCGCGCTGGTCAGCGCCAGCCTCGGACTGGCGTCGGCGCGCTTTCGCGATATCCCGCGCATCGTAACCAGCCTTGCGCAGATCATATTCCTGATCACGCCGATCCTCTGGATGCCCGAGATGCTCGGCTCCCACATCTATCTCGCCTACGGCAATCCGTTCTTTCACTTGATCGAGCTGGTGCGCCGCCCCCTGCTGGGGAGCCTGCCGGCGGCCGAGACCGTCTGGGTTTCGCTGTCGGTCACCGCGCTCAATCTCGCCGTCGCGATCACGCTGTTTGCCCGCTACCGTTCGAGGATTGCCTATTGGTTATGATGCCATGACGACTGATTTGGCTGCGGGGCGTGGCGATGTCCGCGTCAGCCTCGATGCGGTCGCCGTCTCTTTCCCGATCTACGAGGCAGGTTCGCGCTCGCTGAAGAAGCGTGCCCTGTTTCACGGCTCCGGCGGCCGGATCGGACGCGACACCGACCAGCGCATCATCGTCGAAGCCTTGCGCGACGTTTCGCTGTCGCTGACATCCGGAGACCGGCTGGCGCTGGTCGGCCCCAACGGCGCCGGCAAGACCACGCTGTTGCGGGTGATCGCGGGTATTTACGAGCCCGAGCGCGGCGCGGTCGCCACGCGGGGACGGATCTCTCCGATGTTCGACGTCAATCTCGGCATCGATCCCGAACTCAACGGCTATGACAACATCCGCACCCGCGGGCTGTTGCTGGGCCTGGCTCCGTGGGCGATCGAGCGCTATCTGCCCGAGATCGCCGAGTTCACCGAGCTCGGTGACTATCTCGACATGCCGGTTCGAACCTACTCGGCGGGCATGATGCTGCGGCTCGGCTTCGGCGTCGCCACCTGCTTCGAACCGGAAATCCTGCTGATGGACGAATGGATCCTGGCGGGCGACGCGCAGTTCATCGCCAAGGCGGAGCGGCGCATCAAAGGCTTCGTCGAACGCGCCAGCGTATTGGTATTGTCCTCGCACAACCTCGATCTGTGCAGGCGCTGGTGCAACAAGGCGCTCTGGCTCGAGCAGGGCCGGGTGAGAGCTTTCGGCCCCGCAAATGAAGTGATTGCGGATTACCAGCGGCTGTCCTCAGCGATCTAATACCGCACCAGGCCGAGCCGGTAGCTCCAGTGGTACGCCATCTGGCGTACGACATAGGGCGCGATCGCACGGCGGATTTCCGTTTGCGTCGGCGCAAAGCCGAGCGAGCGCAGGCGCAATGTCCGCATCTCCCTCACGCCAACGGCGTAGGTCGCCGCCGTCTTCTGCTGGTCGTGCACGCGAAAACAGGCGAGAAAGCGCGGCAGCCGCGCAAACTTGAATCCCTTTTCCTGCGCGCGCAGGATGAAATCCCAATCCAGCGCATAGTGAAAATTGGCGTCGAGGGGACCGACCGCCTGCCAGACCCGCCGGCGCCAGAACATGGTCTCCTGCGGGATGTAATCGGCATAGCGAAGGGTCGTGCCGTGATGGGCAGGTAGCACGGCGCGGCCGATTTCCATCCCGTCCCTGTCGATGAAGATGCGGTGGCCGTAGACGATGTCGATATCCGGTCTCGCCTGGAAGAAATTGGCGACATAGGCGAGCGTGCCCGGCAGCAGCAGGTCGTCGCTGTTCAGATAGGCCATGATATCGCTGTCGGTGCCGGAAAAACCGAGATTGATGGCGTGCGATTGCCCGCTGTCCGGCTCGCTGCGCCAGCTGATGCTGTCGCCACGTTTCTTCAGGATATCGATCGAGCCGTCGACGGAGGCGCCGTCCTGCACGTGGTAGTGCAGGCCAGGATAGGTTTGCCCGAGAATGCTCCCGATGGTGGCATCCAGATATCGGGCATGATTGAAGCTCGGCGTCACGATGGCGATGCGCGGGGCGTTTGCGGCGAGCTGCGGCGCGGGCGGAAAGGAAGCAAGCTCAAGCGGGCGCGGCGGATGCTGCTCGAATGTCCACATCGGTGGACGCAGCCCAAATCTGCGGACGAAGGCCCGCCGGTGGGCGTTGGCGGCCAGCTCCTGATTGCGTTCGAGAAGCGCGACGCGATCCTCCATTTCCTCCAGTCTTTTCAGGAGGTTATGGTTGAATTGGTCGTCCATTCCGGTCGGTCTCGCGCGCTGGAGAGATGGAATCGCGACACTAGCCACTCCACGCTTGAATGCGAATGCCCGGCGGGCGCTAAAACGTCGCGGGCCGGTAATGGGGTGGCCTACCAGACAGGACGCGGGCGCGAGGGCGAGGCGATGCCGGCGAGCAGCACGGCGAGGATGCCGGTCAGGAAGATGCCGTCGAAGGTGCCGGCGCCGCCGATCGAAGCCACCGGTGCGCCGAGACCGGTGATCTTGTCGAGGTTGGTTAGGTCGGCGCCTACAAGCGTTCCCATCGAGCCGCCGATATAGGCGAGCGGGGCCGCATATTCGCGCGACAGGATGAAGGCGAGGATCGCGGTCGCCACGACCGGAGCGAACACCGGCACGGCGATGCCGACGCCCTGCACCGGGGTTGCCATCGAATGGATCACGACGGCGATCACCGCGATCGCGATCCCGGCCTTGAGCCAGAGCTGGTAGCGCAGCACCAGATAGGTCGACATCAAGGTCGGAATCACCGCGCCGCCGACATTGACCGCCAGCACCGTGCCCGGCCACGACGTCACCAGCGGCACGACATAGCGCATGCCGTAGAAATCGACGACCTGGCCGCCGCGGACGGAGTGGCCGGGCAGGATGGTGATCGGGATGTTGAAGTAGCTGCCGATCAGGGAGCCGAACAGCAGCAGCAGCGCCACACCCGGACCGACGCCAAGCTTCATATAGGCATAGCTGAGGATGCGGAGCTGGACCAGGATGATGAGCACGCCGAACAGGAACGCCAGCAGAGCGAACAGGGCCGGCGCCAGCGGCAGATAGTGCATCTGGGAATTCATCATCGGCGTTCAGTCCCACTCGACTGGTTCGGGCATCCACAAAGCATATAAGGCGGCGGAGCCGCGAAAAAAGAAATCGCCCCGAAACGGGGCGATTTCGTGCTTTTTTGAAAAGGTGCCGGCCTGGTTCAGCCGTTGGTCTCGGCGCTGATGATGTCGCCGAAGAAGTCCCATTTCTCGCCCTTGAACTGCATCATCTTGAGCTGTTCGATCGGGGCGAAGTCGGCCGCGCCCGTATTGATCTTGATGCCGGGCAGCAGCGTATCCGGCGTGAAGTCCTTCAGGCTCGCTGCCTGCTTCATCACGTTCTCGCGCGTGAGGTCGTCGCCGCATTGCTTCAGCACCTGCACCATGGTCTGGGCTGCGGCGAAGCCGTAGACCAGGTTGGTGTCGGAGAGGTTGGCGCCCGGCATGTACTTGTCGACGAAGGCCACGAACTTCTTCATGCCCTCGTCGTCCTTCCACTGCGGGTCGGAAGCGTCCTTCAGGTAGCCCGCCGACAGAACGCCCTGGCCGGCCTCGATGCCGGCCGGCTTCATCACGGCGCCGATCGAGATCGACACGTCGGTCATCAGGTGCATCGGCTTCCATTCCAGCTCCGCCATCTTCTTGATGGCTTGGGCTGCGAATTTCGGCGTGGAGATGTTGACGAAGACGTCGGCGGCGGTGCCCTTCAGCTTGACGATGTGGCTGTCGATCGACGGCTCGGTGGTCTCGTAGCTCTCTTCCGCGACGATCATGCTGGAAGCCTTGTCGCCGAAGATCTCCTTGAAGCCCCCGACGTAGTCTTTGCCGAAATCGTCATTCTGGTAGAAGATCGCGACCTTGGCGTTCGGCTTCTCCTTCAGAATGTATTTCGCGAAGATCTTCGCCTCGACGCGGTAGCTCGGCTGGAAGCCCATGGTCCACGGAAAATCCTTCGGGTCGTTCCACTTGCTGGCGCCGGTCGCGACGAAGAGTTGCGGCACCTTCTTGTTGTTTTGATATTTCTGCACCGCGGTCTGGGTCGGCGTGCCCAGCGCGTTGAACACCAGAAACACCTCGTCGCTTTCGATCAGCTTGCGGATCTGCTCCACCGTCTTCGGCGGGCTGTAGCCGTCGTCATAGGAAATCCAGTTGATCTTGCGGCCGTTGATGCCGCCCTGATCGTTGATCATCTTGAAATAGGCTTCCTCGGTCTTGCCGATGATGCCGTAGGCGGAAGCCGGTCCCGAATAGGCCTCGACATTGCCGATCTTGATCTCGGTGTCGCTCGCGCCGGTGTCGTATTTCTTCTGGGCCAACGCGCCTTGGGTGGCCAGCAGCGAAAAAGCGGCTGCGGCCGCAAAGAGTTTCAGTTTCTTGTTGTTCATCGAGAGCATTTCCTTGTTCGTGGTTGAGTTGCAATTTGTGCGGCGGCGGTTGCCGTCAAATCCCTTGATTGGGCTTGTTATGGCCGCACCATGCCCAACTCCGGCTGGCCCGGCCAGCCGGACTTTTGGGCATGGTCCGTCGCTTTGCCCATGACGCGGAATATCGTTGCGGCGCCAGCCAGTGGACGCAAGTTGAACGGGCGCGCACCGGCCATCCTCGGATTCGTCGCCCACGGAAGCCAGTCATGAAAAGCCCTTTTTACACCGCAGAGCACGATGCCTTTCGCGCGGTGATGCGCCGTTTTGTCGAGAAGGAAATCGAGCCTCACGCGCATGAGTGGGACGAGGCCGGCGAGTTTCCGCGCGCGCTCTATGCCAGGGGTGCCGAGATCGGCCTGCTCGCTCTCGGCTTTCCGGAAGAATTTGGCGGTGTGCCCGCCGACCAGTTCATGAAGATCGTTGCGAGCCAGGAGCTCGCGCGCGCGGGTGCCGGCGGAGTCAGCGCCAGCCTGATGAGCCACACCATCGGCTCGCCGCCGATCGCGCTCGCCGCGCGGCCGGAAGTGAAGGCGCGCGTGCTGCCGGACGTGCTTTCGGGAAAGAAGATCTCGGCGCTGGCGATTACCGAGCCCAGCGGCGGCTCCGATGTTGCCCATCTGCGCACGAAGGCACGCCGCGACGGCGACCATTACGTCGTCAACGGTGAGAAGACCTTTATCACCTCGGGCGTGCGCGCCGATTACCTGACGGTCGCCGTGCGCACCGGCGGCGAGGGCGCAAGCGGCGTCAGCCTGCTCCTGATCGAAGGCAACACGCCGGGCCTGTCGCGCACCAAACTGAAGAAGATGGGCTGGTGGGCGTCTGACACCGCGACCTTGCATTTTGACGATTGCCGCGTGCCCGTTGAAAACCTGATCGGCGAGGAGGGGCAGGGTTTCAAGCTGATCATGCGCAATTTCAACAGCGAGCGGATGGGCATGGCGGCGAGCTGCACCGCCTATGCCCGCGTCTGCGTCGAGGACGCGATCGCCTACGCCAGGGAGCGCCAGACTTTTGGCAAGCCGATCGCGCAGCACCAGGTGATCCGCCACAAGATCGTCGACATGGCGCAGAAGGTCGCGGCGTCGCAGGCGATGCTGGAAATGCTGGCATGGCGTCTTGGCGAGGGCGAAAGCCCCGTCGCCGAAATCTGCATGATGAAGAACCAGGCGACGCAGACCATGGCGTATTGTGCCTCCGAGGCGGTACAGATCTTTGGCGGCGCCGGTTTCATGCGCGGCATCAAGGTCGAGCGCATCTACCGCGAGGTGAAGGTCAATGCGATCGGCGGCGGCACCGAGGAAATCATGAAGGATCTCGCCTCGCGGCAGATGGGGCTCTAATCGTCATTCCGGGGCGCGCGTAGCGCGAACCCGGAATCTCAAAATATAATGGATGAAGATTCCGGGTTCGCCCGCTTCGCGGCCGCCCCGGAATGACAGGAAGGCAAAATGCTCTTCACCGCCGACCACGACGAAGTCCGCCGCAGCTTGCAAAAGTTCATCGCGACCGAGATCAACCCTCATGTCGATGAATGGGAGGAGGCGGATATCTTCCCCGCGCATGAGCTGTTCAAAAAGCTCGGCAATCTCGGCTTTCTCGGCCTCAACAAGCCGGAAGCTTTTGGCGGGCAGGGGCTCGATTACTCCTATGCGCTGATGATGGCCGAGGAGCTTGGCGTCATCAAATGCGGCGGCGTGCCGATGGCGATCGGCGTGCAGACCGATATGGCCACTCCCGCTCTGGCGCGGTTCGGCTCGGATGAGGTTCGCCGCGAGTTCCTCGCGCCCGCGATTGCCGGCGATCAGGTGGCGTGCATCGGCGTCTCCGAGCCAGGCGCGGGCTCCGACGTCGCCTCGATCAAGACCAGCGCGCGTTCCGACGGCGACGATTACGTCATCAACGGCGGCAAGATGTGGATCACCAACGGCACCCAGGCCGACTGGATTTGCCTGCTCGCCAACACCAGCGACGGCCAGGTCCATCGCAACAAGTCGCTGATATGCGTCCCCATGAAGAGCAAGGGCGTCACTATCGCGCGAAAACTCGACAAGATGGGGATGCGTTCCTCCGACACCGCGCAGATCTTCTTCGACAATGTCCGGGTGCCCAGGCGCAACCGTATCGGCGAGGAGGGCTTTGGCTTCAGCTATCAGATGATCCAGTTCCAGGAGGAGCGGCTGTGGGGCGCGGCCGCCTGCCTCAAGGCGCATGAGTTCATCATCAACGAGACCATCGACTACACCCGCAACCGCAAAGCCTTTGGCGGCTCGATCCTCGACAACCAGGTGGTGCACTTCAAGCTTGCGGAGATGCAGACCGAGGTCGAGCTGTTGCGTTCGCTGATCTATCGCGCCGGCGAGCAGCTGGTTGCCGGCGAGGATGTGACGAAGCTCGCTACGATGGCGAAGCTGAAAGCCGGCCGGCTCGGGCGCGAATTGACCGATGCCTGCTTGCAGTTCTGGGGCGGCATGGGCTTTATGAACGAAACGCCGGTGAGCCGCGCCTACCGCGATAGCCGCCTGACCTCGATCGGCGGGGGCGCCGACGAGGTGATGCTGATGGTGCTGTGCAAGATGATGGGCATATTGCCGGGAATGAAAAAGGGGAATGCCTCATGATCACGCTCTATCACTGCGACGGCGCGCGCTCGTTCCGGCCGCTCTGGATGCTGGAGGAGATGGGGCTCGACTATGAGCTCAAGATGCTGCCGTTCCCGCCGCGCGTGTTTGCGAAGGAATATCTCGCGCTCAATCCGCTCGGCACCATTCCGTTCATGGTCGATGGCGAGACCAAAATGACGGAGTTGTCCGGCATCTGCCACTATCTCGGCACCAGATATGGCCCAACGCCGTTGATGGTCGGCGAGGGCGACGCTTCCTATGGCGCGTTCCTGAACTGGATGTATTTTTCCGACGCCACGCTGACCTTTCCGCAGACGCTGGTGCTCCGCTACAGCCAGCTCGAGCCGGAAGAACGCCGCAACCCGCAGGTCGCGACCGATTATGCCAAATGGTTTTTGGGCCGGCTGCGCGTGGTCGAGGCGGCGACGGCGAAGGCCGAGACGTTGTGTGCCGGGCGTTTCACCGCCGCCGACATCGTGATCGGTTATGCCTTGCGGCTCGCCAGCACGATCGGTCTTGCCAAGGACTTTGGTCCCAATGTCACAGCGTATTGGGCGCGTTTGCAGCAGCGCGAGGCATACCAGCGCGCGGTAGAAGCCGAGACCAAGGCCGGGGTCGACCAGAATGTCGCACCGCGGGTAAGGGCCTGATTGGTAGTTCCGTCATTCCGGGATGATCCGAAGGATCAGACCCGGAATCTCGAGCTTCCCAGGTGCGCAATTGCGCACCATAGTTCGCTCGCTGTTCGCTAGCGCCCCGGAATGACAACGGGTGACAGCCCCTCAATTTGCGCTAAGGTGCTATCCGTCGCAGCGGTCCAAAAAGAGCCGCGCGTGGAGGACAGCCATGGACGACAGGGCCAATGCATCGGGCCACCTGATGCTGATCACACCGGAGCGCGTGTTTTACGCAGGCCTGCTCGGCCGGCCGCGCGAGCGCTGCCCGGGGGCGTTTCATGTCTATGTCGCGATGCGCGGCGGCCTGTGGCTGACGACCGCCGAGGGCCGCGAGACCTATGGCGAGCTGGTCGCGGTGGCGCCGAATGTGCGGCACACCATCGCCAGCGATCATCGTTCCGCGATTTGCCTCGTGATCGAGCCGGAAAGCGTGCCCGACGGCACCTTCGAGCAATGGGAGAAGCGGCTGCAGGGGATCGAGCGCGATTTCTTCGCCCACCGCATTCGGCTGGCCTATGAAACGCTGCTCACGCAAAAATGCCGCGGCGAGATCGACAACGCCGCGTTCGACCGCATGTGTTTTGGCGAAGCCCTGCCGCAGCGTCCGCTCGATCCGCGTGTGGTGCGCTCGATCGCGCGCATCGGCAAATTCTCCGGCGAGCCGGTGACGGCCGCGGCCTGTGCGGCGGAAGCCGGCCTCTCCACCTCGCGCTTCCTGCATCTGTTCAAGCAGGAGACCGGCATCTCCTTCCGCTCGTTCCGCGCCTGGAAGCGCGCGCGGCATCTGCTGCACTTCGCCAACCAGGATCTCAACCTCGCGCATCTCGCGCAGGACATCGGCTATCCGGATTCGACGCATTTCAGCCATTCGATCCGCCGGTTCTACGGCCTGAAGCCGCGCGCGATCTTCTCCGGCTCGCGCGATCTCGCGATCTACCGCAGCGGGCAGGGGACCGAAGAGGCCGCGCTGACGTAACAGCCCCGTCATTCCGGGGCGCGCGTTAGCGCGAACTATGGCGCGCAATCGCGCACCTGAAAATCTCGAGATTCCGGGTCTGGTCCTTCGGACCATCCCGGAATGACAAATCAGATATTCGCGCCCTCAATGACATTCCCGAACCGCGTCCACCCGTTCCCCTCCCAGCGCTGCAGCTGCATCTGCCGCAGCGGGCGGTGATTGGTCGGGCTGGTGTTGACGCGGATGCCCGGCAACAGCGTCGGCGCTTCGACATCGTGCAGGTTGTTGGCCTGGCGCATGATGCTCTCGCGGGAGAAATCGCCGTTGCACTGCTTCAGGATCTGCATCAGCACGCCGACCACCATGTAGGCATAGAGGTTGTAGCCGTCCTTGGGATTTCCTTCGGGAAAATACTTCGCCATGAAGGCGAGATATTCCTTGATGGCGGGATCATCCGCCCAGGCCGGGTCGGCGACGTCCTTCAGATAGACCGAGGTGATGACGCCCTGCGCCTTTTCCGGACCGACCGGAATGATGGTCGCGGTGATCGAGGACGCGCCGCTCGGGATGAAATGCATCGGCTTCCAGCCGAGCTCAAAAATCTTGCGGATCGATTGCGCGGCGAATTTCGCCGTGGTGCCGGAAATCAGCACATCCGGATTGGCGGATTTGAGCGACACGATCTGGGAATCGATGGTCGGATCGGTCACCTCATGCGAGGCCACCGTCGCCATCGAGTCGAATTTGGACCCCAGCACGTCCTTGAGGCCCCCGACAAAATCCTTTCCGAGGTCGTCGTTCTGGTAGAGCACCGCGAATTTCGCGTCGGCCTTCTGGCTCAGCGCATGCTTGGCAAAGATCTGCGCCTCGGTGCGGGCACTGGGCGCAAAGCCCATGGTCCAGGGATAGGTCTGGTAGTCACCCCATTTGTCGCCGTTCACGGAGAGAAACAGATGCGGCACCTTCTGCGCGTTGATGTATTTGACGACGGCCGAGTTCGGCGCGGTGCCGAGCATGTTGAACAGGAAGGCGACATTGTCGCTTTCGATCAGCCGACGCACCTGCTCGACGGTCTTGGCCGGATTGAAGGCGTCGTCGTAATAGATGTACTTGATCTGCCGGCCGCCAACGCCGCCCCGTTCGTTGATCATCCGGAAATAGGCTTCCTGGCAGCGCGCCTGCACGCCGAGGGCTGACACCGGGCCGCTGAGCGAGGTCGTGCCGCCGATCTTGAGTTCAGTGGCGGTGACGCCGGGCGTGTCCTCGGCGCGGGCGGCGCGGAGGCCGAGCGCCGAGACAGCGGCAGCAGCCAGAAGCGAGCGTCGGTCGATCATGGTTTCCTCCCGCGATCGTTGCCCGTTGGCCGGGCTTTGCTTGTTTGTGAGCTTATGTCGCGATTGCGCCAGCGGTCTTGTGTTAACGGGCTGGAACACAAGATGTTGCGGCGCAATGATCGTAGCCAGTCAACGCAAGCAGGCGTGACGATCGCCTCGTCATCATGCAAGATCAGGCATCGGACAAACGAATGAGTGTCATGAGCGACAAGGCCGTCATCACCTGCGCGCTGAACGGCGTGCTCACCGATCCCAAACAACATCACGTGCCGGTCACGCCGGAAGAGATGGCGCGCGAGGCCAGCGCTGCGTTCAATGCCGGCGCCAGCATCATGCACATCCATCTGCGCCAGCAGGAGCCGAACAAGGGCCATCTGCCGTCCTGGGAGGTCAGCGTCAGCAAAGAGATCCAGCAGGCGATCCGCGAGGCCTGCCCGGGCGTCATCATCAACCACACCACGGGCACCTCAGGCCCGAATTACCAGGGCGCGCTCAACTGCGTGCGCGAAACTAAACCCGAGATCGCGGCCTGCAACGCCGGCTCGCTCAATTATCTCAAGGTGAAGGCCGACAACACCTGGGCCTGGCCGCCGATGCTGTTCGACAATGCGGTCGAAAAGGTGCAGCACTATCTCGACGTCATGAAGGACGCCGACACCATCCCCGAGTTCGAATGTTTCGATGTCGGCATCGTGCGCTGCGTCGGCATGTACCGGCAGACCGGCATGTATTCCGGGCCGCTGGAATATAATTTCGTGATGGGCGTCGCCTCCGGCATGCCGGCGGATCCGGAACTGTTGCCGATCCTCTTGAAGCTGAAGGACAAGGAAGCGCATTGGCAGGTCACCGCGATCGGGCGCGCAGAAATCTGGCCGCTGCACCAGCGCTGCGCGGATCTTGGCGGGCATCTGCGAAGCGGGCTCGAGGACACCTTCTATCTCGGCGACGGCACCAAGGTGACGTCGAACGGGCAATTGGTTGAGGCGCTCGCGGCGTGCGCGAAGCGAGCGGGCCGCGAGATCGCGTCACCGGCGGAGGCGCGGAAGATTTTTGGGACGAGGCATTAACCGTCATTCCGGGGCGCGCGAAGCGCGAACTATGGTGCGCAATTGCGCACCTGAGAATCTCGAGATTCCGAGTCTGGTCCTTCGGACCATCCCGGAATGACGAAAACTGAAGGAGCGACGCGCATGGACAATCTCGCAGCCACCGGCGGCGTGCCGGGCCCGGGCCGCATCGGGCGCGTGGCGATCGGCGATCTCCTCAAGCGTGCGGCGCGGCGCTTTCCGGACCGCATTGCGGTGACCGACGGCGCATGCCAGGTGACCTACACGGAGATCGAACGCGACGCCAACCGGTTCGCCAACTATCTCGTCGCGCGCGGCTTGAAGCCCGGCGACAAGATCTCGACCATCTGCAACAACTCGGTCGAATTCGTCAAAGCGCTGTTCGGCATTCATCGTGCGGGGCTGGTCTGGGTTCCCATCAACACCATGCTCGGCCCTGCCGACATGGATTACATCCTCGGCCACGCCGAGGTGCGTTTTGCGCTGATCGACGACAATCTTTATGGCCAGGCTGACCGGCGCGTGGCGCTGCAAAAGCGCGGCGTCGACCTGATCGCGATCGATCTCGCCGGCACCGCGAAGGCTGCCGGACTCGCGGCGTTCAACGATCTCCTCACCGGACAATCCGACATCGAGCCCGAGATCGAGATCAACGACCGCGACCTCGCGATGATCATCTATACCTCGGGCACGACCTCGCGGCCGAAGGGGGCGATGCACTGCCATCTCGCGGTCGTGATGGCCGTCATGAGCAACTGCGTCGAGATGGGTCTGTCGCGCGACGATGGGATCACCGGGCAGTTCCCGATCTTCCACTGCGCCGGTCATGTGCTGCTGCTGAGCTACCTCTCCGTCGGCGGCCGCATGGCGCTGATGCGCGGCTTCGATCCCGTCGCCTGCATGGAGGCGATCGTGCGCGACAAGCTCACGGTGTTCGTCGGCCTGTCGCTGATGTACCAGGCGATTCTCGATCACCCGCGCCGCCGGGAATACGACCTGTCGGGCCTGCGCTGCTGCATCTACACCATGGCGCCGATGGGCCGGCCGTTGCTGGAGCGCGCGATGGCCGATCTCTGTCCGAATTTCGTGCTCAGTAGCGGGCAGACGGAAATGTACCCGGCGACCACGATGTCGCGGCCGGAGGTGCAGCTCGACCGCTTCGGCAATTACTGGGGCGAGTCGCTGATCGTCAACGAGACCGCAATCATGGACGATGCCGGCAATCTGCTGCCGCGCGGCGAGATCGGCGAATTGGTACATCGCGGGCCCAATGTGATGATGGGCTATTACAAGGACCCCAAGTCGACCGAAGAAGCTCGAAAGTTCGGCTGGCATCATACCGGCGATCTCGCGCTGATCGACGACAATGGCGAGGTGCTGTTCCTCGATCGCAAGAAGGACATGATCAAGTCCGGCGGCGAGAATGTCGCCTCCGTCAAGATCGAGGAGACGCTGCTGGCGCATCCCGCCGTGCAGAACGCCGCCGTGGTCGGGCTGCCGCATCCGCAATGGGGCGAGGCGGTCTCCGCCTTCGTCAAGCTGAAGCCCGGCGCGCAGGCGAGCGAGGCGGAGATATCCGAGCACTGCCGCAAATCGCTCGGCGGCTTCCAGGTGCCGAAGATGGTCCGTATCCTCGAGGACATGCCGATGACTGCCACCGGCAAACTGCGCAAGGTCGAGCTGCGGCAGGCGTATGGCGATTATTTCGCGGCGAAGAGCGCGTGAGCGTGTCCACACCCACGATCGTCATTCCGGGGCGATGCGAAGCGTCGAACCCGGAATCCATAGCCACCATCGCGAGTATGGATTCCGGGCTCGCGCTGCGCGCGCCCCGGAATGACAAGAGGTTGTTATGGCCATAGTCGAAAACACCATCGCCACCTCGGGCGACGCGTTCAAGACCAACCGCGACGGCATGCTGGCGCTGATCGCGCGGATGCGGGCGCTGGAAGAGCGGACGCGCATGGCGTCCGCCGCGGCGAAGGACCGCTTCCACAAGCGCGGGCAGCTGTTGCCGCGCGAGCGCGTCGCGCTGGTGCTCGATCCCGGCTCGTCCTTCATCGAGCTGTCGACGCTCGCGGGCTACCTGTTCGACATGGCGGATGCCGACAAGAGCGTGCCCGGCGGTGGCGTGATCGCGGGCATCGGCTTTGTCTCGGGCATCCGCTGCATGGTCAGCGCCAATGATGCCGGGATCGACGCCGGTGCCCTTCAGCCCTACGGCCTCGACAAGACACTGCGGGTGCAGGAACTGGCGCTGGAGAACAAGCTGCCTTATGTGCAGCTGGTCGAGAGCGCCGGGGCCAATCTGTTGCGCTACCGCGTCGAGGATTTTGTCCGCGGCGGCAACATTTTTCGCAATCTCGCACGGCTGTCGGCCGCAGGGCTGCCCGTCGTCACCGTGACCCATGGCTCGTCGACCGCGGGCGGCGCCTACCAGACCGGCCTTTCCGATTACATTGTGATGGTTCGTGGCCGCACCCGCGCCTTCCTCGCGGGGCCGCCGCTGCTCAAGGCCGCGACCGGCGAGATTGCCACCGAGGAAGAGCTTGGCGGTGCCGAGATGCATACCTCGATCTCCGGGCTCGGCGATTATCTCGCCGAGGACGACCGCGATGCGCTGCGCATCGCGCGCGAGATCATGGCGGCGCTGGCATGGGACCGGCCAGGCGAGAACAACGCCTCATTCAAGCCGCCGCGCTACGATGCCGAAGAACTGCTCGGCATCATGCCGATGGACCACAAGCGGCCCGTGGATATGCGCCAGGCGATTGCGCGCTTTGTCGACGATTCCGACTTCACCGAGTTTTCGCCGAACTACGGCGCCGCCACCGTCTGCGGCCATGCCCGCATCGAGGACCATGCGATCGGCATCGTCACCAACAACGGCCCGCTCGATGTTCCCGGCGCCAACAAGGCCACGCATTTCATCCAGGCCTGCTGCCAGACCCGCACGCCGCTGCTCTATATGAACAACACCACTGGCTACATGGTCGGCCGCGCCTATGAGGAGGCCGGCATGATCAAGCACGGCTCCAAGATGATCCAGGCGGTGACGTCTGCGACGGTGCCGCAGATCACGATCTATTGCGGCGCGTCCTTTGGCGCCGGCAATTACGGCATGTGCGGTCGCGGCTTCCATCCGCGCTTCTGCTTCTCCTGGCCGAACGCGAAGACGGCCGTGATGGGCGGCGAGCAGGCCGCCGAGACCATGGCGATCGTGACCGAAGCCGCCGCCGCGCGGCGCGGCAAGCCGATCCCGAAGGAAAAGCTCGACGCGATGAAGGCGGAAATAACCGGCGTGTTCGACGGCCAGATGGATGTGTTCTCGACCTCCGCCCGCGTGCTCGATGACGGTGTGATCGATCCGCGCGATACGAGGGCCGTGCTGGCCGAGGTGCTTGCGGTCTGCGGCGAGGCCGAAGCCCGCACGCCGCAGCGCATGCAGTTCTCGGTGGCGCGGCCATGAACGGCGTGATGAAGCGGACGCCGTTCTTCAAGATCCTGATCGCCAACCGCGGCGAGATCGCGCTGCGCATCATGCGCACCGCGCGGCGGCTTGGCTATGGCGTGGTCGCGGTCTATTCGGACGCCGATCGCGAAGCGCTGCATGTGCGCGAGGCTGACGCCGCGGCGCGCATCGGCGAGGCGTTGCCGGCGCAGTCCTATCTGGACATCGGCGCGATCATCGCAGCCGCGAAAGCGAGTGGCGCCAGCGCGGTGCATCCGGGCTACGGCTTTCTCGCCGAGAACGAGGACTTTGCGCGGGCCTGCCGCGATGCCGGCCTCGTCTTCATCGGGCCCTCGCCGGAAGCGATCAAGGCCATGGGCAACAAGGCCGGCGCCAAGGAGATCATGCGCAAGGCCGGCGTCCCCGTCGTGCCCGGCTATCAGGGCGCCGACCAGAGCGACGCCGTGATGCTCGCGGAGGCGAAAAGGATCGGCTTCCCCGTGATGATCAAGGCGGTCGCCGGCGGCGGCGGGCGCGGCATGCGGCTGGTCGCGGACGCCGCATCGTTTCCGGATGCGCTGCACAGCGCGCGCTCGGAGGCGGAAGCGGCATTCGGCGACGGCAGGGTGATTCTGGAGCGCGCGATCCCAAATCCGCGCCACATCGAGATCCAGGTGTTCGGCGACCGCTATGGCAACGCGCTCCATCTCGGCGAGCGCGACTGTTCGGTGCAGCGGCGCCATCAGAAGCTGATCGAGGAGGCGCCGTCGCCGGCAGTATCGCCGAGACTCCGGCAGCGGATGGGCGACGTTGCGGTCGCGGCGGTGCGGTCGCTGCGCTACGAGGGCGCGGGCACGCTGGAGTTCCTGCTCGACGAGAGCGGCGAGTTCTATTTCATGGAAATGAACACGCGGCTGCAGGTCGAGCATCCCGTCACCGAAGCGATCACCGGGATCGATCTCGTCGAGTTGCAGTTGCGGGTCGCAAGCGGCGAGCCGCTCGGCCTGGTCCAGGAGCAGATAAAATTCTCCGGCCACGCCATGGAGGTGCGGCTGTGCTCGGAAGACGCCGGCCATGATTTCATGCCGCAATCAGGCAAGATGGCGCTGTGGCGGATGCCCGACGGTGTTCGCGTCGAGCACGCGCTGCAATCGGGCTCGGACATTCCGCCGTTCTACGACTCCATGATCGCCAAGATCATCAGCCATGGCGCTGACCGCGACGAGGCGCGGGGAAAACTGATCTGCGCGCTGGAGCAGGCCATTGCCTTCGGCGTGACGACGAACCAGGCGTTCCTGATGTCCTGCCTGCGGCATCCCGCCTTTGCGAAGGGTGAGGCGACGACGGCCTTCATCGGCCTCCACCGCGAAGAGCTGTTGCGCAAGGACGGCGCTTCCGACGCGTCGCTCGCGGCGCTGCTGCTGCATGTGAGCCATCCCCGGGCGCGGCCGTGGCGAAGCGGCAGGTCGCTGGCGGCGACCTTTGCCGTGCCGATGCGGATCGAGATCGACGGCGCGGCGCACGAATTCGAAGTCACCCGCGAACGCGAAGGCGGCTATCGCGTCAGCCGCGACGGGACCGGGCAGCGCTTCGAGATCGAGGAACTGGCCGGCAACGCAATTCGCTTCCGTGCTGATGACGTAATGCAGCGCATCACCTTCCATCGCGATGGCGACAGGCTCTATTTCCAGCATCGCGGCTTCGCGCATGCGGTGCGCGATCTCACCCTCGCCGCGCCGGAAGCCACAGCTACCAACGGCGGCGACGGCAAGGTTCGCGCCGCCATGAATGGCCGCGTCGTCGCCGTGCTGGTGAAGCCGGGCGAGCGCGTCGCGGTCGGGCAGCCGGTGATGACGCTGGAAGCGATGAAGATGCAGCACGTGCACGCTGCCGGTATCGCCGGCACGGTTTCTTCGATCGACGTCGTCGAAGGCGAGCAGGTGGCGATGGGAAAGATCGTGGTGGAGATCGAGGCGATCTAACCCCACTGTCGTCCCGGACAAGCGAGCGTAGCGAGCGCGATCCGGGACCCATAATCACAGGCCGTCGTTTTGCGAAGAACGACTGCAATCCTGCCTGATTGAAAGATTCCGCGGTATCGGTCCCAGCCTTCGCCGGGATGACAGCATTACTGGTCGCGCCCCGTTCCGTCATTGAGCAGACACGCGACCTGATGCCCGGATCCGGCCTGTTTCAGCGCGGGACGCTCGACCTTGCAGCGGTCGATGGCGTAGCGGCAGCGGGTGTGGAAGGCGCAGCCCGACGGCGGGTTGACCGGGCTCGGCACGTCGCCGTCGACCAGCGGCTTCAGCCGTTTCATCCTGGGATCTGCGACCGGCACCGAGGCGAGCAGCGCCTGCGTATAGGGATGGCGCGGGTTCCTGAACAACTCGGTCTTGTCGGCGATCTCGACAATGCGGCCGAGATACATCACCGCGACGCGGTGGCTGATATGGGCGACGACGGCCAGATCATGCGCGATGAAGAGGTAGGAGAAGCCGTGCTCGCGCTGCAGGTCGATCAACAAATTGATCACCTGGGCCTGGATCGAGACGTCGAGCGCGGAGACCGGCTCGTCGCAGACGATGAGGCGCGGTCCCAGCGCAAGCGCGCGCGCGATGCAGATGCGCTGGCGCTGGCCGCCCGAAAACTGATGCGGAAAATTCCGCATCTGGTCGGGCCTTAAGCCCACCTGCTGAAACAGTTTCGCGACCCGGTCCTGCTTCTCGCTGCCGGAGGCGAGCCCGTGCACGCTGAGCGGCTCGCCGACGATGTCGCCCGCGCTCATGCGCGGATTGAGCGAGGCGAACGGGTCCTGGAACACGATCTGCATCTGGCGGCGGACCGGGCGCATTTCCGTCTTGCTGAGATGGGTGATGTCCTGTCCGTCGATCCGGATTTCGCCTGACGTCGGCTCGACCAGCCGCAGCACGCTGCGCGCCACCGTCGACTTGCCGCAGCCGGATTCGCCGACGAGCCCGAGCGTCTCGCCGACGCCGACCGAGAAGCTGACGCCATCGACTGCATGCACGGTGCCGACCCTGCGGCGGAGTACCCCGCTTCGCACCGGATAATGCTTGATGAGGTCGTTGACCTCGAGCAGCGCGCGCGGTCCGGTCATGACATCGCCGGCGTTTCCGCGGCGCGCCAGCAGGCCGCCAGATGCGGTCCGCCGAAATCCTGCAGCGGCGGGTATTCGGCGCGGCAGCGATCGATCGCGAGCGCGCAACGGGGCGCAAAGGCGCAGCCCTGGGGCAGCCGCGTCAACGAAGGCACGGTGCCCGGAATTTCCGCGAGCCGGTCGTTGGTCTTGGTCTGCGCTGTCGGTACCGCCGGGATCGAGGCCATCAGCCCGCGGGTGTAGGGATGGCGCGGGTTGGCGAACAGGGAGTCGACGTCGGCTTCCTCGACCTTCTTGCCGGCATACATCACGATGACGCGCTGCGCGGTTTGCGCAACCACGCCGAGGTCGTGGGTGATCAGGATCAGCCCCATGCCGAGTTCTTTCTGCAGCTCGACCATCAGCGTGAGGATCTGGGCCTGGATGGTGACGTCGAGCGCGGTGGTCGGCTCGTCCGCGATCAACAGCGCCGGCCGGCAGGCCAGCGCCATCGCGATCATGGCGCGCTGGCGCATGCCGCCGGAGAGCTGATGCGGATATTCCTGCGCGCGTCGCGCCGGCTCGGGAATGCGCACGAGGCGCAGCATCTCGACCGCCTTGTCGCGGGCTTGCTTCGCGCTCATGTCGCGATGCAGCCGCACCGCCTCGCTGATCTGGTCGCCGATCCGGATCACCGGATTGAGCGAGGTCATCGGCTCCTGGAAGATCATGGAGATGCGGTTGCCCCGGATCTGACGCATGTCAGCTTCGTCGAGGCCGAGCAGGTCGGTACCCTCGAGCAAAATCTCGCCGCCGACGATGCGGCCGGGCGGATCGGGCACCAGCCGCATCACCGACAGCGCGCTGACGCTCTTGCCGCAGCCGGATTCGCCGACGATCGCCAGCGTCTCGCCGCGCTTGACGTGGAAGGAAACGTCGTCGACCGCGCGGAACAGGCCGGAATTGGTGAAGAACACCGTTTGCAGGCCCTTCACTTCCAGGACGTTCGTCTCCTCAGGCATCGCGTTCATCAGCCGCGCTGCCTCGGGTCGAGGATGTCGCGCAAGGCGTCGCCGAACAGATTGGTACCGAACACGGCGAGGCTTATTGCGATCCCCGGAAAAATGACGAGCCAGGGCGCGGTGCGGACATATTCCGCCGCCGATTCCGACAGCATGCGGCCCCAGGACGGATAGGGCTCGGGAATGCCGAGCCCCAGGAACGACAGTGAGGCTTCGGTGAGGATGGTCGAGCCGAGCTGCGCGGTCGCGAGCACGATCAGCGGCGCCAGCGTGTTGGGCAGCACATGGCGCAGCGCGATCCGCGTCTCGCTCATGCCGATCGACTTGGCGGCCTCGATGAAGGGCAGCTCGCGCAGCGCCAGCGTATTGGCGCGGATCACGCGCGCCACGATCGGAATCAGCGGGATCGCGATCGCGAGGATGACGTTCGGCAGCGATGGCCCGAGCGCGGCCGTCATCACCAGCGCCAGCACCAGCAGCGGCAGCGCCTGCAGGATGTCGGTCACGCGCTGGAACACGAGGTCGACCCAGCCGGAGAGATAGCCGGAGGTAAGCCCGATGATCACGCCGAAGGTGGCGCCCAGCGTGGTCGAGCCGATGCCGACCGCGAGTGAAATCCGCGCGCCGTGGATGATGCGCGCCCAGACGTCGCGGCCGAAGGAATCCGTGCCCAACCAGTGCTGCGCGCTGGGATGCGCGAGAGCGTGGGCGGAATCGACGGTGAGCGGGCTATAGATGCAGATCAGGTCGGCAAACAGTGCAGCGAACACGAACAGGATCATGATGACGAGCCCGACGGTACCGAGCACGTAGCGCCGCGCGAAGAATTGCAGACGGCGCCAGAATGTATTGGCGTTGGCGCCGGCGCGCCGAAGTTCGCTATCGTAGTTGATCGTGACCAAGCGGGCCTCTTCAGTCCGTATAGCGGATGCGCGGATCGAACACTGCATAGAGCATGTCGACGATGAAATTGGCTGACACCACCACCACGGCGATGAGCATCACGAGATTCTGCACGATCGGATAGTCGCGCCAGCGGATCGCCTCGACCAGGAAGCGCGCGATGCCGGGAACGTTGAACACCGTCTCGGTGACGATCAGTCCGCCGATCAGGAACGCCGCCTCGATGCCGACCACGGTGATGACGGGCAGGATGGCGTTCTTCAGCGCGTGATGGAAATTGACGGACGCCTCGGAAGCGCCCTTGGCGCGCGCGGTGCGGATATAGTCCTGCCGCAAGATCTCCAGCATCGACGAGCGCGTGATGCGCATGGTCAGGGCCGAGCTGCGGAATGCGACCGCGAGCGAAGGCAGGCAATAGGTCGAAAACATCTCGCCCAGGGTTTGCGGGTTCGGATTGAAGATCGGGATGGTCCCGAACATTGCGACACCCGCCATCAGGATCAAGAGGCCAAGCCAGAACGAAGGCAGCGACAGGCCGCTCAGGCTGACCACGCGCAGGAAATAATCGAGCTTCGAGCCCTGATTGACCGCGCTCAGGACCCCTAAGGGAATGCCGATGGAGGCCGAGAACAGCAGCGCCAGCGCGGCGAGCCGTGCCGTGATCGGAATCCGCGGCAGGATTTCCTCCAGCGCCGGCTTCTCCGAGACATAGGAATAGCCGAGGTCGCCGTGCAACAGCCCGTAGATCCATTTCAGATACTGGATCGCCAGCGGCTGGTCGATGCCGAGCGATTTCTCGATGCTGGCCTTGTCGGCGGGATCGACGAAGCCCGCCGCGTCAAACAGAATATCGACGATGTTGCCGGGCACGATGCGGAGCAGGAAGAAGATGACGATCGATATCCCGATCAGGGTGATGATCATCAGGAAAAGACGGCGCACGATATAGCCAAACACGTGAGCCTCCTCCCTTTTTGCCGACAGACTTGTGTCTCAAGTGACGGAGCTTACTTGTCCATCCAGACGTCCTCATAACGATAGCCGTTATAGGAGCTGTTCACCATGACCGTTATGCCCTTGACATAGGGCTGCCAGCAGGTCGCCTCGCGGCCGTGGAAGATGATGGGACGCGCCACGTCCTCCTGCAGCTGCCTGTCGATGTCCCAGACCAGCTTCTTGCGCTTCGCAAGATCGGTCTCCTGCGACTGCACGTCGAACAGCTTCTCGATGTCCTTGTTGCAGTAGTTGGTGTAGTTGCGCTCCGAGCCACAGGAATAGTTCTCGTAGAACGACTGGTCGGGATCGTCGACCGCGTTGCCGGTCAGGTTGAGGCCGAGCGCATAGTCCTTGCGCGCGACCTTCGGGAACCATTGCGCGGTGTCGACCACGTCGAGCTCGCCGTCGATATAGATGCTCTTGAGCTGGTCGATCAGGATGACCGCGGGATCGCGGTAGACCGGGATGTTGCGGGTCGAAACCTTCACCGCGAGGTGCTTGTCCGGGCCATAGCCCGCCTTCGCCATCAGCTTCCTGGCTTCCTCGCGGTTGGCGTTGATGTCCGGACCATAGCCCGGAATCTTCTCCATCATGTCCTTCGGCATCGCCCACAGCCCATCCGGCGCCGGCAGCATGGTGCCGCCGACGTCGGCCTGGCCCTCGAACAGGATATCGATGAACGCCTTGCGGTCGAGCGACAGCGCCAGCGCGTGGCGGATGTCGATATTGTCGAACGGCGGCGCGCTCGAATTGACGATGATGTTGGTGGAGACGTTGAGCGGCGCGGTGACGCAAATCGCGTTCGGCGCCTGCTGCTTGACGTCCTTCAGCAGCGGGATCGTAACCTCGGTCGGGAAGGTGACGTCGAACTTGCCGGCGACGAAGGCGAGGATCGCGGTCGAGCGGTTCGAAATGATGGTGTATTCGATGCCGTCGAGATAGGGCAGGCCCTTCTTCCAGTAGTCGGTATTCTTGGTCAGCTTGATCAACTCATTGGCCTTGAACTCGACGAATTTGAACGGGCCAGTGCCGATCGGATGGGTGCGCATCTCCGCCGGGGAGACGTGGCAGGGATAGACCGGCGTGTAGCCGGAAGCGAGCAGGGCGAGCAGCGACGGCTGCGGCCGCTTCAGCTTGAACGAGGCCTCGAAATCGCCATTGGTCGTGACCTCGTCGACCTGTTCATACCAGCTCTTGCGCGGGTTCTGGCGGAACTTCTGCTGCGACTTGCCCATCAGCATGTCGAAGGTGCATTTGACGTCGGCGGAGGTGAACGGCTTGCCGTCATGCCATTTGACACCCTGTCGGAGCTTGAAGGTCAGCGTCTTCTTGTCGGCGGACCACGCCCAGCTCTCGGCGAGCTCGGGACGGATGTCGTCCAGGCTGTTCTGCGCAATATGCTGGTCGTAGATGACGAGGTTGTTGAAGATCGGCATGAAGGGGACGTTGAGCGAATAGGTGGCGCCTTCGTGAATCGACGCGCTGCCGGGGCTGTCGCGGTGATACATCCGCAGGATGCCGCCTGATTTCGGCTGATCGGCCGCCTGTGCGGCGGTCGAGACCGCCAGCAACGACAGGACCATGGCGGCGAACGCGCGCACCCTCGGCATTGATGTCTCCCTCCAATGAATTCGGCCTTGTCAGTCGGGCCGATTGGCGGGGGACGATAGCTACCGCAAAATGGTGAGGCAACCGCTCAAGCCCCGCGAGCGCATTGGCAATTGGATGAAGACGCTCGCATTTCTCGTCGCGTCCAGGTTTCGACATTTCAATTCGCGATTGGGCGCCGGAGTGCCCGAAGAGAGGCATTGGGCTGCGGGTTTTGCAGTGCACCACGGAATGGGAGGGGTGCGACATTCTGTCATTGTCTTCGATATCTTCGATGGTAGGTTCCCGCCCGCGCGGCTTTCGAGTTGGCGAAGCGGGGCGAATAACCTGGAAAGATAAGGAAGCAATCGATGATACGTACAATCGCTCTTGGTGCGGCATTGGCGTTCAGCCTGGCGACGGGGGCCAATGCGGCCATCATGCCGGTGCCGGTCGGATCTCCGTCCGACCTGACCATCAAGGTTGCGGAAGGTTGCGGACCTGGATTCTGGCGCGGTCCAGGCGGCGCCTGCCATCCGTTTGCGCGCGGCCGCCTGTGTCCGCCAGGCTATCACATCGGGCCCGAAGGCCGCCGCTGCTGGCCGAACTAAGCCGATCCCGCGGGATTTTTTACGACGGCCGGACTTCTGTCCGGCCGTTTTGCTTTTCAGGCCGCGTTTTTCTGCTTCGGCAGCGACGAAAGCAGCGTCCGCAGCGCCAGCACGGCAGGCGAAATCTCGCCGCGGCGCCAGACCAGCGGCGTCGTGATCTGGCTCTGCGCCTTCGGGATCGGATGCCGGCGCACTTTCACATGCGGCATGGTTTCCAGCACGGATTCCGGCATCAGCGCGATGCCCGTGCCCGCGGTCACGCAGGCGACGATGGCGTGATAGGACGATAATTCCAGCACGCGGAACGAAATCAGGCTGTCGACGCCGAGCCAGCGCTGCAGCACGCGGCGATAGGCGCAGCCCTCCGGAAACGCGATCAGCGACAGCCCCTCGATGTCGCGCGCCCGCTTGATCGGCGGATGATCGGCGCCCGAAATCAGCGTCAGGCGTTCGGAAAACACCGGCATGTATTCGAGCGATCCTGCGCCCGGCGGCTCGGCGATGAAGGCCGCGTCGAGCTTGCGCTCGTTGAGCTGGCCGAGCAGCGAGTCGTTGGTGCCGGTGACGAGCTCCAGCCGCACATCGGGATAGCGGCCGTGAAAGCCGGCCAGGATCGGCGGCAGCCGGCTCGCCGTCGTGCTCTCCAGCGCGCCGAGCTTGAAGGTGCCGCGCGGCGTGGTGCCCGAGACGACGTCGCGCGCTTCCTCGGAGAGCTGGATCAGCCGCTCGGCATAATCGAGCAGCAATTCGCCGGCCGGCGACAGATGCAGCCGCTGCTTGTCGCGGTGGAACAGTTTCACGCCCATCGACGCCTCGAGCTGCTTGATCCGGGTCGTCACTGCGCTCGGCACGCGATGCAGCTTGCTCGCGGCGCGGATCACGCCGCCCTCGTCGACGACGCTCTTGAACACCTGCAGGTCGGCGAAATTCATGGCCGCGGCTCCATTCGAATATAGAGAATAACTAGGTCCATAGTTTTCAATATAATAGAACACCGGGATCGGCTATTCCAGAGCCCGGGAACATGAAAATGAACGGGAAACTGGAAATATCCGCTGCCGCCGCCGCCTCGGTCGGCCTGCTCGCGCTGGCGAGCGCGATGGGGATCGGGCGCTTCTCGCTGACGCCGATCCTGCCCTTGATGCAGCAGGATGCGCATCTGACGCTCGCGGTCGGCGGCTGGCTCGCGACCGGCAATTACATCGGCTATCTCTTCGGCGCGCTGCTTTGTATCGCGCTGGCGCCCCGCCCCTCGCTGGCGATCCGCTGGGGCCTTGTCGGCGTCGGCGTCACGACGCTTTTGATGGGATTTGCCGAATGGCCGCCGCTGTGGCTGGCACTGCGCTTCCTCGGCGGCGTCGCCAGCGCCTATGTGCTGGTCGGCACCTCGGCCTGGGCGATGCCGATTCTCAAAGCTCACGGCAAGGAGGATTGGTCCGGGCATGTATTTTCGGGGGTCGGCATCGGGATTGCCTTTGCAGGGCTGTTTGGCCTCGCGGCCGGCATCGATGCCTGGAGCTCGCGCATCACCTGGATCGTTTTGGGCGTGGTCGCGATAGCGCTCGCTGCGCTGCTGTGGCGTCCGCTCGGACATGGCAGTGCGCCGGTCGCACAGACCCAAGCGCCGTCACTGCGCGCGCTACCGCGGCCCGCGATCATTGCGGCGGTCTGCTATGCCGCCTTCGGCTTCGGCTACATCATCCCGGCGACGTTCCTGCCGGCGCTGGCGAAGGGCTATATCGACGACCCCGCGATGTTCGGCCTGATCTGGCCGGTGTTCGGGCTGGCCGCGGCGCTCTCCACTTTCGCGAGCGGCTGGCTCGGCCGCGGTCTTGCGCCCTGGCAATTATGGACACGGGCGAAATGGGTGCTGGCCGGCGGCGTGCTGGCGCCGGCGCTCGAGGTCAACGTCATCACGCTAGTGCTCTCGGCGGTGTGTGTCGGCGGCACCTTCATGATCATCACCATGGCCGGCATCAAGGAAGTGCTGCGTCACGGCGGCGCGCCGGCCTCGCTCGCGGTCGGCGTGATGACGGCGGCGTTCGGCGCCGGCCAGATCGTCGGTCCCCTGACGGTGAGCCTGCTTGGCCGTTCCGGCCACGGCTTTGCGCTCGCAAGCATGGTCGCCGTGCTCGGCCTCGTCGCCGGTAATTGCGTGCTGTTGTTCTTTGGCGGCCGTCCGGGCGAGCCGGAGAAAGTCTGAGCGCGCCCTCACCGCAAGGCGACGTTCACGCCGACCTGCCCACCATAGGTGATGACGTTCTGCTGGCCGATCTGGCTGAACAGCGTCGCATAGCCGGTCACGTTAGGCGCGAAGGTCGCGGTGGTGCCGATCGTCGCCGTGCCCCAATCCTTGCCGAGGATTATCGCCGGCATCCAGTAGGAGGGAGCAACGACGGTGGTGAGCGCGGCCGTGACCGAGCGATCGGTCGAAGCGAGTTCGTGATTCCACACCAGTTTTGCAAACGGCCGCCACATGCCCCAATCGATGCTGGCCTGGTAGCCGAGTTCGGTGACCGCGGAGTTGCGGGTCTGGTCGGCGAAGGACAGCGCGGTGAAACCGCCGATCGACGCGAAAGGATCGGTTTCGGTGTAGCCGTTGACGGTGATGTGCTGCAGCACGATGCCGGCCACTGGCCCGTGTGTGAGCTGCAACCACGGCGCAGGCGTCGGCGCCTTGACCGGCATCGCGGGCACGCCCGGCGCGGCGCCAAGCGGCAAGGTGAAGTCGTATCCGAACTCGCCCGCGAAGGAGACGTTGTGTCCTCTGGTGTTGCCGGTGTTGGATTGCTGGGTGATGCCGATCGGCACGATCCGGTTCACGTCATAGCTCAGGCCGCCATAGGTGCCGATCGCCCGGCCCCAATAGGGCCCGGCGGCGTAGGCGCCATAGAGGCTGCCGGCGATATCGGTCTGCTTGAAGTTGCCGCCGAGGTCGAAACTCTGCGAGGTCTGACCGTAGGAGAAAGCGGCGCCGACGATCATGCCGTTGGCGATGGCATAATCGATGCCGGCGGTGACGCCGGCGGGCGTGCCGGGATCGCTCGGAAACCCCGTCGCTCCCGAATGGATCGCCAGCGACATCGCCTCGCCGGTGACCCAGACATTGAACGTGCCGGTCTTGCGCGCCCGCTCCGAGATCGCGATCTGGTTGAAGATGGCGTCGACGACGGCCGCGCGTGTCTTCACCGGGACTTCGGCAAGGAACGAGATTTCGCTCGGCGCCACCAGCAGGCTGTATTCGTAGTCCGCCAGGATCTTCTGGCCGGCGCTCGACAGATGCTGGTCGTCGGCGAACAAGTGGGTTTGATCGGCATCCGGCGAAACCAGATGCGACGGCGCGGCGGGATTGGACGAGCAAAGCAGCGCCCAGGCCGAAGTTACGCCGGCAGGCTGGCTGCACGCGGTCTGGCCGGCGCCGGTGCCGACGAACTGGAAGCCAAACAGCGACGGATTGGAGGCAATCGCCAGCCGCATCGCGTTGTAATCGGCCGGTACGAAATTCACGCCGTTGGCGGCGAGGCTGTTCCAGAGCGTCTGGCTGTAGAGAAAGCGGTCGGCCCGTACGCCCGCGTTGCCGGCGCCGCCCGGGAACGAGAAGGGCAAATCGGGCACCACGATGAAGCGCGCGCCCGCGGCCTGCAGGTTCGCGACCGAGCTTGCGAGACTGTTGGCAGCCGAGATGAGATAGGGCTGCGCGGCGGGGAATGGCGGGGTGCCGGTATTGCCGGTGGCATAGGCGACGTCGTTGCCGCCGGAGCTGATCAGATAAAGCCCGTTCGGATTGGCGCGGCCGCCGTTCGCGGCCAGGTAGTTGCTGATCTGCGTCACGGTCGGGATGGCCGCCTTGAAGTCGCCGGTCTGGGTCGTGTTGACCGTCACATCCTTGGCGCCCGACGTGGCGTAGTTGGAGCCGCCCTGGTTGGCGGGCAGAGCCGACAGGCCGAACAGGGCTGCCAGCGCCTCGGAGCTCATGAGCCCGGGACTGTTGGTGGGCTTTCCTGCGCCGGCGGCAACCGCGGCCGGCCACAGCGCGTTGTAGGTAGCGCCGCCGCCGGGATTGGGAAGCACGCGGTAATAGCCGCTGTCGATCGTGCTGTCGCCGAAACCGATGAACTGATTGAAGGTCTGGCTTGCGGCAGGTCCGCTGGCAAGAACCAGAATGCCGGCGCCGGCCAAGAGACCGGCCATGAGAGACGCGAAACTGTTTCGAAATGTCATGTCTTGCAACGTGTCCGGAGTATTGTTTCGCAGGCGGCCTAGAAGAAGCCCGGGCTCAGATCGAGGCCGTAGGTCAACGCAAGCAGGGAAACCAGCAGTCCGGCTCCGCAGAATAGCGCAATCTGCTTCAGCGCCTCGATGTCGCCGGCTGAACGAAACGTGCGTATCAGCGTATATCCAATTGCGGTCATGGCAATTCCTCCAGTCCAAATATTTGACGATGTTGCCCGATTGCCCGTGGATCCCCTCGCAATGTCCGGCGCGCGCACAGCCTGCCGGCCAAATCACCCAGCGGGCCAAACATGCCCGGGGCGAGCGCCCAGCGCCTTTAGGCCACCTTATTTTCTGCTTACGAAACGCTTCATTTTTTCGGTAAGCCGCTTTTTGTAAAGGGCCCCGCTGACCTTTCGGGGCGATGGGAGCGTTGATTTGCTTTATGTTTTTGACGATTGCGTCCTGGATTTGGACAGGCGCGAGCTGCGCCGGGATTTTACCTCGATTGCCATCGAGCCGCAGGTTTTCGACCTGCTCGAGTACCTGATCCGCCACCGCGAGCGCGTCGTCAGCCGGGACGAGCTGATCGAGGCGATCTGGGGCGGACGCATCGTTTCCGAGTCGGCGCTGACCACGCGCATCAGCGCGGTGCGAAGTGCCGTCGGCGACAGCGGCACCGAACAGCGCTTGATCAAGACCCTGCCACGCAAGGGCATCCGCTTCGTGGGGGAGGTACGGGAGGAGCAAGAAGCGTCCGAGGAGATGGCGAGCCCATCGGAAGGGACCGCCTTGCAAACCATAGAGGCTGTGCCGGCCGATGGAAGCACGTCCGTCTGGCAGGTGATCGACGATCATTCGGATGCGCCACCTCCACCGATGGTTGTCACGGTCAAGGCGCGCGCCTTTGCCGCTTCACGCGCCGCAGGAATCTTCGCGGCAATCGGCCTTTTGTGTTTCGGAGCCCTGACCTGGAGCTATTTCGCGCAATCGGAACGAACCAGCGCGAATATCGGGACGGCCGCCAAGCTCACGCACATCGCCGAACAGATCAACATGACGTCGCGCGGCGACTATGAAGCCGTCCGCGGGCTCCGGCAGTGGGCGGTTGACCTCGATCCTCATAACGCCGAAGCCCTGGCCCGGTTGACGTTTGCCATCGTGACCGGTGTGCTGAATCACTGGTCGAACGATGTTGCCGCCGACCTGCAGGCGGCCAACCTGACGGTGCAGCAGGCCATCCGGATCGCTCCGGAAGACAGGATGGTGCGCGGCGCCCAGTGTCACATCCTTCGTGCGATGCGGCTGTTTGAAGTTGCGATCAGGGTGTGCGGTGAATCCGCAAAGAACTTTCCAACGTACGCGTTCCTTCACAAGGAGATCGGATATAACGAGCTCATGCTGGGCCGGCTCGATGAGGCTCTTGCCGAATTCCTCGAGGCCGATCGAAACGCGCCCGACTCGCAGTTGCGCTGGAGCTGGAACCAGGGAATAGGCCTGATCTATCTCATGCAGGGCGAGGATCAGAAGGCCATCGAACGGTTGTCGCGCGCCGCGCTCGAGGCGCCCAATGCGGGACATCCTTCCGCTTATCTGGCTTCCGCCTACGCCTTGGTTGGCCGGGAGCAGGAAGCGCGCGATGCGATGGACCATTACATGAAGCTGTGGCCGCAGACGTCATTGGCGAACTTCGGACCAACGGTCGGAACCGCCGCCTTCAATGCCAAGATGGTACGCGTGCGGGAAGGATTGCGGCTGGCGGGACTCGGCGAGTGACGAGGGTCGCTGCGCGCTACACGATCCGCGAGGTCTTGTTGCCCCAATAGCGGTCGCGCAGCAGCCGCTTGTAGAGTTTTCCCGTCGGCAGCCGCGGCAGCTCG
The DNA here is from genome assembly GCA_963802585.1 of uncultured Alphaproteobacteria bacterium. GTDB lineage: Bacteria > Pseudomonadota > Alphaproteobacteria > Rhizobiales > Xanthobacteraceae > Bradyrhizobium. The sequence goes on along the minus strand of CAWDJS010000019.1, from coordinate 437,601 downwards.
GCCTCGAAATCGATCGATCGCGGCACCTTCTGGCGCGACAGCGACTGGCTGCAGAAGGCGATCAGCTCTTCGGCCAGCGCCTCGCACGGTTCGACTCCCGGCATCGGCTGCACCACCGCCTTCACCTCCTCGCCGAGATCGGGATTGGGCACGCCGAACACGGCCGCGTCCGCGATCTTGGGATGGGTGATCAGCAGATTCTCGCATTCCTGCGGATAGATGTTCACCCCGCCCGAGATGATCATGAAGGTGGCGCGGTCGGTGAGATAGAGATAGCGGTCGGCATCGACATAGCCGACATCGCCGACCGTGCTCATGCTGCCGTCCGGCGAGCGCGCCTCCATCGTGCGCGCGGGATCGTTGAAATATTCGAAGGCCGAGGCAGTCTTGAACCACACCGTGCCCGGTGTGCCGACCGGACATTCCTGCATGTTCGCGTCAAGGATATGGAGATCGCCGAGCAGCACCTTGCCGACGCTGCCGCGATGGGCGAGCCATTCCTCGCTGTTGCAGGCGGTGAAGCCGAGCCCTTCGGTCGCGCCATAATATTCGTGGATGATCGGCCCCCACCATTTGATCATGTCTTCCTTGACCAGCGCCGGGCAGGGCGCGGCGGCGTGGATCGCGATCTCCAGCGTCGAGAGGTCGTAGCGATGGCGCACCTCTTCCGGCAGCTTCAACAGGCGCGAGAACATGGTCGGCACCAGCTGGCTGTGGGTGACGCCCCACTTCTCGACCAGCGCGAGGTAAAACTCGGGATCGAATTTCTCCATGATGATGACGGTGCCGCCCATGCGGACGGTCAAATTGACCGCGGCCTGCGGCGCCGAATGATAAAGCGGCGCCGGCGAGAGATAGATCATGCCCTCGCGATAGTGCCAGAGATTCTGCAGGAAATCGAACAGCGGCAGTTGCTGGAGCGGCGGCTGATCCGGCAGCGACCGCAGGATCCCCTTGGGCCGACCGGTCGTGCCGGACGAATACAGCATCGCGGTGCCGACGAACTCGTCTGCGATCGGCGTGTTGGGCAGGTCCTTGGTCGCTTCCTCCAGTCCGACGATGCGCGCGCTCTCGCCCGGGCCGTCGGCCACGATGCAGAGCTCGATTCCCGGGCATTCCCTGATCGCCTCGCGCGCGATGTCGAGTTTGGCCACCGAGGTAATGAGAATGCGCGAGCAGCTGTTGGTGAGGATGTAGGCGAGCTCGCCTGCCGTGAGGAACGAGTTGACGCAGGTGAAATACAGCCCCGAGCGTTCGCCCGCGCCGCAGGATTCCAGATAGCGGCTGTTGTTCTCCATGAAGATCGAATAGTGGTCGAGCCGCTGGAGCCCGCGCTTGCGGAGCAAATGCGCCAGCCGGTTGCAGCGCGCCTCCAGCTCCCGATAGGTCACCGTCTCGCCGGTACTCGCCATGATGAAGGCAGGTTGCAGCGGACGCAAATGAGCGTGCTTGCCGGTATACATCGTGCTCCCTATGCCGCCAGGTCCAGGATCTCGCGCACCTCGGCGGGGCCGCCGATCTTGCGCGGGTTACGCGGCACCCACGGCGTGGCCATCGCCGCCTGCGCGATCGCGTCGAACTGTTGTTTTCCGACCTTCACCTCATGCAGGCTGCGCGGCATGCCCAGATCGCGGATGAATTTGTCCAGCACGTCGGAGGCGTCCTTGCCGGACTGGCCCATCGCTTCGGAGACCAGCGCCTGGCGGTCTGCATTGGCTATCCTGTTCCAGCGCATCACGAACGGCAGCATCACGCAGGAAGTGTAGCCGTGCGGCACGCCATAGGCGGCGCCGAGCACATAGCCGATGCCATGGCTCGCCCCCATCGGCACGCCCGAGGTGAGCGGCCCGGTCGAAAGCCAGGTGCCGATCTGGCAATCCATCCGCGCGTCGAGATCGCGCGGATTTGCCTTCACCCGCGGCAGCCCCGAGGCCAGCATGGATAGTCCCTTCAGCGCCTGCGCGTCGCCATAAGGATGCGCCTCGCGCGAGCAGAGGCCCTCGACGCAATGGTCGACCGCGCGGATCCCGGTCGAGAGGAACAGCCATTCCGGCGTATGCACGGAGAGCGCGGGATCGAGGATTACCGCGCGCGGCATGGCAAGTTCGTGCCGCAGCATCTCCTTCACCTTGGCCGCCACATTGGTGACGCCGGCGATTGCGGAAAACTCGCCGCCGGCAATCGTGGTCGGTGCGCTGATCTGGCGCACGGCGGGCGGTTTCATCGGCGGCACCACGCCCCTGACGGCGCGGATCGCATCGATGCCGTCGACGGTGCGGACATTGTTGGCAAGGCAGAGCTGAACCGCCTTGGCGCCGTCGGTGATCGAACCGCCGCCGACGGTGACGATGAGATCGACTTCCGCGGCCCGCGCCATCTTGCTGGCCGCAACCACCGCCTCGCGCGGCGTGTGCTGCGGCATCGCATCGAAAATGGCGGCGCAGCGCTCGCCGAGCGCGTAGCGGATTTTCTCGATCTCGTCGGTCTCGCGCCTGAGCGTGCCCGAAACCATCAGGAACGCGCGGGAGCTGCGCAGACGCTCCATCTGCCGGACGATGGCTTCCGCAGCAGGCTCGCCGAATACGACCTCGTCCATGGCGCCGAATACGACACGCCCCTTGTGCACGCGCTGTCCTCCCGGGACTATTTCATTGTATCGTTGGAACAGACTAGCGAAGGAATTTCCGCGCGTCATGCCCGAAGATCATCCAATTCTGTACGGCCGCCATGCCTCGCCCTTTGTCCGGCGCGTCGCGGTCACGCTCCGGCTCTATGGCATGGACTATAAGCACGAGCCGTTGATGCCATTCGGGCCCGACAAGGCAAAGCTGGCACAGTTCAATCCGATCGCGCGGGTGCCGGCGCTGAAGCTCGCCGATGGCGAGATGCTGATCGATAGCGCCGTCATCCTCGACTATCTTGACGGCATCGCCGGGCCGGAGCGGGCGCTCACCCCCGCGGCCGGCCGCGCGCGGCGGCGCGTGCTGACGCTGCTCGCGGTCGCGCATGGCGCCAATGAGAAGCTGGTGATCGGTCTCTATGAACGCCATTTCCGCCCGCGCGAGACCTGGCACCGGCCCTGGCTCGACACCTGCGACCAGCAGGTGCGCGACGGCTTTGTCTGGCTCAACGACGCTTTTGCCGGGCCCTGGTTCACGGGCGAAGCGATCTCCCAGGCCGATATCACGGTCGCGGTGTTCTGGCTGTTCGCGTGCGGCAAGCGCCCGAACTTCATGGCCGGCCTCGGTTGCGGCAAGCTCGATGAGCTGGCGGACCGGCTGCAGGCCACGCCGGCCTTCCAGGCAACGATGCCGGAGCCGGAAACGCTCACGAGCGAATTGGCCTAGAGCATGATCCGGAAAAGTGTGTAGCGGTTTTCCGAAAGATCATGCTCAAACAAAAAGATAGAGCGGGATGACAATTCAAAGAAAAGTCATCCCGCTCTAGCGTATCTATTTATAATCCGGATCGCCCATCGGCACGTCTGCCTTGTGCCGATAGTGTTGAAAAAGTCTTTTTCGGCTGACGAACGAAATTTTTCAGGACCGCTGGTGCGTTCCGCACGCGACGATGTGAGGGTCCACATTATCTTACTCAAAAGCGACCACGGACCTTCGTATCGACCCTAGCGAGCATTGCAGCGGCCGAGTCGTCGAGACATCGGATTTTGCGAGATTTTCAGAGATGTTTGATTTTCGACTTTTGCAACAGTATCTGCCAGAAGCACAATCACGCCAACACGCGACCTCTTGACTTCATAATATGAAGTATAGACTATAATATTAGTATTAAGAGGAGGGGCGTATGACCACACTTCCCGCGCAAGCGACATTGACGTCGAGCCGCAGCTTCTGGCTCGGCGTCGCCGCCTATCTGGTTCCGACCTTTCCCATTGCTTATGCCTGGCATCTGGTCTGGCTCGCGCCGAGCTATGAGGCGCTGGGGATCTATCGGCCCGACCCGATCATCCCCTTCGGCCTGGCATCGATGCTGATCCAGGGCGTGATTTTCTCGCTCGCCTATCGGCGGTTCTTTCCCGCTCGCGGCGGCGCCGTGCTGCGCCCTGGGCTGATCTATGGCGCCGGGCTCGCCATCCTGTCGTGGTCGTTCACGACGCTGGCAGTGGCCGCCAAGAACATCATGGGTTCGGTGCCGACCTATCTCGTGCTGGAGACCGGCTTCACCGTGCTGCAATTCGTGGTCGTCGGTCCCCTGATTGCGCTGGCCTACCGGCGCTGACCGCGCCGCCAACCGATCATTGGAGTGAAGGAGTTGTCATGACCAAATACATTATTGCCTATCACGGCGGCAGGAAATTCGAGTCACCGCAGGACGGCGCGGCCTATATGGCGAAATGGAAGGCGTGGATGGGCGGCCTCGGCGACGCGGTGGTCGATCCCGGCATGCCGCTTGGCGCCGGCAAGCTGATCGGTCCGGCCGGCGTGACCGACCGCAGTGCGAACATGTTGACCGGGTTCTCGACCGTCACCGCGCAAAGCCTGGAGGCCGCCGTCGCGCTGGCACGGCAATGTCCGCATCTCGATCACGGCACCATCGAGGTCGCCGAAGTGATGGAGATGAAGATGCGATGATCGATCGGGCTCGCGACCGATTGACGGCGATGGCGACGTCCGCCATCTCTACGAGATGAGCGGAACACGTTACGCGCAATTCTGCGCGCTCGCGCGGGCGGCGGAGATCATTGGAGAGCGCTGGACGCTGCTCATCATTCGCGAGCTCTTGCTCGCACCGATGCGTTTTGGCGACCTCGAAGCGCGGCTCAATGACGTCAGCCCCGCATTGCTCACCGGCCGCCTCAACGCGCTGATCGAGAACGGCGTGGTGCGCCGCGCGACGCTGCCGGCGCCGTTCAATGCGCAGGTCTACGAGCTCACCGAGGTCGGCCGCGCGATCCAGCCCGCGATCCGCGAATTGATCCGCTGGGGCGGGCGCTTCCTATTCCCGATGCGCTCCGACGACGTGTTCGAGCCGGACTGGGTCCTGCTCGCACTCGATGCGATCGCCGAGCGCGCGCCGACGCCGGCCTGCCGCATCACCTTGCGTGTGCCGCATTCCGAGGGTGTTGCGGCCTTCAGCATCGAAGGCGGGCCGCAAGGCACCCGCATCGCCAAGGGCGAACTGACGGAGGGGGCGGCGATCGAAACCCGTTTTGACACCTTCCTGCAGATTCTCGCCCGGCAATTGTCGCTCGACGACGCTGTCGCCAACCGGCAGGTCCGTCTCGAAGGCAGCGAACGGACGCTGCGCAGGCTGCCGCAATTGTTCGATCTTGTGACCGCGCGCCGCTAAACCAGCAAGTGCGCCACGTCGGGTAACGACAATTTCCGCTCCGAGAACACAAGCTCCGCGGCCTCGCCCTCCCAATCGCCCGTCGCCGGCTCCAGCGGATCCTGCGCGCTCAGCCGATGATCGAGGATAAGCCGCGCCAGCAATGCGCGCCGCGCATCGACGCCGGGACGGCTCGCTTCCCAGCCCATCAGCACGGCGCTGGTGACATGATAAAGCCCGCTCGCCGCCTTTCGCGCGTTGGCTTCCAGCACCGGCGCCACCGCGACACGCCCGGCGAAATCGAGCGCGCGGCCGAGCGTCGCGCGCAGGCGGTCGCGGAACGCCGCGGGGATCGCCGTCGCCTCATCCAGCAGTTTGCCGAGCGCCGCACCGAGAGCACGGTGCGCGCCGCCCTTGCCGACGGCGCGGCTGATGATGTCGAGCGCGTTGATGTTGCTGGTTCCCTCCCAGAGCACGCCGATATGGGCGTCGCGCACCAGCCGCGCGTTGACCCATTCCTCGATATATCCGTTGCCGCCGCGTACCTCCATCGCACCCGTGGCCACCGGAATGTTGTCGCGGCAGGCGCGGAATTTTAACAGCGGCGTCAGGATGCGCAGGATGTCGGCGGCATCCGCCTCGCCCGCATTGGCGCGGTCCATGGCGTGGGCGGCAAACAGCAACATCGACAGCGACTGCTCGACAGGGAGCGTGATCTTGAGCAACTGACGGCGCAGCAGCGGATAGTCGAAGATGGTATGGCCGAAGGCTTTTCTGCCGCGTGCGCAAACCATCGCTTCGTTCAGGCAGCGCCGCATCATCGCGGCGGCGCGCACGCCATGCGACAGCCGCGACAAATTGACCTGCTCCATCATCTGCTTCAGGCCTGCATGGATGTCGCCGACGAGATAGGCGACCGCGCCTTCGAGCAGGATCTCGCCGCTTGCCATCGAGCGGGTGCCGAGCTTGTCCTTGAGCCGCACGATGCGATAGGCGTTGCGGCGGCCATTCTTCAGCCGGCGCGGCAACGCGAACAGCGCCAGACCTTTTGTCCCCGCGGCAGCGCCTTCCGGGCGCGCCAGCATCAGCGCAACATCGGCGTCGGCATGCGAGCAGAACCATTTGTCGCCATAAAGCCGCCACTCACCGTCCTCGAAACGCGCGGTGGTCTCGATGGCACCGACATCGGAGCCGCCGGCGCGCTCGGTCATGAACTGCGTGCCCTTCCACATCGTGGCGACATCGCCCGACAGCATTTTCGGCAGCAGGTAGTCCTGCAGCTCAGGGCTGGCGAACTTGCGGATCAGGTGGATCGACGTGTCGGTCACACTGATCGGGCACATCAGGCCGAACTCGGCCTGCACGAACAAATATTGCAGCGCGTATTTGGCAATAGCCGGCAGCGGACGATCCATGCCGAGGCTGCCTGCGCGGTGGCTCATGGCGTGAAAACCGAAATCGCCGAAGGCGATATTTTCCATCTCGCGGTAGGACGAATGGTAGTCGATCCAATCCTCGTCGCGGCCGAAACGGTCGCGCGGATGGAGTATCGGCGGGTGCTGGTCGGCGATGCGCGCGAGTTCGTCGAGCCGGCCGCCGGCGAGCGCTCCCAGGCGATCGAAATGCGGTTCCAGTTTGCTAAAATCCTCCGCTGCCAGATAAAGCGGCAGGAGATCGCGCAAACCGCGGTCGATCGCATAGAAATTCTGCCCCGCGCCGTCGGGCGCAAGGTAAGCCGGGCCGCGATCGGCATCGGTCGCAAAGGGCGAACGGGCGGAAAGTGCGTCCATGGGTGACCTCGTTTCCTCTCGCCGGCCGCGCTTCTTGCGTGGCCGCAGCGCATAACTGCCCATCCGGCTAGTTTGCACATTCGAACGATTATTCCACCCTCGTCGTTTGCGTGGCAAAAAATTTGCGCCACAAACGAGATATATGGAGTGAGGGGCGGGCCACGCCGCTCTTGTATGCGGTGCGGTAAAACCGCATCTTTGACACTGCCGCGAGCCGCGGCCTGGTGCAGGGGGATGTATAGTTGCGCGCGACGGATCTAGCTGAGCCCAACAACAAAAACACTGCGTCCCGCGTGCTTGGCGGTCTCGCGCCGGTCATCCTTCTCGCGCTGATGCTTGCCGGGTGCGGCCAAAGCACGCAGCCGCCGGCGGCCGCGGCGGCCCCGCCGGTGACCGTCGCGCAGCCGGTGAAGCGCACCGTGACCGATTGGGACGAGTTTACCGGCCGCTTCGAGGCGGTCGAGGAAGTGTCCGTTCGCGCCCGGGTCGGCGGCTTCGTCACCAATGTCGAGTTCAAGGACGGCGACATGGTGCATGCCGGCGACCTGCTCTACATCATCGACCCCAGGCCGTTCGAGGCGGTGGCGACGCAGGCCGACGGCCAGCTTGCCGACGCGCGCGCCAAGGCGGAACTCGCCAAGCGCGAGCTCGATCGCGGGCTGAACCTGGTCCAGACCAGTGCCGTCTCCGAACAGGTCGTCGACCAGCGTCGCCAGGCTTTGCAGGCTGCGCACGCCGCCGAGACCGTTGCCGAAGGCGCGCTCAAGGCAGCCCAGCTCAACCTCGAGTTCACGCATGTGACGGCGCCGATTGCCGGCCGTGTCAGCCGCCATCTCGTCAGTATCGGCAACCTCGTGCAGGGCAGCGACAATGGTACGTCGACCCTGCTCACCAGCATCGTCTCGATGGACCCGATCTACATCTATTTCGATGTGGATGAGGCGACATATCTGAAGAACAACAAGCTCTGGTTCGAGGGCAAGCGGCCGAGCTCGCGCGACACCGCCAACCCGGTGCAGGTGACGCTGACCGACGAAACCAAACCCTCGCATGAGGGCGAGATGGACTTCATCGACAACCGGCTGGACGTTTCGACGGGCACGCTGCGCAGCCGCGCGATCATCCCCAACCACGATCTCTCGATCCTGCCGGGCCAGTTCGGCCGGGTCCGGCTGATCGGCAGCTCGCCCTATGAGGCGCTGCTGTTGCCGGATACCGCGATCGCGACCGATCAGTCGCGCAAGATCGTGTTCGTGGTGAAGGACGACGACACCGTGGAAGCGCGCGCGGTCGTGCTCGGCCCGCTCGATGACGGCCTGCGCGTGATCCGCGAAGGGCTGAAACCCGAGGACAAGGTCATCGTCGACGGCATCCAGCGCGCCCGCGTCGGCGCCAAGGTCAGCCCGCATATGGCGGCGAGCGGCGGCGGCAAGCCATGAATTTGGGACGTCTTTCCGTCAACCAGCCCATTCTGGCGATGGTGCTGTCGATCGTGCTCCTGATCGTAGGCGCGATCGCCTACACCACGCTGCCGATCGCCGAATATCCGCAGGTGGTGCCGCCGACCGTGGTGGTCACGGCGCAATATCCGGGCGCCTCGGCGCAGACCATCTCCGACACGGTCGCAGCTCCGATCGAGCAGCAGATCAACGGCGTCGAGGACATGCTGTATATCTACAGCCAGGCCACCTCGAACGGCCAGCTCACCATCACCATCACCTTCAAGCTCGGCACCGATCTCGACAAGGCACAGGTGCTGGTCCAGAACCGCGTTGCGATCGCGCAGCCGCAACTGCCGGACGAGGTACAGCGCAACGGCGTTGTCACCAAGAAGAATTCGCCTGACATCCTGATGGTCGTGTTCATGCTGTCGCCGGACGACAGCTTCGACCAGCTCTACATCTCCAACTACGCGTTGCTGCAGGTCCGCGACGAGTTGTTGCGGCTCGACGGCATCGGCGACATCCAGATCTTCGGCGCGCGCGACTATTCGATGCGGCTGTGGCTCGATCCCGACAAGATTGCGCATCTCGGCTTGACCGCCGCCGATGTGATCGCCGCGATCCGCGCCCAGAACCTGCAGATCACCGGCGGCCAGTTTGCGAGCCCGCCGATCGCCGACCGCGCCTTTCAGCCGAATCTCACTTTCACCGGGCGATTGAAGGATCCCGCCCAGTTCGAGGACATCGTCGTCAAGGCCGGCGATGACGGCCGAACCGTGCGGCTGCGCGACGTGGCGCGGATCGAGCTCGGCGCGCTCGACTATTCTACCAACAGTTTCCTGTTGCGCAAGACCGCCGTCGCCATGCTGGTGACGCAGCGTCCGGGATCGAATGCGCTCGCCACCGCCAAAGGCATCCAGGACACCATGGTGAAGCTGAAGGCGAGCTTCCCGAAGGGGCTCGACTACAACATCGGTTACAACCCGACCGAGTTCATCGGGCAGTCGATCCACGAGCTGATCAAGACCATCTATGAAGCGATGATCCTGGTCGTGATCGTGGTGCTGGTGTTCCTGCAGGGCTGGCGGCCGGCCATCATTCCGATCGTGGCGATCCCGGTGTCGCTGGTCGGTACCTTTGCGGCGATGGCTGCGTTCGGTTTCGGCCTCAACAATCTGACGCTGTTCGGTCTCGTGCTTGCGGTCGGCATCGTGGTCGACGATGCCATCGTGGTGGTCGAGAATGTCGAGCGCCATCTCGGGCTCGGCCTGAGCCGGCGCGATGCCGCGCTCAAGACCATGGAGGAGGTCGGCGGCGCGCTGGTCTCGATTGCGCTGGTGCTGTGCGCGGTGTTCGTGCCGACGGCGTTCCTGGGCGGCATATCCGGGCAGTTCTTCCAGCAATTCGCGATCACCATCGCGGTCGCGACCGCGATCTCGTGTTTCTGCTCGCTGACGCTGTCGCCGGCGCTGGCCTCGCAGATTCTCGTCGCCCACCATGAGAAGCGGCCGCCGGCGGCGTGGAATGTGATCGGCCGCGCCTGGGAATGGTTCACCGGCATCTTCAACCGCGGCTTCGATCGGCTGTCCCATAGTTATGGCAGCGCGGCGGAGTTCGTGATCCGGCACCGCGTGGTGATGCTGCTGATCTATGTCGTGCTGATCTGCAGCGCCGGCTGGCTGCTCGCGACCACCCCGCAGGGTTACATCCCCGCCCAGGACCGCGGCTACGTCATCATCTCCGCGCAATTGCCGGGCGCGGCTTCGCTGGCGCGAACCACGGAGATCGTCCGCCGCATCGAGAAGACCGCGCTCGACACGCCCGGCATCGTCCGTGTCGCGGCTTTCGCCGGGTTGTCCGGCGCAACACGCACCCAGGCCAGCAATTCCGCGGCGCTGTTTCCGGTGTTCGAGGAGCCGGAGGTGCGGCTCAAGAAAGGCCTGACAGCCAACGCGATCACCAACGACCTGCGCAAGCGGCTCTCATCCATCGAGGGCGCGTTCATCATCGTCATCCCGCCGCCGTCGATCCCCGGCATCGGCACCGGCGGCGGCTTCACCATGCGGGTCCAGGACCGGCAGGGGCGCGGGCCCGAGCTGCTCGCGGCCGCAACCGACGAACTTGTCGCCGCGGCGCGCAAGTCGCCGTTGCTGCTCGCTCCCACTGTGTTCTCACCGTTCTCGGCCAACACGCCGCAAGTGTTCGTCGATATCGACCGCATCAAGGCGCAGAAGCTCGGCGTTCCCATCGCTAACATCACCGACACCATCGAGACCTATTTCGGCTCGGCCTATGTCAACGACTTCAATTTGTTCGGCCGCACCTATCACGTCACCGCGCAGGCTGACCTGCCGTTCCGCAAGGAGCGCGCGGACCTGTCGCGGCTGCGCACCCGCAACGCCAATGGCGACATGGTGATGCTCGGCAGCGTCGTGGACTTCAAGGACATCGCCGGCCCCGACCGCGTGGCGCGCTACAATCTTTATCCGGCGTCGGAGCTGCAGGGCGAAGGCGCGCCCGGCGTCAGCTCGGCGACCGTTATCAACGCGATGAAGCAGCTTGCGGCCGAGACGCTGCCCAGCGGCTTCTCCTATGACTGGACGGATTTGTCCTATCAGCAGGTCAATGGCGGCAGTGCCGGCCTGCTGGTGTTCCCGATCTGCGTGCTGTTCGTCTATCTGGTGCTGGCCGCGCAATATGGCAGCTGGACCTTGCCGTTCGCCATCATCCTGATCGTGCCGATGTGCCTGTTCGCTGCCACCATCGGCGTCCGCATCATGGGACAGGATGTCAACATCCTCACGCAAATCGGCTTCGTGGTGCTGGTGGGCCTCGCTGCCAAGAATGCGATCCTGATCGTGGAGTTTGCGCGCGACATCGAGGCCGAGGGCAAGGAGCGGCTGGAGGCCGTGATCGAAGCCTGCCGGCTGCGCCTGCGGCCGATCTTGATGACGTCGTTCGCCTTCATCCTCGGTGTGCTGCCTCTGGTGGTATCAAGCGGTTCGGGCTCGGAGATGCGTCAGGCGGTCGGTGTGGCCGTGTTCTTCGGCATGCTCGGCGTCACCCTGTTCGGACTCGTCTTCACGCCGATCTTCTACGTGGTGGTGCGCAACCTCGCCGACGGCGGTCGGGTGAAGAAGGAAGCGGCAGCCGCCGCCTGAGCGCGGCGGCTTTCCGCCGCAACCCTTCAATACCATTGGCCTATTTGAAATAGATGGGCTTTGGCAGGGTTATAAAATATACCCGGGATGAATAGAAACGGCTGGGAGGCGACAATGAAATCAATGTGGATGGCGGCGGCCGCAGTGAGCAGCCTGCTCGCGAGCGTGCCCGCATCGGCGCAGGGCGTGAAGATCGGCATTCTGAACGATCAGTCCGGCGTCTATGCCGACTATGGCGGCAAATATTCGGTCGAAGCCGCCAGGATGGCGATCGAGGATTTTGGCGGCGAGGTGCTCGGCCAGAAGATCGAGATGGTCACCGGCGATCACCAGAACAAGCCTGACCTCGCCACCGCCATCGCACGGCGCTGGTACGATACCGAAGGCGTCGACATGATCACCGAGCTCACGACCTCGTCGGTCGCGCTCGCGGTGCAGGAGCTTTCCAAGGACAAGAAGAAGATCGACATCGTGGTCGGCGCCGCGACCTCGCGCATATCCGGCGATGCCTGCACGCCCTACAGCTTCCATTGGGCCTACGACACCCGCGCGCTCGCGGTCGGCACCGGCGGCGCGCTGGTGAAGTCGGGCGGCGACACCTGGTTCTTCCTCACCGCCGACTACGCCTTCGGCTACGCGCTGGAAAAGGACACCACCGACATCGTCACCGCCAATGGCGGCAAGGTGGTGGGATCGGTGCGCGTGCCGCTGAACTCGTCGGACTTCTCCTCCTTCCTGCTGCAGGCGCAAAGCTCGAAAGCCAAGATCGTCGGCCTCGCCAATGCCGGCCTCGACACCACCAACTCGATCAAGCAGGCGGCCGAATTCGGCATCGTCAAGGGCGGCCAGAAGCTCGCGGGGCTCTTGATGACGATCTCCGAGGTGAACGGTTTGGGTCTGGAGGCCGCTCAGGGACTGGTGCTGACCGAAGGCTTCTACTGGGACCATGACGACAAGACGCGCGCCTTCTCCGAGCGCTTCTTCAAGCGCACAGGCCACATGCCCAGCATGATCCACGCCGGCACTTATTCCGCGACCATCAGCTATCTCAAGGCGGTGAAGGCCGCCGGCACCAAGGACGCGGAAGCCGTCGCCAGGAAGCTGAAGGAACTGCCGGTCGATGACGCCTTTGCGCAAGGCAAGGTGCTGGCGAACGGTCGCATGGTGCACGACATGTACCTGTTCGAAGTCAAGAAGCCGTCCGATTCCAAGAAGCCGTGGGATTACTACAAGGAGCTCGCGGTCGTTCCCGGCGACAAGGCGTTCTTTTCTGCCAAGGACAGCGGCTGCCCGCTGACGAAGTGACGCGCAGCGTCATTCCGGGGCGATGCGAAGCATCGAACCCGGAATCTCGAGATTCCTGGTCCGGTCCTTCGGACCGTCCCGGAAAGAAGTACAAGAGGCTGCTCGCCCCTTAGCCGTCAGGGATGCACGATCCGCCACACGATCGCGCCCAGCGCGCCGAACAGCAGCACGGCGTTGGCGATCGACTGGATCAGGAAGCCGGGACCGCGCTGCGGCGCCGACCTGGTATAACCGACCATGTAGGCGATGCGACCCGCGATCCAGACCGCGCCCACGATCGCAGCGACCCAATCGCTGACATAGATCGCAAACAGCCACAGCGACGGCAGGAAGATGGGCAGCCATTCCAGCGTGTTCATCTGCACGCGGAAGACGCGCTCGAAATCCGCGTTGCCCGTAATCGCCGGCAACTTGACGCCATATTTGATGCGCGCCCGCGACACCTGCATCGAGGTGAAAAGATAGAACAACGCAGCGAGCAGGGTGACGAGTGCGGTGTAGTGGTACATCGAGATGCCCCTCAGATTTTAGATTATTGTGCTACCAAACCCTCATGGTGAGGAGGCGCGAACGCGCCGTCTCCGGACGATGCTTCGCATCGCCGGGAAAACCATGAGGCCCCGCTCCCGGCCTCATCCTTCGAGACGCGCATACGCGCTCCTCAGGATGAGGGGATAGAGCAGCGACTGGATTGACCAAGTTTATTCGATCACCTCGTCGGCGAGCGCCAGCAGTGTCGGCGGAATTTCCAGCCCGATGGATTTTGCGGTCTTGAGGTTGATCACGAAGGGGTAGCGGGTGGGCTGCTCGAACGGAAGCTCGCCGGGGCTGGTGCCCTTGAAGATGCGATCGGCCATCGCAGCGGCGCGCTCGAAGGATTCCTTCAGATCGGCGCCATACGACATCAGGCCGCCTTCGCGCACCAGCTCGTCGAATTCGTAGATCGCAGGCAGGCGATGCGCCGCGGCATAGTCGAACACCAGCTTGCGGTTGAGCATGGTCAGCGAGTCCGAGACCATCAGGATCGCATCGGGAGGCTCACGGTCCATCACCGCGAAGGCTTCCTTGAAATCCTCTGGCTCGCGCACGCCGACCGCTTCGACATCGGCGCCGATCGCCATCGCCGCGTCCGCCGAAGCCTTGTAGCGCAGCGACATGCCCAGATCGTCCTTGTTCCAGAGCATCGCCACGCGGTTGAGCTTCGGCAATAGCTGCTTGAGCAGGCCCAGCCGCTTGGCGCTGAGCGTGGTCGCCACGTCCGAAATGCCTGTGAGATTGCCGCCCGGCCGTGCCAAGCTCTGTACGACCCCTGTCGCCACGGGATCGCCGATCCCGAACGCGACCACCGTCGGAATTCCGGCTTCCTTGGCGGCAACCACGATCGGAAAGCTCCAGACCACGATGACGTCGACGCCACGCGCCTTCGCCTGCTCGATGTATGTTGCAGGCGGCAGGTCGCGTCGCGCGTCCGGGCCTGAGGTCTGGAAGACCAGGTTCTGGCCGCGCAAATAGCCGAGTTGCGCAAGCGCGGCGAGCAGCATCTTTCCGTTGGCGCTCTGTTCCCCCACCATGCCTTGTGGGCCAATCAGCGCGATGCGCAGCGGCTTCATCGAATCCTGCGCACGGGCGATGTGCGGCACCGCGATGGCAGCGCCGCCGAGCAGGGTAAGGAATTCGCGCCGTTGCATGATCTCTCCAAGGTCGCCGGTGGAATGACTCGTAGGCCGAGCGGCCTGTGGGATCAATAGCCGGTCAGCTCCAGATAGCCCACGCCATCGTGGCTTCCTGAAAAACGGATGGGGCCTTCCCAATAGGCAAAGCTCGTCCCCATCCACGCCCGGGGATTGAGCGGGGTGGTTTCGATGGCGAGCGACAATGACGGGATCGTGATGCTCCACTGCACCGGCAGCTTGTGGCCTTCGATATCGATCGCCGATTTCGGCGTCATTTTGATATCGGCCGGCGTGAGCGTTCGCGTTGAAGCGTCGGGCAGGATCCAGGTGCCGGAAGCGTAGTCACGGCCGCTGGTCTCGCGCATCCGGTACAGCATCAATTTCTCGCCGCCCGTAAAATGCAGCGCGAACCAGTCCCAGCCGTTTTGATCCGGTGCCAGCGGCTGGCTGCTCCATTCCCGATCCATCCAGGCCTGTCCGGTCACGTCGACCGGCTTGTCATCGATCGTGAGACGGCCGCTCACCTTGAAAAAGGGCTGGCTGTAGTAATAGGACGCCTGCTCGCGCTCGCTCTTCTTGCTGTAGCCGCCGTCGCCTTGCAGCACCAAGGGACGATCGGCTTCGAGATGAAAGGAATAGGCGAAATCTTTTCCGGAGGCCGTGAGGTCGAGCGGAGACAGGGTCTTCGCGTTCGTCTGCGCTGAGCCGCGCATGGCCCAGGAATCGATCCAGGCCTGGAACGGCTCCGTACTGACGCCAGCCTGCCCAACACCGCCGCGCGCAAAAGTTTCCGACGTGCGATGGGTGTCGGCGCGCGTCACCGCGGCATGCGCCATCCAGATCTGCTGGTTGGCCCAACCTTCGTCTTGTGCGCCCGGCGCCAGCGCCTGCCGGAACAACGTCCATTGCGCGCCATAAGCGGCGCCGCTGGCGTCGGTGAGGTTCGCGGTGACGTACCACCACTCTATGCGGAAATCCGGATGCGGACCGTGATCGGCGGGAAAGGCGAAAACTTTTCCGGGCGTGACTTTTGTATAGCCGTCAGCCTGCGTACCGAGCCCGGCAAAGCCCTGCGCGAAGGCTTTGCTCCCGAGGCCGAGCAGCGCCAGGCCGCCGGCAAAGGCGCGTCGCGAGATGGTGCGCTCAGCGCTCATTGGCAAAGACCTTGATCAGATTGGCCGGCTGCATCCGCGCCAGCCGCGCCACTGGCAGCAGCGACGCCAGCAGCGAGGCCGCCAGCGCGACGCCGAGCAGTTTTATGAGTTGCAGCGGGAAGACATGGAACGGCAGCCGCCAGCCGAACGCTTTCACATTCACGATCGCGATCAGGCACCAGGCCACCAGCAGCCCGAGCGGCAGCGCCAGCAGCGCGGTGATGGCCGCGACCGACAGCGTTTTTGTCAATTCGATCGCCGCCAGTTTTCGCCGCGTTACACCGATCGCCCAGAGCGGCGCGAGTTGCGGCAACCGCGAATTGGCGAGCGTGAGCAGGCTGGTCAGCAGCGCCACGCCGGCGACGCCGAGTGTGAAGGCATTGAGCGCCGCCGTCACCGCAAAGGTGCGGTTGAAGATGCGAGTCGACTCCGCCTTCAGCGAAGCCTGGTCGAGCAGATTGCGGCCGTCGAGGCCGAATTGCTCCGACAATGCCGTGATCAGTGCGGGAATTTTTGAACGCTCGACGCGCAGCGCCAGCCGCGTCTGCGGTGTGCCCGGGAAATGCCGGAACAGCGCCGCGGCGTTGACCGCGATCTGGCCTTTGGGATTGCCGTAGTCGGCATAGATGCCGGCGACTTCAAGCGGCCAGTCGCCGTCCGGTGTCGGCAGCGCAATGCGGTCGCCACGGGAAAGATTCATCCGGCGCGACAATTGCTCACTCACGAACGCAGTCTCGCCGCGCGGTAGTTTTGCCCACGCTCCGGTGTCCGCCTGCAGCAGCGGCCAGTGGTCGCGATAGGTCGCATCGTCGGGCAGGCCGAGCACCTCGACCGGCGCGCCGTCGAGTTGCGTCTCCGCGCGTCCGCCTGCGAGCACGGCCTGAACGTCGCTTCGCTGGCGCAGCCAGGCCTTGATGGCGTCTGCCTGCGCGTTGTCGGCGGCGCTGACATAGACGTCGGCGGCAAGCCTTCCGTCGAGCCAGGTCAGGAAGGTGCGGCTGAAAGTTTCAACCATGGTGGCGACGCCGACATTGACGGCTAGTGCGAGGAGAAGCGCCATCAGCGCCAGCGACAATCCCGACAGCTGCTGGCGGCTGTCGGCCCAGAACCAGGTCGCCAGCGCGCCTCGCGCGCCGCGCTCGCCGAGCGACAATAGGAGCTCCAGAATCGCCGGCAGGATCAGCGCCGCGCCGAACAACAGCGCTGCGAGCACGCCAAACCCTGCGATCAGCGAATTGCCGGCCCAGAGCAGCCACGCCGCCACCGCGAAGATCGCGAGCGCCGCCGCGCCCTGCAGCATCAGCCAGCGCTGTTGCGCCTGCCGCCATGCTTGCGGCTGCGCGGCCGCCAGCACCGGAAGCCGGACGGCTTTGGCAAGGCTGGTCGCGGCCGCGATCAGCGCGCCGGCAACGCTGATGACAAGGCCCGCGATCCACCATTCCCGCTTCAGGGTCAGCTCGCCCGGGATCGGCGCGCCATAGAGACCGCGCAAGGACGCCGCGACATCGGGCAGCAATTGCGCGGCAATGAAATAGCCGCAGATGAGGCCGGCCACGCCCGCGATCAGCGCCAGCGACACCAGTTCGAAAACCAGCACGGTGTTCATCAGCCGCGCCGACACGCCGCAGGCGCGCAGCGTACGCAGCATCGGCAGGCGTTGCTCGTAAGCGAGACCGATCGCCGAGTTCACGATGAACAGCCCGACAAAGAACGAGAGCAGGCCGAAGGCGGTAAGGTTGAGATGAAAGCTGTCGGTCAGGCGTTCGAGATCGCTTTCGGCATCGGGTTCGACCAGGCGAAGCTGATCGCCGGTGACCTTCTCTAGCGCCTCGCGCGGCCCTTTCGCTTTGCCGACCAGCAGGCGCGAAATCTGATCCGGCTTGTTCAGCAGTTTTTGCGCGATGCCGATATCGACCACCAGCACGTCAGGCACGAGCTGCGCCTGCGCCGCGAGCGGCGGCAGGGCAACGCCATTGCTCGCCGTCGGCGCGGCGCCTTCGGCGAGATGCAAATCGCCAAGGGTATCGGGCGCAACCAGCGTTTGCCCGGGCGGCGTCATGAAAGCCTGCAAGCCGGTTCGTCCGATCGTCGGCGCGTTGCCGACTTCGCCCGGCAGCGTCACCGGCTCGATGCCGAGCAGGCGGTAGGAGTGCCCGCCGATCTGCACGCGGCCTTCCAGCACCGGCGAGACCGGCCAGCCCGCGCGGCGCAGTTTCACGAACAGCGCTTGCGGGAACGTCGCGCCATTGCGCGCAGTCAACATCGGCGTCCGCGCGCCACCGAAGATAGCGGCAGCGCGGTCATAGGACTCGCGTGCCTGCTGGTTCAACGCCTGAACGCCGCTCCACAGCGCAGTGGCCGAGATCAGGCCGATCAGCAATGTCGCCAATTGCATCGGATGCCGCCGCCAATGGCTCAGCAACACCGCAAGGATCCAGACCGCGCGGCTCATGTGACCCGCCCCGCATGCAGCGTGACCTGCCGGTCCAGCGTCGCGGCGAGCCGCGCAGAGTGGGTCACCATCAGAAAGCCGCAGCCGGTGCGCGCCACCAGATCGCGCGCCAGCGCCAGCACGCCGTCGGCGGTGTCTTCATCGAGATTGCCGGTCGGCTCATCCGCGAGCAGCAAGGCTGGCTTGGTCGCAAGCGCGCGGCCGATCGCGACGCGCTGCTGCTGGCCGCCGGAGAGTTGTTCCGGATAGCGCCTGAGCAGCGCGCTCAGGCCGAGCCGCTCGACCAGTTCGGCGTGCCATTTCGCATCATGCTTGCCGGCAATGCGCGACTGGAAGGCGAGGTTGTCCTCGACCGAAAGGCTCGGAATTAAATTGAACTGCTGGAATACCAATCCCAGCCGGTCGCGTCGCAGGGCCGCGCGGCCGGCATCGGAGAGGTCGGTCACGCTCTCGCCATTCAACCTGATCACGCCGCTATCGGCGGCATCCAGCCCCGCGACCAGATGCAACAGCGTGCTCTTGCCGGAGCCGGATTCGCCGGTCAGCGCCACGCGCTCGCCGGCGGCGATGTCGAGATCGACCCCGCGCAGCACGGCGATGTCCTCGCCCGCCGCGCGGTAGGTTTTTGTCAATTTGCGAACGCTCAGCACGGCTTCTACTTAATCCGCCAGGCCAAGCGCTGCAAAGCCTCCATGAGCTTTTAGTTGGGCTTCTGGTACTTCAGCACGAACTCGTCAACCGGCACGGCCGGCTTGAACACCTTGTCGTCGCGCGGATCTTCGGGATGGTGCAGGAAATCGCCCTCGGCGACGAGCTTGAAGCCGGCCGCCTCGATCTCCTGGCGCAATGTGGCCTCCTCGATCCGGTGCAGCGTCTTGGCCACCGTGGTCCCTTCGCCCTGCTTGGCAGAATGATCGGCGATGACGAGGTAGCCGCCGGGCTTCAGCGCGGCGAACATTTTTGCGTTCATCTTCGCCCGGTCGACCGGCATGTAGGTGACATCGTGATAGGCGAAGAAGAAGGTGATCATGTCGAGGTTCGACACATCGGGCGGAATCGGATCGTCAAACTCCCTGATGACATGCACGACATTCTTCATCGCCGGATTCTGGGCGCGGTTGTCGAACTTGTCTTTCACGAAACGCTCGATGATCGCAGCCGGGTCCTGTGCCCAGACCATGCCGGTCGGGCCGACCGCGCGCGCGAAGAGCTCGGTCGAGTAGCCGGCATTGGCCTCCATATCGAGCACCTTCATGCCTTCCTTGACGCCGGCGAAAGCCAGCATTTTCGCGGGCTGACGGCGCAAATCGGTCTGTTTGTCCGCGTCGCTGCGGTCGGGCGCGGCCACGATCGCCGCGTAATCCTGGGCGCGCGCGATGGCGGGCATGAGCATCACCAGCGCGAACAGGGCGATGGCGGCGTGGCGGGCAGGCATGGTCATGGTTTCTCCCTTTGTATTTTGGACAGGATACCATGGCGTGGTCGCAGATCACGTTTTCAGTGGTGTGACGACGCGATCGTGATGGGGTCTGTGCGCGTTCAAAACAACGTCAGGCGGTATCTCTGGCGGGATCATCGTGCACTGCACGCGATCCGGTAAAAATGCCGGGTTGCCTTGGCGGGAAAGGCATGTCTAGCATTGCTGGCGGGGCAAAAAACACAAGACGGGGAAGATTCATGGCTGCGCAAGCGCCGGGGAAGGAAACGCCGAAGGGCGCCTGGACCATTACATTTCTGCTGTTTCTGTTCATGCTGGTGAACTTCGCGGACAAGATCGTCGTCGGTCTCGCCGCTGTACCCATCATGACCGAGCTGAAGCTCGAGCCGAAGGAGTTCGGCCTGCTCGGCTCCTCCTTCTTCTTCCTGTTCTCGATCTCGGCCATTGTGGTGGGCTTCATCGTCAACCGCGTCTCGACGCGCTGGGTGCTGCTGGTGCTCGCCGTGATCTGGGCGCTGGCGCAGTTTCCGATGGTGGGCACGGTCAGCCTCACCACGCTGTTGATCTGCCGCATCATTCTCGGCGCCGGCGAGGGACCGGCCTTCTCGGTCGCCGCGCATGCGATCTATAAATGGTTTCCGGATGAGAAGCGCACGCTGCCGACCGCGATCCTGTCACAGGGCTCGGCGTTCGGCGTGATCGTCGCGGTGCCCGCACTGAACTGGCTGATCGTCAATCACAGCTGGCATTATGCGTTCGGCGGGCTCGGCGTGGTCGGCCTGCTGTGGGTCGTAGCGTGGCTGATTCTTGGCAGGGAAGGGCCACTGGTGCACAACGCCGCGAGTGCCGCGGCAGAGGTCAGGATTCCCTATTTCCAGCTTTTGACGTCGCGCACGTTCATTGGCTGCGTCGCAGCCACCTTCGGCGCCTATTGGGCGCTGTCGCTGGGGCTCACCTGGTTCACCTCCTTCATCGTGCAGGGGCTCGGCTTCTCGCAGCAGCAGGCGGGTTTCGTCTCGATCCTGCCCTGGGTCTTCGGCGCCACCATCGTGATCCTTACCGGCTGGATCTCGCAGGTCCTGATGGCTCGCGGCGTCTCGACCCGCGGCGCGCGCGGCGTGCTCGGCTCGGTGCCGCTGTTCATCGGCGGCACGATCCTGCTCATGATGCCGCATGTCAGCGGCGGCCCTCTGCAGATCGCGCTGCTGGTGGTCGGCTCCGGTCTGTGTGGATCGATCTATGTGGTCTGTCCGCCGATGCTCGGTGAGTTCACGCCGGTCTCGCAGCGCGGCGCCATCATCGCCATTTACGGCGCGCTCTACACGCTCGCCGGTATCCTCGCGCCCTATGTCATGGGCAATGTGATCCAGAGCGCCGGTGGGACGGTGGACGGCTACATGACAGGCTTTACCATCAATGCGGCCATCATGATCGCCTCGGGCCTGCTCGGGCTCGCGCTGCTCTGGCCCAATACCGAGCGCGCGCGGCTGATGGGCGAGAATGCCGCGCAGCAGCCGAAATTCGCGTGATGAGCGAAGAAGTAGGGTGGGTTAGCGAAGCGTAACCCACCGCTCTTCATTCCGCTGCGACATGGTGGGTTACGCCTTCGGCTAACCCACCCTACCGATTAATCGATCGAAATATTGGCCTCGTGCGCGACCTTGATCCAGCGCACCGTTTCCGCACGCATCAGATCTCCGAATTGCTGCGGCGTCATCGTTGCGGCTTCGGCACCCTCGTTTGACAGGATCGTGGTGAGCTCCGGCGAGGCCAGCATCTTACCGATCTCCGCATTGAGCGCGTTGACGACGTTGGCGGGCATGCCGGCCGGGCCGACGATGCCCCACCAGGACTGCAACTCGAAACCGGCAATTCCTGCCTCCTCCAGCGTTGGCACATCCGGAAGCAACGCCGTTCGTTTGGTGCTTGTCACCGCCAGCGCCCTGGCCTGGCCGTCTTTGGCGAGTTGCAGCACCTGCGGAAGACTCGACACATAGATGTCGACATGGCCGCCGAGGAGATCGTTGAGTGCCGGCGCGCCGCCCTTGTAGGGAACGTGCGTGAAGCCCGCTCCCGCTGACAGTGCGATGAGCTCGGCCGCAATCTGGTTGATGCTGCCGGGACCGGCCGAAGCATAGGTGATCTGACCGGGTTTGCTTTTGGCCAGCGCGAGCAATTCGCTGGCGGATTTCACCGCAAGCTGGTTCGACGAGACCAGCAATAGCGGCGAGCGGGCGATGAAGGCGACCGGCGTGAAATCCTTGATGGTGTCAAACGGCAGGTTCCTCTTGATCGCCGGGTTGATGGTGAAGGTCGAGGACACCAGCAGCAGGGTGTAACCGTCCGGTGCTGCGCCGGCGACGGCGGCAGAGCCGATCACCCCGCCCGCACCGGGACGGTTGTCGATCACGACGGGCTGCCCCCAAATCTCGCTGAGCTTCTTGCCGATGACGCGGCCGATCATGTCGTTCGAGCCGCCGGCCGCAAACGGAACGATCAGGGTGATCTGCCGCGCCGGATAGGTTTGTGCGCGTGCCACCGGGTTCGTCAGCGCAAGTGCCGCGGCAAGCAAGGCTGCAGTCCTGATCATGATAGGTTTCCTCCGGCGCCTGATGTTATGGTGACCCATAATCATGGTATCCGCGACCGGCATTTTGACGGTCTCGGCCGCATTCACGTCAGAGGCAGGAAATGGATTTCCAACTTACCGGACAGCAGCAGCGCATGGTGGCCACGGTGCGCGAGCTGGCGCAGGGAGAGTTCAAGGCCAACGCGCTGAAATACATGGATGGCACGTTCCCCTGGGAGAACATGAAGAAGCTCGCCGAGATCGGCGTACTCGGCATGTCGGTTCCGGAAGAATATGGCGGCCTCGGCTTGCCGGTGTTCGATACCGCGCTGTTGCTCGAGGAGATTGCGAAGACCTGTTATGTCACGGCCATGGCGACCCTCGGCGAGGCCGGCGTTCAGACCCGCGTGATCGCGACCTACGCTCCATCAGCCATTCGCGAACGAATCTTGCCGAAGGTCGTCTCCGGCGACTGCATCCTGGCCGTCTGCATGACCGAGCCGCATGCCGGCACCGACGTGGCGAATTACCGGACCAACGCCGTCATCAAAGGCGACCGCGTCATTCTCAACGGCACCAAGACGCTGATCAGCCGGGCCAGGGAGGCCGGCATGTTCGTCATCTTCACGCGGATCGACGGCAAGCCCGGCCGCGAGGGCATCGGCTGCGTCTTGCTGGAGCCCGACACGCCGGGTTTCGAGGTGACCGGGACCTATCATACGATGGGCGGTGAAAACCTGCACGAGATCCAGTTCAACGATTGCGAATTGCCGCTGGAAAATCTCGTCATTCGCGAGGACGGCTTCAGGAAGCTCCTGACCGCGTTCAACACCCAGCGCTGCCTCAATCCGAGCATCTCGCTGGGGCTGGCCGAGGGCGCTTTCGACGAAGCGCGCAACTATGTCAGGGAGCGCACGGTGTTCGGAAAGCCGGTCGCGAACTATCAGGGCGCGCGATGGAAGCTCGCGGAGATGTATCGCGAGATCGAGACGGCCCGCAGCATCCTCTACCGCGCCTGCATCACGGCCAATCCGTTTCCCGATCCTTATCTGGCGGCGGTGGCCAAGATCACCTGCAACGAGATGGCCAACCGCGTCACCAGCGAGGCGATCCAGTTGCATGGCGGGTTCGGCTTCACCGATGAATACGCGGTCTCGCGTCTCTATCGCGGCGCGCGCTACGGCACGCTCGGCGGCGGCACCACCGAGACGCTGCGTGATCTCATCGGCAAGCGGATCGTGGATGCGTCGGAGACCGGCGCCGAGCTTTTGGCCTATGACATGATGAACGGGGCGTAGGCGCGTAGCCCGCATGAGCGCAGCGAGGGACTTTCCCCGGGTATCGCTTCGCTCACCCGGGCTACGAGACCTTGCGTGAGATTCGTAGGGTGGGCAAAGGCACGATTGCGCCGTGCCCACCATCGAGCATTACGAATGAAATTGGTGGGCACGCTTCGCTTTGCCCACCCTACGCGTCAGCTCGCCGCGACCCCGAACTCGAGATTGCCCTGCGAGCCTCGCACCAGCTTGCCCGGGCGTGCGCCGGTGGCGCGGCCTTCGCGCTGGGTCACGACACCCGACACGATGGTGGCGTCATAGCCGTCGACCTGCTGCAACAGCCGCCGTCCGCCGACCGGCAGATCGTAATGCACCTTCGGCGGATGCAGATGCAGGCGGTCGTAATCGATCACGTTGACGTCGGCCTTGAAGCCGGGCGCGAGCAGGCCGCGGTCGTAGAGACCGACCGACAGCGCGGTCTTGCGCGACTGCGCCGCGACCACGAACGGGACCGACAGTTTTTCGCCGCGGCTGCGGTCGCGGGTCCAGTGCGTCAGGAGATAGGTCGGGAAGCTCGCATCGCAGATGATGCCGCAATGCGCGCCGCCGTCGGAAAGGCCCGGTACCGAGCGCGGATCGGTGAGCATCTCGCGCGTTGCGTCGAGATTGCCGTCGGCATAATTGAGGAACGGCACATAGAGCATGCCGCGGCCCTCGTCCGACAGCATCGCGTCATAGGCGAGCTCCTCCGGCTGCTTGCCGAGGCGGCGCGCCTGCGGGCCCAGCGCGTTCTCCTTCGGCTGCTCATAGTCCGGCGGATTGCCGAGCAGATACATCTTGTCGTAGTTCGGCCGGAAGAACAGCGGATCGTCGGTGGCGCTGGCGCTCTCGCTCAGGATCGCCGCGCGCACGTCTGCCTGGTGCAGCCGCTTCAGCCGCTCGGCGAGCGGCAGATGCGCGATCGCCTTGTAGCTGGGATGGGTCTGGAACGGATTGCGCGACAGCTCGAGCCCGAGCAGCAGGCCTACCGGGCGCGCCGCGATCTGCGCGGTGATCGAAAGCCCGCGCGCGGCGGCGGCGTTGATCTCGGCAAAGGTCTGCCGCCAGCGCTCCGGCGCCTTGTCGTTCTGGGTGATGGAGAAGGTGACCGGGCACCGGGTGTTTTCGGCCACCCGCAGCATCATCGGCAGATCTTCATGCAGGGTCGAAAGGTCGAGCACGAATTGCAGCACGCTGCGCCCCTCCCCATGCATCGCTGCCGCGATCGCGGTCAGCTCGTCCTCGCCGGCTTTCAAGGTCGGCGTGAAGTCGCCGGTCGAGGTGCGGTGGTTGAGGGTGCGCGAGGTCGAGAAGCCGAGCGCGCCGGCGTGCACCGCTTCGCGGGCCAGGGCCGCCATCGCCTTGTTGTCTTCCACTGTGGAGGGATCGCGGCGCGCGCCGCGCTCGCCCGTGACATAAACGCGCAGCGCCGCATGCGGCAGCTGCGCGCCGACATCGATGTCGAAGCTGCGCTTTGACAGCCAGTTCATGTAGTCCGGAAAACTCTCCCACGCCCAGGGGATGCCGGCGCTCAACACCGGCTCCGGAATGTCCTCGACGCCTTCCATCAGCTGGATCAGGCGGAGATGATCGGCCGGCTTGCAGGGCGCGAAGCCGACGCCGCAATTGCCCATGATCGCGGTAGTGACGCCGTTCTGCGAGGAGGGCGTGATGTCCTGGCTCCAGGTGACCTGGCCATCGTAATGGGTGTGGACGTCGACAAAGCCCGGCGCCACCAGCTTGCCCTTGGCGTCGATCTCTTCCTTGCTTTTGCCCAGAACCTTGCCGACTTCGGTGATGCGGCCGTCCTTGATGGCGACATCGGCCTCATAGAGATCGCCGCCGCGGCCGTCAGCGATGTTGCCGCCGCGGATCACGAGATCTGGATTGGATGTCATGGCGTTTTCCTTCGCGTCCCCTTGGCGTTGTAATTTGGCCGTATCATCGGCCACCGCCGTGGGGTGTCAACCGCCGGCGATGGGGCTCAGGGCTGCATCCGTCTTGCCGCTTCTGGCGGCGATTTCCGCTCGGTGAAAAATGCCAGGATCACCGTCAGCGCCATGAAGCCGGCCGAGACCAGGAACACCGCATGCGGCATGTTCTGGTCCATGATCCAGCCGAACAGCAGCGGGCTCGCGATCCCCGAGAAGTTGAAACCGGTGGAGACGATGCCGAAGGCGCGGCCGGCTGCACCGGGAGGCGCGGCTTCGCGCACCAGCATGTCGCGCGAGGGGGCGATCACGCCGCTGAGGAAGCCGGCCATCGTCATGACCGCGATCAGCATAACCGAGGGCAGCGTCACCCACGCAATCAGCAACACCAGCGCGGTATTGATGGCAAAGCAGGCCGCCGCGACCTGGCCGTGGCGATGGGTGCGATCGGCGAGGTACCCGCCTGCGAGTACGCCCACGGCGCTGGTGCCGAGATAGGCGGTCAAGGCGATGTTGGCGGTCGAGAATGAGGTGCCGTAGCCGCCCATCAGCGCGACCACGCCGAAATTGGAGATGCCGGCATTGGAAAGGCCGAGCAGCGTGAAAAAACCCGTCAGCACGATCAGCGCCGGCGTCAGGATGCTCTTCCTGGCAGCCGTGGCGTTGCCCAATTGCGCGTGTTTGGCGCCGGCGTCGGGAATACCCGCGATCAGAAGCGCCAGCGCGACCACGACGCCGACGCTGCCTGCCGCGATCAGCGCGCCAAAACCTCCGACCAGCGTGACCAGGGTCGCCATGATCGCAGGCGCGACCGCGCCGCCGAGGAAGCCGGCGAAGGTGTGGATGGAAAAGGCGCGGCCCATCCGCTGCGAGTCCATGTGTTCCGACAGGATCGCATAGTCGGCCGGATGATAGACGCTGTTGGCGATGCCGAGCAGCACGGCGCTTGCGATCAGCCAGGAATAGCTCAGATGCAGGCCCAGCATGATGAACGACAGGCCGCCGAGGGTGAGGCCGAGCAACAGGATGACGCGGGCGCCGATGTGGTCGACGATGTAGCCGAGCGGCGCCTGGGTCAGGCCGGAGACCACGGCGAATACGGTCAGCGCAAAGCCGAGCTCGATATAGCCGACGCCGAGCTGTGCTTTCAGGAACGGAAACAGCATCGGCAGCACCAGCAGATGGAAATGGCTGACCCAATGCGCAACCGAGATCAGCCCGAGCGTGCGAAACTCGCTGTCGGCTTTGCTCGTTTCCGGGGTTTGTTGCGATGCGGCGAGGACGTCGGCCATCTCTGCTGAAATTCCGTTGTAATGGCGCGGCAATATCGTCCGAGGAGGGTTATTTGTCCATGAATGCGGCTGCATGGCAGCCCTCGCGGATGACGCGAAACTGGGCGATAAATCATTAATTTATGCGTGCTTTTGCTGGCAATTCGGCGGCGCGATCGTTGGACCAGGCGCTTCAAGCTGCTAAATTCAGAACTGCAAACGCATCGGATGATCCATTGATGAGACCATCGGTTTCCATCGCAAAGCACCGCGACCAGGTTCGCCGGATCTTGGAGCGCTTTCGCATGGGCAATCCAAAGGTCTTCGGTTCGGCGGCGCGCGGCGACGACACCGAGGGGAGCGATCTCGATATCCTGGTCGAGGCGCCGCCCGGCACGACCTTCTACGATCTCGCACGGGTCGAGCTGGAGCTGGAAGGTGTTCTCGGCTGCAAGGTCGAAGTGCTGACCAGGGACTCGCTCTCTCCAGACATTGCCAAAAACGTGGAAGCCGACCTCGCGCCCATTCCATGACACGGCGTTCCGAACGCGAGTGGTTGTCGGATATCGTTTCCTGGGGTGAGCGCCTGCAGGGTCATCTCGCCGGAATCGATCGCGAAACCTTCTTTGCCGACAAGCTCATCCAGGATGCCGTCTCGAAATGTGTCGAGGCCATCGGTGAAGCGGCCGGCAAGCTTGACGATCTCAATCCGGAATTGGACAGGACCGTTCCCGATCTCAATCTGAAACTGGCGCGCAAGACGCGAGATCGCCTTTCACACGGATACTATCGTATCGATCTGGTCCTGCTGTGGGAGACGGTGGTGGCCGACATCCCGAAAACACTAGCCGCGGCCAAGGCAATTAGATCACAATATGACAGCGGACATGGGGCCGGGTGAAGGTTCGGCTTGACCGCCTTGATCGATCGCTCGTCACGCAGGTTCCGATGCCGCTCCGCGTGCTCCTATCGGAAGGATCCAGCACTTCGGCCCGTGAGGCCATCACGGCGCTTGGGCTCGCCGGCCACATGGTCGAGGTCTGCGATCCCTCGCCCTGGTGCCTCGGGCGATATTCGCGCTTTGTGAAGAAATTCCATCGCTGCCCGCCATTGCGCGACGATCCTGCCGGCTATCTCGCCTTTGTCGAGAAGTTGCTGGCGTCGAACCGGTTCGACGTGCTGCTGCCGACCCATGAGCAGGGATTTTTGTTCGCGCGCGTCGCCGAGCGGTTGAAGGGATATGCCGGGCTCGCGCTGCCCGCGTTCGAAAGCTATCGCGCCGCCCACAGCAAGGCCGGCTTCAGCCGGCTGCTGTCCAGCTTGAGACTGCCGCAGCCGGCGACCCGGATCGTGACTTCCGAGAGCGCGTTGCGCGCGAGCGTCCGCTTTCCCGCCGTGATCAAGACCTCGGTCGGCACCGCGAGCCGCGGCGTCTTCATCGTGCGCGAGGCTGATGATCTCGACCAGGCCGCGAAGGAACTGGCCGCGGGCGACGCATTTCCCGGCGAGGTGCTGGTGCAGGAATTTGTCGCAGGTACCGTCGAGAAGGCGCAATCGGTGTTCTGCCGGGGACAATTGCTCGGCTTCCATGCCTACCGTCAGCTGGCGCCGGGCATCGGCGGCGGCGAGGCGATCAAGGAGAGCGTCAGCCGTCCCAACATCCGCACCATGCTGGAGGCAATCGGCGAAAAGCTCGCCTGGCACGGCGCGCTCTCGATCGATTATCTGATGCCGGAGCGCGATCCGACGCCGCGCCTGATCGATTGCAATCCGCGGCTGGTCGAGCCGATGAGCGCCTGGCTCGCCGGCACCGATCTCGTCGGCCTGCTGCTGCTGGTCTCCTGGGGGGAGACGCCCGCGCCGCGGCCGGAAAGCCGCACCGGCGTGCACACCCATCTCGCCATGCAGGCCCTGCTTGGCCTTGCCTCGCGCGGCGGCACCAGGCGCGATCTCCTGCGCGAATGTTTCCGTCTGGCGCGAGGGCGCAAGCCCTATGATGGAAGTCAGGAAGAAATGACGCCGGTCGGAACGGACTGGCTCAGCGCGGTGCCGCTTGGCATCACCGCCGGCTTGCTGCTGGCGCGGCCGGGTGCGGCGAGCAAGCTCGCGCATGGCGGTTTTGGCGCGCATCTGCTGAGCCGGGAGAGCATACGGAAGATTGAGAGCGCGACGTTCAGCTAAGGGATGCCAGAATTGGAAGTGCACTGCGGCGAGCAGGTGTGCTGCACCCGCTTATTCGACCAAGTTGCGACGGAACTCTCGCCGAATGTCTTGGCGGTCTTGTCTAGAAGGTTTAGCCTGCCGCATGTCAGTACCGTTTTGGCTGCATGGGACGATCGCTCAGTTGCAAACGAGCGGAGCAGGCCGGCGATGAAGACGATTCTAGTGCCTACCCAGAATGTCGCCGCCATGGCGTCCACGCTCGAGACGGCGGTGCTGCTCGCGCAGCGCACCGGCGCCTACATCGAGGGCATTCCCCTGTGGTTTGGCGCTCCCGAATTCGTCGTGGCGGAACTGGCCAGCGGCTTTTCCATGGAGGTCTATCGAGCGCGGCGCGAAGACGAGACGGTAGGCGCGCGCAAGCTGTTCGAAACCTTCATGCAGCAGCACGAAATTCCTGCCGCCAGGCCGGCCGCGGACCGCCCCTGGTTCGGCTGGTTCGACGCCGTCTCGCCGGGCGAAACCCTTGTCGGCAGCCATGGCCGCACCTTCGATGTGATCGTCATGGGCAGGCCGGACGCCGACACGGCCGGTCCCTACAATCGGGCGATCGAGTCGGCGCTGTTCGAGAGCGGCCGGCCCGTTCTGTTGTCGCCGCCGGTCGCTCCCAAACAGATCGCGACCAACATCATGATCCACTGGAACGGCAGTACCGAGCAGGCCCGCGCCAACGCCTTCGCCATGCCGTTGCTGCGCCTGGCCGGACGCGTAAAGGTGTTGACGGTCCTCGGTGGACAGGACGTGCCGGGTCCGTCACCCGACCAGGTGCGCAAGCAGTTGCGCTACAACGGCATTGCCGCCGAGCCGGTGAGCATCGAGCTGGAAGGCCGCAGCACGGGTGAAGCCGTCCTCGCGGCGGCCGCGGCGGAAGGCGCCGATCTCCTGATCAAGGGCGCCTTCACGCGGAACCGGCTG
Source organism: uncultured Alphaproteobacteria bacterium (assembly GCA_963802585.1). Lineage (GTDB taxonomy): Bacteria > Pseudomonadota > Alphaproteobacteria > Rhizobiales > Xanthobacteraceae > Bradyrhizobium. Next base: position 407,675 of record CAWDJS010000019.1, on the reverse strand, counting down.
CGGCAAATGATCTTCGGCGGCGCCACCAGCCACATCATGCAGCACGCGGAGCTGCCGGTGTTGATGGCGCATTAGGGCGTATGCTCATAAATCCAGATTTGGCGATGTCCGAATTATCCTCGGAAGACCGTATGTCCTTCCCAGATTGAGGCGACTCGCCCTCGATGCGCAAGCGAGGGTTGCCCGGACAGGCCGGGTAGAGCCTCACGCAAGGAGGACGAGTCATGGCGGATTATAACGAAGTCTTTGTAGGTATCGATACATCGAAGCTTCGCAATGCGGTGGCTATTGCGGAAGGTGGGCGGAACGGCGAAGTCCGGTATCACGGCGAGATCGAGAACACGGAGGCGGCAACGAGCAAGCTGGTGAAGAAGCTTGCGGCGCAGCATCGGCGACTGACGTTCTGCTATGAAGCCGGGCCGACGGGGTATGGGCTGTATCGGCTGATCAAGACGCTCGGTCACGAGTGTGTGGTGGTGGCGCCATCGCTGATCCCGAAGAAGCCGGGCGACCGGGTGAAGACCAACCGGCGCGACGCGCTCAACCTGGCGAAGCTGCTGCGCGCAGGCGAACTGACTGCAGTCTGGGTTCCGGATGCGCGACACGAGGCGATGCGGGATCTGGTGCGGGCGCGCGAGGCTGCGGTCGATGATCTCAAATCCAAGCGCCAGCAGGTTTTGTCGCTGCTGCTGCGGCTCGGCCGGCATTTTATGGGTAAGCGAACCTGGACCAGGGCCCATATGAACTGGCTGGTAAGCCAGAAGCTCGTCCACCGCGAACAGCGCATCGCATTCGAGGAGATGCTGTTGGCGGTGCGGCAAGCCAATGAGCGCGTGATCCGGCTCGAGAAGGCGATTGCCGCGGCGGTACCGGACTGGTCGCTTGAAGGTGGTGACGGCACTGATGGCCGTGCGCGGTCTTGATCTCATTTCGGCTACGGTGTTCCTCGCCGAGATCGGTGATCTGTCGCGCTTTGCCAGCCCACGCCAATTGATGGCCTATCTCGGCCTGGTGCCGGGCGAAGAATCGACTGGTGACAGGGTCTGGCGCGGCGGCATCACCAAGGCCGGTAACCATCGGGCACGGCGCATTCTGGTGGAGTGCTCCTGGAGCTATCGTCATCCTCCGCGCGTCGGCAAGAAGAAGCTTGCCAAGGTTGAAGCCGCCCCACCTGCCGTCCAGGAGATCGCCTGGAAGGCGCAGGCGCGCCTGACCGCGCGCTACCGCGCATTGGCACGGCGCGGCAAACGGCCGACACTTGTGGTGACCGCGATTGCGCGTGAGCTGTCGGGCTTCATCTGGGCGGTCAGCCGCGCCGTCGATGCGTCAGCAACGCCGGCGACCTGAGTACATCGACAAGCCCGACAAGGAGCCAGCAACCGGACCGCGATCCGGACAAATATCGTGCAACGGCGGGGGCGAAGCCACGGCAGGGGAATTCCCGATGTCGCTTTGTGGCCGATCAGCCGATCGACGCCCGCGCGTAGACAGCGGAAAGCCCCGGACGAAATCTCGGAACTGCGGTTTAAACCCGCGTATCAGAGCTTGATCACCGACGTCTTCAGGCTTCGCCTCCACCCTTGCACGATCACCGCTATCGCACACTCCAGCGAAACTCGCAGGGGGACGATATCTCACGTCTAACCACTTGACGAAGGACATCAGAGCGACATCCGGGCCAGCCTCCGGATTTGCTGGTAGCCATTTTGAGGACCGCAAACCCATCTTCAATGAAGAGAACAGAAGCAGGCCTCGACGCGATCAAAGGGACGTCCGAGAAGGCCGAGGTCTAAAGGCGAGGGATCCAACCTGGACGGCTCAACAGGTATTCGACCATTCGCGGTGGAATGCTTAAAGCCTTGGCTATCTCGCGTTTATCCTTCGGCAGTCCCGCAAGGATCGATGCTTCACTCTTGCTTCGGACTTTGGAAAGCCACTCCGGATCAACCACCACAGCGCGTCCTACCGCAACCAGATCAGCTCCCATTTTGATCGCGCCCTCGGCATCCATGGACGTTTTGATCCCACCGCTTGCCATGAGCGCACAGCGGCCCGCTATGACGCGGGCAAATTCCGTGATCGGACTCTCTGCCGGGGTATAACTCTTCTCGACCGGACCATCATAAACACGGGTCTCTCTCATTGGTCGGCTCTTCCGATAATCATCGAGCGAAACGGAGATGTAGTCGAGACCCAACTTGGCAAGTTCATGACAAAGCAGTTTGGCGTCCTCCAGCGTATAGCCGTCCGGCTCGGACTCGAGTGGCGTAACGCGAAACCCTGCGATCAGCCCTGGACCGAGTGCGTCGCGAACGGCCTGCGCGACAGCGAGCGGAAAGTTCATGCGCTTTGAAAGCGTGCCTCCCCAATGATCAACGCGATGATTGGCCCGCGGTGAAAAGAATTGATGAACCGCGTAGTGGTTGGCTCCGTGAACCTCGACGCCGTCGAAACCGGCTTTTCGAGCGAGGGAAGCAGCCTTTCGAAAACTTGCAATCAGGTTTTCGACCTCATCGGCCGTCATCGCCCTTGGCGTCTTTGCTCCGGCACGCAACGATGCAACCGCGGAAGGCGCACGCAGACATTGCTCACCTGTCAACTCGGACTTTGCGATGCGGCCACCATCATAGATCTGGAGGATCGCAAGACCTCCTGCAGCCCGCATCGCTTCAGCGAGCCGGCGGAGACTGGACAAGTGTCCATCATGTGCCGCGCCAATTCCCTGCCAGGAGCGCCCGTCTTGTTCGACGTAAGCCGCAGAAGAAATGGTGGCTCCGAATCCGCCGGCAGCACGTCGTCGGACAAATTCGAGTTCGTTTTCGGTAGCCGTCCCATCATCATGGGAAGAATCGGTGGTCAACGGAGCAATCGCAAACCGATTTGCCATCTCTCGTCCGCTGTTGAACCTGAAAGAAGACCAGACAACCATCGATCTTGAGCCCGTCGTCCTAGTGAAAGATGCGTCCGGAGTCGATGACGACGGTCTGGCCGGTCATGGTCTCGGTGCGGCACATGGCGACCACCATGTCGGCGCAGTCGTCCTTGTCGGCGGGCTTCTTTAGGAGCGAGCTTGATGCGGAGCGCTCGATCTGTTCGGACCGGAGATTGGCTGTCGCGCGCGTGCCGTCCAGCAGACCCGGTGCCACGCAGTTGACGAGCGTCTCCGGCGCCAGCGCCACCGCTATGCAACGCGTCAGATGAATGAGCCCCGCCTTCGACACGGCATAGGCGATAGAAGAGCCGGTCGGGCTGAGCCCCGCTACCGAAGCGATGTTGACGATGCGGCCTCGCCCCTGGGCCTTCATGTGAGGTGCTACCGCCTTGGTCAGGCGCATCGGCCCCGTCAGGTTGACGGCCATGATCTTGTCCCATACCTCCTGCGTCAGATTGTCGAGATCGCTGAAGGGGATCGCGTGGTTGTAAGCGGCATCATTGATCAGAACGTCAAGGCGGCTGAAGGCCTGGGTTACCTCGCCGACCAGCCGATCCACAGCAGCAGCATCGGAGATGTCACAGGCGAAAGCTCGCGCGTTGATTTGATAACGCGACGCTAGTTCGCCGGCGAAGCTTTCCGCCTGGTCGCGGCTGCGCGCGTACACGACAGCGATATGTGCGCCCTCCTGCGCGAGCGCATGGCAGATGCGTTGCCCCAGCCCGCCATTGCCGCCCGTCACCAGTGCAACCACACCCTTCAAGTCCATCGTTTTTCTCCCTTAATGCGAACGCACTGTCGCATCGCTGCACCTCCCACCCCGCTACGGGGTGGCGGCTGGCAATAATAGCCATCGCTACATTCCTAAGCTAATGCGAGTCCGCGGCCTAGGCTTCTCGACCACGATGAAACGTCTCCTTGTCAGCTTGTTCGATGACCGGTTTCGTCCAGGAAGCCGACATCGAAGGCGAGCTTCATCACCTCAGCAAAGGTCAAAAGGCGAAATCCCGTGGGGGGCCAGCGCATGCCTGCTCGAGGCCCATGCGCGGACAACCCTTGTTTTGTGAGAACACGCCCTGGCGCCGGATCACGTCCTGGCCTGGGCCGCGAATGGTGACGGCTCGCCTTACGCTCGATCAGGTCCCGCCCTCTACTCTACAGCGGCTCGTCGTCATTCCCCTCGCGATCGCGTTTCGGCGTCACGAAATCTCCGTCCTCGTAATCATCATCGTCCGCGCGTGGTGGAAGCGGCGGCGACGGCTTCGGCTTGTCGTCTTCTTTCTTCGGAGGCTCGCTCTTCTTGCCGTTGTTCGCCATCGGATTCCCCCTGAAGATGTAACTTGAGCAGAAAACGGATCAGCCCTGCAGCACCGGGCCGCCGGCCTTCTTCCAGGCGTCGATGCCGCCGGCGATATGCGCGGTGTTGGCAAGCCCGGCTTCCGTCGCAGCCTTCACCGCCATCGCCGAGCGTTCGCCGAAGGCGCAGAAGAACACGACGCGGCGGCCGGTGGCGGCCGCGACCTCGCGCAGCATGCCGCCGGGCTTGAGGCTCTCCCCGATGGAGGGGTAGGGCGCATGCAGTGCGCCGGAGAGCGTGCCGTGCTTGGCGCGTTCGCCACTTTCGCGCAGGTCGACCAGCAGCACGTCGGGACGGCCGAGACTCTCGATCGCCTGGCGCGCGTTCAGCGACAGCCCCTGCCTCTCCAGCTCGTCCTGGTGCAGCCCGACATGCATGTTGGCGGGGATCACCACATCCATCAGTTTCGGATTGGGCAGATTGAGATTGCCCATCAGCTCGACATATTCGTCGATCGAACGCACCTGCAGCCGCGGATTGTAACGCTTCTCCTCGCCGATGGTGGAGACGGTGTCGCCCTTGTAGTCATGGGCAGGGAATACCAGCATCTCGTCCGGCAGTTTCAAGAGCCGGTTGAAGATCGAATCATATTGCGCCCGCGCGCTGCCGTTCTGGAAATCGGTGCGGCCGGTGCCGCGGATCAACAGCGTGTCGCCGGTGAAGACGCGGTCGCCCATCAGATAGGAGTAGGAATCGTCGGTGTGGCCCGGCGTGTAGAGCACGTCCAGCGCCAGGCCTTCGATCGTCACCTTGTCGCCGTCGGACACCCGCATCGACACCACGTCGGCCTTGCTCTGCTCGCCCATGATGGTGATGCAATGGGTGCGGTCGCGGAGTTCACCGAGGCCGGTGACATGGTCGGCATGCAGATGGGTGTCGACCGCCTTGACCAGCTTGAGGTCGAGCTCCTGCAGCAGTTTGCAGTAGCGCTCGGCCTTCTCCAGCACGGGATCGAGGATCATCGCCTCGCCGCCGGGGCGGCTCGCCAGCAGATAGGAGTAGGTGCCGGAAACGCTGTCGAAGAGTTGGCGAAAGATCATGTCCAATTACCGTTTGAAATGATTCTTTAATCCTACCACATCAGGGCCGGACATAGCTCCAGCCCGCCTCCTGCAATTCCATCAGGCGCACCACTCCGGAGGGCACGACCGTGGCTTCGGGTACGATCGAGATCGCGTGGCCTTCCGTCTTCTCCATGCCCTGCTTGGTGTTGTTGCACGCCGAGAACTGGATTTTTCCCGGAGATACCATGTCCTTGAGGTGCTTGATGCGGTCCTGCACCGGCGAAGTATCGGTGCGCAGCATGTGCAGGCCCGGACCATAGGCCACGATCTCGACGTCGACGTCTTCGTTCTTGGCCCGGTAATGTTCGATCACGTTGGTGGCGTTGTTGAGCACCATGTTCATGACCTGCGGATCGTTCTGGTCGACCTGGATCGCGATGCGGTGCGTCTTGCCGTCGGCGGCAAGGGAGGGCGCGGCAAGCGCGAGCAAGAGCAGGATGGCGGTCGCAAGACGGCGAAACATGGTGAAGCTCCTTTAGGGTCGTTGTCATTCCGGGGCGATGCGCAGCATCGAACTATGGTACGCAATTGCGTACCTGAGAATCTCGAGATTCCGGGTCTGGTGCTTCGCACCATCCCGGAATGACGGCTGAGTCACGGTCTGACCAATGTATATCCGTTTTCGGTCAGGAGCAGTATCTGCCCGACCCCGACCTGCACCGGCGTGGCGGCGGGCATGATGTCGGGCCGCCGGCCGGTCTCGCGCTCGATGGTGTCGACGGTATTCAGGCACACGTCGAAGCGCACACCCTGCGCGATCAGGCTCTCGACCTGCTTTCGGCCCGGATTTTCGCTGCGCAGCAAATCGATGCCGGGGCCGAACGCCACCACCTCGATCGCGACCTTGTCGGGATCGTAGAACTTCAGCAGGTTGTTGGCGACGCTGATCACCAACGCCTGCTTGCGCGGATCATTGTCGGAAAGTTGAAGAACGATCTTGTGCTCGGCAAAGGGCTTGTCCTGCAGCGGCGCCTGCTGTGCGCGCGTCGCTGACGGTAGCGTGAGCGCGAGCGGGGCCGCGATCACGACGATGCGAAAGGTTTTCGAGAACCTGTTCATCCCGCAATCCCCGGATTGCCGTCGACGCCCCGGAGCGTGACGTTCTTGCCATAGGGCGGCGGCACCCTGCCGGAACGGAGATAATTCGCGAACACGTCCCACACCGGCTTACCCGCTTGCGGATTGACCGAGGCCCAGCCCGCCACCTTGTAGCTCTTGCCGGCCTCCAGCGCGCGGCCGCTCTCGAGCTTCAGCTCGGAGATGCGCTTGCCGATGCTCTCCGCCGGTGTGCAGCTATAGGTGAGGCCGCCGACGCGGACCATGTCGCCGCCTTGCTGGTAATAGGGATCGGCATTGAACAGATTGTCGCAGACGTCTTCCAGCACGTCCTTGATCTGGCCGCCCGTCATCTCCTGCACATAGGTCTCCGGGTAGGTGATCGCGGTCTCCGCCAGCACGTCTTCCATGGTGAGTGCCTGGCCGGCGAGCGCGGTGGTGCCCCATCGGAAGCCGGGCGACAGTGCGATCTCGGCGTTCAGTTCGCTGCGCAACGCGTCGCAGAGGTGTTGATCCATCGAGCCGGAAAAATTGCCGCGGCGGAACAGCAGTCGGTCGGCCGTCACGATCTTGTCGGCCCACACCTTGGAATGCGAGGCGTGCAGCTGCTCGATCAGCGCCTGCATCGCGGTGTCCGGCTTCAGCAGCTCCGCGTAGACCGGCAGCAGCTTGTAGCGGAAGTCCTTCACCTTGCCCTTGCCGAGATCGAGGTCGAGCACACCCAAAAATTTCCCGTTCGAGCCGGCATTGGTGACGAGCGTTCCGCCGCCTGCGTTCCTGATGAAGACAGGCTGCGGCACGGCATCGTGGGTGTGTCCTCCCAGGATCACGTCGATGCCCGTGACGCGGCTCGCGAGCTTCAGGTCGACGTCCATGCCGTTATGGGACAGCAGGATGACGGCATCCACCTTGTCGGTGTCGCGATGGGTCGTGACGAGCTTCTGCAACTCGTCGTCGCGGATGCCAAATGTCCAGTCCGGTGTGAAACGCTTCGGATGCGCGATCGGCACATAGGGGAAGGCCTGCCCGATCACGGCGATGCGCGAGCCGCCGACCTCCTTGATGAAGGATGGCTTGAACACGCGGCCGGAGGCCGGATCGAACGCCTTGGCGTCGTTGAATTTGGCTTCCTCGGTGAGGAACACGTTTTGCGCCAGGAACTCGCCTTTGAAATTCGCGAGGTTCCTGCGCAGCGCCTCCTCGCCATAGGTGAACTCCCAATGGCCGGTCATCGCCTCGATGCCGAGCAGGTTCGACGCCTCCACCATGTCGGCGCCCTGCATGGCGTTGGCGAGCCCCGTGCCCTGCCAGAGGTCGCCGCCGTCAACGAGCAGCGAGCGGCCTTGACCTACTTCGCCCCGCAATCTATCGATCAGGGTCTTGAGATGCGCAAAGCCGCCGAGCTTGCCGAAGCGCGCCGCCGACTTCTCGAAATCGAGCGAGGTGAAGGCATAGGCCTCGGCGCTGTCGGCGCTGATGCCGAAGCGTTCGAGAAAGGCCTTTCCGACCAGATGCGGAGGTTGGCCCGCCATCTCGCCGATCCCGATATTGACGCTGGGCTCGCGGAAGAACACCGGCTGCAGCTGCGCATGGGTGTCGGTCAGGTGCAGGATGCGCGCATTGCCGAAGCGCTCGATATCATAGAGGCTCGGGCTGTCGGCCGCGCGTGACGCGCGGAGGACCCCGCCGGAGAAGGCAGCAGCGCCCGAAAGTTTCAGAAAATCCCGCCGGCGGATTTTCATGGCGAACGCGCCTCACAAACTTCAGCGAATTTCCAGATCCTTCCAGCGTTCCTTTTCGCTGGTCGCCTGGAAGATCGAGGCTTTCGCCAGCGCCTCGGCTTCCTTTGCCGCTGAGATCGCGGCGTCGAAATCGCCGGCGGTCGCAGCCTTCTTCGCCGCCGCGAGCTGCGCTTCGGTCGTGGTCCATTTGTTGCGCAACTGGTCGGCCTGCTTTTCGGCGGCCTCCGCTTCGGCCAGGGCCGTCTTGCAGTCGGCCTCCGACGCAGCGAAGGCCGGCATCGCGCTTGTCATCAGCAACACCAGAACGAGCAGCGTATTCCGCATGTTTGATTTGAACATGATCTTATCGGAAAACCGGTTTCCACTTTTCCGGATCATGTTCTTCATGGCCGCGCTCCCGGGCCTGAAATCGGCAAGCCGTTGGCGACATAGGACAGGAAATATTCAACGTCGCGATATTCGTCGGATTGCGGCTCCAGCGGAACCGCGCGGGTCTGGCTGTTGCAGGTGATGAAGCGGCGGCTGGTCGTGCCCATGCCGTTCCATTCCGAGCGGTAGATCGGCATTGCGTTCAGAATGCCGTAGGCGGGCGCCAGGATTTCGGCGCGAATGCGTTCGCCCGGGCTCTGCACATGGCAGGTGGCGCAGGAGAAATTGAGCTGGCCGCGGCGGGTGTAGAAATAGCGCTTGCCGTTCTCATAGGCTTCCATCGCGCGGGGGTCGTTCGGGATCTTGATGTCCATCGGCTTGCCGCGCGAGGTAAAGGCCATATAGGCGGTGAGCGAAGCCATCTCGTCCTTCACATAGGAATAGGGCGCTTCGCCATTGGCCTCGCGGCAGCGGTTGAGCGCGAGCTCCAGCGTGACGACCTTGCCTTCCTTCTCGTCGAAATAAGGATAGTTCTGGCGGACGCCGACGCCGCCGTTCGGGAAGCAGTCGGCATAGGTCTTGCCGTTCTTGAACGGTTTTCCGAACATTTCCTTGCCGGCTTCCAGCGCGAACTCGTAAGGGGGAAATTCCTCCTTCTCCTGCCACTGCCTGCGCATGTCCTCATTCATCGAATAGGGACCGTTGACGAAATCCTCCAGCTTCACCTTCGGGAATTTGTCGGTGAAGTATTTCTTGAACGCCTTCGCGTCGGCCACGGGATCAGCCGCGTCGGCAGCGGCAATCGCGGAAGCCGCGAGTGAGGCCAGCGCGGCAAACGCGAGCGCGGCCGCAGCGGAGAGGAGGATCGCTCGCACGCGCATGGTCACCCGATCTTCGCCGTGGCGGTGTCGGTCGCGCCCTTGTTATCGACCCAGCTGACCTTGAGGTCGTCGCCCTTGGCGCCGCCCTTGAAGCTGAACTTCACATAGGGGTCTTTCGACACGGCCGGGCCCCAATCGGCGAGGAACACGGTCTTGCCGTTATATTCGAAGGTGAGCTGCTGGATGAAATGCGGCGGGATGATCTGCCCCTGCGCATCCTTCACAAAGCCGGAATCCATCGGATGCTGGATCAGCGCCTGCACCTCGGTGGTGTCGCCGTTGGCGGTGGCGCGCACGCGAATGGTCGATGCCATCTTGAGATTTCCTTCTTAACCGCCGCAGCCGCCGACGGTGACTTTGACTTCCTTGGTCGCGGAGAAAAGCTTGCCGCCGGACTCCACGATCGCGATCACGTTGCAGGTCTTCGCCATCTTGAGGCGATTGGCGATGGCCGGCATCGTGCCTTCGGGGATCACGTAGGACGCCGCCAGCGCGTTCGGGTTCTCGCTGACGAAAAACGAGATCGAGGTGACACCGGCAAGCGTCGTCGTCACCGCGATCGGGACGACAGCGCCGTTCTCGGCGATCTCGGGCGCATCGAGCTTGATCCTGTCGCTGGCTTCCGCGGTCTTGCCATAGAGCGCCTTGATCGCCTCGGCGTCGGTCTTCTGCTTGAACGCGTCTTCCGGATATTTGTCATTGGCCGCGGCGAAGGCCGGCACATTGCCGAGGCCGATCAGCGCGACCGAGCCCGCACCTTGCAGGATAAGGCGGCGCGTGAGCGAGGAGCGGGTATTCATCACAATATCTCCGTCAGAGCGTCTGCAGGAAATCGACGATCGCGTTGATCTCCTGCTCGGTCAGAACGCGGTTGCGGCCGAACGGCGGCATCACCGTCAGCGGATTGCGTTTGGTTTCGTCGGTGACGATCGCGACCAGCTCGTTGCGGTCGTACCGTGCTTTCAGTTCTTTCAGCTGTGGGCCGATCGTGCCGGGCAGGTCACCGCCCTTGATGGCGTGGCAGGTCAGGCAATTGCCCTTGCCGCGGTCGAAGGCGATTTTTTGCCCGTCGGCGGCGCCGGATTGCGCCTGCGCGAGGTTCGCGGACAGCGTGAGCGCAAAGGCGGCGGCAAGGGCGGATTTTGCGGGATGGAGCAAGGACGTTTCCGGCGATGATTTTCGCTTCGAATTATAGAGGGTCAAAAGCATAAAGGCCATCTTCTCGCAATCCGGACTATCGACGCGGATAATTGAGGTTAAAATGCGCTTGCGCATCGCGGACAGGAGCGGCCGATGGCGGAATATGTGGTGGAATTCGGCAAGGACGGCCGGCCCATCAAGCCGGACGGCCGGCTCGATGCGGCGGCCTTCCACCGCAACCATGCGCCGATCTGGGCCGTGCTGGAGAAGTTCCTCGGCGGTCAGTCCGGCGACGTGCTGGAGGCCGGCAGCGGCACCGGCCAGCACGTCGTGCATTTTGCCCGTCATACGCCCGGCATCACCTGGTGGCCGAGCGATTTCAACGAAGCGCATCTGAAGAGCATCGGGGCGTGGCGTGCCCATGCCGGCCTTGCCAACATCCGCCCGCCGCTCGCGATCGATCTCACCGATCCCGCCTGGTGCAAGGAGATGATCGATGGCAGAGGCCCGCCGCAACTGGCGGCGGTATTCTGCGCCAACGTCATCCACATCGCGCCCTGGCGCGTCGCCGAGGGCTTGTTCGCGGGCGCGGGACGTTATCTCAAAAGCGGCGGCCGCTTCTTCCTCTATGGCCCCTTCAAGCGTGACGGCAAGCACACCGCCGTGTCCAACGCCGTGTTCGACACCAGCCTGCGCCAGGGCAATCCGGAATGGGGCGTGCGCGACATCGCCGACGTCGAACAACTCGCGGCGCAAAACGGGCTTGCGCTGCAGGAGGCCGTCGAGATGCCGGCCAACAACATGATCCTGGTGTTCGGCAAGGCGTAGGCGGACCAGCGCCAGCGCATAGCCCGCGCCCGTTTGCGTCGGTTGATCGCTCCGCCGCATCTCTTCATATTGCCGCCGAATCAAGCGGCCCGCGAGGAGCCTGCCCGGAAACGCCATGATCGATGTGACCGCCAGCGACGAGGTTGCCAACGACGCCCGCGTCAAGGCCAATGTGGTGCGGCTCGCTGCGGCGCAGGCGCTGACCGGCGCCAATTCGGCGGTGATCTTCGCCACCGGCTCGATCGTCGGCGCGACCTTGGCGCCCTCCATCTCGCTCGCGACCGTACCGCTCTCGATGTACGTGCTGGGCCTTGCCGCCGGCACGCTGCCGACCGGCGCGATCTCGCGTGCCTACGGCCGCCGCGTCGCTTTCATCATCGGCACCGGCTGCGGCGCCGTCACCGGGCTGCTCGGCGCCTACGCCATTCTGCACGCGTCGTTCTGGCTGTTCTGCGGCGCCACCTTCCTCGGCGGGCTCTATGGCGCGGTGTCGCAATCCTATCGCTTCGCCGCCGCCGATGGCGCCAGCACGGCGTACCGGCCCAAGGCGGTGTCCTGGGTGATGGCCGGCGGCGTGTTCGCCGGCGTGCTCGGTCCACAGCTCGTGCAATGGACCATGGACATCTGGCCGCCTTACCTGTTCGCCTTTTCCTTCATGGTGCAGGCCGCGGTCGCGCTGGTCGCAATGGCGATTCTTTCCGGCGTCGATGCGCCAAAGCCTTCACCCGCGGACCTGCATGGCGGCCGTCCGCTGTTCGAGATCGTGCGGCAGCCGCGTTTCATCGCCGCTGCGCTCTGCGGCGTCATCGCCTATCCCATGATGAATCTCGTCATGACCTCGGCGCCGCTCGCGATGAAGATGTGCGGGCTCTCGTTGAGCGATTCCAATTTCGGCATTCAATGGCACATCGTCGCGATGTACGGCCCGAGTTTCTTCACGGGCTCGCTGATCGCGCGCTTCGGCGCGCCGGTCATCGTCGCGCTGGGGCTGGTGCTCGAAGCCGTCGCCGCGACCATTGGTCTCACCGGCATCACCGCCCCGCATTTCTGGGCGACCTTGATGGTGCTGGGTGTGGGGTGGAATTTCGGCTTCATCGGCGCGTCCGCGCTGGTGCTGGAAACGCACCAGCCGCAGGAGAAGAACAAGGTGCAGGCCTTCAACGACTTCCTGGTGTTCGGCATGATGGCGATCGGCTCGTTCTCCTCCGGCCAGCTGCTCGCAAATTACGGCTGGAACGCGGTCAATCTCGTGGTGTATCCGCCGGTGCTGCTCGGTCTTGTCATGCTCGGCCTGGTGTCGTTCGCGAAGCGCCGCGCGCGACTTGCCGACATCGATGATTTTCCCGAACCGACCCTCTGAGCGCATGATCCGGAAAAAGCCTGCCCCGCACTTGATGCGGGGTGGGAACCGGTTTTCCGACAAAGATCATGCGCCAAAAATAGCTGCCACCTGCTGACACTTCGATCGGCGTCGAAGCAATTCGATCTGGCGGAGTTTCGGGCCAAGCCCACATCATGGGCCCGGAACAGGGAGATCATCCGTGGACGCCTCCAGCCCCATCACCATTGACGAAAGCTCGCTCCGCTACGAAGGCTGGCGCATCGTCGCGGTCTGCTTCCTGGTCGCGACTTTTGGCTGGGCCTTCGGCTTCTACGGCCAGAGCGTCTATCTCGCCGAACTGCAGCGGCTGCACGGCTGGCCGGCCTCATTGATATCGGGCGCCACCACCTTCTTCTATCTGTTCGGCGCCGCGGTCGTGGTCTTTGTCGCCGAGGCCGTGAGGAAATTCGGTCCGCGCAACTGCCTGGTCGCGGGCGCTTGCGCCACCGCCATCGCCGCGATCTCGCTGGGCCAGGTGCGCGAGCCGTGGCAGCTCTATCTTGCGAATGCGATGCTGGCCTTCGGCTGGGCCGGCATGAGTCTCGCCATGATCAACAACACGCTCGGCCTGTGGTTTGCCAGCAAGCGCGGCATGGCGATCAGCCTCGCGCTGAATGGAGCGAGTTTTGGCGGCATCGCCGGCGTGCCGCTGCTCGTCATCGCCATCGGGCATTTTGGCTTTTCGACCGCGATGATCATTGCGGCCTGTGTGATGCTCGCCCTGGTGGTGCCGACCGTGCTGATCTTTGTCGGCCGGCCGCCGCTGTTGTCGGCTGCGGCGGTGGCATCGGCTGCAGATGCGCCGTCGGCCACGCATATCCGCAAGCGCGCGCTGCGCAACATCGCCTTTCTCTCGGTCACCGCGGCTTTTGCGGTGGTGCTGTTCGCGCAGGTCGGCTTCATCGTGCACCTGATCTCGTTCCTCGATCCCGTGATCGGCCGCGCCAGCGCGACGACCGCGATCGCGCTGCTGACGGCGATGGCGGTGGTCGGGCGCGTGCTGTTCTCGACTGTGATCGACCGCCTCAACCAGCGCTTGGCGTCAGCGCTGTCGTTCCTGAGCCAGGCCGCGGCGCTGATGGTGCTGATCGACTTCCGCAATGAATATGCCCTGATCGCGGCCTGCGGCGTGTTCGGCTTCTCCGTCGGCAATCTGATCACGCTGCCGTCGCTGATCGTGCAGCGCGAGTTCGATGCGCGCTCCTTCGGCGTGCTGGTCAGCCTGCAGACCGCGATCGCGCAGGTCACCTACGCCTTCGGCCCCGGCGTGGTCGGCGTGCTGCGCGATCTCTCGGGCAGCTACACGCTGCCGTTCTCAGGCTGCATCGTACTGGAGCTGACCGCGGCGGTGCTGATCATGATTCGCGGGCGTTCGGCCCGACCCTCATCCTGAGGAGTCGCGGAGCGGCGTCTCGAAGGATGCGGCCACCGAGGCCTCATGGTTCGAGACGCGCGAAGACGCGCTCCTCACCATGAGGGTCTACCCTTCCCGCTGCCGCAGCAAATCATCCAGATCCAGCCGCTTGGTGAACATCGCAAGCGAACCGTCCGCGGCGTGCGGCCACAATTCCTTCGGCCGGTCCCAATAGAGCTCGACACCATTCTCGTCGGGATCGCGCAAATAGAGCGCCTCGCTGACGCCGTGATCGCTGGCGCCGTCGAGCGGAATGCCGGCGCTCATCACCCGGTGCAGCGCGTCCGCCAGCGCCGGCCGGGTCGGATAGAGGATCGCGGTATGGAACAGTCCGGTGGTGCCCGGCGGCGGCGGATGGCCGCCCTTGCTCTCCCAGGTATTGAGCCCGATGTGGTGGTGATAGCCGCCGGCCGAGATGAACGCCGCGCCCGAGCCAAGCCGTTGCTGCAGCTCGAAGCCGAGCACGCCGCAATAGAAGCCAAGCGCGCGGTCGAGATCGGCCACCTTGAGGTGGACATGCCCGATGCGGGTGCCGGCGATAACGGGTGGGTTTTGCGGCATGCGTGCTCCGTTCAATTGAGCCGGGTGGGCAAAGCGAAGCGTGCCCACCATCCATCGACGAGCTGAGATCTCTAGATGGTGGGCACGCTTCGCTTTGCCCACCCGAAGACCGCTTGTTGCGAAATCCTGAGTTTCGGAAAGTGCTCCTCGCAGCGATCACGCCAGATCCGACACCTCTCCCTCCGGCAGCCCAAACTCGAACGTGTTCAAGGTCAGCGACACCAGCGTGTAATAGCCGCACAGGCCGATAATCTCGACCAGCCCGCGCTCGCTGAGCACGGCCACCGCCTCGGCATAGAGCGCCTTCGACAGCCCATGGCCCTCATGCAGCGATTTCGCCACCTCATAGATCGTCTTGCCCGCAGGCTCGTCGAACTCGGGCGTGCGGCGGTCGCGGATGGCGTCGATGATGGCCGGATTCATGCCGCCCTTCAGCGCCAGCCGCTTGTGCGCGAACCATTCGTAATGCGCGGTGAAATGCCGCGCCGTGACCAGGATGGCGATTTCGGACAATTTCGCGGGAAACATGGTGTTGAAGCGCAGCGTCTCGCCGAGCCGGGTGGCATGCCGCGCCATTTCCGGGCTGCTGAGCCAGGCCATCATCGGCGCCGGCGCCGAGCCGCGCTTGCCCGCAATCGCCTCGTCATGGGTTTGTTTTTGCTCGGCGTTCATTTCGCCTGGCGAAAGCAGTTTTAGCCTCATCTGCGTTTCCTCTTGTTTTTCAATGGTTGCCGCGCAGCCGGTATAGCCGATCGCGCGCGGTGCGACACGGCCCGAGTTTGCATGGGGATATTGAAATCCGCTGCACCGCCGCTAAGGTCGGCGCAACGATCTTTACAGTGGAAACGTACCATGGCCGATCTGGAAAAATTCCGCAGCGAGACCCGCGCCTGGCTGGAGCAGTACTGCCCGCCGGAAATGCGCAAGCCCATGACCTCGGATGGCGACACCTTCTGGGGCGGGCGCAACGCCAAATTCTCATCGGAGCCGCAGCGCGTCTGGTTCGAGCGCATGCGCGACAAGGGCTGGACCGTTCCGCATTGGCCAAAAGAATATGGCGGCGGCGGCCTCGACGGCGAGGAGACCAAGATCGTGCGCCAGGAGATGGCGGCGATCGGCGCGCGTCAGCCTTTGACCTCGTTCGGCATCTCCATGCTCGGGCCGGCGCTTTTGAAATACGGCACCGACGCGCAGAAGAAGGAGCACCTGCCGAAAATCACCGCCGGCCTCATTCGCTGGTGCCAGGGCTATTCCGAGCCGAACGCCGGCTCCGACCTCGCTTCGCTGCAGACCCGCGCCACCGGCGACGGCGACGATTACCTCATCAACGGCCAGAAGATCTGGACGTCCTATGCCAACTACGCCGACTGGATATTCTGTCTGGTGCGTACCGATCCCGCGGCGAAGAAGCATGACGGCATCAGCTTTATTCTGTTCGACATGGCCTCGAAGGGCGTGTCGACCAAGCCGATCCTGCTGATCTCGGGTTACTCGCCGTTCTGCGAGACCTTCTTCGACAATGTGCGCGTGCCGCAGTCGCATGTGGTGGGCACCGTCAACCGCGGCTGGGACGTCGCGAAATATCTATTGCAGCACGAGCGCGCGATGATCTCGGGCATGGGCGAGCGCGGGGTCGGGCGTCCGCTCGGCCAGATCGCGGCCGACTCCATCGGCGCCGACGCGCAGGGCCGGCTGGAAGATCCGGTGTTGCGCGGCCAGATCGCCTCGTTCGAGGTCGATGAAGCCGCACTTGCCGCCGCCGCCGAGCGCATGGTCGATCTCGCCAAAGCCGGACAGGCGCATCCGGCCTTCTCCTCGGCGATGAAATATTACGGCACCGAGCTCAACAAGCGCCGCTACGAAATCCTGATGTCGGCCGGCGGCATCGACGCGCTGGAATGGGAGAGCGACCGCTCCAGAGGCGGCGCCCGTCCGCGCGCGTGGCTGCGCACAAAGGCCAATTCGATCGAAGGCGGCACCAGCGAGGTGATGCTCGGCATCGTCGCCAAGCGCATCCTCGACCTGCCGGGGGCGTGATCTTGGCGCACCATCATCACCCGTCATTCCGGGCCTGGCCCTGCGGGCCATCCCGGAATGACGATCTTAATAATTATTCGACAAGCGGAAATCCAAATGCCCCTCGTCCTATCAGAAGAACAATCCATGCTTCGCGACAGCGCCCGCGGCCTGATCTCGGACAAGGCGCCGGTGTCGCATCTGAGGGGCTTGCGCGACTCCAAGGACGCCACCGGCTTCTCCCGAGAGCTCTGGAAGAGTTTTGCCGAAATGGGATTTGCCGGCCTGCTGGTGCCGGAGGAGTTCGGCGGCAGCGGCCTCGGCTGTGTCGAGGCCGGCGTGGTGATGGAAGAGATCGGCCGCACCTTGATGCCGTCGCCGTTCCTGTCGACTGCAGTGGTCGCAGCGTCTGCGTTGCAGCGCGGCGGCAGCGCGGCGCAAAAATCTGAATATCTGCCGAAAATATCGCAAGGCCGCCTGCTCGCCGCGCTCGCAATCGATGAAGGCGCCAAGCACCGTCCGCTGTTGACGGAGTTGAAGGCCACCCGTTCCGGTAACGGCTTCAAGCTCAATGGCTCAAAAGCCCTGGTGGTCGACGGCCATGTCGCCGATCTCCTGATCGTCGTGGCGCGCAGCGCGGGTTCGGCCGGTGAGTCAAGCGGCATCACGCTCTTCCTGGTCGATCCAAAGACAAGAGGCATCGCGACCGAGCGCACCAACATGATCGACGCCCACAACGCCGCGCGCATCGATTTCGACAATGTCGAGGTCGATGCCGACCACGTGCTCGGCGAGGTCGACCAGGGTTTTGGCTTGCTCGAAGGCGTGCTCAATATCGGCCGCGCCGCGGTCGCCTCCGAAATGGTGGGGCTCTCCGAAGAGGTGTTCACCCGCACCGTGAACTATCTCAAGGAGCGCAAGCAGTTCGGCAAGGCGATCGGCGAATTCCAGGCGCTGCAGCACCGTGCCGCGCAGCTCTATATCGACATCGAGATCACCCGCGCCGCCGTGCTCAAGGCACAGCAAGCGCTCGATGCCAATTTTGACAAGGCCACCGCCGCGGTCGCGGTGGCCAAAGCCCGCGCCGGCACCACCGCGACCCGCGCCGTGCAGGAGGGCGTGCAGATGCATGGCGGCATGGGCATGACCGATCAGTTCGACATCGGCTTCTTCATGAAGCGCGCAAGGGTGTGCGAGGAATTGTTCGGCGACGCGAACTATCACGCGGACCAGCTGGCGCGGATGCGGAGCTACTAACATTCCGCAAGTCAAAACTGCTGTCATCGCCCGGCTCGGCCGGGCGATCCAGTACGCCGCGGCCTATCTGCTCAAGCACTGACGTCTCTGGAATACTGGATCACCCGCTTTCGCGGGTGATGACAGCTCGTAGTATGGGTTGAGCGCAGCGAAACCCATCGTTTCTTCGACGCCGGGCGTTGATGGTATCGCTTCGCTCCACCCATCCTACAAGCTAATGCTGCACGGCATTGTTCGCTGCCAACATCTCCAGCAGCCGCTCCGCGACAACCTTCTGCCCCTCCGGCGTCCAGTGCGGGCCGAGCCCGCCTTGCGTATAGAACGGCGCGCCCTCGAGTTTCGCGAACGGGATGTGATCGGCGTCCAAATACGCCGCCAGCGCGTCGTCATGCCCCTGGATTCCGACCATGAACTTCGCGCCACGTCCTTCGACGAATTCGCGAATCTTGCCCACCAGCTTTTCGGTCGGGTCCGGCACCACCACCTGCGGATAGCGAAGCCGCACATAGACATTCGTTGCCAGCCGCGCCAGCCAGAGGTGGCGCACCAGCCAGTAATCCCTGATGTACAGCAGCTGGGATTTCGGCACCGGCTGTCCCATCAGCGCCAGCGAACCGTCCGCCTGCGTCGCGAAGTAGGACTTGTGATAGCTCGCGTAGCGGATGTTGGTGCGGTTATCCAGCCGGTCATTGTCCGAGCAGAAGATCAGCACGACCACCGCCGGCTTGACCTTCGGCCACAAGCGCTGCAGCAGCAGATATTCCTGATCGGTGCCGTAGCCCGCGACTCCGGCCGCCAGGATCTCGTGATCAGGAATTCTGGCCTTCAGCAGCTCGGTGAAGCGCTCCTCCGCTTCGGAATCCGCGCCCCACACAAAGGAATCGCCGAGCACCATGATGGTCGGCCTGGCATCCAGCGTGAACTCCTCGTCGCGCAGCCCGAGGCCGTTGTGCTTGAAATGGGTGGTGCGAAACGTCGTGATGGTGCCGGAGGATTCTGGCGCCGGCGCCCATCCGAGCTCGGCGTCGTAATCGTAATTGAGCGACTGCTCGCTCAGGCCATCGCGCAACTCGCGGAAGTCGGCGATGCGAAGGAAGATTTCGAGCGCGACAAGCGTCACGAGCGCGATGATCAGCGATAGGCACACGGCCAGAAAGAAATCGCTGAACCGGCCCGTCCTGGTCTGTCGTGTCATCTTTGCCTGTTGCTCGTAGCCGCCGAATAGCGGGACGATGGGTACTTGAAAGTGGCGACGAACGGAAGGGGAGCGCGGTCAGTCGGCCCGCGGGCGATGACGGCCTTTTGATGTCAACGAATTTTCCCGCTCGTCGTGGATGGCGTCACCAATCATTGTGCTAACATGACGCGTGCCGAAAGCCGTCGTCAAACAATGGCGCGGCGCGGACGGAGGAAACGTCATGCTGGATCGTCGCAAATTTTGCGGGGTGGCCGCCGGTGCATTGGTGGCGCCACAACTTGCCTGGGGCCAGGAAAAAGAAAAAAGCCAAGCCATGAGCCAAAGGATGACCGCTGGCCCGACGTTCTTCTTTGTCAGCCTCGGACCGGCGTTAAAACTTTACCGGATCGACGCCGATGCGGCGACGCTGAGCCCGCAGGGCGCGGTGACGGTTCCGGAAAAGATCCAGTATGCCTGGCCGCATCCATCCGCGCCGTTTTTGTATGTGGCGTCCAGCAATGGCGGCTCCGCCCTGGCGGGCGTCAAGGGCAGCGCGCATTATCTGAGTGCGCTGCGGATCGACAAGGCCAGCGGTGAGCTGCAGCCGCACGGCGCCTCCGTCGCGCTGCACGCGCGGCCGATCCACGTGACGGTCGATCACACCGGCGCTTTCGCGCTCGCCGCCTACAACAACCCGAGCAGCGTCTCGGTGCACCGGATCAAGGCGGACGGCACCATCGGCGAGGAGGTCACCCAAGTCGCCTCGCTCGATTGCGGAGTCTTCGCGCATCAAATTCGTGTGACGCCCGATAATAACGGGGCGATCCTGGTCTGCCGCGGCAACGACAAGGCCGGGGACAAGCCGGAAGATCCCGGCTCGCTCAAGTTCTTCACGTTCAAGGACGGTCAGCTCGAAAACCGCGTTTCGGCCGCGCCGGACGGCGGATTTGGTTTTGGCCCGCGCCATCTCGATTTTCACCCGACGCTGCCGTTCGTCTACGTGTCGCGCGAACGCGAGAACAAGCTGAATGTCTACCGGCTGTCGAACGGCGTGCTCGATCCGCAGGCGCTCTTTGTGAAGGAAACGCTGGCCGATCCCAACAACATCCGCTCGCGGCAGGCTGCCTGTACCCTTCACGTGCATCCGAACGGCCGCTTCCTCTATCTCGCCAATCGCGCCTTCGACACCGTCAAGGTCGACGGCAAGGACATCTTTCCCGGCGGCGAAAACAACATCGCCGTGTTCGCGATCGACCAGGCCAGCGGCGAGCCGACGCTGATCCAGAACGAGGACGTGCGCGGCGTCTATCCCAGAACCTTCGCCCTCGACCCGAGCGCGCGCATGCTGGTCGCGACCGACGTCGAGCCGAAACTGATGCGCGACGGCACGAGCGTGAAAACCATTCCCGCCAACATCGCCACCTTCCGCGTAGGCTCCGACGGCAAGCTCACCTTCGCCAACAATTACGAGATAGACACCGCCGGCGAGCTGCAGTTCTGGAGCTGCATGGTGAGCGTGGGGTAGCCGCGCCCGCCACGCCCTCTACTGTCATCGCCCGGCTCGACCGGGCGATCCAGTACGCCGCGGCCCATCCATTCAATCGCGGGCGTCTCTGGAATACTGGATCGCCCGCTCCTGTGCGCAATTGCGCACAAGGCGGGCGATGACAGCTATCGTGTCGCGCGGCACACGTTCACCCGCAAAATCCATCGCGCGCAAAAGCCAATTTCGGCAGCGATCTCAATCCGATTGGGACCATCCAGTCCTCATTCACGAGAAATTTCCCTTGCCCCGTCGGGCAAATCAGTGGCTGATTTCTGCGCGTCCCGCCCTGATCCAGAGGGGCGTACGCGTCGTCACGAACGTTGGTGCGGGATGCGATGGACGTGTTGGTTTCGCCGGACGGGCGATGCCGGCGCGGACGGCAAAAGCGTGTGGTCCTGATCTCCCGACGCTGGGATCAAGTTTCCCGCGGGACGTTTCGCGGGGAGCGACGGTGGCTAAAAAGCCCGGACACCGGGGAGAGCCCGCCATAAGCCGTAAAACCATTGCGCAGGGAATGCCGGAGTGCCTCCGCTGAACCTGTATGCTCGTGTGCGCTTTTTTACACAATCTTGCACACGAGACCGCGGGTGCAGCGTGCGCCCGGCATTCCCTGCGCCCTCTGATTTTCGAGGGACAATGTCGATGCATCACCCCGGGCAAATCATGCCGCGGGAACGCAGCGTCGTGTCTCAGCTCTTTGAAATTTCGAATCGGGACGCCGCGCTCGCCACGACCTCCGCTGTCGTCGCCCGGCTTAACCGGGCGATCCAGTACGCCGCGGCTTATCGGTTCAATCGCTGGCGTCTCTGGAATACTGGATCGCCCGCTTTCGCGGGCGATGACAGTCTTCGTAAGGCGGAAGCGTGCGCAAATCACCGAATCGGCGGCGCGTACTGAATCCCGCCGCTGTTCCAGAGCTGGTTCAGCCCGCGCGGGATCTTCAGCTGGGAGCCCTCGCCGATGTTGCGCTCATAGACTTCGCCGTAATTGCCGACATGCTTGATGATGCGCACGGCCCAGTCCTTGGTGAGGCCGAGGTCCTCGCCATAGCTGCCTTCATTGCCGACGAGGCGCATCACGTCGGGCTTCTTCGACTTCAGCGCTTCGTCGATGTTCTTCGAATTCACGCCGAGCTCCTCGGCGTTGATCATCGCGTAGAGCGTCCACTTCACGATCATCATCCAGTCGTCGTCGCGCTGGCGCACCACGGGGGCGAGCGGCTCCTTGGAGATGACGTCGGGCAGGATGACGTGGTCGTTCGGTTGCGTCAGGTTCAGCCGCAGCGCGTAGAGCTGGGAGATGTCGGCTGTAAAGGTGTCGCACTTGCCGTTCTCATAGGCTTTGACGACATCGATAAGCTGAGGAAGCTTCACCTCCTCATACTTCATGTTGTTGGCTTTGAAATAGTCGGCGAGGTTGAGCGCCGTCGTCGTCGACGCCTGCACGCAGACCTTGCTGCCATCGAGGTTGAGCGCGGAGTCGATGTTGCGCGAACGCGGCAGCATGAAGCCCTGGCCGTCGTAATAGGCGACCGCGGGGAAATAGAGGTCGTAATTCTCCTCGCGCGACATGTTCCAGGTCGAGTTGCGGGAGAGGATGTCGACCTTGCGGCTCTGCAGCTCCTTGAAGCGCTCATTGGCGTCGAGCGGAATGAACTTCGCCTTGTTCGGATCGTCGAAGATGGCCGCGGCCACCGCGCGGCAGAAATCGACGTCAAAGCCGGTCCAGTTGCCCTTTTCGTCGGGGATCGAGAAGCCGGGCAGGCCCTTGTTCACGCCGCAATACACCTCGCCGCGACGGACCGTGCGCTTCAAGGTGCGGGTGTCGTAGAACTCATAGACAATGGCGCAAACGGCAACCAGAACCGCGACCGCGAGCCCGATCAACAGGCCGCCTCGGAAGGTACGAAACATGTGTGTCTCTTTCTGAAAGAGCAAAGAGGGGCGGAAGGCGGTCCGGGCTTACAGTTCAGGCTTCTGCCGAATGATCACCTTGGTTCCGACCGGCACGCGCTCGTAGAGATCGGCGACGTCGTTGTTGACCAGGCGGAAGCAGCCCGAGGAGACCTTGGTGCCGATGGTGTCGGGACGATTGGTGCCGTGGATGCGGTAGACGGTGGTGCCGAGATACATCGCGCGGGCGCCGAGCGGGTTACCGGGACCGCCGGCCATGAAGCGCGGCAGATAGGGCTGGCGGGCGATCATTTCCGGCGGCGGGGTCCAGTCCGGCCACTCCTTCTTGTTGGTGATGTTCACGAGTCCCTGCCACTGAAAGCCGTCGCGACCGACGCCGATTCCGTAGCGCAGCGCGCGTCCGCCGGGCTGGATCAGGTAGAGGTGACGCTCGGAGGTCTGGATGATGATGGTGCCCGGAGCCTCGGTGGTGCGGTAGAGCACCATCTGCTTCTGCCATTCCGGATCGAGCTGATAGCTGTCGTCGGCGACGAGGCCGGGCTGATCGCCGGGGTCGTTCGACTGCGCGTGGCCGGCCGAGGTCGAAAGCACGAGACCCGTCGCGGCCATCAACATCCAGATCAGGTGACGAAGCTTGGTCATTTCGAAAATCTCCTGGGAAAGCGCGGAGCCGTTGTATCACTGTTTGGCAAATCACTGGAACCCTGAAAACTGGGGTCAGCTTGATGGCAAGTTCATGGCGGCGTTGGCAGAATCCTTGCGATTCCCGTCACTTGGCGGTCATGCGAAACCGGCCGAAAACGCCTCATTTCGGCGCGATCCAGACGTGCAGGACGAGCGAGAGCAGCGCGACGCTGGAAACACCGGCGAGCCAGAGGCCAGCGAACCACAGCAGGCGCTGGGCGAGCGGGCGCGGGGTGCCGTGCTGCGGCATCAGTGATAGCCGCCGCCGGCGCGGACCTTGCCGCGGAACACCCAATAGGCCCAGCCGGTATAGCCGAGGATCAGCGGGATCAGCACGGCCACACCGAACAGCATGAAGATCTGGCTGTTCTCCGGCGAGGCCGCCTGCCAGATGGTGATGCTCTGCGGCACGATGTAGGGATACATGCTGATGCCGAGCCCGGCATAGGAGAGCGCGAACAGCGTCAGCGCCAGATAGAACGGCTGCGAGTCCTGCTTGTTGGCAAGCGCGCGGAGCAGCGCCACGGTGACGGCGGCGACCGCGATCGGCACCGGCGCGGTGAGGGCCACATTCGGCCAGGTGAACCAGCGCTGCGCGTATTGAATGTGCAGGAAGGGCGTCGCGATGCTGACCGCGGCGATCGCCAGCAGCATGGCGAACAGCAGATACCAGCAGAGGTGATAGGCCTTGTCGCGCAGGCCGCCTTCGGTCTTGAGCACCAGCCAGGTGGCGCCGAGCAGCGCATAACCGATCACGAGCGAGAGGCCGGTCAGGATCGAGAACGGCGTCAGCCAGTCCCACCAGCCGCCGGCATAGTGCCGTCCCTCGACATGAATGCCTTGCAGGATGCCGCCGAGCGCGATGCCCTGCGCCAGCGCGGCGACCCACGCGCCGCCGGCAAAGGCGAGGTCCCAGTGATTGCGATTGCGTTCGCCTTGCACGCGCCAGCGGAATTCGAAGGCGACGCCGCGGAAGATCAGCCCGATCAGCATTGCGATGATGGGCGTGTAGAGCGCGGGCATCAGCACGGCATAGGCCAGCGGAAACGCCGCCATCATGCCGCCGCCGCCGAGCACGAGCCAGGTCTCGTTGCCGTCCCACACCGGTGCCACGCTGTTCATGATGACGTCGCGGTCGGCTTTCGCGGGAAACAGCGGAAACAGGATGCCGAGCCCGAGATCGAAGCCGTCCATCACCACATAGACGAACACGGCAAAGGCGATGATGAAGGCCCAGACGGTGGCGATGTCGACGGCGGCGCTCATTGGGTCGCTCCCCCGATGGCCGGCGTGATGCCGGCGGCGCGCGCGGGCACATCGCGGGGCGGTCCGGCTTCGCCGGGATGCGGTGGCTGCGCCATCAATCGCGACAGATAGATCAGGCCGGCGGCGTACACGATGAAATACACGATGACAAAGCCAATCAACGAGGAGCCGACGGCGGGCGCGGCAAGGGGCGAGGCGGACTCGGTGGTCCGCAGCAATCCGTACACCGTGAACGGCTGCCGCCCGGTCTCGGTCGTGATCCAGCCCGCCAGCACGGCGATGAAGCCGGCCGGTCCCATCAGCAGCGCAAAGACATGCAAGAGGCGCGATTGGAACAGCGTGCCGCGCCAGCGGCACCACAGGCTTAGCAGGCCGAGGCCCAACATCAGGAATCCCATGCCGACCATGATGCGGAACGACCAGAAAGTAATGGGCACCGGCGGCCAGTTTTCGCGCGGCACGGTGTCGAGCCCGGCCATCGGCGCGTCCGGCGAGTGCCTCAGGATCAGCGAGCCCATGTGCGGAATTTCGATGGCGTATTTGACCCTGCCTTCCTGCTGGTCGGGCAGGCCGAACAGGATCAGCGGCGCGCCGTTGGGATGGCTTTGGTAATGACCTTCCATGGCCATGATCTTGATGGGCTGGTGCTCCAGCGTGTTGAGCCCGTGCTGGTCGCCGGCAAGGATCTGGATCGGCGCCACGAGCGCCGCCATCCACATCGCCATGGAGAACATCACGCGGGGACCGGCGAGATGCGGGTCGCGCAGCAGATGAAACGCGCCGACCGCCCCGACCACGAGCGACGTGGTGAGATAGGCCGCGAGCACCATGTGGACGAGGCGATAGGGAAAGGACGGATTGAAGATCAGCTTGAGCCAGTCGGCGGCGACGAATTGGCCGTCGGCATTCATCGTGTAGCCGGTGGGCGTCTGCATCCAGGAATTGGCGGAGAGGATCCAGAACGCCGAAATCAGCGTGCCGATCGCGACCATCAGCGTCGCCATGAAATGCAGTTTTGGGCCGACGCGTTCGAGCCCGAACAGCATCACGCCAAGAAAACCGGCTTCGAGGAAGAACGCGGTCAGGACCTCGTAGGCCATCAGCGGGCCGATCACAGGTCCGGCCTTGTCGGCAAAGGCCGACCAGTTGGTGCCGAACTGGTAGGACATCACGATGCCCGACACCACGCCCATGCCGAACGCGATCGCGAAGATCTTGAGCCAGTAATTGAAGAGATTGAGGAAGACTTCGCGCCCGGTGATCAACCAGCGCGCTTCCAGCACGGCGAGATAGCTGGCCAGCCCGATGGAAAAGACGGGAAAGACGATGTGGAACGACATCGTGAAGGCAAACTGCGCCCGGGCGAGTGCGACCGCATCAAGACCTTCGAACATCGCACGCCACCCGTCGTTATTTCCACGCGCGGTTTAGCACGGGCGATGCGGTGATGGTATCGCCCCCGACCACATCTTCGTGCAATCGCGAAGAGCAGGGCGAAAATTGTAGGGATTGAAGGGATGCACAAAATAGAGCGACCCGGAAAGGGGGGCATCCTTTCCGGGTCTGGTCCAAGCCTTGGAGGTGCTTGTCTTGGAGGTACTTGGGAGGTCGAAGAGAAATTCGATGGGTATTGACCTAACAGGCGATTTTTTCAGGCTGATTTCGTCGTCTGTTCATTTGTTTCTTCAGCTATTTTTTGGGCCGGCGGGAACCGCCGGCCCGAGGATTCCTTACGCGGCGAGGCTGTCGACGCCGGCGTTCCGCAGCAGGTCCGCAAGCTGCTTGCGGGCATAGAACATGCGGGTCTTCACCGTGCTCTGCGGAATGCCGATGATCTGGCCGACTTCTTCCACCGACTTCTCATGGTAGTAGACGAGGTTGATGATCTCGCGGTGCGCCGGCGACAGTTTCGCGACGCAGGCGCGCAGGATCTGGCTGGTGGTCGAGCGGTCGAGCGAAGCTTCCGGCGTATCGGCCTGATCGGCGATCTCGCGGACGTCTTCCTGGTCGATGTCCTCGAACTTGCGCTGGCGCAGCGAGGTCAGCGCCTTGAAACGGGCGATCGACAGCAGCCAGGTCGAAACCTGGGAACGGCCTTCGAACTGGCTTGCGGTGCGCCAGACGTCCAGGAAGACCTGGCTCACGAGGTCTTCGGCCATCGTGGTGTCGCGAACGATGCGAAGGATAAATCGGTAAACGCGTACGTTATGACGCGAATAAAGGATGTGCATCGCGGTCCGGTTGCCATCGGCAATGCTTTGCAGAAGCATTTCGTCCGAGGTCGCCTGAGCAGCGATGATGCTCTGGCGGGCTGCGGCGTTGATGGCGACGACGTTCTGCATGACAGGCTCCCATGACGCCGCTTGTGCGGCGCTTCGTTAACCGAGAGTGTTAATGGGGCTGCGTTTCGGGATGTCTGCTCGAAAAGGGAAAAATGGTTTCTTGAGCAGGAGAATTGTTTCGTCGGGGCGGCTGCGACGAAACATTCGGGGCGAAATTGTGAACATTTTCAACACGCGGAAAATGCCCGGATTTCAGGACGGGAAAAGTTCCGCAGGCCCGGCCAAGGTCTTAGGCCTTGCCCCAAGGCAATAAGGAGGCCTCATGGCCGAGGCGGGCGGCGCTTTAGGCCTTTTCGCCGGCGGGGGAGAACAGGTAGCCGCCGCCGCGGATGGTGCGGATCACCGCCGGCTTGGTCGGATCCGGCTCGATCTTGCGGCGAATCCGCATGATCCGCAGGTCCACGGCGCGGTCGAACGCCTCGCTGTCGCGGGCGTTGGCGAGCTCCAAGAGCCGCTCGCGGGACAGCACCCGCTTCGGATTGGCGGCAAACACCTTGAGCAAGCCGAATTCGGAAGCCGTCAGGGGGTGCTCGTTGCCCTCGTCGTCGCGCAGCGCCTGGGCCTCCAGATCGAGCCATTTGGTGCCGAACCGGACCAGATGGTCCTTCCCGGTCTTGGCGCCGGCGGCCTCGGCCTGGGCAGGCGCCACCTTGGACGGTCCGCTCCGGCGCAGCACCGAGCGGATCCGCGCCATCAATTCGCGGAGCTCGCAGGGTTTTGCGATGTAGTCGTCGGCGCCGAGCTCGAGCCCGACCACGCGGTCGATCGGGCTTGCGGTCGCGGTCAGCATGATGACGGGGACGTTGGTGCGGCTCTTGAGGTCGCGGATGATGGAAAGCCCGTCTTCCTCGGGCATGTTGAGGTCGAGCACCACGAGATCGGGCTCCGAGCCCGTCTCGATCGCGCCGCGCAGGCTCTTTCCGCCGTCGCACAGCGTGACGGTGAAACCGTGCATCTTGAGATAGTCGCCGACCATCTCGCGGGCCGGCGCCTCGTCATCGACGATGATGATGTGTTGGCTCTGGCTCATGACATCTCGGTCGCGGGTAGCACGATGGTGAAGGTCGATCCCTTGTTAGGACCTGAGCTTTCGGCGGTCACCTCGCCGCCGTGCATATCGATGATGCGTTTGACGATCGACAGCCCCAGGCCCGTCGAGCTTTCGCCGGCGGTCGGCTTGGCGGAGAGGCGCTGGAAGCGGCCGAACAGCCGGCCGAGGTCTTCCGGCGACAGGCCGGCGCCTTCGTCGGCGACGCGGATCAGCGTGTTGTCGTCTTCGTGGCTGACCGTGACCGCTATCTTGCCGCCGATCGGGCTGTATTTGATGGCGTTGGAGACGAGATTGTCGATCGCCTCGCGGATGCGGTCGGTGTCGCACATGGTCACGATGTTGGGCGGCGCCGCGACCGTGATGGTCTGCTGCTTGTTGACCGCAAGCGGCTGGTTGGCCTCCGCGACCTCGCTCACGAGATGGGCGATATCGACCGGCTCGCGGCGGATGGTGATGTCGAAGGCATCGGCCATGGCATCGGAAATCAGATGATCGACCATCGAGGTCAGGCGCCTGGTCGCATCGCGGATATGGTCGATCTGAGCGGTGACGCTCTCCTTCGAGGCGGCGGTCGAGATCAGCTCGGTCAGCATCTCGGTGCGGCCGAGGATGACGCCGAGCGGGTTCTTCAGGTCATGGGCGACGGTGCCCAGGATTTCGTTCTTGAAGCCGTTGGCGCGCTGCAGCCGCAGCCATTGCGCCGACAGCCGGCGGTTGGCCTGCATCAGCGCGCGGGTGCGCTGGGCAACGCGGTCCTCGAGCTGGGTATTGGCCTCGTGCAGTTGCTGGTAAAGGATGACGTTGTCGAACGCGATCGACAGCCGGCTGCCGAAAATCTCGACCAGCGAGCGGTCGGTCTCGGACAATTGCCGCTCCGACTGCAAGAGCACCACGACCTCGCGGCCCGAGCCGGTGCGCACATAGAGCACGGTGCGGTGATCGGCGAATTCGTGCTTGCGGCGCTTGAAGGCGGCCTCCACCATCGTGCGCAGATCCGGATCGAGCGATTTCGAGCTGGCGGCGCCGATGAAGCGGCTGTAGCAGCCGGAGCCGGCTAGCACCGAAAAATCTTCGCGCGTCTTGTTGCCGTCGTCGCGCAGCACCAGGATGCCGGCGCAATCGACGTTGAGCAGCGAGGCGAGCTGCGTCAGCACGCCCTCGGCGAGCCGCTGCATCGAGCGGAAATCATACAGTGTCGAGGCGGCGTCGATGATGATTTCGAGGCCGCGCCGGGTCTGCACCATGCGCTCGAGCTGCTGGTAGCTGCGAAGGGCTGCGGTCAGCGAGGTGAACAGCTTGTCGGCGGTGAGCTCGGTCTTGGCCTTGTAGTCGTTGATGTCGTACTGGACGATGACGCGCCGCTCCGGCGCCTGGCCTGGCTGGCCGGTGCGCAGGATGATGCGCACGGTCTCGTTCTGGATCTCGTTGCGGATGAATTCGACGAGCTCCAGGCCCGCGACATCCGTCTCCATGATGACGTCGAGCAGGACGGCGGCGATGTCCTTGTGCGCGCGCATCAGCTCGCGGCCTTCGGCGGCGGAGTGGGCCGAGAGGATTTCGAGACCCTGGCCGTTCAGGCTGTAGTCGGAGAGCGCAAAGCGGGTGCCTTCATGCACGGCCTGATCGTCGTCGATGACGGCGATCTTCCACTTGCGGACAGACGAATCGTCCGGAACCGTTCCGGTGTCGTCGATCAGGTGGAGGACATCGTCCTGTTCGGCCATTGAGCAGTTCCGTCGGCTAAGGTCTCGGAGGTCGCGGGTTCACCCTTGGCGAACCGGGGCATGATAATGCGAAAAGTGGTGCCTTGTCCCAGCCTTGACTCCAGCATCATCCGGCCGCCCAGCTGTTGGGTTACCAGATTATAGACGATGTGTAGACCCAGTCCGGTGCCGCCTTCGTTGCGCCGCGTCGTAAAGAAGGGGTCGAACGCCTGCCGCTGCACGTCCGGGGTCATTCCGGCCCCGTCATCGGCGAAAATGATCTCGATATCGTCATGGCCGCGCGCCCGCGCCGAGATCGCGATGGTGCCGGAACGGCCGTCGCCGAAAGCGTGGTTAACCGCGTTGAGGAAGAGGTTGGTCAGGATCTGGCCATAGGAGCCCGGATAGCCGTCGATCATCAGGCCCTCCGGCACGTCGACGGTGAGCTCGATCGGCGCCCGTTTCAGCACCGGCCGCAGGCTCGCGATGATCTGGTCGGTGGCTTCGCCGAGCGAGAACTGCCGGCGCTCGGCGTGCGAGCGGTCGACCGCGACCTGCTTGAAGGACTGAATCAGCTCGCCGGCGCGGTGCAGATTGGCGACCAGTTGCTGCGCGGCATCGCGCGAACTACGGACAAATTCCTCCAGTTGCGAGCGGCGCAATCCGCCGCCGGCCTTGAGCTCGGTCTCGAACATCTCGCTGCGCCGCGCAAAGCTCGACGCAACGGTGAGGCTGATGCCGATCGGGTTGTTGACCTCGTGCGCGACGCCAGCGACGAGCCCGCCAAGCGCCGCCAGCCGTTCGGCATCGATCAGGTTCTGCTGCGCGGTGTTGAGCTCGAGCAGCGCGCTCTCGGCCTTTTCCTTCGACGAGCGCAATTCGTCCTCGGTGCGGCGCTTGGCAACGGCATTTTCGCGGAACACTTCCACCGCGCGCGCCATGGCGCCGACTTCGTCGCGGGCCGTGGTGCCCTGCACGGCGCGATCGTAATCGCCGAGTGTGATCGCGCGCATCGCCGTCATGATCTGCTGCAGCGGCAGCCGGATCGAGAGCGCGATCAGCACGCCAGCCGAAAGGATGATGCCGAGGAAGATCACGGCAATCGACAACACGCGCCGCGAAATGTCGGCCAGTGTGCGGTCAAAGGTCTCCTGCGCCTTCTGCTCGCGCTCGCGCATCTTGGCGGAGAGATCGTCGATGGCGCCGATGGCTTCGGCCTGCGTTGCGTCGATGGTGTTGCGCAACAGCTCGGTGCGGTTGGTCAGCTGCTCCGACAATTTGTCCATGCCCTGGCGCAGCGCGTCGGTGCGCTCCTTCAGGCGCACCAGCGCCATGCGTTGCAGGTCGTTGTCGGCGAGGTCACTCATGACCGGGATGGTCTTTTCGATCGTATCGGTGTTGCGGCGCGCTTCCTCCGCCGATGCACTCGCAAGCGACAGATAATAGGCATTGGCCGCGACCAGCATTCCGGTGAAGGCTTCGCGGGATTTGCCGAGCGAGGGCCAGATCAGCGCATCGCGGTGGCCGGTCGCACCCTCGATGATGGAATAAAGCCCGGCCATGTCCTTGGCCGGGCCCAGCACCTGCTGCTCATAGGTCTTGTTGATGGTGGCCTGCACGGCGCGCAGCTCGCCGAAGCCGTTGAGGAAACGGTCGGTGACGCGCTCGAGCTCGTCGACCGATCCGGACAGCATCGGGTCGGTGGAGGCCCGCGTCGTCAACGTGCCGAGCACGGCCTCGCGCAGCAACAGGATCTCGGCGAACAGCTCGGGGCTCGGCTGGTTGATGTAGCGATGGATCAGGTTCTGCAGCCGCCCGGTCTCGCTTTCGAGCAGCGCCAGGATCTTGTCGGACTCGCGCACCTGGCGCACGTCCTCCCAGGCCGAGCCCAACACCTTGGCGCCATTCCAGATCAGCGCGGCGAGCACCAGGACGACCGCGGAATTCAGCGCGGCGATCGACAGGATGCGCCAGCGGATCGGCACCGCACGGAGCAGGCCGACGATGCGGGCGCGGACCTGGGTCACGAGGCCGACCTGCCGTTCCGTCGCGTCGCTGGTGGGAGGCACTGCCAAGACGGTCCTCACTCCACCTTGCGGATGCGGTCGATCAGGGCCGCGGACACGGGATCGCGCTGCGCCAAATTGGTGCGGTTGAGGTCGATCGCGCCGGCGCGCGTCTGCTCGGTGGTTTCCTTTTCCTGGCCGAGCTGGCGCGAGTGGAAGACGCGGAGTTGCAGCCGGCCACTGGTGCGCTCCTCGATCAGGTGCTCCATGTAGCGCAGCGCGTGGACCGTCGGATAATCCTCGCTCTGGGTATCGGCGGCGCGAAATTCGCGCGCGAAAACGCTCGTTGAGGCCGCCGACAAGAGCAGCACTGCAACGAGGGCAAAGGTCCGCGGAAGGTCGGCGCGGTACACTGACAACTTCTTCCCCTTGTTGGTGGAGTCTCGGGCCGACGGAAAAGGTTCAACGCCTTTTTTGCAGTGGGGGCGGGATGCCGCTATTGTGCCGACGCCGGGATGATCGTCAATGGTACGCCGAATTGGTCCGTTCCGGAATAATTCCGCTGTGTTGGCGAGCCGGAAAATGCGTTGAATGTTAACAAGCCGAGTTCGTCCCGTAGCTTGAGAGTAGTTTTATCGTGAAATCCGTAATGAAGTTCGTGCCATTCGCGGTTGCCGCGGCCGCACTCGCGTTTGCCTCGCCCGCTTTTGCCGCGACCGACATCATGTGGTGGCACGCGATGTCGGGCCAGCTCGGCCGGCAGGTGGAAAAACTCGCCGCCGATTTCAACGCCTCGCAGTCCGAATACCGGGTTGTGCCGAGCTACAAAGGCAATTACACCGAAACCGTCACGGCCGCGATCTTCGCGTTTCGTTCGCGCAGCCAGCCGGCGATCGTGCAGGTCAATGAAATCGCGACCGCGACCATGATGGCAGCCAAGGGTGCGATCTATCCCGTGTTCGAGCTGATGCGGGACGAGCAGGAGCCGTTTACGCCCAGTGCCTACCTTCCGGCCGTGACCGGCTATTACGCCGATATCACCGGCAATCTGCTGTCGTTCCCGTTCAACGCGTCGACGCCGATCCTCTATTACAACAAGAACCTGTTCCGCGATGCCGGGCTCGATCCCGAAGTGCCGCCGAAGACCTGGCCGGAATTGGGCGTGGCTGCGAAGAAA
This sequence comes from uncultured Alphaproteobacteria bacterium, assembly GCA_963802585.1. Classification (GTDB taxonomy): domain Bacteria; phylum Pseudomonadota; class Alphaproteobacteria; order Rhizobiales; family Xanthobacteraceae; genus Bradyrhizobium. The sequence continues at coordinate 374,812 of CAWDJS010000019.1, read as the reverse complement.
TTGCGCGACCGCGGCGCGGTGTGCGGCTTTACCACGTCCTGGCCGTCCTGGATCAATGTCGAGAATTTCTCCGCCTTCCACAACCTGCCGCTCGCGACCAAGGCCAACGGCTTTGGCGGGCTCGATGCGGTGCTCGTCTTCAACAATCCGACCGTCGTGCGCCACGTGGCGCAGCTGGCGGAATGGCAGAGCAGCAAGATCTTCGACTACAGCGGCCGCGCGCAATCCGCCGAGCCGCGCTTCCAGAACGGCGAATGCGGCATCTTCATCGGCTCTTCGGGAACGCGCGCCGACATCAAGGCCAATTCGAAATTCGATGTCGGCTACGGCATCATGCCGTACTGGCCCGATGTCGCGGCCGCGCCGCAAAACACCATCATCGGTGGCGCGACACTGTGGGTGCTGCGCGACAGGCCGAAGGCCGAGTACAAGGGTGTGGCGAAATTCTTCTCCTTCCTGTCGAAGCCGGAAGTGCAGGCCGCCTGGCACCAGAATACGGGCTATTTGCCGATCACCCGCGCCGCCTTCGACCTGACGCGTGCGCAGGGCTTCTATGACCGCAATCCCGGTGCATCGATCTCGATCGAGCAGATCACGCTGAAACCGCCGACCGAGAATTCGCGGGGCTTGCGGCTCGGCTCCTTCGTGCTGGTCCGCGACGTGATCGACGACGAGCTGGAGCAGGCCTTTGCCGGCAAGAAGAGCGCGCAGGCTGCGATGGATGCGGCGGTCGAGCGCGGCAACCGGCTGCTGCGCCAGTTCGAGCGCGCGAGCCCCGACCGGTAGGTCATCACTGCCCTCATAATGAGCAAAGCTGCCGCTTTGTATGCAAGTTGCCGTTCGCCGGCACCCCTGCGACGCTTCGCACTTTCGGGAGGCCGATCATGGGCTTAGCCGGCCCTTAAGGTTCGGTTAAGGTTTGGCACGAACCTTGCGATTACGGCTCCAACGCCATCTTTCACGTTGAGTTGGAGCCTTTCATGAAGCGCCGCGATTTCCTGAAATCCGTTTCCGGCTTGGCGGTTGGGGCGGTGGCGCCTGCCGCGCCCGCGATCTGGTCTCCCGCCAAGGCCGATGCCCGTTCAGAAACCCTTCTCATCGTCTCCGAAGGCGGCCCGAACAATCTCGATATCCATGGTATCGGCACCAACGTGCCCGGCTATGAAGTGTCCTGGAATTGCTACGACCGGCTGATCAGCCACGAGATGAAGAGCGGTCCGGGCGGCGTGCCCTATTACGACCGCGACAAGTTCAAGGGCGAGCTCGCCGAGGACATGAACATCTCCGACATGTCGGTGACGTTCAAGCTGAAGAAGAACGCCAAATTCCACGACGGCACGCCGGTCGCGGCAAAGGACGTGAAGTGGTCGCTCGACCGCGCCGTCTCCGTCGGCGGCTTCCCGACCTTCCAGATGAGCGCGGGCTCGCTGACCAAGCCGGAGCAGTTCGTGGTCGTCGACGACAACACCGTGCGCGTCGACTTCGCCAAGAAGGACCGGCTGACGATTCCCGATCTCGCCGTGATCGTGCCCTGCGTCGTCAACTCGGAGCTCGTGAAGAAGAACGCCACCGAGAAGGACCCATGGGGCCTCGAATACACCAAACAGCAGACCGCGGGCTCCGGCGCCTACAAGGTGACGAAATGGACCGCCGGCACCGAAGTGATCATGGAGCGCAACGACGAGTGGGTGGGTGGCCCAATGCCCAAGATCAAGCGCGTGATCTGGCGCATGGTGCCGCAGGCCGGCAACCGCCGCGCGCTGCTGGAACGCGGCGACGCCGATATCTCCTACGAGTTGCCGTACAAGGATTTCCAGGAGATGAAGGCGAACGGCAAGCTGAATGTCGTGTCGCTGCCGTTCTCCAACGGCATTCAGTATATCGGCATGAACGTCACCAAGCCGCCGTTCGATAATCCGAAGGTGCGGCAGGCGGTGGCCTATGCGCTGCCGTATCAGAAAATAATGGATGTCGTGCTGTTCGGGCTGGCCAATCCAATGTTCGGCGCTCCGGCCGACAAGGCGACCGAAGTCGCCTGGCCGCAGCCGACCAAATACGTCACCGACATGGCCAAGGCAAAAGCCTTGCTCACCGAGGCCGGCTACGCCGACGGATTCGAGACCACGATTTCGTTCGACCTCAATTTTGCCGGAGTCAACGAGCCGCTCTGCGTGCTGGTGCAGGAGAGTCTCGGGCAGATCGGCATCAAGACCACGATCAACAAGGTGCCCGGCGCCAACTGGCGCACCGAGCTGACCAAGAAGGAAATGCCGCTCTACACCAACGTGTTCTCGGGCTGGCTCGATTATCCCGAATACTTCTTCTACTGGTGCTATCACGGCAACAATTCGATCTTCAACACCATGAGCTACAAGTCGCCGGAGATGGACAAGCTCATCGATGGCGCGCGCGTCGCGGCTGCCAGCGGCGACAAGGCGGCCTATGACACCGACGTGAAGGGTTTTGTCGATCTGGCCTTCAGCGACGTCCCGCGCATTCCGCTGTTTCAGCCCTTCGTCAACGTCGCGATGCAGAAGAACGTGTCGGGCTATCAGTACTGGTTCCACCGCCGTCTCGATTATCGCGCGCTGGTGAAGGGATGAGCCGCCATGCTGAGCCTGATCGGCAAGCGGTTGATGTTCGCGATCCCAAGCCTGATCGGCGTGGTCATCGTCACCTTCCTCCTGACCCGCGCGCTGCCCGGTGATCCCGCCGCCTATTTCGCCGGTCCCGCCGCGACCAAGGAAGCGGTCGAGCAGATCCGCAAAAAACTCGGCTTCGATAAGCCGCTGATCGAGCAGTTCTTCCACTACACCGCCGACCTCGCCCATGGCGATCTCGGCACGTCCTTGACCACCGGCCAGCCGGTCGCAGCCGAGATTCGCAACCGCTTGCCGGCTTCTGCCGAGCTGACGCTGCTCGGCCTGCTCGTTTCCGTCGCGATCGCGCTGCCGCTCGGCGTGCTCGCCGCGACCCGGCCCGGCTCCTGGATCGACCATGTCTGCCGTATCACCACCACGGCCGGCGTCTCGTTGCCGGTGTTCTTCACCGGCCTGGTGCTGGTCTATGTCTTCTATTTCCTGCTCGGCTGGTCGCCGGCGCCGCTCGGGCGGCTCGACGTATTCTACAGCGCGCCGCCGACGGTCACCGGCTTTTATCTGATCGACACCTTGATCGCACGCGACTTCGAGGCTTTCCGGTCGGCGTTGAGCCAGCTCATCCTGCCGGCGGCGACGCTTGCGATCTTCTCGATGGCGCCGATCGCGCGCATGACGCGGGCCTCGATGCTGTCGGTGCTGGCCTCCGACTTCGTCCGCACCGCGCGCGCCAGCGGACTGAAGCCGTCGACCGTGATCGTTACCTATGCCTTCCGCAACGCCATGCTGCCGGTCATCACCACGCTGTCGATGGTGTTCTCTTTCCTGCTCGGCGCCAACGTGCTGGTCGAAAAAGTCTTCGCGTGGCCCGGCATCGGCTCCTACGCGGTCGAGGCGCTGATCTCCTCGGACTTCGCGCCGGTGCAGGGTTTCGTGCTGACCATGGCGGTCATGTACGTGCTGCTCAATCTCATGATCGACATTCTCTATGGCGTGATCGATCCGCGCGTGCGGCTGGAAGGGTAGGGGTGAAGGCATGAGCACGGTTGCGCCCGCTGTTGAACCCGCCGGCCCCGCGCGAACCTCTGGCCTTGTCGCGCTCTACGAGCAAACACGCTATGTGCTCGGCGAAAACAAGGTCACCGGCTTTGCCTTTTCGCTGCTGCTGGTGATCCTGCTGGCCGCGCTGATCGGGCCCTATGTAGTCCCTTACGATCCGCTCGCCTCTGACACAGCCGCTGCGTTGAAGGCGCCGTCAGCAGCGCACTGGTTTGGCACCGATCAACTCGGCCGCGACATCTTCAGCCGCGTGATCGTGGCAACCCGGCTCGACACCTTCATTGCGGTCGCCTCCGTCGTGCTGGTGTTTTTGATGGGGGGCCTTGCCGGCATCGCCGCCGGTTATTTCGGCGGCTGGACTGACCGCATCGTCGGCCGCATCGCCGACACCATCATGGCGTTTCCGCTGTTCGTGTTGGCGATGGGCATTGTCGCGGCGCTCGGCAATACCGTGCAGAACATCATCCTCGCCACCGCGATCGTGAATTTCCCGCTCTATGCGCGCGTCGCCCGCGCCGAGGCCAATGTGCGCCGCAATGCCGGCTTCGTGCAGGCGGCGCGGCTGTCGGGCAATGGCGAATTCCGCATCCTGCTCGTGCACATCCTGCCCAACATCATGCCGATCATGATCGTGCAGATGTCGCTGACCATGGGCTACGCCATCCTCAATGCCGCCGGTCTCTCCTTCATCGGCCTCGGCGTGCGTCCGCCGACGGCTGAATGGGGCATCATGGTCGCGGAAGGCGCGGGCTTCATGGTATCAGGCGAATGGTGGATCGCGCTGTTCCCGGGCTTGGCGCTGATGGTCGCCGTGTTCTGCTTCAACCTGCTCGGCGACGGGTTGCGCGACATCGTCGATCCGCAGCGGAGGACGTGAGTGATGGCCAGCGCTGTGAAACGCGTCGTCATTGCCGGGCTTGACCCGGCAATCCATCGCGCGAAGCGCAACTTCGAATTTTTGATGGATGCGCGGGTCAAGCCCGCGCATGACGAGCCTAATTTGCGGAGACCAAGATGACCGCGCAGCCGCTGCTCGACGTGCATGACCTCACCGTCGAATTCTCCACCCGCCGCGGCATCGTCAAGGCGGTGCAGCATGTCAATATCAGCGTCGCCAAGGGCGAGACGCTCGGCATCGTCGGCGAATCCGGCTCCGGCAAGTCGGTCACGTCCTATGCCGTGATGCGCATCCTCGACCGCGCGGGAAAGATCGCCGAGGGCTCGGTGATGTTCTCCGGCATCGACGTCAAGGCGGCGAGCGAGGACGAGATGCGCGACCTGCGCGGCCGCGAAATCTCGATGATCTTCCAGAACCCGCGTGCGGCGCTCAATCCGATCCGCAAAGTCGGCGACCAGATCGAGGACGTGCTGCGCCAGCATGTGCAGCAGGCGACTGTGGGCGACTACGGTGAGAAGGCGATCGAGGCGCTGGAGCAGGTCAAGATCGCCCGTCCGCGCGAGCGCTATCACGCCTATCCGTTCGAGCTGTCCGGCGGCATGTGCCAGCGCGTCGTCATTGCGCTGGCGCTGGCCTGCAATCCGCAGCTCCTGATCGCGGACGAGCCGACCACCGGCCTCGACGTCACCACGCAGAAGGCGGTGATGGACCTCGTCGTCGAGCTCACCAAAAAAAGCGGCATGTCGACCATCCTGATCACCCATGACCTCGGCCTGGCTGCAGCCTATTGCGACCGCGTGGTGGTGATGGAGAAGGGCAAGGTGGTCGAGACCGCGATGTCCGCGGATATCTTTGCCAATCCCCAGCATGCCTACACGCGCAAACTGATGCGCGCGACGCCGCGGATCGGGGTATCGCTGCGGGATCTGCTGCCGGAGGAAGAAGCGGCCGCACTGGCGCCCGTTGCTCCGGCCTCGGCCGGCGGCGAAAAACAGCCGCTTCTCCTCGTCGAAAAGCTTGTGAAGGAATATCCGCGCCAGGGCGCGACCGCCTCGCTCGGCAAATTGTTCGGGCGCAAGCCGCCGGTCGAGGAAGAAGTGTTCCGCGCCGTCGACGGCATCAGCTTCACGGTCGGCAAGGGCGAGAGCGTCGGCCTCGTCGGCGAGTCCGGCTGTGGCAAATCGACCACCTCGATGATGGTGATGCGGCTGTTGGACCAGACCTCCGGCCGCATCTCGTTCGACGGCGAGGAGATCGGCGCCATCATGCCGAACGCCTTTGCCCGGCTGCCGCTGCGCAGCCGGATCCAGATGGTGTTCCAGGACCCGACCGACAGCCTCAATCCGCGCTTCACCGCGGTCCGCGCCATCGCCGACCCGATCCTGCAGCTTGGCGATATCAGGGGTCGCGACGCCCTGCGGGCCCGCTGCGAGGAACTGGCCGGCCTGGTTGGGTTACCCCTCAACCTGCTGGATCGCTTCCCGCATCAGTTATCGGGCGGCCAGAAGGCCCGTGTCGGTATCGCGCGGGCGATCGCGGTCCATCCAAAACTCGTGATCCTGGACGAGCCGACCGCGGCCCTTGACGTGTCGGTGCAGGCCGTGGTCCTGAACCTGCTGCAGGACCTGAAGGCTTCGCTCGGCATGAGCTATTTGTTCGTGTCCCATGATTTGAACGTAGTGCGCTTGTTGTGCGATCGTGTCATTGTGATGCGCAGGGGGCGAATCGTGGAACAGGGGCCGGCCGAAAAGGTGCTGGGCGATCCGCAGGACGCCTATACCAGGGAGCTGCTGACGGCGATTCCGCATCCGCCGTTGCCGGTGCACTAGCGCATGATCCGGAAAAGTGTGTAACGGTTCCGACAAGATCATGCGCAAACGAGAACAGGATACCCAGGACCCAGATGGCCGCCGATACCCTGGACGACTATATCGACGCCGTATCCAAGGCGATTGCGCTGCCGGTCGAGGAGGCCTGGCGGCCGGCCGTGCGCGCCAACCTCGACGTGTCGCTGCGGCTGGCGCGGCTCGTCGACGAATTCCCGCTGCCTGACGAAACCGAGCCGGCCAGTGTCTTCACCGCCTGACCTCGCCATGAGTACCGCGTCCGCGCCGCTGTCGGCTTCCGAGATCGTCAAGGCGGTATCGTCCGGCAGGCTGTCGGCGCTGGAGGTGGCGGACGCCGCGTTCGCACGCATCGCGCAGCACGACGAAATCCTCAACTCCTTCACCGATGTCACCGCCGATCGTGCCCGCGCCAAGGCGCGCGCCGTCGATGCCGCGATCGGGGCCGGCAAGAATGTCGGCCCGCTCGCGGGCGTGCCCTTCGCAGTGAAGAACCTGTTCGACGTGAAGGGACTTCCAACTCGCGCCGGCTCGAAGATCAATCGCGATCTGCGGCCTGCCGCGCGCGATGCGACGCTGATCGAGCGGATGGAAGCGGCCGGCGCGGTCCTGGTCGGCGCGCTCAACATGGGCGAATACGCCTACGACTTCACCGGCGAGAACGTGCATGACGGCCCCTCGCGCAATCCGCATGATCCGGCGCGGATGAGCGGCGGCTCGTCGGGCGGCTCGGGCAGCGCGGTCGGCGGCGCGCTGGTGCCGATTGCGCTCGGCTCGGACACCAACGGCTCCATTCGCGTGCCGTCGTCCTTCTGCGGCATCTTCGGCCTCAAGCCGACCTATGGAAGGCTGTCGCGCGCCCGCTCGTTTCCCTTTGTCGCAAGCCTCGATCATCTCGGCCCCTTCGCGCGCAACGTCCGCGACCTCGCGCTCGCCTATGATGCGATGCAGGGTCCCGACCCCGATGACGCCGCCTGCACCACGCGCGCCATCGAGCCCACAGCCACGTTGCTAACCCAGAATATCGGCGGCCTGCGCATCGCCATTGCCGGCGGCCACTTCCAGAAGAATCTGTTCCCCGAGGCGATCGAGGCCGTTGCGCATGTTGCCAAGGCGCTCAGTGTCAACCGCGTGGTCGAGATTCCCGAAGCCGCCCGCGCCCGCGCCGCGGCCTATATCATCACCACCACCGAAGGCGCTTCGCTGCATCTCGACCGCCTGCGCAAGCGCCCCAACGATTTCGACCCCGCCGTGCGCGACCGCCTGATTGCGGGCGCGATGGTGCCGGCGGCGCTGGTCGACCGCGCCCAGAAATTCCGCCGCTGGTATCGCGCCAAGCTGATGGAAATCTTCAAGTCGGTGGACGTGCTGATCGCACCGGCCACGCCCTGTGTTGCGCCAAAGCTGGGCCAGGTGAATTTCACGCTCGACGGCGCCGAGCTGCCGGTGCGCGCCAATATCGGCATTCACACCCAGCCGATCTCGTTCATCGGCCTGCCGGTCGTCGCCGTCCCCGTGGCGCTCGAGCCGATGCCGATCGGCGTGCAGCTGATCGCGCCGCCCTGGCGTGAGGACATTGCGCTCCGCGTGGCCTACGCTCTGGAGCGGATGGGGGCGGTCGCGGCGCCCTCGCCAAGGGGAATTTGAGATGGAAGTCGATCTGCCCGAGGTGCTGGCCGAAGTCACCGCCGCGTTCCAGCGCTACGAGCAGGCGCTGGTGTCGAATGACGTCACCGTGCTCGACGAATTGTTCCGCAAGGATGCCCGCACGCTGCGCTATGGCGTCGGCGAGAACCTCTATGGCTACGGCGAGATCGCGTCCTTTCGCGCGGCGCGCTCGCCGGTCGGGCTGATGCGCAAGACCGCGCGCACCGTGGTCACGACCTATGGCCGCGATACCGCGGTCGCCTCGACCTTGTTCTATCGTGATACGCTGCCTGGCAAGGTGGGCCGCCAGATGCAGACCTGGTTCCGTTTCCCCGAGGGTTGGCGAATCGTCGCGGCCCATGTCAGCATCATCGATGAGCCCAAGGTTGTGACCGCATGAGCCTCGACGATACCCCGGCCAACGCGCCGCGCCCCGCTGAAGCGGTGGTGCGCCGCATCGACCGCGCCGCGCCGTCGGTGGTCAAGATCACGCGCGCCGAGGAACTGCGCCTTCAACTAGCCGACGAGATCGTGCGCGGCGCATTGCCGCCGGGGGCGCCGCTGGATGAGACCGATATCGCGCGCCGCTTCTCCGTGTCGCGCACGCCGGTGCGCGAGGCACTGCGCCAACTCGTTGCCTCCGGCCTGGTCGAGGCGCGGCCGCATCGCGGCGCGGTGGTGGCTCGGCCGACCATCGAGCGGTTGACCGGCATGTTCGAGGCGATGGCGGAGCTGGAAGCGATCTGCGCCGGCCTTGCCGCCGAGCGGATGCCGCCGATCGAGCGCCACCAGCTGGAAGCCGTGCATGAGGAACTGCGGGTGCTGAGCTATGCCGGCAATCCCGATCGCTTCCACGAGGTCAACGAGCGCTTTCACAACACCATCTATGCCGGCTCGCAGAACGCCTATATCGCCGAGATGACCTTGGCGACGCGGGTGCGGGTGCAGCCGTTCCGCCGCGCCCAGTTCCGCAATCTCGGCCGTCTCGCCAAATCGCATGCCGAGCACGACCGCGTCGTGGTCGCGATCATGCGCGGCGACAAGACGGGTGCCGAGAACGCGATGCGCGACCACATCGAGCTGGTCCGCGACGAATACGAGATGTACGCGGTGTCGGTGTAGGCACTTTCGGATCGTCATTCCGGGTTCGCGCTTTGCGCGCCCCGGAAACGACGGTGATCTAAACCGCCGCCTTCTCCGCCATGTACGCCCGCCAGCCGCCGAACGACGAGATATCGCGCGCGCCTTCGACGCCGGCGGCTTCGACAATGAAACCTTTCACGCTGCGGCCGTCGGAGAGCCGGATGGTGCCGATCGAGAGCGGCGGCGGCACGGCGGCGACGAACTGGCCGAAGGCCGAGGAAGACATCGACCAGATCTCCAGCTCGATCGCCGTTCCCTTGCCCGGATCGACGCGCAGCATGCCGGGTTTCGGCGGCGTGGTCGCCAGGGCATAGAGCTTGTAGTCGGGGGCGGTGACGGCGGTCTCCAGCAATCGCCCGCCGAGCGTGCGCAGTTCGCCGTTCAGCGCCATGCCCGACAGATGCGCGCCGACCACCGCGATGGCGATATCGTCGCCGGTGCTGGCGGGAAGCGGCGCGAGCGGCGGCTGCGCAAGACCCCTGGCGCCGATCTTCAATCTGGTGTCGGCGTGGAACACGCGGCCGATGCTGGCCAGCAGCGCGTCGCGGCCCGCGGGCGCCAGCAGCGTGATGCCGAAGGGAATATCGTCGGCTCGCATCGCGGCCGGCAGCGCCAGCCCGCAGAGATCGAGCAGGTTGACGAAATTGGTGTAGGTGCCGAGCCGGCTGTTGAGTTCGACCGGATTGGCCAGCACCTGCTTGGTCGAATAGACCGTCGGCGCGGTCGGCAGCACGATCGCATCGAAATTGGCGAACGTCCGCTCGGCTATCTTGCGCAGGCCCTGCAACCGATAGAGCGCGGAGAAGGTTTCGGCTGCCGTCAACCGGGCGCCTGCGGCCGTGATCTCGCGCGTCACCGGATGGATCGCATCCGGCGAGGACGCGAGCAGGTTGCGGATCACGAGATAGCGCTCGGCGACCCACGGCCCCTCATAGAGCAACCGCGCCGTCTCGTAGAACGGCTCCATGTCGAACTCGATGAGATCGGCGCCAAGCGCGGCCCAGCGCTTCAACGCATCGCCGTAAGCCGCCTCTGACGCCTTGTCGCCGAAGAAGATCAGCTGCCCCTTGCTCGGCACGCCGAGCCGGAGCCTTTGCGGGAACGGCGTGATCTGCTTCAGCGGCCGGTCGCGTGAAAAGGGATCGGCGAGATCAGGCCCCGTCATCGCCGCAAGCGCGGTCACCGCGTCATCGACGGTCAGCGAAAACACCGAGACGCAGTCGAGCGTGCGGCAGGCCGGCGCGACGCCGGCGGTCGAGATCATGCCGAGCGAAGGTTTCAGCCCGACGATGTTGTTGAGCATGGCCGGCACGCGGCCGCTTCCGGCGGTGTCGGTGCCGAGCGCGAGCGGCACCAGGCCTGCGGCAACCGCGACCGCCGAGCCCGAGCTCGAGCCGCCCGGAATGAGGTCGCTGCGGATCGGATTGTTGGGAATGCCGTAGGGCGAGCGCACGCCGACGAGTCCGGTCGCGAACTGGTCGAGATTGGTCTTGCCGATAATGATCGCGCCTGCCGCGCGCAGCTTTGCGACCGAGGTCGCATCATGCACCGGCGTGTAGGCGAAGGCCGGGCAGGCCGCGGTGGTCTGAAAACCCAGCGCGTCGATATTGTCCTTCACCCCAACCGGCACGCCGTAGAGCGGCAGCCCGGCGGCATTCTTCGACTTGAGGCGTTCGGCCTCGGCGATCGCATCCTTCTCGTCGCGCAGGCTGATGAAGACAGCGGGGTCGTTGTAGTCGCGGATGCGCTGATAGGAGCGGGCGATGGTTTCGGCGGGCGTCAGCGTTCCTGCGCGATGCGCGGCGACGATCGCGGCGACAGTCTCAGTCACGCAAACACTCCCTGTCTCAGTGCCATCGTCGCTTCGCTCCGCGAGCTTAAATCCTGATCAATCGAAGCAAGGGGTATGCCATTGTGTACAAACGCGGCAAGGTGAGACAGACAGAAATAGCTCTTCTCAGTCAATGATTTGATTTGCGCGGCGGCGATTGGTCGCCGGGCGTTTCAGCATCTTCTGCTCAATTGGTGGGCAGTCTCAGCTCGCGACCTTGCTGCTGCCCTGCGTGATCAGCCGCGCCGCGCGCTGGTCGCGGGCGTGGATCCAGAGCCAGCTCAGGGCGACGCTGAGGCGGTTGCGCAGGCCGATCAGGAAGTAGATGTGCGCGATGCCCCAGATCCACCAGGCGATGGTGCCGCGCAGCTTGATGCGGCCGAAATCGATCACCGCGAGCCGCTTGCCGATCTGCGCAAGGCTGCCGGCATGCTTGTAGCGGAACGGCGGCAGCGTGCCGCCCTTGAGCCGTGCCTTGATCAGCGCGGCGGCATAGCGGCCCTCCTGCTTGGCGGCCGGCGCGATGCCGGGCACCGGCTTGCCGTCGGGGCCGTCGATGGTCACGGTGTCGCCGACCGCGAAGATATCGGGATGACCGGGCACGGTGAGATCGGGCTCGACCTTGAGGCGATAGGCGCGATCGGCCGGTGCGCTCAGCCACTCGGCGGCGCGCGAGGCGCGCACGCCGGCCGCCCAGATGATGGTGCGCGCCTCCAATTTCTTGCCGCCATAGACCACGCCGTCGGCCGAGCATTCGGTGACGGCCTCGCCCAGCATCACGTCGACGCCCAGCTTCTCGAGCGATGCCTGCGCATAGGCCGAAAGATCGTCGGGGAAGCCTGCGAGCACGCGTTGGCCGGCCTCGATCAGCACCACGCGGGCCCGGCGCGTGTCGATGTGGCGGAAGTCGCGCGGCAGCGTGTCCTTGGCGAGATCGGCGATGGTGCCTGCGAGTTCGACGCCGGTCGGGCCGGCGCCGATCACCACGAAGGTGAGCAGCGCGTCGCGCTTCTCGGGATCGGTCTCGCGTTCGGCGCGCTCGAAGGCGACGAGGATGCGTCGCCGCAGCGTGGTGGCGTCTTCCAGCGTCTTCAGCCCCGGCGCGAACGGCTCCCATTCGTCATGGCCGAAATAGGCGTGGCGCGCGCCGGTGGCCAGGATCAGCGTGTCATAGGGGATGCTGCCGCCATCATCGAGCAGCACGCGCGTCCCGGCCGCGTCGACGCCGCAGACATTGGCGAACAGCGTCGTCACGTCGCGGCGATCGCGCAGGAGATAGCGGATCGGCCAGGCGATCTCGCTGGTCGCCAGCGAGGCGGTCGCGACCTGGTAGAGCAGCGGCTGGAACAGATGGTGGTTGCGGCGGTCGATCAGCGTGATCTCGACGCCTGCGCCGGCGAGGCCGAAGGTCGCCTCCAGCCCGCCGAAACCGGCGCCGACGATCACCACGCGATGAGAATTTGCCGAAGGCGTCGTCATGGAGGAGAACTCCGGTTTCGTGCGCTGCACTCAAGCATGTACTCATTCGCGCCTTCCGTCCAAGTGCTCTTTGCCAATGGCTCGATAGCGAAATGCTATCGATCTCACGCGCCCTCCGGCTTCGGCGCGGCAATAATGCGGCTGGCTGCCGGCAGCCACCAGCCCGCGATGGTTCCACCGAGCGAAAGAATGGCCGCAACCGTGATCGCTGCGGCAAATCCCACGGCGAAATCGCCGCCGCGTGCGGAGAAGGCGGCGACGAGAAGGGCTATGCCAAACACGCCGCCGAGGAATCGTGCCATGTTGAAGATGCCGGAGGCCTTGCCCATCTCGGCGACCACAACCGAGCTCAGCACGGCGTTCTGAACCGCGGGCATCGCCATCGATACGCCGACACCGGCGAGAATCAGCGGCGCGACCAGCGCCGCATAGGAAATGCCGGGTGCGACGATGAAGGCGATCCAGCCAAGCCCGATGGCCTGCATCAACAGGCCGGCGACGACGAGCGTGCGCTCGCCCACTTTGTTCACCATCGCGCCTGCAAGCGGCGCGGTCACGAACAGCGTCGCGGTCCACGGCAACAGGCGCAGCCCCGCCCCGAACGGGGTGTTGCCAAGCGCGTTCTGCAGCAATTGCGGCAGCAGGAACAGCACGCCGTACATAGCGGCATAGAACAGAAAGCTGGCGAGAATGCCGGAGGCAAACGCCCGTGCGCGAAACAGCCGCATCGGCACCATCGGCGCGGTCGCGCGCAATTCCCAGCCGATGAAGGCAGTGGTCAGGCCCAGTCCGCAGAACAGCGCCGTCAACACTTCGGTACTGGTCCATCCTGCGCCATTACCGCGCAACAGCGCCCACACCAGTGCGAACGCGGCGGCCGCGACCAGCACCAGCCCGGCGAAATCGAGACGCGCCTTCGGTCCAAAGCTTTCACGCAGCCGCGTTGCGATCATCAGGAGCGCGGCGCCGCCGATCGGCACGTTGATCCAGAAGATCCACTGCCAGCCAAAGCCTTCGGTCAGCGCGCCGCCGGCAGCGGGACCCGCGATCAGGGCAAATCCGGTGACGCCGCTGAAAATCCCGAGCGCCCGCGCCCGCTCTTCCCGCGGGAACGCGCCGCTCAACAACGCCATCGCGAGCGGCATGACCAGAGCCGCGGCCGCGCCCTGCGCCGCGCGCGCGGCGATCAGCGAGACGATGCTGCCCGAGACCGCGCAGCCGATCGAGGCCGCCACGAAAAGGGCAATGCCAATCGCAAACATGCGGCGGCGTCCAAAGCGGTCGCCGAGCGCAGCGCCCGTCAGCAGCAGCACGGCAAAACTCAGATTGTAGGCGTTGACCGTCCATTGCAGCGTTTCCATCGGCGCGTCGAATTGCATGCGGATGGTCGCCAGCGCCGATGTCAGCACCATGGTGTCGAGCGCCACCATGAAGGATGCCAGCGCGGCGACGCCGAGCACCCAGTTCTTCTCGCCTCTCGAATAATCTCCCTGCATTGCCGTCTCCCTGATGCGCAAGCGCCGCGTCGCGCGGCCGATCACGGTGAAGACGAAGGGCAAGAGGCCAAAGGATCGCTGCGAAAAATATTTCCCAGGACCGAATCCTTTTGCCCCCGCCGGACGTCTGGGGGTGAGACGCGGAATTTCGCGTTTCGCAAAAGATGGAGAAGGTGATGAGACGGACCCTGATCAGGTACAAGGCCAAGCCGGAACTGGCCGACAAGAATGCCGAGCTGATTGCGGCGGTGTTTGCGGAATTGAAGGATGCAAAGCCCGCGGGCGTCCGCTACCTTTCGGTGCGGCTGGAGGACGACAGCTTTATCCACTTCGTCGAGACCGAGGCGGAGGACGGCTCGAGCGCCTTGCCGAAACTGGCGTCGTTCCAGGCGTTCCAGAACGGCATCCGCGATCGCTGCGCCGAGCCGCCGCTGGTCAAGGGCGCCAGGATCGTGGGCAATTATCGCATGCTGGAGACGGAATGACCCTGGACGCCCCTGCTGCGGATATCGAGCGCCTGTTGGTCGAGATGCGGCCACAGCTGCATCGCTATTGCGCGCGCATGGTCGGCTCGGTGATCGATGGCGAGGACGTCCTGCAGGATGCCCTGATCAAGGCGGTCGAGGCCTTTCCGTCGGCGGGTCCGATCGGCAATCCCGCGGGCTGGCTGTTTCGTATCGCGCACAACACGGCGCTGGATTTCCTGCGCCGCCGCAGCCGGCAGGAGATGCTTTTGGCAGGTGAGGAGGTGGAGATGATGGCCGATCCGGCCGATACCGTTCTAAGCCGCCAGATCGCCGCGACCGCGCTTCGCACCTTCATGCGTTTGCCGGTGGCCCAGCGCGCATGCGTGATCCTGGCCGACGTGCTCGGCTGTTCGCTGCAGGAGGTCTGCGGCGTCATGGAGTACAGCCTGCCCGCGGTGAAGGCCGCGCTCAACCGTGGACGCACGCGGCTTCGCGAACTGGCCGAAGAGCCCGACGATGTGCCGCGTCCGCAGCTGTCGGAGACCGATCGCGCACGTCTTTCCGTCTATGTCGCGCATTTCAATGCGCGGGATTTCGACGCCATCCGTGCCATGATCGCCGACGACGTCCGGCTCGAGCTCGTCAACAAGACGCGGTTGAACGGCAAGGCGGAGGTGTCGCGTTATTTCGGCAATTACGCCAAGGTCGACGACTGGCACCTGGTGCCGGGTCTGGTGGAAGGGCGTCCGGCGATCCTGGTATTCGACCCGAGCGAGCCGGGGGCGCCGCCGAAATATTTCATGCTGGTCGATTGGTCTGCGGAGAAGGTTGCGACCATCCGGGACTTCCGCCACGCAGCTTATGCGATCGAGGGCGCCGACTATTGCCGTGCGTCGTAGGTCGACTACTGCCAGGTCGGGCGGCGGCCGAATTCGCCCTTGCTGACGCGCGCGATGCGCCCTGCGGCCAGGTTGCCGCTGCCACCACGCGACGGAGCGTCGGGCCGCGTCGGCGATTCGAAAGACGGCGGTGCGGCAATGTAATCCGCGCTCGGCCAGAAGGTCAGCGCCAGCAGCAGGCCCAGATTGATCACGGCGCCCACGGCGGTGGCGGGATTTTCGGGTCCAAGCGACCATGCCGGAAATTTCGTCGCGATCACCCTGTCGACGATCATGATCGCGAACCAGGCGGGAACGACACAGACCGGATCCCATCCCATGTCCCGGATGCGCATGCATTGCAGGCTGAAGGTGCCCAGCATGAAGATGATCGCGAGCACGATCACCGGCCATGCCATCTGTGCGAACGACAATGGCATGCCGTGGGGCGTGCTGCGATAGATCGAGCTTGCGACGGCAAAGCAGAGGACGGTCATGACGACCGCCAACCCGATCGTGCTCAGGAAAAAATTCAGCCGGCCGAGCCGCGCGTTAAAGCCGAACAGGAAACCCAGCATGGGCGCCATCCTTTTGGGAGACACCTGCACGGAGATTGCTTGCAGCGCCGTGAACGGACTGCGGCGTTCGCCGAAAATGCTTTCCAATTCGTAAACGATACGACGCCTGGCTCACGCCTTTTTGCCTGCCTTCGCACCCCTGCTCGCGGGCGCTTTCTTCCTTTTTGCCTGATTGTAGTCGACGGCGGCACGGATCAGCGCTTTCAGGGCGCGCTCGTTGATCTTGACACCCTCGGAAAAATCGATCGCGCGCCTGGTATTGCCTTCGAGGCTGGAGTTGAAGAGGCGTGAAGGGTCCTCCAGCGAGGCGCCGTTGGCGAAGGTCATCTTTACCGCGCTCTTGTACGTCTCGCCGGTGCAGATGATGCCATCGTGCTCCCACACCGGCACCCCGCGCCATTTCCACTCCTCGACCACTTCGGGGTCGGCCTGCTTGATGAGGGCGCGGACGTGGGCGAGCGTCTCGCCCCGCCAGTCGTTCAGCTCCTTGATCCTTCCGTCGATCAGCCGGGAAGGCGAGGCGCCCCCTTCCTTCTCGACGCCCTTCTTCATGGACGTTGCTTTCTTCATGCTTGTTGTCGCTCCGCTCGCACTCCGCTGCTGCGCCACCTGGTGGCGTAGGGCAGTGCGAACAAGTACAGACCAGTAAGCAGGAGCAAGACAAGCGGGAACAGCGCCAGGAGGCCTACCCAGACGACTTGTTTCCCTTGTACCAGGGCAATGATGTTGACGATGACGGCCGCCGTGAAGGCGATGGACAACCAGCGGTGGGTTTGTCGAATCCAATTATTCCAGTTCAACGAGGCCTCCTTTCAAGACGAGTCGATGCGCGCGGCAGACCTCAATCTGTCCGCGCCAAAAGCTGTTCCAGTTTGGCAAGGAACTGCTGCCACCCGGCTTGCGCGCCGCCATAGGCCTGCCTCTGATCCGGCCGGAAGCCGGACTGCTCCATGCGCAGACGGGTTCCCGTATCAGTTGGCGTGAGCGTAAAGGTCACCACGCTCCGCAGATTGTAGGCCGCATCGTCATGCGTGAAATTCCAAGTGTAGGACAGCGTCCGGTTCGGCTCGACGGCCAGCACCTCGCAATCCAGCACGCCGCCCCAGTCTCCGCGAAGATTGAAGCTGTGGCCCACGACGGGCTTGAAGTCGTTCTTCATCAGCCACTCCTCGATCAAATGGGGTTGCGTGAGCGCGCGCCAGAGCTTTTCCGGCGGATAAGGAAACTCCCGTTCGACAATGGCGGAGCGCGTTTCGGTTGCAGTATTGCTCATTGGTCCATCCTTTTGAGCAGGTCCTCGAGTTGGTCGAACCGCTTCTCCCAGAAGCCGGCCATCTGGCTGGTCCAGTCGATCAGCGGGGCCAGCGCGCCAAGCTGCGCGCTGTAGTGAGTCTGGCGGCCTTCGTGGCGGTCGCGCACCAGCCCGGCCTGTTTCAGGACCGCGAGATGCTTTGAGACAGCCGGCTGCGACACCCCGGCCCGCGCCGTCAGAGCCCCGACCGTCTGCTCTCCGTTGCGGCACAATCGTTCGAAGATGGCCCGCCGGGTCGGATCGGCGAGCGTTCGGAACAGCACATCGTGAGCGTTGGGCATTTCGGATAGATAACCCGTTGGCTATGGATTGACGTATAACCAGCGAGATATGGATTAGTCAAGCCCCATGCATCAAACCCTGACGGAGGCCCTCATCCTTCGAGACGCTTGCCAAGGCAAGCTCGGGCCCAATCAGCTGTTTGCGTTGCAATATCGGCGCCTGAAAGGGCCTCCCTGCCGACGAGGCTATTAGAGATGG
This sequence comes from uncultured Alphaproteobacteria bacterium, assembly GCA_963802585.1. GTDB lineage: Bacteria > Pseudomonadota > Alphaproteobacteria > Rhizobiales > Xanthobacteraceae > Bradyrhizobium. The sequence continues at coordinate 357,103 of CAWDJS010000019.1, read as the reverse complement.
CTATTTCTGGATGGTAAGCGTACGGTCGATTTCATCACCGTCCTGCGCCACGGCATCTTCCGGTGACCGAGGGGAACAGACACTCCCGCCGACCACGCAGGAGGGTGCATTGCCTCGGTTTCGCCCGGCCGATTGGATCGTGTCACCAGTGGTCGTTCGACTGTTTCTCCCGCCTTCCATACCGGCAGTGGCATTCCTGAACCGATAGGACGACGTAAATGCAACATCTGATCCGCGGAGCGCCCGGTTCGATCGTGTAAGCATTTGCCACGACACGGGTTCAATCGGCTGGAAGGATGTAAGGGTTCACCACAACAAGAGGTGCGCGGCCGGTGACGAGTTCGAGACTTTTCAAGACGGCATACGAGCTTCAAGAGATGATTGTCGAACAAGCGAGGGCTCTCCACGGTCCCTGGCCTGCCGGAATGACGCTGTTCGTTTTCGAGGATGCTTACGGCTGGGCCGGGAGCGTCAGCCGGCCGATTTCCGAGGGTGATAATTTTTACCGCACCCGCACGCTCGATCTGATCACAATGCTCAAGTCCAGATATGATTTGGACGCGCCTCGCCTGCCAAGACCGGGCGAACGTTGGTGATTACGACATTGGTCGAGCCCGCATTCAATTTCCAAGTTCAATTTCCAGTCACCATCAAACCCAGGGAGATCGAGATGGCCAAAGGAGAGCAAAAAAGCAATCGTGAGCAGAAGAAGCCTAAAAAAGAGAAGATCAAGGTAATCGCTGCCGCGCCCAGCCAAAAGGCGGCGGCATGGCAGCCGGGCCTTGCGTCAGGCAAAAAGAAGTAGAACTGCCTGGATGACCGGGAATCGCGGTTATTCCAGCCGCTCCGAGGGAGCAGGTCGCATGGAATAGCCGGCTCGATCGATGATGGATGCGGCAAGGCCTGTTTCGTGTAAGCCAACGGCTTCCGTGAATACCCCTTGCGCAATGTGCGAGAGACCACAATGTCCCTGATTTTTCCAAATCTAAGCCGAAGCTTCGATGCAACTCGGGATGCGGTCCGTTTCTGGGGCTACGACAGCGCCATCGAATGTTCGTTCTTTGTGACCCGAGATGCGCTCAAACGCCTCGTACCCGGTTTACCGTCGGACGATCCCGACCTTCTTACCGCCTTCGATGCCAATCGAGAGCAGATCTGCAAGGCCGCCACCAGAGTCTATTCGCGCGGTCGCAGGGGCTCCTATGAACTTGGGGCCTCGGACTTCTAGGGCGCTGGCGCCTCAATCGACCAGCCCGCGCAGCATCGGCGTGTCGTCGATGGTGAAGCGGTTGAAGAGGGTCGTGCAGGTGATGCCATAGGGCGTGCGCACGATCACGTCCGAGGTCGATACCGCCTGATGCAGTGCGGCCACGGCGTCCTCGGGCTCGGCGAGACCGAGCTCCGCCTTGACGAAGCCGCGTGCATCCTCGAGATCGTCCTGCTCGCACAGCGTCATCGCTTCCATCGCAATCGCGGCGCGCCTCATCTCGAACAGCTGGCCGTTGCCGGAAAATTTCAGCAGGTCCTTCCAGTAGGGATGTGCGGCGACCAGCTGCATGAACGCGTCGAGATCGGCGGCGATGATTCCGGCTTCGCCCTCGGAAGAAGCGTACAAGATCCGTCCGTCCGGCAGTCGCACGAACAGCCCGCCGGCGCCTTCGCGGCCGATCGGTTCGAATTTGCTGATTCCCTCGACGGTGAACCAGACGGGTTCGTCGGGCGCAATGTCGATGCTGAGGTCGAAACTCCAGCCCAGTCGTTCGAGGAGTTCGTCATTGGCGGCAAGCCTGGCGAGATCGAGGGGCATGGCATCCTTCACTGTCTGTCGATGGTTTTCTTTGTCGTAAGCGAAGGCTGTTGCGTTCGGTTGACGGGCGGCGAAAGGCCGCGGACTTCGCCGGCATTGTTCAGCTTTGCGTAAGGAAAGCTTAAGCGTGTCTGCCTAGATTGATCGGGTATTTTGTGGGGGCCGCGGAAATCGATTTCGCGCGCCGCAATTCCTGAAAGCTGAAGAATCTCGATGCCGCGCTCGCTGATTGAAATTGCCAGGCTGACCGTCGATCTGACGCCGCGGCCGATCGAGCCGTCCTGGATCCTCGAAGGCAAGCCGGAAGCAACCTGGTGCGTTTTGTCGCAGAGCGCCGATGGCCTCGCCACGACCATGGTCTGGCATTGCACCGAGGGCAAGTTCAACTGGTTCTACGATTTCGACGAGACGGTGCTGATCCTCGACGGCTCGATCGTGCTCGAGAGCGACGGCATGCCGCCGGCGCGCTACACCGCCGGCGACGTCATCTTCTTCAAGGACGGCGCGCATGCCAAATGGCATGTCGAAGGCCACGTCAAGAAGCTCGCCTTCTGCCGCAAGACCTCGCCGCTCTGGTTCGGCTTTGCGCTTCGCGTGTTCCTGAAGTTGAAGAAGATCTTCCTGCCCGCCGGCAGCCGCCAGCCGGCCAGCCTGATGGTGGGTTAGGTCGAGCGCCACAGCCGCGTCAGGATCATGACGGCACAGACGATCAGGAGCAGGATCGTCAAAGTCATGCCGCCGGTCCGGAAGATGCGGAATGCCAGCGTGGTCGGTCCGGCATACATGCCGAGCGGATGCATCAGCCGCGACAGCACCAGCGCGGCCATCAACAGATGCACGCGCAATGCCGACAGTCCCGACATTTCCAGCATCATGACCATCAGCGCCGTGATCGGCACATATTCGGCGAAATGTGCATGGGCGCGGATCGCGCTACGGAGCGCCAAATTGCCGGCGTCGCCGAAGGCGGCGCGATTGCTGCGGCGAAGCCGCACCACCTGCATGGCGAGCGCGGCATAGACCAGCGCGAGCAAAGCAAGATAACCGGCGGTGATGTGCGGCCACGGCATTTCGTCCCCCACGCAAGGGCCGCGCGGCCAACGCATGATCCGGAAAGTGCGTAGCGGCTTTCCGAAAAGATCATGCGCAAACAAAAGCTAAAGCGCGATGATGATTCATCCTCGCGCTTTAGACGCGGCGCCCTCTTGTCATGCCGGCGATGGCAACCGTCAAGCCGATTTCGCCAGCAACTCGCTGTGGCCTTCGCGCACGAAGGCTTCGAACGTCTTCGGCTTTGCGCCGCCGATCTGCTCGATCGTGTTCGTGATGGCGTAGCTGGGATCCCTGGGGTCGATCGCAGCCCCCTTGATCGCGCGCCAGAGCGCGGAGAGATGCTCGATCGCATGCGGATTGTAGCCCCGGGAAGCCGCGTCACGGCGCCATTCCTCGTCGGAAATCTCCTGGTAGTGCACATTGCGCGCCAGCACCTTGGCGAACGTCGCGACGATCTCCTTCAGCGAGATCGTGGTGCCGATCATGCGGGTGATGCTGCCGGGCTGCAGCGAGGGGGCCGTGAGCAGGCCTGTCGCGACGCGGCCGACATCTTCGCCCGCGACCAGCGGCAGCACGGTGTTCTCGCTGCCCCAGGGCAGCCGGATCGCGCCTTGCGCCGGCAGGCTCTGGCGCACCAGCGAGGCGACGTTCTCATAGAACAGGGTGGCGCGGACGTGCACCGCGCCGATACCGGCCCATTCTAACACTTGTTCGCTGAGATAATTCTGCCGCATGCGCGGCGTCGGCGCATCCGGCGAGGACTGCAGCATCACCAGATTGACCAGCCGCGTGATCCCGGCTTCGCGCGCGGCCAGCGCCATCGCCGCGGTCGCATCCATCAGCCCGTCCTGCACGGGATAGGCGAAATAGATCGCAGACGTGCCCTCGACGGCGCGCTGCACCGAGCGCATATCGAGGAAGTCGCCTTCGAAGATCTCGGCGCCGAGCGCGCGCAAGTGCTCCGAGCGCTCGTCGATCTTGTGCACCAAAGCGCGCACGGGGACGCCGCGCGCGAGCAGCATTTCGGAGACATGACGGCCGGTCTTGCCTTGCCGGCCGCCGGCGGCGGATGTGACGAGGACGGGTTTTGCCATGACGGTACCTCAGATTTCTGTGGGTTGTTGTTGGTACCGAGTGGTACCAATTGGTTTGAATGTATGGTACCTCACGGTACCAAGTCAAGGATGGGAATGGCGGTTAAAAAGACTGTGAAGACGGTTCGCTCGGACGAGCGGGAGACCAGTGTCCGCGGGCGCATATTGGCGGCAGCGTTTTCGGCCTTCACCGAGCGCGGCTTTGCCGAGACTTCGACGCTGGAAATCGCGACGCGCGCTCGGGCCTCAAAACGCGAGCTTTATGCCTTGTTCGGCAGCAAGCAGGATATGCTGGTCGCCTGCATCAGCGAGCGCGCCAAACGGCTGACTATGCCGGCCGATCTGCCCGAGCTGCGCGACCGCGAGACGCTAGGGCAGGCGCTCACGGCGTTCGGCGCGCAGCAGTTGCGCGAGACCAGCGATCCCGCCGTCGTCGCGGTGTTTCGCCTCGCCATTGCCGAAGCCGTTCGCGCGCCGGAAGTGGCGCGGATGCTGGACGAGATCGGCATCGAGGCCAGCCGCGGCGGCTTGCGCGAACTCATGCGCCGCGCGCGGGCGGCAAAGCTGGTCGACGGCGAGGTGGCCGAGATGTCCGACCAGTTCGCCGGGCTGTTGTGGGGCAACCGCATGCTCGGTCTGCTGCTCGCCACCACCGAACGGCCGACCCCGCGCGAGATCGCGCGGCGCGCGGAAGCCGCAAGCGCCGTGTTCCTGCGGGCGTACCCCGCGCCGCCCTAGAGGTTGGGAATCTGCAGGCGATAGAAATCATTCGCCGTCTTAGAGAACAGCGCCGTCTTCTCGCTCTCGCCGGCATGCGCGGAGAGGCGCTTGAAGGCGTTGAAGATCACCTGATAGCTGCACTGGCCCTTGTCCGGCGGAAAATTGCTTTCGAACATGCAGCGGTCCACCCCGAAGGCTTCGATGCAGGTCTCGATATAGGGTTTCCAGGCAGCCGCCGCCTGTTCGGAATTGGGCGGCTTCGGCCATTCGTGGAAGCCGAACCCGGGCAGCACCATGGCCAATCCGCCGAGCTTCACCACCACGTTCGGGCATTTGGCGACTTCCTGGATCGATGCCCCCCAGGTCTTGAAGATTTCGTCGCGGCGGCCGGCATAGCCGCCGATCCCGATGATGCCGCCGCAATGGTCGAGGCAGATTTTCGTATCGGGAAAGGCGCGGGCGAGATCGGCGAATTCGCCGAGCTGGTGATAGAACAGCCAGCCGTCAAAGCTGAGGTTGAGCGGCGCGAGGCAGGCAAAACCTTTTCGGAAGGTGGGATCGAGCAAGAGGCCCTTCGGCCGCTCCGCATAGATGCCGGCGACTGCCTTGTCGGCGTCCCAGGGCGAGGAATGGCGGATGCCGCGGAAGCGGCCATTGCCGGCGGCGATCTCGGCTTCCAGCACGGCCCTGGCACCGTCGCCGAGCAGGAGATTGACATGGCCGACGATGCCGTGCGCGACCAGCGTCTTGCCATAGGCGCCGCTCGCGGCCATTGCCGCGGCGCCATTGACGAACTCGACCTCGCCGACGGGGCGGAAGGCTTCCGGACCCGATGCGCGGTACATCGAGCGGGCCTCGACATAGACGGTCGCGATGATGTTGTGGCCGGAGGTGACGTCGTCGGTGATCTCCTCCATGAGATAGCGCACCCCGCCGCGATCCCAGAGATGGTGATGCGGATCGATGATCGGCCGGGCCGGATCGATGACCTCTTCGGTGTGCAGCGAAAGCCAGTCCTCGCGCGGATCGGCATAGAGCCCGCTTCGCGTGGAAGGTGCGGTCGAGGCGACCATGATGTTTGCTCCCCAAAAGTTTTTCTTGTCGGTTTGTTTTGCTTGCTCGTCTGTCAGACCCCGTCGAGAATAATGACCGTCGGCGTCGTCGGCAATGTCTCGCGCGAGATGCGCAGTGTGCGTTCGCTGCGCTGGTCGATCGCAAAATCCTTGCCGATCCGCTGCATGAAATCCTCCAGCGGCGTCTCGAAGCGGTGCATCGGCAGCACCACCGAGGCGCGCAGTCGTCGCGTGATCTCGGAGACGCCGTCGAGCGACATCGTATAGGTGCCGTCGATCGGCACCATCAAAATGTCGAGCCGGCCGATCGCCGCGAAATGGCTGTCGTCGAGCTTGTGGTGCAGATGCCCGAGATGGCCGATGCACAGCCCCGCGACCTCGAAGATGAAGATCGAGTTGCCGTCCTTGATCATGTTCTCGCCGGAATAGTCGCCATAGAAGCGGCGGATGTCGGTCGTGACATTGCGGATCAGGACGTCGCCGATCTTCTCCGAGATTTTGGCGGGCCCGCCGTCATCGCCCCAGCCGTGCAGCACATGGGGAATGCGCGGATCGGGAAACAGCGTGTAGTGCGTGGAATGCGCGCGGTTCATGGTGACGACGTCGGGCAGACGGCCCGTCCGGTAGGCGCCGTTCCAGTCGGTCGCGATGCGAACGCCGCCGGGCGTGTCGATGTAATAGGTGGAGTGGCCGCCATAGGTGATGGCGACTTCGTCGCTTGCCGCCGCGGTCCGGCGAAGGCTGACCAGCGTGGCGCGCGGCGGCGCGCTCGCCATCGCCAGGCACTCGCTGCGCGGTGTGTCCTGCGACTGCGCCATCGCCGGCGCAATCAGGGAACCGAGCAGGGCGAAGACGGCGGAAACTTTGCGCGGCATGGCGAGGCCCGTTGAAGTCCGAGGGACTGTATCGCCCAAAGACGATCCAAACTATCATGACGGCATCAATAGATCGTCAGAAACCGTCCGGGAGTTGCAGGCATGTCGTCACGCACGTCTTCCTCGCAGCGGCTGGAGCCGCTTCGCCATGTCGATGCCGGCATGCTCAACATCGCCTACTATGAGGCAGGTCCCGAGGACGGACCGGTCGCGGTGCTGCTGCACGGCTTTCCCTATGACATCCATTCCTATGTTGATGTTGCACCACAGCTGGCGGCGGAGGGCTGCCGCGTCATCGTTCCCTATTTGCGCGGCTATGGCCCGACGCGCTTCCTGGATAGCGCCACGATGCGGTCGGGCGAGCAGGCCGCAATCGGCGCGGATTTGATAGCGCTGATGGATGCGCTGTCGATTCCGCGCGCGGTGTTTGCGGGCTACGACTGGGGCGGTCGCGCCGCCTGCGTCGGCGCGGCGCTGTGGCCGGAGCGCTGCATCGGGCTCGTCTCGGTCAACAGCTACCTGATCCAGGACATCGCCAATGCGCACAAGCCCGCGCGTGCGGAGCGCGAAGTGCCGCTGTGGTACCAGTGGTATTTCCAGATCGAACGCGGCCGCGCCGGGCTAGCGGCCGACCGCCGCGCCATCACGCGCACCCTGTGGCAGCAATGGTCGCCGAACTGGAAGTTCGACGAAGCCTGCCTGGAGCGAACCTCGATCGCGCATGACAATTCCGACTATGTCGACATCGTCATCCACAGCTATCGCCACCGCTATGGTCTGGTCGACGGCGATCCCCGCTATGCCGGTATCCAGCGCAAGCTTGCCGCGCTGCCGCCGATTACGGTGCCCGCGATCACCCTCGATGGGGAAGGCGACGGCGTTGCGCCGGCCACAGATGGCAAGTCGAGCGCGGCCAAATTCATCGGCCGCCGGATTCACCGCACCATCCCGCGCGCCGGACATAATTTGCCGCAGGAAGAACCAGAGGCGTTCGCCGCGGCCGTGATGGAGTTGATCAAGGCTTGAGCGACTACTCTCGCCGCGGGCTGAACTTCCAGGTCGCAACAATGATGCCAACGGTCATCAAGCCGCTGACGGCGGCGGCGATGGGCATCGACAGCGCCAGCGCTGCCGTCGCCGCCCAGCCGATCGAGGAGAAGGCTTCGGCAAAGGTCGCGAGTCGTGACGAGGTCTGGCGGCGGCGGAATTGGGTGCGTTTTGCCTGCACGCGAAACCAGAGCTGGATCGCGGTCGCCGACGCCGCGCCGATCGCAACTGCGGAGGCGGTGACCACCGCCTGCAGCGGCGCAAGCAAGGCAAGCGCTGCGACCAGCGGCGTGAAGATCAGGCCGATCACGATCAGCACCACCTCGATCTTGGCGCGGATTACGCTCGAAGGAGGCAGCGGCGCGGTGGCGACGAGGTCGGCGGCGTCCTCGCCCGAGATCGTGAGCCAGGCGAGACCGCCGGCCAGCTGGCCCGCGGCCATCACGATCACGGGTGTGATCAGCACGATCGCGGTGGAAGAGTCGGAGAAGCTGCGCCACAAAAACAGCGCCGGCGGCACGAGATAGAGCAGCTGCATCAGCGTCTGCGACACCAGCCAGGGATCGCGGCCGAGCAACAAAAATTCCTTGCGCCGCAGCGCCTGCTGCCGCGAGCCGCCGCGAAACGCTCTTGCGTCCTTGCCCTGCCGGCTGGAAGCGGCATGTGCGGAGGCGCTCAGCGCCGTGTCGGCGAAGCGCGGCGACAGCACAGTCATGACTGCACCCAGCAGCACCAGGCCGACCGACAGCAGCAGCAACAGCGCTCCACCATCGCCAAGGATCGCATGGGCCGGCCACCATATGAGGCTGTCGGGGCCCGGCGCATAGGCGGCCGCCGCATCCGAGGTCAACACCGCAAAGCGCGACAACGTGCCGTAGGACAGGATCGCGGCGACCTGCAGCGCGATGACAAAGCCGGCGCCGATGATGGCGGCGAGAATCTGCGCGATCAGCCGCGTCCGTGCAGGGCCGATCAGGCGGAACAGCAGAACGGTGATCGCGATCGCGGAAGCCGCCGCGGTCAGGCCAACCGCGATGACGACGCCGAAGGCGGCAAACCATCTGATGCCACCGCCGATCGCGAGCACGTCGACAAAGGGCGTCGACAGCACCAGCGCCATGCCGGTGACGACAAGCGCGATCGCGGCGACGCGCACCGAAAACACGTTGGTGAGTTTGGCGGGCGAGGACATGATCAGATCGAGATCGGCGCGGGCGTAAAACACCCGCGTCACCAATTCGATCGCCTGCGACAGCATCAAGGCCCAGGCCAGAAACACGGTTGCGGTGATGACGATCAGCGAGGTCCTGTCGAGCGGTCCCTCGAGATCGGCATAACGGCCGATCACCGCCCAGGCCGGCAGGTGCATCACCGCGGCGAAGATGATGAGGCCGATGACGGCGGCGCGGGTCTTCCGCTTTCGGCCGCCGGTCATCATCGCGAGCCACTCGCGCCAGGCGAGCCGCAGCTCGTGCCGGGCAAACCAGGAGAGCGCTGTGGCCGAGCTCATGCCGCCTCTCGCTTCACGTCGACCAGCGCGATGAAGAGGTCTTCGAGGCTCGTATCATGATGGCCGTTCTGCTGGCGCAGCTCGGCGAGCGTGCCTTCGGCAACCAGACGTCCCGTTGCGATGACGCCGATGCGATCGGCCATGCGCTCGGCGACTTCGAGGATGTGCGTGGTCATGATCACCGTGCAGCCAGCGCGGACGCGATCGCCCAACAATCCCTTCACATGGCGGGCGGAGACCGCGTCGAGCCCGGTCAAGGGTTCGTCAAGGATGATCAGTTTTGGGTCATGCACCAGCGCGCCGGCGAGCGCCACCTTCTGGCGCATGCCCTTGGAAAATCCCTCGCAGCGTTCGTTCCGATGCGGCTCCAGGCCGAGCGAGGCGAGCAGTTCCTGCGCGGCGGCATGCGACGTCCGGGGTTCGATGCCCCAGAGGCCGGCGACGAATTCGAGATATTCGGTCGGCGTCAGCTTGTCATAGATCATCGGCTCGTCCGACACCCATGCCATCACCTGCTTGGCGGCAACGGGATCGCGCAGCGCGTCGGTGCCGAAAATATCGACCGAGCCGGCGTCGGGCTTGAGCAAGCCTGCGACCATGCGCAAAGTCGTGGTCTTGCCGGCGCCGTTGGGGCCGACGAGGGCATAGAACTCGCCGGCATGGACCGTGAGATCGAGCGCATCGACCGCAAGGCGGTCAAAACGTTTTGTTAACCCTCGCAGTTGCAGCGCGGAGATTTCGCCGTTCATGAATGTGCCGTCCAGTCTGGCTTTTTGCGGGAAGACCATGGACTGAAGACGTTTCGGCAGGGTGAATCCGGGAGCCCAAATTCGCCGATCGGAGTGCAGGAGGCCCATGAAAAAGGGCTGCGCGATACTCCCGCGCAGCCCTTTTGTTGAATGTCATTCCGGTGCGCGCCAAGCGCGAACTATGGTGCGCAATTGCGCACCTGAGAATCTCGAGATCCCGGGTTCGCCTCTTCGAGGCGTCCCGGGATGACTTCGTCACTTCTTCGGCCTCACCGCGTCGGCAGTGCCCTGGATGAAGGCCTGGATCTTGACGACATCCTCGTCCTTCAGCTTGCCGGTGAAGTCGGGCATGCCGCGGTCCTTGAACGGGCCGTTGAACACGATGTCCTTGAGGTTGATGATCTCCTCCTTCGGGACGAAACCGAGATTGCGCACATTGCCGCCATTGTCGACGCCGGGCACGCCATGGCAGGTGGCGCAGGCGGTGACATAGAGCGCGGTGCCGGCGTCATAGTCGGCCTTGTCGTAGGGGACGCCTTCGAGCAGGTTCTCGGTCTGGTATTTCACGAACTCGGGCAGCGGTGCTTTGCCGCCGAGCGCGAACGTGTAGACCGTGCCGGGGCTGCGCAGCTGGGTGGCGCGGTCGGCGATGCCGAACACGCCGCCCCAGCCGACCGCGACCGAGACGTACTGCACGCCGTCGACGAGGTAGGTCGAGGCCGCGGCTACCACGCCGGTGCCGGTCGGCGTCTCCCACAGCGTCTTGCCGCTCGTGGCGTCATAGGCGACGAAGCGGCCGTCAGCCGTGCCCTGGAACACGAGGTTGCCGGCGGTGGTCAGCGTGCCGCCGTTCCACGGCGAGGGATAATCCACGCGCCAGGCTTCCTTCTGCTTCACCGGATCCCAGGCGAGCAGGCGGCCGAAGGCGGGTGCCTTCGGCGGCACGCCGTTGAGGACGAAGCCGACGTTCCAGCCGTTGACGCCGCCGAATTTGCCGGGCGTTGCCGCGTTCTGCTCGAAGCTCTTTTCCGGCGTCAGGTTGAGCGGCACGTTCTGCGCCGGCAGGTAGATGAGGCCGGTCTGCGGATTGAACGACATCGGATGCCAGTTGTGCGCGCCATAGGGGCCGGGGATCGCGTCATAGGGCTCGTCGCCGCGTGCCGCCGGCACCTCGATCGGCCGCCCGTTGGCGTCGTAACCGGTGGCCCAGTTCACATCGACAAAATTCTTCGCCGAGATGAACTTGCCGTTGGTGCGGTCGACGACAAAGAAGAAGCCGTTCTTCGGCGCGTGCAGGATTACCTTGCGCGGCGCGCCGTCGATGTTGAGGTCGGCGAGGATCATCGGCTGGGTCGAGGTGTAGTCCCAGTGATCGCCGGGCGTTTCCTGGTAGTGCCAGATATATTTGCCGGTGTCGGCGTTCAGCGCGACCAGCGAAGCGAGATAGAGATTGTCGCCGCCGGACGGGCTGCGGATCTTGCGATTCCACGGCGCGCCGTTGCCGGTGCCGATATAGACCATGTTCAAATCGGGATCGTAGGTGATGGAGTCCCACGGCGTGCCGCCGCCGCCATTGAGCCAGTATTTGCCCGCGGGATCCCAGGTCTTGGCGGCCGCCTCCATCGAGGAATCTTCGAACGGCTTGGAGGGATCGCCGGGCACGGTGAACCAGCGCCAGAGCTGGTTGCTGGTCTCGGTGTCATAGGCGGTGACATAGCCGCGCGCGCCATATTCGGCGCCGCCCTGGCCGATCACGACCTTGCCGTTGAAGGCGCGCGGCGCGCCGGTGATGGTGTAGGAGTGATCGTGGTCGGTCAGCGTGTCCTTTTCCCAGACCTTCTGGCCGGTCGCCGCATCGAGCGCGATCAGGCGGCCGTCATAGGAAGCGACGAACACCTTGCCCTTGTAGACGGCGACGCCGCGATTGACGACGTCGCAGCAGCCCTTGTAGCCCTTCTCGCGGTCGACGCCGGGATCGAAGCTCCAGATTTTCTTGCCCGAGCGTGCATCGATCGCATGCACGATGCTCCACGGCCCGGTCTGGTACATGATGCCGTCGACCACGACCGGCGTGGCCTCGATGCCGCGCGCGGAATCGAGGCTGTAGGTCCAGACCAGCCCGAGGCCTTTGACGTTGTCGGAGGTGACCTGCTTGAGTTTGGAGAAGCGCGTCTCGGCATAGTCGAGGCCGACGGTCGGCCAATCCTGCGAAGTCGCGGTATTGGCCTTGATCATGGCGCTGTCGACCGCCGACGTCGCCGCCTTGATCTTGGCCGGCGTCAAATCTTCGGCGAATGCGCTGTGACTGGAAATCGCAAGGCCCAGCAGCAGGGCGCCGGCGGCCCCGAGCAAACGGCAAGCAGAATTGTTGCACGACAAGCGTGTCATCCCTTTCCTCCCAATGATCTCTATGAGCGCGATGAATCACGCCCCCGGATCGTGAAGCGATGGTAGCTGCGCCGAAAGCAGCGCGTCAATCAAAGGTCGAGCGGAACGCGAAAAGAGAAAATTTGTATCGCCAAATTTTCGCCAAACGAAATGTGCTGCAGCGCGCTGCGCGGCGCGAGACGACTGAAGATCAAAAAATGAGCTTTTGCGTTTAACGGCTGCCGCTCAGCGCGACACCGAGATCGACCGGCTTCAGCGCGGTCAAATCGCAGCGCCAGCGGCCATTCTCGGTCTTCTGAAACGCAAAGGATTTCTCGATCCGGATGCGTTGCGTCACCCCAAAGCTGTCCCTGCTGTTCGGTTGCGACGGACCCGGCTTGCCCGCTCTTATGTCCCAGCATGTGCCGGTGCAGTTCGATGCAACCGGGCTGCACACCGCGAAGGGAGCGAGCACGACCATCTCGATCTCGGCCGTCACCAGTGCGGTTTGGTCGGTTACCTGGATATCGGAATCGAACACGCGCCTCACCCGCAGGAAATTGTCGCAGGCATTGGCCCTATGTATCCGCGTGATGCAAAGATCGACGGCGTCCACGTTTGGCCGTGACGCAGCGAGATCCCGCAAGAACACGCGCTTCGGATCGCCCTTGGCGGCGAGCATCCCGGCCGTCATCTCCTTCAGGTAATTTTCAAGGCAATCCTGCGAAGATGAGAGTTCGGCCAGCGGCACGTTGTCCTTGCCGGCCAGCCTGCACCGGCGATCGCGGTCCCTGATCCATCTGGCGTATTCGGCAGCTGCGTCCCTGGCCTCGTCGTCCTTCCGCAGGACGTCAATCGAAGGACGACGCGATCGCAAGAAGAGAAAATTCGTGCTGTTGTCAAACCGGCAATCAAATCCTGATTATCTCCGCACGAGGGCGATCATGTCGATAGCGGGCAGGCTTTCGACCGCTCGGCCGAAGGGTCTCCCCGAACCCTACCGCTGATCAACGACGAATGGATTGGCAGAGCGGTGAACGAACTCACATAAATGCCCACGTCCGACGTGCACCCTCGGCCTGAGCCTCCGCGGATGTGGCTGTAATCCGCAGCTCTACGCTGGGTCGTCTCTACTGCACGCCATAGCGCTTGAAGTCATCGCCAATCTTCGCCTGAATTTTCTTTGCCGCTGAGATATCGGCATCACTGCCAACCTTATCGCCCTTCTTGAGCTTGGCAAGCCCGCGTCCATATAGCGCGCTTGCCAGCTTCGGCTCGAATCGCAGCGCAGAATTATAATCGTTGATAGCCGTGTCGAATTGGCCCATCTTCATGTAGGTCAACCCACGCGAGTCATACGTCGCGGCATCGGTTGGCTCCGATTGAAGCGCCTTATTGCAGTCCTCTAGCGCCGCCTGCAACTCACCAAGGATGGCGCGGGTCCAGCAGCGTCCGGCCCATGCGACTTTCGAATTGGGCTCAAGGCGAATCGCCTCGTCATAATCGCGGGCGGCGCGATCGTACTCGTACTTTTTCTGGTAAGTTTCGGCACGGTTGACGAAGGCCTTGACGTAGTTGGGATTGAGCCTGATCGCCTCATCAAGATTTTTGATCGCGAGGTCGTATTCGCCCTTCTTCAAGTAAGCTACGCCGCTGTTGTTGAAGGGCTTGGCGTTAGTTGGATTGAGCTTGATCGATTGATCGAAATCCTGAACAGCGCGGTCGTAGTCCCCCTTTTCGGCATAGGCGTCGCCACGATTATTGTAGGCGGTAACTGCAGCCGGTGTGCGTTGGCCCGAATCGATGACCGCCGTGCAACCATCGATCTGAAGTTCAGGCGAGGTGCGATCGAAGCCGTTGCACAACGCAAGGTTCTTGAGAAGATTATTCTTGGGCTTCGGGTCCTGGGCCGCGGGTCCCCCTTTCGCAACCTTATTCTTTCCCTCTTCAAGAAGGGTTGAAAATTTGACCGTCCCTATATCCGAAATTTCGACGTGTGGTGTGGTGCCTCGAATCCCCATGGTTGCTACGGGAGTGTCGATCTTCATGTCGCCAGTCTTCGCTACCTTGCCAGCAACAAAAGTGAAGGTTCCTGTGCTTAGATTGAACAAGGTCGAGTTGGACTTCCCGTTCGGGTCGTACACGAACTCGTCCAAAGTCATGTTGGCGTTGTTCGACAGATTGAATGAGGTGCCATCACTAAAGTTAATGCTGACCCGGCCATCGGCTCCGGTCCGAACCACATCTCCCTGATAGACTAGATCACCAACTTTCGTCTGGCCGGCTTGATTCGGGAGATTGGCCTGGACGATCACCGCATTCACATGTTCAATTGTGACCGAACCCGTGGCGGCTACGACGTTTCCAATGGGTTTTGATGCGACATCCTGAACGGCGGGCTGGGCGGGACTGCTTTGCGCTTGAGCCGGACCAGGCAAAAAACTGGGTGCAGCCAAAACGAAAGCTGTCACCACTACGGCAATCGTATGCTTGCACATGATCCTCCTCCTTGAGAAGGTATCTTATTCGCTTGAGAAGGTCTCTTATTCGTATGGCCACACAATATTTGGCTAAATCACTCAAATCTGCATTTGGCTAAATCACTCAAATCTGCTGGACGAGGCTTCAATAAATCCAAGATAAACAATTAGAACATAACATGTTTATACCTAGTTGGAGGATGAGATCAAGTCCGGCTCGACAGCCAATTTGAGCGCTGCGGACGGCTCCCGGTGCGGCGCGAGCGCGAGCAAGGGTGCGTCGACGTAGCGCATGACGCCGTATTGATCGATGACGTACAGCGGCCGGTAATTCCTAACATACGCGTCTTCGACCATCGCCATGCGGCGGTTGTCGAGTGTCAGCCAGTGGCCGTCCAGCCGCGCCGCCGTAACCGCGTGATCCTCGCCACGAATGGTGTCGTGCATGATCACGATCCGTAAGTCCTCAGGCGAGATGCCGGCCTGGCGCAATGCGACGAATTTTGCGATCGCGTAATCCTCGCAGTCACCGCTGCCGGTCGTGAAGGTGAAAAGCGGCGAACTCCACACGTCAATTTCGCCATATTGGGCCAGATCGCTCATTGGGTGGATTGCGAGATTGATGGCGCGGTTGATCTCGCCGAGGCGGGCGCGACCCTCGCGGGCTCTCGCATTGTCCACGATGGCGAGAAACCGAAGCGCCGCCGGCGATACGCAGCGTTCCCGATCCCCGTCGCATAGCGCCAGTTGCACCTGCTCGTCGTCGAGCTTGCGCTGGACGCCGAGCCATTTCTCTGACAGCCCGCCGCCGGACAGGCGGAATGCGAATATCCCGAATGGCTCGGCGGATTTCCTGATCAGAGCTGCAGAACCGGGGGAAAGCAGTGTCCCGGCGGCAAGGTCTGACGCAGGCCCAAATGAAACCATACCGCAGGTCATCACGGCGACGCCCAACACGCGCGAGTAACTGAAAATTCCCATCTGACGCCCCCATGTCCGGGCATCGGCGAGGCTCATTAGCCAGCTCGCGACCCAGATCGTTTCGCCGGAAATGATGGGGGGGGAGACTTTTATTCTGCTTAAAGCGAGCCTCTTGGGATCGAGAAGTGCGAGCCAGGCTGAAAACGGTCTTGCCGTTTTGCCGGCAATTTTATGGATTGCGCCGCTGGAGGAACGGAGTGCGGCTGCGAAGCAACACCTGTCGCCAATTTCTACAGGACATGGCTAATTCGGAAGATTGACCGATTTTGTTATCTAGATCACAGCTTTAGCGGTAAAATTGGCGCAATATCCCGCCGGGGAAGGCATGGAATAGATGATGGATGTATTAACATCGTATTCTATACATCTAATTACCATATAACGCTGATTTATTCATGAATTTATTTAGCCAATACTCCAAAATGTAAGCTCAAATACTTTGCCAAGATTAGACACGGCAGTATAGATGCCAAGTCGATTTGTCCGTGTCATGAAGTCACACAAGTAGTAGATGGTTTCGCAACGGGCAGACCGGTGATATGCAAATTGAGACCCTTAAAATTATATAGTTATTAACCATTTGCGGTGGCCCGTTTGAATTACGCAGGCAAATCTGACGCCACGTTTTCTGCTGATGGTGCTGGTACGCCTGCTGATGGTGCTGGTGCGCACGATTCTCCCGGGAGCGTTCCCGCAGACGCAATCGTCGTTTCCGATGCGCATCTGCTCTTCAACGCAGATTTCAAGCGGTCCGGCGTCGATCTGATCCTTTCGAACGACGATCGCGAACTGGTCCTTCACGATTACTTCGAGGGCGAGAAGCGCGCTAGGCTTCTGTGTCCCGATGGCACCCACCTGTCCGGCAATATTGTCAACGCGCTGACAGGGCGTGTTGAACATGCCCAGACAGGAGGCGCGCCGGAAGCCGCCAAGATCATCGGCCATGTTCAGACGGCGATCGGTTCCGGCACCCTGACGCGTGCGTGCGGCATTGTCGTTGAGGCCAAGGTTGGCGATCCTGTTTGCCAGGGCGACGTCATCGAGACCGCAGCCGACGGCCGGGTCGGACTTCGCTTCATCGACGGCACCGCCTTCAACCTATCTCCCGGCGCCCGCATGGTGCTGGACGAATTCGTCTGCGACTCCAATGGTGCCTCGCATTCAGCCCTGTTCGGTGTCACCCGAGGGAGCTTCGATTTCATTGTCGGCCAGGTGGCTAAGAACGGTTGCCTCAGGATCGACACGCCTGTTGGAAGCATTCGCGGCCGCGCTCGTACCGGCGGGATCGGCACGCTGACGCTCACCGCACTGATCTTCTGCATTTTGAAAGAAGTCCAGGCCGCGGAATTTTCCTCGCAGCGTCCATTGTTGGATTCTTTGGATGACGACAAAATAAATCCGAAAGACCTACAGCTAAACGGCGTAGTCGAACTCTTCATGAGGGACGGGCGACACTATACCCTTGATGATCCTTCGCAAACAGTCGTCATCAGAGGGAGTGGGTCCATCAGCGCGGTGACGAATAGTCCCGAGCGAATGGAGGAGTTACAGAGGTTCCAGCAGGAGGCGCTCGCCGCCTACGCGCTGGGGACTACCACGGGGCCAACTAGCACAGGTGGAGGCGGATCTCCGCAACCTTTCTCTACGCCGGGGGAGCTCCAACCAATCAATTTTCAGATCGACCAACCAGGACCGCAAGATTCGAGAAGCCCAACAACACAGTTGGTGTTCAGCTCATCTGCTTCGATCGATGAACCTCTGGTGCTTTTGAAACCTTTGCCGCCGCCCGTTCTGACACTTACGGTCATCACGCCGATGGTCGGCGACAGTACGGTCAATACCGCCAATACGCTCAATGCCAGCGGGGCCAGTACCGGGTTTGCCATCAACGGCACGACCTCGGGAGTGGAGAACGGGCGGACGGTGACGGTGACGATCGTCAACGGCTCGAACGTGGCGGTAGAAACATTTACCGCGACGGTGACCAACAATGCGTGGTCGGTTAATGTCAGCCCGACGCAGGCCCATGCGCTGAGCGACGGCGGCTACACGGTGATGGCGAGCGTCTCAAACGCGGCCGGCACTCCAGCACCGCCGGCCGCGCAGAACCTGACAGTTGACGAGACACCGCCAGTGGTCACCTTTGGCACGGTGTCGTTTACCGACACCGGGGTGCAGGGCGATCACATCACCAGCAACGGCCAGGTGACGCTGTCGGGGACGGTGTCGGACAATGTGACGGTGTCGCAGGTACAGGTGTTCAACGGCAGTCAGCTGCTTGGCACGGCGATCGTCGACAACATTCATCACACTTGGACACTGACAACGACGCTGGCGCAGGGCGCCTACAATCAGTTCAACGCGACGGCGATCGACGAGGCCGGCAACCCCGCCAACGCGATGACGGCCCAGACGGTCCAGGTCAATGACGCGCCGGTATTGACGCCGGCCAACCCGACGCTGACGGCGATCACGGAAGATCAGATCACCAACGTCGGGCAGACGGTCTCGTCGCTCATCGGCGCGAGCATTAGCGACGTCGACGCCGGGGCGGTGAAGGGGATTGCGATCACCGCTCTGACCTCGACCAACGGGACGTGGCAGTACTCGATCGACGGCGGCACGACGTGGACCGCGATCGTCGCGGCCAACAACGCAGCGCTGCTGCTGGATGCCAGCGATAAGATCCGGTTCTTGCCGGACGGCAACAACGGCGGCAGCGACACCATCACCTATCGGGCGTGGGACGAGACCGCGGGGACCCACGGGACCACGGCCGACACCAGCACCAACGGCGGGACCACGGCGTTCTCGACGGCGACCGACACGGCGCATCTGACGGTCGCCAGCGTCAATGACGCGCCGGTATTGACGCCGGCCAACCCGACGCTGACGGCGATCACGGAAGATCAGATCACCAACGTCAGCGATCCGGGGCAGACGGTCTCGTCGTTCATCGGCGCGAGCATTAGCGACGTCGACGCCGGGGCGGTGAAGGGGATTGCGATCACCGCTCTGACCTCGACCAACGGGACGTGGCAGTACTCGATCGACGGCGGCACGACGTGGACCGTGATCGTCGCGGCCAACAACGCAGCGCTGCTGCTGGATGCCAGCGATAAGATCCGGTTCTTGCCGGACGGCAACAACGGCGGCAGCGACACCATCACCTATCGGGCGTGGGACGAGACCGCGGGGACCCACGGGACCACGGCCGACACCAGCACCAACGGCGGGACCACGGCGTTCTCGACGGCGACCGACACGGCGCATCTGACGGTCGCCAGCGTCAATGACGCGCCGGTATTGACGCCGGTCAACCCGACGCTGACGGCGATCACGGAAGATCAGATCACCAACGTCAGCGATCCGGGGCAGACGGTCTCGTCGTTCATCGGCGCGAGCATTAGCGACGTCGACGCCGGGGCGGTGAAGGGGATTGCGATCACCGCTCTGACCTCGACCAACGGGACGTGGCAGTACTCGATCGACGGCGGCACGACGTGGACCGTGATCGTCGCGGCCAACAACGCAGCGCTGCTGCTGGATGCCAGCGATAAGATCCGGTTCTTGCCGGACGGCAACAACGGCGGCAGCGACACCATCACCTATCGGGCGTGGGACGAGACCGCGGGGACCCACGGGACCACGGCCGACACCAGCACCAACGGCGGGACCACGGCGTTCTCGACGGCGACCGACACGGCGCATCTGACGGTCGCCAGCGTCAATGACGCGCCGGTATTGACGCCGGCCAACCCGACGCTGACGGCGATCACGGAAGATCAGATCACCAACGTCAGCGATCCGGGGCAGACGGTCTCGTCGTTCATCGGCGCGAGCATTAGCGACGTCGACGCCGGGGCGGTGAAGGGGATTGCGATCACCGCTCTGACCTCGACCAACGGGACGTGGCAGTACTCGATCGACGGCGGCACGACGTGGACCGTGATCGTCGCGGCCAACAACGCAGCGCTGCTGCTGGATGCCAGCGATAAGATCCGGTTCTTGCCGGACGGCAACAACGGCGGCAGCGACACCATCACCTATCGGGCGTGGGACGAGACCGCGGGGACCCACGGGACCACGGCCGACACCAGCACCAACGGCGGGACCACGGCGTTCTCGACGGCGACCGACACGGCGCATCTGACGGTCGCCAGCGTCAATGACGCGCCGGTATTGACGCCGGCCAACCCGACGCTGACGGCGATCACGGAAGATCAGATCACCAACGTCAGCGATCCGGGGCAGACGGTCTCGTCGTTCATCGGCGCGAGCATTAGCGACGTCGACGCCGGGGCGGTGAAGGGGATTGCGATCACCGCTCTGACCTCGACCAACGGGACGTGGCAGTACTCGATCGACGGCGGCACGACGTGGACCGTGATCGTCGCGGCCAACAACGCAGCGCTGCTGCTGGATGCCAGCGATAAGATCCGGTTCTTGCCGGACGGCAACAACGGCGGCAGCGACACCATCACCTATCGGGCGTGGGACGAGACCGCGGGGACCCACGGGACCACGGCCGACACCAGCACCAACGGCGGGACCACGGCGTTCTCGACGGCGACCGACACGGCGCATCTGACGGTCGCCAGCGTCAATGACGCGCCGGTATTGACGCCGGTCAGCCCGACGCTGACGGCGATCACGGAAGATCAGATCACCAACGTCAGCGATCCGGGGCAGACGGTCTCGTCGTTCATCGGCGCGAGCATTAGCGACGTCGACGCCGGGGCGGTGAAGGGGATTGCGATCACCGCTCTGACCTCGACCAACGGGACGTGGCAGTACTCGATCGACGGCGGCACGACGTGGACCGTGATCGTCGCGGCCAACAACGCAGCGCTGCTGCTGGATGCCAGCGATAAGATCCGGTTCTTGCCGGACGGCAACAACGGCGGCAGCGACACCATCACCTATCGGGCGTGGGACGAGACCGCGGGGACCCACGGGACCACGGCCGACACCAGCACCAACGGCGGGACCACGGCGTTCTCGACGGCGACCGACACGGCGCATCTGACGGTCGCCAGCGTCAATGACGCGCCGGTATTGACGCCGGTCAGCCCGACGCTGACGGCGATCACGGAAGATCAGATCACCAACGTCAGCGATCCGGGGCAGACGGTCTCGTCGTTCATCGGCGCGAGCATTAGCGACGTCGACGCCGGGGCGGTGAAGGGGATTGCGATCACCGCTCTGACCTCGACCAACGGGACGTGGCAGTACTCGATCGACGGCGGCACGACGTGGACCGTGATCGTCGCGGCCAACAACGCAGCGCTGCTGCTGGATGCCAGCGATAAGATCCGGTTCTTGCCGGACGGCAACAACGGCGGCAGCGACACCATCACCTATCGGGCGTGGGACGAGACCGCGGGGACCCACGGGACCACGGCCGACACCAGCACCAACGGCGGGACCACGGCGTTCTCGACGGCGACCGACACGGCGCATCTGACGGTCGCCAGCGTCAATGACGCGCCGGTATTGACGCCGGTCAACCCGACGCTGACGGCGATCACGGAAGATCAGATCACCAACGTCAGCGATCCGGGGCAGACGGTCTCGTCGTTCATCGGCGCGAGCATTAGCGACGTCGACGCCGGGGCGGTGAAGGGGATTGCGATCACCGCTCTGACCTCGACCAACGGGACGTGGCAGTACTCGATCGACGGCGGCACGACGTGGACCGTGATCGTCGCGGCCAACAACGCAGCGCTGCTGCTGGATGCCAGCGATAAGATCCGGTTCTTGCCGGACGGCAACAACGGCGGCAGCGACACCATCACCTATCGGGCGTGGGACGAGACCGCGGGGACCCACGGGACCACGGCCGACACCAGCACCAACGGCGGGACCACGGCGTTCTCGACGGCGACCGACACGGCGCATCTGACGGTCGCCAGCGTCAATGACGCGCCGGTATTGACGCCGGCCAACCCGACGCTGACGGCGATCACGGAAGATCAGATCACCAACGTCAGCGATCCGGGGCAGACGGTCTCGTCGTTCATCGGCGCGAGCATTAGCGACGTCGACGCCGGGGCGGTGAAGGGGATTGCGATCACCGCTCTGACCTCGACCAACGGGACGTGGCAGTACTCGATCGACGGCGGCACGACGTGGACCGTGATCGTCGCGGCCAACAACGCAGCGCTGCTGCTGGATGCCAGCGATAAGATCCGGTTCTTGCCGGACGGCAACAACGGCGGCAGCGACACCATCACCTATCGGGCGTGGGACGAGACCGCGGGGACCCACGGGACCACGGCCGACACCAGCACCAACGGCGGGACCACGGCGTTCTCGACGGCGACCGACACGGCGCATCTGACGGTCGCCAGCGTCAATGACGCGCCGGTGGCAACGATCACGCCGACGACCTACAGCGCGACCGAGCAGACGAGCCTGAGCCTCAAGAACGACGGCCTGGCGGTGAGCGACGTCGACAGCCTCGGCGGGGTCGAAAAGGTGACGCTGTCGGTGACCGAGGGCACGCTGACGGTGAAGGCCGGCACCAGCGGCGCGATGGTCAGCGGCAGCGGCAGCAAGTCGGTGGCCATCACGGGCACGCTGGCGCAGATCAACGCGCTGCTCAACACAGACCACACTAGCACGGTCAGCTATATCGACAATACCTACAACCCGAGCCCGTCTGCCACGCTGACGCTGTCGATCAACGACAACGGCAATACCGGCTCCGGCGGATCGCTGACCGGCAGCGACACAGCGACCATTAACATCACACCAGTGGTGTCTTCGGCCACGTACAAGACGTTCAACGGCAGCACCCAAAACAACCTAACCGAGATCGACCACGGTGGTTCGGTCAGGATAACGCTCACCTTTAGCGGGGCCGTGCATTTTAGCAGCGGCAATCCGACATTATCGATAGCCGATGGCGATGAAGTCCCGCCCGGGTCCGATGACGATGTTGCGACCTACAACGCGAGTCTTTCCGACCCCACCCACGGTGTACTGGTCTTCACCTTCACTGCGGATTCAGATGGGCTAACGCATGATCTGGCGATCATCGCGGTCAATGGGACGATCAAAGACGCCAACAACGTTAACGTCAACACAACGCCATTTATTGGCGTTCTTTTGAACCATGTCCATACAGACAACACGATTGTTCTAGAGCATCTCGGGCTCAATGAGCCGGCGGCCCCGGCGGGCGTTGCCGGAGAGCCCATCAACCTGGCGCTGGCGGATCTGTCGGGAGGGCAGAGCGGCCCGGTCACGGTGACTGTCGCCGGGGCTCCGCCGGATTGGAGCCTAGACCAGGGCACGAACATCGGCAGCGGCATCTGGGCGGCACAGACCAGCGATCCGGCGGCGCTGACGATTAGAACACCCGCCAATTTCGTAGGAGCAGCGCTGCTCAATGTGACGGAAAGCTGGATTAATGCCGACGGCAGCACGGGAACCGCGAGTCTTAAGGACAATGTGGAGGCCTATGCGGCAGGTTCGCCGATCTTCGCCCTGTCGAGCGACGACCACCTATCCGGCGCCGGTGCGAACGACTTGTTTGCGTTCTCGCGGCCAATCGGCAATGACATCATCTATAATTTCAACGCTGCGTCGGACAAAATCGACCTGATCGGCTTCAACAATGTTGGAAGCTTTAGCGATATCCAAGCCAATCTGACAGACGATGCCAACGGCAACGCAGTGATCACGTTCGGCGTCGGCGAGACCATAACTCTAGAGGGGGTTCATGCCGCATCGCTGAATGCGAACGATTTCGTGTTTGACCAAGTGCCGGTCACGACTAACGCCGGCAGTATGACAATCGGCGACGGCGCAACCCTGCCGTTGAGCGGCACGATCAACAACACCGGCACCATCGAACTACTCTCCACTGGCAACGAGACTGATCTGCAGATCAATGCACAGGGCATTACGCTCACCGGTGCTGGTCACGTGGTCATGTCGGATAGCACAGAAAATGTGATCAGCGGCACGAGCGCCGATGTAACGCTGACTAACGTCGACAACGCTATCGATGGGAGCGGCGACCTTGGCGGCGGCCAACTGACCCTCGTAAACGACTCCCTTGGCATCATCGCCGCCACCTCCGCCTTCGATCAACTCACAATCGACACTGGCGCCGGTTCATTCACCAATCATGGCGTCGTGCTGTCGAATGGAGCAGGCGGCCTGGAGATAAAGGGGGATCTCTACAGCGATGGCGTGTTGGAGGCGAGCGCCGGCCTGCTCAAGGTCGATGGGGATGTCATCGGCGGTGGACATGCGTTGATCGACGGCGGCAACATGGAATTCGTCGCCGCCTCGGACGCGATTGTACAATTCTCGGGAAGCATCGGCGGCACGCTTGTTCTCGATGACGTTTTGCATTTCACCGGTTCGGTGAGCGGTTTCGCCTATGGCGACACCATCGATCTCTCAGGCATCGATCCTGCCAATGTCAGCGTTGGCAATTCCGGCTCACTCGAGGTTCACTACGGACCCGGCGCGAGCGACTTCTTCTCGCTTGTCGGCAATTATGACCCGGCGAGTTTCGCGATCAATTCCGATAATAAAGGTGGGACGGACATCCTTTGGAACCACCAGGCGCCGGTGATCGAAACCGATCAGCTCAGCATCGCTCCGAATTCTGATGGAACGACGACAATCTCTGGTCTGCATGTCTCCGACTCCGACCCCGCAGCACCAACCGAAACCTTCACGGTTGCTGCGACAAACGATGCGTCGGGAAGCAGCATCGCGACACCCCCGACGGACTCAGGCTCACTGACCGATCTCAATGCCGCTTTGAACGACGGCGTAACCTATAATCCCGGCTCGATGCCGCCTGCGACCGAAAAGGTTGCACTTACCGTCACCGACAGTTTTGGCGCCGCCGACACCGAGAATTTCATCTTCAGCGAGCCGGCAGCAGGCCCCAACGTCGCTCTGCAGGGCACAGCCGGCAACGACGTGATTTTCGCGACTGGCCACCAAGACATACTCACAGGCGGCGGGGGCGGCGACCAGTTCGTGTTCGCGCCGACTTCAGAACCTGCGGCTGTACAGCACACGATCACTGACTTTGCCGCTGGGCTGGACAAGATCGACATACGACAATTCGGCAATATTGGGTCCCTCGCGGATCTCACTGAAGCCCAGCAAGGGAACGACACGCTGGTCACGCTCGACAGCCATGACAGTGTGTTGCTGAAGAATGTGATCGCCGCCAACCTTCATGCCAACGATTTCATTATTTCGCCGCATGGATCTTAGTTAGCTTCGATAGCGCGGCGGCGAAGTTTTCCTTCTCTACATGAGAAGGTTCTGGTCCCGACCCTGCGGCACGGCGACATCGTCGTTGTGGACAATCTCGGCTCGCACAAGGTTAACGCCGTGCGTCACGCCATCCGTGCCGCCGGCGCCCGGCTCTTCTACCTGCCGAAATACTCGCCCGATCTAAACCCGATCGAGAAGTTCTTCACCAAGCTCAAACACTGGCTACGCAAAGCAGCACGGCGAACCACCGAGGCCGTCTACGATGCTATCGCAGATCAGCGGCAACCTCGCAGAGTTACGTTAAGCCTGTACCGAGTTGCCGTTCAACCGTCGTCGATCGCCAAATTTACCCCCGAGAGCCGATAAACCGTTCGGTACGTCCTCAACCGAACGTTTTACCAGGCGTGATCGACGGGCAGGCATTGGTAAACAGAACCTTTGCGAGAGGACGTGTTTGTCGCAGCAACGGAGGCGGCTTTACCCGAACTTCACCACGATCGAATCTCAATCGCTGCCTTTAACTGTAGAGCAGTCGACCTCCGGTTTAGACTGCCGCACTGGAGAAGCGAGACCATGTCTCCTAGAGTGGCGGAAATTCCGGAGCTCGGGTCCGAGCATGCTGGCGCGATCTGCGAGGAGATCGGCGCGCGCCTTGCCTGCATTTTGCGCCCGACCGGATCGGATCTGCCGCCGAGGCTCGCTGAATTAATGTATAGGCTGTCAGCACTTGATCACGAGGCGCCTTCGATTGTGCCCTCGATTGAGGAAATAGACGCCGAGGACGCTCGTTGGGTGTCTGAGCTGGCGTGGCGCGCGTAACCTTGCTTTTTCGCGCCTCCAGGCACTCACTGTATCCACGCGGGGTTAGGCGGTAAGCGGTGTGCGGGCATCCCCACTGCACCGCATTAACAACGTCCGCGCCTGCGATAACCGGAACATCCGATGAAGCGCCTCAGAATCTGGCGATGGTGGTTCGCACGAAGATTCGGCTATTCGCGGCTTACAATGCTCGACACACGGATCAACTCGTTGCGCATCACGTGAGAGCAGAGGCTCGAAGGGCGTTCAGCTCGTTATTCGCTGGGTCAGCTTCCCAGAGCCTTCGCGCAATCGAAATGGGTGCGACTTGCATATTTGACCACCAGTTTGCCTCGTTTCCGTGGCTATGCAGCTCCCCATGGTGTTTGCGGCAGAGAGGCACGGTGAACTCGTCGCTGACTTTTCGTCCCAAGGAGCGGGGCTGCGCAATCTTCAAGTGGTGCGCATCGCAGGGGCTCATCTTGCAAATGACGCATGGCTGCCAAGCGACGAAGCCAAGGTGTGCTTTACTCCGCTTACGAACTGGTTCCGTTAGCGGCGTGACCAGCACATTTGATGTGGGCGCGAGCTCGTTTTCGTTCAGTTTTGAGGAAGGCGCATCCGAATTAGATGGTTCGATAGGTAGGAGGGGCTCTTCGGGGCAAGCCGCAAGCCGTGCAAGGTAAGCCACTTCCACGGCTTGCGCATCTTCTTGCGTCAGGGTGTTCTTGATCGGCAGCGACCGGTGCGCCAGAGCCGGAGAAGGGGGGCTTCGTGGTCACCCATGATGATCCGGGCGTCGGAGCCGCCTATAAAGGCGCGACGGTCCACAGATTTCTCGGCGGATAAAGCAATTAGCGACATTACGTTCTCCATTGTTTCGCGTAACGTCCGAACCGCGAGTTCGTATGTCACAACCAATGATCCAAAAAGGATCATAGCTGATGATCCAAAAAGGATCAACAGGAATCTTTTGGCTACCGTTGAACAACTTCGAGCTGCTCGTGCGCTTTTAGGATGGTCTCAGACCGAACTTGCTTCGCGCGCAGGCTTGTCCTTGCCGACCGTTAAGCGTGTCGAAGGTGGCTTTGGGCCTAACGTTTCAGAGGAGACAAGAGCAAAGCTGCAACTTGCGCTTGAGGCCGCTGGACTTGAGTTTCTAGAGGAAAACGGTGGAGGAATGGGAGTTAGATTTCGCAAACCAAGATCTTCTAGACGTAGATAGGATTTCGCCTTAGGCGCGGCAGTAGGTCGGACAGCGGCGGATTGGCGTGCGATTCAAAAGTCTGGAATGTGAAGTGCGCCGCAAGCAAATCGATAACACCATCGGCGGTTCGGACAGAGCCGGTGTATTGCAATTCTTGGACGCCGATGAGTCTCTCCCCGACGATGTAGCGACGCTGAAGGTGATGCTGCGCGCCGAGCGGGCGGCCCGGTTGGCCGCAGAAGCGGAGGCCCAGGCGCGGACATTGCAGATCGAGAAGCTTGAGCTCAGGATCAGGAAGCTGCGGCACAAGCAGTCGGACAGTCCTCAGAGCGCGGCGTATTGCTGGACCAACTCGAGCTGCAGCTCGCCGATCTGGAGGAGAACGCCGCGCAAGCGGAGACGGCGGCGCATACGGACGCAGCCTACAAGATTACAGTGGCACCCCTCAAGCGCCGCAAGCCGGCGCGCCGGCCGCTGCCGGAGCATTTGCCGCGGAAGCGCCTTGTCTATCCGGTGCCTGCGACTTGCCCATGCTACGGCGATAACCGATTGCGAGAGGATGTGACCGAGATGCTGGAGCTCATTCCGCGCCAGTGGAAGGTCATCCAGCACGTGCGCGAGAAGTTCGTTTGCCGGGCCACCATCACCCAACCGCCTGCCCCCTCACACCCGATCACGCGTGGACGTGCGAGCCGAAGCTGCTGGCTCATACAGGCGTTAGCTTTTGACACTTGGCAGACATCGCATCTCTCGTTGAAGCCGACTGGTTTTACGTTTAGGATGTCTCGAGCCGCTAGGGTTCAGCTAAGGCCGAACAGCCTCACTCAACGGTTATGCTTTGGTCAGGTCTGCGGAGCGTTTGCTCAAGCCATCGAAAAGGGAAGCGGAGGTGAGTGTTGCAGCGAACCAAGACCAAGATCGTTCGCGCGACGCCGCGCTGATCGCGCTCGCGCAAGCTCGCGATCAATTCGCGGTTGGCAATGAATATCTTACTCAGGCCAATGAGAAGGCGTTTACCGGGCCAGAAGACGACAAGGTAGCACCATCGACCCCGGTGCCGCTTGCCGTGACTGCTCGCCGCAGCTCAACACGGGGCAGCTTGGCTACATGGACTCTGATCGGACTGATAGCGCTATTGCCACTTGGTGCTACCGTCTTTGCATGGCTATCGGGTCACAGCCAAATCGACTCAGTCCACATTTCGACATCATCGGTCTTAAAGAAATGGGCAAAGTCTGCCTCGTCCGAAGGCGTGGCAGAGGAGTCAGATGCAGGATCTCGACAGACATCACCGCAGGCACCAACCACGGGCCCGCGCGCAGCTCCGGCCGTCTCCGCGGGCGCGCCGCCGGTTACCGACCTCGCTCAGTCGATGATAGCTATGGCGCACCAACTCGCAGAAGCAGAACGCGTGATCGATGCGTTAAAGACCAGACAAGGACAAATGGTCCGAGAGAATGCGGAACTCGATGAGCATCTCAAAGCGACGCAAGAAATGGCTCGCCACAATGCCGATGGGGTGGAGGATCTTAAGTCGGTACAGGCACAAATGGCCCACCATAACGCCAACCTGGTGGAGCAGCTCAAGGCAAGCCAGGGACAAGTGACGAACATCGCTGCACAGCTGGAAGCCAACCAAGAACAAACGGCCAAGATCCAAGCGCAGCTCAAAACAAGCCAAGAACAAATCGCCCGCTTACTAGAGCAGAAGCAGCGCCCCAAACCGTTGGCTACGGCACCATTCCCCATGTCTAACCAAGCGCGTAAACCAGCGACAACGCCTCCGTCACGACAAGCAAGTCCGCAGCCGCAGAGCCCGGCACATTTTCAGCCTAAACAATAGCAGTTTGCGTTCTGATGGTTCGCACGCAAAAAGTCGGAATTGAAAGCACAAAAAGCCCCTTTGGTCCGTTATTGCGCGGAGCCACGCTGCCCACCGGAGTGCGTGAAGGTCAATCCTCTGGCGATAAGAGTTCCGCGGATTGGCCTCAGTTTCACTCAGGCGAGGAGCCCACGGATACATGACATGGGCTAAGAACGAAAGCCCAAGGCCGGATAGTCGCGCAACTCCCACCTTCCATCAAAGATGGAAAAAGACGAAATGATCTGCATGCGGCAGCGCCGAGCTTGGCGGAGCGCTATCGCTATGTTCAGTGCCGGCAAATGCATTGGTTCCATTGGTTACGGCTTGCGCAATTGCGTGAACATCTGCAAATTTGGCAAAGGCGGACCACTCTAAACCAATTTTTTCGTCAAAGTGCCCTGGGAAGGCGTTCCGGTCCAGTTCGGGCTTGAACGCCATCGTGTCGCCACCAGCGCCGAACCGCATCCCCGCAACTCCCTCAGCATTGGCATTATCGTTGCGCCCGATCGAAAGCGTATGGTCGTGCGGCTGCATTGAGGCCTGCGGGAACGGCGTCGGATGAGCTTGCTCTGTCTTAAAATGCCATCCTTCATCGCTTGCATTGGCTCTGACGGTAGAATCAATCAAAGAGCTTTTGGACCGGCCATCTTCCAGATCAAAACCACCTAAAGGTTCAACAGTCGGATGGGTATTGGGAATGGGAGTTACGCCCGCTGAAGAGGATTCCAACTCCGAGGAAACGGTGTGTAATTCAGGAAGGGGTGTAGTCGCAGGGGGATCGAAAACAAGTGTTCCACCATGGCCGTCGTCTTGGGCCGTAAAGATTCCAGTTCCTGTATAGTTGACTAAGTTGAACACTTCGGCGTGGCCACTGCCGTCATTGACCGTCAGGATGCCGCTGGCCGCCGTGGTTGCTACATAATTGGCAGACCCCATTCCATTCCAGGCCAAATCACTCAAATCGACATTATCGTGAATGAGGGCGGTGCCGGTCAGATTTGAGATTTGACCAGCAAACGGCGATGTCAATGAGTGATTAAGCACCAACGTTCCTTGCGTGCCGAGGAAGGTCACTGTCTCCCCGGTGGATCCCGGACCGTTGAGCTCCAGCGTGGCTCCGCTGCCGATATTCAGGTTCACCGTTCCATTGATAGCGCCCACGATATCCAAAGAACCCGAGGTTATCTGGATGGTGCCTGCAGAACCCTGACCGTTGATGATGCCCGCATTGTTGATAACATTGATGCCCGACGCGAAGGTATTGGTGCCTGCAAATTCCCAATCCGCGCCAACGTTGTTATTGAAGATAGCGTTCGACACATTGACGTCGCCAATGATGTCCGAACTATTGTTAATTGTAATGCTACTACCAGTTTCAAGAATCGCGAGTGCCGCCGCAGAGTTCTGATTCGCTTCAATGGTTCCGAAGTTATTGATGACCGCGCTGCCCGTCGCATCGTCAGCAATTGATATGGCCGGGTTTGAGGAACTTCCCGAATTCTCGATTACTCCGGTGCTTGAATTGAGTATGGTAACCGTACCCGCGCTGGTCGTCTGTGCGAAAATTGCCGCTGTCGTGCCCTGCACCATGGCCGAATTGTTGATTTGTACGTCACCACCATCGTGTCCGACGCCGGCAATTCCATATCGTCCCCCAGTTATAACTGCTGAGGCCTCTGCCGTGATCGTGATATCGCCGACGCCGTAGTTGATGCCTCGTACGCCATCCGTGCCGCTTGGCGCCGAGATAGAAGCGAAATCGTCGATGATCAGGGAACCAGCGACATTGCCATCAGCAGAGCTATTGAAGTTGTAGCCAGCAAGAATTCCGGCCGCGGGACTTCCGCCGCCGGTTGGAATAATGCCGGATGTGATTGTCCCATGGGCGACGACTATAACCGTGCTATTGGAAGGGGCGGCAGGCGCCTCATTGATCGCGCTGATACCCGAACTGCCGGACTGAATGCTTGTGCCGGCTGCGGTTGATACATCGATATTGCCCGTGCCAAAGTCATACGCTCCGATCCCAACGCCGTAGCCGTTCGTGGGATTCGCTCCACCGAGGGCAACAATTTCTCCTGCCTCATCGCTTACGGTGACATCGCCGATGCCGTAATTATAGGCGCGGATGCCATCGCCGCCCGCAGCAGTGATATTTGCAAAATTATTGACGACGACATCTCCGTTTATTGCAGTCAACGGGAAAGTTGCGGGACTTGCGCTGCCGCCCAGATAGCCAGCCAGAATCCCGGCAGGAGGAGTTCCTGTGCCGGTTACAGCGCTGCCCGAATTTATCGTCCCGTAGGCAGTCACGACGATTGAGCTAGCAGCTGTTAGGGGAATTGCCGCTAATTCATTGACGGCATCGATTCCGGAGCTGCCCGTACTTCCGGCGTCGCCAGTGATCGTATCACCTGGCGCGGTCGTGATCGAAATACTTCCGGTGCTTTTACTAAGGGCAAGAATCCCATTGTTCGAGGCTGCCTTTATGGTAGCGCCCGAAGAGACATCGATCGTAATATTCCCAGTTCCTCCACTCTCAGCGAAAGCTGCAATACCGTTAACTCCTCCGGAGATGGTGGTTCCGGAGAGGTCGTTCACGGTCACGTTTCCGTTTGCAAAATTGAAAGCGTCGATCGCATCGTCTGCCGGCGCCGTGATGTTTGCACCATTGTTGATGATGAGGGTACCATTCGCGTTCGGAAGCGGCGACGTGCTGTTTCCATATCCAGCCCAGATCCCTTCGGGCACATGCCCGTTGCTCATTGCCGTCGTGCCGGCGTTTATCGAGCCGAAGGTCGAGATGGAAATAAAGGAATTGGCAGATGCCAAAATTGTCGTCGCAGTATCGTCCGCACCTATCCCGGTACTCCCCGCAATGATATTTCCGCTGCTGTTGATCGTTATATTGCCGGAGCCTTGGCTGACGACATTAATTCCCTGTTGAGCGGAACTTATCGGCGCTGCATTGAAGACAAAAGCGCTGGCGCCGGCAGTTGTAACGCGGACACCGTCAAAACCCGTGCCCGACACTGAAATTGACGAAGCCGAACTGATCTCGACAAAAAGATTGTCCGTGGGAGTGCTGTCGGTTGAATTGAGACTAAAGCCAGGTCCACCTGCGCCAGAGATGTTCGCCCCGACCAGCTGATATAGCTGTGTAGAGGTCGGCGCAAAGAAAAGTGTCCCAGCGTTTATATTGCCCGTTATCTGGGTCCCGGCGCCGGGAGCGCCAGGCACCAAAATGATTTGGCTACCTGCCACAGCGCTGGATAATACCGCAAAGCTATTCCCGGCGAGCGCGCCAGAAATCTGATAGGTAAGGGACTGGCCCGAAGTCCCAACCGTCAACGTTGAGCCATTGATGCTTGCGCTGGTGACCACGGTATTGACGAAATCTATCGTGTCTCCGATGGCCAATCCGGAAATCGGACTTTGGAAGGTGGAAGGGTTATCAAGTATCAGAGTGCTATTACCGCTTGAAAACGCGACGGTTGGCACAGTCCCGATCGACCCTGTGTCCGAGCTGGAGATTTCGACCCTGGCTCCGTTGCCGATATTGAACGATCCGTTTCCTGATATTGCGCCTCCGATGAATGCTGCGATACCCGTGAGTATAAAGGGTGTGGATCCATTAAATTGTGCAGTTGCCCCAGCACTTATATTAAAGGTGCCACTAAGTCTTCCCCCGCCGGAAAGGCTCAGTCTTCCACTCTGGACATTGACGATGCCCCTGTTGTTGAAGCCCGCGCTGATGTTAAGCGTATCGCCATTGGAGACGTTGATGGCGCCCTGATTGGTGAAGCTGCCGCCGCCGGCGACCGTGAAGGTGCCGCCACTCAAGCTGGCGTTTATCGTCCCAGCATTAACGATGCCGCTGCCGCTGCGACCGTACTCCGAGGTGTTAAACGAAGCATACGTCCCGACGTGGTTGATCGTCAGGTTCGCTCCTAACGTCACCGTCGCCACGCCAGCGCTGTCGTAATTGTAGAGGTAATCGTAATTGCCGCTGTTGCCAATGTTGAAGGTGGCGTTGTTCAGCGTCTCGCCCCCCTCCATGTACAGGGAGCCAGATGTACCTGTTAGGTTGACCGTACCAAGCCCGGTGCCGTTGACGCCGGCCAAGGTCAGCCCGCTCGTCACAACCACGTTCGAACTATTCGGCGACAGGCCCATCGTGCCGTCGTAGGTTACACCCGACAGCGTGCCGCTCTGGAATTTCAGCCCCGAGCCCTGGTCGACAATCGTGCCGCCGACAATCGTGCCACCGCTTTCCAACACCAGTGACGCTAGGCTCGTCCCCGGCCCGACATTCAAAGTCGTCCCGGTGTTGGTCAACGTGCCATCGATGTAGATTGTGCCGCCGTTCTCTGTAATGCTATTAAGCTGCGCCGTCGTGTAATTTCCATACAGGTGCAGCGCTCCGCCAGAAGAAGCCGTGATCGTACCGGCATTCGTCCACGTTTGCCCGTTGCCGCCGAAATAGATGACCGATCCGGCCCCTGATACGGAGATTACACCGCCCGCGGCGTTGGAGAGGCTCGTGCTCGGCTGCAGATATAGCGAGTGGCCATTGCTAACGTTGATGATGCCCTGGTTGGTGAAGTTGTAGGGATCAACGTCGAGATAGCCGCTGGCCGTTCCCTGAACATTGATGGTGCCCTGGTTGACGATACCGTCACCGGCATGATTACTGCCGGCAGAGCCAAGGTAGACATAGTTGTTGGTGTTGACGTTCACGGTCAGATGCGGACCCAGGGTCAGCACCGAACCGGTATTGTTGATGTCGTATTGGTAGACGGTGTCGCTGTAGCCCGTCGCGTTGCCCAGATTGATCGTGGCGTTGTCGAAGGTCTGGGTGCCTTCGAAATAGATGTTGTCGCTCGTGCCGGTGAGATTGATGCTGCCCGCCCCAGTACCGTTCACCCCCGTGACCGTGAGCCCATTGGTGATGTAGACCGACGACGAGTTCGGCGACAGATCCATCGTGCCGTCATAGGTCACACCCGACAGTATGCCGCTCTGGAATTTCAGCCCCGAGCCCTGGTCGACAATCGTGCCGCCGACAATCGTGCCACCGCTTTCCAACACCAGTGACGCTAGGCTCGTCCCCGGCCCGACATTCAAAGTCGTCCCGGTGTTGGTCAACGTGCCATCGATGTAGATTGTGCCGCCGTTCTCTGTAATGCTATTAAGCTGCGCCGTCGTGTAATTTCCATACAGGTGCAGCGCTCCGCCAGAAGAAGCCGTGATCGTACCGGCATTCGTCCACGTTTGCCCGTTGCTGCCGAAATAGATGACCGATCCGGCCCCTGATACGGAGATTACACCACCCGCGGCGTTGGAGAGGCTCGTGCTCGGCTGCAGATATAGCGAGTGGCCATTGCTAACGTTGATGATGCCCTGGTTGGTGAAGTTGTAGGGATCAACGTCGAGATAGCCGCTGGCCGTTCCCTGAACATTGATGGTGCCCTGGTTGACGATACCGTCACCGGCATGATTACTGCCGGCAGAGCCAAGGTAGACATAGTTGTTGGTGTTGACGTTCACGGTCAGATGCGGACCCAGGGTCAGCACCGAACCGGTATTGTTGATGTCGTATTGGTAGACGGTGTCGCTGTAGCCCGTCGCGTTGCCCAGATTGATCGTGGCGTTGTCGAAGGTCTGGGTGCCTTCGAAATAGATGTTGTCGCTCGTGCCGGTGAGATTGATGCTGCCCGCCCCAGTACCGTTCACCCCCGTGACCGTGAGCCCATTGGTGATGTAGACCGACGACGAGTTCGGCGACAGATCCATCGTGCCGTCATAGGTCACACCCGACAGTATGCCGCTCTGGAATTTCAGCCCCGAGCCCTGGTCGACAATCGTGCCGCCGACAATCGTGCCACCGCTTTCCAACACCAGTGATGCTAGGCTCGTCCCCGGCCCGACATTCAAAGTCGTCCCGGTGTTGGTCAACGTGCCATCGATGTAGATTGTGCCGCCGTTCTCTGTAATGCTATTAAGCTGCGCCGTCGTGTAATTTCCATACAGGTGCAGCGCTCCGCCAGAAGAAGCCGTGATCGTACCGGCATTCGTCCACGTTTGCCCGTTGCTGCCGAAATAGATGACCGATCCGGCCCCTGATACGGAGATTACACCGCCCGCGGCGTTGGAGAGGCTCGTGCTCGGCTGCAGATATAGCGAGTGGCCATTGCTAACGTTGATGATGCCCTGGTTGGTGAAGTTGTAGGGATCAACGTCGAGATAGCCGCTGGCCGTTCCCTGAACATTGATGGTGCCCTGGTTGACGATACCGTCACCGGCATGATTACTGCCGGCAGAGCCAAGGTAGACATAGTTGTTGGTGTTGACGTTCACGGTCAGATGCGGACCCAGGGTCAGCACCGAACCGGTATTGTTGATGTCGTATTGGTAGACGGTGTCGCTGTAGCCCGTCGCGTTGCCCAGATTGATCGTGGCGTTGTCGAAGGTCTGGGTGCCCTCGAAATAGATGTTGTCGCTCGTGCCGGTGAGATTGATGCTGCCCGCCCCAGTACCGTTCACCCCCGTGACCGTGAGCCCATTGGTGATGTAGACCGACGACGAGTTCGGCGACAGATCCATCGTGCCGTCATAGGTCACACCCGACAGTATGCCGCTCTGGAATTTCAGCCCCGAGCCCTGGTCGACAATCGTGCCGCCGACAATCGTGCCGCTGCCTGCGAGAGTTACTGAAGACAAGCCGGTTCCCGGTCCGACATTCAAAGTCGTCCCGGTATTTGTCAGTGTTCCGTAGATGTAGATCGTATCGCCTTCGTTGGCGAATTGAGCCACCTGTGCCGTGGTGTAGCTGCCATACAGGTACACGGACGAATTGGTGACATTCAGCGTGCCGGTGTTTGTAAAATTCCCAAACGAATAGAAGTAGACTGTCGCACCAGAGGCCGTGATCGTTCCTGCGTTGCTGCTTGTCCCCGAGGTGATGCCGAAGTAGAGGGTCGAGCCGGTCCCGATATTAATGACACCGCCCGCGGCGTTGGAGAGGCTCGTGCTCGGCTGCAGATATAGCGAGTGGCCATTGCTAACGTTGATGATGCCCTGGTTGGTGAAGTTGTAGGGATCAACGTCGAGATAGCCGCTGGCCGTTCCCTGAACATTGATGGTGCCCTGGTTGACGATACCGTCACCGGCATGATTACTGCCGGCAGAGCCAAGGTAGACATAGTTGTTGGTGTTGACGTTCACGGTCAGATGCGGACCCAGGGTCAGCACCGAACCGGTATTGTTGATGTCGTATTGGTAGACGGTGTCGCTGTAGCCCGTCGCGTTGCCCAGATTGATCGTGGCGTTGTCGAAGGTCTGGGTGCCCTCGAAATAGATGTTGTCGCTCGTGCCGGTGAGATTGATGCTGCCCGCCCCAGTACCGCTCACCCCCGTGACCGTGAGCCCATTGGTGATGTAGACCGACGACGAGTTCGGCGACAGATCCATCGTGCCGTCATAGGTCACACCCGACAGTATGCCGCTCTGGAATTTCAGCCCCGAGCCCTGGTCGACAATCGTGCCGCCGACAATCGTGCCGCTGCCTGTGAGAGTTACTGAAGACAAGCCGGTTCCCGGTCCGACATTCAAAGTCGTCCCGGTATTTGTCAGTGTTCCGTAGATGTAGATCGTATCGCCTTCGTTGGCGAATTGAGCCACCTGTGCCGTGGTGTAGCTGCCATACAGGTACACGGACGAATTGGTGACATTCAGCGTGCCGGTGTTTGTAAAATTCCCAAACGAATAGAAGTAGACTGTCGCACCAGAGGCCGTGATCGTTCCTGCGTTGCTGCTTGTCCCCGAGGTGATGCCGAAGTAGAGGGTCGAGCCGGTCCCGATATTAATGACACCGCCCGCGGCGTTGGAGAGGCTCGTGCTCGGCTGCAGATATAGCGAGTGGCCATTGCTAACGTTGATGATGCCCTGGTTGGTGAAGTTGTAGGGATCAACGTCGAGATAGCCGCTGGCCGTTCCCTGAACATTGATGGTGCCCTGGTTGACGATACCGTCACCGGCATGATTACTGCCGGCAGAGCCAAGGTAGACATAGTTGTTGGTGTTGACGTTCACGGTCAGATGCGGACCCAGGGTCAGCACCGAACCGGTATTGTTGATGTCGTATTGGTAGACGGTGTCGCTGTAGCCCGTCGCGTTGCCCAGATTGATCGTGGCGTTGTCGAAGGTCTGGGTGCCCTCGAAATAGATGTTGTCGCTCGTGCCGGTGAGATTGATGCTGCCCGCCCCAGTACCGTTCACCCCCGTGACCGTGAGCCCATTGGTGATGTAGACCGACGACGAGTTCGGCGACAGATCCATCGTGCCGTCATAGGTCACACCCGACAGTATGCCGCTCTGGAATTTCAGCCCCGAGCCCTGGTCGACAATCGTGCCGCCGACAATCGTGCCGCTGCCTGCGAGAGTTACTGAAGACAAGCCGGTTCCCGGTCCGACATTCAAAGTCGTCCCGGTATTTGTCAGTGTTCCGTAGATGTAGATCGTATCGCCTTCGTTGGCGAATTGAGCCACCTGTGCCGTGGTGTAGCTGCCATACAGGTACACGGACGAATTGGTGACATTCAGCGTGCCGGTGTTTGTAAAATTCCCAAACGAATAGAAGTAGACTGTCGCACCAGAGGCCGTGATCGTTCCTGCGTTGCTGCTTGTCCCCGAGGTGATGCCGAAGTAGAGGGTCGAGCCGGTCCCGATATTAATGACACCGCCCGCGGCGTTGGAGAGGCTCGTGCTCGGCTGCAGATATAGCGAGTGGCCATTGCTAACGTTGATGATGCCCTGGTTGGTGAAGTTGTAGGGATCAACGTCGAGATAGCCGCTGGCCGTTCCCTGAACATTGATGGTGCCCTGGTTGACGATACCGTCACCGGCATGATTACTGCCGGCAGAGCCAAGGTAGACATAGTTGTTGGTGTTGACGTTCACGGTCAGATGCGGACCCAGGGTCAGCACCGAACCGGTATTGTTGATGTCGTATTGGTAGACGGTGTCGCTGTAGCCCGTCGCGTTGCCCAGATTGATCGTGGCGTTGTCGAAGGTCTGGGTGCCCTCGAAATAGATGTTGTCGCTCGTGCCGGTGAGATTGATGCTGCCCGCCCCAGTACCGCTCACCCCCGTGACCGTGAGCCCATTGGTGATGTAGACCGACGACGAGTTCGGCGACAGATCCATCGTGCCGTCATAGGTCACACCCGACAGTATGCCGCTGTTCCAGACGATTGTTCCGCCGCCCGATACGATCGTCCCACCAGAAATCGTACCACTCAGTTTCAGTAATCCCGCATTGAGTGTCAGGACCCCAGCAACCGCAAGGCTCGCGTTCGCATTAATAGAGATCGCTGTTCCAGGATCGGTAACCAACAACGAAGATACGTTGTCGGCACTAGAGACGGTGATGCTATAGCTTCCCGTACGATCGATCGTTGCATTGTCGACCGCGGTTGGAGCCACTGCACCACTCCAGTTTGATCCCTGAGCCCAATCACCTCCCGAAGTTGCGACCCACTCCAAAGAGCGAGTGACAGTCACGATTTGGTTCGCCGGCGACGCTACAGTGCCGAACTGATCCGATACACTGGCCTGGAAAGTATAAACGCCACTCGGCAGCGCCAATAGCTGAGCCTCGCTGAGCGTTGCACTCCACGCGCCAGCTGAAGCTACTGTGGTCAAGGTATCGACGACTTGTTTGCCAGTGTTCAGAACAGTAACAGTTACAGTCTGACCGTCTGCGTTCGTCTCCATTCCAGATATCGTCACCCCAGACGTCGTCTGGGTTACGTTCACAACGTCATTCTGGCCGACAACGCCCATCGTGATCGTCGGTCCCACCGTGTTTAGCGTAAAGATCACCGTGTTGCTGGTACCAGTATTGCCCGCCGCGTCGGTCACCTGTGCGGTGAGCGAATTGGTGCCCGACACCAGGGTGACAGTCTTGCTCCAGGTCCCGTCACTTAGAACGAGGGCGGTTGTTACCGGCGTTGTGCCGCCATTGTCGTAGATCTTGACCATCGCTCCGACGTCGCCGAGATCGACGGTTCCGCTGATTGTCTGCGCGGACTGATTGGTGTTGCCGCCCGCGTTGCCGATCGTCACAATCGGTGCCGTGGTGTCCAGCGTGATGACGTCGGCCGAGGTGGTCGAGGTGTTGCCGGCGACGTCGGTGAACGTCGCGGTGATCGACTTCGAACCGTCCGCGCCGAG
This sequence comes from uncultured Alphaproteobacteria bacterium, assembly GCA_963802585.1. Taxonomy (GTDB): domain Bacteria; phylum Pseudomonadota; class Alphaproteobacteria; order Rhizobiales; family Xanthobacteraceae; genus Bradyrhizobium. Next base: position 317,984 of record CAWDJS010000019.1, on the reverse strand, counting down.
GTCCCCCGCCGTCACCGTCAGGCTGACGCTGCCGGCGCCGATATCGTCCGCCGTGACGCTGTGAACCACCGGATGCGCCAGCTGCGAACCATTGAGCAACAGCTGAACCGTGTCGCCCACTGCAACCGTTGGGTTCAACGCCACCGTGAACGTCGGACTGGTGACGTCGGTGATATTGTCCGTGCTCGATGAGCCGGAATCGGAGGCCGCCGTCAGCGCCGGCGTGCCGCCGGTCGGTGCCACCGTGTCGATCTTGACCAGGGTATCGAGGGTTACGCCACTGGCCGCCAGCGCATTGCCGGCGGCATCGGTGATCGTCCCGCTGTAGCCGGTCACCTTGAGGTCGGCGATGTCCTGGCCGGCGGCCACCGTGTAGACGAACTTGCCGGAACTGCTGTTGTAGACCGCCGTCGCGCCATTGCTCAGCGTCAACGCCGCGCCATTGGCGATCGTCAGCGCCTCGCTCGCCGTCAGCGTGAACGTCACGGTCTGACCGGCATCCAGATCCGCGCCGTTCGACGTCACGTCGGTCAGCGTCGTCACCGTCGGCGCGGTGGTGTCGAGCGTAATAATCAGTGCCGAGGTGGTCGAGCTGTTGCCAAACCCGTCGCTGAACTGCGCCGAAATCTGCTTGCTGCCGTCGGCGCCGAGGTCGCCGGCGGTCACCGTCAGCGTGATGCTGCCGGCCGTCACATCGGCTGGGGTGATGATGTGCGTCACCGGATGGGCCAGCGCCGAACCGCCGAGCAGCAGCTGAACCGTATCGCCGGCCACGACCGTTGAACCGAGCGCCACCGTGAAGGTCGGCGCCGTCACATCGGTGATGCCGTCAGTATGCGACGTCCCGGAGTCCGACGCCGCGGTCAGAACCGGCGTGCCGCCGGTCGGCGCGGTGGTGTTCAGCGTATAGGTGACCGCGCTGCTGGTGGCGGTGTTGCCGGCCAGATCCGTGACCTGGGCGGTCAGCAGGTTGCTGCCATTGCTGAGCGTGACGTTGGCGCTCCAGGTGCTGCCGCTGATGGTGGCGACGCCGATTTGGGTCGCGCCATCGAAAATGGCGATCGTGGTGCCGGCATCGGCGCCAGCAATCGTTCCGCTAAGGCTCAGGCTCGGCTGGTTGGTCGGCCCCCCCGGGTTGCCGATCGCCACTTGAGGTGCGGTGGTGTCGATCGTGATCACGTCGGCCGAAGTGGTGGAGCTATTGCCCGCCGCATCACTGAACTGGGCCGTGATCGACTTGGTGCCGTCGGCGCCGAGGTCGCCGGCGGTCACCGTCAGCGTGATGCTGCCGGCCGTCACATCGGCTGGGGTGATGGTGTGGGTCACCGGATGGGCCAGCGCCGAACCGCCGAGCAGCAGCTGAACCGTATCGCCGGCCGCAACCGTCGGATTGAGCGCCACCGTGAAGGTCGGCGCCGTGACATCGGTGATGCCGTCAGTATGCGACGTCCCGGAGTTCGCCGCCGCGGTCAGAACCGGCGTGCCGCCGCTCGGCGCGGTGGTGTCGAGCGTAATAATCAGTGCCGAGGTGGTCGAGCTGTTGCCAAACCCGTCGCTGAACTGCGCCGAAATCTGCTTGCTGCCGTCGGCGCCGAGGTCGCCGGCGGTCACCGTCAGCGTGATGCTGCCGGCCGTCACATCGGCTGGGGTGATGATGTGCGTCACCGGATGGGCCAGCGCCGAACCGCCGAGCAGCAGCTGAACCGTATCGCCGGCCACGACCGTTGAACCGAGCGCCACCGTGAAGGTCGGCGCCGTCACATCGGTGATGCCGTCAGTATGCGACGTCCCGGAGTCCGACGCCGCGGTCAGAACCGGCGTGCCGCCGGTCGGCGCGGTGGTGTTCAGCGTATAGGTGACCGCGCTGCTGGTGGCGGTGTTGCCGGCCAGATCCGTGACCTGGGCGGTCAGCAGGTTGCTGCCATTGCTGAGCGTGACGTTGGCGCTCCAGGTGCTGCCGCTGATGGTGGCGACGCCGATTTGGGTCGCGCCATCGAAAATGGCGATCGTGGTGCCGGCATCGGCGCCAGCAATCGTTCCGCTAAGGCTCAGGCTCGGCTGGTTGGTCGGCCCCCCCGGGTTGCCGATCGCCACTTGAGGTGCGGTGGTGTCGATCGTGATCACGTCGGCCGAAGTGGTGGAGCTATTGCCCGCCGCATCACTGAACTGGGCCGTGATCGACTTGGTGCCGTCGGCGCCGAGGTCGCCGGCGGTCACCGTCAGCGTGATGCTGCCGGCCGTCACATCGGCTGGGGTGATGGTGTGGGTCACCGGATGGGCCAGCGCCGAACCGCCGAGCAGCAGCTGAACCGTATCGCCGGCCGCAACCGTCGGATTGAGCGCCACCGTGAAGGTCGGCGCCGTGACATCGGTGATGCCGTCAGTATGCGACGTCCCGGAGTCCGCCGCCGCGGTCAGAACCGGCGTGCCGCCGCTCGGCGCGGTGGTGTCCAGCATAAACACCACTGGGGCACTTGTACTGTTAGCCGCGGCGTCCTGAGCTACAATACTGTGAGAGCCAACCCCAGCGAACGTAACGCTCGCGCTCCAAGTTCCTCCAGTGCCAACTGTAACGGTACCAATTGTGGTCGTGACGCCATCATAGGTGTCTAGGATCGCGACGGTTGTTCCAGCATAGGCCGCGTCAACTGTCCCAGTGATAGTTTGAAACGTCTGGTTTATCTGGCCACCAGGGGTAATGATTTCGACCGGAGCGGGTGGCGGCGCAGTTTCCTTCACAAACACAATTTGGCTTGTGTCGGACGAGAGAGTTCTGGGACGGCGGGGTAATGCTCCCACTTCCGACACCCCCAGAAACCGCTGATGCCGCAGCTTGGGAGGTGGAGTCACCTCCACTATCCGCTACCGCACGGGTGGTGGCGTTATCGAAGACTGTGGTTGTAGGAGGCTCACTAGGCAGTATCGTAGCGCTGCCGACCGCAGTTCGAGTCGCGTTGGGATTTGGGTTGTTATCGTGATTTAAATTTTCGGTATGTTGCGGCAGGTTGGGGTAGAGCTGCTTGCCAGCATCATAGGTACTCAGCGCTTGCTGGAATGCGCTGAATTCCTGCGTGACCTGAGCGGGGGTCTTGCTAATTTCTTGAGTGCTGATCTGGAGATTGGCGCCAGGCGTAATAGCGAGTGCTGAGCCATTGCTGGTGACTGTTCCGATTTGGTCTCCCGCCGTACAAACGCCCGGCACGTTAGTTGGGGCGCACCTGAAAACCTGAACGGTGTGAACGCTGCCGTCCTGCTGATCGGCAACTGAAATCGCGACCCTTCCGTCGGTTGAGCCGATGTCCAAGAGAACGGCGGTACCGCGAATGCCGACCACAGCGACAGGAGTCGCGACCTCCATGTCACCTGTCGGAGCTACCTGGCCAGCAACAAAACTGAGTGCACCTTGGGCGAGAGTGAAGAATGACTTGTTCGAACTGCCTGTCGGGTCGTAACTTAGTTCGTTCAACATGAGCCGCGCATTTGCGGACAAATTGAAAGCCGAACCATCATCTAGCACCATACCCATCGTTGAGTTGCTGCCAGTTTGTACGACGTCGTTCTGATAGAGCGTATCGCCGGTGTTGGCCACGATAGCCACACCATTTCGAACGATGCTGGCGCTGCCCGTCATCTTGACGACATGGCCCACAACTTTGGCGGCGGAAGCAGGCGGGCCAGCCTGAGCATAAGCGGCATGCCCGGTCAGAGCATCAACGAGCCTTGCGTCGAAAGGAGCTCCCTCGGGCGAGACCAGCGCCGGGCGTTTATCGCCCGAAAAATAATGCGGTACGACAAACCTGTGAGACGGGTCTGAAATAATCAGGTCACTGCCCGAACGCGCATAATCACCTGAAAACAGGAGATGAGCATCAGGAACTGTAACGGCGAGCTGTGAAAGCGAATGGAAATTAAATCCAATCAACTCAGAAACGGACGCATCTGTCCCGTGAGTTAAAAACTTGTTCAACTGCCCCACCCAACAAATGCATTAATAAATTGTAAACGAAACGGTAACACCCGGGCGGTTGCAGAGAAAGCACTAACTTATCCGGTTTTGTGGTGTCACCCGAAGAGGCACGCGGCACTAAACGAGGCGGCTGCAGCCGAAGCGCATTTAAAATTGATTAATTTCGCTTTGCGGGAGCCAATTTTTGGAGGTGTTTAATTACCTAGGTAGAATGCTTAAGTGAGGTGCCTTCTGTGTAGGGACCCGTGGGCGATTCGCGACGGCCAGTGAGGGACTTGCGGAGGCACTACCGGCATCATCCGAACACTTCAGCAACGCAGCACCCGTCGGCGGGCGCCATCCGTCGCAGCGCAGATCTCGCACGCGCATCGGCCGTCGGACTCACGACTATTCGCCGTGCGGAGCTGGCCGAAAGTGAGACCTCAATGACAGTCGCAACGACTTGGCGGTCCGCCATGCCGCCGGCGTGGAGTTCATCGACGAAAATGGCGGCGGACCTGGCGGCTCCGCAAAGTCTAGGAAGTGAAGCGCGCCGGAAGTGAACCAGTTTGCGCGGCGCAGGGACATATACAACCTCCAACGCGCGAACGTTTTCTAGAAAAATGACGGGGGTGGACACATATAGGAAAAAGGAAAAGCCAAAGCTAAGTCGAATAACGGCACGATGCGGATGGCCTAGGCACGACGATGTGCGTTTGGCCGATGAGTTGGAGAATCCATGACGAAAACGCTTTCTCAGCCTGCCCTCCTTATGACCGAATCCGAGCAGGACTATCTAGCCTTGCAAGCAAGTCTCGAGCACGAGATCATGCCGCGCAGCTTCGTTGAATCGATGTATGTGGCCGATATCGCAGCTTTGACATGGGAAATTCTGCGCCTGCGTCGATGTAAGTCAGGGATAATCAACAACGCTTTTGACAAGGCTTTGCAGAACCTCCTGCGGTCACACTTCAGCATTTATAATACCAAGGCTGCTGACGATCTGGCGCGGCGGTAGTTCACCGATCCAGTGGCCAAGAAGGAGGTGGCAGAGCTGCTATGGCGAGTTCGGCTGGATGAATTTGCTATCGAAGCTGAAGCCGTCCGACTGTCGTCGTCGGATATCGAGCTTCTCGACAGAATGTTGTCGGCGTATGAGTCGCGGCGAAACAAGGCGCTTCGAAGCATAGAGGATTACCGTGTTGGTTTTGCCAAGACAGTTCGAGAGAGTTCCGATCGAGTGCTGCAGAAAATTAGGGCGCCCAAACTCGGATACCGCGCCAACAAGGTCTCGGCTTGATCGTGGTAAGCGAGCGTCAAATCGAAGCAAACCGTCGCAATGCCAGCAGGAGCACTGGTCCCTGCTCGGCGGCTGGCAAAAAGCGTGCGGCCCGCAACGCTCACCGCCATGGCTTAAGCTTGAGCCCTGCATCGAGCGCTGCCGCTGCAAGGCATGTTGACAAGCTCTCGCGTAAAATCGCGGGTAACGCCAAAAGCGAAATCGTTCTACGGTACGCTCGTGACGCCGCGGAAGCCCAGCTTGAGCTGGAGCGCATTCGAAAGGTCAAGATTGCTCTGTAGCGTGTCTTAACCCTTGGCGCCCTGGGGCCCACGGTGCGCTTTGGATCCGTTACGAAGGCTCTCCGCCACTTGAAATTAGTAATAGCGGGGAAGGCCTTGTTAGGAGAGCCGATCGATCCTCTTGCGAATTTGCCATCAAAGGAACCTGAACGATCGGCTGAAGCGCTGCGCCGCGCGCTCCCATACCTCATCAGGCTGGATCGATACGAGAGTCGAGCGGTTGGGCGTCGAGACAATGCGATCAAATTATTTATCAAAAATAGATAGCTTAATAGATGCAACCATAAATAGAATTACTTGACGCTGTGCAGAACGAAGCCAAAATTTTTCGATATTTCAATGACTTGAGGTTAGTGTGGTCTCGGTGTCTTCGTGTCGTGATGGGCGTCGGCTCAATCCCCTAAAGCCAGGACGAGATAATGTGCTTCTACTGCCGCAGGAAATTCTGAGGGGTGGCGTGAAGTCCCAATCGCAAACGTGATCAAGCTGCATTAACCTGATACGAAGAGGCATGAAGCGCTTACGGATATTACGGCGGTGGTTCACGCGGAAGTTCGGCTATGCGCGGCTGGTCTGCCTTGCGCTCCTGGTCGGCTTCGCGGCGTTGCGAATCGTCGATCCCGCCCCGATCCAGGAGCTCCGGGTCAGGACCTTTGATACCTTTCAGGTCATCGACCCCCGTGTGAAGACGGCGCGGCCGGTCACCATCGTCGACATCGATGAAAGGAGCCTAGCTGATCCCAAACTCGGGCAGTGGCCGTGGCCGCGCACCCGCGTCGCCGATATCATCACCAATCTGACCAAGCTTGGCGCGCTTGTGATCGCGTTCGACGCGGTGTTCTCCGAGCCCGATCGGCTCAATCCGGACACTGTCGCCGACACCTTTCACAATCTCGACGAAGAAACCCGTGCCAGATTGAAAGCGCTGCCCAGCAACGACCAGATCCTGGCCGATGCGATCAAGCGCGCGCGCGTGGTGCTCGGCGAATCCGGGTTGCCCAGCGTGATCACCGAGCTCGACACGAACTTGCCGTTGACGGGCCTCGCCACGCTGGGCGAGGACCCGCAACGGTTCATGTTCAATTTCCCCGGCCTATTGCGCAACGTTCCGGTTTTGGAGGAAGCAGCCGCGGGGCGCGGACTGTTTACGATCAAGCCCGAACGAGACGGCATCGTCCGCCGGGTGCCGATGGTCATGCGGGCCCAGGGCCAACTCATGCCGTCGTTGAGCTTCGAGATGCTGCGCGTTGCGAGCGGCTCCGGCACCATCCTGATCAAGGCCGACAAGGCCGGCATCCAGAGCATCGCCGTAAAAGGCTTCCAGGTGCCAACCGACGCCAACGGGCAGCTCTGGGTGCACTATGCGCACCGGGACCCCTCGATCTATGTCTCGGCCGTCGATGTGCTGGACGGGCGCGTTCTCCCTGAGAAGATCGCGCGCAAATTGGTGCTCATCGGAACCTCCTCGGTTGGACTCAACGACATCAAGACCACGCCGGTCTCGCCGGCGATGCCGGGCGTCGAGATCCATGCGCAAGCGCTGGAAAGCGCGCTGACGGGCGCGATCGTGCAGCAGCCGAATTACGGCATTGCCCTCGAGCTTTTGGGTGCGCTTGTGCTCGGGCTTCTCGTCATCGCCTTCGCGCCGAGACTGGGGCCGACCACGCTGGTGATTGTCGGCGCACTGTTTGCGTCCGTGCTGGTGGGAATATCCTGGTATTTCTACGCCCACGACCGGCTCCTGATCGACTTCACCTATCCGTTGCTGTCGACCAGCGCGATCTACCTGACGCTTATTTTCTCAAGCTTCGTCCGCGAGCAGGCGCAGCGCCGGCAAATCCGCTCCGCGTTCGGCCGGTATCTGTCGCCTGCGCTGGTCGAACAGCTCGCGCAATCACCGGAAAGGCTCGTGCTCGGCGGGGAGGAGCGCGAGATGACCATCATGTTCTCCGACGTGCGCGGCTTCACCGCCATTTCCGAGACCTACAAGAGCGATCCGCAAGGCCTGACGCGGCTGATGAATCGCTTCCTCACGCCCCTCACCAACGCGATCCTCGCGCGCAAGGGCACCATCGACAAATATATGGGCGACGCCATCATGGCGTTCTGGAACGCCCCGATCGACGACAATGAGCATCAGCTCAACGCCTGCAACGCTGCTGTCGACATGTTGGAGCGCATCGACGAACTCAACAAGATCCGCGAGCAGGAGGCGCAGGATGGCGGACCGATCTACATTCCGCTCAATGTCGGCGTCGGCCTGAACACCGGCACATGCGTGGTCGGCAATATGGGGTCCGATCAGCGTTTCGACTATTCGGTGCTCGGCGACGGCGTGAACCTCGCCTCGCGCCTCGAAGGCCAGACCAAAGAGTACGGCTTACCGATCATCGTCGGCTCCAAAACCGCACTCGCCGTGAAGGACTATTTCGCAATCCTCGAGCTCGACTTCATCATGGTGAAGGGCAAGAAGGAGCCGGAGGTGATCTACGCCATCGCCGGCCGCGAGGACGTGGCGCAGTCAGAGCGCTTCCAGCGCCTGCGCAACCTCACCATCGAGATGCTGGCCTGCTACCGCGGGCGCGACTGGGATGGCGCGATGGAGGCGATCGCGCGCGGCCGCAAGACCGACGAGGCCCATTCGCTGGAGTACCTCTACAATCTCTATGAGCAGCGCATCCGGAGCTACAAGGAAAACCCACCGCCGGAGGACTGGAACGGCGCGTATCAATTGCTGACGAAATAACTTGGCGTCGTCCCGGCTCTGCGCTCACTTCGTTCGCTTGGCCGGGACGACAGTGAAAATCACTCCACCCCGATCGTGGTGAGATCCTGGAACCAGTGCTGCGCCTGCACGAACTTCTTGATCTTCGGCGACAGCGCATGCGGGTTGGTGTCGTGCACCACCCACACCAGCGCCGCGTCGTCGACGATCAGCGAGTGCGCCTGCGCGATCAATTCGTCCTGCCTGGCCGGATCGAAGGTCTGCTTGGCTTCGCTGATCAGCGCGTCGACCTTCGGATTCTTGTAGCCGCCCCAGTTGACGCCGACCGGCGCGACCTGGTCGGAGGCGAAGAAGCGCACGATGGCGTAGAGCGGATCTGACGTGACATAGGCGATGTTGTTGGCGGTAATGCCGGCGTTCATCTCGTCGGCCGCGCCCTTGCGCCAATGCGTATACAGCGTTTCCAGCTCGACCACCTTGAAGTCGATGTCGATGCCGATTTCCTTGAAGCTTTGCTGCAGGAATTCGTTCATCGGCAGCGACAGCATCTGGCCGGTGCCGCCCTGCGCGATGATGAAGGTGGTCTTCAGCGGCTTGTCCTTGGAGTAGCCGGCTTCCTCGACCAGCTTCTTGGCCGCGGCGAGATCATACTTCAACTCGAACGTCGGCTTGCCGAACCATGGGCTCGACGGGTCGACCTGGCCCTTGGCGGGCTTGGCGAGACCGTTCATCAGCCCGACCACGGCGTCGCGGTCGATTGCAAGGTTCAGCGCCTTGCGCAGGCGGATATCGGTCCAGGGCGAGCCGGGCAGCACGCTCAGATGATAATTCCAGACATGCGGCGTGACGTTGTCGACGATCTTCATGCCGGCGCCTTTGAGCTGCGGCACAGCGTCGGGCGCCGGCGTCTCGATCAGATCGACTTGGCCCGCGAGCAGCGCATTGGTGCGGGTCAGCGCTTCCGGCATCGGCACCAGGACGAGCTTGTCGACCTTCGGAATCCGGTTCTTGTCCCAATAGTCCTCGTTCTTGCTGAGTTCCGCGAGCTCGCGCGGCACCAGTTTTGTCAGCTTGAACGGACCGGTGCCCGAGGGCTGGCTCGCGAACTTGTCCCAGTCCTTGCCGAGCTTCTCATATTGCGCCGGGCTCGAGATCAGGAACCAGAGCATCTGGTAGGGAAAGAAGGAGTCGACCGTCTTGGTCGTGACCTCAACCGTATAGTCGTCGATCTTGGCGTAGCTCGCGACCGAGGGCAGGCGGGTTTTCACCTGCGCGCTCTGCCGCTTGTCGAATTGCGGCGCCTTGTCGTTCAGGACCTTGTCGAAATTCCAGATCACCGCGTCGGCATTGAATTCGCTGCCGTCATGGAATTTGACGCCCTTGCGTAAGCTGAAGCGCCACTTCTTCTTGTCGGCATCATCGACCTTCCATTCGGTGGCGAGCCCCGGCACCAGCTTGCCCGGCTTGTCCGAGATGCTCATGTCCCAGGAAACCAGCGGGTCGTAGATGGTGTAGCCCGTGAACTGATAGGCGCCGGCGCCGCGGTCCGGCTGGCCGGTGGTCAGCGGGATATCCGCCATCGAAATCCCGTAACGCACGATGGTTTCGGCGCGGGCGGAGACGGCGGAAAGGGTGACCGCCAGCAACAAAGAGAGGCTGGCGAAAAGCGTCGGAATTCGCACGCGCATGGACTTGGGCTCCGTTGGACAACTCGGGCCAAAGCAAGCAAGCTTGATGCCAGAATAGGCAGCTGCGGCGTTTGTTCGCGGCAAACTACAAAGACTTGTGATCACAAAAGCAATTTGGCGCGGTGTTTCAGTCATTGGCACAGCCGTTGCATACGTTTGCTCAGAAAATAGTCACCAAAGTCAGAGGGGAATTGTGACAATGCGTGTTGGCAGATTTTCGAGAAACAGCGCCGCAATCGCGGCCGCCGTGCTCGGCCTTGCGACGCTTGCCGCGCCGCGTGTAGCCGGTGCCGATACCTTGCTGCGCATCGGCATGACGGCAGCCGATATTCCGCGCACGAGTGGGCAGCCCGACCAGGGTTTCGAGGGCAACCGCTTCACCGGGCTCACGATGTATGACGCGCTCACGATGTGGGACCTTTCCTCGGCGGAAAAGCCGAGCGTGATGATCCCGGGGCTGGCTACCGAATGGAAGGTGGACGATGCCGATCACAAGAAGTGGACCTTCAAGCTGCGCCCGGGCGTCAAATTCCATGATGGCAGCGACTTCAACGCCGATGCCGTGGTGTGGAACGTCGACAAGGTGCTGAACAAGGACGCGCCGCAATACGACGCGAGCCAGGTCGGCCTCACCGCCTCGCGCATGCCGACGCTTGTGTCCGCGAAGAAGATCGACGATCTGACGGTCGAACTGACCACCAAGGAGCCGGACAGTTTCCTGCCGATCAATCTCACCAATCTGTTCATGGCGAGCCCGGCGAAATGGCAGAAGCTCTATGACGCGGCCAGCGGCGCTGATGCGAAAGCCAAATCGGCCGCCGCCTGGGAAGCCTTTGCGCGCGACGCCTCCGGCACCGGCCCCTGGAAGATGACGGGCTTTACGCCGCGCGAGCGGCTCGAGCTCGCGAAGAACGAGAATTACTGGGACAAGGCGCGCATCCCGCATGTCGACCGCATGCTGCTGCTGCCGATGCCGGAAGCCAATGCCCGCACCGCGGCGCTCCTGTCGGGGCAGGTCGATTGGGTCGAAGCGCCTGCGCCTGACGCGATCCCCCAGATCAAGGACCGAGGCTTCGTCATCTATAGCAACGAGGAGCCGCATGTCTGGCCCTGGCAGTTCTCGCGGCTTCCGGATTCTCCCTGGAATGACATCCGCGTTCGCAAGGCGGCCAATCTCTGCATCGACCGCGAAGGCCTGAGGGATGGCTTGCTCGGCGGATACATGGTGCCGGCGACCGGCACCTTCGAGCCCGGTCATCCCTGGCGGGGAAAACCGAGCTTCCAGATCAAATACGACAAGCCGGCCGCGCTGAAATTGATGCAGGAGGCGGGCTACGGTCCGAACAAGCATCTGGCCGTCAAGATCCAGACTTCGGCCTCGGGTTCGGGCCAGATGATGCCGCTGCCGATGAACGAATATCTGCAGCAGGCGCTCGCCGAATGTTATTTCGACGTGCAGTTCGACGTCATCGAGTGGAACACGCTGCTCAACAACTGGCGGCGCGGCGCCAAGGATGCTTCCGCCAACGGCTCGAATGCGGTCAATGTGACCTATGCGGCGATGGATCCGTTCTTCGCGATGGTGCGTTTCCTGCAGTCCTCGATGGCGCCGCCGGTCTCGAACAATTGGGGCTTCATCAACAACCCCGAATTCGACGCGCTCGTCACCAAGGCACGGCAGACCTTCGATCCGGCCGCGCGCGATGCGTTTCTCGCCGAACTGCACGCGGCCTCCGTCGACGACGCGGCCTTCCTCTATGTCGGCCACGACGTCGCGCCGCGCGCGATGAGCCCGAAGATCAAGAACTTCGTGCAGCCGAAGAGCTGGTTCGTCGACTTCTCGCCGGTCACGATGGTGCCGTGATCGACAAGCCTTCATCACTCGTCATGTCCGGGCTTGACCCGGCCATCCATCCTCTTCGGACAAAGTTCTTCGATTGATGGATGCCCGGGTCAAGCCCGGGCATGACGAAGCGAGAATTGGTCGGTAATCGAAGGTAGTCCCGTGCTCGTCTACATCGCCCGCCGCATCGTCTATGTGATCCCGATCGTCATCAGCGTGGCGCTGGTGTGCTTCCTGCTCGTGCACATCACGCCCGGCGATCCGCTGGTGGCTGTGCTGCCGGCCGACGCGTCGCAGGAATTGGCTGCGCAACTCCGCGCCGCTTACGGATTCGATCGCCCGCTGCCGGTGCAGTTCGGGCTGTGGCTGTGGCGCGCGCTCAATGGCGATCTCGGCCATTCCATTGCGACCGGCCGCCCCGTTTTGACCGAAGTGATCCGCGCCGTCGGCAACACCGTGACACTGGCGATTGCGGCTGCGATCATCGGCTTCACCCTGGGTCTGCTGTTCGGCCTGATTGCCGGTTATTTCCGCGACACCTGGGTCGACAAGGTGGCGACGTCGTTTGCCATTGCCGGCGTCTCCGTGCCGCATTACTGGCTCGGCATGGTGCTGGTCATCATCTTTTCGGTCGAACTGAACTGGCTGCCTGCGGTCGGCGCCGGCCCCGGCGGCTCCGGCGCCTGGAGCTGGGATTGGGACCATTTGCGCTATCTGATCCTGCCCGCGATCACCACCTCGGTGATCCCGATGGGCATCATCACCCGTACCGTGCGCGCGCTCACCGGCGACATATTGAGCCAGGACTTTGTCGAGGCGCTGCGCGCCAAGGGCCTGCGCGAGACCGACGTGTTCCGCCATGTCATCAAGAACGCCGCCCCGACGGCCCTTGCGGTGATGGGGCTGCAATTGGGTTACATGCTCGGCGGCTCGATCCTGATCGAGACCGTGTTCTCCTGGCCGGGCTCCGGCTTCCTGCTCAACTCCGCGATCTTCCAGCGCGACCTGCCGCTGCTGCAGGGCACGATCCTGGTGCTGGCGCTGTTCTTCGTGGTTCTCAATCTCCTGGTCGATATCGCGCAGGCCGCTATCGACCCGCGCATCAAGCGAGGTTGATGTGAGCGAGCTTCCGATGTCAGCGATATCCGACGCCGCGCTGCAGGCCGCGCCCGCCATGAAGGCGCGCGGCTATTGGGCCACCGTCGGCCGCCGCATCCGGCGCGACAAGGTCAGCATGGCCTGCGCGCTGATCCTGGTTGCGATCTTCCTGTCCGCGCTGATTGCGCCGTGGCTCCATCTCGCCGATCCCTACCAGGGCTCGATGATCCGGCGCCTGCGTCATATCGGCACCGCCGGCTATCTGCTCGGCACCGACGAGCTCGGCCGTGACATGCTGGCGCGGCTGATCTATGGCGGGCGGCTGTCGCTATTGATCGGCATCTCGCCGGTGTTCTATGCCTTCTGCATCGGCACATCGCTCGGCCTGATCGCCGGCTATGTCGGCGGCTGGATCAACACCGCGATCATGCGCACCGTCGACGTATTCTACGCCTTCCCCTCCGTGCTGCTGGCGATCGCGATTTCCGGCGCTCTCGGCGCCGGCATCGTCAATTCCATCGTGTCGCTGACCATCGTGTTCGTGCCGCAGATCACCCGCGTCGCCGAGAGCGTCACCACCGGCGTGCGCAACATGGATTTTGTCGAGGCCGCGCGCGCCTCCGGCGCCAATGCCTTCACCATCATGCGCGTGCATATCCTCGGCAATGTGCTGGGGCCGATCTTCGTCTACGCCACCGGGTTGATCTCGGTGTCGATGATCCTGGCCGCGGGCCTCTCTTTCCTCGGGCTGGGGACAAAACCGCCGGAGCCGGAATGGGGACTGATGCTCAACACGCTGCGCACCGCGATCTATGTCAATCCCTGGGTCGCGGCACTGCCCGGCGCGATGATCTTTGCCGTCTCGATCTGCTTCAACCTCTTGAGCGACGGCCTGCGCAGCGCCATGGACATCCGAAACTAATGCGATGAGCGAAACCCTTTCCGTTGACAAACTCGAGCCGGTCGAAGACCGCGGCGGCGCGGCGCAGCCGCTGTTGCAGGTCACGGGCTTGACCAAGCATTTTCCCGTGCGCGGCGATCTATTCAGCGCGCGCAAGACCGTGCGTGCGATCGACGATGTCTCCTTCTCTGTGCTGAAGGGTGAGACCGTCGGCATCGTCGGCGAGTCCGGCTGCGGCAAGTCGACCACCGCGCGGCTGTTGATGCATCTGATGACGCGCGATGCCGGCGAGATCGTCTATGACGGCATGCAGGTGGGCGAGGCGCTGTCGCTGCGCGAGCTGCGCCGCGGCATGCAGATGGTGTTCCAGGACAGCTACGCCTCGCTCAACCCGCGCCTCACCGTTGAGGAATCCATCGCCTTCGGTCCGAAAGTGCATGGCATGGCCGACGGCGCGGCGCGGGCTTTGGCGCGCGAACTGCTCGGCAAGGTGGGATTGCGGCCGGAAACCTTCGCCAACCGATATCCGCACGAGATTTCCGGCGGCCAGCGCCAGCGCGTCAACATCGCCCGTGCGCTGGCGCTGTCGCCGCGGCTTGTGATCCTCGATGAAGCCGTCTCGGCGCTCGACAAATCCGTCGAGGCGCAGGTGCTCAATCTGCTTGCCGACCTCAAGCGCGAATTCGGCCTGACCTATCTCTTCATCAGCCACGACCTCAATGTCGTCCGCTACATCTCCGACCGCGTGCTGGTGATGTATCTCGGCGAGGTCGTCGAGCTTGGTCCCGTGGACCGGGTCTGGGATCACGCGGCCCATCCCTATACGCGCGCGCTGCTGGCGGCGATGCCGTCGTCCGACCCGGACCGGCGCACCGAGACGCCGCCGATCTCGGGCGATCCGCCCAATCCGATCGATCCGCCCTCAGGCTGCCGTTTTCACACGCGCTGTCCTTTCGCGGAGCCGCTCTGCGCAAAAGCAACGCCAAAACTCACCGCGCTCGATAATATGGGCCATCAAGCGGCGTGCTACATGGCCATTCCAGGCTCCGGGCACAGCCGCGCGCCTGGTGAAAAGGGAGTGAACGCGTCATGACCAGACCGAGCCCGAAGGAAATCAAGGCCATCGCCGATGTCGCGGGCGTGCCCGTCGAGCCTGATGTCGCGACCCGGATCGCGGGTTCGATCGGGCCTGCGTTCGAAGGCTTCGCGCCGATCGCGGGCACGTTGCCGTTCGATCTCGAGCCGGCATCCTTCCTGCTGGCGCAGACCGTGAAGGTTTCGCGATGAGCAGTGAGCCCGCCCTGATGTCGCTGACCGCGGTCGCAAAGGCGATCGCGGACAAGCAGGTTTCCTCGCATGAGGCGACGCGCTCCTGCCTGCACCGGATCGCGCAATGGCAGCCGAAGCTCAACGCCTTCATGACAATAGAGGCGGAAGCTGCACTGAAGGCGGCCGATGAAGCCGACGCGGCGCTGGCCAAAGGTCAAAATCGCGGCCCGCTGCATGGCGTGCCACTGGCGCACAAGGATATGTATTACGACGCTGGCCACGTCGTGTCTTGCGGCTCGCTGATCCGCCGCGATTTCGTCGCCAGCACCACCTCGACGGCGCTGCAGCGATTGAAGGACGCCGGCACCATCCGGCTCGGCTCGCTGGGAATGGCAGAATTTGCTTACGGCCCGACCGGCCACAACTATCACCACGGCGCGGTGCATAACCCCTGGAAGTTCGGTTACGTCACCGGCGGCTCGTCATCGGGATCGGGCTCGGCGGTGGCGGCGCGGCTGACCTTTGCCGCGCTCGGCTCCGACACCGGTGGCTCGATCCGCATGCCCGCGCATTTCTGCGGCATCACCGGGTTGAAAGTGACCTGGGGCCGCGTCTCGCGCGCCGGCGCAATGCCGTTGTCGCAATCGCTCGACACGGTGGGGCCGCTGGCGCGCACTGTCGAAGACTGCGCGCTGCTGGTCGGTCTGATGGCCGGCGCCGACCCCGAGGATCCCACCGCGAGCACCTTGCCCGTTCCGGACTACATGGCCGCGACCTCGGCGTCGATCAAAGGCCTCAGGATCGGCGTTCCCACCTCCTTCTATGTCGACGATCTCGATGCCGATGTCGCAAAGATCCTCGACGACACCATCGCCGTGCTCAAGCGTGAGGGCGCCGATATCGTCAAGGTCGATTTGCCGGACCAGCGCCAGCTCTCCTCCGCCTGCCAGCTCGTGCTCGCGACCGAAGCCGCCGCCTATCACAAGCGCTGGCTGATCGAGCGGCCGCAGGATTACGGCCCGCAGGTGTTGATGCGGCTGCAGAACGGGCTTGCGATCCCCGGCGTGCTCTATCTCGAAGCGCTGCGTTGGCGCGGCCCTGCGCTGGCGGCGCATGTCGCGGCCACCGCCAATGTCGATGCGGTGCTGGCGCCGGTCGCACCGGTCGCGGCGCCCTCGATCGCGGAGAGCGATATCGGCAACGCCCCGGACGCCGAAGCCGTGATCCAGCGTCTGACGCGCTTCACCCGCACCATCAACTATCTCGGTCTGCCGGCGCTTTCGGTCCCCTGCGGCTTCACGCCCAAGGGTCTTCCGGTCGGCATGCAGCTGGTCGGCCGCTCCTTCGATGAAGCGACCTTGCTGACCATCGGCGCAGCGTTCCAGCGCGCCACCGACTTCCACGAGAAGGTGCCGCCATCCGCATGACCAACCTCGTCGAGATCGACCATCTCAACATCCGCTTCACCGGCGAGCGCACCGTCCATGCCGTGAACGATCTTTCGTTCACACTGGGCGAGGGCGAGGTGCTGGGCCTGCTCGGGGAATCCGGCTCCGGCAAGAGCGTCACCCTGCGCGCGCTGATGCGGTTGCTGCCGAAGAAGCGGACGCAGATCACCGGGCAGGTCAAGGCGATGGGGCGCGACGTGCTGGCGCTCAACGAGGATGAGCTGTCGAAATTCCGCGGCCAGACGGTCTCCATGATCTTCCAGGAACCGGCGCTCGCGCTCGATCCCGTCTACACCATCGGCGACCAGATCGCGGAAACCGTGATGCGCCATGAGGGCAAGAGCCAGAGCGCGGCGCGGGGGCGCGCGCTGGAGATGCTGGAGGTGGTGCGGATTCCCTCCGCCAGGCGCCGGCTCGATTCCTATCCGCACGAGATGTCCGGCGGCATGCGCCAGCGCGCCATGATCGCGCTTGCGCTGGCCTGCAAGCCAAAGATCCTGCTTGCGGACGAGCCGACCACCGCGCTCGATGCCACCGTGCAGATCCAGATCCTGCTGCTGCTGCGCGAGCTGCAGCGCGAGTTCGGCATGTCCGTCATCTTCGTCACCCACGACATCGGCGTCGCCATCGAAATCTGCGACCGCGTCGCGGTCATGTATGCGGGCCAGATCGTCGAGCAGGGCACGCTGAAAGAGGTGGTGCGCACGCCGCTCCACCCTTATGCGCGCGGCCTGCTGGCTTCCACCACCCATGGCGCCAAACGCGGCCAGCGGCTGGAAACCATCCCCGGCACGCCGCCGTCGCTCGACAAGGCGCCGCACAATTGCTCCTTCGCGCCGCGCTGCGCGCTGGCGCAACCGCGCTGCGTCGAGGCGCTGCCGCCCAATGTGACGCTGGGGCCGGACCGCAAGGCGCGCTGCATCCTGGCGGAACGAACCGCTGTGGCCGCGACGTAACGGTCATCGGCCGAAACGGGCATTGTCCGGTTTTGGAGTCGTCACGTCAGCCGATTACCGATAGGTTCCGCCTCAGCGCGCGGCATTGGGCGCGGGTGTAACCGGGGGGAAGTTTCATGGTCCTGTCCAACGAGAGCATAATCGTCATTCTGTTCGTCGGCCTGGTAGCGGGTTGGCTGGCCGGCCAGATCATCCGCGGCACCGGCTTTGGCATTATCGGCGATATCCTGGTCGGCATCGCCGGCGCGCTGGTCGCAAGCCTCCTGTTTCCGAAACTCGGCATCCACATCGGCACCGGCCTTGTCTCCGAAATCATCTATTCCGCGATCGGCGCCGTCATCCTGCTCCTGATCGTACGGCTGGTCCGTACCGGCGGGCGATGGTGATTCCGGCGCCATAAGGCGTACGGGCGCTCAAGCCAGAAATCTAAGGTTGTAAAGAGGGGGCGATCCGGTCGGGATCGCCCCTTTTTGGTTACGCCTGCGGCGCTTTGGGATAAGCTTGCGCCAGCCATTTAGGTTAAATTGACTTCACTGGACGATATTGGCCGGAATCTGTGATATTCCGGCATTGCATGTCATTGAATCCCCGAACTAAATCCGGATCGTGCCCCTTAACTTGATGAGCTTTGTGGATTGATGGTCCAGGCGCCTCTTGTCCGGCGTTCCGAACTCGCTGATGCCTTGCGCGCCTGTCGCGGCGCGTTTCTTGGCGTCGGCGCGATGAGCTGTTTCATCAATCTGCTCTATCTCACCGGCTCGATCTTCATGCTGGAGGTCTATGACCGGGTGCTGCCGAGCCGCAGCGTGCCGACCCTGGTCGGCCTGATCATCCTCGCGAGCTTCCTCTACATCGCGCAAGGCGTGCTCGACATGATCCGCGGACGCATCCTCGGGCGCGTCGGCACCGCGCTCGACGAATCGCTCAATGCACGGGTGTTCGAAACCGTGGTGCGATTGCCCTTGATGATCGGCAGCCGCAACGAGGGACTGCAGCCGCTGCGCGATCTCGACAATGTCCGTTCCTTTCTCGGCGGCATGGGGCCGAGCGCGTTCTTCGATCTGCCGTGGCTGCCGCTCTATCTCGCGATCTGTTTCGCCTTCCATGTGATGATCGGCCTCACTGCGCTGGTCGGCGCCCTTATCCTGGTGTCGCTAACGCTCGTCACCGAATATATGTCGCGCCAGCCCGCGCGTGAGGCGATGGGGCTCGCGGCGCGGCGCAACGATCTCGCGGCCTCCAGCCGTCGCAATGCCGAAGTGATGATTGCGATGGGCATGTTCGGCCGGCTCACGCAGCGCTGGAGCCAGGCCAACGAGAAATATCTGGAAGGCAACCAGCGCGCCTCCGACGTCGCCGGCGGTCTTGGCGCGATCGCCAAGGTGCTGCGCATGATGCTGCAATCCGCGGTGCTCGGCGTCGGCGCCTATCTCGTCATTCACCAGGAAGCGACCGCCGGCATCATCATCGCGGGCTCGATCCTGAGCGCGCGGGCGCTGGCGCCGGTCGATCTCGCGATCGCGCACTGGAAGAGCTTTGTCGCCGCGCGGCAGAGCTGGCAGCGCCTCACCCATCTGCTGGATCAAATGCCGGTGCGGCCCGTGCCGACCCTGCTGCAGACCCCGTCGAGCGAGTTGGCGGTCGAAGGTGTCAGCATCGCAGCCCCGGGCGATCAGAAGGTGATCGTGCAGGATGTGAGTTTTACGCTCACCGCCGGCCACGGCCTCGGCGTGATCGGGCCGAGCGGCTCGGGCAAATCCTCGCTGATCCGCGCGCTGGTCGGCGTCTGGCAGCCGTTCCGCGGCAAGGTCCGGCTCGATGGCGCCGCACTCGACCAGTGGTCGTCGGACCTGCTCGGCCGCCACATCGGCTATCTGCCGCAGGACGTCGAGCTGTTCACCGGCACGGTCGCGCAGAATATCTGTCGCTTTGATCCCGAGGCAAAGTCCGACGACATCATCGCCGCGGCCAAGGAAGCCGGCGTGCACGATATGATCATCAAGATGCGCGACGGCTACAACACGCAAGTGGGCGAGCAGGGCGCAGCACTTTCCGCCGGCCAGGCGCAGCGCGTGGCGCTGGCGCGCGCGGTCTATGGCGATCCCTTCCTGATCGTGCTCGATGAGCCCAATTCCAATCTCGACACCGAAGGCGACGAGGCGCTGACCCGCGCGGTGCGCGGCGCGCGCGAGCGGGGCGCCATCGTCGTGGTGGTCGCGCATCGGCCGATCGGCATCGAAGCCGTCGACCAGATCCTGGTCTTGAAGGACGGCCGCATGCAGGCCTTCGGTCCCAAGGAGCAGGTGCTGGCGCAGGTGCTGCAGCCGCGCGTCGCAGCACCCACGCCGATCAAGATCGTGTCCGACGCCGGAGCCAAATCATGAGCGTCCAATCATGAGCTTCCAGGTCGTGAGCCAGGCGGTCGGCGTTGGCGGCATGCAGGGTGTGCGCCGCTCGATCCGGCTGCATCTGATCATCGGACTTTCCGTGGTCGCGGTGCTGGCCGGCGGCCTCGGCACCTGGGCCTCGACACAGGAAATATCGGGCGCGCTCATTGCGCCGGGCCTGATCGTCGTCGAAACCAACGTCAAGAAGGTGCAGCATCCGACCGGCGGCGTAGTCGGCGAATTGCTGGCCCATGACGGCGATGTGGTCAAGGCCGGCCAGATCGTGGTGCGCCTCGATGATACGGTGACCAAGGCCAACCTCGCGATCGTCACCAAAAATCTCGATGCGGCGCTGGCGCGCGCCGCGCGGCTGGAGGCCGAGCAGCGCGGCCTCGACAAGCTCAAGTTTCCGCCGCAGCTCACGAACCGCGCCAGCGACCCCGATGTCGCCGGCGTGATGTCGAGCGAAAGCAAGCTGTTCGACGTCCGCGTCACCGGGCGGGCCGGGCAGAAGGCGCAGTTGCACGAGCGGGTGACCCAGCTCAACGAGGAGATCGCTGGCCTCGCCGCGCAGGAGAATGCCAAGAGCCAGGAAATCGCGCTGGTCGAAAAGGAGCTCGCGGGCGTCCGCCAGCTCTACGACCAGCGGCTGGTGCAGATTTCGCGTCTCACCACGCTGGAGCGCGACGCAGCCAGGCTGAACGGCGAACGCGCGCAATACATTGCCTCGCGCGCGCAGGCCAAGGGCAAGATCACCGAGACCGAATTGCAGATCATCCAGGTCGACAAGGACATGGTCAGCGAGGTCTCCAAGGATTTGCGCGAGACCAACGACAAGATCGGCGAATATATCGAGCGCAAGGTCACCGCCGAGGATCAGCTCAGGCGGGTCGACATCCGCTCGCCGCAGGACGGCATTGTCGAGCAGTCCTCGGTGCACACCGTCGGCGGCGTCATCACCGCGGGCGATGCCATCATGCTCATCGTGCCGCAGAGCGACGATCTGCAGGTCGAGGCCAAGGTCAATCCGCAGGACATCGACAAGCTGCAGGTCGGCCAGAAGACGCTGCTGCGGCTCTCCGCCTTCAACCAGCGTACCACGCCGGAACTGAACGGCGTCGTCAGCCGCGTTTCGCCCGACGTCACCACCGAGCAGCGCACCGGCCAGAGCTATTACACCATCCGCGTCTCGATGCCGCCGGCAGAGATCGCCCGCCTCGGCGACGTCAAGCTGATCCCCGGCATGCCTGCCGAAGCCTTCGTCCAGACCGGCGACCGCACCATGCTGTCCTATTTGATGAAGCCGCTGCACGACCAGCTGATGCGGGCGTTCCGTGAAAAGTGACGCGGCCGGCGGCGCAATTCGATCCAGGCCGTCACTCAGGTGCGCGGTCGCGCCCCTGCGTGTGAAACGGCTTCATGACGGAGGTCCAGAGGTGGCGCTACCGTCGGCTCGGCCGAGGGCGGCACCATGATTGCCGTGAAGCGTTGGCTTGCCCCGGACTGACCAAACAGCGTCGACTGAACGGCGAATTCGGACCTGACAAATCGAGGCGCATGCGCGGCGGCTTCCTCAATTGAGGCAATACAGCCTGCATCTTCGCCAAAGCATAACGCAGCCCAACCGTGTTCAAGAACGGCGCTATCCGGCGGTCTCTTCATGCGCGGATTGACAAGTCGATTCTCATAGATCGGATGATCCGGGCTGTAGAAAGCCAGTGCCAGGGCGAGATCGTCGTCGCCGCCGACGACGGGCAGCGCGGCATCGGATTGCGCGTGCCACAGCCGGGTCAACTCCTCGGCGGCCGGCCGATAGAAGTTGCGGCCTTCGTGCAAGGGGTGGCTGTTTCGATAGAGAGCATGAACAGGCGCCACAACGAGCACCGCGAACACCGCCATGCCCATGGTCGCGACCGCCAGATTGACGGAATGCGAGCGATCAATCGAATAGCTGGCGCCACAGACAATCAGTATGGCCATCATGAAAATGCCCTGCAGGGCCCAAATCGGCTCAAGGTCCGTTCCCATTGCCACGGCGGTGATCGGAGGAAAAACCATCGTTCCGACCGCGACGAGAAACAGCAGCCACAGGCCGGGGTTCAATGCCCGGAAGTCCTGAGCAAATCTCTTGAGCCGTTCGCCCGAGATGCGAGCCCATGCCGCCGCAGGCAGCACAAGGGCTATTGCAACGCCCGGGATGAAGAGAAGCGCTTGCAGAAGGTATACGCCAAGAGGCTTGCCCGCATGCGTCGCGAGCGCATAGACGCACGGCTTCGCTCCGGTTGTTGCCAGCCAGTGCAAGTGCGGACCGAGCACCCCGAGGCCCGCAATCACCGAAATCCAGGGAGCCGACGACCCAAAATAGGCCCGGCGTTGCGGATGCAGGACCGCAGCGAAAGCGAAACTCGCGATCAGGAACAGCGAATAATATTTGCCAAGCATCGCGAGCGCCGCCGCTGCGCCCGCCGCAACGGCCCATCCGAACCGGCGCGTTTCAAACGACCTGAGAAAGCAATAGGTCGCCAGCGGCCAGACCGCCAACAGGACTGCGTTGGCATTGAAGCGCTGGGCGTGAAACTGATAGGTCGGCTGCAGCATGAGAAGAAACAGTACGACCAGCCGCTTGTCGCCCTTCACGAAGCGGCGCGAAATGAGATCGACCATCCACAGCGCAATTGCCGAATTGGTCAAAGCCATCAACTGAAACGACCAATTTTCGAGTGGAAAGACGGACGTCCAGGCTCGGGCAACCCATCCCATCAATGGCGGATGCTTGGAATAGCCCCACTCGACGCTGCGCCCGAATGTCCATGTTTCGAGGACATCGGGATGCAGATCGCCGCCATAATAGGCGATGGACAGAAAGGCCTGCCAAACGGCGACGAATCCGATCAGGAGCAGCGGGACGGCCCAGCCCGCTTCGACGCCGTCCATCCAGCGCAGAATTGGTTGCCGCCAATCCGCACGGGAGATTCTCGAGCGCGCAAAGCCGCCCAGGGTCGGCACCAACCGGTCGATTGCAGCGGGGCAACACAAAACGCGTCCTCCGCTGGCACTGCGAGGTCGGGGTAACATCACGCTCGCGCGGCTCGATGGCGCGAGTTTGCTTTCATTATAAAAAGTTCATGTCCCAAATCGAAAGCGTTGATGAAGAAATTGAGATCATGTGCGTTCAAAAAATGCTTCCGTATTTGGGGTAGCGTCGCATGTGTGTCTGCATCGTGGTCTCCGATGCCTGCGCACAATTGCCAAAAAAACAGCTCGCTCAAGCCTCGCGGGCAAGAACGTCACTGTTGCGGTGGCCGCTTTGTGGAGCCTCAGTGGAGGCGGTAGGGCATCGCGGTGACGGCAGCCGTCAGCCCAAAGTCTTCAGCAGCAAGTTCAGCGCCGTCTTGGCGAATTCCTGCATGTTGCCTTGCCGGTCATTGCTGCCGGTCTCGAGCGTGATCACCGTCGTCGCCGCACCCGCAACCGCCATGCAGCTGTGGCCGGCAGCGTCGCCATAGCGATTGCCGGTTGGACCGGTGGCGCCCGTTTCCGATAATCCCCAGTCGGTGCCGAAGCGGCGGCGGACTTGCTCGGCGAGCAATTTGGCGTAGGGCTCCGACGCCGAACGAATCCCCTTCATCGCCTCGTCGGGAATATCCATCAGGATGCGCCGCGCGTCGCGGGTGTAGACCACGCCGCCGCCGAGGAAATAGGCCGACGCGCCGGGCACCGCGAGCAGCGACGCCGAGATCAAGCCGCCGGTCGAGGACTCCGCAACCGCGATGGTCTCTTTCCGTGCGATCAGTTTCGCCGCGATCTGCTCGGCGATGCCGACGAGTTCTTTCATGACATTAACTCCGGTGCAGGATCCGCTTGAGCAGCGGTTTCTTGGTGTCCGGCTTGTCGGCTAGCGAATGCCAGACCACGCGGATGAAATTCTTAGCTGCCAGCTCGCTCGGCGCCCATTTCACGTCGAAGTCGGCAAACGGCTTTGCCGCCACCACATCGCCCTCGCTCTTGCCGTCCTTGACCAGCTGCGCCATGCGGTCGCGCGCGGTCTCCAGCATGGTTCGGTAGTCCAACAGCGCCGCTTTGTCGGCCACCGGACCGTGGCCCGGCACGATGCGCGATTTGTCGTTGCAGAGCTTCATATAGATGTCGGCCGCCGCGATCATGCCCTGGATGTTGCCGCCATTGGCGAAGTCGATGTTGGGATAGCGGCCGTTGGTAAAGGTGTCGCCGGTGGCGAGCACATTCGCGGTCTTGAACCAGACATAGGTGTCGCCGTCGGTATGGGCGTTGGCGACGTGCTTCAGGTCGGCGACGCGGCCCGGCATCATGATCTTGAAGTTGTCGGTATAGGTTTTCTTCGGCAGCGCGTCGGCCGCCACCGGCGGCGTTTTGACGCCGGTCAACCCGTTGGTGGTGCCGGCCGCGAGGCGGGTCTTGACGTTGAGATGGGCGACGACGGTGGCGCCGTCCTTGGCAAAGGGTGCGTTGCCGCCGGTGTGGTCGCCGTGGAAATGGGTGTTGATGAGCCACTTGACCGGCTGGTTCGAGACGATGGAGATCGCGGCCTTGATCTTGTCGTGCAGCGGGGCGAACTCGCCGTCGACCATGATGATGCCGTCTTTTGCGGTCGCGACCGTGATGTTGCCGCCCTGGCCTTCGAGCATGTAGATGCCGTCGCCGAGATCGGTGGTCTTGATCTCGACCTTGGAGAAATCGAGGGGCGGAGGCGCCGCGGGGGCAGGGGCCGGCGGCTGTTGCTGGGCAAGCGCCCCTCCCGCAAGCCACAGCGTGGTTGCGACCACAGCCAGTCCGGTCCGAATCATCGAAAAGTCCCCCCATCGCCAATGTCAGATTTCCTAGCACAGGATTGCATGGCTTGCCGAGTTGCGGGCGCGGGGCCGGCCTGCTTCAATACGCATGCATGAAGCGGTGCGGCCAAGCGCCGGCAAGAGGAAACCCAGAGGAAACTCTTAATGTCCACCCCGCTTCCCGGCGGCGTCGATTGCGACCTGCACCCGGCGGTGCCGCATCTGACCAGCCTGCTGCCCTACATGAACGACTACTGGCGCGACCAGGTGACCACGCGCGGGATGGTCGATCTCGTCTCGCAATCCTATCCGACCAATTCGCCGATCTCCTCGCGGCCCGACTGGCGCCCCGCCCAGGGCAAGCCGGGTTCCAGCCTCGCCGACATGCAGGCGCAGGCGCTCGATCCCTTCAAGGTCGCCTATGGCATCTGCAACCCGCTCTATGGCGTGCAGATGGTGTTTTCCGAGGACATGCAGGACGCATTCTGCCGCGCGCTGAACGACTGGCTGATCAAGGAATGGCTCGACAAGGACGCGCGGCTGCGCGGCTCGATCGTGATCCCGACCCAGAGCGTGGAGAAATCCGTCGCCGAGATCGAGCGCTGCGCCAAGGACAAGCGCTTCGTTCAGGTCCTGATGCTGGTCATGGGCGACATGCCCCTGGGGAAACGCGCCTACTGGCCGATCTATGCCGCGGCGGAACGGCTGGGGCTGCCGATCGGCATCCATGCGGGCTCGGCCTATCACAATCCGCCGACCTCGGTCGGCTGGGGCTCCTACCACATCGAGGATTATGTCGCGCAGGCGCAGGCGTTCCAGACCCAGCTCACCAGCCTGATCGTCGAGGGCGTGTTCGCCCGTCATCCCAAGCTGAAAATGGTGATGCTGGAGTCTGGCTTCACCTGGCTCGCGCCGTTCGTATGGCGGCTGCACAAATTCTGGCGCGGCATCCGCATGGAAACACCCTGGGTCGACCGTGCGCCGATGGAAATTGTGCAGAGCAACATCCGCTTTTCCCTGCAGCCGGTTGACGCGCCGCCCAATTCGGCAACGCTGCATCGCCTGTTCGACTATATGCAGTCGGACGAATTGCTCCTATTCTCGACGGACTATCCGCACTGGCAATTCGACGGCGACGCTGCGCTGCCGGATGGGTTATCCTCCGATCTCGTGCGCAAGATCATGATCGATAACCCGCTTGCGACCTACGGCCGGCTGACCGTCAAGGAGACGACGCCATGAACATCCAGCTCCGCGAACGTCCCGAGGGCGCGTCATCGGTGGCCGCCAAGGTCGCGATTGCCGATTGCGACATCCATCCGGCGCGCGCGACCAGGAAGGAGCTTTATCCGTTCCTGGCGAAACGCTGGCACGAACATCTCGAAACCTATCAGGAACATCCTTATCAAGGCATGATGGAAGGCCCGCCCTATCCGAAGGCGCAGCCCAACGCTTCGCGCCGCGACGCCTATCCGCCGGAAGGCGGCTCGCAAGGCTCTTCGCTGTCCTTCATGCAGAAGCAGCTTCTCGATCCCAACAATGTCGTGCTCGGTGTGCTCAACCCGCTGCGGACCGGGCAGGGCCTGCGCAACCACGATCTGGCGGCTGCGATCTGCTCGGCGATCAACGACTGGCAGATCGAGAAATGGACCAGCAAGGACTCGCGGCTGAAAGGCTCTATCGTGGTCGCCAACGAGGATGGCCATACCGCGGCCGCTGAAATCAGGAAGCGCGCCGGCGACAAGAATTTCGTGCAGGTGCTGCTGCTCAGCCGCAATGTCGAGCCGCTCGGCCAGCGCCGCTACTGGCCGATCTATGAGGCGGCGCAGGAAGCCGGCCTTCCCATCGGGGTGCATGCCTTCGGTTTTGGCGGCAATCCGATCACGGCGTCGGGCTGGCCGAGCTATTACATCGAGGAGATGGTCGGGCATTCGCAATGCCAGCAGACCGCGCTGGCGAGCCTCGTGCTGGAAGGCGTGTTCGAGCGCTACCCGAAATTGAACATGATCATGGTCGAGGCCGGCTTCGGCTGGGCGCCGTCGCTAGGCTGGCGGCTCGACCGCAGCTGGCAGCGGCTGCGGAGCGAAGTGCCGCATGTAAAACGGCCGCCGTCGGAATATATCCGCGAGCATATCTGGTGGACCACGCAGCCGATGGAAGACCCGGAGCGGCGCGATCATCTGTTCGACGTGATCGACTGGATCGGCTGGGACAAGCTCTTGTTCGCGACCGACTACCCACACTGGGACTACGACGATCCCTCGCGCGTGCTGCCGGCCGGCGTCAGCGACGCCAGGCGCGAGGCGTTCTATCTCGGCAATGCGAAGAAGGTCTACGGAATTTCTTGATGGCAAAGCATGTCATCGCCCCCGTCGGTGAATTGCCGCCGGGGACGCGCAAATTCGTCACCATTGACGACCGGCCGATCGCGATCTTCAACATCAAGGGCGAATATTTCGGCCTGCTCAATCGCTGCCCGCACCAGGGCGCGGCGCTGTGCGAGGGCCCGCTGATCGGCCTGGCGCGCTCCTCCGATCCGGGCGAGATCGAATACACCAAGCTCGGCGAAATCATCCGATGCCCCTGGCACGGCTGGGAGTTCGACGTGCGCACCGGCCAGTCCTACTGCGACCCCCGCCGCTTCCGCGCAAAAGCCTATCCGGTCAATGTCGAGCCGGGCACGGCGGTGGTGAAGGGGCCGTATATCGCCGAGACCATCAAGGTCGCGGTCGAGAGCGATTACGTGGTGGTTGATCTCTGAGCCCCTGTCATTTCGGGGCGCCGCCAAACAGGCAGGCAGGATTTGCGGCGTCCGACATCGCGAGAAAACTTATGCTGGCCGGGGCCAGGTCCAGCCGCCCGGGCGGGACCGGCTCGGCTTCAAGCGAGGGCAGTTCATCCCCGGCACCGAGTCTCAGCTCGCGGCCGTTCATGCGGACATTCGTGTCGGTCAGATTGTCCGCCGTCAGCGCGTAGCGACTTGCCGCTGCCGACAGTTCAAGGATCCGGGAGGCGGCCCGGTCGGCGTTGATGGCCAGCAGCGCGACGCCGCCCGGCTTGCCTCGCAGGCAATGCGCATAGAGATGCAGTCCCGGCATGGACGAGCTACCCGGATCCAGCACGGTCGTTCCCATCAGCCTTCGCCAGAGCAAGGCCGCCCAATAGGCCGGACGCGGCGTGAAATCGGTTTCGTCGAGCAGGCCATAGTCGCTGGCGGCGAGCGTGTTGTGCATGACGACTTGCACCTCGCGCCGTGCCATGCGCCCGAGCTGATCGAGATACCGGAAACTGTCCAGAAATGTCGCATCGGAAGGGTTGCCGCCGCAAAACGCGGCCGCGGTCTCCGTGATCCAGAGCGGCTTTCCGGGTTCGAACCGGTCGCGCAAGTCGGCGTAGACGCGCGCGACGCGGTCGGCTTTCGACAGCCGTTCGTCCGAAAGCGCCTTCTGCTCCCGCTCAGTCGCCGATTGCACCGCATGGCTACAACGCTGCGAGGCTTCGCCGTAATAGTGCCAGGAGATGGCGTCGAATACTGGCCCCGCTGCGCGAAGGAGATTTTGGCCCGCGCGCATGCTGTCCGCTCCGTCCCAGCCCGACGCGCCGGGCCCAAGCAGCAGAGTTTCCGGGGACGCTTGCTTGAGCAATGACCGGAACGCGGAGAGATCGCGCCCGAAATTGGCCGCGTCATCGCCCTCGGGCTCGTTGGTGAATTCGGCAGCGGCGATCTCGCCGCCGAGCGCCTGGGTATATGCGATCAGCCTGCTCGCTTGAGTCGGCGTCCAGATCCCGTGCGCGTCGCGCGTCCCCGCGCTGGTTGCAAAGGAAGTGACGAGTCTCGCGTCGACGGCCCGCGCAAATTCGATCACGCCCTGCCACTGCTCGCGGGTCAACTCGCCGGTGAAGCCGTCCGGGATGGATATTGCGTTGCGGCCGGCGTCGTCAAAATAGGTCGCGTTGGCCCAGGTCCCGCTCACGCGCAGAAACGCGGGGCCCAGCGCCGCCGCCAGCTTTCGCAGCCGCACATTGGCGAGGTCGATCGGTTTCCGGTACGCGAACAGGGACGGGGCGGCGGAAGCCTTGTTGTCATCGCGGTACGGCCGCCAGAAGTTGCCGCCGGTCACTTCGACCATTTCGATGTTGTAGGACTGAAAGCGTTGGTTGACGGAGCCGATGCGCGCCATCGTCGCCGGCGTCAGCGCAATGGGCGACGCGAAAGACCAAGCCGGGAGGCACAGCGCCGCCAGCACCGAGCCAAGCGAAGCGGCTCGCCAGCGGCGGCTTCGGACTACCTTCTCGCGGCGCATCATCCGGTCGTACCCTTCGACGACATCGTCCGTCGTGGCGATGTTGCAGCACTTCGCAATTGCAGCAACGGCAATCTACATCCCCAGATCATTGACTGCGTTCTTCGGAGCGAGCACTAATATGGCACTTGCCCATCACTTGTCTCATCACAGCTAAAACTCAAAAAACAGCAGGGGGAAATCATGAAGTACGTGAAAGGGCTCACGGCAGGCATTGCCGTGATCGGCGGCCTTGCGCTTCTGTCCGCGGCCGCCAGCGGACAAGAGGTCAAGCAGGAAGGGAAATCGACGCTCGGCAACGCCAAGGTCCCGCCGGTCACCCAGCAGCAGCTCAACACGGCCGACAAGAATTCAAAGGATTTTCTGCTTACCAACGGCAATTATGCCCAGACGCGTTTTTATCCCGCCAACCAGATCAATCGCGACAACGTCAAAAAGCTGCATGTCGCCTGGATCTTCCAGGCCGACGTCAAGGAGTCGCTGGAAACGTCGCCGATCGTCGTCAACGGCGTGATGTATGTGACGACGTCGTTCAGCCATGTCTACGCGCTTGACGCCAAGACCGGCCAGCAGCTCTGGCACTACAATCACAAGATGGGACCGATCACGACCTATTGCTGCGGCCCCAACAATCGCGGCGTGCAGGTTCTCGACGACAAGGTCTATCTCGCCACGCTCGACGCCAAGCTGGTCGCACTGAATGCCAAGACCGGCGAGGGCGTCTGGACGACCGATATCGCCGATCCGGAGGCCGGCTACAGCGAGACGATGGCGCCGACCGTGATCAAGGACAAGGTCCTGATCGGCACCAATGGCGGCGAATACGGCATCCGCGGCTTTGTGCGCGCCTATGACGCCAAGACCGGCAAGCAGGTCTGGAATTTCAACACCATTCCGGAAAATTCCGTGGGCGTCTGGGCCGCCAAGGACGCCACCGGCCGCGACATGCATCGCGACATCAAGGCCGAAAAGGATCAGCTCGCCAAGACCGGCGACCCCTTTGCCAAGCTCGGCGGCGGCGTCTGGCAGAACCCCGCGGTCGATCTGGCCACCAACCGGATCTATTTCGTGGTCGGCAACCCGTCGCCCGACCTCGATGGGTCGACCCGGCCCGGCGACAATCTCTACACGGACTCGCTGGTCGCGCTCGACCTCGACACCGGAAAATACGTCTGTCACTTCCAGTATATCGCCCATGACGTGTGGGACCTCGACGCGGTCAGCCCGCCGGTGCTGGTCGATGTCAAGGACAAGAACGGCAAGACCATTCCCGGCGTCATCCACGCCGGCAAGACCGGGCATGTCTATGTGCATGACCGCAAGGATTGCAGCCTGATCCGCTTCTCGGACGCGATGGTGCCGCAGGAGAACATGTGGGTGCTTCCGACCAAAGACGGCGCCCGCATGCTGCCCGGCGCCAATGGCGGCGTCGAATGGTCGCCGATCGCCACCGATCCGGGCCAGCAACTGGCCTATGCCATCAACCTGCACCAGCCCATGACCTACCATGTCGAGAACTCGCCCTATCCGAATGGCAAGCTGTGGCTCGGCGGCGCATTCAAGGTAATCCCGTCCGAAAAGCAGTCCGGCAACATCACCGCCGTCAACTACGACACCGGCAAGATCAAATGGCAGGTCAAGACGCCGGAGCCGATGATCGGCGGTATTCTGGCCACTGCAGGCGGGCTGGTGTTCACCGGCGAAGGCAACGGCAAGTTCGCGGCCTATAATTCCTCGAGCGGCAAGGAGCTATGGAGCTTCCGGGCCGGTGCCGGCGTCAATGCCCCGCCGTCGAGCTACATGGTCGGCGGCAAGCAATACATCGTGGTCGGCGCGGGCGGCAACACCCAGGTCGACTTCCATCGCGGCAACAACATCATTGCGTTCTCGCTCGATTGAGCGCGGATCGTATCGTGGAATAGGGAAGCGGGACCGCTTGCGGTCCCGCTTCTTTGCAATTTGGACGGACGGGTCGATGGACGGTAAGGATTACTTCTGCATTCTCGCGGTGATCGCGAGCACGATGGTTTTCACGACAACGCCGCTCTGCGCGCGAAGCCTTGAAGAGAAGGTTCAAGTCTGCGCCGGCTGTCACGGCGAAAACGGCAAGCCGGTCGACAAGACCGTCCCGAACATCTGGGGACAGCAGGCGGGATACCTCTACATCCAGCTCCGCGATTTCAAGCGCGGCGATCGCAAGAACGAGATCATGCAGCCGATCGCAGCGGGCTTTGAACGCAACGATATGCTGGCGGTCGCCGATTATTTCTCGAAAAAGCCATGGCCCGACCTCGGCCAGCCCCGTGCGGCGAAGGATGTCGCAAACCGCGCACAGACCGCCAACGGCTCGATAGGCTGCACCGGCTGCCATCTCGAACAGTTTCAGGGTTACAGCACGATTCCGCGCCTTGCCGGCCAGGGCCGCGATTATCTCGCCCAGTCGATGACCGATTTCCGCACCCGCGCCCGCGGCAACAATCCCGGCATGAGCGACCTGATGATCGCGACCCCGGTCGACGATCTGGCGGCGCTGGCCGAATATCTTTCGGGGCTGTGAGCGGAGCTTGTTTAGCGCGGCGTCAGCATCTCGCGCAGCGACGACAGCACGGTGAAGTCGGCGGCGCGCTTGCCGGCCTTGTCCTTGAGGGCCGGATCGGCGCCATGCGCCAGCAGCAGTTTGGCGATCTCGGGATGGCCGCCCTCGGCGGCGGTCATCAATGCCGTGCGTCCACGCGCATCCGCCTCATCGATGTGCGCACCGGCATCGATCAGATAGGACACCACCTCGAGCGCCTGCGCCTCGCCGACGTTCTCGTCGGGACCCGACGCCCACATCAGGAGCGTAAGGTCGTTGGCATAGCGGGCGTTGAGGTCGATATTCAGCGCCAGCAACTGCTTGACGATATCCAGCTGGCCGCTGGCAGCGGCATAGACGATCGGCGGCTTGCCGGTATCGTCGGGCGTTCGCCCATCGGCGCCGTGCGCCAGCAGCATTTTGACCAGCGCGGCTCTGCCGGCAAAGGCGGCCGCCGCTACCGGTGAGATGCCGCTTCGCCCTTTGAGATCGAGGTCGGCGCCTTTGTCGACGAGCCGCTGCATGACGGCGGCCTGGCCGCGTTCCGCGGCCTCGTAGAGCGCCGTTGAGCCTGCGAGATTGCGCTCGTTGACCGGTGCCCCTCGTTGCAGCAAAAGGTCGACCATCTCGAGATGGCCGGACCGCGCGGCGTGGCTGAGCGGCCGTGCCCCCAGTCGGTCCCGCGCATCTACCGAGGCGCCCTGGTCGAGCAGTTGGGTCGCAAGATCGACGCAGTTGCGATCGGCTGCAGCAAACAGCGTCAGCGACACCTCGACCGCGGTGAGCTGGGACTTGCCGGTTTCATACCGGCGGTTCAGGTCGCGGCATCGCGCGGGGTCGGCCGCCAGGGCTGTGTGCGCGGCGCCGAAGACCAACAGCGCGACTAAAGCAATGTGACGGTGCATTTGTGTTCCGTTTTCCTCGCTGCCGTCTCGCGCCCGGTAACGCAAGTGGATGCTGCATAGGGCGCGCAAGCGCGTATCAGCATCGCGTTGCGGCCAGCAAACTCCCCACCACCGCAATCAAGCGGCTGCATTGCTCGTCCGTTCCGACCGTGATGCGCAGAAAATCCTTGATCCGGGGTTTGCCGAAGTGCCGCACCAGCACGCCATGCTCCCGCAGCTTTGCGGCGAGATCGGCGCCACTGTTGCCGGGATGGCGCGCGAACACGAAGTTCGCCTGCGATGGCAGAACCTCGAAGCCCAGCCCGGTGAGGGCGCGGACCAGCGACTCGCGGCTCGCCATGATGCGTTCGCACGTCTCGGCAAACCATGCCTCGTCCTTGATGGCCGCCACCGCACCCGCGATGGCGAGGCAATCGAGCGGGTAGGAGTTGAAACTGTCCTTTACCCGTTCCAGTGCCTCGATCAGAGGCCGCTGGCCGATCGCGAAGCCAACGCGCAGTCCCGCCAGGGCTCGCGACTTGGAGAGGGTCTGGACGACGAGCAGATTGTCGTGGCGTGCCACGAGCGGCACCGCGCTCTCGGCGCCGAAGTCGACATAGGCCTCGTCGACGACCACCAGCTGGTCCGGATGTTCGGCCAGAAGCCGCTCGATCGCGTCGCGCGGCAACCCGATGCCGGTGGGGGCGTTCGGATTGCACAGCAGGATGGCGCTGCATGGCCGCCGGTAGTCGGCGATCTGCACCCTCATCGCGGCATCGAGCGGCACCTCCTCGTATGGGATTCCATAGAGGCCGCAATAGACCGGGTAGAAGCTGTAGGTGATGTCGGGGAACAGCAGCGGCGCATCATGCTTCAGAAGCGCCTGAAAGGTGTGAGCCAGAACTTCATCCGAGCCGTTGCCGACGAACACTTCCTCGGGCGCCACACCGTAGTGGGCCGCGATCGTCTCTCGCAAAGCGGAAGCACGCGGATCGGGATAGAGCCGGATACGATCGGTTGCAGAGGCGATCGCAGCCAGCACGCGAGGCGAAGGCGGGTAAGGATTCTCGTTGGTATTGAGCTTGAGGAGGCCGTCCTGCTTGGGCTGCTCACCGGGCACGTACGGCGACAGTCCATGGACGACCGGACTCCAGAAACGGCTCATTTGTGTCTCGACGGCGACCAGCCGTAGGCCTTGGCGCAGGCCCCGCCCATCAGCATGGCGCGCTCCGTCTCGCTCAGGCGGTCGGTCTTGCGGAACGGCTCGACGGCCTGCTCATAGTTCACCACGGCGAAGGCGCGCGTCCAGTCGGTGCCCCACAGGCAGCGATCAAAACCCCAGGCGTCGAACACGCGCGCCAGCGGATCCCAGATGTCGGGAAAGGGATAAGGCTGTCTGGACAGCGTGCAGGCGCCGCTGACCTTGATCACCACGTTCTTGCGTTTGGCGAGCTCGAGCACCTTCGGCAGGTCGGCCCAGGGCTCCGGCGGTGCGGGCGGCACCCGCGGCTGCAGGATGCCGAGATGATCGAGGATGAATCGCGTGTCGGGATGGCGATCGATGATCGACGCGCCCGCTTCCAGATTGCCCCAGCACAGCATGTTGACCGGGAAATCATGTTTGGCGGCCGCGCGTGCGATCCGGTCGATGCCCGGGTGGCTCGGATCGCGCTTCGCCTCCTTCGTCAGCATGATGCGGATCCCGACCGTGCCCGGAATCTTCTTCCAGTCGGCGACGACATCGGCCACCGCGGGATCGTCAGGGTCGACCGGCTTGACGATCGCAAGCCGGCCGGGATGGGCCCGGGCCACCTCGACGGCATAGCTCGCGTCATAGCGATACATGGAAAAGGCGGAGATGAAGATCGCGCCGTCGACGCCGACCTTGTCCATCGCCGCCACCATCTCGTCGCCGGTGACGTGATCGGGCCAGTTCGGCACCGTGTCCCAGGGCCGCTTCGCCGTATTGGCTTCATAGGCATGGACCTGGGAATCGATAATCGGCATGACGGCGCTCCTCTGTTTTTTGGCGAGTTTGGACGTTGCGGGAGGTGCGTGTCCAGAGGGCTATGCAGGTCCGCATGCCGGCCTGCGCACGGCGCGGCCTTCACCTTTGGATTTCAGGGCAAGAACCGGAGTTCAACAAGTCCAGCTCAGGCCTATTCCTTAGCTCAGATCGTCGATCGGTTTCGATGATCCCCACGAGACAGATCCCCAGGAGATATTCCAATGAGCAAGGAAGAAGACAACAAGGCCGTTGTCGGACGATGGTTTACCGAGTTTTGGGGCAAGAACGTCAATCTCGGCGTTATCGACGAGATCGCCGCGCCGGACATGCTTCTGAAATACTCGCTGCATGAACCTCGTCGCGGGCGCGCCGATATCAAGGCGTTCATAACAGATTTCCGTGCCGCGTTCCCCGATCTCAATTTCTGGGGCACGGCGGATCTGATCGCCGAAGGCGACTATGTGGTTGGACAGTGGGAGGGCGGTGGCACTCACACAGGGCCGGCTTTCTCTGACTTTCTGGCCGGGGGTCTGCCGGCTGCGACCGGCCGCAAGTTGAACTTCACCGGCACCACGGTGCTGAAGGTGATCAACGGCAGGATTGTGGAGGAGATCGGCCTCGACGATGGGGTTACCGCGCTGACCCAGCTCGGGCTGCTCAAGGCCGCGGCCTGATCGAAGCCGCGCGCATTCATTCTGGCAGTCGATGAGGCCCGCACGGCACGCGCGGGCCTCATTTTTCCTTTTGGCAACTGGAAGCGGCGGATACGGCAAGCGACGAACGACGGGCGAGCGGAAATCGGGTGGCATTGTCGAACCTGCCCGACGATGATCGGACCACGCGATTATTCGCGGCCTGCTCCGGTCGATGAAATTCAACGCCAAGGGAATGACAGCAGTGCCAAACACAACGGCGAAGCCGATGTCCGCATCAGTCGCGGATGATCCTCGATGGCTGCGAATCCTCGCGCGCGACAACGCGGCCGACGGCCAGTTCTGGTACTCGGTCTCGACCACAGGCGTTTATTGCCGGCCATCGTGCGCCTCGCGCGCCGCCAATCCAGGGAACGTTCAACTTCACGATAGTCTGGAAAGTGCCAGGGCGACGGGTTTCCGGCCTTGCAGACGTTGCAACCCGGACGGTCCTTCGGCCGAATCTGAAAACGCGGCGCTGGTGGCGAAGGCGTGCCGGATCATCGAGGAGTGCGAAGATGAGCCCTCGCTGTCCGAACTGGCGGATGCCATTGGCCGAAGCCCGGGCTATTTCCATCGCCTATTCAAGGCCGCCACCGGCCTGACGCCGAAGGACTACGTCGCTGCTCATCGCGCGAAGAAGGTCCGGCAGGGATTGGCCTGCGGCAACACCGTCACCGCGACGATCTACGAAACCGGGTTCAATTCCAGCGGCCGCTTCTACGAGAAAGCGGCGGACATGCTCGGCATGACGCCGTCCCGATACCGGGCGGGGGGCGCCAACGAGGAAATCAAATTCGCGGTTGAACAGACCTCGCTCGGCGCCATCCTCGTCGCCTCGAGCAAGAAGGGCGTCGCGTCGATCCTGTTGGGAGACGACCCGGACGAACTCGTCCGCAATCTCCAGGATCGCTTTCCAAGAGCGTATCTGATCGGCGCCGATCGCAACTATGAGGCGCTCGTTGCGCGGGTTGTCGGCCTTGTCGAAGCACCGGGAATCGGCCTTGAACTTCCCCGGGACGTCCGCTGCACGGCCTTCGAGCAGCGTGTGTGGCGGGCGCTGCGGGATATGCCTGGGGCGTCGAACGCAAGCGCGCGCGGTTGAGCCGTGAACGATGCGCCGGGGCCCGGCGGTCGTGCCTAACAAGCGATGGGCACGCTTCGCTTTGCCCACCTTACGGTCACACTCCACCAGCCATCGTCTGCCGCTCGCGCGCGTAACGCACCAGCGCGACAAAGCGGTAGATGCCGTGCACGAATTTTCCGTAGGGCATGGTGATGAACAGCGCGAACACCGCCCCGATATGGACCGCGAGCAGGGGGCCCATCGCCGCGGTCTCGCGCAGCAACAACAGCACGAGCCCGGTGAGGCTCGTCAGGAACAGCATGACAACGAAGGCGACATCCATGCCGTGACGCTGCTCATCTGATAGCACGGGATCGCGCGTGGATTTTGCCACCAGCAATCCGATCGGCCCGATCAACAATCCGATGCCGCCAAGCGTGCCGAGCACGACCGGCAGATCCCACCACGCATACGGCGCCTCGCGCGCCAAAAGATAGTGATAGAGCGTCGCGACGCAGGTGGCGGCAAAGCACAGCGCAAAGCCGTAGAAGGTCAGATGATGGAAAATCTTGCGTCGGTCGGTCGGGTGCTCGTCCTTGTTGAAGCAGCCGACGCCGCCGCCATCGAGATAGCGCAGCTCGCCGGCATCGCGGATCGCCTGGAACAGCGACTTCGCATTTGTCTTCATGCCGACGGGTTCGCCGATGTCGCGCCAGAACGCGCGTACGCTCATGATGAGTGCGAGGATGGCGTAGAGGAACGCTGCGCCGAACAGCGCCGCCATCGCGTTATGCGGCATCAGCTTGTAGAAAGCGCCGGGACCGGTATGGACACCATAAAGCACCGCGCGGTCATTGACCGCCGCGAAGCCAAGAATGAAGGCGGCGACGCTCAGCGCCGCGATCACGCTGATGACGAGCCCGTTGCGCGCGAACAGGCCGGAAAACGCGCGCGGCCAGGCATAGGCGGCGTAGGATTCCGCGCGAGCGATCGCGAGCGTCTTCGGCACATTGACGTTGAATTCGTGCGGCGGCGAGAACTGGCAGTCGGTGTAGCAGGCGCCGCAGCCATGGCAGAGATTGGCGAGATAGTTGAGATCGCCGTCGGAGAAGGCGCGCCGCATCTCCATCGCCGGGAATACCGCGCACAGCCCCTCGCAATAGCGGCAGGAATTGCAGACCGTCATCAGACGGTCGGTCTCGGTCAATATCGGTGTGCCGTGCATGCTCAGGGCTTCTTGCTCAGGCCCTTGCCTTCCAGCCAATTCTGGATCAGGCCCGCGACCTCGAGATTGTTCTTGTCCATCATCATCATGTGCGAATTGCCGTGAATGCCGGCCTTGGGCAGATCGACCACATCCACGCTGCCGCCGGCGGCCTTCATTGTTTCGGCAAAGGCAACGCCGGTGGCGCGGATCTTCGGCCAGCGCGAATCGCGGTCGATATAGTCGCCGTAGATGAACAGCGTCGGAATGTTCTTGAGCACATCGACATGAGCGGGATCGCCGACCCCGGCCGGCTCGACCGCGATCAGCGCCTTGACCTTGTCGGGCCGTGCCTGCGCCACCTTGAAGCCGAACGTGCCGGCCTGGCTGTGGAACAGGATGATGCAGGGGCCGACACGGTCGATCTCGGCGATGTAGGCCGCGACGATCGCGTCATCGGTCGTGGTCCAGCGCGGCACGTTCTGCTTGACGAAATTCTCGTAGCCCTCGTTGGGGAACTGGCTGCCCGGCATCAGCTTGCGCTTGGCCGGATCGGGATTGTAGGAGCCCGGGCCGTCGCCGATGCGAAAGCGCTCGAACGGATTGGCCGTGGTGAGAAACACCGGCTCGCCCTTGAAGATGTCGGGGTATTGCGCCCAGCCGGCGCGGCCGCGCTCGACCGCGTCGGAATTGTAGACGGCAAAACCCTTGCGCAGGAAATAATTGAGCCAGCCTTCGCGACCGTCGGGCGTGGTCTCGTAGGTGACGCCGGTCAGCCCGCCGCCATGCCAGAGCAGCAGCGGATACGCGCCGCGCTCGTTCGTCGGCAGGAAGTACTGCACATACATCTGCTCGACCTGGTAGGTGCCGTTCGGATCGACCTTGGCCGGCACGCCGCCCGGCGTGAACGTCACCTCCTTGACCGGCTTGCCGGAGATTTCAACCAGCCGTCCGCCGACATGGAACGAGCCCAAGCCGCGCAGCGAAATCGGGTCGCGCAGCGAGATCGGCTCTTCAGCGCTGGCGGGCATCGCGGTCATCAGCGTCGCGGCGATCGAAGCGGCTGCAAGTCGTGACGCCACAAGTCGTGACATGGCTTCCCCCACACTCAATTCCTCGCGTTCTTCGCCGCTTCCCGCCCCGCGATGCGGCCGAACACGCTGCCGATGGTCATGCCGATGCCGGCCGCATAACCCTTGCCCAGCACATTGCCGGCCATGATCTCGCCGGCGGCGAACATGTTGGCGGAAGGCTTGCCGTCCTTCATCAGCATGCGCGACTGCCGGTTCACGCGGGTGCCGAGATAGGTGAAGGTGATGCCGGGCCTCACCGGATAGGCGAGATAAGGCGGCGCGTCGATCTTGCGCGCCCAATGCGTCTTCGCCGGTGTGATGCCTTCGGTGCGGCAATCGTCGAGAATGGTGTGGTCGAAGGTGCCGGGCTGCACCGCGGCATTGAAATCGGCCACGGTCTTCTCCAGCGCAGCCGGATCAAGCTCGAGCTTGGCCGCGAGCTCGGCAACGGTGGCGCCCGCGATCGGCGGAAACAGTGTCGGCATGAAGCTCGTGACCACGCTGGAGTCGAAGATGATGTAGGCGATCTGCCCGGGTTGGGCTGCCACCAGCCGGCCCCAGATCGCATAGCGTTTCGGCCAGATGTCCTCGCCCTCGTCGTAGAAACGCTCCGCGTTTCGGTTGACGACAATGCCGAACACCACCGAGTCATGCCGCGTGATGATGCCGCCGTCGAATTTCGGCGCGCGCGCGTCGATCGCTACCGCATGGCACTGCGTGGGATCGCCGATCTCCTGCACGTCCTTCGCGAGCAGCATCTTCAGGATCGAGCCGCGGTTATAGGGCGTGCCGCGGATCAGGAAATTGTCGGCGGCCTCGCCCCAATATTCCTTCAGCCATTCGATATTGGCTTCGAAGCCGCCGGCGGCGGCAACGAGCGTCGAGGCAGAGGCGGTGAGATGCTCGCCATTGTGCTTGAGCTGCGCCGAAAGGAACATGCCGTCGGCGACGTTGAGGTCACGCACTTCGGCGTCGTAGAGAATGTCGACGCCGAGCTCTTCGGTCGTGCGATAGAGCGCGTTCAGCATGGCGCGGCCGCCGCCGAGGAAGAAAGAGTTGGTGCGCCCCAGGCTCAGCGTGCCGCCGAGCGAGGGCTGCCAGCGCACGCCCTGTTCGACGACCCAGTTCAGGATGTCCTTGGATTCGTGGATCATCATGCGCGCCAGCTCTTCGTCGGTCTGGCCGCCGGTGACGCGCAGCAGGTCCTCCCAGAACTCGTCTTCGGTGTAGGGGCCGGTCAGGATGTCAGTCGCCGCGTCGTGGGCGCAGCGCATGTTGCGCGTATGCCGGGTATTGCCGCCGCGATAGAACTTTGGCGCGCCCTCGAGCACCAGCACGGAGGCACCAAGCCGCCTTGCGCTGATCGCGGCGCAAAGGGCGGCGTTGCCGCCGCCGATCACCAGCACGTCGTACTTGCGGTTAAAATCGACCATGCGTTCTTGTTAATCTTGTTGGCATGGAAAGCAAAGCGGGGACCGGCCGGGCGGGCCCGGCCGGTTGCTTGTTGCTCAGGCGGTGACGGCTTCGCGCGTCTCGATGGTGCGCCCGCCGCGATAGACGGTGAGCGCCCCGATGATGCCGAGCGCCGCGCCGAACATCAGCCAGTACGCAGGCGAGGCCCTGTCCCCGTGGGTCATTTCGATCAGCTTGGTTGCTACAAAGGGGGTGGACGTGCCGAATATGCCGGCGGCCAACGCGAACGCTATCGAGAAACAGGTGGTGCGGACATGTGCCGGCACGATCTCGACCAGGCACCCCAGCATCGTGCCGCTGTAGACGCCGAAGTAGAACGAGAACATCATCTGGACTGCCAGCAGCTTTCCGAGTGTGGGCGCTGCCGCGAGCCAGGAAAGCGCAGGGTAGGCGGTTACGAACGACAAGCATGCAATCGTCAGCAGCACAGGCTTGCGGCCGAGCCGGTCGGAAACCGCGCCACCGACCGGATTCCAGATGAAGTTCGTGACCGCAACGAGAAGGGTGACGAGCAATGTCCCGGTCGGCGAGAGGTTGAGCTGCTTGCCGAAACCGGGTGCATACACCGTGATGAAGTAAAAGGTCGTGGTGGTCAGCACCGCGATCATCATGCCGAGGACGACGATGCGCCAGTTGGCGATCGCCGAGGCGAATACCTCGTTCGCGGTGGGATGTTTCTTCATCTTCAGGAATTCGGGCGTTTCCTCCAGTGTGCGGCGCAGGAAGAAGATGACCGGAATGATGAGGCAGCCGATGAAGAACGGGATGCGCCATTTGGCGATTCCACCGATGGCATCCAGGAAGGTGTCGGCGGGCATGGCTTCTCTCAGGAAATAGCCGATGATCGCCGCGACGAAGATCGCGACCTGCTGACTGGAAGATTGGAACGAGGTGTAGAAGCCGCGATTGCCAGGCGTCGCAATCTCGGAAAGATAGACAGACACGCCGCCGAGTTCGACGCCGGCGGAGAACCCCTGTATCAGCCGGCCAATCAGCACGATGATCGTCGCGGCGATACCGATGGACGCGTAAGTGGGGCAGAAGGCGATCACCACGGTACCAAGCGCCATCAGCGCGAGCGTCACGATCAGCCCCTGGCGGCGGCCGATACGGTCGATATAGGCACCCAGCACGACTGCGCCGACCGGGCGCATCAGCGCACCGAGCCAGAATACACCATACGCATTGAGCAGGGCCGCGGTCTCGTTCTGGGCGGGGAAGAACGCCTTCGCGATATCCTGCGCGTAAAATCCGAACAGGAAGAAGTCGAACTGCTCGAGGAAATTGCCGCTGGTGGCACGCAGGAT
Organism: uncultured Alphaproteobacteria bacterium; assembly: GCA_963802585.1. Taxonomy (GTDB): domain Bacteria; phylum Pseudomonadota; class Alphaproteobacteria; order Rhizobiales; family Xanthobacteraceae; genus Bradyrhizobium. The sequence continues at coordinate 276,748 of CAWDJS010000019.1, read as the reverse complement.
GGCGCCGATGCGCGACCTGATCTGGGGCGGCTGCGTGGTGGTGGTCTCTGACATGGACGACTTCTCCCCCGTCTCGATCGTGGCCGGTGCGGAAAATCTCTCGCCAGCCGACTGTGGTGTTGTGGGCAATCTGCCACGCCGTTGCGGCGTGACCAACCCGAAATCGTTGATAATTGGGATAATGGCCCGCGTGGCCGGCGGTATTTCAGGCTTTGTTCTTCAAGCCTTGTTCTTGGCGGACGCAATCAGCCATTGCCGGAATGCCTTGAGCTTCGGCGGATCGGCGGCGCCTTCCCGCGAGACCAGGTAGAAGCCGGCGTCGGCGGGGAGAGCGATGTTGAAGGGAACCACGAGACGGCCCTTGGCGATGTCGTCCTGGACGTAGGAAGTCCGGCCCATCGCCACGCCAATGCCGTCGATGGCGGCCTGCACGGTCATCAGGATCAGGTCGAAGGTGATGCCGGGCTGCTTGGAAATATCCGGCGTCAGCCCAGCCGCGGTCAGCCACAACCGCCAGTCGTCATAGTTGGCGTTGCTGGTGTGCAGCAGCACGTGGTCGCGCAGATCCTCAGGCGTCCGCAGCGGCTTTTTCCCCGACAGCAGCGCCGGGCTGCACACCGGAAATCCTTCGTCCGCCATCAGCCATTCGGCGCGCACGCCCGGCCAGTTGCCGCGGCCGTAGCGGATCGCGGCATCGACGTCGCCGTTCTTGAAATCGACCAGCGCCGTCGAGGTGGTGATGCGGACGTCGATGCCGGGATGGGCTTCCTGGAACGCGGTCAGCCGCGGCAGCAGCCATTTGGCGGCGAGCGAGGCCAGCGTCGAGACCGTCAGAACCTTGTCGTCGTCCTTGCGCAGCAGCCGGTCGGTGGCGAGCCTGAGGTCATTGAAGGCCGCGCGGACGCCGGGGAGATAGTCACGGGCTTGTGGCGTCAGCGCCAGCGCCCGGTTCTTGCGGATGAACAGGCGTATGCCCAGTTCCTCCTCCAGCCGCCGGATCTGATGGCTGATCGCGGTTTGCGTCACGTTCAGCTCGGACGCGGCCTGGGTGAAGCTCAAATGCCGCGCTGCGGCCTCGAATGCCCGCAGACCGTTGAGCGAGGGCAGCCTGGCAGCCATTTCCAATTCCCCAATCCATGACGTTAGTTCATCCGAAACGGTACAAAGTGTCGTTTGCGGAACTCTCCGGGAGCGCAGATATTAGTGGTCGAAGATAGCTTTAGGAGCTGAAAATGTCCACTTTGACCCATGAATCGATGACAAATCATCATGTTGAGGGCGTTTTGGGCCAGCTGAGCGAGACCCTTCACACCTGGCGGCAACGCTATCGCACCCGCCACGAACTCGCCCAATGGACCGAGCGCGACCTCCACGACGTCGGCCTGTCCCGGGGCGACATCGTGAGCGAGACCGAAAAACCCTTCTGGCGGGCTTAGGTGCAGCCAGGCCGGCGCCGCCTCGTTCGAGGGGCGCCGGCCAGTTTCTTTGTCAGGGGAGCGGACCATGCTGAAGCTTCGGTTTGACGATCTCGGGCAATATTCGGACACGCTGCGCTCGAAAAAGGGCGAGGCGATCACCGTACGATTTGTCGAGCCGCGCGACGGCGAGGAGTTGCAGAACTACTTTCGCTCGCTGTCGACCCGCTCCCGCTACAACCGTTTCCACGGCGCCATGAGCGAGCTGCCGGCGCCGGTGCTCGACCGCTTCACCCATGTCAGCGAGGCCGCCGGTTTCACTGTGGTAGCGACCATGGTGATCGACGGGTTCGAAACCATCGTCGGCGAATCGCGCTACGTGTTCCATCCCGAGACGGAAAGTTTCGAGTTCGGCATCTCGATCGACGACCGCTGGCAGGGCCACGGCATCGGTACTGCGTTGTTAAAGAATCTCGAATGCCGCGCCGCCGCGTTCGGCGCGCACAAACTGTTCGGCGATACGCTGCGCTCCAACAACAACATGATGTCGCTGGCGCGTAAGTCCGGCTACGCCTTCGTCAATCATCCGGACGACTGGAAGCTGGTGCACTTCGAGAAGGCGATCGACGTCCAGCCTAAGGATATTCCCTGCGCGAGCTGGCGGATTGCTGCCGCCTCGCGCGAGATGACGGCCCCGGCGCTCGCGAACTGATCTTCCCTCTCCAGGATGGGAAGAGGGAAGACCGGGGCATCCCGTGTCACGTAGCGTCTGTGAAATCGGTTGACGTTGCGAAAGCCCGCCATTCCGCCAGTTCCTTCGCAACGAACGCATTCTTCGCCTCGATACGCTCCACCGTGTCGCTGCCGAGCGGCAGGCGCAACGGCGGATTCTTCGCGTTGACGAGTGCGATGAAGGCCTGTGCCAGCTTGCGCGGATCGCCGCGCTGGCCACCATTGGCGTCGGCGGCATGCGCGCGCGTCTTGCCGACGCTGTCGCGATAGTCGTCGATCTCCTGCGCCGTTCGCGACAGCGAGCTTTCGTCAAGGAAGTTTGTGCGGAAGAAACCGGGCTCGACCACCGTCACCTTGATGCCGAGCGGCGCCACTTCGCCGGCCAACGCCTCGCTGATGCCTTCGACCGCGAACTTGGTGGCGCCATAGACGCCCCAGCCGGGATAGCCGGTATATCCGCCGACCGAAGAGAGGTTGATGATGTGGCCCGACCGCTGCCGGCGCATATGCGGCAGCACGGCGCGGGTGACGCCGAGCAGCCCGAACACGTTCGTGCCGAACAGCTTTTGAGTTTCTGCATCGCTCGCTTCCTCGATCGCGCCCAGCAGGCCGTAACCGGCATTGTTCACGAGAACGTCGATGCCGCCGAATTTCTTCGCGGCCTGGCCTGCGGCCTCATGCGCCTCGGCTTCCCTGGTGACGTCGAGCCGGATCGCGAGCAGCCGGTCATGCGAGCCGAGCCGCTTGGTCACGGTGGAGGGATCGCGGGCAGTGGCGACCACGGCGTCGCCCGCGGCGAGGGCGGCTTCGGCGATCAACGCGCCAAAGCCGCGGGAAGCTCCTGTGATGAACCAGACACGCATGTTCTTGCTCCTTTGCTGAGGCCCGGAGGGTTCGCCCGGGCTGATGGGCAAGAATTGGCGCCTCGCCATAGATGAGATAATCCGCTATATGTTTTGCAGGCTATTGAGAAAAATTCATCAATGCGGATCGACCCGTCCGACCTCGCGACCTTCCTGGCGATCGCCCGGCATCGCAGTTTTCGCGCAGCCGCGACCGAGCTTGGCGTGTCGGCCTCGGCGCTGAGCCATGCGCTCCGCAATATCGAGGAGCGGCTCGATCTCCGGCTGATCAACCGCACCACCCGCAGCGTGGCGTTGACGGAAGCCGGCGAGCGGCTGTTTGCGCGCATCAGCCCGGCCTTTCGCGACATTGGCGACGCGCTGGAGGATCTCAACAGCTTTCGCGGCAAGCCGGCCGGCACGTTGCGCTTCACCGCCGCGCGGCAGTCGACGCAGCTGGTGCTGCTGCCGATCGTGACGCGCTTCCTGAAAGCCTTCCCCGATGTTAGCGTCGAGATCGCCGTAAACGACGCGCTGATCGATATGGTCTCGGCCGGCTTCGATGCCGGCGTGCGTTTCGGCGAGACCATCGCCGCCGACATGATCGCCGTGCCGATCGGTCCACGGCACCGTTTTGCGGTGGTGGGGTCGCCCGCCTACTTCAAGACGCACAAGCCGCCGATCACGCCGCACGACCTCAAGGGACTGCCCTGCATCCGCTATCGCTTCACCGGCGGCGCACTGTATCGCTGGGAATTCGAGCGTGGCGGCATCGCGGTCGACATCGACGTCGAGGGGCCGCTGACATTGAACGATCAGGACCTGATGGTGGACGCCGCGCTCGACGGCAGCGGCCTTGCCTATGTGTTCGAGGCGCAAGCCGCCGAGCTGATCGCCAAACGCAAACTCGTGCGGGCGCTGGCCGACTGGTGCCCGGCCTATCCGGGCTTCTTCCTGTACTACCCAAGCCGCCGGCAACTTCCGGCCGCGCTGCGCGCCTTCGTCGATTTCGCGCGGGCGCCGGCGAAGGCCTAGTTTCCCTTGAACACCGGCTTGCGCTTGTCGATGAAGGCCTGCACCGCCTCCTTGTGATCGGCGGTCGTGGTCAGCCGGACCAGCCGCATCGCCTCGTGGTCGCGGGCGGTGCCGAAATCGAACAGCAGCGCCTCGTCGAGATTATCCTTCATGTAACGCAGCGCCAGGGTCGGGCCTTCGGCCATGGATTTGGCCAGCGCAAAGGCCTCTTCCTGCAGCTTCTCGTCGGGCACCACGCGGTTGACGAGGCCGATTGCCTCGCAACGGGCCGCGTCGACCTTCTCCGCCGTAAACATCAATTCACGCGCCCGCGCGGTGCCGACCAGCCGCGTCAGGAGCCAGGCGATGCCGTAATCGCCGCTGAGCCCGACGCGCAGATAGCCGGTGGAAACGAAGGCCGACTGCGCGGCGATGCGGATATCGCAGGCCATGGCGAGCGCAAGCCCCGCGCCGACCGCGGGTCCCGGCAGCGCCGCAATGGTCGGCTTGCGCACGGAGGCCAGCGCCCCGGTGAGCAGCCGCTGCCGCTCCTGCAGATCGGCGACCTTCTCGTCATAGGACATTTCCAGCTTCTTCTTGTCGCGATGCGCGCCCATGCCCTTGACGTTGCCGCCGGCGCAGAAGGCCTTGCCGGCGCCGGTAAGCAGGAGCACGCCGACCTCCGGGTTCTCGCCGCAGGTGCGGATCATGGTGCGCAACGCCGGCGTCAGCGTGTCCGACATCGCGTTCTTCACCTCGGGGCGGTTGAGCGTGATGATCGCGACGCGGTCGCGGATCACGCACAGCAGCTCGTCGGTGCCGGTGTCGATTTTGGTTTCGCTGGCCTCTGTGGTCGCTGCGTCGCTCATGGAAATATCCTCCCGCCTGTTATTCCGTCATTCCGGGATGGTGCGAAGCATCGGACCCGGAATCTCAAGATTCTCAGGTGCGCAATTGCGCACCATAGTTCGCACTTCGTGCGGCCCGGAATGACCGCTTAAAACTTCTCCACCCACGGCCGCAATTCCAGCTCCCAGGTCCAGGCGCTGCGCGGCTGTTGCAATACATTCCAGTAACTCATCGCGATTGCGTCGGGATCAAGGAGCGAATCCGGCCGCTCCGGCGGATCGAGCCGCGTCGCGCTGCGGATGCCGCCGTCGATGACGAAATGCGCGACATGGATACCCTGCGGCGACAATTCGCGCGCCATGCTCTGAGCCAGCCCGCGCAGCGCGAACTTGCCCATCGCAAAGGGCGCCGATTGCGCATAACCCTTCACGCTGGCGGAGGCGCCGGTGAACAGGATCGCGCCGTGCTTGTTCGGCAGCATGCGTTTTGCGGCCTGCTGCGCCACCAGGAAGCCGCCATAGGCGCTGACCGCGATCGCGTTCGCAACTTCCGACGGCACGAGATCGACGAACGCGCCGCGTGACCGGCCGCTGGCGTTATAGACCACGACGTCGGGCGTGGCGATCTCGCGCTCGACCAGGCCGAACAGCCGCTCGACCTCGTCCGGATCGGCGGCGTTGCAGGCATAGGCATGCGCGCCGGTCTCGCGGCACAGCGCGCCGAGCTTCTCGGTCTTGCGCGCCGCGAGCGCGACATTGATCTTCTCGCGGGCGAATATGCGCGCCAGCGAGGCGCTCAGGCCTTCGCCAGCGCCGACGATGAGAGCGGTCTTGTATTTGGGCGTTTCCATGGATGATCTTTCTGACGAATACTGGAAAGCTTGATCTAAGCGCGCAATCCTTCCAGGCAACCCGCCTCGCTCAAAACCGGATCAAGTGTGGCTTTATCGGACACGGCTGCATATTTGGCGCGCAGCGCCGCGAGCGATCGCGCGTGGTATTTCTGCGGCTTTTGGGTCCAGACCCCGTCGCCAAGCTTCACACTGAATTCCTCCTTGCCTTCAGCAAGGGCTTTCTCATTCGCGATGGTCCATGGCATGAATTTTCCGCCGACCTGTCTTGTCAGCACCGGCATCAGCGTCGCTGCCAGCGCCGGCCATGCCTCGAACGCACCTTCCGCGCGCGGCCACAGCATGCGGTGCACCCAGTCCAGCAGATGCGGCGCGCTGCCTTCGATCAGCGCGCCCACCGTCGGATCGGTCCACAGCTCATAGAGCTGCCCCCACAGGCCGAAATCGCCATAGGCCGGCCGTCCGCCAAAGAGATAAGGCCGGCTCGCGAGATGTTGATCGAGCAGCGCGAGCGTCTCCTGAAAGCCGGCTTCGATCTGCGGCGCGGTCTGCGCGTTCGAGCCGACGAACCAGGCCCGGCCGACCATGCGTTCGCGCACTTGGCTAGCGAACGCGCCGCACTCCTGCTCGCTCGCCTTTGGTGCCCGCATCCGTGCGATCCGCCCCGCCGAGCAGATCTGGTCGACCTCGCGCGCCCAGCGATAGTGAAACATCCATTTGTTGCCCCACTCGTCGCCGAACTCCTCGATCAGAGCCGAGACGAAGTGGGCGGCGCCGTCGGGATGGATCGACGGCTCCGGAAACAGTTTTTCCATCTGGTCGATGATCGGCGTCGAATCCTGGATGCCAGCGCCATCAGGCGTCACCACCAGCGGGACGATCGGCAGCTTGGCATATTTCTCATATTCCGCCTGCGATGCCGCATTGCGCAAAATCCATTGGTGCGGGATGGTTTTGTAGCGAAAATAGGAGCGTACCTTGACCGAATAGGGCGACATCTCGGCGCCGAAGATGCGATAGACGTCTGCCATGGGGGCATGCCTCCCTGCATTCCCGGCGGCTTCATCGGCCGCCTCTCAGATGATCTACATCATCCAAAGCCGGCAAGACAGGGCGGAACGAACGGGAGTTCTCACAAATGCATCAGCTCCTCAAGCAGGATGTGGCGCCGAAGGCAGGCCAGAGCGGCCTGCTCGCGCCCGATACCTCCGGCATGAACTTTTACCGCGCCGATCCGGCGCTGACCGACCTGCTGCGCATCCATCTCACCGATGCGCTGTTTCGCCATATCGAGCCGCATATCGACCGGCTGGGCGAACTCGCCGGCGGCCATCTCGACGAATGCGCGCGGCTCGCCGACCGCCATGGGCCGGTGCTGCACCAGCGCGACAAGTTCGGCCGCGACATGCAGTGGATCGAGTACCACCCGGCCTACCGCGAGCTCGAGAATGCCGCATTCGGCGAGTTCGGCATTCATGCGCTGTCGATCCGCAAGGGCATCATGGGCTGGCCGGACAAATACCCTGTTGTCGCCAAGCACGCCTTCACCTTCCTGTTCAACCAGACCGAATTCGGGATGGGCTGTCCGATCAACGTCACCGATGGCTGTGCGAAGCTGTTGGCCAACTTCGGCAGCGATGCGCTGAAGGCAAAGTACCTCGACGGCTTGACGCAGACCGATATGTCAAAATTGACCCAGGGCGGCCAGTTCATGACCGAGAAGGAAGGCGGCTCCGATGTCGGCACGCTGACCACGACGGCCGTGCAGGAAGGCGATCACTGGCGCCTTTATGGCGAGAAGTGGTTCTGCTCCAACGCCGATGCGAAGGTCGTGATGCTGCTGGCGCGGCCCGAGGGTGCGCCGCCGGGCACGCGCGGCGTCGGCCTGTTCCTGATGCCGCGTTTCCTCGGCGACGGTTCGCAGAACCACTACCGGATCGTTCGCTTGAAGGACAAGCTCGGCACCCGTTCGATGGCCTCCGGCGAGATCAAGCTCGAAGGCGCGATCGCCTATGCCGTCGGCAAGCTCGACCGCGGCTTTGTGCAGATGGCCGAGATGGTCAACTCGTCGCGGCTGTCGAACGGCGTCAAATCCACCGCTTTGATGCGCCGCGCCTGGCATGACGCGATGACGGTGGCAAAAAATCGCGTGGTGTTCGGCCACCGCATCATCGATCTGCCGCTTGGCCGGCGGCAACTGCTCAAGATCATGCTCGCAACCGAGCAGGCGCTGTCGATGAGTTTCCTCACTGCCGACGCGCTCGACCGCGCCGAAGCCGGCAGTCAGGATGCAGCGGCGCTATTGCGCATCCTGACGCCGACGCTGAAATTCCGCGCGACGCGGGATGCGCGCAAGGTCTGCGGCGACGCGCTCGAGATGCGCGGCGGCATCGGCTATATCGAAGAGTTCGCGACCGCGCGCCTGTTGCGCGATGCCCATCTCGGCTCGATCTGGGAGGGCACCGGCAATATCGTCGCGCTCGATGCCTTGAAGCGCGCGGTCGGCCGCCATGGTGCGGAATCCGCGCTCGCTGCCGATTTGCACGCACGGCTCGACGACAGCGCCGAAGTGCCGCAGGCCTGGCGCGGCAGGCTGCGGGGCCTGACCGACCGCGCGGTCGGCTTCGCCCGGGAAGTGGCCGCGCGGAGCGACAACGAAGCCGAGTCGCGACGTGCCACCAGCCTGCTCTATCATGTCGCGAGTGCGGTGCAGCTTGCCTGGGAGGCGCAGCGCATTCACGCAAGACGCGGCGATGCGCGCCGGCTTCTGCTGTCGCGGCTGGTGATCGATCACCGGGTGTCGGCCGGCGATCCGTTCCGGCTTGCGGAAAATAAGCCGCAAGACGCGATCGCGACGCTGCTGCTCGGCGAACGTTCGGCCGGCATGGCCGAGGTTGGCGATCTGGTCGCAGCAGCGTAGGCTGCCGCAACCAACGAAAGAAAAAATCTCAGGGAGAAAACGATGAAGGCCGCCGTCCTGCATGAAGTCAACAAGCCGCTCGTCATCGAGGACGTCAGCCTGCCGAACCCCGGTCCGCGCGAGGTGCTGATCCGCACGTCGGTGGCCGGCCTCTGCCACTCCGACCTGCATTTCATGGAAGGGCTGTATCCGCATCCGCTGCCGGCGGTGCTCGGCCATGAATCCGCGGGCATCGTCGAGAAGGTCGGCTCCGACGTCAATTATGTGAAGCCGGGCGACCATGTCGTCACCTGCCTCTCGGTGTTTTGCGGCACCTGCGACAATTGCACCACGGGACGTACGGTGCTGTGCACCGACACCACGGTGAAGATGATCCCGGGCGCGTCAAACCGGATGTCATGGACGCGGTCGGAGAAGCTGCACCAGTTTCTCAATCTGTCGTCCTTTGCCGAGCAGATGCTGGTGCACGAAAACGCCATCGTCAAAATCCGCAACGACATGCCGCTGGAGCTTGCTGCGCTGATCGGCTGCGGCGTCATCACCGGCTATGGCGCCGTGGTGAACACGGCCAAGGTCACGGCCGGCGAGACCGTGGCCGTGATCGGCTGCGGCGGCGTCGGCATGGCCGCGATCAACGGCGCTGAGATCGCGGGCGCCGGCCGCATCATCGCGATCGACACCAATCCCGCAAAACTGCAACTTGCGACCAAGCTGGGCGCGACCGATATCGTCGATCCCCGCAACGGCGATGTGGTGCAGCAGGTGCGCGAGCTGACCAAAGGCGGCGTGCAGCATGCCTTCGAGGTGCTCGGCCGCAAGGAGACCGCGGAGCAAGCCTTCGCCATGCTCGCGCCGGGCGGTACCGCGACCATCGTCGGCATGATCCCGTTCGGCCAGAAGATCGAACTGCACGGCTTCGACTTCCTGCGCGAGCGCCGCATCCAGGGCTCGTCGATGGGCTCGAACCATTTCCGCGTCGACATGCCGCGCCTGGTCGAATTCTACCTGCGCGGCAGGCTGCACCTGGAGGACTGGATCTCGGCCAAGCTGAAGCTCTCCGAGATCAACGAGGGTTTTGCCAACATGAAGGCCGGCAAGACCTTGCGCAGCGTGATCATGTTTGATGCGTGAGGCAAATTGCACTCGTCGTGCCCGGGCTTGACCCGGGCATCCATCCTCCAAAGAGCTTTCTCGTTTGATGGATTGCCGGGTCAAGCCCGGCAATGACGACCATTGCTACCGCGCTACATGCGCGGACACCGCCAGCCACTTGCCGTTCTGCCTGGCCCAGCAATCGGTATAGCGCCCATACGCCTGCTGGCCGTCGGCGTCGAGATAGCTGGTCTGGCCGTGGATGATCGCGAAATCGCCGAGGATGCGAATCCTGACGTCCTGCTCCTTCAGATTCCGGATCTTCACGGGGATCGCGGTCTGCCTAAGGAATCCGGCGCGGTCGACAAAGCTCTTGTCGGGATTGGTGCAATAAAAATCCTGCGCCAGGATTTCGTCGAAGCGCTTGACGTCGCAGTTCTGCACCGAGGCGACATAGTCGTGATTGAGTTTCGTGAGTTCGTCGAGGTCCTTGCTCATGGGTTTCTCCCGTTTTTAATCATTGAACATCGGTGGCGGGACGAAACCACCGAATTCCTGCTCGATCAGTTCCGCCAGCTTCAGCGGCGTGCGGTCCTCCAGATACGGGCCGACGATCTGCACGCCGAGCGGCAGGCCCTGCGCATGGAGCCCAAGCGGGATCGCGGTGGCAGGCAGGCCGGGCAGGGTCGCGATGCCGGGCCAGGAAAGCTGGTCGGGATAGGGGAAATCCTTGCCGTCGATCTGGATGCGGCGGTCCTCCTGCTCCGGCGACTGATCCTGCACATAGGCCGGCGTCGGCATGATCGGGCAGATCACGGCGTCGAAGGTCTTGAACAGCTCGCGCCATTGGGCGCGCAGCCGCGTGCGGCCGCTATCGGCGATCAGCCAGTCGCGGTGGCTGAGCGTGATCCCGCGCAGCCGCTCCGCCCGCAGGCTCATGTCGTCGGGCTTGAGCTGCGCAGCGCCGGCCTGCGCCTCGGCATAGAGTTCCGGCGGGAAGCCGGAGCCCAGCAGCGACATCAGCAACCGCATGTAAAGCCGCGACGTGGTCGCGAAGTCCGGCAGGAGCGGGCTCTGCCGCGTCACCTTTACGCCGGCCTTGCCGAGGTCGGCCGCGAGCTTCTCGATCGCCCCGCGCACGTCCTTGTCGGTCGGCAGCAGCGGATCGCTGTCGACCAGCAGGATGCGGAAATCCTTCATCGCGCCGTGGCGCGGCGGCGGCAGCGACAGCGAATAGGCCTTGCCATCCTCGATCGGGTCCGGCCCCGCCATCACATCGAGCAGCAGTGAAAGATCAGCGGCGCCGCGCGCCATCGGTCCGATCACCGCGAGGTCGCGGTTGGAAGGCAGTGGCGGCAATCCCGGCGGCAGATGGCCGCGGTTCGCCACCAGCGCGAAGGTCGGCTTGTGGGCATAGACGCCGCAGTGAAACGCGGGCACGCGCAGCGAGCCGCCGATATCGGAACCGATCGACAGCGGCCCGTAGCCCGCGGCGAGCGCGGCCGACGAGCCGCCGGAAGAGCCGCCCGGCGTACGCGCGAGATCGAACGGGTTGTGAGTGGTGCCGTAGATATCGTTGTAGCTCTGCCAGTCGCCGAGCGTGAGCGGCACATTGGTCTTGCCGAGGATGACGCCGCCGGCGTCTTTCACCCGCGAGATCGACAGCGCGTCTTCCTTCGGGACGAAATCCTTCTGCTCGGGTATGCCCCAGGTCGTCGGCAACCCGGCGATGTTGTAGGATTCCTTTACGGTCAGGGGAATGCCGAGCAGCGGCTTGTGCTCGCCGCGCGCCAGCGCCGCGTCGGCGTCGCGTGCCGCCTGCAGCGCACGGTCGAAATCGCGCACGCAGATGGCGTTGATCCTGCCGTCATGCCGCTCGATGCGGCCGATCGCATCCTGTGCGAGCTCGACCGCGGAAACTTTTTTCGCCTTCAGCGCTGCAGACAACTCAACGGCAGTCTTGAAGCTCCATTGCGATTTGGGCAAAGCGCGCACTCCCGGTCTGATTTCTGATCCGGACCGATGATGGTCGGATTCACCGAAGAGCGCTAGATCATTATTGCGGTGGCTGATCTTCTATCCCGGCAGCATCCGCTGCATGATGCGGTCGCGATAGATGAAGATGTGAGCCAGCGCCGCCGCGACGTGAATGGCGATCGCCACCAGCAGCGTCCATTCCGCCGCCTGATGCAGGCCGTCGATCGCCTTGCCTGCCGCCGCGTTGTCCGACGCCAGCATCGGCATCGGCGTCAAGTAGAAGAACGAGACCGACCAGCCGCGAAACGATGCGAACAGCCATCCGCTCAGCGCCGTCGCCAGCACCAGGACATATAGCATCCAGTGCACGACCTCTGAACTCAGCCGCTGCCAGGGAGGCAGCGAACTCTCGGGCGCAACCGGATGTGTCAATCGCCAGATGAATCTCAGCACGATCAGCACCAGTATGACGAACCCGACCGAGATATGGAGGGTCAAGGCGACACCGGGCGACTGGCCGCGGTGAGTATCCGGCATCAGCCAGCCGATAATATATTGCGCCGCCAGAAGCGCGACGATGAGCCAATGGAGCACTTTGGCAATCGTTCCGTAGTGCAAACGTGCGGTCATTGGCTTCCATGTTCATGTTGGAGGCAGGGGGCTCGCGAGTTCCTAACGCGCGAGATATCGCGTCGTTTGGTCAATAGGGGATCGGTCGCCACGAAGTGTGCGCCAGCGGGTTGACGGGACCGACGGGTGCGCGTTCCCTCGCCGTCTGCTTGCCGCCTGGCACAGGAAACGCATAGCCGATGATGGTCTTGACCACCCAGCGATCGGATGCCGGCGTCAACCCGTAACCGACTCCGAAATTCACGTCGAAGACGCCGAGCTTGAAGTCGGTGACGGCGAACAGCGTGTGCTGCTGTTGCTCGAACGGCAGAAAATCGCCGATCTTGCCGAAATCGGCGTAGTATTCGAAGCCGGCGTAGAGGTCCTGGTCGAATTTGCGCGCCAGCCGCGCGGCCGGCGCAAAATCGGCCTCGCCAAATTTGCCGAAGCCGATGTCGACGATCGGGTTGACGATGAACTCGTAGGTCGCGTTGCGCACGCCGATGATCGGGCGGATCTCCATCGCAAACCGGGTTTGCGCAAAGGGCGGCGTCTCGTTGGAAAATTCGAAATTGACGCCATAGAAGAAGTCGCGCTGATCGGCGTGCGGCGACACGAACAGCGTCCTCAGCTTGAACGCATCCGAATAGAATTTCTGGTCCTGGATCGAGAACGGCAGATAGAGCCCGACTTCCCACCAGTCCGTGACACCGTAGGCGAATTCCGGCGTGCCGTTGATGCTGTTGTGGGAGATGAGCCCCCCGGGAAACTGTGGCTCCTTCACACCGAGTGGAACGTAATTGAGATGCTGCTGGATCGTAAACTGGCCGACCGCGGCAATCCCGGCGTTGTAGACCTGGATTTCGTCGGTTGCACGGGCCGGCTCAGTGGGCATGGCACAAAGCGCGAAGACCGCAACACCGACTCGCAATCGCTCTGATTGGCGCATCGCCGTCTCCTACGCCGCGCCGATCAGGATGCCGACGGCGAGAACGATGACGCCGCCGAGCACGACCTGGAATGCTGCCTGCAGGAATGGCGTGTCCATGTAGTGCGAGCGGATGAAGGCGATCGCCCACAATTCGAAGAACACCACGACGCCCGCGATTCCGGTCGCGATCCAGAATGCGTTGGGCCAGCTATCGGGTACGAGATAGGGCAGCGTATGGCCGAGACCGCCGATCGCGGTCATGAGGCCGGTTGTCGTGCCGCGTATCCAGGGCGAGCCGCGGCCGGTCAGCGAGCCGTCGTCGGACAGCGCTTCGGCAAAGGCCATGCTGATGCCGGCGCCAATTGAAGCGGCAAGGCCGACCAGAAACGTCTGCCAGTTATGATGGGTGGCAAATGCTGCCGCAAACAACGGCGCCAGCGTCGATACCGAGCCGTCCATCAGCCCGGCCAGGCCCGGCTGCACATATTGCAGCACGAACATGCGGCGCCGCGTCCTGTCTTCGGCTTCACGCACGTCGGGTTTAAGGATCTGGCCGGTCAATCTTACCGCGAGATTTTCGTGGCCCTTCTCTTCCTCGGCGAGGTCGCCGAGCAGGCGGCGGACGCCGACATCGTCGGCCCGCTCGGCGGCCTTGGCGTAGAAGCGCTCGGCCTCGAGCTCCATGGTCTCGACCTCCTTTCGGATGGTGTCGAGCGGCAGGTTCTTGGTCAGCCAGATCGGACGCCGGCGCAGAAAGCCTTTGACGTCATCGCGGCGGATCGGCGGCAGATGCGGTCCGAACCGCTGCTCGTACATCTCGAGCAGCCGGTGGCGATGGCCGCGCTCCTCCTCCGCCATCTCCTCGAACAGCTTGGCCGAATCCGGGTAGCGCTCTTTCAGGTCCTCGGCGAAGGTCATGTAGATGCGGCTGTCTTCCTCCTCGGAGGAGATCGCAACCGCCAGCACCTCGCGCTCGGTCAAATCGGCGAAATTTTTCATCGGGCGAAGTCTTTCGGCTTAATTTAGAATAGTTCTAAATCTATAGACGTTGAACTGAACGGGGTCAAATCCGTCGCCGCTGCGAGGAGCTTGAGCTCCGCGGACCGGTGCTACAATTGTGGGAACTGAGGGACGCGTCGTCCGTTCGAGTTCCAGCCGCAACTCCGGAGTCTTCATGGACAAAGTCACATACCGCTTGAACGATCCGCGGCTGGCGCCGCGCCGAACCAGGCTCGAAATTCCCGGCTGGGCAGGCAAGCGCGAACCGCGCGCCGACGGATCACGCGAACAAGTGTGGCACTGCGTCCCGTTCACGGAAGGCGCGCAATATGGAATCGAGCTGTTTTACCCCTATGACAACGAGTTGCAGGTCTCGACCAGGGATGGCCATTTGATCATGGAGGGAGATTGGGGGCCGCCGCCGGACGGCGGCGTGCAGTGGCCGCCGTTCCGGAATTTCGGCGACACTTTCTACACCTACCAGATTCTGCTCGATCTCAAGGTCCCGAAGGGAATGGCGGTGCGCACCGAACCGCACCCGCGGTTCTATTCCGACCCCACCGATACCGTGCCGATTGCCGTTCCCGCGCTGATCCGCAATTGGTGGCCGATGATGTTCTTTTGCGTGTTCAAGGCGCCCGCCGAGGGCCGCACGCATATTTTCCGCCCGCACGAACCGTTCGCGCAGATTATCGTAATCCCCGAGGAAGCTTCCTTCGAGCTTGAGCCTATGGGCGAGGAGGAAGCGGCCGAGCGCGAACTGCAGGCGCGGCGCATCTATGCCAGCCGGCCGACGCTCTCGGCCGGGACAGAATGGACGTCCTCGACCGACACCGTGTTCGACGGCACGTATCGGCATCTGCATCGCGCGGCGAAGGAAAAGACTCGCCAGGACTAGAGCAGCCCGGACTCCCCGGTCGGGACTTGTCAGTCTCCCCACCACGCAAAAAGACGGGACCGAAGGTCCCGTCTTCGCAGCGCATCGATCAAGCCCGCGCCATCAATAGTCGCGGCGATAGAAGCTGTGATGATGGTGGTGGTGATGGTGGTGGCGGCGATATCGCGGCACAACAACCACTGGAGATCCATACCCGTAATCATATCCGCGATAGTAGCCGTGGTGATGATGGTGATGGTGGTGGTGATGATGATGGTAGAACTGGGCCACCTGTACATTTGCGTCGGCCGACCTGGCCGGAGCCTGTTCATCAATCGCCTGCAGGAGCGCTGTGGCATTCGGGATTGGTTGCAGCAGTTCGGCGAAGGAACTGACCCGCAGCGTTTGACTCGGGTCAGGTGCAGGCGACGCCTGTACCCCACTCAAGGTGCCAAGCGCCGCTGCCGCGCCCAAAAGTCCAGCGATCTTTCTCTCCATACTTCATTCTCCTCCAGTGACTTCGCCGGGCGCATCACCCGACAACCGGCAACGCGCCGCCGCGGGAAATGGTTCCCGTATCGCGCCATGATGTCAGAAGGCCAATGAACCGATGATGAACCTGGCGGGTCGCGCCTCCGCCCGCCTGCCGGCACCTGCATCGCGCGCCAAAGGAAAAGGCGCGGCGGGGCTGAACAAGGTCGACGTGAAAGCGCCCCGGCGCTGATGCGTCGGGGCGCTTCGATGCCGCCTCGCTCAATTATGGTGGTGATGGTGGTGGTGATGATGATGATGGTGGTGACGGTGGCGACCGATCACGACCACCGGTTCCCGTCGCCAATGGCTATGATGGTGATGGTGATGATGATGGGCGAATTGCGCTACCTGCACATTCGTCTCCGCGTCCTTGGCCGGCGCGCGTTCATCGACCACGCGCAGCGCGGCCGCGGCGTTTGGAATCGGCTTCAGCAAGTCGGCATAGGAATTGGCCTGCAGTATGTCAGTCTGGGCCGGGGCAGGCGCCCCCTGGGCGGTGCTTAACGTGCCCAGCGCGGCCACCGCTCCAAGAAGTCCAGCGATTCTCTTTTCCATGATGTGCTCTCTCCAAAAGGCGCCATTTGCCCGGGACTCGAACTCGGAGTGAGAGCCAATGTTCCGGCGCGCGCAGCAGCTGAGAGAAAAGTTCCTGGATGTGGCTTTAGCGAGCAGTGCGCCTTGCTCGGTGCAGGAACTGCAGCAACAGCCGGCTCACTTCGGCCGGTTGCTCCTGCTGCACCCAATGGCCGGCGCCGTCGACGAGATGGCAGCCGATCATGTCAGTACAGGCGGCTTTCTGCATCGCCTCGAACACGCCGGGGCGCTGATAGGTGCCCCAATCCTGCTTGCCGGAGATGAAGCAGGACGGCACGTCGATGGTCCGGCCCGACCAGGTCTGCAGCTCGGCGTTGAAGGCGCCCGACGTACCGCAGCGATACCATTGCAGCCCGCCCTGGAATCCCGTGCGCGCATATTCGCCGGCGTAATAAGCAAGATCGCTGTCGGGCAGCCATTTGTTGGCGGCAATGTCCTCGCGCGAGGGCATCACCTCCGCGACCGTCTCCGGCATCGTCCTGGCGAGGTCCATCACATAATAGGTCGGCAGCTTGGCGAGCTCTTCCGCCGACCATGATCTGAGCGGGTACGGCTTGTTGTCTTTCCAGTCCGCGCTCTTGTGATGGTAGTAGGCGCGCAGGAAATCATGCACGCCCTGCGGCGCGTGCGTCATGTCGTTGTCCGCCTGGCGTTCGGAATAATACCATTGGTAATGCTTGCGCGGCCGCGGCAGCGCGGCCAGCGCGCGGTGCACGGGGTCTTCGGTAGGCGGCTTTGCCGGCGCATCGGCGGTGTTGAAGGCGAGCTGTGGCACCCCGCCGAACGGTGCGCTCATCATCGCCACCGCACGGAACACGTCGGGCCGCACCAGCGCGCACCATGCGGCAACGGGGCTGCCGAAATCATGTCCGATCACGGCATCGACATGGGCGTAGCCGAACGCCGAGACCAGCCCGAGCGCGTCGCGCACGAGATTGAGCAGCCGGAACGGATTGAGGTTGTCGTCATAGGCCGCGTCCCAGCCGGTGGTGCGGCCATAGCCGCGCTGGTCGGGTGCGATGACGTGATAGCCGGCCTCGGCGAGCGCCGGCATCACCTTGCGCCAGGAGAAGGCCAGCTCGGGGAAGCCGTGCAGCAGGAGGAGACAGGGGCGACCCTTCGTCTCGAAGCCGGCTTCCAGCACATGCATGCGCAGGCCGTTGATGCCGTCGACGTAACGCGAGCGGATGGCGGCCGGAAGGGGTGGTGCGGGAAGGGTTGTCGTATTCATGCGGCGCGTATCTCTCCCTCGTCGTCCCGGACAAGCGAGCGTAGCGAGCGCGATCCGGGACCCATAACCACAAATTTTTGTTGTGAGTGTAGCTGGTGCCACGGCCGTTGTCACAGCCAGCGCTTGTGATTATGGGTCCCGGCCTTCGCCGGGACGACGGCGAGAGCTAAATCTTCACCGCCGTCTTCGGCCAATACTTGTCGCGCAGATGCCGCTTCACCAGCTTGCCGGTCGGCGTGCGCGGCAGCTCGGCCTCGAAGTCGACCGAGCGCGGGCATTTGATCGGAGACAGCTGCTTTCGGCAGAACAGGATCAGCTGCTCCTCCATCTCCTTGCCGGCTTTCGCCATGTCATGCGGCTGCACCACGGCCTTGACCTCCTCGCCCATCTCCTCGTTCGGCACGCCGAACACTGCGACGTCGGCGACGTCGGGATGGGTGATCAGCACGTCCTCGGTCTCCTGCGGGTAGATGTTCACCCCGCCGGAGATGATCATGTAGGACTTGCGGTCGGTGAGATAGAGGAAGCCTTCGCTGTCGAGATAGCCGACATCGCCGAGCGTCGACCAGCCGCGGGCATTGTAGGCGCGCTTCGTCTTCTCGGGATCGTTGTGATAGGAAAATTCCGGCGCGTCGGCGAAATAGACTGTGCCGATCTCGCCAATCGGCGCTTCCTCATCATTCTCGTCGAGGATTTTCACCTTGCCGACCACGGCGCGGCCGACCGTGCCGCGATGGGTCAGCCAGTCCTGCGAGGTCGAGACCGTCACGCCGTTGCCTTCCGAGCCGGCGTAATATTCGATGAGGATCGGCCCCCACCACTCGATCATCTTGGCCTTCACGTCGGCCGGGCAGGGCGCGGCAGCGTGGATCGCGCCCTTCAGCGAAGAGACGTCGTAGCGCGTGCGTACCTCGTCCGGAAGCTTCAGCATGCGTACGAACATGGTCGGCACCAGCTGCGACTGCGTCACCTTGTGCTTCTCGACCAGTTTCAGGAATTGCTCGGCATCGAAGGATTCCATGATGATGGAGGTGCCGCCGAGGATCGTGGCCATCATGTTGAAGCGCAGCGGAGCGGCGTGATAGAGCGGCGCCGGCGACAGATAGACCGTGTCGGCGTTCATGCCGCACATATTGGCGCAGAGGATTTTCAGGAACGGATTGGGCTGGTCGATCGAATTGCTCTCGAACTGCCTCTTGATGCCCTTTGGCCGGCCGGTCGTGCCCGACGAATAAAGCATGTCGTAGCCCGCGACTTCGTCCGCGACCGGCGTCGTCGGCTGCGTACCCGCTTCCTTGTCGAAAGAGCGGAAGCCGGGCTCGGGCTCGTCTAGCATGAAGAACAGGGGTTCGCCGGGCTCGCCCTTGATCAGGCCCTTCACCTGCTCGGCGCATTTCGGCGAGGTGATGAAGACCTTTGCGCCGCAATCCTTGATGATGTAGGCGATCTCGTCCTGTGTGAGATAGCGGCTGATCGCGGTGTAATAGAGCCCGCTGCGCTGCGCGGCCCAGCAGATCTCCATGAAGGCGAGGCGGTTCTCCAGCAGCAGCGCGATGTGGTCGCCGGCTTTCAGGCCGAGCTTGCGGAACAGATGCGCGCCCTGGTTCGAGAGCTCGTCGAGCTCGCGATAGGTGATGGATTTGCCCGTGCCCGCCATCTGGTAGGCGATCTTGTCGGGATGGCTGCGGGCGTGGATGGAAGGGTGGGTCATGACCAGAGATACCACACAACTCAGGTGGTCGTCCCGGCGAAGGCCGGGACCCATAGCCACCGATGGATATTATGGAAACGAGCTGGAGCCCCAGCCCAGCATAACCACAAACACTTATGGTCCCGGCCTTCGCCGGGACGACAGCGCTTATGTGGCCGCTTGTGCGGACACTATTTGCAATCGTTTCACAGCCGCTCCACGATCGTCACATTGGCCATGCCGCCGCCCTCGCACATGGTCTGCAGGCCGTAGCGCTTGCCCCGCTGCTTCAGCGCGTTGACCAGCGTGGTCATCAGCTTGGTGCCGCTTCCGCCGAGGGGATGGCCGAGGGCGATCGCGCCGCCATTGACGTTGAGCCGCTCAGGATCGGCGCCGGTGGTCTTCAGCCACGCGGTCGGCACCGAGGCAAAGGCCTCGTTGACCTCGAACAGGTCGATGTCGTCGACCGTCATGCCGGCCTTCTTCAGCGCGCGCTCGGTGGCGTGCAGCGGCGCGTCCAGCATGATCACGGGGTCGCCGCCCATCATGGTCATGTGGTGGATGCGCGCCAAGGGCTTGGCGCCGAGCTGCTTCAGGCCCCGCTCGTTGACCACGACCACGCCGGAAGCGCCGTCGCAGATCTGGCTCGCGCTCGCCGCCGTCAGCTTGCCGTTCTCGGCGATCAGCTTGACGCCCTTGATGCCGTCGAGGCTGACGTCGAAGCGGATGCCTTCGTCGATATTGTGCGTGTCTGTCGAGCCGTCGGCGCGGGTGATCTGCAGCGGCACGATCTCGTCCTTGAAACGGCCGGCCTGCGTTGCCGCGATCGCGCGCTGGTGGCTGTTGTAGGAATATTCGTCGAGCTGATCTTTCGACAGCCCGTATTTCTCGGCCATCATCTCCGCGCCGGTGAACTGGCTGAACACGATGTTGGGATAGCGCTGCTCGATGCCCGGGCTCTTGTAGTTGCCATAGCCGTTCTTGGCCGGGAGTTGCGAGGCGAGGCCCATCGGCACCCGCGTCATCGATTCCACGCCCGCCGCGATCACGATGTCCATGGTGCCGCTCATCACGGCTTGTGCCGCAAAGTGCAGCGCCTGCTGCGAGGAGCCGCACTGGCGGTCGATCGAGGTGCCGGGCACGCTCTCCGGCAGCTTCGAGGCCATGATGGCGTTGCGCGCGATGTTGTTGGACTGCTCGCCGGCCTGCATCACGCAGCCCATGATCACGTCTTCGATCTGATCGGGCGCCGCGCCTGAACGCTCCACTAGCGAATCCAGCACTTTCGCCGCGAGGTCGGCCGGATGCCAGCCGGCGAGACGCCCTCCCTTGCGGCCGCCGGCGGTGCGGGCGGCGGCGACGATATAAGCCTCGGCCATCTCACTTCTCCCTGATTGTTTTCGCTGTGGCTGAATTGATGGGCTGGATTTAAAGGACGGCTGGAGATTTAGTCAATCGTTCAATTAACTCTTGAGTGCGGCTCCGGCATGCGCTTATGTGCGGCCGGCGTTTTCCGAGACAGTGATGGCATCCCAGTTGAATACCGACGTACCGGTTCGCGCTCAGCCGGCAAAAAATCCGACTGCCGAGAAGCTGCTCGTGGCGGCGAGCGAGCTGATGATCGAGCGTTCCTCGATCGAGGTTTCGCTCTCGGACATCGCGCAGAAGTCCGGCGTCAACGCCGCGCTGGTGAAATACCACTTTGGCAACAAGGATGGCCTCCTGCTCGGCCTGCTGGCGCGCGACGCCGCGACCGAGATGTCCAACCTCGAATATCTGCTGGCGCAGCCGATCACGCCGACCGCGAAGCTGAAGCTGCATGTCGCCGGCATTATCCGCGCCTATCACCGGTTCCCCTACATGAACCGGCTGATCCATTATCTCCTGCACGAGAGCAGCGCGGAGGCCGCCGACGAGGTGTCGAAGTTCTTCGTCGCGCCCTTGCTCGACTTCCATCGCCGGCTGCTGGCACAAGGCATCAAGGCCGGAGAATTCCGCAAGATCGATCCGGTGCTGTTCTACACCAGCCTGATCGGCGCCTGCGATCACCTGTTCTTCGGCCGCCACGCGATGTCGCGCGCCACCGGCGTCGGTCCGGTCACCGACGAAGTCTGCCGCGATTACATCAGGCACATGGAGGCGCTGATCTGCGGCGGCATGCTCAAGCAGACGAACGGAGTCGCGGCCGGATCATAATTATAAGAAGCCCAAGTCTAGAGAAGAAACGCCCAAGGAGAGTTTTGCCATGCAGTTGAAAGACGTTGCCGTTCTCATCACCGGCGGTGGTTCGGGCCTCGGCGCCGCGACCGCGCGCGCCATGGCCGAAAAAGGCGCGAAGATCGGCGTGATCGACCAGAACAAGGAAAATGCCGAAAAGGTCGCGGCCGAGGTCAAGGGCGTGGCGATGCATGCCGACGTCACCGACGAGGAGGCGATCAAGGCGGCAATTGCGAAAGCGGAAGCCGCGCACGGCGTCGCGCGCGTCCTGATGAATTGCGCCGGCATCGGCGGCTCGCAGCGCATTGTCGGCCGCGACGGCGTGTATCCGCTGGCGAAATTCGCACGCATCATCAATGTCAATCTGATTGGCACCTTCAACTGCCTGCGCCTATTCGCCGAGCGCTGCGTCACCGCGGAACCCATCGGCGAAGAGCGCGGCGTCATCATCAACACCGCCAGTGTGGCTGCTTACGAGGGCCAGATCGGCCAGATCGCCTATTCGGCCTCGAAAGGCGGTATTGTAGGTCTCACGCTGCCCGCCGCTCGCGATCTCGCCAGCCAGAAGATCCGGGTCAACACCATCGCGCCCGGTATCTTCTTCACGCCGCTGCTGATGGGTTTGAACGAAGAGGCGCGCAAGAGCCTCGGCGCGCAAGTCCCGCATCCCGCGCGCCTCGGCGAGCCCCCGGAATACGCCAATCTCGCGGTCCACATTGTCGAGAATGCGATGCTCAACGGCGAGACCATCCGTCTCGACGGCGCCATCCGCATGGCGCCGCGGTAACACATACTCCGCTGTCGTCCTGGCGAAAGCCAGGACCCATACCGCGGAATCTATCGGTGAGGCAGGCTGGCAGTAGCCTTTCGCAATAACAACGGCCTGTGGTTGATGGTCCCGGCTCGCGCTTCGCTTGGCCGGGACGACGGTGGGGAGGAGTGACGCGTGACTCAACCGCTGCTGATCGAACACTCTGACGGCCTCGACCGGGTGACGCTCAACCGCCCGGAGAGCCTGAACGCGCTTGATCCTTCGCTGATCGACGCACTCAACGTCTATTTCCAGGGCCTGCAGCGCAACCGGGACACTCGCCTCGTCGTCCTGAAGGGCGCCGGCAAGAATTTCTGTGCCGGGCTCGACCTCAAGGACGCCATGAAGCGGCGCGCCGGGCAGCAGGAGCCGCCCGGTGTCACCGAGTCGCTCGAACTCGCAGCGGCGCATCGCGGACATCGTCATGCTGATGCGGCGCTGTCCGCAGCCCATCATTGCGCTGGTCCAGGGCGCGGCCGCCGGCGGCGGCTTTGCGCTGGCGCTCGCTTCCGACATCCGCATCGCCACGAAATCCGCGCGGATGAACTGCGCCTTCATCAAGCTCGGGCTGGGCGGCTGCGATATCGGCACCAGCTATTTCCTGCCGCGCCTGGTCGGCGTGTCCGTGGCGTCGGAACTCATTCTCACCGGCCGCTTCATCGGCGCCGAGCGCGCGCTCGCCGTTGGCCTCGTTTCCGAGGTCGTCGAGGAAGACAGGCTCGACACCGCCGTTGAACCCTACGTCGATGCGATGCTGACGGCCTCGCCGGTGGGACTGCGGCTATCCAAGGAATGCCTCAACATGAGCGTGGACGCCGGCTCGCTGGAGGCCGCGATCGCGATGGAAGACCGCAACCAGGTGCTGTGCAGCCGTTCGGAAGAATTTGGCGAAGGCATCAGGGCCTTCCTCGAAAAGCGAAAGCCTGTCTATATCAGAAGATAACAAAGAGCCCGCCAACGGCCGATATTTCGGGAGACGCAATATGAGTGGGAATGCCGCGACGGTGCTGGAGAAACCGGCCTTTCGCAAGATCGAGTGGCTGAAGCGCGACATCGATGTCGAGCGCCGGGATGACGGCACGATCGTGCTGAAGTCGCGGATTCCGTTGCAGGCTTACGAGAAGCATATTCCGGCCTCGCTCGCGAAATGGGCGAGAGAGGCGCCCGAGCGCATCTGGCTGGCGCAGCGCGGCGGCCCGGACCGGCAATGGCGCAAGGTGTCCTATGCCGAGGCCAAGCGCACCGTCGATGCGCTGACGCAGGGGCTGCTCAACCTGAAGCTCGGGGAAGGACGCCCCGTTGCGATCCTCTCGGGCAATTCGATCGAGCATGCGCTGATGACGCAGGCTGCGATGCAGGCGCGTGATCCGGCTGCTCCCGTGTCGCCGGCCTACTCGCTGATGAGCCAGGATCACGTCAAGCTGAAATATCTGTTCGACCTGATCAAGCCGGCCGTGGTCATGGTGCAGGACGGACCGACCTTCGAGAAAGCGTTGAAGGCGCTCAACCTCGATGGCGTCACCGTTGTCCACGTGCTGCGGCCCTGCGAGGGCATCAAGAGTATTTCCTTCGCCGATCTCGCGGCGACGCCAGTCACCAGGGCCGTCGACGAGTCGATCGCAAAAATCACGCCCGACACCGTCGGCAAGCTGCTGTTCACGTCGGGCTCGACCGGCATGCCAAAAGCCGTCATCAACACGCAAGAGATGATGTGCGCCAATGCGGCGATGATGATGCAGGTGCGGCCGCGCGAGGCCGGCGCGATCCCGCCGACTGTGCTCGACTGGATGCCGTGGAATCACACCATGGGCGGCAACGCGGCGTTCAATCCGGTGCTGGTCGATGGCGGCACGCTCTACATCGACGACGGCCGGCCGATGCCGGGCCAGCTCGAAGAGACCATCCGTAATTTGCGCGAGGTGTCGCCGACCTA
Source organism: uncultured Alphaproteobacteria bacterium (assembly GCA_963802585.1). Classification (GTDB taxonomy): domain Bacteria; phylum Pseudomonadota; class Alphaproteobacteria; order Rhizobiales; family Xanthobacteraceae; genus Bradyrhizobium. The sequence continues at coordinate 252,631 of CAWDJS010000019.1, read as the reverse complement.
TTACGCCAACGTGCCGGCCGGCTACGCCGCGCTCGCCGCCGCGATGGAGAAGGACGACGCGCTGTGCCGCAGCTTCTTCAAGAATCTGACGGTCATGGCCTATGGTGGCGCGCGGCTGCCGGACGATCTCTATGACCGCATGCAGGCGCTGGCGGTAAAGACCACCGGCGAGCGCATCGTGTTCTATACCGGCTGGGGCTCGACCGAGACCGCGCCGACCTCGACCGGCACCTATTGGGACACGGAGCGTGTCGGCCTGATCGGCCTGCCGTTCCCCGGCGTTGAGCTGAAGATGGTGCCGTGCGGCTCGAAATATGAATTGCGCCTGCGCGGCATCAACGTCACGCCCGGCTATTTCGGCCAGCCCGAGCTGACCAGGAAAATGTTCGACGAGGAGGGGTTCTACTGCATCGGCGATGCCGGCTTGTTTGTCGATCCCGATGATCCCCTGGCCGGCATCATCTTTGCGGGGCGCGTGGTCGAGGATTTCAAGCTCACCACCGGTACCTTCGTTCATGTCGGCTCGCTCCGCACCGATGCGATCGCGGCTGCGACGCCCGTGGTGCATGACGCGCTGGTCGCGGGGCAGGATCGTCCGTTCATTGCGCTCCTTGCATGGCCCAATCTGCACGCCTGCCGGCAGATCGTCGGCAGTGCCGAGGCGACCTACGAGGACGTGATCAGGCATCCCGAAGTGATCGCCTGCCTCAAGCGCGGCCTGGAAGCGCATAATTGTTCATGCGGCGGATCGAGCAGCCTGCGCGTGGCGCGCGCGATGCTGATGGTCGAGCCGCCCTCGATCGACGGCAATGAGCTGACCGACAAGGGTTACATCAACCAGCGCGCCGGCCTCGAGCGCCGCGCCGGCCTGGTGGAGCGGCTCTATGCCGACCGGCCGGGCGAGGACGTGATCATATTGAACTGACCGTAGGATGGGTTGAGCGCAGCGAAACCCATCAGTCGCAACCAGGCTTTCGATGGGTATCGCTTCGCTCCACCCATCCTACGAAGCCAGATAGAGACGAGTAGGCCGCCATGAACTTCGATTTCTCCGACGACCAGAAGCAGCTCCGGGATCAGGCGCGGAAATATCTCGCCGAAAAGTGCCCGCCGAAAGCGGTGCGCGCCGTGCTCGACGGCAAGGCGCCCTACGACAAGGAATTGTGGAAGGGCTTGGCCGAGATGGGCTTCCTCGGCGTCGCGATCCCCGAAGAGTTCGGCGGCGCGGGCGCCGGCCATCTCGAACTTTGTGTGATCGCCGAAGAGATGGGCCGTGCGCTGGCGCCGGTGCCGTTCTCTTCGACGGTCTATCTCGCCGCCGAAGCGCTGCTGATTGCGGGCTCGGACGCGCAGAAGAGGAAATGGCTGCCGAAGATCGCGTCCGGTGAGGCGATCGGCACGCTGGCGCTGTTCGAGGGCGCGGGCAATCCGTCGCCCAAGGCGATCAAGCTCGCCGCAAGCGGCGGCACATTGAGCGGCACCAAGAAGCCGGTCCCTGATGCGGCGCTCGCCGATTTCGCGGTGGTGGCGGCACGCACCGGCTCAGGCGGCCGCGAGAGCGACATCTCGCTGTTCCTGGTCGACATGAAAGGCGGCGGCGTCGAGGTCAAGGAATTGACCAACGTCGATCCGACCCGCGGCCAGGCCGAAGTCACCTTCAAGAATTGCAAGGCGGAGCCGCTCGGCGCCACCGGTGAAGGCTGGAGCATCCTCACCCAGGTGCTCGATCGCGCCGCCGTGCTGACCGCGTTCGAGCAGGTCGGCGGCGCCGACCGCGCGCTGGAGATGGGCCGCGACTACGCACTCGACCGCATCGCTTTCGGCCGGCCGATCGGCTCCTTCCAGGCGGTGAAGCACATGCTCGCCGACATGTATGTTTCGGCGACGCTGGCGCGTTCGAACTGCTATTACGGCGCCTGGGCGCTCTCGACCAATGCCGGCGAGTTGCCGGAAGCCGCGGCCGCCGCGCGGATCAGCGCGACGCAGGCGTTCCAGCACTGCGCCAAGAACAACATCCAGGTCCATGGCGGCATGGGCTTCACCTGGGAGTTCGACTGCCACATGTACTATCGCCGCGCCAACGCAGTGGCGCTTGGGCTCGGCAGCCTGTCTTATTGGGAAGACGCGCTGATCGACCGCATGCGCAAGAAGAACGCGGCGTGAGTTTATGAACGTCATTCCGGGGCGCATCGAAGATGCGAACTATGGTGCGCAAATTGCGCACCTGAGAATCTCGAGATTCCGGATCGATCCGCTGCGCGGCTCGTCCGGAATGACGGATAAAGGACGAAGCAAATGAACTTCGACGACACCCCGCAGGAAGCCGCGTTCCGCACCGAGGCCAAGGCCTGGATCGCGGCGAATGCGCCGAAGCAATATGAGGAGGAGCTGCGCAAATCCTCGCTCGGGCGCACGCGGCTGGAGGGCGTCAACATCCTCGATGTCGCCAAAGCCTGGCAGAAGAAAAAGGCCGATGCCGGCTGGGCCTGCCTGCACTGGCCAAAGGAATATGGCGGTCGCGGCGCTTCGCCGATCGAGCGCGTGATCTGGCAGCAGGAGGAAGGACCGTTCGGCAAGCTTTCGGGCATGTTCATCATCGGCCATGGCATGTGCGGGCCGACCATGATGGCGTTCGCTCCCGAGGAGCAGAAGCGCAAATACCTGCCGCCGCTTGCCTCCGGCGAGAAGGTCTGGTGCCAGCTCTTTTCGGAACCTGCCGGCGGCTCCGACGTCGCGGGCCTGCGCACCCGCGCCGAGAGACGCGGCGATGACTGGATCATCAACGGCCAGAAGATCTGGACCTCGGGCGCGCATTATTCCGATTACGGCATCCTGCTCACCCGCACCGATCCCAATGTGCCCAAGCATAAGGGGCTCACCATGTTCTTCCTGGACATGAAGAGCCCGGGCGTGGAGGTGCGGCCGATCAAGCAGGCGAGCGGGCAGTCCGACTTCAACGAGGTCTATTTCACCGATGTGAAAATTCCGGACAGCCAACGCCTCGGCAATGTCAATGACGGCTGGAACGTGTCGCTGACCACGCTGATGAACGAGCGCATGTCGATCGGAGCGGGCGTGTCGACCGGGTTCCCTGAATTGTTCGACTTCTGCAACAGCCTGATGCTGGACGACGGGCCCGCGATCGAGAACCGCAACGTCCGCTCGAAATTGGCGAATTGGGCGGTGAAAGCGAGCGGGCTGAAATACACCAGCATGCGCGCGATTTCCGCGCTGTCGCGTGGTGAACGGCCGGGGCCGGAGAATTCGATCGGCAAGCTGGTCGCAGGCTCGATGATCCAGGACGTCGCGATGTACGCGCTCGACCTGCAGGGCGCGGCCGGTGCGCTGAGCGGGACTGACGAAGCCGAGGCCGCCGGAAAATTCCAGGCCATGCTGTTGCGGGCGCCCGGCACCCGTGTCGAAGGCGGCACCGACGAGATCATGCGCAACATCATCGCCGAGCGCGTGCTGGGCCTGCCCGGCGATATCCGAGTCGACAAGGACGTGCCGTTCAACCAGATACCGACCAAGGGAAGAGTTTAGCGAATCGTCATTCCGGGGCGCGCGAAGCGCGAACCCGGAATCCAGAGATTGTTGATCGAGATTCCGGGTTCGAGGCTTCGCCTCACCCCGGAATGACTGCAAAAGGGAAGCGCCATGAATTTCGATGACACCCCGCAGGAAGCCGAGTTCCGCGAGACCGCGCGCAAATGGGTCGCCGCCAATGCGCCCACGGAATTGGAAGCGGAGCTCTCAAAGTCCTCGCTCGGCCGCATTCGCCTGCAGCACCACGACATGGTCGAGGTCGGCAAGGCTTGGCAGAAGAAGAAGGCCGAAGGCGGCTGGGCCTGCCTGCACTGGCCAAAGGAATATGGTGGCCGCGGCGCGACCCCGATCGAGAAGGTGATCTGGCAGCAGGAAGAGGGCGTCTACGGCAAGCTGACGCAGCCGTTCCAGATCGGCGAGGGCATGTGCGGGCCGACCGTGATGGCGTTCGGCAGCGAGGAGAACAAGCGGCGCTATTTGCCCAAACTCGCCTCCGGCGAGGAGATCTGGTGCCAGCTCTTTTCCGAGCCGGCCGGCGGCTCCGACGTTGCGGGCCTGCGCACCCGCGCCGAGAAAAAGGGCGATAACTGGATCGTCAACGGCCAGAAGATCTGGACTTCCGGCGCGCATTATTCCGACTATGGACTGTTGATCACGCGCACCGATCCCAATGTGCCCAAGCACAAGGGCCTCACCATGTTCTTCCTCGACATGAAGAGCAAAGGCGTCGAGGTGCGGCCGATCAAGCAGGCCAACGGCATGCAGGAGTTCAACGAGGTCTATTTCACCGACGTCGTGATCCCCGACAGCCAGCGGCTCGGCAATGTCGGCGATGGCTGGAACGTGTCGCTGACCACGCTGATGAACGAGCGCATGTCGATCGGCGCACGGCTTGCGACCGGCTTTCCGGAAATGTTCGAGTTCTGCTCCGACCTGATGCTGGAAGATGGCCCCGCGATCGACGACCGCGCCACGCGGTCAAAGCTTGCGAGCTGGGCGGTGAAGGCGAGCGGGCTGAAATATACCAGCTATCGCGCGATTTCGGCGCTCTCCAAGGGAGAACGCCCGGGGCCAGAAAATTCCATCGGCAAGCTGGTCGCAGGCTCCATGCTGCAGGACATCGCGACCTATGCGATGGACCTCGAAGGCGCGGCCGGCGCGCTGACGGGCGCGTCGGAGGAAGTCGCGCGCGGCCAGTTCCAGCAGATGCTGCTCTCTTCGCCGTCGATGCGCATCGCCGGCGGCACCGACGAAATCTTGCGCAACATCATCGCCGAGCGCGTGCTGGGCCTGCCCGGCGATATCCGTGTCGACAAGGACGTGCCGTTCAACAAGATCCCGACCAGGGGACGTTGATAAAGTCTTCGTAGGGTGGGCAAAGCGAAGCGTGCCCACCATGTTCTACCAAGCAAAGATGGTGGGCACGGCGCTGGCGCGCCTTTGCCCACCCTGCAAGACATCATAGTGAGTTGAGCCATGGACGCTGCAGTAAAACAACAGAATCGCATCGGCGTGCTCGAGGAGCTGCTCAACGGGCGCTATTCCGTGCGCGCCTTCCTGCCACGCGAGGTGCCGCGCGAAACCATCGAGCACATCCTGAAAGTGGCGCAGCGCACCGCGTCCTGGTGCAACAGCCAACCCTGGCAGGTGGTGATCGCCAGCGGCGAGGCCAGGGAACGCTTCCGCAAGCTGATCTATTCGGAAGCCGCCTCCGGCACGCCTGAGAACAGCGACTATCCGTTCCCGCGCGAATATCTCGGCGTCTATCTGGAGCGTCGCCGCGAAAGCGGTTTCCAGCTCTACAACACGCTCGGCATCCAGCGCGGCGACAAGATGGCCTACGCCAAACAGGCGCTCGAAAACTATAATTTCTTCGGCGCGCCACATGTGGCGATCATCCACACCGCCGAGCCGCTCGGCGTCTATGGCGCGGTCGATTGCGGCGCCTTTGTCTCCAATTTCATGCTCGCCGCGCAGGCGCTCGGCCTCGGCAGCATCGCACAGGCGGCTCTGGCGCGGCATTCGGGGCTGATCCGCCGCCACTTCAATCTCGGCGAAGATCGCCGCGTGGTCTGCGGCATTTCCTTTGGCTATGCCGACCATGCGCACAAGGTGAACGGCTACCGCACGTCGCGCGCAGCTCTCGCCGACACTGTCACCTTCGTCGACGATTAGGCCGAAGATGAACGGAAAGCGCGGCTATCGCGCTTCCCGCGTCCGCTTCCTGTGCAACTGATTCTATCGGGGCCTAGAGGTCGCCGTTGCCGCGGCCACCGTTCGATTTCTCTTTGCTTTCATATGCTTCCAGTAACGCTATTGACAAAATGCGTTCCAGCATCTTGAGTTGCAAAGCCTTGGCGTCCACAATGCAGAATTGTAGCTGCTCTATGATCCTATCGAGCGAAGGTTGGGTCACGGTTTCAAATCCGGGATATCAATAGTGGATCGCGTCCCGATGCCGCCACAGCTTGCTCTGTTGAATGCCGATGAAGCGACGGCGGTCGGTTTGCGACTGCTGAAATGCTTTCTTGCCCTGCGCGATCGAGGGAATCGTGAAGAGCTGATCGCGCTGGCGGAGCGGTTGGTCAAAGAAGAAGAGAAAAAGCCGGCCGGTCCTGCCGACTGACGCCGGCATCGCCGCGTCCGGACAGCACCGGTCAGGTCCGGCTGATCGTAGATCGCGCGCCGTCCCCAAAATAGTTTCACCCACCACATCAGATGCTCCCGCCCCGCGGTAAAGCTAGCGGCAGACAACCTCAAGTCAATCGTAAAAAAGTGGGGGTGCCCGGCGGCCGCCGAGGTCGTGGAGGAATAAGGCCCGGGGCGTGGTGTTAACCCGCGCTCCGGCCGAGCCGCCGCGTTTTGGGAACTACCGGAATTTCGGCGGGCGCTTCTCGGCAAAGGCGCGCACGCCTTCCTTGATCTCGGTGCCGCGCATGCTGTCGCGGGCGCGCTGATCGGCGGCAGCCTCGTCGAGCGCATCGCGGGCGATCTCGTTGATGGTCCGCTTCATGCCGCGCATGGCGATCGGCGCATTGCCGGCGAGGACCGCGGCCAGCCGGTCGACCTCCTCGTCCAGCGCGGCCAGTGGCACCATGGCGGTGAGATAGCCGATCCGCAGCATTTCCGGCGCGTCGATCTTCTGCGCGGTGAGGAACAGCTTCTTCGCGTTGTCGGCGCCGAGCCGCGACACGTAACGGCGGATGCCGCTCTTATAGTAGTGCAGGCCGAGCCGGGCCGCCGGCATGAACATCTCGGCCGTATCGACGCCGATGCGAAAGTCGCAGGCGAGCGCAAGATCGGTCGAGCCGCCATAGACGCCGCCATTGAGCCGGCAGATGGTCGGCACCGCCAGGTCTTCGAGGCGATCGACCATCACCTCGAAGGCCGAGCCCGCGGTCTGCTCGCCGGCGCTCGCGGCGCGGTCGGCGACCGAGTTGAGATCGTAGCCGGCGGAGAAGGCGCGCCCGGTGCCGGTCAGCACCAGCACGTGAATGGCGTCGTCGGCTTCGACCCGGTCGAACAGTTTGGCCATCGCCTCGAGGTCTTCCGGCTGCATCCGGTTCAGGTGTTTCGGCCGGTTGAGGCGGATGGTGGCGCGCGCGCCGTCGATGGTGAGGACCGGCGTGCTCGACTGGTCGGGGGCCACGGTAGGTTGCTGCATCATTTGTTCTCCAGCGCGCGGCGCTTGGCCTCGGCGTCGATGGTCCCGGCGAGATCGGGATGGCGCGCCATCAACAGGCGGAAGTCGACGAGGTCGAGCACCAGCAGTTTCGACAGCCGGGTGGTGGTGACATTGGCGCCCCGCACTGCGTTGCCGAGCAGCGCCATCTCGCCGAAGAACGCGCCCTCGCCGAGCTGCACCTTCTTGCCGGGCAGATCGACCTCGACCGCGCCGGAGGCGATGAAATACATGCAGTCGCCCTGCTGGCCCTTGCGGATGATCATGGCGCGCGGCGGCAGATCGATGGTGCGCAGCATGTGCGTGACGTCGGCGATCGCAGACGGCCCGAGCGTCGCAAAGAACGGCACCTTGCTCACGGACTCCCAGGTCTTCAGGAAATTGTCGCGCCTTGTCTCGGCGGCAAAGCCGGTCGCGAGAATACCGGTCCAGAGCCCGAACACGCCAAGGCCGGAGATCATCACCAATGCCGCGACCAGCCGTCCGAGCGGCGTGATCGGCACCACGTCGCCATAACCGGTCGTGGTCAGGGTTACCACCGCCCACCACAGCGCGGCGGGCACGTTGCTGAAGCCCGGCTGGACATCGCGTTCCAGAAAATATTCCGCGACCGAGCCCAGGAACAGGACCATCAGGAACAGCACCAGCACGCTGAACAATGGCCCGGACTCCAGCACCAGCACACGGCGCAACTGGCGCAATCCCGGAATGCCCGGGATCACCTTGACGAACCAAAGCACCGCGAACAGCCACGCCGTACGCGGTTCGGCGCCGGCCAGAAGCGCGATCGGCACGGCAATCACACCGGCGGTGTCCAGCAGCCCGCGCCCGGTGGCGAGGTAGGCGCGTCCGGTCCGCCGGCTGTGCCGGATGCGGACCGCCCATTCGAAGGCGAAAAACGCCAGGCACGCCCATAAAATGCTGTCGACCCAGTGATGCGCCGCCTCATAGGCGGGGTTGACGGTGAGCAGCACCATGGTCGCGATGCCGACCGCGACCGCCACATAGGCCGCCTTGGTCATGTTGCGGCCGGCGGTCGCCGTCACAAATTGCGTCAAAGCGGAAGTGGCCGGCAGCTGGGACATTTTTTGGGCAGTGCGTTTGGGGCCGGCCATCGAGGGCCGGGGGTTACAAAGTGCCCCGGGTGGGGGAGGGGCGTCAACGACGCATGGAAAACAGCGTTATCGTGCGTGGGCGCCGCCGCATCGGGCAGCCCAGCGCAGCCGCGAGTCCCGGCGTCCAAAAGGTAAATTTTGCCCGGGATTGGCGCAAATCCCGACAAATCGTCGCCTTTTCACCTTATATCGAATGAGTCGCGCGAGCGGTATGATGGCGCGCAGGCGACGCCTTTGATTTGCAAAACTTTCGAAAGCTGGTCGGCCCCCATGGACACTTCCCATCTCGCAGAACACGTAGGAACCGCCGGGACTCTGTTCGCATCGGTGTTCGTGGTCGCCACGCTTTCGATGAAGACCATGATCCCATTGCGGGTCTTCGCCATCCTCACCAACTTCGTGCTGATCGGGACCGCGGTGCCGAACCACAATTACCTGGTCATCCTGGTGCAGGCGGTTGCGCTGGCGCTCAACTCCTATCGGTTGCACCAGATGCTGCAGCTCGTGCGCGACGTGAAGAAATCCGTCAGCAGCAACCTGTCGATGGAGTGGCTGAAGCCGTTCATGACCGAGCGCAAATGCAAGGCCGGCGAAGTCCTGTTCTACAAGGACGAGGCGGCCGACGCCATGTACTACATCGTCAGCGGCCGTTACCGCCTGGTGGAATCCGGCATCGAGGTGCCGGTCGGCGCCATCACCGGCGAGTTCGGCATGCTGACACCCTCGAATGTCCGGACCCAGACCATGGAGTGCATCGAAGGCGGGCTGATCCTCAGCGTCAGCTACAACCAGGTCGAGGAGCTGTATGTGCAGAACCCGGCCTTCGGCTTCTACTTCCTGAAGCTCGTCACCGCGCGCCTGTTCCAGAACATCGAACGGCTGGAGCAGCGGGTGGCGCAGCAGACCGCGCTGGCGGCAGCGAGATCGGCGTGAAGCCGCGGATGGCAGGACATGAGCGTGTCTGACGACGGCATCGTTTCTTCGCTCAAATATCTGTTTGCCGATTTCCTCGACGAGGAAGATCGTGCGCCGCCATTCCTGCCGCCGGGTCTGCCGGAGGAGGCCGTGACCGCCGTGAGCGATGGCATCCATCTGCTGATGGACTACCAGGGCGTGAGCTACGCCAGGCTCTATGTCGACCGGCTCAAGCGCCTTGTCGGCAAGCAGGGCGTCGATGCCGCGATGTTGTGCGAGATCGCGCGGCTGATGGCGGAGCGCATGGCCTATCAGGATGCGATCCGGATCGCGCAGCTCAAGCTCGCCGAATACCGCGACAGCGGCGGTGAGGTCCTGTCGACCGACATCAAGAAGTTCCGCATCGATGAGCTGGTCGACGCGCTGCCGGCGGTCGCCGCCGATCCCATCCTGAAGATCCTGTACAAGATCGGCTGGGCGCGCCGGCGGGTCTCGATCCCGTTCTCCAACGCAAGCCGCTGGGGCATCCGCCGCCTGAAAATGGAAGCCTGGCTGCGCCGCTGGCGGCTGTTCTCGATCCGCTACGGCGAGGAGCGCGTCTGGGTCGAACGCTGGCTGCATATGATCGCGCGCAGTCTCGTCAAGCAGCCGTCGGCGACCGAGACGGTCGTCGAAACCGCGACCATGGTGCAGGGCTACGGCGACGCCTACCGGCAGGGCCTCGCCGATTGGCATGCGATCATCGATGGCCTGGCCAAGCCGACTTTCGACGGCGTGCTGCCGCTTGCCGATCTCGCCGGCGCGATCAGGGAAGCGCGCGCCGCCGCGATGCCCGACCCGCGGCAGGCCTCGCTGAAGCGTGCCATTGCCCAGATCCGCGCGCGAGCGACCGGCCCCGACGCGCACGCTGCGGCGGAATAGCGGCGCGAGTTCGGAGATTGGATCGCTTAGATCATGATGCGATTAAGTGGAATCGCATCATGATCTAATCTCTTTGTTTGAGCATGATCTTTTCGGAAAACCGGTTTCCACTTTTCCGGATCATGCTCTACGCGCTGCGCGCGGTCTTTACGACAGCGACATTGTCGTCGTGGCTGGCAGGCATATCCCCATGACGCTTGAGATATTCGCGACGGATCTCGAGCTCGCCGCGCACGAATTCATAGCCGAGCTTGAACGTCTCCAGCCCGTCGCTGGAGATGGTGCCGTCGCGTAACCCCACCACCACGCCGCGCAGGATCTTCTCCAGTTCGTCCTGCACCTCCTCGAGCTGGTCCATGGTGCGGGCATGCTCGATCTTCTCGCCGACGACGAGGATCGCGGTGGCGAGCCCGCTCGCCTTTTCCGGGCAGACCCGCGTGACCTTGGCGTAGATCGCCGCGAAGATCGAGCCGATGACGCTGAGCGCGCCGGCGGCGAGATACATCACGTCGCTGTAGCGATCCATGAACGACTTGGTGTCGTCATTGATGTATTCGGCCGCACCTGGATGGGCCATGATGAAGGCGTTCTTGTCGGTCTCCGCCGGCTCGACCTTGGAAGCAAAGCCGTTGTCGAGCGCGAGCTCTGCCTTGTTCTCATAGACGAGGCGGGCGAGGTCGGCTGCGGTCGTGGTGGAAATCTTCGATTGGGCGACGAGCAGCCATTCAAGCCCGATGGAGTCGACGTCGTCGTCGGGGACTTGCGGCGAGGACGACAATATGCCGGCTTCGATCGTCTCCGCCGTAATCCCCGGGATCTTGCGCGCCAGTGCCTTCGCCGAGTCGATCGCGTTCAGGGTGAAACCGCCCTTCTTGGCATATTGCTCGTAGCTCTTGTCCTGCATCACGCGGGAGGCGTGTGCGACCACGATCACCGCTCCAAAGCCGGATGCAAACAATTTGTCCAGGGTCGAACCGGGCGGCGCCTGCTGTACCTTCGAGGCGGTCTCGGGACTTTCGGCAAGATCGAAGGCGTTGCGGACAAAGGCAGCGCTGTTGTCGCCTTCGGCCCAGACCGCGATCTTCTTCTTCTTCAGATCGTCGAAAGATTTGATCTTCTTGTTGCCGGGGCTGAGCAGGAGAATCAGGTCGTGATCGAGAACAGCGATCGCCCGCGCCCGCTGCGGGATTTTCGCATCGGTCCGCAGCACCGCAAGATCGGCTTCGCGGCGGTCGAACTGCGCCACCGCCTTGGCATTGTCGGCGTTGGGCAGGATCTTCAGCCGCAGCCTGGAACGGGCGTTTTTCAGCACGGAAGCGAGCTTGGCCGCAAAGCGCGCTTCCTCGCTGTTCGGACCGCCGACCGCAAAGGTCACGGTCTCCGAATCCTTCAGCAGGGTGCGGCCGCCCCACACGGTCGCCACCGTCAGGATCAGGGTCAGAAAGACATAGAGCAGCACTTGCTGCCGGTTGCTCTTCACAACCTTCGAGCGAGGGGGAGAACGGTCTGGCGCTGGCGTTGGGACTTCGGCGCTCATGGCTTTGCCCTGGGGCCGGGCGATGGTGCCGTTGCAAGCCGCGCTGGCTGATCGCCCGGGTAGTAACTACCTAAAAAAGAAAGAAAATTTTCACTCTCGATGATATCCGGCTGTTGGCAGATTGCAAATCGTCCGCTGAGGTAACGTTACCGTGTTTCCCCAAGGGGCTGAACGGGATGGCGCCGCAGGGCCACACCTCGGGTTTTTCGGGTTCCCGGCAGGTGCATTCCAGCACCGGAGGTGTCATAAAAGGTCAATACGGGGTCGAATTGGCCGGGTTTGAGAACCAAGGTGCGCTGAACGCCTCCAGTCCCCGTGCGGTCCAAGTCTCGTGAGGTCGTCAGCTTGTCGTTTCCTCCCATGTCGTCGTCGGTCCCGGTCGGCCTCCTCGTCGGTTGGATGGCGCTTCTGACCTTCAAGCACATCATTGCCGACTTCGTGCTGCAGAACGCCTGGATGGCCCATGGCAAGGACCAGAAGACCGGGTGGGCATTGCCGCTTCTGGTCCATTGCCTGATCCATCTCGCGGTGGCGCTGGTGCTGATCCTGATCGTCGCGCCAAAATTCTGGTTTGTCGCCTTCATCGACTTCGTCATCCACATCACGGTCGACCGCGCCAAGGGGCTTACCTCCTCGACCTTCGGCATGACGCCGGAGCACCCCTGGTTCTGGACCCTGATCGGGATAGACCAGGCGCTACATCATCTCACCGGTTTCGGCCTCTCGATCTTCATGGCGGCGAACGCCTGATCCACGGCGCATCGTTTGCGCTTCCGGTGTCGGCGCGGCATGGTGGGCCAAAATCGCCCGGGGCCAATCATGTCCGAACAGCCGCTTACCAAGAAGACCGTCAATGTGCTGGACAGCCACATGGCCTATCACGAGCGCGGCGGGGGCGCGCCGATCTTGTTCCTGAATGGCAACCCGACCTCGTCCTATCTCTGGCGCGATGTCATCCCCGAGCTGGAAGGGCGCGGCCGGCTGATCGCGCCCGACCTGATCGGCATGGGAGATTCCGGCAAGCTGCCCAGCGCCGGCCCCGACACCTACCGCTTCGTCACCCATCGGAAATATCTCGCCGCCTTCATCGATGCGGTGATCGGGCCGAAGGAAAAGATCCTGTTCGTGATCCACGACTGGGGTTCGGCGCTCGGCTTCGATTGGGCCAACCACCACCGCGACCGCGTCCGCGGCATCGCCTATATGGAAGGGATCGTGCGTCCGGTTGCCGGCTGGGAGGAATGGAGCCCGCAGGCCACGCCGATCTTCCAGGGCTTTCGCTCGGACAAGGGCGAGAGCCTGATCCTCGACCGCAACATGTTCGTCGAGCGCGTGCTGCCCGGCTCGGTGCTGCGCAAGCTCTCCGAGGCCGAGATGACGGAATACCGCAAACCGTTTCTCGCGCGCGAGGACCGCTGGCCGACCCTGACCTGGCCGCGGCAGATTCCGATTGCGGGCGAGCCTGCCGATGTCGTGCAGATTGCATCCGACTACGCGAAATGGATGGCGGAAAACGATCTGCCAAAACTGTTCGTCAATGCCGAGCCCGGGGCGATCCTGATCGGGCCGGTCAGGGAGTTCTGCCGCGGCTGGAACAACCAGACCGAGGTTACGGTATCCGGCTCCCACTTCATCCCCGAGGATTCGGGACCTGCGATCGGCAAGGCGATCGCCGGTTGGATGACACCGCATTCGCTTTGATTTCGCCGCGCGTGACCGCGCGCGTGATTCGCCTCGATCAAGCCCCCCGTGCAACTACCGCCATCGCTGGTTAACCCTTCGTTAGAGAGTTGCGCTGCATCTTCCGCATGAGCGAGGGGGGCCCCTGCAATGTTTTCCAACCGTGACGCCTACGATAGCGATTCCTGCCCGGTCGGCGATGAACTGCTCGGCCAGATGTATCGCGCCAGCGAGCACGGCCTGCCGATGCTGGTGGAGAGCGTCTCGTCCGATGTGCGGGCGATGCTCGCGCTGTTCTGCTATCGCCGCAGCCATCTGCATTCGCTGGCGCTCTCGATCGCTTCGAGCTGCACCGAACGCGAGTTGGTGAATTTCGGCGGCCGTGTCGGCCAGACCCTTTACGCCCTGTCCCGCGAAGCGCCCGCAAGCCGCGTCAGCGCATCCCCGTCCTATAACGGCCGCAAGCCGATCACGCTCTCGACCAAGCCGCTCTCGACGCTTGCGCCGATCGAGGACGACCTCGATGAGGACTTCACCGAGGCCGTGACGGCGTAAGCCGATTTGTTTCTGTTCCTGATTTGACGGTCATGGCGACGCGCCGTTCAGCGCGACGATGAAGCTGCGGCCAGCAGGGGGACGCGCCGCGCCAGGCTCTCGCGCGGCGCTGATCGGTGCGCCAGCGCGGCCGCGATCTCCTCGGCGACGATGGGCCAGCGTACGACATCCGAGATGCCGGCGCCGATCAGATTGTCCGCGCCGATCCCTTCCATCGATCGCGTCGCCAGCACGATCGGCGCATGCGGCGCCGCCGCATGCAGGGCGGTCGCCAGTTCGAGCGAGCTGGTGCATGAGCCGAGATGGCCGATGATGAAGATATCGAAACGTTCCGGCTTGGCGCGGCAGGCGGCGAGCGCCGCCGCGACGGTGGTGAAGCCGACCGGCTCATAGCCGAGCGCGGCCAGCATCTCCTCGTCGCGCAACAGCCGTGTGCCGTCGCTTGCGACCAGCAGCACGGTCTCGCCGCGTCCGGCCGCGACCGCCCGCGCTTCCAGTTCCGGCGCCGGCTCGGCGTTCGCCACGCAGGGCAGCCAGACCTCGAAACGGCTGCCTTTGCCCGGCGCGCTCTGCACATTGATCGCGCCGTTATGCTCGCGCACGATCTCGATCACGGTCGCGAGCCCAAGGCCGTTGCCCGACGAACGCGTGGTGAAGAACGGCTCGAAGATCCGCGACAGCGTCGCCTCATCCATGCCGCGGCCGGTATCGTTGATGGTGATGCAGGCATGGCGGCCCGGTTGCAGCTCGTCATGGGCGACCCGGCGCGCGGCCGGGAGGTCGTGCACCTCCATGTCGACGTCGACGCGGCCTTCGCCTTCCATCGCCTGCACGGCATTGTTGCAGAGATTGAGGATCACCTGCTGCAGCTGGGCGGGCTCGCCGGAGACGATCGCGGCCACCGCCGGTTCGTGGATCACGAGCGCGACGTCGTCCGGCAGCGAGACGTTCAACAGCGCGGCTGCTTCGGTGATCAAGGCATGCGCGTTCAGCGCCCTCGGCCGCGCGTCGCGGCGGCGTCCGAAGGCCAGTATCTGGTCGACCAGGTCGCGCGCGCGCTCGGCCCCGCGGCGAATCGAGGCGAGATGGCGGGTGAGACGGGCGTCGGTGCCGAGCCGCTCTTCCATCACCTCGGAATGACCGAGGATGCCGCCCAATATGTTGTTGAAGTTGTGGGCAATGCCGCTGGTGAAGGTTCCGATCCGCTCCAGCCGCCGGGCACGCTGCAGATGGGCTTCGAGCCGCGTGCGCTCCCGGTCCATGAATTGCCGCATGACGCCATGGACGATGGTGTCGAGCGCCATCCGCAACAGATTGAGCTCGCCAGGCGCGCTGATACGGCACGGCCGGCCGACCGCGTCGAAACCGAGGGCCACGGGGACGCCACCCCGGGTCCGGCTGGTGACGCAGGCCCAGCCGCCGAGGCCAAGGCTCGTGAGCGTGTCCCTTTCGTCGCCGATCGGCATCCAGTTGACACGTGGGACGTGGACGACGCCGTCGGTGGTAGGGCCGATCCGGGCGGCAAGCTCGACCGCGCGCTCGGGCCAGCCCGCCGGCGGCTCCATGCCCGGCCTGCACCACAGATTGCGCCGCTCGCACGCGCCGAGCACCACGAAATAGGCACGGTCCGAGCCGACACAGGCCGCGAGCTCCGCCACCGCGCGGTCGATCTCGGCGCAGGTGTCCTGCGGCCGCGCATTGATGAAGCGCATCGATATGCCGGCGATCACATGCTCGAAGGCCGCGCGCCGCTGCAACGCGTTGACACGCGATTTCAGGCACAGGCCGAGCTGGACCAGGAAGGCGACCAGCAACAACGACGTTCCATAAAGAAACCGGCGATAGCGCCGCGCACTCATCCGCGAGGCGACTTCGCGGGTCATGATCAACGTGCGCAGCGCATCCTGGTATTGCTTGCGCGGCAGTGCGTGCATGGCCCTCAGAACGCCGTCGACCGAGGGGAGCAGGTCGTGGAGCAGCCGGCCATGCGCCAGCAGGACTTCGGTCGACGTTCCGGCATTGGCCTCGCCCCCCTGTCGCTCGAGTTCGTCGAGCTGATCCTTGACCTCGCGCGCGGACGCCGCCGATGTATCGAGCGTGAGCTGCAGCATGGCGGCGGCGGCGGCGCTCATGGCCTCGGCAAGCTCAGGCGAGGTCGGGCGGGTGCCGAACCGCACGAAATACGCCAGCGAATTGTGCAACAGCGCGTTCTCGCTCTTGAAGCGCTCGACCAGCTCCTCCTGCCGGTCGAGGGAGGCGGCAAGCCGATCGACCGCCGCAATGGTCTCGGCGTCGATGGCCGCGGTTTCGCGCAGGCGATCGAGCGAGGTGTGCAACGCGTTGAGCTCGTGGACCAGCGGGTCGTAATTGCGCAGCGTGCCCGCACGCGCGGTGAAGACATCGCGATACAGCGCGTTTTCCAGCATGGCGAAGTGATCGATCTCGGCCAGCGCATGATCGAACAGCTCGGCTTCCGGATTGACGGCGCGCCACGACAGCCAGGACAGCAACAGGACGAGAGCGGCGATGATCGCGACGGCCGGCGCAAATTTCATGGCTTGCCTCCGCCCACGGGCGCGCCGCGATAGTTTCCGGTGAGTGTTTGCAGGAAATCAACGAGCAGCTCGATCTGGTCGTTGGTCAGGGTGCGGTCCAGCTGCGCTGCCGCCATGCGCCGCACGGCGTCCTGCAGCGTCGCGGCGCTGCCGTCGTGAAAATAGGGCGCGGTCGTCGCCACGTTGCGCAGGCTTGGGACGCGCACGGCCTCGGGGCCCGCCTTCACCAGCGGATGAAACACGCCTTGCCGCTCGAACAGATTGCCGCCGACATTGACGCCCTGGTGGCAGGCGCTGCAGCCGAGCCATTTGAAGAGCCGGTAGCCGTCGCGCTCGCGCGCCGACAGCGCCGAACTGTCGCCGGCAAGCCAGCGGTCAAATCGCGCGCCCGGCGTAACCAGCGATTTTTCGAAGGTCACCATCGCATCCAGAAAGCTGTCGCGATCGGGCGCGCCGCCGTAAGCCGCGCGGAACTGCCTGACCATCTCGGGATCGGCGTTCAGCCTCTCGACCACCTGGTCGGCAGTGGTGTGCATGTTCCGGGGATTCTCGAGTGAGGATTCAAGTTGCGCCGCCAGCGCCCGGTAATTGCCTTCCCAGTTCAGGCGGAAGTTCAGCGCGGCGTTGAACACGGTCAGTGTGTCGAAGGGCTTGGAAACGGAATCTTTGTTGGGGCTGGCGCCGTTGCTGCGAATGTCGTGGCAGGAGGAACAGCTGAGCTTTCCATCCCCTGACAGGCGCGAATCCGAAAACAGGCGTTCGCCCAGCGCCAGCTTTCGCGGATCCGCCGCTGGCGGCAGCGGAATCGGCGCGATGGGTTCCTGGTCGGCGATGAGATTGTCCTGCGATTCCGATTTCGGAGGGGTCTGCGCGACCGCGGCCCCTCCGAGCAGGATCAGGATGCAGAACGAAATGATGCGGATCCGGAGCGGCGGCCACAATGGCGTCATTCGCGCCAGTCTCCACGCCATGCGATGTATTCGATGTCGGCCGCGGACAGGCCGATGTCGCGCCGCGCCCGCTCATCCAGCCCGCGCAGTTCCGCAACTGTACGCCGCTGCTCGCGGGCTTTGCGAAATCGCGACCGGCATGCCTTGATGAAAGCGCCAACCGAGACATTCCGCCGGGATCGGCCTTCGTCCGGCTGCATGACGACCGGCGCCGCGGTCCGCTCCGGCAAGCCGGCATGGGCCCGCGGTGCGCGCCTTGCGAAATCGTCCTTGGTGTGGACCAGGGTCAGGCTGACGCCCAGCCTCGCAGGCATCTCCTCGGGCTGCGGCTCGCCGGCGGCCAGCGGTATCCCATACATCGCCTCGGCATAGGCCGCGCATCCGGCCATCGCCTCCGTGATCATCAAGGACACGATCGCGAGCACAAGATTGGGAACGGCCTCGGTAGCAAAATGCGAGAAGGCCGAGACGGCCTTGATCGACCGCGTCCAGGCGTTGGCCTCGTTCTCGCGGCGTGGTGCGCCATCTCGCGCGTACGGAATGACGATCGCCCGGCCGTGCAGGTCATGGACCGGACGGCGCACGATCTGGCGTGCAGAGCGCAGGCGGCGGTCGGACAATTGCGTTGAGGTGTGCATCGACTTCTCCCAAGAAATATTGGCTTGGGAGGTTCTCGCGCGTCCGTGTTTCCGGAAAATGCCGCGCGGCGGACTTAAGGCTACGGTTGTAACACGGCGCGTCACCGGCAGCACACATGCGCCGCCGCCCATCCGCATGTTCGCAACGTACGCCATGGTCAGAGCGTTTCGACGGGCAGCGCGAAGATGTAGCCGACGCCGCGCTCGGTCTGGATGATCGATGGCGAGGCGGGATCGCTTTCGAGCTTGCGCCGAAGCCGCAGCACCTGGACGTCGATGCTGCGGTCGAACACGTCTTCATGGATGCGGGTCGCCTGCAGCAGGTGCTCGCGGGTGAGTGGCCGTTGCGGTGCATCGAGGAACGCGATCAAAAGCGCATACTCGCCCTTGGTCAGTGCGATCGGCTCGCCGCGGGAATTGGTGAGGCGCCGGTTGCGCCGGTCCAGCAGCCAGTTGCCGAAGCGGCTGCGGCCCTTCTCGCTGTCGCGCTGGGGCGCGGCCTGGCCGGCCTCGCGCCGTCGCAGCACCGCGCGGATGCGCGCCAGCAATTCCCGCAAGCCGAACGGTTTGGTGATGTAGTCGTCGGCGCCCAGCTCCAGCCCGACGACGCGGTCGATCTCGTCGCGGCGATGACCCGTGGTGATGATGATGGGAATGTCGGAGTGCGCGCGGATCTCGCGCAGGAGATCGAGGCCGTCCTCCTGCCCGAGCCTGAGATCCAGGATCACGAGATCCGGCTGGCTGCGGGCGAGCAGGCCCGCGACCTCGTCGCGACGCGACGCGGAGACGGCGCGGATGTCGTGATCCTCGAGATAGTTCGTCACCAGATGCCGCATGGTGCCGTCATCCTCGACCACGAGACAGATTGGCGATTTGCGCTCAGTGCCATGGCTCGCCGCGCACCCAAGCGAGGTAATCGAATGACCGTCGAAACCGTTGTTCTGGTCACGCGCTGGCTGGCCGGGCGCGCCGGAAATTGCATTGTCAGTCATAATTCTTCTCCGCACCCGGGTACCCCTATACGGCGCGGGGTCTTGCACTGCAGCACACTTCTTTGAGAGCAATTTTGTGATGGCTGCGATCGATTCTGTGCACGCCATTTTTCAGCTTCAGTTTATGGCGCCGAAAGATGCACGTTGACCAAAATCACGCCGACGAATGGAATGGCGTTACGCAAATCAGCCCGTCGCGAGATTTCTGTCCTTCGCGGCGCGCGACGAAACATCGCGGCGCGTACTACGTCATGTTACGGCTGTAACAGAGCATGCGCCGCGCGCGCCCCGCCTCGGGCAAATGTCACGTATTTATGACATGTGATTCCTGGCTCAGGCAGCGGAATATCCGCCGTCAACCACGTGAGAGGCGCCCGTCATGAAGGAAGCCTTGTCCGAGCACATCCAGACGACCGCTTCGGCAATCTCTTCCGGAATCCCCAAACGCCGCACCGGCACTTTCACCATGATCTCATCGAAACGCGTTTCCATGGTTTCCTTGGTCATGGGCGTCTGGATGTAGCCGGGATTGACACAGTTCACCCGGATGCCGTCCTGGGCGTACTCGATCGCAGCACTCTTGGTCAGGCCGACGACGCCGTGCTTTGCCGCGACATAGTGCGCCGAGGTGGCGAGGCCGATCAGGCCTGCGATCGAAGCCGTGTTGACGATCGCACCGCCGCCGCCCTGCGCCAGCATTTGCGTAATTTCATGCTTCAGGCACAGGAATACGCCCATCAGATTGATCGAAAGCATTTTGGCGACGGACGATTGGGCGAGCTCATGCGTGCGCTGACCGGCCGGGCCGACCGAACGCGGCGCGACTCCGGCATTGTTGAACGCGCAGTCGAGGCGTTCGAACGCCGAGACCGTGCGCGCCACCATGTTCGCCACATCAGCCTCGTCCGACACATCGCCGGCGATCGCGATTCCCTGGCCGCCGCCCGCGTTGATCAGGCCTACCGTCGCCTCGATGCCTTCCTTTGAGAGATCGGACACGGCGACGCGCGCACCTTCGCGCGCCATCGCCACCGCGGTCGCCCGCCCGATGCCGGACGCGCCGCCGGTCACCAATGCAACTTTGCCGTCCAGGATGCCCGCCATGAAAACTCCTCGTGCCTGCAGCGCGACGCTCCCGCCGGGATAGGCGTCGGTCGATTGCCGTGTCTTGTGCGAAGTGGTCAGACCAGCGCCGGCAGCCCGAATTTCTTTCGCGCCATCGCGCATTCGGCATCACCGGGCATGCAGGTGCGGCAGACTTCGGGGCGCACGGCATAGATCGAGCACGCGGTGGCCTCGCCGATCTTGCCTTTCAGCGCCGTGCAGCGGTCGCCGTCGCAGCGCATGCCCGAGCCGCGCGCATTGACCAGCTCCGACGGAATGCGATCGAGCGCGGCATCGTCCTCGGTCGAGAAGCGCGGCCAGTTCGCCGAATAGCCGCAGCAGGCGCCGCAGGCCTGGCAGGGATTGTTGTCCTCGATGGTCGATGCACGGTCCATATCGCGTCAGCCTTCCTTCGGCCGTTCCCAGACCAGGCTTTGCCGCCACCGCGCGCGGAGGATGTCGCGACGCTCCGGGTATTTCTCATCGAGATGATCGGCATTGATAACGCGGTCTGTGCGGAAGCTGCGGAAATCCTTGCGCAGCTCGCACCAGCCCGCGAGCAGCCGCACCGCTTCGTGATAGCCGACGGCGATCGGCCAGATCGTGCGCTCTGTGGTGCGGCCGTGCTCGTCGCGATAATGCAACGCGATCTTCTTGCCTTCGTGGATATGCGCGCGGGTCCGCGCCATGTCGATGCGGTCGGGCTCGCGGTTCCAGGTAGGGCGGGCGCCGCTCGCCGGCTCCAGCACGAAGGGACGCAGGCGTTCGGGCACGGTGTCGGCGATTTTGGCAATCAGGTCTTCGGCGGCGCGCGCCAGCACGGCATCGGCATGGCCCGCCACCCATTGCGCGCCCAGCACCGCCGCCTCGATCTCGTCGGGTGTCAGCATCAAGGGCGGCAGGTCGAAGCCCTTTTCCAGGATGTAGCCCATGCCGGCTTCGCCGCGGATCGGCACGCGCTGGCCGATCAGGGTCGCGATATCGCGATAAATCGTGCGTTTCGAGGTCTCCAGCTCGGCCGCAATGGCATCGGCCGTCAAAGGCTTGCGGGTGCGCCGGAGCACCTGGATGATCTGGAACAGACGGTCGGCGCGTCTCATTGAACTTCTCTTGGGATTTCTCTTGTATCGCAGTGGCTTAGGGATGCTGACAGGATGCTGTCAGCAGGCCGTCTCTATAAGGGGACAACACTTCAATCGAAGGGGATTCCCCATGATGTTCTCTCGTTCATTCGCTGTCTATGCCGGCTTCTCGCCGCTTAGCCGGGTCCAGAGCCAAATCCAGAATCAAATCCAGGCTTGGGCGCTGGAATACGTCGTCTCCGCCTCCTCGCCCTCCGGCGACCTGCGCTGGACCATCGCGGCCCTGGCGCTGCGCGCGCTCGCCGCGCTGGAGGTCCTGGTCGAGAAGCAACTGGTCCTGCTTGCCCGCCATACCATGGGACGCGCCCTGCAGGGGGCGCGTTTCGCCGGCCGGCTCGGCACTGCTGACAGCATGGTGGCGGCAGGGGGCCGTTAGCCTCGTTGAAATCATTGGAAATCGGAGGCTCGCATGATCACCCTTTACGGCTTTGGCGCAGGTTTCGGTCTGCCGGAGATCAGTCCGTTCGTGACCAAGACCGAGGTCCAGCTCAAAATGGCGGGCCTCGCCTACCGCAAGGAACGCGCCATGCCGCCGGCCTCGCCGAAGGGGCAGCTGCCTTACATCGAGGATGACGGCGAGCGGATCGCCAATTCCACCTTCATCCGGGCCCATATCGAGCGCAGATATGGTTTTGACTTCGATGCCGGCCTCGACCGCGAGGTGCGCGCGCAGGCCTGGGCGTTCGAGCGCATGATCGAGCACCATGTCTACTGGTCGCTGGTCGGCGCGCGCTGGGTCGATCCGGAAAATTTTGCCAAGGGGCCTACGCATTTCTTCGATGGTGCGCCGGAAGACCGCCGCGAGAAGCTGCGCGAGGACGCACAATTCCGTGTCGCCGAGAACTATCTGTTGAGCGGCCTCGGACGGCACGCACCGGATGACGACGTCGCGCTCGCGCTGCGCTCGATCCTTGCTTTGTCGGTGCAGCTTGGCGACAAGTCCTACCTGATGGGCGAGAATCCGGCTGGCGTCGACGCCACCGCCTTCGGTGCGCTCGCCGGCATCCTGACGCCGTTCTTTTCGTCGAAACTGCGTACGCAGGTGGAAAAATTCGACAATCTCGTCGCCTATGTCGGCCGCTTGATGCAGCAATATTTTCCGGATTTCGCCTGGGCACCCGTGCGCGAGTCCGAAGCGGCGTGAGCAACGCGCAGGGTGGATTGGCCGACCGCGTCCGCCGTAGCTCAACGAGCGAAGGCGGAAGGCGTAACCCACCGTCCGCGCCGCGGGCAACTTGGTGGGTTACGCTTCGCTGACCCACCCTACGATTGGCGCGCCATCTCGCCCTTCAATTTCGCCAACTCGGCTTCCAGCACCGCAATCTTCGCATCACGCTGCTCGATCCTGGCGCTGGCTTCCGCCATCGCCGCCGCGACATCCGCCGCATCGAATTTCTGCGGGATGTGCTGCGGGCAATTGGTGTCCCAGGCGGAAATCTTGAACACGATCACCTGCTCGGGCCGCGCCTTGTAGCCTTTCGGCATCAGCGCCTTTGTCAGCGCCGGATCGTCCTCGACCACTCGGGCCTCGCCCCAGATCTTCACGCGGCGCCGGTGCGCGTAGTCCATGATGAAGATATGCGCCTTCGGGTTCTCCGTGAGATTGCCCTGCGAAAGATATTGCTGGTTGCCGGCATAATCCGTGAACGCGATCGTCTGCTTGTCCAGGATCTTGATAAAACCCTTCGGCCCGCCGCGATGCTGGATATAGGGCTGGCCGTCCTTGGTCGCGGTCGCCAGGTAGAAACTGTTGGTATTGGCGAGGACGCCGGCGAGCTTGTCGTCGATCTCGGTGCGCCAGCCGCCATTTTCTTCGACACGGGCGTAGGCCTCGCGCGAACCCTTGCGGGTCTGGATCGCCTTTACTGCCGGCGTGAAGGCGACGTCGCTGGAATAGAAATGCGTCTCTGACATCAGTAAATCCTCCGCCGTGGGCGCAACTGCGCCTCTTCGGTGGTGAGAATGGCATCCCCTGAAATTTAAACAATCCGGCGAATTGACACTTCATAATTGCAGATTATGAAATAATGGAATGGATCGTATCGATGCCATGCAGGCCTTTGTCGCGGTGGCCGACCTCGCGGGTTTCGCCCCCGCCGCGCGAAAGCTCAAGCTGTCGCCCTCGGCGGTGACGCGGCTGATCGCGGCACTGGAGGATCGGCTTGGCGCGCGGCTGTTGCAGCGGACCACGCGCTCCGTGACCCTGACCGATGCCGGCGCGCGCTATCTCGAGCGGGCGCGGCGCATTCTCGCCGATGTCGAGGAAGCCGAGCGCGCCGCCGAGGGCGAGCGCACCCGGCCGAGCGGACGGCTCGTGGTCTCCGCGCCGTTGGGCTTCGGGCGGCTTCATGTCAGTCCGGTCATGTCGGCCTATCTGAAGCGCTATCCCGAAGTCTCCGGCGAATTGCGGCTGGAAGACCGCGTGGTGAGCCTGGTCGAGGACGGCATCGACCTCGCCGTGCGGATCGGCGAGCTCGGCGATTCCTCGCTGGTGGCGCGCCATGTCGGCGAGATGCGGCGGATCGCGGTGGCGTCACCGGCCTATCTCAAGTCGCGCGGCGAACCGAAGACGCTGGCCGAGATTGCTTCGCATGACACCATTCAGTTCGGCAGTACCGCAGGGGTAGCCGACTGGCGCTTTGCCGAGGACGGCCGCGAGATCCGCATCAACTACGCGCCGCGGTTCTCGACCAACAGTTCCGATGCGGCGGTCCAGTACGCGGAATCAGGCGGCGGGCTGACGCGGGTGATGGCCTATCAGGCGGCCGAGTCGCTCAAGGCCGGGCGGCTGAAAATCGTGCTGGAAAAATTCGAGCTGCCGGCGCTGCCGATCCACATCGTCTATCCGACCTCGCGGCTGTTGTCGGCGAAGGTGCGGGCTTTCATCGATCTCGTGACGGAGATCGCGCACTGGCGATTTGGATAGTGGGTAGTCGTCATTGCCGGGCTTGACCCGGCAATCCATCACCTTTCAAGAAGCCCTTTGTTTCGATGGATGCCCGGGCCTTCGCCGCGCCGAAGGGGCTTGGGCCCCGCAGGCGGGTCAAGCCCGGGCATGACGACGAATGGGAGGCCACCTACTCCTTCGGCTTCGGCACCACGCGGAATGTCGCATTGGCGCGCGCGATCACGGCGTCGTCGGCCTTGATCAGGCTTTGCGCAAAACAGATCGTGCTGCCGGTCTTGATTACCTCGCACTCGGCCGCAAGCCACTGCCCGATCTGTGCGCTGCCGACATAGTCGACCGCAAGCGACACCGTCACATACGACGTCGTCCAGCCCGTCGCCTGCGCACAACTATAGCCCATGGAGTTGTCGGCGAGCGAGGCGATCAACCCGCCATGAATGAGTCCGCGCGCATTGGTGTGCGCCTTGGCGAGCCGCAACCCCATGGTGACGGCTTTCTCCGTCCGCTTCGAATAAAGCGGCTCCCAGGGATCGGTGAACGGGCTCTTGCGGAAGTGCGGCTCGAAGCCCGCGGGAATATCGATCGTCATGGTCATTGGCGGCTCGCATGCTTGCAAAACGTTGCGCCGTTGTCCGCCACATCAGCGCAGATTTCACCGCCTACAAAGTTTTAAACGTGATTTGCGTGGATGTTTGAAACGGTTCACGCCGGCAATTCATAGCCAACGGCGGTTTCCGCCGCGATCGTCTGCTGCACCGCCGGCCGCTCCATCATCCGCGCATAGTGCGCGTCGAGATTCGGAAAGGTGCCGGGCGCGGGGTGCAGCGAATTGAACAGCCGCCAATAGAGCCGGAACAAGTGGATGTCGGCGATGGAATAGCGTTCGCCGAGCGCCCAGCCAGGGCCGAGCCGCCGGTCGGCGATGCCATAGACCTTGCGGGCATGATCCAGCCCCTTCTGCCGCGCCGGATGCAGCGTCGAGGCGATGAACGACATCCACGACACCGCCTGCGCCTCGGCCTCTATGTCGCCGTGCGGCAGCAACCCAGCCTCCGGAAAGCGCCTGGCGAGATAGAACAGGATGCCCGCGACCTCGGTGAGCACGCGCCCGTCGATCAGCAGCGCCGGTACTGCGCCGGCGGGGTTGATCTTGAGGAAGTCGGGCGAGTGCATGTCGTCCTTCTTAAACGACATCGGCCGGCCCTCGAAATCACCGCCGACTTCGTGCAGTGCGATATGCGCCGCCATCGAGCTCGAGCCGGGCGCGAAGTAAAGCGTGAGCATGAGCGGCTCCTATCACCTAAAACGGCAACCCCACATAATTCTCCGACAGCGACGTCATCGCGGCCTTCGAGTTGACGACATAATCCAGCTCGGCGAGCTGGATGCGCGCGCCGATCGTGCCGGTGTCGGGAAACTTGTGCAGCATCGAGGTCATCCACCAAGAGAAGCGCACGGCTTTCCAGACCCGTTTCAACGCCGTGGCCGAATAATTGTCGATTCCGGCGGAGGATTTCTCGTCATAATATTCGCGCAACGCCGTCGCGAGATAATGCGCGTCGCTGGCGGCGAGATTCAGTCCCTTGGCGCCGGTCGGCGGCACGATATGGGCGGCGTCGCCGGCCAGAAACATTCGCCCGAACCGCATCGGCTCGGCAACAAAGCTGCGCAAGGGCGCGATGCTCTTCTCGATCGAGGGGCCGGTGACAAGGCTGTCGGCCGCCTTCTGATCGAGCCTGTGCTTCAACTCATCCCAGAACCGATCATCCGACCAGTCCTCGACACGGTCGTCGAGCGGACACTGCACGTAGTAGCGGCTGCGCCGCATGGAACGCATGGTGCAAAGGGCAAAGCCGCGCGCGTGGTTGGAATAGATCAGCTCATGCGAGACCGGCGGCGTCTCCGACAAAATGCCAAGCCAGCCGAACGGATAGACCCGCTCGAACGTCTCGATCGCGGATGGCTTCACGCTGGCACGGCTGACGCCATGAAAGCCGTCGCAGCCGGCAATGAAATCGCACTGGATCTCGTGGGTGATGCCGTCCTTCACATAGGTCAGGCGCGGATGGTCGGTGTCGAAATCATGCGGCCTGACGTCGGCGGCCTCGTAGACGGTCGTGAGACCGGCCGCCTTGCGCGCATTCATCAGATCGAGCGTCACCTCGGTCTGGCCGTAGATCATCACGGTCTTGCCGGTTGCGGCCTTCATGTCGATGCGGTGACGCTCTCCTGCGAAGGCGAGCTCGATGCCGTCATGCAGCAGCCCTTCGGCATGCGCGCGCCCACCCGCGCCGACCTCGTCCAGCAGCTTGACCGTGCCTTCTTCCAGCAGCCCTGCGCGGATGCGGCCGAGCACGTAGTCCGGCGTTTGCCGCTCCAGGATGACGTTGTCGATGCCGTAGCTGCGAAGCAACTGCCCGAGCAGCAGTCCCGCCGGTCCCGCGCCAATGATTGCTACTTTTGTCCGCAATACTTGCTCCCCCCTGATATTATAGGCTTCACGCCGCGGGCCGCGTTTGTCGCAGGCTTGCAATGATAATTATATCATATAACAATGTCTGCAAAGGGCGACGAACGCCCCAATGAACAAGCGAAAGCCAAGAGGGAGACGATGTCGATGAGGAAGACGTTTTTGGCGCTGCTGCTGGCCGCCAGTGTCACGCCGGCGCTCGCGCAGGAAAAAACCTTCGAGCTGAAAATCTCGCACTGGGTCCCGGCCAGCCATCCGCTCCAGAAGGCGATGGAGGACTGGGGTGCGGCAGTCGAGAAGGCTTCCGGCGGCACCATCCATTACAAGGTGTTTCCCGCCCAGCAGCTCGGCAAGGCGTTCGACCATTACGACATGGCGCGCGACGGCATCGCGGACGTGACTTACGTCAACCCCGGCTATCAGCCCGGCCGTTTCCCGATCATCGGCGCCGGCGAGTTGCCGTTCCTGATGTCGGACGCCAAGGGCGGCTCGGAAGGGCTCGATGCCTGGTACCGCAAATATGCGGCGAAGGAGATGAGCGACGTCAAATACTGCCTCGCCTTCATCCATTCGCCGTCGTCGTTCCACACCCGCACCAAGAAGATCGTGGTGCCTGACGACGTCAAGGGCATGAAGATCCGTCCCGCGCACGCCACCATGGCGAATTTCGTGACGCTGCTCGGCGGCACCAATGTGCAGTCCTCGGCGCCCGAAGTGCGCGACATCATCGAGCGCGGCGTCGCCGACGGCGTCACCTTCCCGTGGGGCTCGCTGGTGCTGTTCGGCGTCGACAAGGTGACGAAGTATCACATGGACGCGCCGCTCTATGTCACGACCTTCGTGTTCGTGATGAACAAGGACGTCTACAACCAGATGTCGGACCGCCAGAAGAAGGCGGTCGACGACAACTGCAACACCGAGGCGGCGGGGCGCGTCGGCGAGCCCTGGGGCAAGTTCGAGGACGCTGGCGTCGACAAGGTGAAGGCGGAGCCCGGCCAGGAAGTCTACACGCTGACGGCCGACCAGCTTGCGCTGTGGAAGAAGGCCTCCGAGCCGCTGGTCAAGACATGGGCCGACGGCGTGAAGAAGAAGTATCCCGACGTCGATCCGGACGCAGCGATGAAGGATTTGAAGGCCTCGCTCGCCAAATACAACGCCTTGACGCAGTAAGGGGCCGGTTCGCCAGTTTCGACGCGGCGGCAGGATTTTCCTGCCGCCGTTTTCTCGGGCGCAAATTGTTGGGGGAGAGATGCACCGCGCCTCGATGGACCGTTTCATCGACGGAATCGAATGGATCGCGGCCGGCTTTGTCGGCATCGTCGCGCTCGACATCTTTGTCTCCGTCCTGCTGCGCAACACGCTGAACTACGCGATCCCCGATTCCTTCGACATCGGGCGCCTGCTGCTCGGCATCCTGATCTTCTGGGGCATCGCCGCCACGAGCTATCGCGGCACCCATATCACCGTCGACCTGGTCTGGGCCAATGTCTCCCCGCGCTACCAGCGATGGATCGACGTGTTCGCGACCCTGGTGCTGCTGTTCGTGGTGACGGTGCAGACCTATACACTGTTCGACAAGGTGCGCGGCACCTACAAGGACAACGTGCTCACCTTCGACATGCACATGCCGACCTGGCCGTTCTTTGCCGTCGCCTGGGCCGGCGATGTTTCCGCGGTGCTGCTGATCGCGATCCGCACCTATCGCCTGATCTTCCATCCCGAGGAGATGCACGATCCCCAGATCAAGGCGACGGAGTAAGAGGCGATGAGCACCAATGCCGTCGCCATCATCGGCTTCATATCGCTGTTTGGCCTGATGCTGCTGCGTGTGCCCGTCGGCATGGCGATGGGCCTCGTCGGCGTCTGCGGGTTCGGCTACCTCGTCAACGGCAACGCGGCGCTGAAGCTGGTCGGCCAGACCTCGATGCGCACGGTGACCGATTACACTTTTGGCGTGATCCCGATGTTCCTGTTGATGGGCACGTTCGTCTCCAATTCCGGCATGAGCCGCGAGCTGTTCCGCGCCGCCAACGGCTTTGTCGGGCATCTGCGCGGCGGGCTCGGCATTGCGACCGTCGCCGCCTGCGGCGGCTTTGCCGCGATCTCGGGCTCGTCGGTCGCGACTGCCGCAACTTTCTCTGCCGTCGCCTATCCCGAAATGCGCCGCTTCGGCTATCCGCAATCCTTTGCCACCGGCGTGATCGCCGCCGGTGGCACGCTCGGCGCGATGCTGCCGCCGTCGACCGTGCTCGCGGTCTACGGCATCATCACCGAGCAGGACATCGGCAAGCTGTTCATGGCCGGCATCATTCCGGGCCTGCTGGCGATGACCATGTACATGGTCACTATCACGCTGATCGGCGTCATCAGGCCGGGCTTCCTGCCGCGCGGACCGGTATTGCCCTGGCGCGAGCGTTTCGCCGGCCTGCGCGACATCTGGGCGCCCGTGCTCCTCTTCATCTTCGTGATCGGCGGCCTCTATGGCTTGCCCTATCTGCCGCGCTTCACGCCGACCGAAGCCGGCGGCGTCGGCGCCGCCGGTGCGTTCCTGATCGGCGTCGCCACCGGCCGCCTTGACAAGGAGAAGATCCTGGCGTCGCTGCTGCAGGCCACGCGCACGGCCGCCGCCGTTTTCACCGTGCTGATCGGCGCGCTGATCTTCGGCTATTTCCTCACGGTGACGCAGACCCCGCAGAAAGTGACGGAATTCCTCACCGGCCTCGGGCTCGGCAGCTACGGCGTGCTCGCGGTCATCATGGTGATGTATCTCGTGCTCGGCTGCCTGATGGACGCGATGGCGATGATCATCCTCACCGTGCCGATCATCTTCCCCGTGGTGACGCATCTCGGCTTCGATCCGATCTGGTTCGGCGTCATCATCGTGATGACGGTCGAGCTCGGCCTGATCCATCCGCCGGTCGGCATGAACGTCTTTGTCATCAAGAGCGTGGTGAAGGACGTCTCCTTTGCCACCATCTTCAAGGGCGTGATCCCGTTCGTGCTGACCGACCTGGTGCGGCTGGTGATCCTGATCGCGTTTCCGATCCTGGCGCTGTGGCTGCCGACGCGCATGGCGGCGCCGTGATGACGCCCGAGATTCACACCCAATATGTCTTCACCATCACCGCTGAGATTGCGGAGGTGACGATCGCCGGCGACATCGGCCACGGCGTCCGCCGTATCATCCCGATCACCGGCGGTGAGGTGCGCGGCGAGAAGGTCAACGGCAAGGTGCTGCCGTTCGGCGCCGACTTCCAGATCATCCGCCCCAACGAGCTGATCGATCTCGAAGCCAAATACGCCTTCGAGACCGACGACGGCGCGGTGGTCTATGTCGAGAACAGGGGCATCCGCTTCGGGCCGGTGGACTTGCTGCAGAAGCTCAAGCGCGGCGAGCCGGTCGATCCAACACTGATCTATTTCCGCACCGTGCCGAAATTCGAGACGGGTGCCGAAAACTACCGCTGGCTGATGGAACACATCTTCATCGCCTCCGCCGCCCGCCACGCCGACCGCGTGGTGATCGACGTGCATATGGTGCTTTAGGCTTGCGCCCGCGTTCCCCGGATGCTGCGCAGCACGAAGTGGTGCGCTGCTGATCCGGGGTCCAAATGCGAGATTGCCACATCCTGTGGGTCCCGGATCTGCGGTCCAACGCTGCGCATTGCACCGCGTCCGGGACACGAGAATTGTTGACTCTCTGGGAGATCGTTATAGAACATAACTATTCTGTACAGGACATAATAAGCCCATGGGAAACGCCACCGGCGAGCAAAATTCCGCCCTGCTCACGATCGGGAAGCAGGGCGCGGTGCTGACCGTGGGCCTCAACCGCCCGGCCAAGCGCAATGCGCTCAATGACGGTATCATCCTTGAAATCGGCGAGTGCTTTGCGGACCTGCCCGACGATATCGGCGCGGTCGTGATCCACGGCATCGGCGATCACTTCTCCTCCGGCCTCGACCTCTCCGAGCTGACCGACCATGACGCCACCGGCGGGCTGATCCATTCGCAGATGTGGCACCGCGTGTTCGACCGCATCCAGTACAGCCGCGTGCCCGTGATCGCGGCGCTGAAGGGTGCGGTGATCGGCGGCGGGCTGGAGCTCGCTTGCGCCGCGCATATCCGCGTCGCCGAGCCGTCGGCCTATTTCGCGCTGCCCGAGGGCCAGCGCGGCATCTTTGTCGGCGGCGGCGGCTCGGTGCGGCTGCCGCGGCTGATTGGCGTGGCGCGCATGACCGACATGATGCTGACCGGCCGGGTCTATTCCGCGACCGAGGGTAGTTCTTACGGCTTTGCGCAATATCTGACCGAAGCCGGCGGCGCGCTGCCGAAGGCGCTGGAGCTTGCCGAGCGCATCGCCGCCAATGCGCCGCTGACCAATTTTGCGGTGCTGCAGGCGCTGCCGATGATCGCCGAAGCCAATCCGCAGACCGGGCTGTTGATGGAATCGCTGATGGCGACGGTGGCGCAGAGCGACAAGGAAGCCAAGCGCCGCATCCGCGCCTTTCTCGAGCGCAAGACCGCAAAGGTGAAGCCGGCATGAGCGCGCAAGCTACCAGCGCGCGCGCCGCTGCCGCGCATCCGCTGCGCAACATCTCGTTCAGCGATCCCGCGGTCGCGATCGAGCGCAAGGGCGACGGCACCATCTATCTGCGCCCGAAGGCGCCGCTCGGCGATTTCCCCGTTCGCATCACCGACCGCCTGCATCATTGGGCGAGCGCGACGCCGGACAATGTCTTCATGGCCGAGCGTACGGTCGGCGGTGGCTGGCGCAAGCTCACCTATGCCGAGTTGCTGAACGCGAGCCGCCACATCGCCTCTGCGCTGCTGGCCCGCGGGCTGTCCGCGGAAAAGCCGGTGATAATCCTCTCCGGCAATTCGATCGATCACGCGCTGATCGCCTTTGGCGCGCTCTATGCGGGCATTCCGTTCTGCCCGGTGTCGTCGGCCTATTCGCTGATCTCCAAAGACTACGGCAAGCTTTCCTATGTCATCAAGCTGCTGACGCCCGGCCTCGTCTTCGCTGATGAAGCGGACAAATTCGGTCACGCGCTCGCCGCAAACGTTCCTCTTGGTGTCGAAATCGCGGCGACGTCAGGCGCCGTGCCCGGCCGCGAGGTGACAAAGCTCAGCGATCTGCTGAAGACGCCGCTGCACCAAGACCTCGACGTTGCGCACGAAAACATCGGCGCCGACACGACAGCAAAATTCCTGCTCACCTCGGGCTCGACGGGAAATCCCAAGGCGGTCATCAACACCCAGCGCATGATCTGCGCCAACCAGGTGATGATCCGCGAGACTATGGCGTTCCTGAAAGACGAGCCGCCGGTCATCGTCGACTGGCTGCCGTGGAATCACACTTTTGGCGGCAACCACAATATCGGGCTGACGCTTTACAACGGCGGCTCGATGTATCTCGACCAGGGCAAGCCGATGCCCGGCGGCATCGAGGAGACCGTGCGAAACCTGCGCGAGATTTCGCCCACGGTCTATTTCAACGTACCCAAGGGCTATGAATCGTTGCTGCCCTATCTGCGGGACGACGCCGCGTTGCGCGACAAATTCTTCGCGCGGTTGCATGCGATGTTCTTCTCCGGCGCAGCGCTGTCGCCCTTTGTCTGGAACAGTCTCGACGAATTGTCCGTGCAGGCGACCGGCGCACGCGTGCCAATGCTGACGGGGCTCGGAGCCACCGAAACCTCGCCGTTCTTCATGTCGGTCAATCCGCTGACCAGCCGTTCCGGGCATATCGGATTGCCGGTGTCCGGCAACGACGCGAAACTGGTGCCGAACAACGGCAAGCTCGAGGTGCGCGCCAGGGGACCGAATGTCACGCCGGGCTATTGGCGCCAGCCCGAATTGACGAGGGCAGCGTTCGACGAAGAAGGCTTTTACAAATTCGGCGACGCCGTCAAGCCTGCCGACGCCAGCAATTTCGATGTCGGCTTCGATTTCGACGGCCGCATCGCGGAAGACTTCAAGCTGGCGAGCGGCACCTGGGTTTCGGTTGGCCCTTTGCGCGCGCGTTTCATTGCGGCTACCGCGCCGCTGGTGCGCGATGTGGTCATTGCAGGCATCAACCGCGACGAAATTTCCGCACTGGTAATCCTCGATCTCGACGGCTGCCGCCTGATCAATCCGAAACTTGCCGGCGACGATATCGCGTCAGCCGCGAATGATACCGCGGTCCGTGCCGCCTTCCGCGAGCGCTTTGAGAAGCTGCTCGCGACCGCGACCGGTTCGTCAACGCGGATCACCCGCGCCATTCTGCTGGACACGCCGCTCTCGATCGACCGTGGCGAAGTCACGGACAAGGGCTCGATCAACCAGCGCGCGGTGCTGGAGCATCGCGACGCGCTGGTGGACGAACTTTACGCGGCGACACCATCGTCGCGCGTCATCATGCTTTAAGAAAAACGTTCAGGGAGGACATCATGCAGTTGAAGGATCAGGCCGCAATCGTCACCGGCGGCGCGTCGGGTTTGGGCGCTGCCACCGCGCGAAAACTGGCGGCGCAGGGCGCCAAGGTCGCCGTATTCGACCTCAACGCCAAGCTGGCTGAAAGCGTCGCAGCCGAGATCAAGGGCGTGGCCGTGGCCTGCGATGTCTCCGATGCCGCCTCCGCGGAAGCCGCGATCGCGCAAGCCGCCAAGGCGCATGGCCCCGCACGCGTGCTGGTCAATTGCGCCGGCATTGGGGTGGCCAAGCGTGTGGTCGGCCGCGACGGGCCGCACCCGCTCGCCGATTTCGAGAGGGTCATCAAGATCAACCTGATCGGCTCCTTCAACATGTTGCGGCTCGCGACCGCCGACATGTCGAAGCTGGAGCCGCTCGCGGGCGGCGAGCGCGGCGTCGTCGTCAACACCGCTTCGGTCGCCGCCTATGACGGCCAGATCGGGCAGGCCGCCTATTCGGCCTCGAAGGGCGGCATCGTCGGCATGACCCTGCCGATCGCGCGCGAGCTGGCGCAGTTCGGCATCCGCGTGCTCACCATTGCGCCCGGCCTGTTCCTGACGCCACTGCTCGGCGGCCTGCCGCAGGAAGCGCAGGATTCGCTCGCGGCTGCGATCCCGTTCCCGCACCGGCTCGGCCAGCCCGACGAGTTCGCCTTGCTCGCGCTCCACATGATCGAGAATCCGTATCTCAACGGCGAGGTGGTGCGGCTCGATGGCTCGCTGCGCATGGCGCCGAAATAGGCGCGACCATGTTCGTGCACCGGCGCGATGTCCAGATCCAGTGGGGCGATTGCGACCCCGCCAACATCGTCTATTACCCGCGCTACTTCGCGATGTTCGACGACTCGACCTCGATCATGTTCGAGGCCGCGGGTTTCTCGAAACAGGACATCGTGCACAAATACGGCCTGGTCGGCATCCCCATGGTCGACACGCGGGCGAAGTTCTACATTCCCTCGACCCATGGCGACTGGATCACCATCGAGAGCCGGATCGAGAGTTTTGGGCGATCGAGCTTCGAGGTCGCCCACAAGGTGTTCAAGGGCGAGGCGCTCGCGATCGAGGCGTTCGAAAAGCGCGTGCTGGTCGGTCGCGACCCCGACGATCCGGAGAAGCTGAAATCGGCACCGATGCCGCAGGAGATAATTGAGAAGTTTACGCGCGGCTAGCGCATGATCCGGAAAAAGCCTGGCCCCGCACTTGATGCGGGGGGTACCGGTTTTCCGAAGGGATCATGCTACAACAAGACGCCATGCAAGACCCTCGTCTAAAGAAAGGGTTGAATTAACGATAGAAGTTTGATCTGCACTGACTAAAGGCTTCCAGGGAGGAATATATGAAAAAGACCTATCTCGCGGCTGCGGCGCTCGCCGCGGTGTTGGCGCTGCCGGGCTTGCCGGCGCAGGCGCAGACCAATGAAATCGTCATCGGCATCACCATCACCACGACCGGGCCCGGCGCGGCGCTCGGCATCCCCGAGCGTAACTCGCTGGATTTCGTGCCGAAGGAAATCGCAGGCTTTCCGCTGAAGGTGATCGTGCTCGATGACGGCGGCGATCCGACCACGGCCACCACCAATGCACGGCGCTTCGTGACGGAGTCCAAGGCCGACATCATCATGGGCTCGTCGATCACACCGCCGACGATTGCAGTCTCCAATGTCGCCAACGAGGCCGGCATTCCCCATATCGGCCTGTCGCCTTTCCCGATCACGCCCGAGCGCTCCAAATGGTCGGTGTCCATGCCGCAGCCGATCCCGATCATGGGCAAGGTGCTGTACGAGCACATGAAGGCGCATAACATCAAGACCGTCGGCTATATCGGTTATTCCGATTCCTATGGCGACCTCTGGTTCAACGACTTCAAGAACCAGGGCGTGCCGATGGGCATGACCGTGGTCGACGAGGAACGCTTTGCCCGGCCGGATACGTCGGTCACTGGTCAGGTGCTGAAATTGCTCGCCGCCAATCCTGACGCGATCCTGGTCGGCGCTTCCGGCACGGCGGCCGGCCTGCCGCAGAGCGAGCTGCGCGACCGCGGCTACAAAGGCCTGATCTACCAGACCCACGGTGCCGCCAGCATGGATTTCATCCGCATCGCGGGCAAATCGGCCGAAGGCGTGCTGATGGCCTCGGGGCCGGTGATGGATCCGGAGGATCAGCCGGACAGCGCGCTGACCAAGAAGCCGGGCACTGCGCTCGTCACGGCCTATGAGGCGAAATACGGCCCGAGCAGCCGCAGCCAGTTCGCCGGCCATTCCTACGACGCCTTCCTCGTGCTCCAGCGCATCATCCCGACCGCGCTGAAGACCGCCAAGCCCGGCACGCCGGAATTCCGCGAGGCGCTCCGCCAGGCGTTGCTGACCGAGCGCGACATCGCCGCGAGCCAGGGCGTCTATAACTTCACCGAGAAGGATCGCTACGGCCTCGACGACCGCTCGCGCATCCTGCTCACGGTGAAGGACGGGAAGTACGTCCTCGCCAAGTGAGTCGAGCTGCAGGAATTGAGTTCAAGCCGGCCCGGTCAACGGGCCGGCATTTTGCGTGGCCGTTCGCGCTGGCACCGCCCCCTAATCCCGGCTAACGTCGCTTCCAGGCCGAATCAGCGAGCGCCCGAATTATCAGAGGTCGATGGCTCGCGGCGGCCGAGTTCCGCTTCCGCGTACGATCGCCGGAATGGCGATGGGAGCGGGTCCATGACCCGCATGCCGCTTTTGTGCGGCTCACGTCCAGCGTACCAGGTGAACTCGAAGGCACATCCTCGGCATGACCACTGAACTTGCTGCTCCCCCGACGCTCGGGCCGCTTCTCGAACAACTCAAGGCGGCCGGCTACAAATGCATCGACGACAAGGACTTCGTCAGTGCGCGCGCCGCCTTCGCGAAGATCGTCGAGCTGGATCGCAGGGATATCAATGCGCGATTCGTCTACGCGCAGCTGATCGACGACGGCTCGCATAGAAAGACCGCCGAAGCACGCGATATGATGCTGTCGATCCTCGACGAGCATCCCGAGATATTTGACAATCCGACCGACGGCAATCTGAATCTGGTCAGAAGTGCTGCGTCGCGATGCAGCCACGTCGGTCCCTTCAACAGATCTATCGAACTTTTCCGCAAACTGGCTCACGCCTCGAACAGGGCCGTCGACTATTTCCTGCTCAGCGAGATCCTGACGCAGGGCAACTTTTTCGAGGAATTGGTTGCCAGTCTGGAGAAAGCCATCGCGCTCGATCCCGCAAATTACGATACGCCGGCCAATCGCGAGACGCTGGACATCGCCAGATCGCGCTTGAGCCAGCCGGCCTCCAAGACGGCGACGCCCAGGAAGAAGATCGGCCGCTATCCAGAGACGAAGGATTTTACCGGCGATCTTCAGAGCCTGGTGAAAGACCATATCGCCGTCAATCTGAACAGCGAGCCCAGGTTCTTCGATAAAGATACCAGATTTTTCACGATGGGCTCCTGCTTCGCCAGAAACCTGGCCAAAAGCCTGCGCAATCTCGGCTATCCCGCGTTTCACATGGAAATATCCGAATACATCAACACGACGTTCGCCAACAAGGTGTTCGTCGACTGGCTCAGTGGCGCGGAAGTCGATGGCGCCATTAGCGATAGGATCGCGGAGTTGCTGCCGCAGCCATGGAACAAGGAGAATACGCTCGAGATCATCAGAACCAGCGGGGTCTTCATTCTGACCCTCGGGGTCGCGCCCGCCTTTTTCGACAGGGCTACCGGCGATTTCGTGCTGCCGCGGCCGACCGCCCTGAACGCAAGGGCTCTCGCGGAGAAATATCGGTTCCGCACCACGACGGTTCAGGAAAACGTCGACAATGTGCTGTATCTGATCAACTTCATCCGGAGCATTGCTCCCGACATCAAGATCGTCGTCACCGTCTCGCCGGTACCGCTGCTCGCTTCGTTCGAATATGAGTTGGCGGTTCAGGCCGACTGCCTCTCGAAGAGCACCATGCGGCTGGTGGCCCATGAGGTGGTGAACAATTCGAACCTCGAGAACATCCTGTACTGGCCCTCCTTCGAAGTCTTCAGATGGGCCGGCTCCAACGCCGGCAACTTTTATGCGGCCGACGACGGCGCCGCCTGGCATGTTTCGGAAGACAAGGTGGCCGGCACGATCAAGGCGTTCGTGGAGATGTTTTCCGCGCCGTGACCGCGGCACGCTGCCGATGTCATCACCCGCGAACGCGGGTGATCCAGTAATCCGAGACGTCTGCGATGAACTCTACTGCCGCGGCGTACTGGATGCCCCGCCTTCGCGGGGCATGACAGTTTCCTAAATCACACTCTCGCCTTCGTGCGTAAATCCGAGATAGCTCGCGGCGACGCGGGCGTTTGACGCGATTTCGTTCGCCGGTCCGTTCAGCATGAACTCGCCGAGTTCCATCACATAGGCGCGGTCGGCGATCTTCAGCGCGGCCTGTGCGTTCTGCTCGACCAGCAGCACCGAGACGCCGGCCGCGCGCAGCTCGCCGATGGTGCGGAAGATGTCGGCCACGATGATCGGCGCGAGCCCCAGGCTCGGCTCGTCCAGCATCAGGAGCTTTGGCGCGCCCATCAGCGCACGGCCCATCGCCAGCATCTGCTGCTCGCCGCCGGACAGCGTGCCGGCGAGTTGCTTGCGCCGCTCCTTCAGCCGCGGAAACAGCGTGTAGACCCGCTCGAATGCGCTCGCGGCCAAAGCCTTCGCCACGCGAAACGCGCCGAGCTCGAGATTGTCCTCGACATTCATGCTCGAAAACAGCTCGCGATGTTCCGCGACGAGGCTCAAGCCCAGCGCGACGCGGTCCTCGATCTCGAGCCGGGCGAGATCCTCGCCGGCGAGGGACACGCGGCCCTTCAACGGCAGCACGCCCATGACGGCGTTGAGCAGCGTGGTTTTCCCGGCGCCATTGGCGCCGACGATGGTGACGATCTCGTTGGGGCCGACCTCGAGCGACACGCCGCGCACGGCCTCGACCTTGCCGTAGGCGATGTGCACATCGCAGACGTTGAGCAGTGTGCTCATGCGGCCACTCCGAGATAGGCCTTGATCACTTCCGGATTGCTCTTGATCGCGCCAGGGGTGCCCTCGGCGATCTTGGTGCCGAAATCGAGCACCACCACGCGGTCGGCGAGATCCATCACAAAGCCCATGTCGTGCTCGACCAGCAGCACCGACATGCCGCCGTCGCGCAACTGGCGTAGCAGCGCGGCGAGCCGCTGCTTTTCCAGGTGCCGGAGGCCGGCCGCCGGCTCGTCGAGCAGCAGCAGCATCGGATCGACGCAGAGCGCGCGCGCAATCTCGACAATGCGCTGTTGGCCCAGCGAGAGCGAACCGGCCGGCTGGTCGATCTGGTCAGTGAGTCCGACGCGCTCGATCTGACGCGCGGCTTCCGCCAGCAGTCTGGCTTCATCGGCGCGGTCGAAACGGAACATGCTGGCGAGCGCACCGGCATGGCCGCGCTGATGGGCGCCGATCGCGACATTTTCCAGCACGGTCATGTCCGGCACGAGCTTCACATGCTGGAACGTCCGGGAAATGCCGAGGGCGACGATCTCCTGTGGCGGCGCGTTGTGGATCTTCCTGCCCAGCACCGAGAGCGTGCCGCCACTGGCGCGGAGCACGCCGGTGATGAGGTTGAAAGTCGTGCTCTTGCCGGCGCCGTTCGGACCGATCAGCGCCACGATCTCGCGCGCCTGCACGTCGAAGGAGACATCATTGACCGCGATCACGCCGCCGAACTGCTTGCGCGCCTTGTCGATCTCGAGCAGCACGCTCGGCGCGCCGGCCGGACGCGCACGTGGTGGTAGCGCGATCGAAATATCGGGACGTTTGCCTGCCGGCTTCAACGGCCACCATGACATCAGCAACGGCCAGACGCCCGACGGCGCCAACTGCAGCAGGATCACGAGCAGGATGCCGAACACGATGGTTTCCAGCTGGCCCTCGCCATGCAGCAGCATCGGCAGATAGCTCTGCAGCACCTCTTTCAGGATCACGACGATGGCCGCGCCCAGCACGCCGCCCCAGACATAGCCGGCGCCGCCGACCACCGCGATGAAGAGATATTCGATGCCGGCCTGCGCGCCGAACGGGGTCGGATTGGTGGCGCGCTGGAAGTGCGCATAGAGCCAGCCGGAGAGGCCGGCGAGAACAGCGGCATAGATGAAGACCAGAAGCTTGGTGCGCGGCGTGTGCACGCCAAAGGCTTCGGCCGCGATATGCCCGCGCCGCAACGCGCGGATAGCGCGGCCGGTGCGGGAGTCGAGCAGGTTCATGGTGAGCAGCGCCGAGATCAGCACTGCGATCCAGATCGCGAAATAGATCGTGCCGGGGTCGATCATCCTGAGCGAGCCAATCGAGAGCGGCGGGATGCCGGAAATACCGTCGTTGCGGCCGAGAAATTCCAGCTTGCTGAAAAGATAGAACAGTCCGAGGCCCCAGGCGATGGTGCCGAGAGGCAGGTAATGGCCGGACAGCCGCACGGTGACGAGGCCGAGCAGCACCGCGGCGACGCCGCTGACGATGAGCGACGCAGGCAGGGAAAGCCAGGGCGACACGCCATAGGCCGTGGTCAGCACCGCCGTGGTGTAGGCGCCAAAACCGCAGAAGGCCGCCTGTCCGAACGAGGTGAGGCCGCCGACGCCGGTAAGCAGCACCAGCCCCATCGCGACCAGCGCGGAGAGGCCGATATTGTCCAGGAGCACGATCCAGAACGGCGGCATGCCCGGGATGAACGGGATCGCCGCCATCGCACATGCGAACAGGAGGACGGGCCAGCGCTCGCGCATCGCTTAGTCCTTCTCTTCCTCGACCGCCGCGGGCGCGGCGAGCGAACGCAGCAGCAGGACCGGAATGATGAGCGTGAAGACAATGACTTCCTTGAAGTTGGAGGCATAGAAGGAGGAGAAGGCCTCGACGATGCCGACCATCAGCGCGGCGATGGCGGTGAGGGGATAGCTGACGAGGCCGCCGATGATCGCCGCGATGAATCCCTTCAGGCCGATCAGAAAGCCGGTGTCGTAATAGAGCGTGGTGATCGGCACGATCAGGATGCCCGACAGGGCGCCGATCACGGAAGCCAGCAGGAAGGCGATCTGTCCCGACAGCGTGGTGCGGATGCCGACGAGGCGCGCGCCGAGGCGGTTGACCGCGGTGGCGCGCAGTGCCTTGCCATAGAGCGTGAGCCCGAAGAACAGCCAAAGTGCCACGATGAAGGCGATGGTGATGCCATAGACCGCCAGGCTCTGGCCGGTGAAGCGCAATGGCCCTACGGTGAGCGCCGTATCCGCCAGGGTCGGGCCGCGCTGGCCTTCGGCACCAAAAAAGAGCAGCCCCAGGCCCTGCATCGCCAGATGACAGCCGACGGAGGCGATCAGCAGCACCAGCACGGAGGTGTGCGCCAGCGGCTGGAAGGCGAGGCGATAGAGGAACAGGCCGATCGAGGCGACGATGACCAGCGACAGCGCGATCGCGACCGGGATCGGCGTGCGATGGCTCGCGGCCCAGAAGGTCAGCACCAGCACGATCACCGGCAGCACGATATTGACCGCAAACGCGCGGGCGATCTTGCGCCCATGCAGCGCGCGGCGCGCGGCGAACAGATCGAGCGCGAAGGCGGCGACACCCATCGCGACTGCGAGCTTGGCGGTGCCCGGCATCTGGCCCGAAGCCAGCGAGGCATAGGTCAGCGCGCCATAGGTGACGAACTCGCCCTGCGGAATCAGGATCACCCGCGTCACGGCGAACACCAGCACGAGCGCGAGCCCGAGCAGCGCATAGATCGCGCCATTGGTGATGCCGTCCTGGACCAGGAACAGCAGGATCGTCGAATTCAAGACGGGACGCTCCCCCTTGAGGTACGGACCGCTGGGGACGGTCCGGTCGCCGCAGTTGAAATGGGCCGGCGGTATTTGATATGATGGATAACAATTATCAAATATAATCTCAAGGCCGGCGGCGATGGGGCCGGGGGCCTCTGAAATTAGCGGGATTGCAGGCCACGCGCGATGACTGTTTCCAGGACCGCCATGACGGATGGGGCCAAGGCCCGCAAGGAGCCGGCCGATGGGGCTATCGAGGGCCCGGCGCTGCAGCTCGGTGAATTGTCCGAGCTGCTCGGCTATTCGCTGAAGCGGGCGCAACTGCGGATTTTCGACGATTTCCTGCGCTGCGTCGCGCCGCTGCAGCTGACCCCGGCGCAGTTCTCCGTGCTGCTGCTGCTCGACAAGAACCCCGGCCGCAACCAGACCGAGATCGCGAGCACGCTCGGCATCCTCCGGCCGAATTTCGTGGCGATGCTGGACGGGCTGGAGAGCCGCGACCTCTGCGCGCGGATCCGTTCCACCAACGACCGCCGCTCGCATATCCTCGAGCTCACCGACAAGGGCCGGGCGGTGCTGGCGCGGGCCAAGAAGCTGGTGGCAACCAAGCACGAGGCCCGGCTGAACGAATTGCTCGGCCCCGCCAACCGTGCCGCGCTGCTCGCGATGCTGACCAAGATCGCGCAGGAGTTTTGACACTGCCGTCATTCCGGGGCGCGCGTCAGCGCGAACCCGGAATCTCGAGATTCCGGGTTCATCGCTGCGCGATGCCCCGGAATGACAAGCAAATGCCTCAGGCCACCGCGATCCGCCCGGACGCGGCTTCCGTCATCAGCCGCGACAGGAACAGGCGTTCGATGTCGGCGGCAGGCAGGGGCCGGCTGAACAAATAGCCCTGCATCTCCGTGCAGCCTTCGGCCGTGATCCGGTCGAGCTGCTCGGTCGTCTCCACGCCCTCGGCGGTGGCGGTCATGCCCATGCCGTTCGCCAGCGCCGCGACGGCGCGGACAATGTTGAGCGACCCGGCATTCTCGGTGATGTCCTTCACGAAAGAGCGGTCGATCTTGATCTTGTCGAAGGGAAAGCTCTGGAGATATGTGAGCGAGGAATAGCCGGTGCCGAAATCGTCCATGGCGATGCGTACACCGAGTGCGCGCAGCTGGTGAAGGATGCCAAGCGTGGCCTCCTTGTCCTGCAGCAGCACCGTCTCGGTGATTTCGATCTCGAGCCGGGTCGCCTTGAGGCGTGATGCCGCCAGCGCGCCGACGATGACCTGCATCAGTCCGGCGCTGCGGAACTGCGATGCGGAGATGTTGATGGCGACGTGCAGATGCTCCGGCCATCGCGCGGCGGTCATGCAGGCCTGCCGGATCACCCATTCTCCCATCGGAACGATGAAGCCGGTTTCCTCCGCCAGCGGAATGAACGCCGCCGGCGAGATCAGCCCGCGCTGCGGATGGTTCCAGCGAATCAGCGCCTCGAAGCCGCTGACGGTGGCGGTTCGCAGGTTGACCACGGGCTGATAGTAGAGTTCGAACTCGCCGGATGGCAGCGCCTTGCGCAGATCCTGCTCCAGGATGCGGCGGCTCTGCATCTGCTCGCCCATCGCCGGTTCGAAGAAATGGAAGGTGCCGCGACCGTCGTCCTTGGCGCGATAGAGCGCGAGGTCCGCGTTGCGCAGAAGTTCTTCTGGCGTCGATCCGTCGCCCGGGCTGACCGCTATGCCGATGCTGGCGCCGACCGCGGTCAGATGGCCATCGATGTCGAAGGGCTCGCCGACGGCAATGATCACGCGCTGCGCCAGCGAAATCGCGTCGGCCGGATCGGCGACCGGCGCCTGCACGATGACGAACTCGTCGCCGCCCATGCGCGCGATGGTGTCGGATTCTCGCACCAGGGGGCGCAGCCGGCTTGCCACGATCTTCAGGAGCTTGTCGCCGGCGTGATGTCCGAACGTATCGTTGACGGCCTTGAAGCGGTCGAGGTCGATGTGATGCACCGCCACCATCCTGCCGTCGCCGGGTGCGCCGAGCGCCTGCTCCAGGCGCGTGTTCAGGAGGGCGCGGTTGGCGAGATCGGTGAGCGCGTCGTGATGGGCCATGTGCTCGATCTTGAGCTCGGCCTGGCGCTTCTCGGTGATGTCCTCATGGGTCGCCACCCAGCCGAGATCGGGCATCGGGCGGTGGCGGATCAGGAAGGTGCGACCGTTGCGCAATTCGACGACGCTGTCGGTCGGCTCGGCCGAGATCGCGACATTCGCCCGCCAGTGCAGATATTGCTCGCGGGTCATCGCCGGAAAGCTGCCGGCCTCGAAGCGCAGGTCGACGATCTCCGGCAAGGGCGTGCCGGGGCCGACGCGGCCCGGCGGCAGGTCGTACATCTCGATATAGCGCTCGTTGCAGACGATCAGCCGATGGTCCGCATCGAAAAAGCACAGCCCCTGCGACATGTTGTTGATGGCGGTGTCAAACTGCAGGTTTCGCACCCGCAAATCTTCTTCCTGCTCGCGGCCGAGTTCGTATTGCCGCTGCAGCCGGGCGCTCATCTCCTCGCCTTCGGTGATGTCCTCGTGGGTGGCGAGGCCACCGCCGTCGGCCATCGGATGGACCGTGTAGCGGATGATCCGGCCGTCGGCGAATTCCTGTATCGCGTTGAAGGGAACGAGCGGCGTCGCGACCCGTTGGCGGATGTAATCCTCGGGCGTCTCCTGAACCTTCAGCCCGAGATTCAACCGGTGCCGGATCAGATGGCTGGTGGGAGTCCCGGGCTTCACCTGCTCGGGAGTAAGCCCGTAGATTTCCATGTAGCGCTGGTTGCAGAAGACGACTTCGCGCTTGTGATCGAAGATCACGATCCCCAGCGACAGCTTGTTGACGGCATCCTTGAGCAGCCGGGCCTGATCGGCCGGCGCGGACGGCGTGACAACCTGGCTCGAGTTCGTCATTGGCGTTTCCCCGCCGCGTTTCGCGGCACCCCGTCATGCGGGGGCGGCCATTAAAAGGCCAAGCTGGTGAATTGCCGACTGAGATACCGTTTGCTTGATCGCTTCTTTGAAACGCGCTGAACAAACCGTTAATGCGACGTCCGATGTCTGCGTCTAGTCCACGAGAATCACCCGGATATCGTTCACATTCGTCAGCGTCGGGCCGGTCTGCAAGAGATCGCCGGTCGCGGTGAAGAACGCGGTGGCGTCGTTGTTGTCGAGAAAGGTGCGCGGATCGAGCTGTTGCGCCTTCATCCTGGCAAATGTCGTGGCATCGATCAGCGCGCCGGCGGGATCGGAGGCCGAGCCCGCGCCGCCATC
Source organism: uncultured Alphaproteobacteria bacterium (assembly GCA_963802585.1). Taxonomy (GTDB): domain Bacteria; phylum Pseudomonadota; class Alphaproteobacteria; order Rhizobiales; family Xanthobacteraceae; genus Bradyrhizobium. Next base: position 208,337 of record CAWDJS010000019.1, on the reverse strand, counting down.
GGCGCCGTCGGTGTCGCCGGCCAGCGCGGAAATGCTCGGCGTGTCCTTGAGCCGGTCGGCCAGCGCCAGCGCATATTCCTGGTTGGGACCGCCGCGGCCATTGCCGCGCACGGTCACGGTCAATTCGCCGCCGGACAGGATCGCGATGCGCTTGCCCTGAGCCCGCGCCTCCAGCGCCCGCCGCGCGTGGTCGGCGGCCACCTCGCGTGCCTCGCCTTCGAGATCGGCGCCGAGATCGATAATCTCGTAGCCTGCGTCGTGAGCGAGCCCGATCGCGGCATCCAGCGATTGCCGCGGACGCGCGATCAGCTCGAAGGTGGCGCGGGCGAAAGCGGGATCTCCGGGCTTGCAGCTTTCATTGGCTGGATTTTCCAGCGCGGCACGGATCGCATCATCGATCTCGAGCCTGTACTTTGCGACGATCGCGCGCGCATCCGCAAGCCGGGTCGGATCGGGCACGGTCGGGCCCGACGCGATCGCGGACGGATCGTCATGCGGCACGTCGGAGATCGCGAGGGTCACGATTTCCGCCCGCTTCCCGGCGCGCGCGAGCCGCCCGCCCTTGATCCGCGACAGATGTTTTCTGACGGTATTGACCTCGCCGATCGGTGCGCCGGAGCGCAGCAGCGCGCGGGTGAGCTTTTGCTTCTGCTCGAAGGTGATGCCCTCTGCCGGCGCGATCCAGTTCGCCGAGCCGCCGCCGGAGAGCAGCACGAGCAGGAGGTCGTCGGCCTCCGCGCTCTCGGCCAGTCTCAGCGTGTCCTCGGCGCCCTTCAGCCCAGCCTGGTCCGGCATCGGATGCCCGGCCTCGACCACGCGGATGCGCCGCGTCGGCACGCCATGGCCGTGGCGCGTGGTGGCGATGCCGATGAGACGCGAAGGCTCGAGTTCCAGCGCGTCGAGATAGTGCTTTTCCGCGGCGGCAGCCATGGCGGCCGCGCCCTTGCCGGCGGCAAGGCAGATCACGCGGCCGCGTGGCACGGCGCGCAGATGCTGCGCCAGCACGACATCGGGATGCGCGGCGGCAACCGCGGCGTCGAAGATCGCGCGCAGGAGAGGGCGTCGGTCGGTCATTGCATTGCGGAGAAGGTGAGGGCCATGGGAGGGCGGTTATCCCTCCTATTCCGCCAAAAGAAAACCCCCGCGAGCGGAGCCGCGAGGGTCATTGTCTCGTGTCCCGGACGCGCCGCAGCGTGTCAACGCTGCGACGCAGAGCCGGGACCCATATGGGCCCCGGATCAGCAGCGCACCGCAAGCGCGCGGCGCTGCATCCGGGGCGCGATGTCCCTCAGCCGCCGACGTCGCCGGAGATGACGTCGCCGAACAGCTCCCATTTCTCGCCCTTGAAACGCATCAGCTGCAACTGGCTGATGGGCGCGAAATCGGTCGGCGAAGTATTGATCATGACGCCCGGGAGCAGCACCTCGGTGCGGAAATCCTTGAGGTTCGCTGCCTGCTTCATGACATTCTCGCGGGTCAGGTCGTCACCGCACTGCTTCAGCACCTGCACCAGCGTCTGCGCGACGCCATAGCCGACGACGGTGCCATTATCGAGCTTGTCGCCTTCCGGGAAGTCCTTGGTCATGAAGTCGAGATATTGCTTCATCCCGGGATCGGTCGCCCATTGCGGATCGGTGGTGTCCTTGAGGTATTGCGCCGAGATGATTCCCTGCGATTTATCGTAGCCTGCCGGCTTGATCACGCTGCCGACCGAGGCCGCGACGTTGTTGAGGATGTGCAGCGCCTTCCATTCGATCTCGGCCGCTTTCTTGATGGCCTGCGCGGCGAATTTCGGCGTGGTGACGTCGAAGAACACGTCGGCGCCGGTCGCCTTCAGCTTGACCAGGTGGTTGTCGATCGAGGGTTCGGTGGTTTCGTAGCTCTCCTCCGCGACGATCATCGTGGCGGCCTTGGCACCTAGCCCGTCCTTCAGCCCCTTCACATAATCTTTGCCGTAATCGTCGTTCTGATAGAGGATGGCGATCTTGGCATCCGGCTTCTCCTTCAGGAGATACTTGGCGTAGATGCGCGATTCGCTCTGGTAGTTGGGCTGCCAGCCCATGGTCCAGGGGAAATCCTTGGGGTCGTTCCACTTGGTGGCGCCGGTCGCGACGAACAGCTGCGGCACCTTCTTCGAGTTCATGTATTTGTGGATCGCCGAGTTCGGCGGCGTGCCCAGCGAATTGAAGATCAGCAGCACCTCGTCGCTCTCGACCAGCTTGCGGGCCTGCTCGACGGTCTTCGGCGGCGAATAGCCGTCGTCATAGGAGATGAAGTTGATCTTGCGGCCGTTGATGCCGCCGGCATCGTTGATCTTCTTGAAATAGGCGGCCTCGGTCTTGCCGATCACGCCATAGGCCGACGCCGGGCCGCTATAAGGCATGATATTGCCGATCTTTATTTCGGTGTCGGTGGCGCCGGTGTCGTATTTCTTCTGCGCGAGCGCGCCGGTCGAGGACACGGCAAACAAGGCGAGTGCAGCGGAAGCTATGGCCAGACGAGTGGCGATAACGGGCATTACGTTCTCCCTCAAATAAATGTCGACGGTGAATGTGTCGCGGCTTTCTTGATTGGAAAGCTCTGTGATTTGGCGCCGAAACTACCATTTCGCCGGAACCGGCTCAACAGAAAGCCCCTGCGGCAAAGCCGCAGGGGCTGCATCTTTAGTAGTCAGCCGCGTTGAATAGCCGGCGGTATCCGGTGTTAACCACCAACGTCCGAACTGATGACGTCGCCGAACCGCTCCCAGGTGTCGCCCTTCAGCCGCATCAGCTGCATCTGCGAGACAGGTGCGAAATCGGTGGCCGAGGTGTTTATCTTGACGCCCGGCAACAGGCCGGCGACGGTATAATCACGCATGCTTGCAGCCTGCTTCATGATGTTCTCGCGCGTCAGGTTGTTGCCGCACTCCTTCAGGACATGGACCATGGTTTGCGCAACGGCATAGCCATAGATCACGTTGGCATCGGTACGATTAGCTTCGGGATAGTACTTGTCCAGGAATGCGTTCCAGGCCTTGATATCCGCATCGTCCTTCCATTGCGGGTCGGTCGGGTCCTTGATCCAGGCCGAGGAGATGATGCCCTGGGCGTTGTCAAAGCCCGCCGGCTTGATCGTGGCGCTGATCGACGAGCTGACGTTGTTGAGGAATTGTAGCGGCTTCCACTCGATCTCGGCGGCCTTCTTGATGGCCTGGGCCGCGAACTTCGGTATCGCCACATCGAAGAACACGTCAGCGCCGCTCGCCTTCAGATTGACGATGTGCAAATCGATGGTCGGCTCAGTGGTTTCATAGCTTTCCTCGGCGATGATCATCGAGGCCGCCTTGGCACCGAGCCCGTCCTTCATGCCCTTTACATAATCCTTGCCGTAGTCGTCGTTCTGGTACAGCACGCCGATCTTGGCATTGGGCATGTTCTTGAGAATGTACTTGGCGTAGATCTGGCCTTCGCTCTGGTAGTTGGGCTGGTAGCCCATGGTCCAAGGGAAATCGCTCGGGTCGTTCCATTTGGTGGCGCCGGTGGCGACAAAGAGCTGCGGCACCTTCTTCGAGTTCATGTATTTGTGGATCGCCGAGTTCGGCGGCGTGCCGAGCGAATTGAAGATCAGCAGCACCTCGTCGCTCTCGACCAGTTTGCGGGCCTGCTCGACCGTCTTCGGCGGTGAGTAGCCGTCGTCATAGGAGATGAAGTTGATCTTCCTCCCGTTGATGCCGCCTTCGGCGTTGATCTTGTTGAAATAGGCCGCTTCGGTCTTGCCGATTACGCTGTAGGAGGACGCAGGCCCGCTATAGGGCATGATATTGCCGAGCTTGATCTCGGTGTCGGTGGCGCCGATGTCGTATTTGTTTTGGTCAGCAGCATTGACGCTTGTCGACGCAAGTATCGTGAGGGCAGCCGAAATCAGCCCCAATCGCAAATGGATGGCAGGCATCGTGATCTCCCTGGACCTGGTTGAATGTGTCAATGTTTTTGGGAACGGAGCACTTCGCGGCTCCTCGCTTCATTGAACACCTCGCCGGGATTTCCGGCAAGAAAAAGCCCTCCGCGAGAGGTGCGCGGAGGGCGTCATTTAGTCGAAAGGATTCGAATTTAGTTGCTCAGCTCACCCGAAATGATGGGGCCGAACAGGTCCCACTTTTCACCCTTAAATCGCATCATCTGCAATTGCTCGATCGGCGCGAAGTCGGTCGGCGACGTGTTGATCTTGATTCCCGGCAACAGCGTGTCGGGCTCGAAGTCCTTCAGGCTCGCCGCCTGCTTCATGACGTTCTCGCGGGTGAGGTCGTCGCCGCACATCTGCAGCACCTTCACCATGGTTTGCGCGGCGCCATAGCCGTAGACCACGGAGGAGTTGAGCCTGTCGCCCTCCGGGTAATACTTCGCCAGGAAGTCGTAGAATTTCTTCATGCCGGGATCGTTGTCCCACTGCGGATCGGCGCCGTCCTTGGCATAGGCCGCGGACAGGATGCCTTGCGAGTTCTCGTAGCCGGCCGGCTTCAGCACGCCGCCGACCGAAGCCGACACGTTGGAGACGATGTGCAGGGGATGCCAGTCGATCTCGGCGAGCTTCTTGATCGCTTGCGCGGCGAATTTCGGCGTGGTGATCGAGAGGAACACGTCGGCGCCTGAGGATTTCAGCTTGACGACATGGCCGTCGATCGAAGGCTCCGAGGTCTCGTAGCTCTCTTCCGCTGCGATCATCGAGGCCTTGGCCCCCAGGGCGTCCTTGAGCCCCTTCAGGTAATCCTTGCCGAAATCGTCGTTCTGGTAGAGCACGCCGATCTTGGCGTCCGGCTTCTCCTTCAACAGGTACTTCGCATAGATATGCGCTTCGCTCTGGTAGGAGGGTTGCCAGCCCATGGTCCAGGGAAAATCCTTCGGATCGTTCCATTTGGTGGCGCCGGTCGCGACAAAGAGCTGCGGCACCTTCTTGGCGTTGAGATATTTCTGGATCGCCGAGTTCGAGGGCGTACCGAGCGGGTTGAAGACCACCAGCACCTCGTCGCTTTCGACCAGCTTGCGCGCCTGCTCCACGGCCTTGGGCGGCGAGTAGCTGTCGTCATAGCTGATGAACTTGATCTTGCGGCCGTTGATGCCGCCGTCGGCGTTGATCTTGTCGAAATAGGCCTGCTCGGTCTTGCCGATCACGCCATAGGCCGAAGCGGGGCCGCTATAGGGCATGATGTTGCCGATCTTGATTTCGGTGTCGCTGGCTCCGGTGTCGTATTTCTTCTGGGCGAGGGCACTATCGGGCACGCAAGCAATGACGGCCGCCGCGAGCGCGGCGGTGCGCAGACCTTTCGAAAGCATAGTATCTCCTGGTTGTTGCTCTTGGTACTTCCGGCTTATCTCCTGAACCGGCCCGCCAGTTGCTGGCCGACGATGGCAACTTGCCTCGCGCCGTGCGGGATCAGGAATATGACCAGGAAGAGCAGCACGCCGAACACGGCGCCGGAGAGACCCTTGGAGATGCTCTCCGCGATGTTCGGAACGAAGATGATGAACGCGGCGCCGACGATCGAGCCGGGCAGCCAGCCGACGCCGCCGACCACCATGCCGAGGAACAGCGCGATCGCGAAGTTGATGGTGTAGCTGTCGGGCGCCACGAACTGCACGGCGATGGCGCCGAGCCCGCCGGCGACGCCGGTGATCCCGGCGCTGACGCCAAACGCCAGCGTCTTGTACAGCGCGACGTCGACGCCCATGGCGGAAGCCGCGATCTCGTTGTCCCGGATCGCCATGAAGGCGCGGCCCGAGCGCGAGCGCAGCAAATTGACCGAGAAGACGTAGATCGCGATCGAGATCACCAGCGTGAAGTAATAGAGCCAGACGTCCTGCGACATGTGCAGGCCGAACGGCGCATCCGGCTTGGTCACCACCAGGCCCTGCACGCCGCCGGTCCATTTCTCGAAGTAGCCGAGCTTCAGCAGTTGTGGCATCGCGGTGGCGAGCGCGAAGGTCGCCAGCGCCAGATAGACGCCGCTCAGCCGCAGCGCCGGCTGGCCGAACAGGAAGCCGGCGCCGAAGCAGATGATGCCCGCGATCGGCAAGGTCAACGCGTAGTTGACGCCGAAATCCTCCATCAGGATCGCGGAGGTATAGGCGCCGATGGCATAGAACGCGCTCTGGCCGAGCGAGAACTGCCCGCTGCCGCCGGTCAGGATGTTCAGCGCCAGCACGGCAATGCCGTAGATCAGCACCATCGTCATCTGGAAGATGATGAAGTTCTTGGCGACGAGCGGCGCGCAGACAAATAAGGCAAGCACCACGATCGAGGTGCCTGTGCCCAGCGTCATCGCCCGTTTCGGAACGGCCTCGACCGCCTGGCCTTCGGTTACCACTTCCTCGGCAGCGCTCATGATCAAACTCGCTTCACGATGGGCCGGCCGAACAGGCCAGCGGGTTTGACGACCAACACGGTGATGATCAACGCCAGGGCGATCGGCAGTTTCAGCTCATTGCCGACGCCAGGGATATAGGTCCCGGCGAGATTCTCGAAGATGCCGACCAGGAAGCCGCCCATGACGGCACCAAACGGGCTGGTCAATCCGCCGAGCACCGCCGCAGCAAAGCCGTAGATCAGGACGCCGCCCATCATGTTCGGCTCCAGGAACACCACCGGCGCAATCAGCATGCCGGCGATCGAGCCGATCGCGGCCGCCATGCCCCAGCCGAGCGCGATCATCCACGACGTGTTGATGCCGACGAGGCGGGCGGATTCAGGCAGCGAGGCGGCGGCCCGCATGGCGAGGCCCATGCGCGTGTAGCGGAAGAAGAAATAGAGCGCGAGCAGCAGCAGCACGGTGACGCCGATCATGCCGGCCTGGTGGGTCGAGATCAGCTGGCTGCCGAGGAACGGCGAGGAGCCGAACGGCGTCGGATACTGCTTGATGGTGAAGTCCCAGATCAGGCCGGCGCAGGAGTTGATGATCGAGAACAGCGCGATGAAGCCGGCGACGTTGGTGAGGATCGGTGCCTTGGCGAGCGGCTTGAACAACAGCCGCTCGATCAGGATGCCGCCGGCAAAGGAGAGCGCCAGCGTGAGGATGAAGGCGATCCAGTAGGGCAAACCCCATTGCATCAGCTGCCAGGAGATGAAGGTCGAGAACATCGCCATTTCGCCCTGGGCGAAATTCAGGTGGTCGATCGCCTGGTAGATCATGACCACCGCGAGCGCCATGCAGGCGTAGATCGCGCCGGTCGAGATGCCGGCCAGGATTTGGTTGGTGAAAAGCTCCATGGCGGGCTGCTCCTCAGTATCCAAGATACGATTTGCGGACGTCTTCGTTGGTCGCGATTTCCTTCGCGGCACCCGACATCACGATACGGCCGGTTTCGATCACATAGGCCTGGTCGGCAAGCTCGAGCGCGAGCTGCGCGTTCTGCTCGACCACCAGGATCGTCACCTTGTCCTCGCGGTTGATCTTGCCGAGGATCTTGAAGAGATCGCGCACGATCAGCGGCGCCAGGCCGAACGAGGGCTCGTCCAGCAGCATCAGCCGCGGCCGCAGCATCAGCGCGCGGGCGACCGCCAGCATCTGCTGCTCGCCGCCCGACAGCGTGCCGGCCTGCTGGGTGTGGCGTTCCTTCAGCACCGGGAAGTGCTCATACATCCGCTCGATGTCGGCGACGATGCCGCCGCGGTCGCGGCGGCTGATGGCGCCGAGCTGGAGATTCTCTTCCACCGTCATGGCGGTGAAAGTGCCGCGGCCCTGCGGCACATGGGCAATGCCGAGCCGGACGATGTTCTCGGTGGAGCGGCCGGAGAGCGTGGCGCCCTCGAACTCGATCGCGCCGGTCGAGCGCACCATGTTGCAGATGGCGCGCAGTGTCGTGGTCTTGCCGGCGCCGTTGGCCCCGAGCAGCGTGGTGAGCGAGCCTTCGCTCAGCGAGAAGGTCAGGCCGTGCAGCGCCTGAACCTGGCCGTAATAGGCGCGCAGGTCCTTGACGTTGAGCATCGCCGTCATTGGTCCTTGCTCCCCAGATAGGCCTTGATGACATCGGGGTCGGCCTGCACCTGGGCGGGCGTGCCCTCCGCGAGCTTGCGGCCGAAATTCAGTGCGACCACGTGGTCGGCGATCGACATCACGAGACCCATGTGATGCTCGACCAGCAGCACGGTGATCTTGCGGTCGTCGCGGATTTTCCGGATGAGGTCGCCAAGCACATGGACCTCTTCGTGGTTGAGGCCGCCGGCGGGCTCGTCGAGCAGCAGGATTTTCGGATCGGCGGCGAGGGCTCGCGCAAGCTCGACCCTCTTCTGCGTGCCGAAGGGCAGGCCCGCGACCGTGGTGTGGGCGACGCTTTCGAGGTCGAGATAGCCGAGGATCTCATGCACCTTCTTGTTCACCGCCGCCTCGCCGCGGCGGATCCAGGCGAGCTTCAGCGAGTCCGAGATGATGTCGCTCGAGGTGCGCGCGTGGGTGCCGACGCGGACATTGTCGAGCACCGACAGGTTGGGAAACAGCGCGACGTTCTGGAAGGTGCGGCCGATGCCGATCTCGGCGATCCGGTGCGGCGGTCTCTTCAGGATGCTCACGCCATCCATCAGGATGTCGCCGGAACTCGGCTGATAGAGCCGGCTCAGGCAATTGAAGAGGGTGGTCTTGCCGGCGCCGTTCGGACCGATCAGGCCGAGGATCTGGCCTTGATGCATGTCGAAGGAAACACCGTTCAAGGCGACGATGCCGCCGAACACGACGCTGACGTCGCGAACCGCGAGCAGGGGATCGGGTCCCTGCGCAAGCTCGACCTGCGTCATGTCGTCTCGCCCAGCTCTATGATCGCACGGATCTCACCGTGCGATGCACGTCGCCGGCAGCGACATCTGAGGTTATCGGATCCCCTCGGCCACACGCGCAACTCTTCCTCCTGACCTGAATTTCTTGCTTTCTTCTTTTTTTGCAGATTTTTTTTGTGATTGTGTCGACAGCGGCGCCATTCCGCCGAGGGCCGCTTCGATGTTCCTTACCATCGCCACGAGACGAGGTCCAATATCGTTGCGCAGCCGATCTTCCGTGAAGCGGAATGCGGGTGCACCACAGTTAAACGCATAAGGACCTGTTCCGTCATTTAACTTTAGTGCTACGCCGGCTGCGGCGATGTCGTCGTGCCAGTCGCCGGCCGAGATCGCAAAGCCATGCCTGGCGATGAACTCGCCGGAGCGCTCGATGCCGTCGCGCAGCTTGGACCAGCGGCTGCCGTAATGCTCGCGAAGCTCGCGGATCAAGGCGGCGCGGTCGTCCGGCGGCAGCGCCCAGACATAGGCCCGGCCCATCGCCGTGGTTGCAATCGGAACACGGGAGCCCACGTCCAGTTGAACGCCGAGCGTCTGCCCGTTCCGGCTTTGACCAAAGTAGATCATGCTGTGCCGGTCGCGCCCGCCGACCGCGACGGCGCCGCCAGTCTCGCGCATCACCTCTTCTCGGAACGGCTCGGACAAATGACGAACGCCGAGATTGGCCAGTGCCGCATAGCCGAGCGCCATGGCCGAGGGCGCCAGCTGATACTTCTCAAATCGCGGAACCGGAGTAAGATAACCGAGCTTGGTCAGCGTGTAGGTCAGCCGCGACACCGTTGGCTTCGGCAAATTCGTACGGGCCGCGATCTCCTGGTTGCCGAGCAGTCCGTCATTGGGCTGAAAGGCACGCAGCACATCGAGGCCGCGGGAAAGCGCGACGACAAAGCTGCGATCGGTCGCGCTTTTCTTGCCTGAACGTTTCATGCCCTGCCGGCGGATTGTGCTCGTTGACAACGGACGTGCTTCAAAATAACCCTCGCTGTCAAGATGTGGAATTTAGTTTCGCAGTGCGAAATTGGTCGAAGGTGTAGCCGGTAGACGCAAGCCGGGCGGCGCCTCAACGCAAATTAACAAGCAACGAAGAACAAACATCCAAGGAGCGTAGCGTGAACGAAGTGGTCAAGCTCGAGCGTCACGACGTCATCGGCGTCGTCACCGTCAACAGTCCCCCCGTCAACGCACTGAGCGCCGCGGTCCGCGGCGGTATTCTGGAATGCATCAAGGCCGCCATCGCCGATCCCGAGATCAAGGGCATCGTGCTGACCTGCGGCGGCCGCACCTTCATTGCCGGCGCCGACATCACCGAATTCGGCAAGCCGCCGAAGCCGCCCGGCCTCGTCGAGGTGCTGACCCTCATGGAGAACTCGCCGAAGCCGATCGTGGCCGCGATCCATGGCACGGCGCTTGGCGGCGGCCTCGAGGTCGCGCTGGCCTGCCATTTCCGCGTCGCCGTCAAGGAGGCGCGGCTCGGTCTGCCCGAGGTGAAGCTCGGCCTGTTGCCGGGCGCCGGCGGCACGCAGCGCCTGCCGCGCGCGGTCGGGCCCGAGCTCGCGGTCAAGATGATCGTCGGCGGCGATCCGATCTCGGCCTCCGAGGCCTTGAAGAACGGCCTGATCGAGGAGATCGTCGAGGGCCCGGCCTCCGGCGGCGAAGCCTTCTGCCGCAAGGTGATCGCGGAGAAGCGCCCGCTGCGCAAGCTGCGCGACGACGACAGCAAGCTCGCGGCCGCCAAGGCCGACCGTTCGGTCTTCACCAATGCGGTCGCGGCCATGACCAAGCGTTCGCGGGGACTGGAAGCCCCTTTCGCCGCGGCTGACGCGGTCGGCGCGGCGATCGATCTTCCCTTCGATGAAGGGTTGAAGAAGGAGCGCGAGGGCTTCCTCAAGCTGATGAATGGCGACCAGTCCAAGGCGCAGCGTTACGCCTTCTTCGCCGAGCGCGAGGCCAACAAGATCGCGGGCGTGCCTGATGGCACCAAGCCGCGCAACGTCGAGCGCGTCGCCATCATCGGCGCCGGCACCATGGGTGGCGGCATCGCGATGTCCTTTGCCAATGCCGGCATCCCCGTCACCCTGATCGAGACCGGCGAGGAGCAGCTCAAGCGCGGCCTGGGCGTGATGCAGAAGAACTACGAGGCGACCGCGGCGCGCGGCGGCATCCCCGCCGATGCGCCGGCCAAGCGCATGGCTCTGATCACGGGCATGGTCGGGTTGGAGAACGTCAAGGACGCCGACCTCGTGATCGAGGCGGTGTTCGAGACCATGGCGGTGAAGAAGGAAGTGTTCGGCAAGCTGGACGAATATGCCAAGCCCGGCGCGGTGCTCGCTTCCAACACGTCGTACCTCAACATCGACGAGATCGCGAAGTCGACCAAGCGTCCGCAGGACGTGCTCGGCATGCACTTCTTCTCGCCGGCCAATGTCATGAAGCTGTGCGAGATCGTGCGTGGCGGCAAGACCGCGCCCGATGCACTGGTCACCGCGGTGTCGACCGCGCGCAAGATTGCGAAAGTGCCGGCGGTGGTCGGCGTCTGCGACGGCTTTGTCGGCAACCGCATGCTGGCCCAGCGCGGCAAGCAGTCGGAGAAACTGCTGTTCGAAGGCGCCTTGCCGCAGCAGGTCGATGCGGTCGTGACAAAATTCGGCATGCCGATGGGACCGTTCGCGATGAGCGATCTCGCCGGCCTCGACATCGGCTGGCGCTCGCGCAAGGACCGCGGCATCAAGTCGGAAATCGCGGATGCGCTGTGCGAAGCCGGCCGCTTCGGCCAGAAGACCGGCAAGGGCTATTACAAGTATGAAGCAGGGTCGCGCGCGGCGCTGCCTGATCCCGATGTCGAGAAGCTGATCGACGAGACGCTGACCCGGTTGGGGCGCAAGCGCCGCGTGGTCTCTGACGACGAGATCCTCGAGCGCATGATGTATCCGATGATCAACGAGGGCGCCCGCATCCTCGAAGAGGGCATCGCGGCGCGTCCCAGCGACATCGACGTGGTCTGGCTCTATGGCTATGGCTGGCCGATCTATCGCGGCGGCCCGATGTTCTGGGCCGACAGCGTGGGCCTGAAGCACATCGCCGATCGTCTCTCCTACTATGCCAAGGAGACCAGCGATCCCTCGCTCGAGCCCGCCGCGCTGCTCAAGCGCCTTGCCGTCGAAGGCAAGACGTTCGCGTCGCTGGCGACCGAGAAATCGAAAGCAGCGTGATGGGGCTTGGTTGCCTCCACTTGTCATTCCGGGATGCGCCGCAAGGCGCAGACCCGGAATCTCGAGATTCCCCAATGCGCAATTGCGCATTGGGGTTCGCCCTTTGGGCGCCCCGGAATGACCGCGCAGGATCAATATGACCCATCCCGGCGAACAGTTTTACCCCGCAGGCGTGCACTGGAACGATCCGATCGCGCGCGGCACGCTGCCTGATCTGCTCTCCAAGGCCGCCGCGGATTACGCCACGCGGCCGGTGATCGAATTCCGCGATCGCCCCATCACCTATGCCGAGCTGGAGTCCCAGGTCGAGATCGCGGCCTCCGCGTATCTGCGCGCCGGCTACGGCAAGGACACCTCCGTTGCGCTGTTCCTGGGGAACACGCCGGACCATCCGATCAATTTCTTCGGCGCGCTGAAGGCGGGCGCGCGCATCGTGCATCTGTCGCCGCTCGACGGCGAGATCGCGCTGTCGCACAAGCTCTCCGACTCCGGCGCGCGGGTGCTCGTCACCAGCAACCTCTCGGCGCTGCTGCCGACCGCGCTGAAATTCTTGGACAAGGGCCTGCTGGACCGTCTCATCGTCTGCGAGGACGACTATTGGGGCAAGGTCGGCACGCCGCAAACGCCGCTGCCGCAAAATCCCGCCATCATCACCCACCGGCAGTTCATCGATGGCGCGACCAGGCCCGTGCAATGGCCCGCCATCGATGTCGAGGACATTGCGCTGCTGCAATATACCGGCGGCACGACTGGTCTTCCCAAGGGCGCGATGCTGACCCACGGCAATCTCACCGCGGCGGTCTCGATCTATGACGTCTGGGGCAAAGCCGCGCGCGCCGAGCGGGGCGATCCGATCGAGCGCGTGATCTGCGTGCTGCCGTTGTTCCACATCTTTGCGCTGACGGTCGTGATGCTGTCCTGCATCCGCCGCGGCCATCTGATCTCGCTGCACCAGCGCTTCGACGTCGAAAGCGTGATGCGCGACATCGAGGTCAAGCGCGCGACCTATTTCCCGGGCGTGCCGACCATGTGGATCGCGATCGCGGCCTTGCCCGATCTCTACAAGCGCGATTTCACCTCGCTGCGAAGCGCCGGCTCGGGCGGTGCGCCGCTGCCGACGGAAGTAGCAAAGGTCTTCGAGCGCAAGGTCGGCATGAAGCTCCGCAGCGGCTGGGGCATGACCGAAACCTGCCCGGCCGGCACCGCGCATCCCGACGCGGGACCGGACAAGCCCGCCTCGGTCGGAGTGGCCTTGCCTGGCCTCGAGATGGACGTGGTGTCGCTCGACGACCCCACGAAGGTTCTGCCGACCGGCGAGGTCGGCGAGATCCGTATTCGCGGCCCCAACGTCACCAAGGGCTACTGGAACAAGCCGAAGGAGACCGCGGAGTCCTTTGTCGGCGACCGCTTCCTCACCGGCGACATCGGCTATATCGACGACGAGGGCTATTTCTTCCTGGTCGACCGCAAGAAGGACATGATCATCTCCGGCGGCTTCAACGTCTATCCGCAGATGATCGAGCAGGCGATTTACACGCACGCGAGCGTGCACGAGGTGATCGTGATCGGCATTCCCGACGATTATCGCGGCGAGGCGGCGAAAGCCTTCATCAAGTTGCGCGACGGCGCTACGCCGTTCTCGCTCGACGAGCTGCGCGCGTACCTCGCCGGCAAGCTCGGTAAGCACGAGCTGCCGGTGGCGGTGGAGTTCGTCGACGAGCTGCCGCGCACGCCGGTCGGCAAATTGTCGCGCCACGAATTGCGCAAGCAGCAGCCGGTCGCAAAAAAGAAGATCGCGTAAGAGTTCATTCGTTCACAGGAGGATCCGATGGATCTCGCTTTCAACAAGGAAGAACTGGCGTTTCGCGAGGAAGTGCGCAGCTTTTTCCGCGACAACGTGCCGCCGGACACGCGCCGCAAGCTGCAGGAGGGCCGTCATCTCTCCAAGGACGAGATGGTGACCTGGTGGCGCATCCTCAACAAGAAGGGCTGGGGCGTCTCGCACTGGCCGAAGGAATATGGCGGCACGGGGTGGAGCTCGGTGCAGCATTACATCTTCAACGAAGAGCTGCAGATGCATCCGGCGCCCGCGCCGCTCGCCTTCGGCGTCAGCATGGTCGGCCCCGTCATCTACACCTTCGGCAATGAGCAGCAGAAGAAGCAGTATCTGCCGCGTATCGCCAATGTCGACGATTGGTGGTGCCAGGGCTTTTCCGAGCCGGGCTCCGGATCGGACCTCGCCTCCTTGAAGACCAAGGCCGAGCGCAAGGGCGACAAGTGGATCATCAACGGCCAGAAGACCTGGACCACGCTGGCCCAGCACGCCGACATGATCTTCTGCCTGTGCCGCACCGACGCCAGCGCCAAGAAGCAGATGGGCATTTCCTTCATCGTGTTCGATATGAAGTCGAAGGGCGTCACCGTGCGCCCGATCGAGACCATCGACGGCGGCCACGAGGTCAACGAAGTCTTCTTCGACGACGTCGAGGTTCCCTATGAGAACATCATCGGCGAGGAGAACAAGGGCTGGGACTATGCCAAGTTCCTGCTCGGCAACGAGCGCACCGGCATTGCGCGGGTCGGCGTCTCCAAGGAGCGGCTGCGCCGCATCAAGGACCTCGCCTCCAAGATCGAGCAGAACGGCAAGCCCGTCATCGAGGATGCCGGCTTCCGCGAAAAACTCGCGGCCTGCGAGATCGAGCTGAAGGCGCTGGAATTGACCCAGCTTCGCGTCGTCGCCGACGAAGGCAAGCACGGCAAGGGCAAGCCCAATCCGGCGTCGTCCGTCTTGAAGATCAAGGGCTCGGAAATCCAGCAGACCACCACCGAGCTGCTGATGGAAGTGATCGGCCCGTTCGCCGCGCCCTATGACGAGCATGGCGACGACGGCTCCAACGAGGCGATGGACTGGACCGCGCAGATCGCGCCGAGCTATTTCAACAACCGCAAGGTTTCGATCTACGGCGGCTCCAACGAGATCCAGCGCAACATCATCAGCAAGGCGGTGCTCGGGCTTTAGGTCGCGCGAGCGCAACACACACACACCGATCGTTATGCCCGGCCTTGTGCCGGGCATCCACGTCTTTCTTTGTTGATGCGAAGACGTGGATGGCCGGGACAAGCCCGGCCATGACGAAGTAGCGAATACCGGGGAGAGCAAAAGAAAATGGATTTCGATTTGACCGAGGAGCAGCGCCTGCTCAAGGACAGCGTCGACGGCTTGTTGACCGACGCCTATGAGTTCGAGCTGCGCAAGAAATACATGAAGGAAAAAGGCGGCTGGAGCAAAGCCATCTGGGGCAAGCTCGCCGAGCAGGGCCTGCTCGGCCTTCCCTTCGCGGAAGAGGACGGCGGCTTCGGCGCCGGCGCGGTGGAAACCGCGATCGTGATGGAAGCGCTCGGCAAGGCGCTGGTGCTCGAGCCTTATCTCGCCACCGTCGTCATCGCCGGCGGTTTCCTGCGCCATGGCGGCTCGGATGCGCAGAAGGCTGCGCACATCCCCTCCATCATCGACGGCAGCAGGACCTTTGCCTTTGCGCAGCTCGAGAAGAATTCGCGCTACGATCTCGGCGATGTCTCGACCACCGCGAAGAAGAAGGGCGACGGCTTCCTCATCGACGGTGAAAAGTTCGTCGTGCTCAACGGCGAGAACGCCGACACGCTGATCGCGACCGCGCGCACCAAGGGTGGCCGGCACGACAGGACCGGCATCGGCGTCTTCCTGGTGCCGGCCAATGCCAAGGGCGTGGTCAAGAAGAGCTATCCGACCCAGGACGGCCTGCACGCCGCCGACATCAGCTTCACCGCGGTCGAAGTGGGCGCGGACGCAGCGATCGGCGATGGCGAAAACGCGTTGCCGCTGATCGAGCGCGTGGTCGATGAAGCCCGCACCGCGATCTGCGCCGAAGCCGTCGGGCTGATGGACGAGTCGCTGAAGACCACGGTCGAGTACATCAAGACCCGCAAGCAGTTCGGCGTGGCGATCGGCAGCTTCCAGTCGCTGCAGCACCGCGCCGCCGACATGTTCGTCGCCGTCGAGCAGGCGCGCTCGATGTCGATGTTCGCGACCATGGCCGCCGATTTCGACGATCCGAAGGAGCGCGCGAAAGCGGTCGCGGCGGCCAAGGTGCAGATCGGCAAGTCCGGCAAATTCGTCGGCCAGCAGGCGATCCAGCTGCACGGCGGCATCGGCATGACCCAGGAAGCCAAGATCGGCCACTATTTCAAGCGGCTGACCATGATCGAGAACACTTTTGGCGACACCGATTATCACATGCGCCGTGTCAGCGAGGCGGGCGGGTTGGTGTAAAACGCCATTCGTCATTGCCGGGCTTGACCCGGCAATCCATCCTCTTTGAAAAGATGGATGCGCGGGTCAAGCCCGCGCATGACGAGTCTTTGAAACAGGGAACCAACAACAATGAAAAACACCCCGTTCGATCTCAGCGGCCAGGTCGCAATCGTCACCGGCTCCAGCCGCGGCATCGGCCGCTCCTCGGCCGAGCTGCTGGCAAAACTCGGCGCCAAGGTCGTGATTTCCTCGCGCAAGGCGGACGCCTGCAAGGAGGTCGCCGACGGCATCAACAAATCGGGCGGCGACGCGCATGTCATCGCCTGCAACATTTCGCGCCATGACGAAGTGAAGGCGCTGGTCGATGGCACGATCAAGCATTACGGCAAGCTCGACATCCTGGTCTGCAACGCTGCGGTGAACCCGTATTACGGCCCGCTGCTCGACATCAAGGACGAGGCCTTCGACAAGATCATGGGCTCGAACGTCAAGAGCAACATCTGGCTCTGCGCGCTCGCGATTCCAGGGATGGCCGAGCGCGGCAAGGGCTCGGTCGTCATCATCTCCTCGATCGGCGGCTTGCGCGGTTCGACGGTGATCGGCGCCTACGGCATTTCCAAAGCCGCCGACTTCGCGCTTGCCCGCAGCCTTGCCGGCGAATGGGGGCCGAAGGGCGTGCGCGTCAATTGTGTCGCGCCCGGGCTGGTCAAGACCGATTTCGCCCGTGCGCTGTGGGAAGACGAGGAGCGGCTGAAGCGCCGCTGCGCCACCACGCCCTTGAGACGGATCGGCGAGCCCGACGAGATCGCCGGCGCCGTCGCCTATCTCGCCTCCGATGCCTCGACCTTCATGACCGGCCAGACCATCGTGGTCGACGGCGGCGTCACCACCGCGTCGGCGTAGGCGCCGTCTTGCCCTCCCCCTCCAGGGGAGGGTGAAGAAGAATGCGTCCCCCTCGTGCCTTGACCTCACCCCGCCAATCCGCTGTCTTTGGCGCAACCAAAAATCCATTCGGGAAGCAACGCCGGGAATTTCGCCAATGTCCTTTGTCCTCGCCATCGATCAGGGCACGACCTCCTCGCGCGCCATCGTGTTCCGCGGCGACATTTCGATCGCAGCGAGCGCGCAGCAGGAATTCCCGCAGCATTTTCCGGCGTCGGGCTGGGTCGAGCACGAGCCCGAGGACATCTGGACCTCGACCATCGCGGTCTGCCGCGAGGCGCTGAAGAAGGCAGGCCTCACCGCCAAGGACATCGCCGCCATCGGCATCACCAACCAGCGCGAGACCACTGTGGTGTGGGACCGCGCCACCGGGCAGGCGGTGCACCGCGCCATCGTCTGGCAGGACCGCCGCACCGCGGATATCTGCGCACGTTTGAAAGCGGAAGGCTGCGAGCCGATCATCTCGAAGAAGACCGGGCTGATCATCGATCCCTATTTCTCCGGCACCAAAGTCGCGTGGATCCTCGACCAGGTCCCCGGCGCGCGAAAGCGCGCAGAGGCTGGCGAGCTGCTGTTCGGCACGGTCGATTGCTACCTGCTGTGGCGGCTCACCGGCGGCAAGGCGCACGCGACCGACGCCACCAACGCCTCGCGCACGCTGCTGTTCAACATCCATGACGGCCAATGGGACGACGAGCTGCTGAAAATCCTGCGCGTGCCGCGCTCCATGCTGCCCGAAGTGAAGGATTCCTCCGCCGCCTTCGGCGACAGCGTGCCTGATCTCTTTGGCGGCAGCATCGCGATCTCCGGCATCGCCGGCGACCAGCAGGCCGCGACCATCGGCCAGGCCTGCTTCGCGCCGGGCATGATCAAGTCGACCTACGGCACCGGCTGCTTTGCGCTGCTCAACACTGGTGCGACGCCGGTCGCCTCGAAGAACAAGCTGCTCACCACCATCGCCTATCAGCTCGCGGGAAAACGCACCTACGCGCTCGAAGGCTCGATCTTCGTCGCCGGCAGCGCGGTGCAATGGCTGCGCGACGGGCTCGGCATCATCAAGCAGGCCGCCGAGACCGGCCCGCTCGCCGACAAATCCGACCCGACGCAATCGGTCTATCTGGTGCCGGCCTTTGTCGGCATGGGCGCGCCCTACTGGAATCCGAACGTGCGCGGCGCGCTGTTCGGCCTCACCCGCAACACCGGCCCCGCCGAGCTCGCGCATGCCGCGCTGGAAAGCGTCTGCTACCAGACCTTCGATCTCCGGGAGGCGATGCGCGCCGACTGGCCGGGAGAGAAGGCCGCCAACGTGCTGCGCGTCGATGGCGGCATGACCGCTTCCGACTGGACCATGCAGCGCCTCGCCGATCTCCTCGACGCGCCGGTCGACCGCCCGATGATCCAGGAAACCACGGCGTTAGGGGCCGCCTATCTCGCCGGCCTCCAGGCGGGCGTCTATCCCGAGCCCTCAAAATTCGCCGACAACTGGCGGCTCGAACACCGCTTCAAGCCCAACATGAGCGCGGCGACGCGCGAGCGGAAATTGAAAGGCTGGGCGCGCGCGGTGAAGGGTGTGCTGGCGAGCGATGAGGGGGCGTAGGCGCAACACACACACAGTCGTCATGCCCGGACTTGATCCGGGCATCCATCAAACAAAGAAAGCCTCGTCCAAAGAGGATGGATGGCCGGGCCTTCGCCTCGCCGAAGGGGCTTCGGCCCCGCAGGCGGGTCGAGCCCGGCCATGACGAGTCCCGGGACGAACAAGCGCTCTTGCGCTCTACGGAGAATCTATATCCTTCCCGCCTTCCTCCTCCTGCACCTCCAGCATCGCCTTCAGCGTGCCATCGGAGAGTTTGCCGTTGGGAGAAGGAACGCGCCGCTCGGCGGCTTCAACCGGGCGCTGGTGCTGGGGCAGGGCGGCAGCCGCGCGCGCCTGCGGCGTGTCGGAGGCTTCGCTTGTCTCCTCCGCTTCGCCCGTGGCCGACGCGTACCCGACACCGCGCTTGCGCTTGGTTTCTTTCGGCTTGGGCGGCGGCGGTGAATAGATCACCGGCGGCAGGATGTGATGGCGCGACACGGCTTTCCCCGTTGGCCTCCCTGCCATTCACTGCTGATTCGCGCTTATTCGCCACTGACAAATCGGTAATGTGGCGCCGCCGGGCGCCCTAGCCCGCGAAATTGACCGCGGTCGTGTTGGCGCCGGTGAGCACCACCGCGACGCGCTCGCCCGGCGCCGGGCGATATTGCCCTGACAGCAGCGGCGCGAACGCCGTTGCGGCGCCGGGCTCGGCCACCACGCGCAGCGCGCTCCACAACGCGGCCTGCGCTTGCCGGATCGCGTCATCGCTCACCAGCAACGCCTGTGCGACATGCGCCTGGGCGATCGGAAACGTCAGTTGGCCGACCCGGGGCGGCGCCAGGCTGTCGCCCGCGATGCCGTCGGCCTGCGCATCAATCGGCATTCCCGCGGCCAGCGCCGCATGCAATGCCGGCGCCTGCTCCGGCTCCACGGCGATGAGGCGAACGCGGCCGGAAAACCAGCTGGCGATGCCGCCGATCAGTCCGCCGCCGCCGACCGGGACGAACAGCGTGTCGAAATCGGGCGTGTCCTGCTCCAGCTCCATGCCGAGCGTGCCCTGTCCGAGCATCGTTTCCGCCTGGTCGAACGGGTGAACCGGCATCGCGCCGCTCTGTTCGACATGGGCTTCGCTCGCCGCGAAAGCGTCGGCGATCCGGTTGCCCACGATCACGAGCTTTGCGCCATAGCCTTGGATGCGCTCGGCCTTCGCGGGCGAGGTGATGTCCGGCAGGAAGATCGTCGCCGGGATACCGAGCCGTTGCGCCGCATACGCAACGGCCACGCCATGATTGCCGCCGGAGGCTGCGACGACGCCGGCCGCCGGCGGCTTCCGCAACAACAGATTGGCGAACGCGCCGCGCGCCTTGAACGAGCCCGAATGCTGTAGCATTTCCAGCTTGAAGGTGACGGGCGCCGCCGGCAGGCCGAAATCGCTGAGGCTGGCCGCAACGACCGGCGTGCGCCGGACATAGGGCCGGATCACGGCTTCGGTTGCCGCAATGCGCTCGCGCGTGATGTCCGCCGTCGCCGTCATGCCCGCCCTGATAGCGCATCCGGCGCTTGACATCAATTAGGTAATTAGCAAAATGGCTAAATGAAAATCGCGATGGCGCTGCGTGCGCTCGCCAACGAGCGGCGGCTGCAGATCCTGGATTGGCTGCGCGAGCCGCGGAAGCATTTTCGCGAGCAGGTCGACGGCGATCTGGTCGAGGACGGCGTCTGCGGCCTCCTGATCGCAGAAAAGCTCGGCGTCAGCCAGCCGACCGTGAGCGAGCACATGCGCGTGCTCACGGCCGCAAAGCTGGTGCGCGCCAAGCGCATCAAGCAGTGGACGATGTACCGCCGCAACGAGGCGGCAATCACGGCAGTGAAGCGCGCCATCGACGAGAAGGTGTAAGGCTGCCGCCATTGCAATGTCGTGCTGCGCATTTAGGATAACCCCAGCGCAACAATTGACCCTCGTCATGCCCGGGCTTGCCCCGGGCATCCATCACACTTCGAAAAGGCCTTTTCGAAAATGATGGATTGCCGGGCCTTCGCCTCGCCGAAGGGGCTTCGGCCCCGCAGGCGGGTCAAGCCCGGCAATGACGAGTGAAATATGTTCCTGATTGGCCAGTACGACTCCCCCTTCGTTCGCCGCGTCGCCATCGCTATGCGGCTCTACGGCCTTGCCTTCGATCACAAGCCGTGGTCGACCTTCGGCGATGCCGACAAGATCGCGCCCTATAATCCGCTGCGGCGGGTGCCGACGCTGGTGCTCGACAGCGGCGAGGCGCTGATCGAGAGCCACATCATTCTGGATTATCTCGACGAGCTGGTTGGCGAGGCGAAGGCGATGATCCCGCCGCACGGCGCGGAGCGGCGGCGCCATTTGCGCCTCTCGGCGCTCGCGACCGGGCTCGGCGACAAGTCGGTGAGCCTCGTCTACGAAAGCGTGCTGCGCAAGGAGCAGTTGAAACTCTGGGTCGAGCGCTGCGAGGCGCAGGTGTCGGGCGCGCTCGACGTGCTGGAGCAGGAACGCGCGAAGGTCGAGACGCCGTATTGGTTCGGTGAGCGCATCGGCCATTCCGACATCGCGGTCGCCTGCGTGCTGCGCTTCACCACCGAAGCGCATCCGCATCTCTACAACGGAGCGCGCTATCCGGCGCTGTCAGCGCATGCCGCGCGCTGCGAAGCACTGCCGCCGTTCAAGGAAATCATGCAGCCATTGGCGCCGCCGAAGGGCTGATCCGCCTTCCCCTCCAGGGGAGGGTGAACATCACGCTACATCTTCCTTTGCAGTCCGATGCCCTGCAGATATCCATCGACATCGAACCGCAATTCCGCGGCGCGCTGGAAATACGCTTCCGCAGCCTTCGGATCCCGCGGCATGCCTTCGCCGCGCAGCGCCATGGCGCCGAGGGCCGCGGCCGCGCGGCCGATGACGAGATCGGCGGCGCGCTTGTACCACTTGACGGACTCCGCGAGGTCCCTCGGGATTCCTGCGATCTGTCCGGTCGCATAGAGCGCGCCGAGATTGGCGCAGGCGCGCGGCTGGTCGCGCTTGCCGGCTTCCTGCAGATAGAACACCGCCTTGCTGCGGTCGCCGATCCCCTGCATCGCGTAGACGAACAGCTCGAACAGCGCGTCGGCGTTGCCGCGCGCGGTGGCCTCCTGGTGCAGCCGCAGGCTTTCGGGAATGTCTTTCGCCCGGCCGCGGCCGTTATAGGCCATGAGACCCAGGAGATAGCGAACGGCGCCCTCCGGGTCGTCGCCTTTCAGCGCCCTCTCGGCGTAGGCATAAGCCTCGTCATAGCGCTTGAAGGTCCAATAGAGATTGGTGGCGGCGACGTAGGCGCCGAAGTCCGAGCCGAGATCGGCCGCATGCTTGTAGGCATCGATCGCCGCCTCGCGGTCCTCGCCTACGCCCCAGCCATTCCAGAGGCAGCGGCCATAGTCGATCCAGGCATTGGCATGCCCGCCGATCGCCACCTCGTGCAGTGCCCTGGCGAGCAGGTCGCGGCGCGCGGCGGGCTCGCTGCCTGCTTCGATCGACTTGAACAGGCTGACCGCCGCTGCATAGAGCTGGTCGTCTCGACCGGGCGAACGGCGCTCGGGCAGTAGTTTCTGGATCGTCTGCACAACGCCACTCACGGCTTCCTCTCCGCTGGTCTGCGCGATCGCGCGGCTCGAAGCCGATACGGCGAGCGCGCCTATCGCGAGCACGCCAACGGCGAGAAGTTTGAAACTTGTGTGAATGCCACCCTCCGCGATCCCGGCGCGCGACCCGGTTCTGTTGTCGCAGCAAGGAGAACCCCGGTTCACGATGAAAATTGCATCCGCACCCGACGGGCAAATCCGCTGCGGCGGGTGCCGACAGCTGAAACTCCGGGTCGAGCGCCGCGCGGCGCAGGTGTCGGGCGCGCTCGACGCGCTGGAGCAGGAACGCGCCGCGGTTAAGACGCCGTATTGGTTCGGTGAGCGCATCGGCCATTCCGATGTCGCGGTTGCCTGCGTGCTGCGCTTTACTGCCGAAGCACATCCGCATCTCTACAACGCCACGCGCTATCCGGCGCTGTCAGCGCATGCCGCGCACTGCGGGGCGCTGCCGCCCTTCAAGGAAAATCGTGCAGCCGCTGGCGCCCCCGAAGGGGTGAGGCTTGTCTTGCAGTTGCTGGCGCCGTGGGGTTCTTGCCGCCGGCCTTAACACGAGGGCGTTCCAGCCTTCGCAATTCTTAATGATCCGCGGTCAATATCGGCCCTAGTTTAGAAATCGGCTTTCATCTTTCCTAACAGCCCGCACGGACAATGCCCTCCTTTCCCAGGGAGGTTTGGCGTGGACGACAAGGTGAAGATGAGATGCCCCGGCTGCAAGCAGATGTTCAGGGAGAAGGCGAGCAGGGTGCGTGAAGGCGTGCAGGTCAATTGCATGCACTGCAACAAGCTCATCACGCTGAGCCGCGAGTCGGACGATTCCTATGTCCGTCGCGCAATAAAGACCGCGAAAGACGTGCGCGTCGCGCAGGAAGCGGCGCGCGCCGCCGCAGCCTATAAGGGCGTCGCCAGCGTAGCTCCGCGCGACTCGTGATGCGCGGCCAAGAATTGCGCCCGCACCCGTCGGGCAAATCAGGAGATGAGTGAACAACGCAGCGGCGCCGATCCCGGCGTTTCGGGGCGACCAAACACGTCGCATCCAAAAATTAATTTCGCGAATGCCTTCAATCGATTGCGGCGGCCGAGTTCCGAATCGTCCAAAATTTCACTTCCGTTTTTCAGAATAATATGCTTGTCTGCGCGCGTCCCGCCTTCATCAAAGGGGCGTATCGCGATCGTCACGGACGTGGGAAGCGGGATGCGATGGACGTGAGGCTGTTCAGCGCGCTTTGGCGCGCCGGCGAAAGCAGCCTCGCGTACGGCAAAAGCGTGTGGTCCTGATTCCCCGATGCTGGAATCAAGTTGGCGAGTGATGACCTCGCAGGCGACGGTGGCTAAAAAAGCCCGGACACCGAGGAGAGCGCGCCATAAGCCGTAAGGCCATTGCGCAGGGAATGCCGGGTGATTTCGGCGTACCTGTGGTCCACTCGTGTGCTTTTGCGCTTATCTCCTGCACACGAGCCTGCGGGTGCGACGAGCATCCGGCATTCCCTGCGCCCTCTGATTTCATGAGGGCACGCAAGACGCACAACTCGGGCATTTCGTGCCGCGAGAATGCTGGCGCACACCGTCTTGGCTGTTTGAGAGTTGAATTGGAAATGCAAACCCGGTGTCGTCCCGGCGCAGGCCGGGACCCATAATCACAGGCCTTGGTTGCTGCGAAGAACGTCGCCCGGCGTGCCCCATCGCGAGAGCGCGGCGTATGGGTCCTGGCCTGCGCCGGGACGACAGGGAAACTTACCCCGCCCCCACTGCCTTCTTCCGCCACGCCAGGTGCACGGCGCAGGTGCACCCCGGCGGATGCGAAGCGATGTCGTTGGCGGGCGAGGCGGCGGGCACGGCCTTTGGCATCGCTTCTTTCACGGCACGCTCTTGCGCCGACTGATCCTGCGCCGGGATGTAGTTGAGGATCGGCGCCAGCCAGCGCTCGATCTCGGCGACGCTCATGCCCTTGCGCGCGGCGTAATCCTCGACCTGGTCGCGTTCGATCTTGCCGACGCCGAAATAGAAGCTTTCGGCGCTGCTGAAATAGAGCCCCGACACCGACGAGCCCGGCCACATCGCAAAGCTCTCGGTCAGCGTCACGCCAGCGTTCTTCTCGGCGTCGAGCAGCTCGAACAGCGTCTTCTTCTCGGTGTGGTCGGGCTGCGCGGGATAGCCGGGCGCGGGACGGATGCCAACATATTTTTCCAGGATCAGATCGTCCGGCGCCAGCGTCTCGTCCGGCGCATGGGCCCAGAACTCGCGGCGCACGCGCGCATGCATGCGCTCGGCAAAGGCCTCCGCGAGGCGATCGGCCAGCGCCTTGCACAGGATCGAGGAATAGTCGTCATTGGCATGCTTGAACCGGTCGGCGATCACGTCCTCGCCGATACCGGCCGTGACCGCGAAGCCGCCGATATAATCGGGCACGCCGCTCGAAACCGGCGCGATGAAGTCCGACAGCGCCGCGTTGAAGCGGCCCTCGCGCTTCTCGAGCTGCTGGCGCAGCGTGTGCAAGGTCGCGATCTTCTTTTTCCGCGTGTCGTCGGCATAGAGCACGATGTCGTCGCCGCTGGCCGCGGCCGGCCAGAAGCCGATCACGGCGCGGGCGGTGAACCACTTCTCCTTGACGATACGATCGAGCATCTTGCGCGCGTCGTCATAGAGCGAGCGCGCGGCTTCGCCGACTTTTGGATCATCGAGAATGGCGGGGAAACGGCCGGCCAATTCCCAGGTCTGGAAAAACGGCGTCCAGTCGATGTACTCGGCGAGCTCACCGAGATCGTAATTGTCAAAACTCTTCACGCCGAGGAAGGTTGGCTTCTTCGGCGGCCTCGCGGCGAAATCGATTTTGACCGCATTGGCCCGAGCAGCGGCGAGCTTGAGCCGCTTCTTGTCGGCCTGCGCGCGGAAATGCGCCGCGGAAATCTTGGCGTATTCGGCGCGCACGTCGGCCGCATAGGCCTCGCGCTTGTCGGGCGACAGCAGCGACGACGCCACGCCGACCGCGCGGCTGGCGTCATTGACATGCACCACCGGGCCGGAACGATAGTTCGGGTCGATCTTGACCGCCGTATGCACGCGGCTGGTGGTGGCGCCGCCGATCAGGAGCGGCACGTTCAGCCCTTCACGCTGCATCTCGGCGGCGAGGAACGCCATCTCGTCGAGCGAGGGCGTGATCAGGCCGGACAGGCCGATGATGTCGGCGCCTTCGGCCTTCGCGGTCTCGATGATTTTCGCGGCCGGCACCATCACGCCGAGGTCGATCACCTCGAAATTGTTGCACTGGAGCACGATGCCGACGATGTTCTTGCCGATGTCGTGGACGTCGCCCTTCACGGTCGCCAGCACGATCTTGCCGGCAGAGCTGCGGCCGTCGCCGGTGATGCCGTTGGCGAGATTGCGGGCCTTCTCCTCCTCCATGAACGGCATCAAATACGCCACCGCCTGCTTCATCACGCGCGCGGACTTCACCACCTGCGGCAGGAACATCTTGCCGTCGCCGAAGAGGTCGCCGACCACATTCATGCCGGCCATCAGCGGGCCTTCGATCACGTTGAGCGGGCGCTCCACCGTCTGGCGTACGGCTTCGGTGTCCTCCTCGATGTACTCGGTGATGCCGTGCACCAGCGCGTGGGACAGCCGCTTCTCGACCGGCCATTCGCGCCAGGCGAGATCCTGCTCCTTGGTCTGTGTCTGCTTGCCGCGGAATTTTTCCGCCAGCGCCAGCAGCCGCTCGGACGCGCCGGGATCGCGGTTGAGGATGACGTCCTCGCACGTCTGGCGCAGCTCGGGATCGATGTCGTCATAGACGACCATCTGCCCGGCATTGACGATGCCCATGTCCATGCCGGCCTTGATGGCGTGATAGAGGAACACCGAATGCATGGCTTCGCGCACCGGCTCGTTGCCGCGGAACGAGAAGGAGAGATTCGACACGCCGCCGGAAATATGCGCGCCCGGCAGGTTCTGGCGGATCCAGCGCGTGGCCTCGATGAAATCGACGCCGTAATTGTTGTGCTCCTCGAGACCGGTCGCAATCGCGAAAATATTCGGATCGAAGATGATGTCTTCCGGCGGGAAGTCGATCTGGTTGACCAGGATGTCGTAGGCGCGTTTGCAGATCTCGGTCTTGCGCGCAAAGGTGTCAGCCTGGCCCTTCTCGTCGAAGGCCATTACCACGACAGCCGCGCCGTGGCGCCGCGCGATCTTCGCCTCGTGGATGAATTTCTCCTCGCCCTCTTTCATCGAGATCGAGTTGACCACCGGCTTGCCCTGCACGCATTTCAGGCCGGCTTCGATCACGGTGAATTTCGAGGAATCGACCATCACCGGGACGCGGGCGATGTCGGGCTCGGCGGCGACGAGGTTGAGGAAGGTCCGCATCGCGGCTTCCGAGTCGAGCAAGCCCTCGTCCATGTTGACGTCGATGATCTGGGCGCCGTTCTCGACCTGGTCGCGCGCGACCTGAAGGGCTGCGGTGTAATCGCCGGCGGTGATCAGCTTGCGGAAGCGCGCCGAGCCCGTGACGTTGGTGCGCTCGCCGACGTTGACGAAGGGGATGGCCGGCGTCAGCGCAAACGGCTCGAGGCCGGAGAGCCGCAGCCGCGGCTCGATCGATGTGACGGCGCGCGGCTTGTGCGGGGCAACGGCGGCCGCGATCGCCGCAATATGGTCGGGCGTGGTGCCGCAGCAGCCGCCGACGATGTTGACGAGGCCGTCGCGGGCGAACTCGCCGATCAGGCGCGCCATGTATTCCGGGCTCTCGTCATACTGCCCGAACTCGTTGGGCAGGCCGGCGTTCGGATAGGCGCAAACGAGGGTATCGGCGACGCGGCCGATATCGGCGATATGCGCGCGCAAATCTTCCGCGCCCAGCGCACAGTTGAAGCCGATGGTGATCGGTTTCGAATGCCGCACCGAGTTCCAGAACGCTTCCGGCAACTGGCCGGAGAGCAGGCGGCCGGATTTGTCGGTGATGGTGCCGGACACCATCACCGGGATATCGATGCCGCGCGCTTCGGTGATTTCGCTGATCGCATAGAGCGCAGCCTTGGCGTTCAGCGTGTCGAAAATGGTCTCGACCAGCAGCAGGTCGACGCCGCCGTCGATCAGCCCGCGCGCCTGATCGCCATAGGCCTGGCGCAGATCGTCGAATGTCACGGCGCGATAGCCGGGATTGGCGACATCGGGCGAGATCGAAGCGGTGCGGTTGGTGGGGCCCAGCGCACCGGCGACAAAGCGCTGCTTGCCGTCTTCGGCCATCACGCGCTCGGCGGCGGCGCGGGCGAGTCTCGCGCCGTCGAGATTCAGCTCATAGGCCAGGTCCGACATGTCGTAGTCGGCCTGCGCGATGGAGGTGGAGGAGAAGGTGTTGGTCGCGACGATATCGGCGCCCGCGCGCAGATATTCGGCGTGAATGTCCTCGATCGCCTTCGGCTGGGTCAGGATCAAGAGATCGTTGTTGCCTCTGATGTCGCGATGGAAGTCCTTGAAACGGTCGCTGCGGAACGCCGCCTCGTCGAACGCGAGGGCCTGGATCATCGTGCCCATGGCGCCGTCGAGCACGAGGATGCGCTTCTCGGCGGCGGCGAGCAGCGCGGTACGTTTGGGCGAGACGGGAGCGGACATCAGGCAGCCTTTTGCGCGCCGTTCGGACGAATACCGAGCAGATGGCTGATCGCGAACACGAGATCGGCGCGGTTCATGGTGTAGAAATGGAAGGTGTCGACGCCGTGCTTGGCGAGCTTTTGCACCTGGCCGGCTGCAACGGTGGCTGCGACCAGTTTCCGGGTCTCGACGTCGTCGTCGAGCCCTTCGAATTTTTCCGCGAGCCAGTCCGGCACCGTGGTGCCGGCGCGGGTGACGAAGTTGCGCGCCTGCTTGAAATTATGCATCGGCATGATGCCGGGCACGATCGGGATGGTGATGCCGCGGGCGCGGACGCGATCGAGGTAACGGAAGTAGAGGTCGTTATCGAAGAACACCTGCGTGATCGCGCGCGTGGCGCCGGCATCGACCTTGGCTTCCAGCGTGTCGATGTCGGCGTCGAAGTCGCGCGCCTCCGGGTGCTTCTCCGGATAGGCCGAGACCGAAATCTCGATATCGCCATGGCGCTTCTTGATCCCGGCGACGAGCTCCGGCGAGGTCTGGTAGCCATCGGGGTGCGCGACGTAGGACGTGCCGATGCCGGTCGCGGGATCGCCACGCAATGCGACGATGTGGCGGACGCCGACGTCATGATAGCGGTCGACGATCTCGTCGATCTCGCCGCTGGAGGCGCCGACGCAGGTCAGATGCGCAGCCGGCAGCAGCGCGGTCTCGCGCAGGATGCGGGCAATCGTGGAATGGGTGCGCTCGCGGGTCGATCCGCCCGCGCCGTAGGTGACGGAGACGAAGTTGGGCGAAAGCGTCGCCAGGCGGTTGATGCTCTCCCAGAGATTCTTCTCCATCTCCGCGGTCTTCGGCGGGAAAAATTCGAAGGAGATCTTTGGCCGTCGCGGCGCGTGGGGCCCGTCGGAATGGGACGGCGGTACCTCGGTCATAACTGCAGAAACTCCGCGTTCTCGGCTCGGGAAAGCGTCAGGTTTAGTTGGGAAGCGCTAAAATAGGCCAAACGGCGCTGCCCAAACAGCCCATCGATGATGGGAAGTGGCCCAATTTATACGACAATTATTGGGTTTGTATGAGAAAATATCCATTGTGGGACGGCGTGATTATAAAATATATGTTATAAATCAATATGATGCATTAATTTATAGTTGGGCGGAGCGGAAATGGACGCCGAAAATACTTCATGCGTCCCACTAACGCAGCGTGGCCTCCGTCGTTCACGCGCGCCTGCTCTGCACCATGATCCCCATTGCCCGTCCGACCAGCGACATTAGCTTACGCGCCATGATCCCGCTCCCGCTCTCCGTCCTCGACCTCTCGGTCGTCACCACCGCGACGCGCCCAGCCGCAGCGCTGCGCAACAGCATCGATCTGGCGCGCCATGTCGATGGGCTCGGCTATGTCCGCTACTGGCTTGCCGAGCATCACAATCTCGCTTCGGTCGCGAGCCCCGCGCCCGACGTGATGATCGGGCAGATCGCGGCGGTAACCAAAAATATTCGCGTCGGGTCCGGCGGCGTGATGCTGCCCAACCACGCGCCGCTGGTGGTCGCCGAACGCTTCAAGATGCTGGAGGCGCTGTTTCCCGGCCGCATCGATCTCGGGCTTGGCCGCGCGCCGGGCACTGATGGCGCTACCGCTTACGCGCTGCGCAGCCGGCTCGACCGCCGCGAGGGCGACGATTTCCTGGAGCGGCTGCAGGAACTGATCCTGTGGGAAACCCGCGGATTTCCGGCAGGCCATCCCTACAACAATGTGGTGGCGATGCCGGACGACACGCCGCTGCCGCCGATCTGGCTACTCGGCTCGAGCGATTACAGCTCGGAGCTCGCCGCGCAAGTCGGAATGGGCTATGCCTTCGCGCATCATTTCGCCGCGCATGACGCGGTCGATGCGATGATCAATTACCGCGCCCGCTTCAAGCCGTCAGTGTGGCGCGCCACGCCACACGCGATCCTGGCCGTCGCCATCGTCACTGCCGAGACCGACGCGGAAGCCGAGCGGCAGGCGTCCTCGATGGATTTGAATCGCCTGCGCCGCGACCGCGGCCAGTTTCTGCCGTTGCCGAGTCCGGAAGAGGCGCTGGCCTATCCCTACACCGACGCGGAACGGGCCTCGATCGCGCGCAACCGCTCGCGTCTGTTCGTCGGCAGCCCTTCGACGGTGATGCAGAAGCTGCAGCCGATGATCGATGCGAGCAAGCCGGACGAGTTGATGGTGATCACCGCCGTCTATGACCACGAGGCGCGCAAGAAGTCGTATTCGCTGCTGGCCGAGGCGTTTGGGCTTGCGAAGCAGGAGGCGGCTTAAATCTCTACTGTCGTCCTGGCGAAAGCCAGGACCCATAATCCCAAAAGCTGATTGTAATGAGAGGTGTCTCCCACCTGCGCCAAACAGACAGATCACGCGGTATGGGTCCTGGCCTTCGCCATGACGACACCGAGTTCAATCTGCCTTCTCGCTGAACGTCGCGCGGAAGGGATGGCCGGGATAGACGCCGACAATGCGGAATTCGCGCGAGAAGAATTTCAGCTCCTCCAGCGCAAAGGCCAGCCCCTTGTCGTCGGGATGGCCGTCGACGTCGGCATAGAATTGCGTGGCGAAGAAATTGCCGTCGACCATGTAGCTCTCGAGCTTGGTCATGTTGACGCCGTTGGTCGCAAAGCCGCCCATCGCCTTGTACAGGGCGGCAGGCAGGTTGCGGACGCGGAAAACAAAAGTGGTGACCAGCGGCCCGGAGCCTTGGCTGGCCCATTTTTCCTCGCGCGCCAGCACCACGAAGCGCGTAGTGTTGTGACTTTCATCCTCGACGTCTTCGGCCAGAATATCGAGGCCGTAGATCTGCGCCGCGAGTTTCGAGGCGATCGCGG
This sequence comes from uncultured Alphaproteobacteria bacterium, assembly GCA_963802585.1. Classification (GTDB taxonomy): domain Bacteria; phylum Pseudomonadota; class Alphaproteobacteria; order Rhizobiales; family Xanthobacteraceae; genus Bradyrhizobium. Next base: position 177,422 of record CAWDJS010000019.1, on the reverse strand, counting down.
CGACGCTTTTGTCGCCGCGTTCGGAGATGTCACGGGCGCTGCCGGCGGTATCGGCGGCGACGATCGGCTTGATGCCGAGCTTGCGGATGATGCGCCGGCACTGGCCGAGCGCATGGACGTGGCTCTCCACGCTCTTGATGTCGCCGAGCTTGGCGCCGCGCACCGCCATCAGCTGGTGGCGGACCGGCAGAAACCATTCGCCGACGATGAAGAGGCCGGAGGCGGGCAGGAGATGATGGATGTCGGCGACGCGGCCGGCGACCGAATTCTCGATCGGGATCATGCCGAGATCGGCCTCGCCCGAGGAGATCGCGGCCAGCGCGTCCTCGAAGGTCGGGCAGGGCAACGGCTCGGCGTCAGGATAGGCTTCGACGATGGCGATATGTGAATTGGCGCCGGGCTCGCCCTGGAACGCGATTTTCAGCTTCTGGGTCATGGTGTTGGGTTTCGTGTTTCCGGGCCGCCTTGTAGCAGCCGCCTAACTTTTCGCCAGTATCTGGCGGGTGGTTTCGAGGTCGGTCGGGGTATCGACCCCGCGCGGGACGGTGTCGACCACGGTGATGTCGATGCGCATGCCGGCTTCCAGCGCGCGAAGCTGCTCCAGCCGCTCCTGCAATTCGAGCGGCGACGGCGGCAGCTTCACGAAGCGCTCCAGCGCGACGCGGCGATAGGCGTAGAGGCCGATGTGGTGGTAGCGCGGTCCGTTACCATGCGGGGCGGTGGCGCGGGTGAAATACAGCGCACGCATGCGCCGCCCGCCCAGCGAGGAGCCGACCGCCTTCACCACATTCGGGTTGAGGCTCTCCTCCTCGGAATGGATTTCAGCTGCCAAGGTCGCGATATCGACCGCGGAATCGGCCAGCGGCGGCAGCACGTCGCGGATGTTTTGCGGCGAAATGGTCGGGAAATCGCCCTGCAGATTGATCACGATCTCACTCTCCCGGCCCGGATCGAGGGTCTCGGCGGCCTCGAAAATCCGGTCCGATCCGGACGGGTGCTCGGGGCGGGTCATGACGGCCTCGCCGCCATGGGCCTTCACCACGCTGGCGATGTCAGCCGTATCGGTGGCAACCGCGACGCGGCCAATTCCCGCTTCCTCCGCACGGCGCAGCACATGCACGATCATGGGCAGGCCGGCGATGTCGAGCAGCGGCTTGTTCGGCAGCCGGGTCGAGGCCATGCGGGCGGGAATCAGCACCAGAGTGCGGTTTGGGGTCATTCGAGGCGCGGTCAGAGGTTGTTCGGTAACAGGCCGGAAATAATGGGGATTGGCCAAAAGCCAGCGCGCTTATACGGGTTGCCAGAGCCCGGGCAAACCGATATCTCCTCCCTGCTTGGGGTGCGCTGCGAAAGTCCGATTCAAGGTGCGATTCCTGGCTATTCCCGCGGCCTCCCGGCCGCGCCCCTCGACCCTTTCCGGCCTGGAGCCTGATCCGAAATGGACTCCTTCGAACTCAACAAGATCATCGGCGCCGTGCTGGCGACCTGTATCCTTCTCCTGGTGACCAGCTTCACCGCCGCTGCGATGTTCGCCCCCAAGCCGCTGGAAAAGCCGGGCTTTGCCATTGCCGCCAAGGAGGCCGAAGGCGCTGGCAAGGAGGCTGCGAAGGCCGAGCCGTCAGAGCCGATCGAAAAACTGCTGCAGACGGCCTCCGCCGAGAAGGGCCAGGGGGCGGCGAAAGTTTGCACTACCTGCCACACCTTCGAAAAGAACGGTCCCAACCGCGTCGGTCCCAACCTCTACGGCATCCTCGGCGACCACAAGGGCGAAGGCCGCAATGGATTCAACTTCTCGGCCGCCATCAAGGCCAAGGGCGGCGAGTGGACCTATGACGACCTCAACAAGTTCCTCACCAATCCCAAGAGCTTCATTCCGGGCACGGCGATGGGCTTTGCCGGCATCCAGAAAGACAGCCAGCGCGCCGACGTGATCGCCTATCTGCGCTCGCTGTCGGACAGTCCGCAGCCGCTGCCGACGGCGGCGAAGTAGGGCGCCGGATGACGGCCCTCGCTGTCTTGTGAACATCGGTTCCGAAACGGCCAGGCTTGCCTGGCCGTTTTTGTTTGCCAAAGCGCGCCTCGCGGACCTGTTATCGGGACCTTTCGCCGCACAATGGCCGGCTTACATGAGGAAAAAGCAACGTCAGTGGCCGAAACCTTGCCTTATATTGCTCCCTGAGTGGTGGGGCGATCGCTAAGAGGAATTTCTGATTTGGCAATTACCCGACGACAGCTCCTCCAGAGCGGCAGCCTTGCCGCCATGACCCCCGCGTTTGCGAAGCTTGCCGGCGTCCGGATCATCGATACTGCGAAAGCGCAAACAGAGAGCGAACTGACGTGGCGGCACGCGCTGTCGCTGTTCGGCGACATCAAGTACCCGGCCGACTTCAAGCGCTTCGATTATGTCAATCCCGACGCACCCAAGGGTGGCACGGTGCGCCAGTTCCAGGTCGGCACCTTCGACAACTTCAACATTGTCGTTACAGGCTTCAAGGGAAACACCGCGGACGTCGTCGCCTTGATCTACGAAGCGCTCACCACCCAATCGTACGACGAGCCCGATGCGAACTACGGTGTCCTGGCGGAGCAGGCTGCCTATCCCGACGACCGTTCCTATGTGATCTACCGGCTGCGCGCCGGGGCGCGCTGGCACGACGGCAAACCGGTCACGCCGGACGATGTCATCTTCTCCTTTGATGCGCTGAAGACGAACAGCCCGATGTACAGCGCGTACTACCGGCATATCGTCAAATGCGAGCAGGCCGGCGAGCGCGACGTCAAGTTCACCTTCGACGGACCAGGCAACCGCGAGCTGCCGACCATCGCGGGTCAGGTTGTCGTCATGCCGAAGCATTGGTGGGAAGGCACCGACGCGCAGGGCAAGAAGCGCGACATCACGGCGACCACGCTGGAGATTCCGCTGGGCTCGGGACCTTATCGGGTCAAGGAATTCGTGGCTGGCCGCAACCTCGTGCTCGAGCGTGTGAAGGACCATTGGGGCAAGGATCTGCCGGTCTATATCGGTCAGAACAATTTCGACGAGCTGCGCTTTGAGTACTTCCGCGATGACCTGCCGGCCCGCGAGGCCTTCAAGGGTGATGCGATCGACTGGATGAACGAGCGGAGCGCCAAGGAATGGGCAGTCTCCTACGAATTTCCCGCGGTTAAGGAAAAGCGCGTAGTCAAAGAGCTGTTTCCTACCCGTAACCTCGGGCGGATGCAGGGTTGGGCCTTCAATTTGCGCCGGCCGCTGTTTCAGGACCTCAGGCTGCGCCGTGCCTTCAATCTCGCCTTTGATTGGGAAGAAGAAGACCGGGTGCTATCGACCGGCGTGTATCACCGCGACTCCAGCTATTTCGACGGTATTCCCGACCTGATGGCCACCGGCCTGCCCGAAGGCAAGGAACTGGAGATACTCGAGACCGTGCGCGACAAGGTGCCGCCAGAGGTCTTCACGACCCCATACAAGGATCCCGTCAACGGGAATCCGGAGAATGTGCGCAACAATCTGCGCGAGGCCGCGCGCCTGCTGAAGGAAGTTGGCTTCGAGACCAAGGACCGCAAGCTGGTCGACTCCAAGGGCCAGCCGCTGAGTGTCGAGATTCTCTGCAGGGACCCGGCCGACGAACGCATCGCGCTGTTTTACAAACCCTCGCTGGAGCGGCTTGGTGTCACTACCAGTGTACGCACGGTCGACGACGTGCAATATCAGAATCGCCTGCGCAGTTTCGATTTCGACCTCGTCACCACCTCGTGGTCGCAGTCGATCTCGCCGGGTAACGAGCAGCGCGAATTCTTCGGTTCAACTTCCGCCGATCGCCCCGGCAGCCGCAACAGGCCCGGCATCAAGAATCCTGCCGTTGATACATTGATCGACCGCATCATCTTTGCAAAAGATCGTGCAGGGCTCATCGCCGCCTGCAAGGCGCTCGATCGGGTGCTGCTCTGGAATTGCTACGTCGTCCCGCAGTTCAACTACGCGTTCGATCGCGCCGCCTATTGGGATCGCTTCAGCCATCCCGAGCCGCTGCCCACTTATGGCATTTCCGGCTTCCCCACGTTGTGGTGGTGGGATGCCGAGAAGGCCGCCAAGACGGGCAAACGATCTTGAGCCGGCGGTCTCGTCCGTTTCTTCTGTCTCGCCGGGCTACGCTCGGCCTCGGGATCGGTGCGCTTTCGACGCCCTGGCTGCGGCCGGCCCTGGCCGCGGATTCAGACGGCGGCGCCAGCGCAGAAAATCACGGGATGTCGTCCTTTGGTGACCTGAAATATGCGGCCGACTTTCACCACTTCGACTACGTCAACCCGAACGCGCCCAAGGGTGGTTTGTTTTCGTTGATCCCGTCGGTCCGCGCCTACAACCAGTCCTATTTTACGTTCAATTCGCTCAATGCTTATGTCCTCAAGGGCGAGGGCGCGCAGGGCATGGATATGACCTTTGCGACGCTTATGGCGCGCGCGAACGACGAGCCAGACGCGGTCTACGGTTACGCGGCGAAATCGGTGCAGATTTCTCCGGACAAACTCACCTATCGCTTTGCCATGCGCCCCCAAGCGCGCTTTCACGACGGTTCGAAGATCACGGCGCAGGATGTCGCTTTTTCGCTGAACCTTTTGAAGGAAAAAGGCCACCCACTGATTCTGGTCCAACTCCGCGACTTCGTGAAGGCGGAAGCGCCCGATGATGCCACCGTCGTCGTGACCTTTGCGCCGAAGCGCGCGCGGGATGTGCCGCTCTACGTCGTAGGTCTGCCGATCTTCTCGAAGGCCTATTATGCCAACCGTTCATTCGAAGAATCCACGCTTGACGCTCCGCTGGGCTCGGGGCCGTACAAGGTCGGCAATTACGAGATCAACCGCTTCATCGAATACAACCGGGTGAAGGACTGGTGGGCGGCCGATCTGCCGATCAATCGCGGCAGCTACAATTTCGAAACGGTACGCTACGAGTTCTATCGAGATCGCGACGTCGCCTTCGAAGGCTTCAGTGCGAAGAGCTATCTGTTTCGCGAGGAATTCACCTCGCGCATATGGGCGACCCGTTACGACTTTCCCGCGGTCAAGGACGGACGCGTCAAGCTGGAAACCTTGCCGGACGAGACGCCGTCGGGCGGGCAGGGCTGGATGATCAATACCCGCCGCGACCAGTTCAAGGACCCGCGGGTACGCGAGGCGCTGATCAATGCCTTTGATTTCGAGTGGACCAACAAGAACGTGATGTACGGCGCCTATGCGCGCGCCGTCTCTCCGTTCCAGAACTCCGACATGGTGGCGGAAGGTGTGCCTTCGCCGGAAGAATTGAAGCTGCTCGAACCGTTCCGCGGCCAGGTGCCGGACGAAGTGTTCGGCAACCCCTACGTTCCTCCCGTCTCGGACGGATCGGGGCAGGACCGGACCTTGCTGCGCAGATCGCAGCAATTGCTCCAGGAAGCCGGTTTTCAGGTGAAAGATGGCAAGCGGGTTCTGCCGAGCGGCGACGTCCTGAAAATCGAGTTTCTGATCGATGAGCCTTCGTTTCAGCCGCATCACGGCACCTTCATCAAGAATCTCGCTCTGGTCGGAGTTGAAGGCCAGATTCGTCTCATCGACGCCGTGCAATACCGCGCCCGGGTCGAGTCTTTTGACTTCGACGTGACGATCCAGCGAATGAATTTCTCGCCGACGCCGGGCGACAGCCTGCGTCCGTATTTTTCGTCGCAGTCCGCGGGCACCAAGGGCTCTTATAACCTGTCCGGCGTGGCCAAGCCTGCGATCGATGCCTTGATCGAAAGAGCGATTGCCGCCGAAACGCGACAGGACTTGACTATTGCTTGCAAGGCGCTCGACCGTGTGTTTCGCGCCGGCCGCTATTGGGTGCCGCAATGGTTTCGATCTACTCACCCGATCGCCTATTGGGATCAATTCAGCCATCCGGCGAAGCCGCCAAAATATGCGCAAGGGGTCGGCGCGCCGGAAAACTGGTGGTTTGATTCCGACAGGGCCGCCAAGCTCGATCAGGCGAAATAATTCATGAGCGCCTATATCGCCCGCCGTATCCTGTTGATGCTGCCGACATTGCTCGGCATCCTCTTCGTGTCGTTCCTGGTCGTGCAGTTCGCACCCGGCGGGCCGGTGGACCGCGTCATCGCGCAATTGTCCGGCGCGGACACCGGGGGTCTGTCGCGCGTGTCCGGCGGAGGCGGCGATTTCGCCGCGCGCGGCCCCGCCAACGGAGCAGCGGCGGACGCCGTTAACTCGAAATACCGCGGTGCGCAGGGGCTCGATCCCGAATTCATCAAGAAGCTCGAGAAGCAGTTCGGCTTCGACAAGCCGGCGCCGGAGCGTTTTGCGCTGATGGTGTGGAACTACGCTCGCTTCGATTTCGGCAGGAGCTATTTCCGCGACATCAACGTGATCGATCTGATCAAGGAGAAGCTACCGGTCTCGATGTCGCTCGGCATCTGGATGACGCTCTTGAGCTATCTGATCTCGATCCCGCTCGGCATCCGCAAGGCGGTCAAGGACGGGACGCCGTTCGACACGTGGACCTCGGGGGTCATCATTATAGGCTTCGCGATCCCGGGGTTCCTGTTCGCCATCCTGCTGATCATCCTGTTTGCGGGCGGCTCGTTCTTTAACTGGTTTCCGCTGCGCGGATTGACCTCGGACGGCTGGTCGCAATTTCCCTGGTACTGGAAGATCATCGACTATTTCTGGCATCTCACGCTGCCGCTGATCGCGATGGGGATCTCGGCGTTTGCGACCATGACGCTGCTGACCAAGAACTCGTTTCTCGACGAGATCCGCAAGCAATACGTCATGACGGCGCGGGCCAAGGGCTGCAGCGAGCGGCAGGTGCTCTACAACCACATCTTCCGCAACGCCATGCTGATCGTCGTCGCGGGCTTTCCCGGCGCGTTCATTCACGCCTTTTTCTCCGGCGCGCTCCTGATCGAGACCATCTTCTCGCTCGACGGCCTCGGCCTGCTGTCGTTCGAGAGCGTGCTCAACCGCGACTATCCCGTGGTGTTCGGGACGCTCTATATTTTTGGGCTGCTGGGGCTCGTGGTCAACCTGATCTCCGATCTCACCTATATGTGGATCGATCCGCGGATCGATTTCGAGGCGCGGGAGGTCTGATGACGCTCACCGCCCCCCAACCGGTCGAAACCACCACGGCCTCGCCGCTCGGTGAGGCCGTGCCGGTCACCCGCCATCCCTTCGTGCCGTCGCCGCTGAACCAGAGGCGCTGGGAGAATTTCAAGGCGAACAGACGCGGCTACTGGTCGTTCTGGATCTTCATGGTCCTGTTCGTGACGTCGCTGCTGGCCAATGTGATCGCCAACGATACCCCGCTGATGATCAAATATGACGGCCATCTCTATTGGCCGGTATTGTTCGGCTACTCCGAAACTACTTTTGGCGGCGATTTCGAAACCGCGGCGGATTATCGCGATCCCTTTATCCAGAAGAAGATCGCGGATAAGGGCGGCAGCATCATCTGGCCGCCGATCCGCTATTCCTACAGCACGATCAATCGCGACACGCCGACACCCGCGCCGTCACCGCCGACCTGGATGCTGACCGAAGCGCAATGCAAGGGCATGGTGCAGCAGAAGGGGCTGAAGAGCTGCAGCGATCTCGAGACGAATTGGCTCGGCACCGACGCCAATGGACGCGACGTGGTCGCGCGCCTGATCTATGGTTTCCGCATCTCGGTGTTGTTCGGCCTCAGCCTGACCATCATCTCCTCGGTCATCGGCATCATCGCCGGCGGCGTGCAGGGCTATTTCGGCGGCTGGATCGATCTCGGCTTCCAGCGCTTCATCGAAATCTGGAACTCGATTCCCTATCTCTATTTGCTGCTGATCATCTCGGCGGTGCTGCCGCCCGGCTTTTTCGTCCTGCTCGGCATCATGGCGCTGTTCTCCTGGGTGTCGCTGGTCGGCCTGGTGCGCGCGGAATTTTTGCGCGGCCGCAACTTCGAATACATCCAGGCGGCGCGCGCGCTCGGCGTGTCCAACGCCGTCATCATGTTCCGGCATCTGTTGCCCAACGCGATGGTGGCGACCATGACCTTCCTGCCCTTCATCGTGTCGTCGTCGGTGATGACGCTGACCGCGCTGGACTTCCTGGGATTCGGCCTGCCGCCGGGCTCGCCGTCGCTCGGCGAGTTGCTGTCGCAGGCCAAGGCCAACATCCAGGCGCCGTGGCTTGGCTTCGCCGGCTTCTTCTCCGTCGCCATCATGCTCTCGCTCTTGATCTTCATCGGCGAAGCCGTGCGCGACGCCTTCGACCCGCGCAAGACGTTTAAGTGAGGGGTCGCATGGACGCCATCAACCAGCCGCTGCTCAGCGTTCGCGATCTCTCGGTGGCCTTTCGCCAGCAGGGCAAGGTTTCGGTTGCGGTCGATCACATCTCCTTCGAGATCAAGCGCGGCGAATGCGTGGCCCTGGTCGGCGAGTCCGGTTCGGGCAAATCGGTCAGCGCGCTATCGGTCCTGAAGCTGTTGCCCTATCCGGCGGCGTCGCATCCTTCCGGGAGCATCCGCTTCAAGGGGCAGGAACTGCTGTCGCTGTCGGAGAATGCAATCCGAGGCATCCGCGGCAACGACATTTCGATCATCTTCCAGGAGCCGATGACTTCCCTCAATCCGTTGCATGTGATTGAGGCCCAGATCACCGAGATCATCCAGCTCCACAAGCCGGTCAGCACCGCCATCGCGCGGGCCCGCGTACTCGAATTGCTGCGGCAGGTCGGCATTCCCGAACCGGAGACGCGGCTCAAGAGCTATCCGCACCAACTGTCCGGCGGCCAGCGGCAGCGTGTGATGATCGCAATGGCGCTCGCCAACGAACCTGATCTTTTGATCGCGGACGAGCCGACCACGGCGCTCGATGTCACCGTGCAGGCGCAGATCCTGGCGCTGCTCGCCGAAATCCGCACGCGGCTCGGCATGAGCCTGTTGTTCATCACCCATGATCTCGGCATCGTGCGCCGCATCGCCGATCGCGTCTGCGTCATGAACAATGGCGCGATCGTGGAGCAGGGGCCGGTCGAACAGGTCTTCAACGCGCCGAAACATCCCTATACGCGCGACCTCCTCGCTGCCGAGCCGCGGCCCGATCCGGCGCCGCCGCGTCCCGACCAGCCGGTCGTGATGTCCACCGACAACCTGAAGGTCTGGTTTCCGATCAAGCGCGGCCTGCTGCGCTCGACCGTCGGGCACATCAAGGCGGTCGATGGCGTAAGCTTCGCGGTGCGCAAGGGCGAGACCCTGGGCGTGGTCGGCGAATCCGGTTCGGGCAAAACCACGCTTGGGCTGGCGCTGTTGCGGCTGATCTCGTCGGACGGACCCATCGTGTTCCTGGGAAAAAATATCCAGGGACTGAAGTTCAAGGAGATGCGCCCGTTCCGCCGCGACATGCAGATCGTGTTCCAGGATCCGTTCGGCTCGCTGAGCCCGCGCATGTCGGTCGGCGACATCATCGCCGAGGGCTTCTCCGTGCATCAGAAACACCTGTCGCCCGAGGAGCGCGATGCGCGGGTGGTCAAGGCGATGGAAGATGTCGACCTCAAGCCGGAATGGCGCTCGCGCTACCCGCATGAGTTTTCCGGCGGCCAGCGCCAGCGCATCGCGATTGCGCGCGCCGCGGTGCTGGAGCCGGATTTCGTGGTGCTGGACGAGCCGACCAGCGCGCTCGACATGCTGTTGCAGGCGCAGATGGTCGACCTCCTGCGCGATTTGCAGCGCAAGCGCGACCTGACCTACATGTTCATCTCGCACGATCTGCGCGTGGTCGCCTCGCTCGCGAGCCATCTGATCGTGATGCGCGAGGGCAAGGTGGTGGAGGAGGGGCCGGCCTCGGAACTATTCAAGGCGCCAAAGACCGACTACACCCGCGCGCTGTTCGCCGCCGCCTTCCGCCAGGAAGCCACCGGCGACGATTCAGTCGCGACCTGAAGCGCTATGACGAAAGTCATCGCGCTCCAGGTTGTTGTTTTGCGCATGATCTTGTCGGAAAACCGGTGTCCACTTTTCCGGATCATGCGCTAAAGCCTCTTGATTGCGACCAGTTCGCTGCCCGACGCCCTGATACGGGCGATCGCCGCTTGCGTATTCTCGATCACGGTAGCCATGTGATGTGCGTTGGCATGGACGATGGTCTCGGCGTCGCGTGCGATCGCCACATGGCCCTTCCAGAACAGCAGGTCGCCGCGCCGCAGCTTGTTCGCCTCCGCAGGGTCGAGCGCGCGGCCGAGCGCGCCCTGCTGCATGTCGCTGTCGCGCAGACAATCGATGCCGGCGGCGTTCAGCGACAGCTGCACGAGGCCCGAGCAATCGACGCCGAGGCTGCTCTTGCCGCCCCAGAGATAAGGTGTGCCGAGAAAGCGCTCGGCGACCGCGACGAAATCATTCTCGTGGTCGCCGATGTCGGCGATATGCGGTCTCGGCAGGAACCAGCCCTCGCGGCTGATGGCGAAGGGGCCGTCTTCGCGCACGATCGTGAGCAACGATCCCATCGACAGGGTCGCGACCGGCGGCAACTTGATCGAGGGACCGGGAAACGCAAAACTCCGGATCGCGCGCAGGCGGTGCGTCGGCGCCATCATGGGCCTCGCCAGCGCGGCTTCGGGCAGCCAGCCGACATAGCCGTCGCGCTGCAATTGGCCCCAGGCCCAGCCCTCGCCGCTGCGATCGTAGATCGTCACCCGCTCGCCGTGCAGCGCCTCGGTCATCAGCATCGCGCCCGCGTAGGGCCGTTCGCGCACCGGCGCCAGCGCCTCCATCACCTCGAGGATTTCGCCCTCGACAAAGCGCGCCGCCTCGACCTTGCCTTCGAGATGTTTCGCGGCGAGGTCGGGACGGGCGGGTGTCAGGCGCGGGTCATGCATAGCGCTCGCCCAGGAGCTTGTAGATCGCGCGCGCGGCCTGGCATTCGCCGCCCTCGGGCCGCCCCGGTTTTGCCGATGGCGTCCAGGCGTAGATGTCGAGATGCAGCCAGCTTTTGGCGTGCTCGACAAAGCGCTGCAGGAACAGCGCGCAGGTGATCGAGCCCGCGAACGTGCCCGACGGTGCGTTGTTGATGGTGGCGACCTTGGAGTCGAGCCAGCTGTCGTAGGGTGGCCACAGCGGCATGCGCCACAACGGATCGTTCTCCTCTTTGGCGTGGCGGGCAACGTCGAGCGCAAGCCGCTCATCATTGGTGTAAAAGGGCGGCAAATCCGGCCCCAGCGCGACCCGCGCCGCACCCGTCAGCGTGCCCATGTCGATCAGGAAGTCCGGCTTCTCTTCGTCCGCCAGCGCCAGCGCATCGGCGAGGACCAGCCGGCCCTCCGCGTCGGTGTTGCCGATCTCGACGGTGATGCCCTTGCGCGAGGTGAAGATGTCGAGCGGCCGGAAGGCATTGCCGGCGACCGCGTTCTCGACCGCCGGAATCAGGACGCGCAGCCGCATCTTCAGCTTCGCATCCATCACCATCTGCGCCAGCGCCAGGATGTTGGCGGCACCGCCCATGTCCTTCTTCATGATCAGCATGCCGCTTGACGGCTTCAGATCGAGTCCGCCGGTGTCGAAGCAGACGCCCTTGCCGACCAGCGTCACCCTGGGATGCGCCGGATCGCCCCACGAAAAATCGATCAGCCGCGGCGCGCGGGTCGAGGCCATGCCGACCGCGTGGATCAACGGAAAATTCCGCTCGACGAGGTCGTCGCCTGCGATGCAATTGAACCTTGCACCGAACCGTTCGGCGAGTTGCCGCGCCGCGAGCTCGAGCTCCGCCGGGCCCATATCGTTGGATGGCGTATTGACGAGGTCGCGGGCCAGCATCGCCGCGTCAGCCATGCGCGCGATGTCGGTGACATCGACGCCATCGGGCGGCACCAGCTTGACGTCGGGTGCTTCCGTCTTGCGGTAACGGCCGAAGCGATAGAGGCCGAGCGCGAAGGCGAGCGTGGCGAGGCGCGCGTCATGGGGGGCATTGGCGAAGCGATAGACGCCCGGCGGCAGCAGGCCGGGCAGGGCGCCGGGCCGGAACGGGTCGAGGGATTTGGCGTCCTGTTCCTCCAGGCCGAACAGCACCCGATCGATCTGTCCATCGGCTCCGGGCAGCACCAGGCAGGCGCCGGGCTTTGCCGCAAAGCCGTTCGCAAGTGCAAACTGCGCGGAATGCGGCGGCAGCGAACTGCGGATCGCTTCCCAGCTCGACTTGGTCACGAAGGTGATGGGGATGGCTGGCGCGGCGGGGGCGTTCTCGAACGCGGGTGGCATGCTTGGCTCGTGTTCCGTGATGTGCGTCTCAGATATGTGACCAGACTTCGCAGAGTTTTTGGTGAGCCGCAATCGCCAAGGCCGCTACACCAGGCTCGGCCGGCCATGATAGGTTTAGGCGCAGTAACGTGTAATGCCGGGGAAGTCAGATGGACGTCGTTTGGGGCATTCTTGCCTTCACAGGCCACGCGATCGAAGCGGTGCTGGCTTATGTCGAAAACCACCACTGGATTTTCGGGTTCCTGGTCGCCGGCTATATCTTCTACCTGCATGACCGCGCCGTCCACGCCAGGTTCGATGACCTGGAAAAGCAGGTCCAGGAGATCAGGAAGCGGCTTGCGCTGGAATATTGAAGAACGCAGGCTGCCGCGTGTCATCGGATGGCTAATTTTGTGTGCCTCCCTTTGGCGGGTCGGTTGCCGTGTCTTCGCGTTCAATAAGTGGAGCTCCCGCGCCGACCGGAAAGTCGTTGGTGACACTCGACACGGTGCAGCGCTGCTTGTCGGGATGCTCCGATAGAAAGCGGACGTACGAGGCGTCGAGCTTGGCCTCAAGACCGATCGCGGCGGAATGCCCAGGTTCCACCAGCAGGCGGCCGCTGGCGGTTGGGGGAGCAAAGGCTGCCTTGATTTGACCGCGTCCAACTCGAGCGGGATCCTGGTAGAGCGGGCGTTTCGAATTTGCAATGGGATCCGCTTTCGTCCGCGTGGCTGAGACGTAGTAGGAATAATCGTCGCGATTGAACAGCCATGGCCGCTTGCCCGTGACCGTCACGATCATGATCGATTTGATTTGAGCCTCCTCGCCGTGCTTCTCGATCGTGCATGCGAGACTATTCTCCTGAATAATATAGGGTAACGGATCGCTTCCGCGGAGCTGCTTTTGAGCAAATGCGGCAGTGAACAGCGACGTCGCCAATATGAGATCGATGGCCGCAACAGAAAGCACAACCGCGCCCAGCCATGCGCGGTGTCGTCCGGTCTCGGAAAATTTCGACTCTATCCTGAGCCTGCGTCGTCGCCGGAGCAGGGCGCGCGTGATCGGAATGGGGAACACCGCAATCAGCAACAGCATGACCGCCTCCAACATGCTCAGCCAAACGTGGTGCTGGCGCTCCTGGTTGTTCGAGAAGATATGGGTCAACGACGAAACGAGATGCGGGGCCTCGCCGGAGCCGGGATCGTACGGCGGCCACCCGAATTCGGTGTTTACAAGATACACGACCAGCAAGAGCAGGATTTGCGCTCCGATAACATACGACCAACAATCTTCGCCGATCTGGCGCCGCGTTGCCGTCGTAAATGATATCCGGGCTAACAGGCCGCTGCAGACGTGAAATACGGAGACGCCAACCACCGAGCACAGCAGCAAGACGAACATTTCCTTGGTTTCGATCTTGTCGAAGATGCTTTGATAGACATGCCGAGCGGCGCCACCGTCCTGTTGCTGCAAAACGCCGTTCATGTAGATTTTGTACGTATTCGGATCGTCTTTGACCGTCGCCGCATCGAGCAGCATCGGCGTGATGGCCGTCACGAAAATGCAGATGAAGAGAAAAACGAAAGGTCGTACCTGTTCGATGTCCCTTGCGTACAGGCGTCGAACCATGAGTACGCATCCCCGACCCGGGGCGACGAGCAACCTGAATGCCGAAGTCGCGAAATTGAGAATTATGAAGACAATTCCCCGGAATACCGAATCAATCGAGTCGTTCAATGTCTTTTCCATGGAGATTCCGTTGGTGACCAATGCTTCAAAAATACGCCGCCTGTCCGGCTCTCCGATCGAGGCCTACGGCTTTTTGTCCCAGCCTGACGAACTCTACCGCAAGAGGCGAATGAAGCTGCGCTCAAGTTGGCCGTGTATGCACAGTTTTTCTGATGGCCTCACGGTCACGGACCGGACGCGTCAAATTAACCAGTCGTTAGGGTTAACAGTCTATTGCTGGCGCGTTCGGCTCGGTCCAGCGCGAGAGTCAAAGTGCAGAGGCAGTCAGGTCTGGCCCGGTTCCTTGCAACCGCGGCCGTAACGGCGATGTTGGCCGGAAGCCTTGGCGGCTGTCAGGGCATGGGCGACGTCACGGGCGCGCTGACCTCCAGCGCCGATCCCCCGAGCCCCGAGGCCAATCCCCAGCGCGCCACCGAATATTATGGCGACCGTTACCGCGCCAATCCCAAGGATGCCGACGCAGCACTTGCCTACGGCCAGGCGCTGCGCGCCAACGGCCAGCGCTCCCAGTCCGCCGCCGTGTTCGAACAGGCCTGCATCGCCATTCCCGGCAACAGGGCGCTGCTCGCGGGCTGGGGCCGGGCGCTCGCCGACAACGGCAATTTCCAGCAGGCCTTCGACGTCCTGTCGCGCGCGCATTCGCCCGACAATCCGGACTGGCGCATCCTGTCGGTGCAGGGCACCGCGCTCGACCAGCTCGGCCGCCATGACGACGCGCGCCGCTACTATTTGAGCGCGCTCAAGATCGTGCCGGGCGAGCCGTCGGTGCTGTCCAACCTCGGCCTGTCCTACATGCTGACCCGGGATCTGCCGAAGGCGGAGGACGCGTTGCGCCAGGCCTTTGCCAACCCCAAGGCGGATGCGCGGGTGCGGCAAAATCTCGGCCTCGTGGTCGGCCTGCAGGGCCGCTTCGCCGAGGCCGAGCAGATCGTCAAGGCCGACCTGCCGCCGGATGAAGCGGCTGCCAACGTCGCCTATCTGAAAGCGATGCTGAAGGGCAGGGACAAGGACAATTCGCGTCCGCCCGGCCGCGGCGTCAGCAACATCCCGGTCGCCGAACTCAACCGCCCCGACTGATCTTTCGGACTTGCCAGTCGAATTTGCGAGGGCGAAGCCGCGCGGGCCTTTCCGCGCGGGCTCAGTTCAGATGCGTGATCTTGATGTAGGTCGGCCCGAGGATCACGACGAACAGCACCGGCAGGAAGAACAGGATCATCGGCACCGTCAGCTTCGGCGGCAGCGAGGCGGCCTTCTTCTCGGCTTCGGTCATGCGCATGTCGCGGTTCTCCTGCGCCATCACGCGCAGGCTCTGGCCGAGCGGCGTGCCGTAGCGCTCCGACTGCTGCAGCGCGAGGCAGACCGATTTCACGCCCTCGAGGCCGGTGCGCTTGGCGAGGTTCTCGTAGGCGACCTTGCGGTCCTGCAGATAGGACAATTCGGCCGTGGTCAGCGTGAACTCTTCCGACAGCGCGATCGACTGGGTCACGATCTCGGCGGAGACCTTGCGGAAGGCGGCCTCGATCGACATGCCGGACTCGATGCAGATCAGCAGCAGATCGAGCGCATCGGGAAAGGCGCGCTTGATCTGCAGCTGGCGCTTGGTGATGCGGTTCTTCAGGAACAGCATCGGCGCCTGCAGGCCGAACCAGGCGGCGCCGACACAGATGCCGATCTTGATCGGCAACGACTTCTGCATCTGGGAAATCACGAAGACGTATAGCACCGAGCCGATGAACAGCACGATCGGCGCGACCAGGCGGAAGAACAGGAAGGTGACGTAGGGCGCCTGTCCGCGATAGCCGGCCTGTGTCAGCTTGTCGCGCGCGGATTCCTGCGCAAGGTATTTGGTCAGGTTGAAGTCTTCCACCACTCGCGAGACGAACTGTTTCGGCGTCTGGCGCAGCGCGACCTTCTCGGTCTTGTTCATCCGTTCGCGCTCGCGCGCGCGGATCCGTTCACGCTCGCTCGCCACCGCCTTCAGCCGCTTGTTGAGGTTGTCGCCCGCAAGCAGAGGCATCACCAGGGTGTAGGCGGTAGCACTCGCTGCGACCGCGGCGAGCAGCATGGTGACGAAGCGCGGGTTGTGGATAAGATCAACGAGGAAATCTATCATGGCTCACCGTCAGAAGTCGAAGTTGATCATTTTCTTCATCACCATGATGCCGATCGACATCCAGATGACGCATCCGACCAGCATGAGCTGACCGACATTGTCGGTCCACAGCAGTGAGATGTATTGGGGGGTGGAGAGGTAGACCAGGAGCATCACGATCGGAGGAAGAGATCCGATGATGCCGGCGGAGGCTTTTGCTTCCATCGACATCGCCTGGATTTTTTCGGCCATCTTCTTGCGGTCGCGCAGCACCTTGGAGAGGTTGCCAAGCGCTTCCGACAGGTTGCCGCCGCTTTTCTGCTGGATCGCCACCACGATGCCGAAGAAGTTCGCTTCCGGCAGGGGCATCCGCTCATAGAGCCGCACGCACGCTTCGCCCAGGGGAATACCGATCGTCTGGGTCTCGATGATGGTCAGGAACTCGCTGCGCAGCGGTTCGGGGGAGTTGGCGGCGACGACCTTCAGCGATTCGAACAGCGGCAGGCCGGCCTTGATGCCGCGCACGATGACGTCGACGGCATCGGGCAGCGCCTTGAGGAAAGCCTTCTCGCGGCGCTTCTTCAGGAAGCTCAGCATCCAGCGCGGCAGGCCGAGGCCGCCGGCAAAGCCGAGCCCGGCCGCGCCGAGCAGGCCGCCACCCGCGGACCATGCTCCGGCGAAGAACACTGCGCCGAGTATGGCTGAAATGACGAAGAATTTCTGCGTCGACCAGTCCAGGCCGGCCTGGCTCAGGCGAACAGAAAGCGGAACCTTGCTCTGCTTCTCGCGGCGGGCCTCGAGCTCCTTCAGTGAGCCCTCGACCTGCTCGCGGCGCGAGCGCTGGGTCTTTTCGTTCTGCCGCTTGGCGACGGGTTCGGGTTTCGCGACGGAGGCGCGGCGGCTCTCGGCCTTCTTCTCCCCGGAAATGGCGGGATAGACGAACACCCACGCCACGCCGCCGATCGCGGTGGCGGCGAGGAAGCCCAGAGCCAACATTTGCATGTTCATCGCGGATCCCTATGTCGTCGAGGCGGCTTCGGCGGCATCGAGCGCCGCGGCAAGCCGCTTCTCTTCGCCGTAATAGCGGGCGCGCTCCCAGAAGCGCGGACGGCCGATGCCGGTGGAACGGTGACGGCCGATGATCTTGCCGTTGGCGTCCTCACCGACCAGGTCGTAGAGGAAGATGTCCTGGGTGATGATGGTTTCGCCTTCCATGCCCATTACCTCGGTGACGTGGGTGATGCGGCGCGAGCCGTCGCGCAGGCGCGCGGCCTGGATGATGACGTCGATCGAGGCGCAGATCATCTCGCGAATCGTGCGTGACGGAAGCGAAAAGCCGCCCATGGTGATCATGGATTCGCAGCGCGACAGTGCTTCGCGGGGATTATTGGCGTGCAGCGTGCCCATCGAGCCGTCATGGCCGGTGTTCATGGCCTGCAGCAGGTCGAACGCCTCGGGTCCGCGGACTTCGCCGACGATGATCCGCTCGGGGCGCATACGCAGGCAGTTGCGCACCAGCTCGCGCATGGTGACCTGGCCTTCGCCCTCGATGTTGGGGGGGCGGGTTTCCAGCCGCACCACATGCGGCTGCTGCAGCTGCAATTCGGCGGCGTCTTCGCAGGTGATCACGCGCTCGTCGTGCTCGATATAGTTGGTGAGGCAGTTGAGCAGCGTGGTCTTGCCCGAGCCGGTACCGCCGGAGATCAGCACGTTGCAGCGGACGCGGCCGATGATCTGCAGGATTTCCGCGCCCTCCGGCGAGATTGCGCCGAACTTGACCAGCTGGTCGAGCGTCAGCTTGTCCTTCTTGAATTTGCGGATGGTGAGCGCGGGCCCGTCGATCGCCAGCGGCGGCACGATGGCGTTGACGCGGGAGCCGTCGGCGAGGCGCGCGTCGCAGATCGGCGAGGATTCGTCGACGCGCCGGCCGACCTGGCTGACGATGCGCTGGCAGATGTTGAGGAGTTGCTGGTTGTCGCGGAAGCGGATGCCGGTGCGCTGGATCTTGCCGGCGACTTCGATAAAGACGGTGCCCGCCCCGTTCACCATGATGTCGGCGATGTCGTCGCGCGCCAGCAGCGGCTCGAGCGGACCGTAGCCGAGCACGTCGTTGCAGATGTCGTCGAGCAGCTCCTCCTGCTCGGCGATCGACATCACGATGTTCTTGATCGCGATGATCTCGTTGACGATGTCGCGGATTTCCTCGCGCGCGGACTCGCCGTCGAGCTTGGAGAGCTGGGCGAGGTCGATCGCCTCGATCAGCGCGCCGAAGATCGTCGCCTTGACCTGGTAGTAGTTGTCGGAGCGGCGCGCCTCGGCCGGAGGCGGGGGCGGCGCCGCCCTTACCGGTGCGATCGGCGGCGCGGAAACGACCGGCGGCGCTGCGGCGCGCTGCGGCGCAGCCGGTGCGGCGGGCGCAGCCGGCTCCGGCACGCTCGCCCCGGACTTTGCCGGCCGCGTGTCGTTCTCTGATCCGCTACGCTTACCAAACACGACGGTACTCCGGACAGGGGCTTAGTTGCCCCGCAGCTTTTCGATCAGGGGTGACAGGAAATTCCCCCGCGGCTTTTTGGTTTCACTGCGGCCTGTCAGCCGCTGCGCGATCTGCAGAAACATCTCGGTGGTGCGATGATTGGCGGCGACTTCCGCGATCATCTGGCCGTTGTTGGCGGCCGAGCCGAACATTTGCGGATCGAAGGGTATCGAGGCGATCGGCTGACTTTCGATCGCCTTGGCGAATTCGGCGGCGCTGATCTCGGGGCGCTTGGGCACGCCGACCTGGTTCAGGCAGAACAGCGGCGGCCGGTCGTTGGGGCGCGAGGCCTTCAGAAGGTCGAAGATGTTCTTGGTGTTGCGCAAATTGGCAAGATCGGGCGCGGCGACAATCAGGATGTCGTCGGCGCTCACCAGCGCGCGCTTGGTCCAGCCCGACCATTGATGCGGGATGTCGAGCACGATGCAGGGCATGGTAGTGCGCAACGTGTCGAAGATGGCGTCGAAGGCGTCCGTGCCGAAATCGTAGACCTTGTCCAGCGTCGCCGGCGCCGCCAGCAGGCTCAGATGGTCGGTACATTTCGACAGCAGGCGGTCCATGAAGGCGGTGTCGACACGGTCGGGCGAGAACACCGCGTCAGCAATGCCTTGCGGCGGATCCTGGTTGTAGTCGAGGCCGGCGGTGCCGAAGGCGAGGTCGAGATCGGCCACGACGGAATCCATGGCGAGATCGCGCGCGATCGCCCAGGCGACGTTGTGGGCGACGGTGGAGGCGCCGACGCCGCCCTTTGCGCCCACCACGGCGATGATGCGGCCGACCGACTTCGCCTCGGGCGCCGAGAACAGGTTGCAGATCGAACGCACGACGTCGATCGTGGTGACCGGTGCGATCATGTAGTCGCTGACGCCGCGGCGCACCAGCTCGCGATACAGCGTGACGTCGTTGACGCGGCCGATCACCACGACGCGGGTACCGGGATCGCAGACGGTGGCGAGATGGTCGAGGCCGGCCAGGATGTCGCCGCGGACATCGGCCTCCAGCACGATCACGTTGGGGGTGGGCGCAGAACGATAAGCCTCGATGGCAGCAGCCATGCCGCCCATCTGGATCTTCAGGTGCGCCTTGCCGAGCCGGCGGTCCTCGCCGGCCGACTGCACGGCGGCAGCCGTTTCCACCGTCTCGCAGAAGGCCTGCACCGACACCCGCGGCGCGGGCGCGATGTGATCGTCCGCGGCCGACGGCGCGACGTCCGGCTTCTCTTCGGAGTTTTGGCGGGCGTAGCTGATCATTTGCCTGTGTCGCTGAGTTTGGCTTTTTCGCCATCAGGATATTGGGTCGCGGTTGCAGTACCCTTACGATATTTCTCGAACGCTTCGGCCCGCCGCATCGTGTAGGCCGGCGTCTCGGGGCGCGGCTGCACGAGGTCGGACGGGTTGTCGACCATCGCGGCCACGTTGCGCTGATTGGCGCAGCCGAAATTGTAGTAGTCCTTGTTGTCGAAGTAGCTCTTGTTGTTGACCGAGGGGCCGAGATCCTCCGGCCACAATCCGCAGGGGCCGGCCTCCGCCTTGAGCTTCGGATAGCTGAGGCGGATCGCCGCCATATGGCGCGTATCCTCCGGACGGTAGCGGCGCACCACCATCCCGCGCGCCGGCACGCCGGCGGCGGCGAGCAGCGACTGGATCTCGCGGAAGGAGTCCGCAGCCGCCCGCGCATTCGGCGTATTGACCGGCACATCGGCACTGATGGCGCCGGTGGCTTCGTGCTGCCAGCTCTGCGCGAGCCCCATCACGTCGGCGCGCTGTTCGGCGGAAAGGCCGCCGCGTCCCTGGCCGACAAAGACCACGATGGAGTGATTGGCTTCCTCGACCGCGATCGGATGGCGCAGCCGGTAGTCGTCGGGGAAACCGCCGACCTGTGCCCGGTCGTCATGGACGCAGGCGCCGAGCGAAAGGCCGAGGCCGACCAGCGCCACCGCCATGCGGACGGCGTGCCTGCTCTTATGGGATATTGTGGCTGTCATTGTTCGAAAAATCCCCACCCGACTCAGTCGGTGATAAAGCCGTACGTGCCACGATAATTCCGCGCCGGCTCGGTGCGACCGGGCACGCCGTAGATGCGATTGATGCTGCCGAGCAATTGGGCCTGCGGATCGGAAGCCGCGGCAAATCCATCATCCGGGCGCGACAGGTCCTTCTGCGCCACCGCGCGCACGATATAGGGCGTCACGATCACACAGAGCTCGGTCTGGTTATTGACGAAGTCGCGGCTGCGGAACAGGGTTCCCAGCACTGGTATTTCCATCATTCCGGGCAAGCCATTGATCGCCTGCTTGGTTTGCGCCTGGATCAGGCCGGCCATCGCCATCGAGCCGCCGGAGGGAATCTCGAGCGTGGTTTCCGCACGGCGCGTCTTGATCGAGGGGATCGTCGTTCCGCCGACACCGCCCTGCAGGGAGTTCTCGGTCGAGATTTCCGACACTTCGGTCATCACCCGCAGGCTGATCTTGCCCTCGGTGAGAACGATGGGCGTGAAGTTGAGAGAGATGCCGAATTTCTTGAAGCTGACCGTCTGCACGCACTGTCCGATGGCGCCCGACGTGGTAGTCTGGCAGGTCACGCCGGTCGGAATCGGGAATTCACCGCCGGAAATGAAGGTTGCCGACTCGCCCGAAATCGCCGTCAGATTGGGTTCTGCGAGGGTCCGCACGACGTTCGCGCTTTCCATGGCGCGTAGCGTGGCCTGCACCGAGTTACCGAACGTCGTCGTTGTCCCATTGTTGCTGACGAGCGGCGCATTGTTGGCGGTGAACGGGTTGGTGTTGTTGAAACTCACCACGGAGGAGCCGTAGCTGAGACTGGCGCTGAGATCGATGCCCATCTGCTTGATGACCGAGCGCTGCACCTCGGCGACGGTGACCTTGAGCATCACCTGGTCGCGGCCGCGGACAACGATCGAGTTGACGACCTTGTCGGGGCCGCCCGCAAGGCGCGCGGCCATTTCACCGGCCTGCTGTGCCTCGATCGGATTGGCGGCCGAGCCCGTCAGCACGACGCCGTCGCCGACGCCCTCGATGCGGATGTCGGAGTTCGGAAACACCTGCCGCAAGGCGGCGCGCAGGCCATTGAGGTCGCGCGTCACGGCGATGTCGTAGGCGGCGATCTGCTGGCCGCTGGCGTCGAAGAACACGATGTTGGTCTGGCCGACCGCGGCGCCGATGATATAGGCGCGCTGCGCCGAGCGAACCACCGCGTTGGCGATCTTGGGATCGGCGACCAGCACATCCTTGATGTCGCGCGGCAGATCGACGACGAATGACTTGCCGACACCGAGTGCGACCGGCCGCGCGTTGTTCTCGCCGTCGGCCGCCATCGGAACGGGGACGCGATAGTCGCTTGCCACCACCGGCGTCAGCGCCGGGTTGAGCGTCAGCGCGGCGACGCCTGCAAACGACAGGGCGCGGACCGTGAAGGCCCGCAGCGTCCTCTTGTTGACCCCGCACTTCATTTCAATCCTCATCGTCACTTCGTTGCCGTGCTTGGAATGCCGAAGCGAATGACGTTGACGCTTTCGGCTCGCTTGGCACTGGACACTTCCACGGTGTTCTCGACCATCTTCGCATCGGCGATGCTGCGCAGCGCCAGCGACAGCGTGCCGGCCTGGCGCGCGGCGGACAGCGTCGGGACCTGCTCGGGCTTCAATTCGAGCGTAACGGTCTTGCCGACCACGGCGTTCTGGCCGTCCTTCTCCTTCGGCGCCTGGTCGATCGCGAGCACCCGCAGATTGGGGAGGATGACCTGGGACTGGACGATGTCGGGCTGGCTGGGATGTTCGGCATTCTTGATACGCTGGGTGAGGATCACGTCAACGCGGTCGTTCGGCAGGATGAAGCCGCCGGCGCCGGTCTCGGCCGAGATTTCGGTCGAGATCGCGCGCATGCCGCTGGGCAGGATGGCGGCCATGAAGCCCGAACCGTCGGCCTTGACGAGCTTCTGGTCCCGGATCGGCTCGCCGGCGATGAAGGGCGAGCGTGCGATCGAGCCGGTCACCTGGGCGGTGGCGTCGGGACGCTCGGTTCTCTTGATGAAGCTGGAGCTCGCGGTCGCCGTCGGCCAGGTCTGCCATTGCACATCTTCCGGCTTGACGGTCTGACCGAGGCCGATGTCGGATTTGGCCACGAGCACGTCGACCGTCGGCAGTTGCGCGACGGGCGCGGTGGGCGCGGGCTTGTCGTCGGATCCGCTCGCCAGATATGCGGCAACGCCGCCGGCACCGAGGGCGATAGCCAGGACCACTATGCGTGCCCGATTCATACGCTTCACTTTCCACATTACGCCGCGACGCGTGCGCCGCCGTGAAGTGGAGTTGACCAGCTATTCGTCAAAGCATGGTTAATGAGGCGTGAGTAAATTGCCTTAACGGTGAGTTACTTGCACCGTTAGAAGGCCGATCAGCCGAGCGTGAAGTGCGCGAGGTCAACCGCCTTCACCCATTCCGTTTCCGGATAGATCATCAGGGCGCCGATCGCGAGCGCGATGCCATAGGGGATGCCGGTCTCCTTGGCATGCAGCCGCAGCAGCCACGGCTGGCCGGTGAGCAGAGCGGGCAGCGGCCACTCCCGGAACTGCAGCAGCAGCAGCGTCAGCGCGCCGCCGAACACCGAGGCATAGAGCAGATATTCCATCAGATGGGCAAAGCCGAACCAGAGCGCCACGGCGGCTGCGATCTTGGCGTCGCCGCCGCCGACCCAGCCCATCGCAAAGCAGAAGAAGGCGACCGCCAGCACCACCGCGCCGGCGCCGACATGGGAGAGGATTTCGGCGCCCGCCATGCCGGTCGCTGCCGCGAGCAGCAGAAAGCCCGTACCCAGCATCAGCGAGACACGGTTGGAAATCGTCATGGTGAAGAGATCGCTCGCCGCCGCGAACGCCATCAGGGCGGGGAACAGCAGGAGGCGTACGAGATCGAGGATCATGGGAACACCGCAACAGCTCGAAACAAGGCGCGCAGAATCGGATCGCCAAAGTCTAGCGGCGAGTGGTGAACAAAACGGAAAACGGAACCCGGCCGCTACCAGACGCTGAAAATCCGGCAGGCGAGCGCCACGACCGAAAGCGCCAGCGCCAGGCAGACGAGCTGCACACTGGTCTGGTTGCGGATTTCGGCCGCCGTCCTCTCGGCCACCGCGACGGCGGCATCACTCTTACGCATACGCGAACGCCGACAGGCTGGAGGAAACAACAAAGGCCCCGGACATTCCGGGGCCTTTGATGCTCGCAATCGTCGCTTACTTGAGCGAAGTGCTGATCGAGGTGAACTGGGTGTTCAGCTTGCTGCCGAGGCCGTTGACCACAGCGATGATCGCGAGCGAGATGCCCGCGGCGATCAGGCCGTATTCAATGGCGGTCGCGCCGGACTCATCCTTCACGAAACGCGCAATCAGGTTCTTCATCAGTAACACTCCATGTACACGTGGCTGGTCGAACTAGGGTCTGGTCTCACCGGCGTTCTCAGCACCGTGACCATGGGGTACCCTAAAGTCGGAGAATTGCGGCGCAGTTAATTCGACCGAGCAAACACCGGGGCAATTCGCTGTTCTTCTGCAGAGTAAATTTCGCATTAAGCGATTAGCTACAATTTTACCTTGGTTTCGATCACGTATATTTCTGGGGGCGGCATCAGCCGCATCCGGAGCAGGGTTCACATCTCCTTAAGCCGGCGGGAGTAGGCCTGATCATCTCAATCGATGAGGCGCTCATGTCCACTCTTCCGATGGAAGTCGTGTTGATGCTCGGCCAGACCGTCGAGAAGGTGGTTCCGATCACGATCGTTCTCGGGCTGGTGTTCGCGCTGCTCACCCATTTCTGGGCCTGCAACGATACGGCGCCGTGGTGGAAGAAGCGCGAGCTCGTCACCGACGTCGTGTACTGGTTCTTCGTGCCGGTGTTCGCGCGCGTGATACGGATCGGACTTCTGGTGCTCGGCGCCGGCGTCATCTTCAAGATCTATGAAGCCGACGAGTTGATCGCTTTCTACGACAACGGCCATGGACCGCTGTCGCATCTGCCGTTGTGGGCGCAGGCGCTGCTGTTCCTCGTGCTGTCGGACTTCATGCTGTACTGGCTGCACCGCATGTTCCACGGCGGCGAATTCTGGAAGTACCACGCGGTTCACCACTCCTCCGAGGAACTGGACTGGATCTCGGCGGCGCGTTTCCATCCCGTGAACCTGATCCTGGGGACCATCACCGTCGACGTGATCCTGCTGATGGCGGGTATTTCGCCCAACGTCATGCTCTGGGTCGGGCCCTTCACCACGTTCCATTCGGCCTTCGTGCACGCCAACCTGAACTGGACGCTCGGGCCGTTTCGATATGTGCTGGCGACGCCGGTGTTCCACCGCTGGCATCACACCGCGCTGGAAGCGGGCGGCAACACCAATTTCGCCGGCACCTTTCCGATCTGGGACATCCTGTTCGGGACCTTCCGGATGCCGGAAAACGAGCTTCCCGATCGCTACGGCAAGGACGAGGCAGCCATGCCTTCCGAAATCGTCGGGCAACTCGCCTTTCCGTTTCGGCGCTAACGGCGCGACTCGGAGGTTTTCTTGACCAGCGCGAGCGTCGGGACGGTCCAGCAAGACAAGGCCATCGGCATCGGCCAGGTGCCCGGCTGGCTGCTGCTGGGGGCCGTCGTCTATGCGCTGGTTCTGATCAACGGCGACCTGCTTCTCCGCGATTCCGATACCTACTGGCATATCGGCGTGGGCAACTGGATCCTCGATCGGGGCGCCCTTCCGCGCGTCGACATCTACTCCTTCACCAAATCGGGAGAGCCCTGGATTTCGTCGTCCTGGCTGGCCCAGGTCCTCTATGCACTGGCCTACGACCTCGCCGGCTGGGCCGGGCCGATCGTTCTCGCCGCGGTGTCGACCGCGGCCGCCTTTGCGCTGCTTGCGTTCGTCCTCGGCTCCCGGATCCCGGCCACATATGCCATTGCGGTCTCGGTTGCGGCCCTTGTGCTCTCGGCGTCCCATTTGTTCGCGCGTCCGCATGTGCTCGTGCTTCCGGTCATGGTTGCGTGGGTGAGCGGTCTGTCGCGTGCGAGCGGGCGGGGAGAGGCGCCGTCCTGGCTGCTGCTGCCGCTGCTGGCGCTGTGGGCAAACCTTCACGGCGGCTTCGTCTTCGGGCTCGCATTGGTGGCGCCGTTCGCGTTCGACGCGTTGTGGAATGCGGAGCTGCCGCAGCGAAGGCCATTGGCGATCCGATGGCTGGCTTTCGCTGTCGGCGCCCTGGCGGCGTGCTGCGCGACGCCCTATGGCTGGGAGTCGATCCTGGCGTCGCGCAAGATCCTGGATCTTGGAGAGCTGTTGCATCTCATCTACGAATGGATGCCGGTCGATTTCAGCTCCTTCGGCCGGTTCGAGGCTTGCATTCTGGCCTGCATCGCCGCGGCGTTCTATTTCGGCGTGAGGCTTCCGCTGCCGCGTATCGTGCTGGTGTTGGGCCTGCTTCACATGGCCCTTTCCCATGTCCGCAATGTCGAGATCTTCGCGCTGCTAGCGCCGATCGTCGTGCTTGGGCCGCTGGCGTCGCAATTCGCGCTCGAGCCGGCGCGGTTCGGACGGATGGTTTTCCCGATTATCTCGAGCCTGGTGCTGGCGGCGTTGCTGGGCGGCTCGACCTGGGCGTTTGCGGCCAACCGCAAATTTGCACCTCCGGCGTTCCAGTCGCCGGCAGCCGCCGTGGACGTGTTGAAGGCCCACCACGCCAGGCGGATACTCAATGACCTTCCGTTCGCGGGCTATCTCATCTCCCGCGGCATTCCGGTTTTCATCGACGGCCGGGCCGAACTCTATGGCGAGCCCTTCGAGATGGCCTATTTCCGCGCCATGCAGCTCAAGGACGTCAACGTGCTGCTCAACATGCTCAAGGACTACGACATCGACGCCGTCATCCTGACGCCCGCGACACCGGCCGCAAGCTTCATGGATCATGTCGACGGCTGGCGGCGCATCTATGCGGACGACAACGCCGTGGTCCATGTTCGCGCGGCCAACTGAAATCAACGCGGGCCGCCCGTCGATTCTCGGGTTCGGTAAATTTGTCAGGCTCGATTTGCGCTTCCTTCATGAATTGCCAGCACACTCCCCCCGTCGGGCGCCGGTTCCGCTGCGTATCGCTTTTTGCCGGCTTGTAGACGTCCCGGGGTGAGTATGTCCTTGAGTATCCTGCGTAATCTTGCACGTCCGCTGTTCGGCCTGGCGCTTGCCGCGCTGCCCGGACCGTTGGTGACTGCGGCCGAAGCCGCCCCCGACGCCATCGCCGTCAATGTCGATCAGGCGCGCCTCGTCAAGCTGCCGAGCCGCGTCTCCACCATCGTGGTCGGAAACCCCCTGATCGCCGACGTCACGCTGCAGAGCGGCGGCATCCTCGTGGTGACGGGCAAGGGCTATGGCGCGACCAATTTCATCGCGATGGACCGCACCGGAGAGGTGCTGGTGGACCGCCAGATCCAGGTCGAGGGACCGACCGAAGAGCTCGTGACCGTCTATCGCGGCGTCGAGCGCGAGACCTATAGCTGCAAGCCCGTCTGCCAGCGCCGCATGACGCTCGGCGACGGCGACAACTATTTCAAGTCGGTCAGCGACCAGGCCAGCACGCTCAACAGCCAGGCGAGCGGTACGGCTTCTGCGCCGGCGAACAAGGCGCCGTAGAGACGACTTGTCCCGGCGCCGCCTGCGAACGGCACTGCGCGGTTGGTTAACCGAGCCCTAACGAGGCGGGTCGCTCTGCTCGAATTGCGCGCAACACTTCAACAATCTGTTTCGGCTAATGCTGGGTTCGAACATGGTCGCTGCCCGGTCAAGGGGGCTCGATCCGGGGATTGTCCGATGTCCGCGCCCGCCACTTCCTCCGCTTCGTTGATGCGCCTGCTGCGCCGGTTCCGGCGCAACCGCAACGCGGGGGCCGCTGTCGAATTCGCTCTCGTCGCGCCGGTATTTATCGCGCTGCTGTTTGCGATCCTCGAGACCGCGCTGATGTTCTTCGCGAGCCAGGTGCTCGAGACCATGACGCAGCAGTCCGCGCGCATGATCCTGACCGGACAGGCGCAGAACGCGGGCTACAAGACTGCCGACTTCCATACCTACGTCTGCAACCAGATCCCCGCGATATTCAACTGCGCCAATATCTCCATCGACGTGCAGAGCTACTCCACGTTTTCGTCGATCACCTTCTCCAACCAGATCGACAACAACGGCAACTTCATCAGCAACAACCTGAACTACCTCCCCGGTAACCCCGGCGATATCGTGGTCCTGCGGGTTTTCTATCCCTGGCAGCTGTTCGTCACCAGGTTCGGCTTCAACCTCTCCAACATGGCCAACAGCCAGCGCCTGTTGATTGCAACCGCAACCTTCGTGAACGAGCCTTACCAGTGACTTGTCCGGATATGCAGCGATGAAATCGATCTCGAAAATCTGGTCCGGTTTCCGCCGCTCCGCGCGCGGTTTGCGCGAAGATAGCCGCGGCATCGCGGCAACGGAATTCGCCTTCATCGCGCCGGTCATGCTCGTGCTGTTCTTTGGAACCGTGGAGTTCTGTTCCGCCGTCGCGGTCGACCGCAAGGTCACGCTGATGGCCCGGGCGCTGTCCGACCTGACCTCGCAGGCCGCGATCAGCATGGACGACAACTATATGCAGAACATCTTCACGGCCAGTGTCGCCATCGCAAATCCCTACGATGCGTCGCCCACTACGGCCACCCTGTCCGAGGTCTATGTCGACTCCCACAACAAGGCGACGATCATCTGGAGCAAGTCCGCGACCATCGCCAGCGGCGCCACCCAGGCCACGCTGACGGGGTCGCCGCGCAACCCGGGTGACGACGTCTCGACCGTTGTTCCGTCCCAGTTGCTGGTCAGGCAGACCTACCTGATCTTCAGCGAGGTGGGCTACACCTACAAGCCGACGATCGGCTATACGATGGCCAAAAGCGGCGTGGCGCTCAACGACGTTTCCTATACGCGGCCGCGCCAGCTCACCTGCGTGGTGTATAACAACGTTCCCGTGCTCACGGGCACCCCCCCGACGACCTGCCCGCTGAACTGACCGCGGCCTGCGTTTCGGGAAATGGAAAAGGCCGCGCTGTGGGCGCGGCCTTTTGTATTTGCTCCTGGTATTCTCAGGCGCGATTTTCGGAGAGGGCGTTGGCCCCCTGCGGAAATCGTTCAGTTGGCGGCGCGCAGATTGTCGGCCGACGACTTGCCAGACCGGCGGTCCGCCACGATCTCGTAGGAGATCTTCTGGCCTTCACGCAGCGTGCCGAGCCCGGCCCGTTCGACGGCCGAGATGTGCACGAACACATCGTTGCCGCCGTCATCCGGCTGGATGAAGCCATAGCCCTTGGTTGCGTTAAACCACTTCACGGTTCCCATGCTCACGGGATAGTCCCTTCTCAGATATAGATAGTCGAAACCCACTCATCATGGGCTGGCGAGATCGAATTTTTGGAAGGGTCGTCAGCGTCTAAACCGGCTATACCGGTGGATAGCTAATGTCGTCCGGCCGAAAATCGATTGCCCCCCATATTATGGGAAGCAGGCTTTCAAAACAATCCTGAGGTGCGCGATTTTTTGCGCTCAGACCTTGCCACGGATCGGCCGCGCCATGACACGATGTTGTCATGCGCGGCCTCAGGGCCGTGCAAAAGGGGCCTTTATCGGCGCCGAAACTGCCCGCCGCGTTGCGGCGCGCCGCGCGCCGCGCCTGCGGGCGCCGCGTTCGGACGCTCGTCCTTGTGGCGGAATATCAGCCGGCCCTTCTCAAGGTCGTAGGGTGACATCTCGATGGTCACGCGGTCGCCCGCCAGCGTCTTGATGCGGTTCTTCTTCATCTTGCCGGCGGTGTAGGCGACGATCTCGTGGCCTGCGTCGAGCTGCACGCGGTAGCGCGCGTCGGGCAGGATTTCGGTGACCAGTCCTTCGAACTGGATCAGCTCTTCTTTAGCCATGGTTATCTCCAGATCGGGACGGCTAGTTGGGTCGCTGGTTGCGGTTGTTGGGTCGGTGGTTCGGTCGGCTTTCGCGGTGCAAAAACGCCACGCCTTGCAATCCCTCGGTCTTGCCGCCGCCTTGCGGCGAACGGTTCGGCTCACGATTGGTTTGCTGAGCCGTCTTATTACCACCTCCACGGCGGGGACGGCGAGGGCCTTTCACCGGCGGTGCACTATCATGTGAGCGGCCGCCATGGGGCCGCGGCGCCGGCCTGCCGCCGCGATGATGCTGCTGTTGCTGGGCCGCGGCCGGGGCTGCCTCGCGGCTACCCGGGGTGCGGCGGTCCTCGCGCGGCAATGCCATGCGGATCAGCCGCTCGATGTCGCGCAGATAGCCCATCTCCTCGCCGCCCGCGACCAGCGAGATCGCGATCCCGTCGGCGCCGGCGCGCGCCGTGCGGCCGATGCGGTGGACATAGGTTTCGGGCACGTTGGGAAGGTCGAAATTGACGACATGGCTGATGCCGTCGACATCGATGCCGCGGGCCGCGATGTCGGTGGCGACCAGCGTGCGGACCTCGCCGGAGCGGAAGGCCGCCAGCACGCGTTCGCGGTGGTTCTGCGACTTGTTGCCGTGAATGGCGGCGGCACGGATGCCGGCCCTCTCGAGGCCCTTCACCACCTTGTCCGCGCCGTGCTTGGTGCGGGTAAAGATCAGCGCGCGATCGACGGGTTCCTGCTTCAGCAATTGGGCCAGAAAAGCGGGCTTGTTGGAGTGGTCGACCTGGATGATACGCTGGGTGACGCGGTCAGCGGTCGTGGCAACCGGAGTGACCGCGACGCGGGCAGGATCGCGCAGCATCGCTTCCGCGAGTTCGGCGATGTCCTTCGGCATGGTCGCCGAGAAGAAGAACGTCTGCCGCTTGACCGGCAGCTTGGCAACGATCTTCCGGATGTCGTTGATGAAGCCCATGTCGAGCATGCGGTCGGCTTCATCCAGCACCAGGAACTCGACCTGGTTGAGCTTGAGGCCGTTGCTCTGCACGAGGTCGAGCAGGCGGCCAGGGGTCGCCACCAGCACCTCGACGCCTGGCATGAGCGCGCGGACCTGACGGCCCATCGGCACGCCGCCGATCGTGAGCGTGGAAGTCAGTCGGAGATGGCGGCCGTAGGCGTTGAAGCTGTCGAGGATCTGTCCCGACAATTCCCGGGTCGGGCTCAGCACCAGCACGCGGGCGGTCTTGGGCTGCGGCTTGATGCGGTTCTGCAGCAGGCGGTGCAGGATCGGCAGCGCAAAGGCTGCGGTCTTGCCGGTGCCGGTCTGTGCAATGCCGACGACGTCGCGGCCGGCGAGGGCTAGCGGGATGGTCTGGGCCTGGATCGGGGTGGGAGTGACGTAGTTCTCTTCGCTAAGCGCTCGCGCGATCGGGTCGGCGAGGGCGAAGTCCTGAAAGGAAGTCAAAAGCTGGTTCTTTCCATGTAAACGGGATGCGCGCCAGCTTTGCTGCCGGGCGCTGCGTGGGTGTCAGAAACACCCGCGTGCTGGGGGCGTCGGTTTGTTGGCTGAAAGGGCAAGCCAGAAGCCGCCAAAAAGGGGCTTAGGAACACGCGGCTCGCAATGACCCGACGATTCGTCGGATTCTTACCCACCATATGGCCTACGAACGCGGCGCTTTCAAGGTCCATTGTTGCATTGCGCTTAACACGGTCGTGATTTATCGCAGGTTGCACCGCCGAAGTAGCTATGCCGGAAATTTAGCCAAAGCGTCATATTTGCACAAAAAGTAAACACTTTGCCGCTTAGGCATACATTTTTTCCGCCTAATTATTAGGCGAAGTGGGCATGCGCGACGACAAATTCTCCAATTATTCCATCACCTTACGGTGATCTTAGCCGGTGGCATGGTTCTTGCGATTCCCCTAACGCAGGCGGCCGTGGGGCCGTTTCGCAGCGTTTTTCACGCCTGCGTCAGGGAGATGACATTTCATGCTTACTCAAACCACTCAAACCGCGGCGCCCCTCAGCCGCCGTCGCTGGCTGGCCGCGGCCGCCGGCGTCGTTCTCGGCTTGGCGGGATTTAGCTCGGCCAAGGCGGAAGACACCATCAAGGTCGGCGTTTTGCATTCGCTTTCGGGCACCATGGCCATCAGCGAAACCACGCTGAAGGATACCATCCTCTTTCTGATCGACGAGCAGAACAAGAAGGGCGGCGTGCTCGGCAAGAAGCTCGAAGCCGTCGTCGTCGACCCGGCCTCGAACTGGCCGCTGTTCGCAGAGAAGGCGCGCGAGCTCATCACCAAGGACAAGGTCGCGGTCGTGTTCGGCTGCTGGACTTCGGTGTCGCGCAAGTCCGTGCTGCCGGTGTTCAAGGAGCTGAACAGCATCCTGTTCTATCCGGTGCAGTATGAGGGCGAAGAGTCCGAACGCAACGTGTTCTACACGGGAGCGGCGCCGAACCAGCAGGCGATCCCCGCCGTCGACTACCTGATGAAGGAAGAGAAGGTGAAGCGCTGGGTGCTGGCAGGCACCGACTACGTCTATCCGCGCACCACCAACAAGATCCTGGAAGCCTATCTGAAGTCGAAGGGTGTCGCGCAGGACGACATCATGATCAACTACACCCCGTTCGGTCACTCTGACTGGCAGACCATCGTCGCCGACATCAAGAAGTTCGGCTCGGCCGGCAAGAAGACCGCCGTGGTGTCGACCATCAACGGCGACGCCAACGTTCCCTTCTACAAGGAGCTCGGCAACCAGGGCATCAAGGCGACCGACATTCCGGTGGTCGCGTTCTCAGTGGGTGAGGAAGAACTCGCCGGCCTCGATACCAAGCCGTTGCTTGGCCATCTCGCGGCCTGGAATTACTTCGAGTCGATCAAGACCCCGGCCAACGAGAAGTTCATCAAGGAATGGCAGGCCTACACCAAGAACCCGAAGCGGACGACCAACGACCCGATGGAAGCCCACGTGATCGGCTTCAACATGTGGGTGAAGGCGGTCGAAAAGGCGAAGTCGACCGATGCTGACAAGGTGATCGACGCGCTGCCCGGCACCGAAGTGCCGAACCTGACCGGCGGCATCTCGAAGATGCTTCCCAACCACCACATCACCAAGCCGGTGTTCATCGGCGAGATAAAGGCCAATGGCCAGTTCGACGTGGTGTGGAAGACGCCCGGCCTCGTCGCAGGCGACGCCTGGTCGAAGGAGCTGGATGGTTCCAAGGACCTGATCGGCGACTGGGTCGGCAAGAAGTGCGGCAACTACAACGTCAAGACCAACAAGTGCCTGGGTTCTGGCACCTGATCCGAACCTGATCCAAGAGCGTGATCCGGAAAAGTGGATACCGGTTTTTCGAAAAGATCATGCTCAATCAAGAGAGAACGAAGAAGGCGGCGGCCGTCGCCGCCTTCTTTACCTTCTGCCGGGGTGGTCCAGTGGTGGCTAACGTCTTTGATCGTCTGCGCGCGCTCGCGCTCGCCGTCTTCCTGATCGCCTTCGCAGTGCCGGCCCTTGCCGGTCCATTCGAGGATGCGGTCGGCAAGTTTGCTACCGACGATTTCTCCGATACCGAGGAAGCGATCGGCGTCGTGGCCTCGTCGGGCAACCCGCTGGCTTACCCCATCATCAGCGCGCTGCATGACGAGCGGCTGATGTTCGATGCCGACAGCAAGAAAGTCTATATCAAGCAGGCCGACGGCAAGGCGATCGACGCCGCGACCGGCGCCGCGGTCGACAGCATTCCCGACAGCGCCTCCGTCGTGCGCCTCAACAACCGCCTGCGCCGCACGGTCGACGCCGCGGTCGGCGGCCTCACCCTGCTGTCGCCGGATGCCGACGCGCGCATCGCGGCCGCGCAGTCCGTCTTCAAGTCGCATGAGGAAGCGCTGCTGCCGACCGTCGAAAGCGCGCTTGCCAAGGAAACCAACAAGACCGCGAAGCAGGCGCTTTCCGAGGCGCGCGCGGCCATCCTGCTGTTCAAATCTGACGCCAGCGAAGTCGACAAGCTGGAGGCAATAGCCACCGTCAAGGCGCGCGGCGACCAGGATGCGCTGGCGATGCTGAGCGACATCGGCAGCGACCAGCCGCCGTCGGTCGCGAAAGCCGCGGCGGCCGGGATTGCGTCGATCAAGAGCAGCCTGGCGCTGTGGTCCGGCGTGCAGAATGCCTGGTACGGGCTCTCGCTCGGCTCGGTGTTGCTGCTCGCCGCGATTGGGCTGGCCATCACCTTCGGCGTGATGGGCATCATCAACATGGCGCATGGCGAGATGGTGATGCTCGGGGCCTACACCACTTTCGTGGTGCAGGAAGTGATCCGTACCCGCTATCCCGCGGCGTTCGATTATTCGCTGCTGATCGCGGTACCGCTCGCCTTCCTTGTTTCCGGCGCGATCGGCGTGCTGATCGAGCGCTCGATCATCCGTTTCCTCTATGGCCGCCCGCTGGAGACGCTGCTCGCGACGTGGGGACTCTCTCTTGTTTTGCAGCAGCTGGTACGCACCATTTTCGGGCCGACCAACCGCGAGGTCGGCAACCCCTCCTGGATGAGCGGCGCGTTCGAGATCGGCCAGATCACCATCACCTATAACCGGCTCTGGATCCTCTGCTTCACGCTGGCCGTCTTCCTGATTCTGCTGGCGATGTTGCGCTTCACCGCGCTCGGACTCGAAATGCGCGCGGTGACGCAGAACCGCCGCATGGCGGCCTCGATGGGCATTGCCACCTCGCGTGTCGACGCGCTGACCTTCGGCCTCGGCTCGGGCATTGCCGGCATCGCTGGCGTGGCGCTGTCGCAGATCGATAACGTCAGCCCGAATCTCGGCCAGAGCTACATCATCGATAGCTTCATGGTCGTGGTGTTCGGCGGCGTCGGCAATCTCTGGGGCACGCTGGTCGGCGCCTTCACGCTCGGCATCGCCAACAAATTCCTGGAGCCCGTCGCTGGCGCTGTGCTCGGCAAGATCGCGATCCTGGTGCTGATCATTCTGTTCATCCAGAAACGCCCGCGCGGCCTGTTCGCGCTGAAGGGGCGGGCGGTGGAAGCATGACGCCACATGTGCTCACCCGCTCGCTCGACCGCGCCGCGACCATCTTCATCCTGGTCGTCGCCGCCTGCGGCATCTTGATCCCGCTTTCCAACCTGCTGCTGCCGGCGGGCTCGGTGTTCCAGGTGCCGACCTATCTGGTGGCGCTGTGGGGCAAATATGTCTGCTACGCCATCCTCGCGCTCTCGATCGACCTGATCTGGGGCTATTGCGGCATCCTCTCGCTCGGCCATGGCGCGTTCTTCGCGCTCGGCGGCTACGCCATGGGCATGTATCTGATGCGCCAGATCGGCACCCGCGGCGTCTATGGCAATCCGATCCTGCCTGACTTCATGGTGTTCCTGAACTATCCGAAGCTCCCCTGGTACTGGTACGGCTTCGATATGTTCTGGTTCGCGGCGCTGATGGTCCTGCTGGTCCCGGGCCTGCTGGCGTTCTGCTTCGGCTGGCTGGCGTTCCGCTCCCGCGTCACCGGCGTCTATCTCTCGATCATCACGCAGGCGATGACCTATGCGCTGCTGCTGGCGTTCTTCCGCAACGATTTCGGCTTTGGCGGCAACAACGGCCTCACCGATTTCAAGGACATTCTCGGCTTCAACGTGCAGGCCGAAGGCA
Source organism: uncultured Alphaproteobacteria bacterium (assembly GCA_963802585.1). Taxonomy (GTDB): domain Bacteria; phylum Pseudomonadota; class Alphaproteobacteria; order Rhizobiales; family Xanthobacteraceae; genus Bradyrhizobium. Next base: position 142,206 of record CAWDJS010000019.1, on the reverse strand, counting down.
CCCGCGCCGCGCTGTTCCTGCTGAGTTGCCTGGCGCTGATCATAGCCTTCCTGATCTGCCGGGCCATCGTCACCTCCAAGCTCGGCAAGGTGCTGATTGCGGTGCGCGACGCCGAATCGCGTACGCGGTTCCTCGGCTACCGCGTCGAATCCTACAAGCTGTTCGTGTTCACGCTGTCGGCCTGCATGGCCGGCGTCGCCGGCGCACTCTACGTGCCGCAGGTCGGCATCATCAACCCCTCCGAATTTGCGCCGGGCAACTCCATCGAAGCGGTGATCTGGGTCGCGGTCGGTGGCCGCGGCACGCTGATCGGCGCGGCACTGGGCGCGATCGTCGTCAATTACGCCAAGACGTTCTTCACCTCCGGGGTGCTCGCGCCCTACTGGCTGTTCATGCTGGGCGCGCTGTTCATCCTGGTGACGCTCTTGCTGCCGAAGGGCATCGTCGGCACCTACAACGGCTGGATGCAGCCGTTCAGGGCGCAGCGCGCAACCGCGGCGGCCGAGGCGAGCGCGGCGCGCGAAGACGGCATCAGCGAACCCAACCCGGCGGAGTAGGCACATGCCCGTGATGGACTCCCGCGCGACTTCGGCTCTGCTCTATCTCGATGGCGTGCACGTCTCCTTCGACGGCTTCCACGCCATCAACAATCTCTCGCTGGCGCTCGAGCCCGGCGAGATGCGGGCCATCATCGGTCCGAACGGCGCCGGCAAGACCACGATGATGGACATCATCACCGGCAAGACCAAGCCGGACGAGGGCACCGTGCTGTTCGACGGCGTCACCGACCTGACGCGGTTGGATGAAACTCGAATTGCCGAACTCGGCATCGGCCGCAAATTCCAGAAGCCGACGGTGTTCGAGAGCCAGACCATCGAGGACAATCTGCTGCTGGCGCTCAATGTCGACCACAGCGTCAAGGGCACGCTGTTCTGGCGCGGCAGCAAGCCCGAGGCCGAGCGCATCGAGAAGGTGCTGGAGACCATCCGCCTGAAGGATTCACGCAACAAACTGGCGGGAAGCCTGTCGCATGGCCAGAAGCAGTGGCTCGAGATCGGCATGCTGCTGGCACAGGATCCCAAGCTGCTGCTCGTCGACGAGCCGGTCGCGGGCATGACCGACGTCGAAACCCATCAGACCGCGGAACTGTTGAAGGAGATCAACAAGGACAAGACCATCATGGTCGTCGAGCATGACATGACCTTTGTGCGCGAGCTCGGCGTCAAGGTGACATGTCTGCACGAAGGCACCGTGCTGGCCGAAGGGACCATCGACCAGGTTTCGACGAACGAGCGTGTCGTCGAAGTGTATCTGGGGCGGTGATCCATGCTTAAAGTCGACAACATCAATCTCTATTACGGCGCGGCGCAGGCGCTGCGCGGCGTCTCGATCTCGGCCGAGCCGGGCAAGGTGATGTGCGTGCTCGGCCGCAACGGCGTCGGCAAGACTTCGCTGTTGCGTGCGATGGTGGGCCAATACCCGATCGCCTCCGGCTCGATCAATTTCGATGGTGCCGAAATCTCCGGGTTGAGGCCGTATGAACGGGCACGCAAGGGCATCGGCTTCGTGCCGCAGGGCCGCGAGATCTTTCCGCTGCTCACGGTGGAGGAAAATCTCAAGACCGGCTTCGGACCGCTCAAGCGCGAGGATCGATTCATCCCCGACGACGTGTTCTCGCTGTTTCCCGTGCTGCAGTCGATGCTCGGCCGCCGCGGCGGCGACCTTTCCGGCGGCCAGCAGCAGCAGCTTGCAATCGGCCGTGCGCTGGTGATGCGGCCGAAACTCCTGCTGCTGGACGAGCCGACCGAGGGTATCCAGCCCTCGATCATCAAGGACATCGGCCGCGCGATCTCCTATCTGCGCAACCTCGGCAACATCGCCATCGTGCTGGTCGAACAATATCTCGACTTTGCCTGCGAGCTCGGCGACAATTTCGCGGTGATGGACCGGGGCGCGGTCAAATATACCTGCGATCGCGCGAACCTCGATCCGAGCGAGATCAGCCGCCAGATGGCGCTGTAGCTTCAACGCGGCCGGCACGGGTCGCACGAGGGATCGATGCGGCTTGACGCTTCCAGCGCTGCTTCTGTCTTCGCGGCCAACCGGGCCCGTGGCGCCGTTTCCTTTGAGGTGAAGTTGGCCGACGGCGTGACCCGCCGCGGCGATCTGCATGAATCCGGCTCGCTGCGCGTGCGCTTTCCCTCGCCGGAAGGCAAGGGGCTTTCCGCGGTGTTCGTCAACACGGCCGGCGGCGTCGCCGGCGGCGATCGTTTCGATATCGAGATCGCCGCGCGAGAAGGCGCGCGTCTGACCCTGACCACGGCCGCGGCGGAAAAAATCTACCGCGCGAGCGGCAAGCCCGCCGAGCTCAACATCGCCCTGAAAGCCGCCGATGGCGCGCATCTCGCCTGGTTGCCGCAGGAGACCATCTTGTTCGACCGCGCCCGGGTCGCGCGCCGCATTGACATCGATCTCACTGAAACCGCCTCGCTCCTGTTGTGCGAGATCGTCGTGTTCGGGCGCGCCGCGATGGGCGAGACCATGCGGTATGGCGAGTTCGTCGACCGCTGGCGCGTGAGGCGCGGCGGCAAGCTCGTCTTCGCCGAAAACGTGCGTCTCGACGGCGATATCGGCGAGAAGCTGTCCCAGCCGGCGGTCGCTAAGGCCGGGGCCGCGATCGGCACCGCGTTGATCGTGCCGGGCGACGCGGCACTGGTGGAGCGCATCCGGGAGGCTTCGGAATCTTTCGGCGGCGAAGTCGGTATCTCCGCCTGGAATGGGTTTGCAATGGCGCGCTTCTGTGCCCAAGATGCCGCGCGGCTGCGCGCCGACATGATGACGGTGCTCGCGCGCGCCTCAAATGTGCCGCTGCCGCGGCTATGGCTCAATTAGGTTCGATGAAAATTTAGAGATCCCGCATGAATCTGTCTCCCCGCGAAAAGGACAAGCTTCTGATTTCGATGGCGGCCATGGTGGCGCGGCGCCGGCTCGAGCGCGGCGTCAAGCTCAACCACCCCGAGGCCATCGCCATCATCTCCGATTTCATCGTCGAGGGCGCGCGCGACGGCCGCACCGTCGCCGAGCTGATGCAGGCCGGCGCGCAGGTGCTCACCCGCGCGCAAGTGATGGACGGCATCCCCGAGATGATCCACGACATCCAGGTCGAAGCGACGTTCCCGGATGGCACGAAACTCGTCACCGTGCATGAGCCGATCCGTTGAAATTCAGTCATTCCGGGGCGCCCGAAAGGGCGAACCCGGAATCCAGAGATTGTTGATCGAGATTCCGCGTTCAGCCCTGCGGGCTGCCCCGGAATGACAGAGGAAAGCGAACATGATCCCCGGCGAACTATTCATCCAGGACGGCGAGATCGAGCTCAATGCCGGCCGCAAGACCGTGACGCTCACTGTCGCCAACACCGGCGACCGCCCGATCCAGGTCGGCTCGCATTACCATTTTTTTGAAACCAACCCCGCGCTGAAATTCGACCGCAAAAAAGCCCGCGGCATGCGCCTCGATATCGCCGCCGGCACCGCGGTCCGCTTCGAGCCGGGCCAGACCCGCGACGTCCAGCTCGTGGCGCTCGCGGGCAAGAAGACCATCTACGGCTTCCGAGGCGACGTGATGGGGAAGCTGTGAGCGATGCTCGCGCCGCTGCGCCTCGTCTCCGAAGCCGCTGAATTGGCCGCGCGTCGCCATAATGGCATGGCGCGCAAGGGGCGCGGCAACGAGCCTTACATCAATCATCTTGCCGAAGTGGCGAACCTGCTTTCAGCGGCGACCGAGGGCGCGGATGCCGAGCTGGTCGCTGCCGGCTGGCTGCATGACTCCATCGAGGATACCGAAACCACGCGCGAAGAGCTGGCACAGAAATTTTCCGAACGCGTCGCCTCGCTGGTGGTCGAATGCACCGACGACATGAGCCTGCCCAAGGCCGAGCGTCGCCGGCTGCAGGTGGTGAATGCCTCGCACAAATCTGCTAGCGCCAAGCTGATCAAGATCGCCGACAAGGTCAGCAACATCCGCGTGCGCATTCTGCCCGAACCCACCGCGGAAGAGCGCGACGATCTCCTCGATTACACCAACTGGGCCGAACAGGTGATCGCGGGCTGCCGCGGCGGCAATGCCTGGCTCGACAGCACTTTCATTGAAACGGTTGCGCAAGCAAGGAGGTCGCTGTGAGCACGCGCTCTCGTATCTTGACGTTCGTCGGGAGTTATATGCTTGCGGCTTGTTTTGCGCTCGCCGCCGTTCCGGCATCTTCAGCCGAAGGCGACGTTCAATGGCGGGTGTCCGATCAGGGCGACAGCGCGCTCCTTGTGATTGCCGACAGCGAGGCCACGGATCATTTTGGGTCGCCGTTGTTTGATTGCAGGAAGGGCGCCGGAATAGCCACCGCCGAAGGCGATACGACCGAGGACCTTCGGACCACCATCGCCGCAAGGATTCTTCACGACGAAGAGCCGGCAATCGACCTGATGCCGGGCGACACCAGCGCGCAGAGCCTGGACGCCGTCTACAGCAATCTGACCGGATGGCGCTATCGCTTTCTGCTGTCGGTGTCAGGTCCGGCATTCGAACAGCTTGCGCGTACGGGAGCCTTCGAATTCAAGCTGGGCGATACGGTTGTGCGCAGTGAATTCAAAGTTGGTCTGGAGAATGTCCGGAAGTTCCAGGACCTCTGCAAGCGGCCGCCTGCATGACAAGCCATCCGATATCTGGGAGCTGGAGCACGATATGTCCGTGAAAATCGAACGTTCCGTCTATGCCGATATGTTCGGGCCCACCACCGGCGACCGGGTGCGGCTCGCCGACACCGACCTCATCATTGAGGTGGAAAAGGACTTCACCACCTATGGCGAGGAAGTGAAATTCGGCGGCGGCAAGGTGATCCGCGACGGCATGGGCCAGTCGCAAGTGACCAACAAGCAGGGCGCGGCCGACACCGTCATCACCAACGCGCTGATCGTCGATCACTGGGGCATCGTGAAAGCCGACGTCGCGATCAAGGAAGGTTTTATTAGCGCCATCGGCAAGGCGGGAAATCCCGACATCCAGCCAGGTGTGACCATCGTGATCGGCCCGGGCACGGACGTGATCGCGGGCGAGGGAAAAATTCTCACCGCCGGCGGCTTCGACAGCCACATCCATTTCATTTGCCCGCAGCAGATCGAGCATGCGCTGATGAGCGGCGTCACCTCGATGCTGGGTGGCGGCACCGGCCCCTCGCACGGCACCTATGCGACGACCTGCACGCCCGGCCCGTGGCACATGATGCGGATGATGCAGTCGTTCGACGCCTTCCCGGTCAATCTCGGGATTTCCGGCAAGGGCAATGCCTCGCGGCCGGCCGCGCTGGTCGAGATGATCAAGGCCGGCGCGTGCGCGTTGAAGCTGCATGAGGACTGGGGCACGACGCCGGCGGCGATCGACAATTGCCTCTCGGTTGCCGACGATTACGACATCCAGGTGATGATCCACACCGACACGCTGAACGAGTCCGGCTTTGTCGAAGACACGGTGAAGGCGTTCAAGGGCCGCACCATCCATGCCTTCCACACCGAAGGCGCCGGCGGCGGCCATGCGCCCGACATCATCAAGATCGCGGGCCTGAAGAACGTGCTGCCGTCCTCAACCAACCCGACGCGGCCATTCACGCGCAACACCATCGACGAGCATCTGGACATGCTGATGGTATGCCACCACCTCGATCCTTCGATTGCGGAAGACCTGGCCTTTGCCGAAAGCCGCATCCGGAAAGAAACCATCGCGGCCGAAGACATCCTGCATGATCTCGGCGCACTCTCGATGATGTCGTCGGACTCGCAGGCCATGGGCCGGCTCGGCGAGGTCATCATTCGCACCTGGCAGACCGCCGACAAGATGAAGAAGCAGCGCGGGTCCTTGCCGCAGGACAAGGGCAACAACGACAATTTCCGGGTCAAGCGCTACATCGCCAAATACACCATCAACCCGGCGATCGCGCATGGCGTCTCGAAGCTGATCGGCTCGGTAGAGAAGGGGAAACTCGCCGACCTCGTGCTTTGGTCGCCCGCCTTCTTCGGCGTCAAGCCGGAATGCATCATCAAGGGCGGCTCGATCGTGGCCGCGCCCATGGGCGATCCCAATGCGTCGATCCCGACGCCGCAGCCCGTGCATTACCAGCCGATGTTTGCGGCCTTCGGCAAATCGCTGACGGCATCTTCGGTGGTGTTTACGTCAAAGGCCGCCGTCACGGCGGGGCTCGGGCGCAAGATCGGCATCAGCAAGCAGCTTTATGCCGTGCAAAACACCCGAGGCAAAATCTCGAAAAAGAGCATGATCCATAACGACGCCACGCCGAACATCGAGGTCGATGCGGAGACCTACGAGGTGCGCGCCGACGGCGAGCTTCTGACCTGCCCGCCGGCCGAGGTGCTGCCCATGGCGCAGCGCTATTTCATGTTCTAAATTCCCTCCCGGCGTACAAAGCCAGAACGAAAAGCCGGGAGGAATCTTCGTGATCTATGTCGTTGCTACGTTGACCGTCAAACCCGAGACGCGCGCCGAATTCATTGCGGCCGCGACCGCCTGCATCAAGGAGACAAGGAAGGAGCCCGGCAATATCGCCTACGATCTGCATGAGAGCGTGACCGATCCCGCCAAGATGGTGTTTGTCGAGCAGTGGGAGAATGCCGAGGCGCTGGTGCCGCATCGCGCCGCCGAGCACATGAAAACCTTCGGCCGGGTCGCAGTTAGATGCATGACCGCGCCGCCGAAGATCGAGGTGATTACGCCGGAAAAGGTCGACGTCCGCTAACCAAGAAAAACAAGGGGAGAGTTTCATGATCTATGTCATCGCCACCACGCAGATCAAGCACGGAAACCGGGATGCCTTCATCGAGGGCCACAAGAAGTGCATTGCCGAGACGCGCAAGGAGAAAGGCTGCATCGCCTATGAGGGCCATACCAGCATCCACGAGCCCGATGTCTATGCGGTGGTCGAGCGCTGGGAGACCCGCGACGACCTCAACGCGCACGGCCGGGCGCCGCACATGAAGGCGTGGCGCGAATATTCGACGCCGCTCCGGGTCGCGCCGCCGGTGATCGAGATCATCAGCGACGGCAAGGTCGAGAAGTTGTAAAAGCGTCTTCAAGCGAAGTGGGAACCGGTTCGCGTGAAGAATACGCGTCAAAAATGAGAGTCTTCATGATCCGCGCCACCAAGGTTCTCGGACAGCATCGCTGGACGGAAGCGGCCGCCGACACTGTCGTGCTCGATTTCGACGACCGGCACCGGCGGCGGATGGCGATGACGGGAACGCGCGGACTGGAGTTCCTGCTCGATCTCGAAAGCGCCGCCGCGCTGCGCGGCGGCGATGCGCTGGTGCTCGAGGACGACCGGCTGGTCGAGGTGGTGGCGGCGCCCGAGCCGCTGATCGAGATCAAGGGAAGCGACCCGCATCATCTGATCCGGGTCGCCTGGCATCTCGGCAACCGTCATCTGCCGACCCAGATCATGCCGAAGGGCCTGCGCATCCGCCGGGATCACGTGATCGAAGCGATGGTGAAGGGCCTGGGCGCGCGCGTTGTCGAGATCGAGGCGCCGTTCGATCCGGAGGGCGGCGCCTATGCCGGCTCCGCCCATGGCCACGCGAATGAGCCTCATGCGCATACCGGTCACGACCATGCGCATGGCCATGATCATCCGCACGATCATGGCGACCATCATCATGATCATGAGGACCACCATCACCACGACGACAATTGCGGTCACGAGCATCATCACGGCCATTCCCATGCTCATGACCACAAATGAGCCGCCTGCGCGCGACGACCGCGGCGTGATGACGGAGGTCGAGGCGGCGGCGCTCTACCGGTTGCTGACCTGGTTATCGCCGGCCTTTCCGGTCGGCGGCTTCTCCTATTCCAGCGGTATCGAGTGGGCGGTGGAGGCGGGCGATATCACGAACGCGGCATCGCTGCAGGATTGGCTCGCCGCCATGCTCGCGGATGGCTCCGGCTTCTGCGACAGCGTGTTCCTGGCGCACGCCCATCGCGCCGTGGAAGCCGGCGATGATGCCGCGTTGCGCGATGTCGCCGAGCTTGCCGCGGCCTTCGTGCCCTCGCGCGAGCGGCAGCTGGAGACGTCGAGCCAGGGCCGCGCCTTCATCGAGATCGCGCGCGCGGCCTGGAATTGCGGCGGGCTCGATCAGGCGGTCGCGCAATGCGGGGGCGCCATCGTCTATCCCGTCGCGGTCGCCATCGTCAGCGCCGCCCATGCGATCCCGCTGTCGCCCGGCCTGCATGCCTTCCTGCATGCGCTGCTGTCGAACTGGATATCCGCGGGCGCACGCCTCATTCCGCTCGGCCAGACCGACAGCCAGCGCGTGCTCGCCGCGCTGGAGCCGGTGGTGGCAGCGACCGCAAAGCGTGCGTTGTCGGCGACGCTGGACGATCTCGGCAGCGCGACCTTCCGCGCCGATCTCGCCAGCCTCCGCCATGAGACGCAATATACGAGGCTGTTCCGGTCGTGATCTTCTCGCCGGAGCAACGACAATTGAGGACTGATTGATATGGCATCTTCTCACGGCCCGCTTCGGATCGGCGTCGGCGGCCCGGTCGGCTCGGGCAAGACCGCGCTGATGGACCTGCTCTGCAAGTCGATGCGCGAGCGCTACGACATCGCGGCGATCACCAACGATATCTACACCAAATGGGATGCGGAGTTCCTGGTGCGTTCGGGCTCGCTGACGCCGGACCGCATCGCCGGTGTGGAAACCGGCGGCTGCCCGCACACCGCGATCCGCGAGGACGCCTCGATGAATCTCGCGGCCGTCGCCGACATGCGCGCGAAATTCCCCGATCTCGACCTGGTGCTGATCGAATCCGGCGGCGACAATCTCGCCGCCACCTTCTCGCCGGAGCTCGCCGACCTCACGATCTATGTGATCGATGTCGCTGCCGGCGACAAGATTCCGTCCAAGGGCGGGCCGGGCATCACCCGCTCCGATCTGCTCGTCATCAACAAGATCGATCTCGCGCCCCATGTTGGCGCCTCGCTTGAAAAAATGGATACCGACGCACGCCGGATGCGCGGCGAGCGGCCGTTCGTCATGACCAACCTGAAAAAGAGCGAAGGGTTGGAGCGCATCATCAGCTTCATCGAAGCCAAGGGCGGATTAAGGCCCTCGGTGCGGCAGGTCTGACCGCGAACCGTCTGTTAAGGTTGATGAATGGTGCGGCCGCCTGACGCGGCCGGTGCCTCTGGTTTGCCGAAAATTCCCGAAAATGGTCGGGAACCAAAGCGACGCGTCGCCGTTAGCTCCCTCCGGGTCGTGCTTGGAAAAATCACCGAGCCGGTTTGTTAAGTCTCCTCGCCAACCGCAGTTGCGCAACCAAAATGGCTCCATCAATATATCCGGCGGTTGGCTTTCGTTTCGTATCGCTTCATTGCCATCCCATCGGATTATTGATGACCGTCTCTCTCTTCCGCCAACCTCTCACCTCAGAGTAAGCGAGTGGTTCGGCTGGGCTTCATCATTGGCTTGATCGCGCTGATCGGGGCTCTGCTCTCCGGGCTCGCGGCCTATCGGGTGCACGAACAGGAACTGGCGATCGACGGCATCGCGCTGGCGCGCGCCATCGACGTCCATGCCAGCCTGGTGCAGGACCGCCTCACCGAGCGCGAATTGCTGGCGCGCGTTGCCTCCGGGCTGTTCCGTGCGCCGTCCGTGATCAAGGCCAACATGCTGCAGCCGCTGCGCTCCTCGATCTACGCGTTCAAGACCGATTTCGTGATTGCCGCCTGGATCGCGCGGCTCAAACCGGCCGAGCTCGACGCCGCCAGCAAGGAGCTGGCGGCCGCCGGATTTCCCAATCCGGCCATCCGCAGCTATGACGACAAGCCGATTGACACACACGCGATCAACAAGCCGATCGACGTCCTGATGGACCTCGAGCCGCGCAACAACGTGACCCGGACCTTTGCCGGACGCGCGGTCGACAACTATCCGGCGATCGGCGCCATGCTGTCGCGGGCGGCAATCGAAGGAAAGCCGATCGCTTCCGATCCCTTCAACCTGCTGCGGCCGGACGGCCCGATCGGCCTGGCGCTGGCCGCGCCTGTGGTGCAGGAGGGCGCCTCGACGCCGGCGGGCTTTGTGACGTTCTCCTACGAGCTCGCCCCGTTGATGCTGACCAATGACGATCTGTCGCTGTTCTCGGTGGCGCTGAAGGACCCGCGCAGCGCGGACTCAGAGCTCGTCGCCAATGATCGCGGTGTCGTTTCTTCGCGGCAGGTCACCGCTGACGCGCCGGCACCGTCGGCGGTGCGCCCCGTGACCTTCGGCAATCGCGACTGGTCGCTGTCCTATTACGCCAAGACCAATGCGGCCCGCCGCGCCGAGCAGACCGCCGCCATTGTCGGCGCAATCGGCCTTGCGCTCACCGGTATCGTCTGCGGCCTGTTCGGCTATGTCGCCTACAACAATCTGAGGCTCAGCCGCGAGATCCAGGTGCGCATCGGCTTCGAGCGGCGGCTCACCGCCGTGATCGACGAGCTGAACCACCGGGTGAAAAACATCCTCGCGGTGATCCAGTCGATCGTGACGCGCACGCTCCGCCACGGTTCCGACATCGATGTCGCGCGCGAACTGTTGATCGGCCGCATCCATGCCATGGCGAACGTGGTCTCGCTGCTCAGTGAAAGCCAGTGGCAGGGCGTCAAGCTGAGAGGCTTGTTCGAGGCGCGCGCGATCCCGCATGCCGACCGCATCGCGGTGAGCGGGCCCGATATCGCAGTCAGCGCCCGCGCCGCGCAGAGTCTGTCGCTGTTGTTCTTCGAACTCGCCTCGCATTCCGACGAGGGCCTGTCGCTGGTCGGCAAGCATCCGCACATCGTGGCGAAATGGGAAATCACGGGCGAAGGGCCCGACGCCGTGTTCACCTTCCGCTGGGAGGAATTTAACACCAGCGAAGCGACGCGCCGGGCGGACAGCGATTTCGGCCTGATCCTGCTCGATCGCGTCGCGCCGGAAGCGCTCGGCGGCACGTCCAAGCGCTACTTCACGGACGCCTCGTACGTCTACGAGCTGATTGCGCCGATGGAGACAGTCGTCGACATGAACGAGCGCGACCGCACCGAGCAGATTTCCGCGCCGGTCCGGACCGGGCGGTAGATAAGCGGCATCGTTTCGGGCTCGCGCTCACGCGCGCCCCGGAACGATGAGATTTAGTAATGGCTACCCATTGCCGCCGATCACTGCGCGCACGGTCTCGTCCGGCCCAAAGTCCTCGGCGCCGTCGACATAGAGCAGCGCGGCGAGCTTGGAGCGCGCGCGGTTGACGCGGCTCTTGATGGTGCCGACCGCACAGCCGCAGATGGTCGCGGCGTCCTCATAGGAGAAGCCGGAGGCGCCCACCAGGATCAGCGCTTCGCGCTGGTCCTGCGGCAGCTTGTCGAGCGCGACGCGGAATTCCTCGAACTCCAGGTGCGCACTCTGCGACGGCTGCGTCTTCAGCGTCTTGGCATAATTGCCGTCGGCATCCTCGACCTCGCGCCGCCGCTTACGATAGTCGGAGCGGAACAGGTTGCGCAGGATCGTGAACAGCCAAGCCGGCAGGTTCGAGCCCGGCTGGAACGAGTCGATGTTGGCCAGCGCGCGCAGCAGGGTCTCCTGCACCAAATCGTCGGCGCGGTCGCCATTGCCGCAAAGCGAAATCGCGAACGCACGCAGGCTCGGAACCGCGGCCAGGATGTCGTCGCGAAGGGCATCAGTGAGAGGCATTAGTCCCTCCCGTCGTTATTATTGCCACCCGTGCCGCCCGTGCTATCCACTTGGGGAGAGCCGGAGGGGGCATCAAGCTTGCGGATCAGTTCCGAGAACCGATCCGGCACTCCTTGTCGGACAACATCGTCGTACATGGCGCGGAGCTGATGACCGATTCTGGACTGAATCTCGGCATTCAGGCCGCCCTGCTTGCCCGGCGCCGCATTCTTGCTGGCTTGAGACTTTACATCTTTCATGACCTGTTCCAACGTTTCCCCGAGAGTTAAGTCCCTGTAGCTCCAAGAATTTCTCGATTTCGAGGACTTCCGTAAGGAACCTAATTCGATCACAAGGGAAAAGTTCCGGCTTTTGTGGAACTTTTCTTGGAACTTTTTGGGGGCTTGCGAGTAGTCAGCCCATCAGGGGAACCCGGCCGCCCCTCCAAAATGCTTGGCCCAAGATCGATGGAGTGGGGATGACCCGATCACAGCTAGTTGCTGAACATTTGCCGCTGTTGCGGCGCTATGCCCGTGCCCTGACCGGCAGCCAGTCGTCCGGCGACGCCTATGTCGCGGCCATGCTCGAGGCCCTGCTGCAGGACCCCTCGCTGCTGGAAGAAAAGCACGGCGCCCGCGCCGGGCTGTTCCGTCTGTTCACGCGGATCTGGAACTCGGTCTCGATCAACGACGATGCCGAGGTCGCAACCCTGCCGATGCCGCCGGAGCGGCGGTTGTCCAACATCACGCCGCTGCCGCGCCAGGCCTTCCTGCTGCTGTCGCTGGAAGGTTTCCCGGAGGAGGAGGTCGCCTATATCCTCGGCACCGATGTCGCGGAAACGCGCCGGCTCGCGGATGCCGCCGGCCGCGAGATGGCGGCGGAGATCGCCACCGATGTCCTGATCATCGAGGATGAGACCTTCATCGCGATGGACCTCGAAAGCCTGGTGCGCAACCTCGGCCACAATGTCATCGGCGTGGCGCGCACCCATTCGGACGCCGTGGCGCTCGCCAAGAATCGCAAGCCCGGCCTGATCCTCGCCGACATCCAGCTCGCCGACGGCTCCTCCGGCCTCGATGCGGTCAACGAGCTGCTCCGGACCTTCGAGGTGCCGGTGGTGTTCATCACCGCCTATCCCGAGCGCTTCCTCACCGGCGAACGGCCGGAGCCTGCGTTCCTGATCTCAAAGCCGTTCCAGCCCGCTATGGTGTCGGCGGTTGCTAGCCAGGCGCTGTTCTTCCAACGCAATTCGCGCAACCGCGCGCCGAAGGCGGCGGCTTCCTGAACGGGGTCTCGTTGAGTTGAGTTACGGACCGGCGCGTCTGGGGACGCGCCGGATTTTCTTGTGTCCCAGCACACCGAAAAGTTGCGGATCGCGCTTCACGTCCCGTTAGCCATGCAGGCGTCGAGACGGGAACGCCTTTTCGCGCCGCTCATTGGCTCCGTTGAAGGAGCCCGTCATGTCCGACGTTGCAAAGATCGATCGTGCACTGGACGAAGCCCTGGTGAATCTGGGTGCCATGGTTCTTCGATTAGCTGACCCCGCGGTAACGCGGACGGCGGACGAGCACCGGGCGCTCGCTCAATCGGTTCGCCAATATGCGCTTTGCGCCGACAGATCGACCGATCCTCGCGTGCACGAGCTGCGGATTGAGCTTGAAGAGAAAGTCAAACCAGGGTTGAGGCTGGTCTGCAGCCGATGACTATTTGCGCGCCATAGCCTAGCTCTTCGCCCGGCGATCGCAGAAATAGTCGATGGCCATTTTCGGCACGATGAGGCCAAGGCTCATGGCCAGGATGATGGTCGCGGCGGTTATACCGTCCGTCACCGTTGAGCTGACAAGTTCGAATGCCGGATGCGGGTCGTTGGCAATCCCGGCGAAGCCGCTCGCCATCCTGAACAGGTAGACGCCGGGTATCATGGAAACCACGGAGGCGAAGCCGATTGCCGCAAACGGCATGTGGGTTCGCCGCGAGATCGGCGTGAGCACGAGTGCGGCGACGACGCAGGCGACCAGTGCCCCGGCTGCGGCGTTGAATCCGAATTGGACCATGGCCACCCATCGCAGGGCGTGGGCGAGCATGCCGACGGCCACCGGCCAGGGCAGCATGCGCTGTGGTGCTGAAAAGAAGATGCAATAGGCGGCAACCGCGAAACCGGCTGCAATTGCGTCTTCCCACAGAGGTGCGATTCTCCCCGGCGGGTCGGCCGGCAAGGAGACGCCGAGCAGCGTCAGTCCAAGCAGCAACCCGCAGGCAATCGCGACCACGATGAGTCCGGCGTAAAGCAGGCGGGACGCGCCAAGCGCAATTCGGCCGTTGATCAGATCGAGCGCGCCGTTGAGAAAAAGCGGGCCCGGCACCAGGACCATGCAGGGGCAGACTGCGACAAGCCGCAATGAAGAACTCAGGTCGTACCGGACCGCGAAAGCGCCGATGATGCCGGCGAGCAGCGCTGCGCAAAACGGTTGCAGCAGGAGATTTGTGCTCAACCGTCCCACGGCCCGGCGCAGGATCGCGCCTGCCCCGCCGCTCGCGAAGATCAATATCGCGGCCGATATGTACTCGACACCGAAAATCACCGCCAGCGCTGCGGCGCCCGCTGCGGCCGCGAGTGCAAAAAGCCATGTCGGCGTCGGCTGCGATTGCGAGATTTCGTCGATCGTTTTGGTCGCGGCATCCGGCGCCAGGCGACCCGTCTCGACATCATCGACAACGCGCATCGCCGATGCCACACGGTGCATTTCGACACCCGCAGGATTGGCTTCGACCCGAGCAACGTCGGTGCCGCTCCCGTCGTCTGCCGCCAGCTGCAACTCGCCCCATCGTGGCAACAGATTGGCGCGCAGTCCGAGGGCGCGACCGAGGCGCTCGGTTGCGCTCACAGTCAGGTCGGTGGCTTGTCCATTGACGTAAAGAAGCCTTGCAAAGGCAAGCACGAACCCCGCGCGCCGATCTGTCGTCATGTGCGCGCTTCTAGCTGGCGACTGCGGCCCGGTTCGGTGGCTGCAAGGCAGCATGTGCACCCGCGCGGAACGGCACCGCCACGCCGGGCTGAAGCACGACATAGGCGCGGCGCCAGCTCGAATTGTCGGTCAGCCGCCAGCTATGCCCCGAACCGGCCGTATCCTCCGCGAGCAGGATATCTCCGGGATGCAGCATGAAGTGCTTGCCTTCGCGGGTTTGAAAATCCAGCGTGCCGCTCAATGTGATAACCAGCTGCCGCACCGGCGCCGTGTGCCAGGCGAATGAACCGCCGGTGGCCGTTTCCTGGAAGGAGATGCTCGCCGCTCCGACTTTCTCGCTCAGCCAGTCGCCGCGCACGCCCGCGGTGATATCGATCGCACCTTCCTCGAAATGAGAATTGCCGTCTTCTCCGGTCCACAGGCGTACGCATCGGATCATGGTTGACGTCTCCGTTCAGCGCGCCGGAGCAGTGGCCTTGGCGCGATCGGCGTCCTTTGCCACATAGGGCCTGACCATCTTGACGGGATCGACGACACGATCGAACTCTTCCTCGCTGACGAAGCCGAGCTTGAGGGCCGCTTCCTTGAGCGTGAGATCGTTGTCCATCGCGTAATGGGCGATCCTGGACGCCTTGTCGTAACCGATCACAGGCGAAAGCGCGGTCACCAGCATCAGCGAACGATCGACATATTCCTTGATCTTTTTCAGGTTCGGCTTCGTCCCCTCGACCAGGAATTTGCGGAAATTGACGCAACCGTCCGACATGATCGTGATCGAATGCGCGATGTTGTAGATCATCAGCGGTTTGTAGACGTTCATCTCCAGATATCCGCCGGCGCCGCCAAACCCGACCGCCACATCGTTGGCCATGACCTGCACGGCGACCATCGTGAGCGCCTCGGTTTGCGTGGGATTGACCTTGCCCGGCATGATCGAGGAGCCGGGCTCGTTCTCCGGGATCAGCAGTTCGGCAAATCCCGCGCGCGGCCCGCAGGACATCAGGCGAATATCGTTGCCGATCTTGTAGAGCGAGACCGCCAGCGTGCGGAAGGTGCCGGAAAGCTGCACCAGCGCGTCATGCGCACCCTGCACCGTGAACTTGTTGGGCGCGCTGACAAAGGGTAAGTCCGTGAGCGAGGCAATCTCGGCCGCCACAGCCTCGGCGAAATCCGGCGCCGCATTGATTCCGGTGCCGACCGCGGTGCCGCCCAGTGCCAGCCGATAAGCCCCTTTCAGCGCATCGCCGATCCGCTCGATGTTGTCCGCCAGCATGCCGGCGTAACCCGACCACTCCTGGCCCAAGGTGAGCGGGGTGGCGTCCTGCATGTGGGTGCGGCCGATCTTGACGATGTGATCCCATTCGGCCGCCTTGGCTGCGATCGCGTCGTGGAGCGCCTGCACGGCCGGCAGCAGGCGCTGCCTGGCATTGAGTGCGGCCGCCATGTACATCGCGGACGGAAAACTGTCGTTTGACGATTGCGACATGTTGACGTGGTCGTTCGGATGGACCGGCTTTTTGCTGCCGAGCGGCGTGCCCGCGAGCTGGCAGCAGCGGTTGGAAATCACCTCGTTGACGTTCATGTTGAACTGGGTGCCGCTTCCGGTCATCCAGACATGCAGCGGGAACATGTCGTGGTGCTGGCCGGCGAGGATTTCGTCGCAGACCGTGGCGATCAGCCGGTGAACCTCGTCGCTGAGCCGACGATCCCTGTGATTGGCATTGGCGGCGGCCTTCTTGAGGATCGCATAGGCCGTGATCATCTCGCGCGGCATCAGGTCCTTGCCGATGCTGAAATGCTCGAGGGATCGTTGCGTCTGCGCGCCCCAGAGCCTGTCGGCGGGCACATCCACTTCGCCGAGGCTGTCCATTTCCTTGCGAACGGAGATCACGTCGAGCCTCCTTAAGGGAACGAGCGGGGCAAATGCGGTCGCTGCCGTCGCGGCCATCCTCATTTTCGGCCGCTCATAAATCTTCCCAAGTCGCCTAGCTGATTCTCTAATCGAACGCTTTTCCGATCCCTGCGACTTTATGCAACGGGCCGGAGCACTTCGGGCACGGGCGAACGGTATCAACGGTTCCGCTATTCGCAAACCGCGCCTTCCGCCGCACAGCGCGGACAATTTTGCTGATATTTTGAACGGATCGTTTGACTGCGGCCGGACACGCGGTTGTTCCCGGCTTGGGCGGCAGGCTGGCGAGTTGGAAATAGGCCAATTGCTTCAAAAGCAAAAAAAGCAGGGCGCGGCTGGCATCACCACAGCCGCGGTGCAATTTCATAGCCGTTCGCGCTAGTTCGTGGATGAGCTTCTAAGTATCTGCTGATTCAGCTATAATCCCTCTATCGAAGGTCTACCAACGTTCACGGAAGTCCGCCGGAATTCACCGCGATCCGTGTTCAATGGTGGGGCGGATGGTGGGGCGGAGATGGCCAAAAGACGGTTGCACAAGCTTTCCGCACGCGAGGCGGAATCCATTGCGGAGCCCGGACGCCATGGTGATGGAGGAGGGCTTTACCTCGTGATCGAGGCCGGCTTGCATGGCCGACGTCAATGGATCTTCCTGTACCGTGTGCGTGGCACCAGCAAACGCAGAGAGCTTGGCCTCGGACCGGCAAAGGGAAAAGGCAAGGACGGCCTTTCGCTCGCCGCTGCCCGGCTCAAGGCCGCTGATGCGCGCAAGAAACTCGCTGAAGGCAAAGATCCCGCGGCGGAGCGAAGGGCAGAAAAGGTGGCGGGCGTCACCTTCGGAGAATTCGGCGATGCGTTGCTGCAATCGATCAAGTCTGGCTTCAAAGGCAAGAAGACCTACGCAGATTGGAAACGCGATCTCGAAGTACGGTGCCAACCCATCCGCTCGAAGCATCTTCAAGAAATCAACACGACGGACATACTGTTGATCTTGTCGCCGATGTGGCTGACGCTTAATCGCACGGCACGCGAGACGCGAAGCCGCATCGAGCGGGTATTTATGGCGGCGCGGGCCAAAGGATTGCGTTCCAGCGAAAATCCCGCGATATGGCGTGGTAACTTAAAAGAACTCCTTCCGAAGGCCAAACGCTCAAAGCGTCACCATCAGGCCGCACCATATAAGGACGTGCCAAGGATCGTGCGCGCTCTTCAGGAAAAGCATAAGAGCGCCGACAGCAACGTGAACCTCGCCGCCGAATTCATCATTCTTACGGCGGTGCGAACCGGTGAAGCCCGGTTTATGCGTGTGCGCGAGGTGGATTTTGTCGAGAGGCTTTGGATCGTTCCGGGAGAGCGCATGAAGACAGAAGACGGTCCGGAAGGATCATGTTTCGAAGTGCCGCTCTCCGATCGCGCTGTTTCGATCCTGAAGGCCGCTATCCCAAAGGGCGCTCTACCGGATACATATGTTTTCGCGGGCCAGTGGTCGAGAAACGGGGATAAGCCGCTGGGTATGAATGCCGTGCTCCACGCGCTCAAGTTGGTTTACCCGGCGATGACGACGCACGGGTGCCGCTCCAGTTTCCGCGACTGGGCAGGCGACGAAACAACCTACGAACGCGACATCGCGGAAATGGCACTGGCTCACAAGGTGGGAGACGAAGTTGAGCAAGCCTATAGGCGCGGCAACGCTCTCAAAAAGAGGCGTCAACTTATGGAGGCATGGGCTTGCTATGCCGGAGGAGTCTCTAACGTTGTTACTTTCGCTTCGCGAGAGCCGCAGTCAGACGATCGGGGGCTCCCTCCAAGACCAACCGCGGAGTCGCGCTAGTCGCCGCATTTGGACGATTGACAACCCCGTCGCGCATCCTAGAAGCGCGCGGCGCGTTGGCAATCCGGGTTTATTTCGATCACTCCGGCGGTGTCGATCATTGTCCCGACGAGTCGCACGTCCGTTACGGTGCGGCTCTTCCTCCATTTTTCGACACTCCTATTTTTGCGACTGACCGCAAAAAATTCATTCGCCGTCGTTGACATCCTGACATGCTCGAACGGCCGTTTCCGTACGCTACAGTGCGCGGGGAGCTTCGAACATACGCATTGACCTCGCTCGCCGCACGATCAACTTTTGCACTGTCGAGTTTCTGTGTGGAGGAAGGTCTGTGAGATACAGTCAACGCGAGAAGAATGGACCAGACAAGCCGCCATTATCTTCTCCGAAGCCCGAAGAGCGAAGCATTCCCTTTTCCCAGCGGCTGAGTTGTACGATCGATGAGGCATGCGAGGCGACGGGCTTGGGACGGACGAAGCTTTACGAGTTGATAGGGGCTGGACAACTCGCTACGACGACCGTCGGGCGTCGGCGTCTGGTGATCGTGCGCGGGCTTCTATCGCTTCTCGAGGCTAACAAAATCGACGTGATGGGGAGTTGAAACGGTACGCCTGAATAGATCGACTTATCTCGCGGTCGTCGGGGCGCTTCTCGCTTTGCCGCGGAGACTGCGCGCGTCGCGGCAGCCGAGTTGGCGCGCCAGGCCGCGCGCGAGGTTGAGCCGGTATCGGTATTAATCAGCCGCAAAACTCAGCGGCTGTATGTCCGGCAAGCTTTTGAGCCGCTGTTCGACAGCCCGGTCACGATTTTGGATGCCGACCGTCCGATCGGCACTCACGTGTTCACCGCAATGACCCGAACTGGCGCCGAGACCGATGTTCGATGGAGTGTCGTCTCATTGGCAAGCGAAGATCTGAAGGACGGAATAGTTGAATCACCTGCGCGGAGCGGAGGCACGGGTACCGAGCCGACATCGACGAAGTCGGACAGAGCGAACGCTGCGATTGACAGAATTGTTATTCCGCAGGATGTACTGGATCGCATTCCTAGGATAACGCCACGATCCTCTTTGATCGTTACAGACGAAGGATTGAGCTCGGAGACCGGTAAGGGAACAGCTTTCGTGGTCCTGTTGAGTGGTGAGCCGCAAGGTGGAATCAAGTTCAGACGACGAGGGCCAGGAACCGAATCTGGCTACGCGCCCATACGCGGCTATTCGCGCTCACCTTCCGCGGGTCCGTTCTGGTGATCGTGTTAAAACAATTCCTATCCGACGACATCGATTGACGATGAGAAGCCCGTCGAGCGTATCTTGCGCGGTGGGGCCCTCCTTGGAGGATTGCGGCCGCTCCAGCTCTGCCCGTATTGGTAAGATGTCAGCTACTCGCTTTTTTGCAAGTGTTGGGTCGTTTGCTGGGACGACGGCGCATTTTGCACAGATTGGTCTTGTGCCCGGGCGTTTTGTACGGGCCGGGCAGGTGCCCGTGCACTTCGCGCCGGCTGAGCGAGTTTTCGGGAATTTTGCATGCGTATCTCTGCCCGCGCACTATGGACGGTCCGGACCTGACGGTGCTTTTGCATGAGCCGAAGGGGAACTCGGGCATTTTCCGCGATCTGCGGTGGAGCACTTTGAACAACCCGCGCCGGGGCATCTTGAACGGGCTCTACCGTTTCGACAGTGGCCTGCGCATCGTTCTCAGCCGACCAAGCTTGGAATTGCTTGAACAGGGCTTCAGATGATGGCTCACTCGTTTCCTTCTGATCCTGACCGGCGGGTTCGGAGGCGACAATTTCGTCGCGGGTCGGCGTGTCGTTTGCCGACGGCGGCAAAGCCTGAGAATTGGCGATAGATTGAATCGTCGGCGTCGAGTGATCGATGCTGGGCTGAAGCCTCGAGTTGTCGACCAGCGAAGCCGTGACGTCTGCAAAGAGAGTCATCGGATTCCCCACCGCTAGAACCGAAACGCCGATCGCTGTTGTCGTTGCGATCAATATACTCGCCTTGAGGATCGTCGGCATTGGGAGGTGCCTCCTCTTAATATTTTTGTCGATGAGTACCGTGCTATCGAAGTCCAAAGAGCGGGGGCTTGCCAGATCGTTACGTCCGGCTGTGCTCAGCCTTCAATGATCTGGCGAAAGTGGAACGCGAAAGATCCTGAAGCCAGCGATGTCTGGAAACCAGTCTCCGGCCTCCTTGGATACTAGGGTCAACACCGCAGCCGGCACTTCTCCGTCGATCAGCCGATCAATTGCTTTCGTTTGGCCGGAACTGAGTTGGACCTCAGCCGCGCCGGCTGCCGCAATCGCAGTCCGGACAACGCCGGTTGAGGCCGATTGTGGCTCATCTATCGCAACGTCTTTGCCAGCAAGATCGGCCACCGATTTGACATCCGAACGCGCCATCACAACTGCAACCATATTGTTCTCAGCGTTGCTTGAGATGGCACGGGTCTGCTCGGCATCGCTGGGTTGGGGCCTTTTCGCCCGACCGGCACTATTTAGTTCCTGCGACGAAGCCGGTCCGGCAGCGGCCAACGTTACTTGCTCCGCAAGCGCCGTCGCGGCCGCAACCTGCTCCCGAAGCGTCCTAGTGCGAGTAGCAGCGTTGTCCGCTGGAGACGAAGCCGTCGCGTTCGCGTGAGCCAGCTCAGAATCGGTTTCCTTGGTACCACCAGGCCGAGGCTCCGCTACTCTGGTCGGTGGCATTGGTGCCACCTGCCTTGCAACGCGAGCGGGCGGCTGGGTGCCGGGACTTTGTCGATGCTTCACAAAAGTACGACGAACCGTGTCTGATGAGTGCCGCGCAGACGTGGTCACGGGTGACGTTTGTTGCCGAGACCATTTCAAATAGGATTGGCACGCGGTGTTACATGGTAGTCCATCGATATACACGATGTCCGGCGAATCCAGCGGATGGGCTTGAGAAACTCCCCCGCAACTTAAGAACACCAGAAAGGTTGTCGCTATCAAATTCTTCGACATAGCTACTCCACAAAATATAAAGAAGGTCGAGTATCTTTCGTGTCACAGCGAGCGAGGCGATGTAAATTCGAGAGGCTTTTTTCCAATTTGCGCTCTGGGCAACCTCCGAATGCAAGTTTTCTGATGGCAATTGATCGTTGACGAAAGTCCAAGCGGGATGGGCGTAACTTGAACTTTGATTGCGGCAAAATGCGAGACGACTTTCCAATCTCTCTTTCTCTCTTTCGCACGCTCCTGAGTTCCGAGGATGGAACGGCCGCGGCGGCTCAAACGAGAAAACTGAAACCCGGGGTGGGACCGCCCGTAACTCAGAAATCGGGCGATCCCGGCCGACCACTTCCAATTGCCCTGCCATCAACAGAAGCTATGGCCGACCGAGAAGGTACGGCGAAGCGGCTCAAATAGTTTCAGATGGGTCGAAGACCGCTTCAGTCGACGGCCTGGCCGGTGCAGCCATTCGATCGCGGTCAGCGCCGGTGGCCCGATGTTGTTCGCTTGTCGGGCATCAAGCCGCAGTTGCTGCCAGGTACAGAATCATTAACCGGGAGTTAGTGGCCGTACTGATATTTTTATCGACTGAAAAAGTTCTGCTTCGCGAGTTTGCTTCAATCATTTTGAACTGGGCTGAGCGCGTTTGTCATCACGCCCGTTGGATAAAGTAGATGGGTAGGGCTGTATATGAGGCGCAGATTGCGGGTCTGGAGGACGCAATGGTGCGTTGCCCAGAACACCGTCGCGCGCTCGTGCTGCAGCAAGTAACAAAGCTATTCCTGGACGACCAGCGGGAGACAGTTCACAAGCTTGCCTACCTCGATGAGGTGCTTGTCTGTCTGATGCGACCAGCGAGCACCATTGACCTCGCCAATGTCAGTAATGCTCTTGTCAGGTCGGGACTTAAACTTCCAAAAGCTCTCCAGCAGCTTGCTCTCCATCGTCATCCGTCCGTGGCAGTCCCGATATTAAGGCATTCTAGTTGGCTGTCCGAGAATGATCTCGTTGAAGTTGCGGAAACGCGCGATCGAGACCATGTACTGGCAATCAGTTCAAGGTCTGTGCTCTCGGAGTTTCTTACTACTACCCTCATTATGCGGGGGTATACCGCAGTCCATACGGCAATCACTCGCAATTTGGGCGCAAAGCTTTCAGAAGGGGGCTTCACTGTTCTCTTGAAGATTGCGGAACGAGATAGTGAGCTCGCTGCATTGCTAGGAGGGCGATCCGATATCCCTTCCGGTTTGCTCCGGAAATTCCTTGCTATGGTCACAGAGAAGCCGAGGGCTGCGTTTCTGCGCGCCGCTTCTCCGACGATCAGGGCAATCGCGGACAAGGAAATTCTGAAGATCGTTGTCACAAAAAAAGACTATTCATCAGCAGAAAGGGAGATTGCTGAGCTGCGTCGTACAGGCAAACTGAATGATTCCGCGATCAATCGATTCGCGGTCATGCGACAGTTCGACAAGCTAACGGTCGCACTGACGCTTGCTTCGGATGCGTCGGTAAAGTCAATAGAACGGTTGCTATCCAACAGCGACGTCGATCAATTGGTAATAGCCTGCAAAGCATCCAGGTTACGTTGGGCAACGACGGTCTCGATCCTGAATAACCGGGAGGGTTGCTCGCCACTCAAGGCAGAAGAACTGGAAGCGCTGAATCATCTGTTCGACAGCCTGTCTCTTTCGGAGGCACAACGGACCCTACGCTTTGGCCCAACTGCGACGGAGTGAAATGATATTGGAGGGTCGCGGGTATCAATGTATGTTCGGCAAATCGTTAGAACTCTTCGCCGCCGGCCTTACCCGCGAGCAGAAGGCCTCCGCTTGAATTGCATCAGTTTGAAACTCGCCAGTGCTGTCATGAGACTCGTGTACTCACGGCATGGTCGGCGTTGTGCACTGTTGTTTCGCGTTGGAAATTGACGCGACGACTTCTGCAACGAACCCTCCGGCGTGTAGTCTTTGTCACGCAACGAGTTTCGCCAGCGGAAATCCAATGAGTAACTGCGGAACTTTATGAGCTGGAACAGCTTTGCTGAATAAAAATCCCTGGCCCTGGTGCGCACCATATGCAAGCGAAGCATCGGCTTGAGCGACATTTTCAATGCCTTCGGCGGTCACGCACAGGTCGAGACCTTTGCAGAGACCGAATATAGCTCGCATGAAGATATCGCTTTCGGTGCTTTTCCCGATCTCCTGGATAAACCGCTTGTCGACCTTGAGCTTGTCGAACCTCAATTCATACAGTTGGGAGAGACCTGAATATCCAGTGCCAAAATCGTCAATAACGATTCGGACCCCTGCATTGCGCAAGGTCCGAATGGCGTGACGTGTAGCTTCGAAATCCGAGACGATCGCGCTTTCGGTAATTTCAGCCTCAAGGCGATGGGGCGGCAGCCCGGTATCGGCAAGGATCGTCAGGACATCTTGTGCAAAATTCCTGTCGCTGAGTTGCGTCGACGGAAAATTGAACGACAAGGAAATATAGTCCGGCCAGGTGGCCGCTTCGCGGCAAGAATCGCCAAATAATTGTCCAGACAGTATATCCATTAAGCCCAACTCTTGGGCGAGCGGAATGAACGTATCTGGGGCGATAAGGCCGTTTATCGGATGGTGCCAGCGCGCCAAGCTCTCAAAACCAACAATCTGCCGCGTTTTCAAATCGACGATCGGTTGATAGTAGGGTCGAATGTCATAGCCGCCAATTGCCTCGCGCAGATCCCTTTCCAAAAGGGCCCTAGCGCGAACATGTGCATCCATTTTTGGATCGAAAAAGCAGCAATCGACTTCGCCGTTTCTCGCCCGCGAAAGCGCGACGTGTGCGCATCGGAGTAGCTCATCGACGGTCGTATGCCCACGGCCTACCTGCGCAATCCCGATGCTTGCGCTGATGCTGTGATGTTCGATACCTATTTGGACCGGCTTTTTTACGATCTCGAGCAATGCGCCGGCAACCCTCAGAGCGTTTTCCGGGTCCATGCCTGCCAAACACAGCGCAAATTCATCGTCGCCGATCCGCGCGAAGACGTCGCTTGAATTAGCGGTATCGCGTATTCGCGAGCTGATTTGCGACAGGGCTTCGTCACAACCTAGGTGCCCATATACTTCGTTGAGCTTTCTAAAATGATTGAGGCCGAGCAGTAGGACGCTCATTGTTTGTTTTGAATTCTTCAGCGCGGTGCTCAGCTCAATTTGGAATTGCCGCCGGTTTGGCAATTTAGTCAGTGGATCCTGCGTAGACGCCAGATAGGCATTCTGCTCGGCGGCAACCCGCTTTGCGCGTTCGCGTCTTTGGTCGCCAATGCGACGAATGCTAAAGACTATCAACGCGACGCCACAGAAATATAGTAGCGAAGGGGGTTCGATCTCAAGCCCGAGGATCTTTCGAAGAATCGAAAGTCCGCCCCATTCGACGATCAACATATACGTCAGAGACGACATCGAGAAAATCACCAAGGCGTCGGTTATTTCTCGAAAGATCGTTGTCGACAAGTCGATTGCGAAGAAACGCTTCAGGGCCTTGCTCAAAGCGACACCTCACTTTAACGGTGGGCCCTGGAAGGACAAGATCTCCAGCGATCGCAGCGGTCGGTAGAAGCAAATTATTGCTGTCGATCAATTTCGCCTTCTGGCAACCACACTGGGTCTCTCAGCTTCGGTCGACACCTTAGGGCGTCCTCTCTTAAGGCCGCGAGAATTAGGATGTTTAACGATCTGTAAATCCGTGAGTCAAAATTGCGCGTTTACAATGCGACATCGACGGATTGCTGGTCGGACTGGCAATTCTTCTATTTGCATAGGCTGTGGCGCGCGCGGTGGCCGATGCGCGTCTTTGCCGGGCGCTCCTTGATAAGTTAACGCGTGGTTGCAGCCAATATAAAAATGCGAGTGAACTCCCACCAAGCTGTTTTAAAAATCTATGCTAATTGATCACTGCGGGAGCATTAGCAACGATGGCGTAAGGTTTGCTCGATGACTGAAGTCAGTTCAATTCTGCAGGAAATCAATGAAGCAGCTTTGCACGGATCTCCCGAAAGTCGGGCACGAGCGTTGTGGCATGCGACCGATCTTTTGATGGCGGGCCGCTACACTGAAGACCAAATTTGGGTATTCGGTGAAGTCATCGGGCGACTAGCGGACGAAATTGAAGGAGTTGCCCGAGTTAAGCTCGCAAAGCGGCTGGCCAACTCCGGCAATGCTCCGTTCAACGTAATTATGGTGCTCGCCTCTGATGATGCTATTGACGTCGCAGGTCCGGTACTTCAGCACTCTGAGCGGCTTGACGACAAGGCGTTACTCGCCAATGCGAGAACTAAAAGCCAGGCTCACCTTCTGGCGATCTCCAGGCGATGTTCCGTTCCCGTTGTGCTGACGGACGAACTCGTGACGCGCGGCAATCGGGAAGTAGTGCGCTCGGTTGCGGCGAACAATGGTGCGCGTCTTTCCGATTTCGGCTTTTTACAAATGATTAAGAGGTCAGAGGGCGATTCGATCCTTGCCGAGCACATCGGACTTCGGAAGGAAATTCCGAGGCATATGTTCCAGCAACTGATCGCAAAGGCGTCGGATGACGTAAAACGGAAACTCGAGCAGGAGCGTCCCGATTTAGTGGACCAGATCCAAAATTCGGTTACCGAAGTCACAGGCGCGTTACAATCGAAGTTTGGTCCGGCATCAAAAAGTTATTTTAACGCAAAGAGGGTCGTGACTGCCCAGCATCAGTACGGCAATTTAAGTGAGAACAGCATTCAGGACTACGCCCGAGCCCATAAGATCGAAGAGGTAACGGTTGGACTGTCTCTGTTGTGCTCATTGCCAGTCGACGTCGTAGAGCGCGCGTTGGTTCATAACAGCGAGATTACACTGATCTTGGCCAAGGCCCTCGGCCTCAGCTGGGAGACCGCGATGTCGCTGCTGTTCCTCGGTGCTAAAGATCACCGCATTTCTGCACATAACCTAGATGGGAAGCGAGAAGAATTTGCTCGTCTCAATCACGAAACGTCTCGGAATGTTCTGAAATTATATAAGTCGCGCAAGAGCGCAGCAGGTGCCGATTCAGACCAGCTCCGTTTGCCCCAACTCCATGCTGCAGGCTGAGGCACTGGACAGACCTCAAGAGCTCTGATGAGCGTCTACTTTGAGAGTTAAGGCAGACATTTACTCAATCCCCGCTAGCGCCTCGACTTGCTCTGACGATTCGATTGGAAACGTCCTTGTTTGATGTTCTCCGCCTTGGCGATTTCGCGGACATCGCCTAAATGGGGGTATTGTCGACGCGCGATGGAGGGGGAATTCATGGAGTAGTTCCTGCCGATTAGCTCCTGCCGTGTTACCACCTGTTCGCGCCCGCCCTGGTGGCGCAGTTTGATCGGGATGTGCACCATGATTGTGCGCCCGTCTTTGCTCAGGGTAGGGTGGCCAAATTGACTCACTCGCAAGGTCTGTGTGCCAGTCACGCGGCCTCCTGGCGCTCGCCGTCGGCGCCACGGAGTTTGAGGGTGGTTCTCGCTCCGTCATCAGAGTCACATCCCGCGCATACGGGCGCTGACATCGATGCACGGCCTTTTCCTTGCGGTCCGAGTTGCTTCAAAACAGGCGAGTTCATCCCCAGCCGCCGCGCCTCTCTTTAGTGCACGGAAACCCCGTGCGCTTTCTCCCGAAGCCGATAAAACTGAAGCGCCGCTTGGGCGGTCTTCGGCTGCAGTCGGAAGAAACGTACGCCTACGAAGAAGACCGTCTTGTTCTGAGGGTCGGATTGAGCACTCATAAGCACGTGTTTAAGAGCGAGCTTAAGAGCGATTGATGGGTCAGATTTCGGTGCTGACGGGGCCGGAACGCCGGCGGCGTTGGAGCGAGGATGAGCGGAGCCGGATCGTTTCGGAGGCCTTTGCCCCGGGATCGTGTGTGGCACATGTTGCGCGGGCTCACGATGTTTCGACGGGTCTGATTTACACATGGCGTCGCCGACTTCGCCAGGACTTTGCTGACCAGAGCTTTGTGGAAGCAGCAATGAAAGCGGAGCCGATCAAGGAAGCGGCGCCGTCCGGTGAGGTGATCGTGGTCGAATTGGCGGGGAGCGGGCGGATCAGGATTTGCGGATCGGCGCCGCCCTTGCTGGTGTCAGCGGTGTTGAAGGCGCTGCGATGATTCCGTTCCCCTCTGGCGTGCGGGTATGGCTGGCGACGGGCCATACCGATATGCGGCGCGGCTTTCCGAGCTTGGCTTTGCAGGTGCAGGAGGTCTTGAAGCATGACCCACTGGGGGGCCATTTGTTTTGCTTCAGGGGGCGCCGTTCAGACCTGATAAAAGTCATTTGGCACGATTCTCAGGGAGCATGCCTGTTTACAAAAAGACTCGAAAGAGGAAGATTCATCTGGCCTTCGGCTGCCGGTGAAGCAGTGACGATCTCTCCGGCGCAACTTTCTTATCTGCTGTCTGGGATCGACTGGCGCAATCCCCAAGAAACTTTGCGTCCAACGCGAGTTGGATAGCATTCTGCGATTGAACCTACCGGGAAATCTGATTCACTGGCTTCATGAGTTTGAAGCCGGATGATCTTCCTTCGGATCTTGCCAGCGCCCAGGCGGCGCTGTTGATCGAACGTGAGGCGTTGCGGGCTGAACGCGAAGCGCGGCTGAGGGTCGAGGTCGAACGCGATGCCGTCGCGGCGAAGGTCACTCAGGTCCAGGCCGAAGCCATCAATTGGCAAGCCGAAGCGGCCAACGCGCGGGCGGAGCTGTCGGACAACGAGGCGCTGATCGCGCATCTTGAGCTGCGGATCGAGAAGCTCAAACGTGAACTTCACGGGCCGCGCTCCGAGCGCACGGCCCGGCTGATCGAGCAGTTGGAATTGGAACTCGAAGAACTCGTCATCACGGCGAGCGAGGATGAGCTGGCCGCGCAGGCCGCAGCGGCGAAGTCACAGAAAGTCCGCTCCTTCACGCGCAAGCGGCCGGTGCGCAAGCCCTGGCCGGACGACATCGAACACGAGCGCGTCGTCATCGAGGCTCCGACGAACTGCGCCTGTTGCGGCGGATCGCGGCTGGCGAAGATCGGAGAGGATGTGACCAAGACGCTGGAGGAGATTCCGCGTCGCTTCAAGGTCATCGAGACGGTGCGCGAGAAGTTTACCTGCCGCGACTGCGAGAAGATCAGCCAGCCGCCCGCGCCGTTCCACGCGACGCCCCGCGGCTTCATCGGCCCCCGGCTCCTGGCGACAATCCTGTTCGACAAGTTTGGCATGCACATCCCGCTCAACCGCCAGAGCGTGCGCTTCAAGTGCGAGCGGATCGACTTGCCGCTGTCGACGCTGGCCGATCAGGTCGGCCACGGGACCTTCGCCGTCATGCCGCTCTTCCACCTGATCGAGCGCCATGTGCTCGCTGCCGAGCGCATTCATGGCGACGACACTACCATTCGCATCCTCGCCAAGGGCAAGTGCACAACCGGGCGGATATGGAGCTATATCCGCGATGACCGGCCTTTCGCCGGGCCTGCGCCGCCGGCGGCGGTCTATTACGCTTCGAGCGACCGGCGAGGTGAGCACCCGCAGAAGCATTTGGCCGCCTTCGCCGGCATCCTGCAAGCCGATTGCTACAACGGCTTCGAGCCGTTGTTCGACCCGCAGAAGAAGGTACTGCCGATCACGCCGGCGTTTTGCTTTGCCCATGCGCGGCGGGGCTTCTTCGAGCTGGCCGACCTTGCGAAAAGCGCCCGGGAAGGCCCGAGGGGCAAACCCATCTCCCCGATCGCGCTCGAGGCGGTCAGGCGCCTCGACGCGCTGTTCGAGATCGAAAGCGCCATCAATGGTCGCAGCGCCGACGAGCGGCGTGCCGTGCGCCAAGAGAAGAGCAAACCACTGTTCAACGACATGCACGCCTGGTTGCTCCGCGAGCGCGAAACCCTTTCGCGCTCTGCCGAGGTGCTCAAGCCGATCAACTACATGCTCAAGCGCTGGGCCGACTTCGCCCGCTTCCTCGACGATGGCAGAATCTGCCTCAGCAACAACGCGGCCGAAAGAGCGTTGCGTGGTATTGCCCTGGGAAGGCGCAACTGGACCTTCGCCGGTTCAACGCGCGGCGCCGATCGTACCGCCGTCATGCTGACGATGATCACGACATGTCGCCTCAACGACGTCGATCCCAAGGCCTGGCTGGCCGACGTCTTCGCCCGTATCGCCGATCTTCCCGCCTCCCGTCTGCACGAACTGCTGCCCTGGGAATGGGCGCGCCTGCGCCGTGCCGACAAGCCTGCCGATCAGCGCGCCGCCTGACCTTCACCAAACGCCATCATAGACCTTGAGGCCCCACGCGCGCGCGATAATCGGGCGGGCCTTCGACGTATGCGTACGAAGAAACTCACGAAGCACTGGTCCAGCCGATCCTTCGCCAGCCCGCCGCGCCCGGCCTGTAAAGCCAATATGGCCTTTGCCGTTTCCCAAGACAGGTCGATGGCTTTGGCAAGAACGAGAAGCTGCTCCGATTCGCTTTGAACCAGTACGCGCTCGATCAGCCCGATCGGAAGATTGCACATGAGCGAAAGCGCGACGACGGCTTTGTCGAAATTGCCGTCGCGTGCGAAAGCGTGCAACCGCGCCTCATCGAGTTGCCCGCGCGAATGCAGTGTCCGCACATGTTCCAGCGCCTGCGCATGTCTGTGGGAGACCGCGCGGGCCTCCGCCTGCATCGCTTCAGACACTTCCGCAACCGCGCTCCGAATCAACGCGGCTTGCCGCGGATTGGTTGCTTCTAGCCTGTTCTTGACGATTTCGGATGCCTGCGCAAACAATTTCACCAGATCATGGCGCGAGATGTCGGGCCGCGACCAGACCCGCAATGCGAGATCGCTATTGTCCCGCGCCCTCGCGACGAGAGTAGCCATACCCGATATCGAAAATTTCGCGCCGAGGTTGTCGACCGTGCTGGCGACCACTTGATGATTACCCCTGAGAGCCAGAATATCCGTCACCACCTCGGTCAGGACGGTTCGTCCGGAAATGGCTAGCAGGTGCCCCTGGCTCTTTGTACGTGCGTTCTCTGCCAGCGTGAAATCGTCGAGCCGGGTGGAGTGCGCCAGAACTGGCGCAGCCACTTCGATCGCATCGTCGAATGCCAGGGTGCGTATCACCTTGCTCGGTGCGTCGGGGACCCGGGCCAGCCGGTCTCCGAGGGCCGCACGCGCAGCAAGTTCGATGTTTTCGATGAGCTTGCTCATGACGTCGTCGAACAGTTCGATTTGTTCGTCGCAAAACTTGCCCGAACCCTGCACGAAGAGATCGGCGACGCACCGCAAGACCTCGGCGCGCCGCGACAGATCCTTATTGGCTAGCACGCCCTCCAATTGATCGATGAGACCTTCCTTTGCGTTCATGGCTTATTCCAAACTGCCAAACGAAATATCCGTCACACTGACCTCCACGACGCTCAAGCAACACTCCTAGTCGACGGAACCAGCACATCGAGATCAAGTTCGGGATGTGGAACGGGGTGCCCGAATAGATAACCTTGTGCGAAATCGATCCCCGCGGCAAGCAAAGCCTCCAACTGCTCGACGCTCTCAACGCCCTTGGCCGCTGTCGTGATATCGAGGCCATGCGCCAATGCGAGCACGGAATCTACCACTGCAGCGCAATCCCGGCGGCTCACAATTCCTTGCGTGACCGATCTGTCGATCTTGATCTTGTCAAACGGAAAGCCCCTCAGATAGTCCGCAGACGAATATCCCGCTCCGCAATCGTCAAGCACGATCGAGACACCAAGAGTCTTCAGCTGTCTGATAGTAAGCAGATGCGCCGCCTGAGTTTCTTCGAGCAACGAAGTATCAGCGATTTCCAATTCCAGCCGCTCCGGCGATAGACCGGAGTCGACCAGTGCGCACAAGACGAGGTCGAAAAGGTTTCTCTTGCTGAACTGAGCAGCGGAGATGTTGACTGCAATTCTGATATGCGGCGGCCAAGCGGCGGCATCGATGCATGCCTGCTGCAGGATCCATGCTCCCAGCCTTGGCATTAGGCCCGTCGATTGCGCAAGCGGTAGAAATTGATTGGGAGTGAGAAGGCCCTTCGACGGGTGATGCCAACGCACGAACGCCTCTACCCCGCAAATGCGACGCGCCCGGGTATCCATGACGGGCTGATAGTGCAATTCGAATTCGCCCCGCGATATCGCCTCGCGCAACTCGCTTTCCAGCGACTTCTGCATATCCGCGGCCTCGGTCAATTCGGGCCAGAAAACGCGAAAGTCGTTGCGTCCACCGGACTTCGCCGCATACAGCGCGAGATCTGCCTTGCGCAGCAGAGCCTCCGCATCCGTGCCATGCTCTGGCGCAAAGGCAATTCCGATGCTGGTTCCGACGCCGACCCTGTTGCCATCGATATCGAATGGCTTTTCGACAAGCCCGATAATCCGAAGCGCGAGCGCAATGGCGCCTTCGCTCTGGTTTTTTTCGTTTTCCTGGATGATAGCGAATTCGTCGCCGCCCAAGCGGGCCAGCACATCGGTGTCGCGAAGAGAGGACCTAAGCCGTTGTGCGACTTCGACGAGCAATTGATCGCCGGCGGGATGCCCCAACGTATCGTTCACATTTCTGAACTTGTCGAGGTCGAGCATTAGCACTGTGAAAGTACTGCCATGACGCTGTTGCCGCTTTGCGGTGTCTTCGAGCTTTTCTGAAAACAACGCCCGGTTTGCGAGGCCCGTCAGCAAATCGTGCTGCGCCAGGTACGCGATCCGTTCCTCGCTCCGAGCCCGCTCGGAGATGTCCTCGTGCGTAGTAAGCCAGCCACCGTCCGCCATCACATGGCGAACGATCGCGACCACGCGTCCATCGGCGAGCTTCCGGACTTCCTTTCTTTCCTTCGCGTTCTGCGCGAGATAAGCGTCCGGCGCCACGTCTGAGAAATTGGTGCCCTTTTTCCGGCGATATTCGAGGATTTGCGCGAGCGTCGTTCCCGGCTTTATCTGATCGCGGCCGAGATGATAGATGTCGCCATAGCGTGCGTTCGAGACCACGACCTTTTGTTCCGTGTCGAACATACAAAGCCCCTGGGACATGCTGTTCAGCGCGACGTCGAAGCGCAGGTTGATCGCTTCGAGTTCCGAGGCCTATTCTGCCAGCAATTGCTCGCCGCGTTTCTGGTCAGTGACATCCTCGTGGGTAGCGACCCAGCCGCCGTCCGGCAGCGGCTTGCGTTGTATGAATATTTTGCGTCCATCGGACGGTTCGTAGTTCTGCTTCTGCTCCGTTGGCAACAATTGAACGTATTGATCGACGGTCAGATTGCTCGTGTCGCCGCGCTCGACATAGTGCTGCAATATTCGCTTCAATGGCGTGCCGGGCCTGACTAGTTCATCCGGCAGGCAATACATCTCTTGGTAGCGGCTGTTCGAGATCACGAGCCGCTTGTCTGCGTCGAACAGGCAGAGCCCCTGCAACATGTTACTGATGGCGACATCGAATTGAGCGTTTGTCCTCGCCAGCATTCGGGTCTTGGCCGCGAGCGCGTTAGTCTGCCGCACTAGCAAAAAGGTGCCAAACAGTATGATGGAGATGATCGCAACAACCAGCGGACCGAATGTGTAGAGGTGCCGATACCACGGCGCCAGCACATCCGAACGGGCGAAACTGACGAGAATAACCAATGACAATCCAGGAACTGTTTTGTATCCGGCGAAGCGCGGCACGCCGTCGACGACGCTTACAGTTTCGTAGGATCCCGCTTCCGATCGCGGCACATACTCGGAAAGCAACGGGCCGTTCGCATACGATTTTCCGATCGCACCATCCAGAGTCGGCTCGCGGGCTAGAAGCTGGCCGTTGCGATGCAGCAACAGCACCGAACCGTTGCTGCCGAGATTGATGGAGCGATAGATCTGTGTGAAGTAGGATTGATCGATCGGTGCGGTAACGATGCCCGCAAAACTACCGTCGGCGTTACTTAACCGTCGCGACGCAGCAGTGAACCATTTGTCGCTTACCGCGGAGCGATAGGGTGGCGCTATAAATAGCCCGTCGCCGATACTATCGCGCTGAGCGACGAAATGCGACATCCCGGAAATATTGTGGCGCGGTGGCGCATTGTCGTAAGAGTGAGCGAGCAATTCGCCTGATGCATCAGTCCAGCCGATTGCGACAAGAATGGACGAGCTCTTTTTCAGTTGACGAAGGGCGGCGTTGGCCCCGCCGGAATCGGCGTCTTTTACCAACAGGCTTTTTCTGCGAATGGCTTCTGCTTCGAGCGAAACACGATCGACGTCTTCAAAGGTCAGCGCCGTGTGCTCGGCGAGAATCGTCGCAAAGCTCTGCGCATCGGCTTTTGCAGCCGCAATCCGGTCCCGGTAACGGGTCTCCAGATCGGTAAGAAACAGAACGATTGTCGCGATCGAAAGCACGACGCCAAGCGCCGCAAGCGACGATCCCGGCGATGGGACCAATCCGTGAGAATTCGTCCGCATCCCAAATCCACGTTGCAAGCGAATATCGGCTCCCTATCGTCGCTTCGCATCATTAATATTGCGTTCACAATATTAACGCGGAGGCACAAAAGACTGCCGCCAATCAGGGCGTTCCTCAGGTGACTGATTCGCGGACCGCAGTCCGCCAACGAAACCCCGCCTGATGAAAACCATCGGCGGGGTTCGTTTTGGATAGATTGCACTGCTGAGAACGTACAGCAATCAACCGTCTCTTAAAGACTGCTGTTGGAAGGCATTAGCTGTAAAGTTGGGGCAAGCGGCGATCTTCGCGTTCGGCGGCGGCGGCATTCTTGCGTGACTGATAGAACTCCAGCACGCTTCTGGCGGTCTTTGCCTCAAGACGTTCGAATTCTTCTTTCATGCTGTCGAGGTTTCTCGCGGAAATTCGATGATCTTTTGCGTGAAGGAACAGCAGCGACATCGCGCTCGCCCACGAGAAGTCGAGGGCCTTGGTCAGAATGAGCGTTATCTCCCTGCTATTTTCAATCAGCGCACGCTCTACCATCTCGACAGGCAATGAACACAACAGTGCAAGCCCGACCGTGGCTTCCTCGACCTTGTGGGCTCGAGCGTATTCAACAATACTGCTTTCGGTGAGTTCGCCGCATCGATGCTTGTTTGCCAGAATCCGTTTCGCCGTGAAATAGTCCTTCGATGCCGGTCCGAATTTCGAATGCAAGGCTCCCGTGACGTCGGTCACCGAAGACTGAATCTGGTCTGCGATGTCCGGTCGTTCTTTCGCGAGCTTCTTCTTGACATCGTCCGACGCCTTGGCGATTAGCTGTTGAAACAGATGCCTCGGGATGTCCTTCCGTTGACCAAGGTGCTCAGCGAGAATCGAATCACCCTCGGAGCGCTTGATCAGATGCAGGAAGCCGAAATTCGAAAGCCGGGCGCCTTCGTTCGTCGCAACTGCGTTGACAACTTCCCGGTTTCCGCGCGTAACGAGTTCGTCCGTCACTGGGACGGCGATCGAATTTCGCATGGATATTGCCAGCAGATGCGACTGGCTCTTGGTTCTGATATTGGCAACCAGGGTTTTGACATCAAGGCGTTCGGAGTACCGAAGGACCGGTCCGGCGACGTCGATCGAATCGTCAAAGGCGAGCTTTTTGACGACATTGATCGGTGCATTGTCAATGCGAGCCAGCCGCTTGGCGAGTTGTGCGCGCGCCGCCACTTCGATCTCACTGGCCAAGATCCCGATTACTTCCCCGAATGTCCAGATCTCATCTTCGGTGTATGTGCCGGCGATCAACATATCAGTAGCGTGCCAAAGCGCCCGCAATCGGCTTTCGGCCGATCCTCTTGAGACCGCCTCGTTTAGCTCATTCAAAAGCGAGCGGACTTCCATAATGTAACTCTAGCCGTTCCGGGTTGACGGAGGCCTCCAGTATCTGAACACCGTCGGACGCTCAAGGCACGTCACTGTCTGGAATAATCAGACACTGGCATAGAAACGAGAGTTTTCAGTAAACGACGCCGAGAGCCCAATGGCTAAATGGCTCGGCATTTTCCTGATGGCTATAGATAGGAATTGCTCGTCCCTCGCGCTCCCCAATTCAAAGATCAATATCTGAGGTGACTGATATTTTGCAGGGCCAGGTGATCGGCTGCAGTGCCGTCGGTATGGTTGACCGTGATGAGCGCGTGGTCGCCCTGCGCGAGCGTCAGGCTTTGGTCTGCTTGCGTTGATTCGCTTGTCACGAGCCCTGTCCAGCTGTGCACCGTGTGGCCATCGGCAGCCAGCTCCACGACATTGAAGCTGGCACTCTGTCCGATGTTGTGCAGATCGACAGTATCGGTCCAGCTGGAGCTGCCGGTGATCGAAGCATCGCCATTGTGGGAGCTGATGAAGAACACGTGATTGGTGTCGCCTACCTCGAGATGGAAGCTTTCGTTTGTCGCCATCCCATGAGCGTCGATCGCGGTCACGGTGATCGGGTTGTTACCGAGATCGCTCTGGGTCGGTACGCCTGAGATGATCCCGGTATGTGCATCGATGCTTAGACCGGTCGGCAACGATGCGGAGAATGTTAAGGTGTCCCCGGGTGAGGGCGCCGCGAAGTGGCTGGAGACGTCGAGCGAGAAATTTGCGCCCTGGTAGGTGCTTTGATCCGCGATCGCGGTTGCCGTAGGACCGCTGTCGCCCACCTGAAGGTGGAAGGTCTCGCTCACCGCAATGCCATGCGCATCGGTCGCGGTCACCGTGATCGGGTGGTCTGCGGGAACCTCGGAGATGGTGAACGAACCTGCCTCTCCTGGATTCAGGACGCCCTGGGGATTGAGGGTCTCAAGGAGGTAATGACCGGCGTCATAGAAGATATTGTACTCATAGTTGTTGGACGTGAACAACACACCGCCGTAATCGACCAGCGTGCTGCCGCCCGCATAAAGTATGTTGTCATAGATCCACACGCTATCCGGACTTACCGATCCCGTTGAATGGCTGGGATTGTCGACAAGGCCGCTAATCGCTGAGCCGTTTGGTCCAACGACGGATCCAGTAATCCCGGTGATGTCAAATCCTCCGGCCCCGTCAAGCGACTGGCTCGTGGTGAACTGGCCAGTAACCGTAAAGCGGCCGTCGAACGACGTGAAATTGAAATTGTATTCATGTGCGCTGCTGGTGAAGTCGCCATCTGTCGGCACGCCGGAGATGATTCCGGTATGGGCGTCGATACTGAGGCCAGCTGGCATTGCTCCCGAGAAGGTCAGGGCATCGCCTGCGGCGGGCGCCGTGAAGTGACTGGAGACGTTAAGCGAGAAGGCCTGGCCCTCGGAGGAGGTCTGGTTTGCGATCGCGGTTGCGGTCGGGCCTTTGTCGCCGACCTGGAGCTGAAAGCTTTCGGTGACTGCTTTGCCGTGCGCGTCAGTCGCCGTCACCGTGATAGGATGATTGCCAAAATCGCTGTCGGTGGGTACCCCGCTGATCACGCCCGTATGCGCGTCGATATGGAGGCCCGTCGGCATCGTTCCGGAGAAGGTAAGGGAGTCGCCCGCGGCGGGCGCCACAAAGTGGCTTGAGATGTTGAGAGAGTATGTCTGGCCCTCGTAGGCAGTTTGGTTTCCGATCGCCGTTGCAGTTGGGCCGCTGTCGCCGACCTGAAGGTGGAAGCTCTCGCTGATGGCCTTGCCGTGCGCATCGGTCGCAGTGATCGTGATCGAATGGTTGCCGAAATCGCTGTCGGTAGATACCCCGCTGATCACGCCCGTATGCGCGTCAATATGGAGGCCGGTCGGCAAGTTTCCCGAGAAGGTCAAACTGTCGCCAGCGGCGGGCGCCTTGAAATGGCTGGAAACGTCGAGCGAAAAGGTTTGGCCTTCGTAAGCGGTCTGGTTGGTGATCGCGGTTGCGGTCGGGCCTTTGTCGCCGACCTGGAGCTGGAAGGTCTCGTTGATGGCCTTGCCGTGCGCATCGGTCGCCGTCACCGTGATCGTGTTGTTGCCGAAGTCGCTATCGGTCGGCACGCCGGAGATGACGCCTGTATGAGCGTTGAGGGTGAGGCCAGCCGGCATTGCTCCCGAGAAGGTCAAGGTATCGCCGGTGGCGGGCGCCTTGAAGTGGCTCGATATATTGAGCGAGTAGGCCTGGCCCTCGTAAGCGGTCTGATCGGCAATTGCGGTTGCGGTCGGACCGCTGTCGCCGACCTGGAGCTGGAAGGTCTCGCTGATGGCCTTGCCGTGGGCGTCGGTCGCCGTCACCGTGATGGTGTTGTTGCCGAAATCGCTGTCAGTCGGCACGCCTGAGATGATTCCGGTGTGGGCATCGATCTTGAGGCCGGCCGGCATTGAGCCCGAAAAGGTGAGAGTGTCACCTGCAGCGGGCGCCGTGAAGTGGCTGGAGACGTTGAGCGAGAAGACCTTGCCTTCGAGGGCGCTCTGGGTTGCGATCGCCGTTGCTGTCGGGCCGCTGTCGCCGACCTGAAGCTGGAAGGTCTCGCTGATCGCCTTGCCGTGGGCGTCGGTCGCCGTCACCGTGATGGTGTTGTTGCCGAAATCGCTGTCAGTCGGCACGCCTGAGATGATTCCGGTGTGGGCATCGATCTTGAGGCCGGCCGGCATTGAGCCCGAAAAGGTGAGAGTGTCACCTGCAGCGGGCGCCGTGAAGTGGCTGGAGACGTTGAGCGAGAAGACCTTGCCTTCGAGGGCGCTCTGGGTTGCGATCGCCGTTGCTGTCGGGCCGCTGTCGCCGACCTGAAGCTGGAAGGTCTCGCTGATCGCCTTGCCGTGGGCGTCGGTCGCCGTCACCGTGATGGTGTTGTTGCCGAAATCGCTGTCAGTCGGCACGCCTGAGATGATTCCGGTGTGGGTATCGATCTTGAGGCCGGCCGGCATTGAGCCGGAAAAGGTGAGAGTGTCACCTGCAGCGGGCGCCGTGAAGTGGCTGGAGACGTTGAGCGAGAAGACCTTGCCTTCGAGGGCGCTCTGGGTTGCGATCGCCGTTGCTGTCGGGCCGCTGTCGCCGACTTGGAGCTGGAAGGTCTCGCTGATCGCCTTGCCGTGGGCGTCGGTCGCCGTCACCGTGATCGTGTTGTTGCCGAAATCGCTGTCAGTCGGCACGCCTGAGATGATTCCGGTGTGGGCATCGATCTTGAGGCCGGCCGGCATTGAGCCCGAAAAGGTGAGAGTGTCACCTGCAGCGGGCGCCGTGAAGTGGCTGGAGACGTTGAGCGAGAAGACCTTGCCTTCGAGGGCGCTCTGGGTTGCGATCGCCGTTGCTGTCGGGCCGCTGTCGCCGACTTGGAGCTGGAAGGTCTCGCTGATCGCCTTGCCGTGGGCGTCGGTCGCCGTCACCGTGATGGTGTTGTTGCCGAAATCGCTGTCAGTCGGCACGCCTGAGATGATTCCGGTGTGGGCATCGATCTTGAGGCCGGCCGGCATTGAGCCCGAAAAGGTGAGAGTGTCACCTGCAGCGGGCGCCGTGAAGTGGCTGGAGACGTTGAGCGAGAAGACCTTGCCTTCGAGGGCGCTCTGGGTTGCGATCGCCGTTGCTGTCGGGCCGCTGTCGCCGACCTGAAGCTGGAAGGTCTCGCTGATCGCCTTGCCGTGGGCGTCGGTCGCCGTCACCGTGATGGTGTTGTTGCCGAAATCGCTGTCAGTCGGCACGCCTGAGATGATTCCGGTGTGGGCATCGATCTTGAGGCCGGCCGGCATTGAGCCCGAAAAGGTGAGAGTGTCACCTGCAGCGGGCGCCGTGAAGTGGCTGGAGACGTTGAGCGAGAAGACCTTGCCTTCGAGGGCGCTCTGGGTTGCGATCGCGGTTGCGGTCGGCCCGCTTTCGGAGGCCTTAAGGTCGACGGTCTCGCTGGCCGCCACGCGAGACGCGTCAGGCTCGACCAAGCGGGTTGATCCTGGCCGTTCCGATGACTGGAATGGCCGATAGGTGTCTTCGACGCCGTGGTGGAGGTTCGGGTTGGTGAGATCATACCCGCCGTCATGATCGCTGTCGCCGTTCACACGTCCGGGGACGCTTTCCGGCCTCCGAGGCGTCTTGCTGATTTCAGGGTGACCTAAAAAATCCACCAAAATATCATTGTCGGACATCTGACACCTGTACTGCCCGTCTCGGCGGATCAACGAATGACGGCATTGGGCGTCAACATAACAACAGATCAATTAAATCTGTACCAAGCGACCTGACACAGACCGGACGTGGCTTTTAACCATTTGCTAAAGTGTCTGCGGCTGCGGGGCGTCCAGGCGAGCTTAACGCCACGCTAACAAATCCAGTAAATAGTCGGCCGGGCATTTAACATTTAGTAGTGTGCCCGTTGTGTTGCTTGAGAGATGTTTGAGCCTGCTTCCTTCGGCGGCCGGTTGGTGGCGGTCAACGCGCCCGGCTGACGAAGAATCCCGTGGCGCGCAAGTAAGCTTCGTATCGATCAACGACGGTAAGTTCGTTCGTGAGCCGTCCGTCCCGCTCTCCGTCACATTTGCTTCCTTTGCGATCAATCTCCTGGCTTTGGCGCTGCCACTGTCGATCATGCAGGTCTACGACCGTATCATTCCAAACCACTCGCTGGCGACGCTCACCTACCTCTTCTTGGGCCTCACGCTCGCGATCGCCATTGATTACGTGTTGAAGACTTCAAGATCGGCATTGTTGTCCTGGCACGCGACGCAGTTCGTCGAGAAGGTAGAGAATGAAGGCGTTTCGCGCTTCCTTCGAGCTCCAAACGGCGCCTTTGAGCGCGATCCCGCTGCGGTAAATCTCAATCGATATGCCGCTGTGGCTGCGCTGGCCGACTATCACAGCGGCCAGGCAAAACTGGTCGCGATCGATCTGCCATTCGTGGGTATCGCGCTGATAGTGATGACGATCGTTGGAAGCACGATGGTGCTTGTCCCCGCGGTCCTGTTTTTCATATTTGCCGCCCTCGCCATTCGTCGTGCGCGTGAATTTCGCGACATACTCAATTCACGAACCGCGCAAGACAACCGGAAGTTTGACTTCATTGCCGAAGTGCTGGCCGGGATACATACGGTCAAAGGTATGGCGATGGAGCCGCAAATGCAACGACGCTTCGAGCGGCTGCAGCAAGCAGTTGCCGAAACGACAATGGCATCCATCCTTACCGGCCAGGGCAGCCAAACCTCGGCGCTGCTTTATGGGAGTATCTCGCAACTCATTGTCGTCGCGATCGGCGGTGCCCAAGTTATCAACGATCATTTGACGATGGGCGCCCTTGCTTGTTGCACCATGCTGTCAGGTCAAATTCTCCAGCCTCTTCTACGGGCAATCTCTCTTTGGACCGAGAAAGAGAGCGTCAATCATCGTCGTGCCGAAGTTCGGTTGCTGCTCGATCTGCCCGCGGTCGAGCCTGTGCCCGCCGATCTTCTCACTGTGGTCGGCAATATTTGGTTTGAAAACGTTACATTCAAGTACGACTCCGCCGCCAACCTAGCGTTCGAGGTCGTGGATCTATCGATCAAGGCGGGAACGATGATCGGTATCAAAGGCCGGGACGGTTCCGGCCGGACCACCCTGTTGAAGCTTATTCAAGGCGACATCAAACCGACCACGGGTCGCATCACCGTCGGCGGCGTTTCCACCATCGAACCGGACTTCCCGGCTGCGCGACGATCTATCGCCTATGTCGGAGCCGCTCCGGTGATATTTTCCGGAACAATCATGGAAAATCTCACCGTATTCAGCCCGGAGAAGCGCGATTTCGCCCGCAAGATGTCGCAGTTGGTGGGTCTGGAACCAATTATCAATTTGCTTCCGGACGGATACGAAACGATGCTCAGCCGCGGGATCGGCGATGACCTGCCGATGTCGACCGCTCAACAGGTCAATATCGTCCGTGCTCTTACAAACCGGCCGCGCGTACTCGCGTTGGACGAGGCCAACGTGGTCCTCGACGCAATCGCGGAACCTGCATTGATACGCGCCCTCGAAAGCCTGCGCGGTCATTTGACCGTCCTCGTTGTGACGCACCGTCCATCCCTGTTAGCGCTTTGCGACCGGCTGATGATCGTTGAAGACGGTCACGCGGCATGGTCCGTTCCCGCTTCCAGCGGTTCGCAGAGAGTGGCGTCATGACGATGCTTGGCCGCGCCGCCGCCAGCAGCAGCGGCACAAACCTGAATGCAGGCCCGGAAAACCTGACAAATCCGGTCCACGCGAGCCTTGCTCGGATTGCCGAAGAATTTGCCAGCGGCTCGGATGATTTGTCGCCCGAGGAAATCCCGCTTGTCTCTGACATCAACGACATCGTGCAACCCCGGACGGCAGCCGAAGCCTGCCTTGCTCCCACCCTGGCCTTGTTCGGCTGGGCCGGGGAGGGCCGTCGAATCCGTGAGGCGCTGCCGCACTTCGATCGAGTGGAAAGCATCGAAGCCTTGCGTCTGGTCCTCAGCCTTTTGGGTTACGGGACAACACAGCGATCTGTCCGGCAGTTGGAGTTAGCTGACGAGGAGTTGCCTTGTCTGTTTTCCCGCGACGGTTCCGACGTCATGCTTATTGTCGAACGGGATACTGACGGCACGCTATTGGTATTCGACGGCAGGTCCGCGTCCTGGGAAAAAGTCGCGTCGACAAACCAGCTGGGTTCGGCATTCCGCATCTGGAATCAAATAAGCAAGGAAGAGTTTTCCGATGAGGGAAAGTCCTGGCTGCTTTCCGCAGTGAAGCGATTCAAGCCGGCAATCATTGCCATGCTGGCGTTTAGCTT
Source organism: uncultured Alphaproteobacteria bacterium (assembly GCA_963802585.1). Classification (GTDB taxonomy): domain Bacteria; phylum Pseudomonadota; class Alphaproteobacteria; order Rhizobiales; family Xanthobacteraceae; genus Bradyrhizobium. The sequence continues at coordinate 100,125 of CAWDJS010000019.1, read as the reverse complement.
TCTCGGAAATATTGCTGCGCTTACGCTGCCGATTTTCGTAATTTGCGTCTACGACCTTGGGATAGGTACCAGATCCACGGACACAGTTGTCATGTTGGCCGTCGGCGCTGGCATCGTGCTGGCCACCAACCTGATATTGCGGACCATTCGAGCGCGAATGATGGCCTATTTTGGCGCTCGAATCGATTCATTGATCAGCATGAAGTCATTCGAAGTAATTCTCAACATGCCGGTTTCAATGATTGAATCGGCTCCGATTGGGACCCAGGTATCCCGGCTCAAACAGTTCGAAACCATGCGCGACTTCTTCACGGGCACTCTGGCCTCGTCGATCGTCGACATTCCCTTCATTTTCATTTTTTTGATAGCGATTGCGGTCTGGGGTGGCCATCTCGTTTGGGTGCCTATTTCGTTAATCGCGATCTATGCCGCGCTCGCCGCCATTACCATTCCAGTAACGCGAAACTACGTGCGTGAGATCGGTATTGCCAAGCAGCGCCGGCACCTCTTGCTGCAAGAGCTTTTCAGCAAGCGCCGTGCAATACGGGCGCTCAGTGCCGAAGACATATGGATCGGCCGCCATCGGCACATTGCGAGCCTGATTGCCCGATCGAGCCATCGCGCGCGGCGTTTCAACAACATTCAGCAGAACCTAGGCGAGATGCTGGTCAGCGTGGCGGGCATTGCAACACTGGGGCTTGGCGCTCTTCAGGTCATCAACGGTTCGATGACGTCCGGCGCGCTCATCGGGACGATGGCGTTGATCTGGCGAGTGCTTGCGCCGGTTCAATCGACTTATCTTTCGCTGCCGCGCATTGAACAGGCGATACAAACGTTCAAGCAGATCGACAGGCTGGTCCGAATACGCAGCGAGAGACACGCTCATTCGCAAAGGTCGTTCTTTCGGCGGTTCAAAGGGAAGATTTCAACGCAGCATCTGGCGTTTCGCTATCCTCAGCGGACCGAGGCCGTATTGCGCAACATCCAGCTCGAGATCAAGCCCGGCGAGATGGTAGCGATCACAGGTCCGAGCGGTGTTGGCAAAACGACGCTCCTGAGGATCATGGCCGGACTGTATCCGCCTGCGCTCGGGTCAGTGTTGGTGGACGATATGGACTTGCGCCAGATAGACCCGGCCGAGTGGCGGTCGCAGATCGCGTTTTTGCCCGAGACGGCCAATTTCTTCTATGGGAGCCTAGCTCAAAACATTCGCCTTTCGTGCCCGGATGCAAGTGACGATGATGTAATGCGGGCTCTGCGAGAGATGGGGCTCGATCAGGAAGGGCGCCTCATGTCCGAGGGTATCGATAAAAGACTGACAGCAGCCGATATCGATAATTTTCCGGATGCGTTGAAACAACGAATGGCACTCGCCCGCTGTTTCATCAAGGATGCTCCCATCTTCTTGCTCGACAATCCGGCAGCGTCGCTCGACACTTTATCCGAACTGCATTTGATCAACAAATTTTCGACGCTCAAGGGTCGCGCTACGGTTATCTTTACGACATTTCGCCCCAGCCACATGCGGTTGGCTGATCGGGTGATTGTGCTGAAGGACGGTCAGGTGGCGTTGGATGGCCCACCGGAGAAGGTCCTCGAGCGACTTTCGGCTGCCGCTTAGTCGAGCCGTCAATTGCCATCGAGTCACCTACCACAAGAGAATACGTCTTCTTAATCCAGAAGCTTTATAAATCGTGCAGTTGTTTGCGTCTCTTCGGGGCCCCTGAACACGTTGCCGGTACCATCCACCAAGCGAGCAGAAATTGCGCGACGGCTTACCCAGCCGCTCGTGTTGGAGGACGGTCGCCCCCCGCGCTTGCTGGTTGCGACATTGCTGACTGTTTCCGGGTTCGTCATCGCCGCTGTTGTCTGGGGTTCCGTGACCCAGGTGCGCGAAGTCACGGTCGCGCAAGGCCAGATCATTCCCCGTGGCCAGGTTCAGACCATTCAGCATCTGGAAGGCGGCATCGTCGCTGAGATCTTTGTTCGTGAAGGCATGACGGTCAAAGCCCAACAGCCGCTCGTCAGGTTGCGCCCGGAAGCGGCTATCAGCGAGCGCGACCAATTTGAGGCCCGCCGCGCCAATTTAAAACTTCAGCTCACGCGCATCGAGGCGCAAAGCCGCGACGAGATTCCGGATTTTGGCAGTCTGGCCAAGGAATTCCCCGACCTGACCGTGCAGCAAGAAAAATTATACGTAAGTTCTGTCATTCAGAGGCGCCAGGAGCGCAGGACTCTTGAAGCCAAGTTGGCTCAGAAGCGCGGCGAAATCGCCACGCTGAATTCCGGCCTGGAATCGGCGCGTGCGCAGGTCGAAGTTCAGCAGGAATTGGTGTCTCTGCAGGACAGCCTGCAACGAGCCGGACTTGGCGCCCGAAAAAGCTGGCTTGAAGCAAAATATGTATTGGAGCGCGCCGAAGGCGAGATTCCGAATTTCGAAGGCAAGCTTGCTTTGGCGAGAGATGCCGTCACCGAAGCCGAGAGCAGCGTGGCAGAAGCCGACGCCAAGGCCATGCAAAAATTGAGCGAGGAACGCGTAAAGGCAGCCGCCGATTTGGCTGAAACCGAACAGCAATTGGTCAAGCTCGCGGATCGCTTCGAGCGCCTGTTAGTTCGTGCTCCCTCAGATGGCGTGGTGCAGGAATTAGCCCCAAAATCCGTCGGTGAAGTGATTCGACCTGGTGACATGGTCGCCCGGATCGTCCCCGGAGCTCGTGAGCTGGTGGCCGAGGTACGAATCGATCCCAAGGATTCCGGTCATATTCATGCGGATGCAGACGCCGAGATCCGGCTGCTAACTTTTGACAGCACGATATTCGGGTCGGTTCGCGGAAAGGTCGAATTCGTTTCGGCGACGACTTTCAATCCGCCGCCGGGTCAGGGCGTGCCGGGCCAGAACAATGCCGAGCCATATTACAAGGCCACGATCCGTCTGTTGCAGGATCATGTGAGCTCCGGCGCGACAAGTTATCCGATTGCGCCCGGAATGGTCCTGCAGGCTCATATCCAGACCGGTTCAAAATCGATCCTCCGGTATATGTTCAAACCCGTCTTTAACTCGTTGGACGTTGCCTTCACCGAGCGGTAAGGGCGCGACGGCATGTCCCCCGCATAACGACGCCTAAAAATGCCGGCTGCAAGCCATTCGCAGGGCTAGCTCCTTCAATAGCTTTGGGCCTCGTCGTTTCGAATCCCTCAACCACAGGCCGGAGGGTCCGATTTCGAATTGAGACACCCGATAAATGCTGCATGGCAGACATCGTGTGCAACGGCCTCCGTCAGCCTGTTGTTGTGAAACGTGGGGTTTGGCGAAGGTCCTGTTCAACGCCCTCGCCAATGCGTTGCATATTGGCAACGGTCGCCCGCAGGCTTGATCTAACCAAACCAGGTCGCACAAGGGGCGCCAGATCGGCGCCCCTTCTGTTTCCACCGGCGCCGAAGCCTGGCCTATGACCGCTTCGGGTCTTGCGTCACGAAGGGTAGCGTCCAAACGGCTGCGCGTAACTTTATAGGAGATGAAGGTTGGTCCTTCGGGTTCGGCGATCAGGTCGCTGATCCCAAGCCACCGCGGGCCGCTTTGGTCAAAAGCCGCGGTGGTGAGCGCTGCGGAAACGTCGGGACGATGACCCCGGCAGGTGCGGTTGACAGGTAGCCGAATCGGGCAAAGCCGTGGAAATCAGGGGCGGCGAGGGTTGCTGTGTTGGAGGCGGCCATGATGCATCTCCCGAATTGAAGGAGCCGACACTAATCGGCTCGGATACGGGCAAGATGCCTGACAGCGTTCCGGAAGGCTGTTACCCCGGGAACATGCTTTCGGCCGATGAGTCATTGCCTTTTCATCTTTCTGGCCACGCTTGACCAGTCCAAGTATCTAAACTGTCTAACATAAGTCTCCTTTCGGCGTTGACGGTGGGTGTTAGGAACGAAAATTACTTCACAGGGGATTGCTGTTTCCAAGGCTGATCCGTCACTAATTATGTCGCTGTGCGGCGCAGGTGCAAGCCAATGCGAACACTTTGCACCGCATGGCTGCGACAATCGGCGCGTCGTAGGAGACACTGCCATCTGTGCACTGGTTTGCCGCGACGCGTCAGTTTCGGTTGTAGCGATTTTGAGTTTCAACGCAGATTGTTGGGCGAGGGAGTGACGGCGAGGGAGTGACTGCCGCCCGTAATCGGCAAGGCGGTGGAAAAGCCGTCGAGCCACCATCAAACGGCGCGGTTGCGCGGCCAGCGATAGCGTCTCTGCAACGTGGGAGGCGCACGATGGAATTCTTCACTGGACTGGACGTCGGCATGGACGAGACGGCGATTTGCGTGGTGGACGACAAGGGCGAGGTGGCCTTGCAGGTGACGGTTGTGACCGATCCGGACGCGATCAAGGCCGCGCTCAAGCCGTATCTTGGCCGGCTCAGGCGGGTCGGCCATGAGGCGGGCACGCTGTCGCCCTGGCTGCATCCGGAATTGCTCAAGCGGGGCTTGCCGGCGATCTGTCTGGAGACCCAGCATGTGCGGGCGGCGATGTCGGCGCCGCGCAACAAGACCGGCAGGCGGATGCGCTCGGCCTGGCGCATCTGATGCGCACCGGCCGGTTCAGGAGAGCGTACATCAAGAGCGAAAGTTGCTACCGGCTGCGATTGTTGTTGACACACCGGCGCAATCTGAAGCGCAAGTTGTTAGAACTTGCGAACGCGATCCGGCATTCGCTGAAAGCCTTCGGCATCTGCATCAAGGGCACCGGTCGGGGCGGCTTTGCGCAGGCGGTTCGCGAAGCGGTCGCCGGCGACGCGTTGGTCGCTGAGCTGATCGATGCCAGGCTCAGCGCACGTGCGGCGCTGTGGAAGGAATACCGCCGCCTGCACGATCTGGTGATCAAATTTGTTGCCGGCCACGAGCTGTGCCGGCGCTTCATGCAGATCCCGGGTGTCGGGCCGGTGGCGGCGCTGAGTTTGTCAGCGCGATCGACGATCCGTCGCGCTTCAAGCGTTCGCGCGACGTGGCGGCGTATTTTGGGCTGACGTCGCGGCGCTGGCAGTCCGGCTTCTCGATCGACGTCCAGGGGCGGATCAGCGAGGCCGGTGATGGCGATGTGCGCCGCGGCTCTACGGGGTGGCAAGCGCGCTGCTGACCCGCTTTAAGCGCAAGGACAAGGTCGAGACGTGGGGCATGGCGATCGCCAAGCGCTTCTTGCACCGCAAGATGACGGTCGCGGTGGCGCGCAAGCTCGCCGTGATCATGCATGCGATGTGGGTCGACGGTACGTTTTACCGCGGTGATCCGACAGCAACGCCGGCGGACGTCCGCGCACACGCGGCCGTCAAAGAGGGCAGGCTGCTGCGCCGTTACGCATGAGAGATGGATGACAGATGCAGAGTTTTAGCGACGCGATGATTGCAACGCGTCGAACATGGAGCTCCGCGACAACGGAAGAGACCTGGTGCAGATCAAGGACGACGGAACGCACGCTATCTTGCCTGTGACGAGCCGCGCAGACGTGCAGCCCGATCACGCTCGAGTGCCTGTGATGCTGCTCCGTCACTCCGATGGAAAGATGCGCCGCGACGGTTCGAATGCTGCTTCCATGCAGCCAAACACCGCCGTCGCTGAGCGCGGAAGACTGCACGGCGCACCGGGACTCGCTGTTGTCGAAGAGCCTCGCGTTCTGGCGCGTATCCGAGGGCCTTGTCGCAACCAGGAAAGGAATGGAGAATGGGTGAGAGAGCGAAGACTCGTCGACCGATTAAGACGGCGACCGATTAAGACGGCGACCGATTAAGACGGCAAGATAAAGCGAACTGGCGTTCGCTGGCTCCTTGCGGTCGCAAAGGCTTGTCTGCACATTGGTTTTTGCAAGTTTTCGCGGCGTCAAAATGGCGTGGTGCAACGTATGCAGGTGCCGCCCTCCGATCTTTCCCGATGGACTTCAATCTTTTGAGCGATGGCGCTCGCAATGCGCGTCGAAGAGGAGCACCGTTGTCTGTTCGCTATCATGCGCTCTACTGCGATTTGATGCGGTCGGTGCTCACGAGCTCTTGTGTCGGCTTTTTCCGAGGCCGATCGTCGCGTCATGGCACGTGATGAGAGCGAAAATTTTAGGGTCAGACCTGGCCGGTCCCGAAACAGTGGAGCGCGTATCAATCCGCGGACGCAGCCGTTCCTCAAGCAAGTCCAGATCGCGGTCCGCAAGGCGGGCGGCGATCCTGGGCGGATAGGCTCGGGAGCGCGATCGGGCAGCGGCCGGGAAGGAGGAAGGACGGGCCGCTTCAACGCGCGCGGCCGGGGCGCGAAGGTCGTTGCTTCGTTTGCTCGGCAGGGCGGGGAGGGTGGCTGGCGGAGAGATTCCGCAGGCCGCTTCCGGGCGCGGCGGGTGGTGGTCAAAGCAAGGGTGGTCCGGCTCAATCCGCAGCGCCGTGGCGCACGGGGGCCGAAGGTGCGCGCGACGATGAGCAGGGCCGTCGATGCCCATCTGCGTTACCTTGAACGGGATGGTGTTACGCGTGACGGCGATCGGGGCAAGTCCTATTCGGCGTTCGAGAACGAGGCCGACGGCAAGGCCTTTGTGGAGCGGGGGCGGGACGATCGCCATCAGTTTCGGTTCATCATCGCGCCTGAGGATGCAACCGAGATGGGCGACCTTCGCGGCTTCACCCGTGACCTCATGCGCCAGATGGAATTGGATCTTAATACCCGCCTCGACTGGATCGCGGTCGACCATCACAACACCGGCCATCCTCACACCCATATCATCGTCCGCGGTGTGCTCGATGACGGCCGCATCCTCAATATCGCGGGCGACTATATCGCCCATGGCGTCCGCCACCGGGCGAGCGAGCTGGTGACCCGGGAATTGGGTCACCAGAGCGAGATCGAGCTTCAGACAAAGTTGCAGAACGAGGTCGAGGCCGAGCGGGTGACCCGGCTCGACAGGATGCTCTTGAGCGAGCAGCGGGAGCAGGGGGTGATCGACCTGCGACCCGGGGAGGGCGCGACTTTCCTCGTCCGGGAGAACCGCAATCTCATGATCGGCCGGGTGCGGCACCTGGAGCGCTATGGAATAGCAACCGAGCTTGAGCCGGGACGATGGTCCCTTTCCGACCGCGCGGAGCTAGTCCTGAAGGATCTGGACCACCGCAATGATGCCATCAACTCGATCCATCGGGCGCTCACCAGGAATGGTCTCGCCGAGGAGCGTGGTGTCGGCCAATTCGCCCTTCACGGCGAAGGCCTAGGCGAGAAGATCGTCGGCCGGGTCCTGGCCAAGGGCCTAGCCGGAGACGAGATGGGCGAGCGCGTCTACCTGGTCGTCGACAGCATCGACGGCCGGGTCCATCACATGGAGTTCAAGGACTCGAGCCGGATCGAGGAGGTCAGGCGGGACATGATCGTCGAAGCCGCCCCCGTTGTCTCCGGTCCAAGACCTGCCGACCGCAACATCGCCAGCAATGTTGGGGAGGACAACGGCATCTACCGGCCGAGCCGGCACCTGGAGCGCGTCCGTGACAGCTTTGAGCGGCAGGGCAAGGACCCCGAAGCTTTCGTGCGTTCCCATGTCCGACGCTTGGAGGCAATGCGCCGGGCCGGTCAAGTCGAGCGGATTGATGCCGATCATTGGAAGGTCCCGAAGGACATCGTTGAGCGCGGGCAGGCTTACGACCTCAGCCAGGGCGGCGACGGGCTGAGAATCCGGACGCTCTCGGCCATCGGCCTCGACCGGCAGATTGCCAGCGATGGTGCGACTTGGCTCGACCGACAGATTATTGCCGAGGACCGCTCGGAAATCAGGGACAGCGGTTTTGGCAGAGAAGCCAACAGAGCTATCAGCCGTCGCGCTCGGCGACTTGTGGAGATGGGCCTTGCGACCGCTAAGGATGGCAACGTTCGCGTGCCTGTCGACACCGTGGCGACACTCGAACGACGGGAGGTTGAGCGTGTCGGCCATCAGATGGCGAGAGAGCGCGGACTAAACTACATGCCAGCAAACGCTGGCGAGTATGTCAGTGGCCGGCTCGCCGGCGTCGCCAGCCTCGTCAGCGGACGCTTCGCCATGATCGACAACGGGCTCGGCTTTCAGCTCGTGCCTTGGCAACCTCTCCTCGAGAAGCACATCGGCCGGAACATCAGTGGCCTTCAGCGTGACGATGGTGGCATCGAGTGGACGTTGGGAAGGAACAGGGGGCTGAGCTTGTAGCTTCGGGTCAGAGTTCGTGGATTGACCCGGCTTCGGCCACAACTCACGGGCTTTTCGAGCAAGGTTACGCCGTAGCGATCAAGGGCGCCGCACTGGTGTCCTGACAGCCTCATCGACGGGGTCCCTGGGGGATGTCGGAACCATCGCCCCCGGTATCGGTGTTTTCCGAACCACGGGCTTGCGGGATGGGGAAGGCGCCTTGCATCACGAAAATTTCAGACGCCTCAAGCAGGGAACGGCGCGCTGATCAGGCTTTCAAAGGTGGGGCGGATGGTGGGGCGGTAAGGGAACTTTTCCTGAATTTCCGCGGAAAAAAGCAGGGCGCGGCTGGCATCACCACAGCCGCGCCCTACATCGCCGGTCAATGGGGCAGGGGGGAATAACCGGCTGCAGAGATGACTCGCGGCGCATGAAGTCGTTCCCGGCGGGTTAAAATTATTTCAGACACGGTTATGTGATCGGCCCGTCCAAGAACCTTGCTGGTGCGACTAACGTTAGTCACCGATCGCCATGGGGCGAGGGACCAGCCATGTCAAACATGCTCAAGGGAATGCTCGGCGCCGCTGCCATCGTAGCGTCGCTTGGTGCGGCGCAATTTGCGTCCGGCGAGGATCTGACCGTCGGCATGCGCACGACCGGGACGCCGGATCAGGGCGTCAACCGTGTCGCCAAAGCCGACCGCGCGCCGATTGTCGCGGAACCCGTGGCCCCGACCCAGACCGTTGCCTTCCATGTCGACCGGCTCCCCGACACCTCGATCCTGGTGCGAATCCCGCTCAACCACGAAGCGCGCAGCTTGGTGCCGGCGCCGTCGCAGCTGAAGGGCGAACGCAAGGCGACGGTAGCCTGCGAGCCCGTGGTCAGCGTGCTCACGGAAATCGCCAAGCGGCTGGAGCCCGGTCGCTGCGTCACCTGAAATCGCGGCAGATTTGATTTATTCGGCCGGCGTCTGGTCGGCTGCCTGTCCACGGCTTGCCATCAATCCCAGCGCCAGTCCGCCGATCGCAAGGATCGGCAGCAGCCGCTTTACCCCGATCATGCTCGCGATCTGGATACCGGTGGCCAGCAGCGCGGGATCGGCCAGCAGCGAATGCGCCGCGGCCTTGGCCCGCGCTGCGGCGCGTGCCTCGATCTGCCGCTTGCGCACCATATAAACGCCGGCGGCGATCAGGGTGACGATGAAGAACAGTCCGGCGGCGGTCAGACACGCCTCGACCGGCCCGTAGCGGTTCAGCACGGCGATGAAGGCGGCAGCGACAAGGAACGCTGTGGTGATGAACAGGCATATCGCCGCCATCCCTGCGAGCGAGGTCTGGCGCAGCGCCGTGCCGGTGGAAGCCTTGAAGTCATCGATATAGCGCTGGAACATCACCCCGCCTCGCTCTGTAGAGCGCTTCGACGAAGGCGACCGCCGCCCACCATCGCCGCCACGCGCTCAGGAAATTCCTGTTGGATTTCGGGGAGACCATCGCTGCCCTCCGTCTTGCTCCAGCCGTGACCAGGGTTACCTGCGCCAAGTCACGCCGATCAGAAAGCCGAGGCCGAGCGCCAAGCCAACGGTCGCCAGCGGGCGCTGGGTGATGACGTCTTCCAGCGTCTCCTCGAGGGTAGAGGCCGCGTCCTGCGCCGCGTCGAGCATGGCGCCGCCGCGCTCGGAGGCTTCGTCCAGCGCGGACTCGGCATTGGCGCGCGCCTGCTTGTAGCCGCGGCGCGCCTGCTTCCTGGCCGTGCCGGCAAAGCTGTTGATGGCGTCGGTGATCTGGTCGGTCAAGGCTGCGATATCGTTTTTCACGGCAGTTACATCCTTCTCAAGGCGTTGATAGGTGGCCTCGTCGGCCAAGTCTCGCATTGCGGTTTCGCCATTGCTCATCGACATCTAAAGCTCCCAAACGCTGCGATCTTCAGCGTGAAAACGCCCCGCCAATGCGGAAGGTTCCATGCCGGAGCGAGGCTAATCCGGCGGCAACTGCGGCGAATTGACCGGCATCAAATGCTCTTTCAGGATGAGGCCGACGATCAGCAGTGGCGAGGACAGGAACGCCCCCATCGGCCCCCACAGCCAGGTCCAGAACGCGAGCGCCAGGAAGACCGCTAGCGCGTTGAGCGCCAGCCTGCGGCCGATGATGGTCGGGGTGATGAAATGGCCTTCCATGAAGGCGATGGCAATGAAGGCAAGGGGCGCGATGAGCCCGGCGCTCAGCGTCGGCAGCGCGATGATGCCCACCCCGACCAGGATAGCGAACATCGCCACCGGCCCGATGATCGGGATGAAGTTCAGCGTCGCGGCAAGCGCGCCGAGGCCGGCCGGATTGGGCATATGCGCGATCGCGCACGCGATCCCCGTCGCGGCCCCGACGCCGCAATTGATCAGGGTGACCGTGAGCAGATAGTTGCCGAGATGCACCTCGATCTCGTTGATAATCCTCAGCGTCCGCAAGCGCGCATCGTGACCGCCAAAAGTCAGGATCAGGGTGCGGCGCAGGTCGCGCCAGCTCGCGATGAACAGGATCAGCGTTGCGAAGAACAGCAGGAACTCTGTGAAGGTCGGCGACAGGAACTCGACGGTCGGCTGCACCCAGTCGAATTTCGGCATCTGAAGGTTGGCAAGTGTGTCTGGAGCGCCCACCATGGCCTGCAGCTCCTGCCAGAGCGCGATCGGGCGGTCGAATATATGCATCTTGTCCTTCAACCGCGCGCCCAGCTCCGGCAGCCGCGTGCTCCATTCCATCAGCGGTGAGGAGATCAGCCCGACCATGAAGGTCGCGGCTGCGGTGACCGTGACCACGATCAGGACTGCGCCGACCGCGCGGGGGACCCGACGGCGCTCGAGAAAGCTCGCCGCCGGCGACAGCATGGTGCCGACCACGAAGGCCATCACCACGGGGAGAAAGAAGGCTTTCGCGAGATAGAGGACGGCGACGACGCAGATCACGAGCAGCGCCACCAGCGCAAAAGCCACGACCTCGGCGCGGCGGATCACCGGAGGCTGTTCGCCAGAGCTGTCGGGCAGCGGCGTGCTTGCACCTCCGTTACCACTGGGAAGCAGACGCTCACTCGGAAGGACACGCACGATCAGGCTCCCCTGCAAGGGCAAAATGTGGTCGCGAAGCCGCGCCTTCCGCACCGAACGACTGCCGCGCTAATTCGCAGGCGTTGGCAAAGGTTCCATCGCGGAAACGTGAGATGCGTTGAACTTGACAGATGCGTGTGCGCCACGCCGGGCGATGGAACTGCAGAGGCTGCACCGCGTTTGACCTACCAGCGCATCCGCGTGATGCACACTCGATGGGGCAGCACACATGACACAGATTTCTTCGTCCACTCGCCCGTTTCGGTCGCGCGGGATCAATAGGCTTGCCTTCGCAGGCGCCCTGTTACTCGGTTCGTCGATCTTCGCCGCCGCAAACGCGCAGTCGCTCGGCTACGCACCGCAAGAGCCAAGCGCCTTCCCGCAAGGCTATGTCAGCGGCGACGCCGCAGCGGCCGACGAAGACAGCCTGCTGCCGGATCGGCTGCGCCGCCAGGTCGTCAATTTCGACAGCCGCGAGGCACCCGGCACCATCGTCATCGATACCGGCAACACCTATCTCTACTTCGTGCTCGGCGGCGGCCGCGCCATGCGCTACGGCGTCGGCGTTGGACGCCAGGGCTTCACCTGGGCGGGCGTCCAGACCATCAGCCGCAAGGCGGAATGGCCGGATTGGTTTCCGCCGTCCGAGATGATTGCGCGCCAGCCCTATCTGCCGCGTTTCGTCGCCGGCGGCCCGGGCAACCCGCTCGGCGCGCGCGCCATGTATCTCGGCTCCAGCGAATATCGCATCCACGGCACCAACGATCCCACCACGATCGGAAAATTCGTCTCGTCCGGCTGCATTCGCCTGACCAATGAAGACGTCAGTGATCTCTTTAGCCGCGTCGACGTCGGCACCAGGGTTGTGGTGCTGCCGAAGAACGCACCTCTGCAGGCGCGTGGCTCCGTGCAGCCGCGTCCGGTCGTGACGACGCTGCCGTCGCGCCGGCAGGCCATGAACATTTCGGCCTCGGGCGTTAACTGAGGCGAGAAATTGCGGAGGTCGTCATGCGCAGGCGATGGCAAATAGCGGCAGGTGCAGCGCTCCTTCTTGGCGTTGCCGGCCTGTCATATCCGGCGCAAGCCGGAGATTTCTTCTCCAACTTGTTCGGTGGTTTCGGCGCACGGCCGCCGGCGCCCCGCCCGCAGATGATACTGCCGTTTGGCGATGATGGCACGCAGCCGATGGAGGCGCCGCGGCCGCGCACAGCTTACGGCGGCGGCCAGGCTTGGTGCGTGCGCACTTGCGACGGGCGCTATTTCCCGATCGCGGGACCCAACGCCCAGAGCAAGGCGGCCTCCTGCAACAGCTTCTGTCCGGCGAGCCAGACCGAGATCGTGTATGGCAACGACATCGACCACGCCGCGACGTCCAACGGCAAGCCCTACTCGCAACTCCCGAATGCGTTCAAATACCGCAGCGAAACCGTCGCGGGCTGCACCTGCACCGGCAAGGACCAGGCCGGGCTCGCGCCGGTCTCGATCGACAAGGATCCGACCCTGCGCAAGGGCGACATCGTCGCTGGTGCCGACGGGCTCGTGATCGCCAATCCCGGCTCCGGCAAGCATGCCGATCTGAATTTCACGCCGGTACCGGAGTCGATGCGGACGCGCTTCCAACGCGCGCCGATCGTCGCGAGGGAATAACCCACCGCCGTCTGCGCAAACAAAAAGGCCGCCGGTCGATGCCGGCGGCCTTTGTTGTCTGAAGCTGTGCGAGCTTACGCTGCGCGGATCTTGCCGAGGAAATCCGTGACCTGATGGCCGAGATTCTGGCTCTGGGTCTCCAGCGTCTCGGAAGCCCCCTTGACGTTCTCGGCGGCGGCGGCCGCTGCATCCGCGTCGGTTTTGACGCCGGTGATGTTTTCCGAGACGTTCTTGGTGCCCTGGGCCGCATATTGCGTCGATCGCGTGATCTCCTGGGTCGCCGCGCCCTGTTCCTGGACGGCCGCGGCGATCGCGGTCGCGACCTCGTTGACCTCGCCGATGATCGAGCCGATGCCCTTGATGGCGTCGATGGCTTCGCCCGCGACCTTCTGGATGTCGGCGATCTGCTCGGAGATTTCGTCGGTCGCCTTCGCGGTCTGGCTCGCCAGCGATTTGACTTCCGAGGCGACGACGGCAAAGCCGCGGCCCGCTTCGCCGGCGCGTGCGGCCTCGATGGTAGCGTTCAGCGCGAGCAGGTTGGTCTGCGCGGCGATGGTGTTGATCAACCCGACCACTTCGCCGATCCGGCCGGCCGATTTGGCGAGACCCTGCACGGTGCCGTCGGTCTCGCGCGCCTGGTCGACCGCGCGGCTGGCAATGCCCGCGGCATGCGCGGCCTGCTGGCTGATGTCGTTGATCGAGGCGCTGAGCTCCTCGGCGGCGGAGGCGACGCTTTCAACGCTCATGGACGCTTCGCTCGAAGCCTTTTGCGCGACTTCGACGCGGGAGTTGGTCTGGCGCGACACGGTCGAGAGGCCGGTGGAGGTCTTGCGCATTTCACCCGACGCATCGCCAAGCTGCTGCAGCGTCTGGCGCATGGTGCCTTCAAACTCGGCGACATAGGCGTCGACCGCGCGCTGGCGCGCGGCAGCGCCGGCATTGCGTTCGCGCTCCTGCTCCTCGATCTTGCGCTTGTCGGCGGCCTGCTGCTTGAACGTTTCCAGCGCGGTGGCCAGCCCGCCGATCTCGTCCTGCCGGGCGGCATAGCCGGTCTCGACCGAGAGATCGCCGGCGGCGACCTTCAGCATGGCGTCCCGCATCCTGAGCAGCGGGCGGATGACGCGGCGGGTGACCGCGGTCATCGCGCCGGCCGCAAGCCCAACGGCCGCAAACAGCAGGACCAGCTGCACGGTCAGCGCGCGCAGAGCGGAAGAGTGCAACTCGGAGGCGCGCAGCTTCGCGGCTTCCAGCGCGGCTTCGGCGACGCCGACGGCGGCGGCCAGGCGGCCGACCGTGATCGGGCTCCACTGGTTTGCGGTCAATTCTGCCTTCTCGCCGTTGGAGAGCGCGTTCAGGAGCCGCTCGCGCAGCTGCAGATAGGACGGCTCGAAATAGGCAGTCTTGGTCGCGGCGATCGCAGCCGACAGCGCCGGCGGCAATTCCATGCCTGAAGCCGCGAGTTGCAGCGCGTTCCACGCCGCATCGGTGCCGCCCAGGAACTTGATGTAGTTCTGCCGGACTTCCGGGGTGATCTTGCCGGCGGCAAGCCCGGTCGACACGAGCAGCGAGGCCTCGCCCGCGGTGTTGCGCAGCAGCCAGCCGATCTGCTTGATCTGCAGCAACTGGTCGATGGTGGCGTCCTGGTGGTTGACGTCGGCGGCAAGCACGCCGGACAGCTTGTCGAGATTGTCGAGCAGCCCCTGGGTCGTCTCCATATATTCCTTCGGCAGCGCCGCGCGGCGCGAGGCCTTCGGCTTGGCGACCTCGTCCCAGAACTCCTTCTGCTCGGCGACGAGGGTCTTGTGGAGACGGTCGAATTCCGGCACCAGCGTCTTCTGCTGTGTGAAGTCCATCGACGACAGCTGCGCCAGCGCGCTGCCCATCGCCGGCATTTCCGCATCGCGCAGCGCGCGCAGATACTTCTCGATGTCGCTGTCCATCGGCTGGTCGGAGTTGAGCAGCCGGTTGGTGGTCGAGCGGTCGGTGCGCAGGTTATGCATCGCCTTGAACAGGTTCGCCGAGGCTTCCGATATCATCGAAATCCGGCTCGCCGATTGCAAGTGCCCCCAGGATTCCCATGCACCCACCGAGAACTGGGCGATGGTCAGCACCGCGGTGATCACAATTACAGCCTTGAGCAGCGCGGAAACGGTCAAGCGATTAAGCATAATGGCCCCCAAATTTACGAGCGCCATTTGGCCCAAAAATAGTAAAAACTTATGCAGTTCCCTTGGGTAGAACTACGGACCTCACTGAAAAAGTTCAGCTTTTCTGCACTGTTCCCTGGGTGGAACCGTCCATACAATCAGGCGTTAACGGATTGTCGCAGGTTAAGGAAAGACTAACGCGGCCATCCCCGGGGGTTTCAAATGTCTCTGCTGATCAGTGCGCTCATCACCTTCCTGGTCGTCATTCTCGTCCTCTATCTCATCAACATGCTGCCGATCGACGGCCGCGCCAAGCAGATCTGCCGCATCATCGTCATCGTCATCGGCGTGCTCTCGCTGCTCAGATACATCGCGGTGTTTTGACGCGGGAGGTATTCATACTGCCTCCGAATTAACCATCCCACAGTATGTTGCGTGCATTCTGTCGCCCTTAGCGTGGCGAAACCGGAAGGCAGAGCAGGCGGCGGGGAAACCCTGGCCGGTCGGGACCTTCGGGCTTGCGCCCGATATGCAGTCGATCGGAGGGATCGCATGGGGATTCGGTTAACAATCGCGCGCGCGATGGCGCTGTTTGGCCTCGTCACCGCAGCGGGTCTCGCCGCCGTGGTCTTCACCGGCCTTTACGCGCTCAGCGACGTCAAGGTCGGCGGCCCGCTCTACAACCAGATCAAGCTCGGCAACGACCTCGTCGCCGACATCCTGCCGCCGCCGGAATATGTCATCGAATCCTATCTCGAGGCGACGCTGGCGCTGAACAATCCGAGCGAGATCGACGCGCATCGCAGCCGCCTCACCCAGCTCAAGAAGGAATATGACGAGCGCCGCGAGTTCTGGTCGAAGTCCGACCTTGATCCGGTGCTGAAGAACAAGCTGATCCAGGATTCGCATCGCGAGGTGCAGCGGTTCTGGACCGCGGTCGAGCAGACCTTCCTGCCGGCGCTCGCCAAGGGCGACCGCGACGCCGCGGCGAAGGCCTATGCCGAGATCACCAAGACCTACCAGGCGCACCGCGCCGTCATTGACGACATCGTCAAGAAAACCAACGACGACAACGCCGCCTTTGAGGCCGGCGCGACGCAGCGGGTCGCAACCTTCACCCTCATTCTGTGGGTGATCTCCGGCGTGGTGTTCCTCATCATCGGTGCGGGCCTCGTCGCCATGGGGCTTGGCGTAATCCGGCCGATGACCGGCATGACCGGCGTGATGGCAAAACTCGCAGGCGGCACGCTCGACATCGAGATCCCGTCGCTGCACCGCGAGGACGAGGTTGGCGCCATGGCAAGGGCCGTGCAGGTGTTCCGCGAGAACGCGCTGCGCGTGCAGGCGATGGAGCAGGCCCAGGCCGGCAACAAGCTCAAGGCCGAGCAGGATCGCAAAGCGGCGATGGCGCAGGTTGCGGATTCCTTCGAGCAGGCGGTCGGACGCATCATCGAGGCGGTGTCATCGGCTTCGTCCGAGATCGAGCACGCGGCCGGCGGCCTGACCGCGACGGCGAACAAGAACCATGAACTCACCACCCAGGCTGCGTCCGCGTCCGACCGTTCGTCGTCGAACGTGCAGACGGTCGCGGCCGCCTCGGAAGAGATGGCGGCTTCGGTGGGGGAGATTGGACGGCAGGTTCAGCAATCCGAAAGCGTCACGCAGGAAGCGGTACGCCAGGCCGAACAGACCAATGAGCGGATCGCCGAGCTTTCGCAATCCGCCGGACGCATCGGCGAAGTCGTGAAGATGATCGCGGCGGTCGCGGCCCAAACCAATCTGCTGGCGCTGAATGCGACCATCGAGGCCGCGCGCGCCGGTGAAGCCGGCCGCGGCTTTGCGGTCGTCGCCTCCGAGGTCAAGGCGCTGGCGGCGCAGACCGCCAAGGCGACGGAGGAGATCGGCACGCAGATCACGCAGATGCAGTCGGCGACCGAGCACTCGGTGTCGGCGATCAAGAAGATCAGCGCCACCATCGGGCAGATTTCCGGAATCTCCACTGCGATTGCCAGCGCCGTCGAGCAGCAGGGCGCCTCCACCCAGGAAATCGCGAAAAACGTCCAGCAAGCTGCGCGCGATACGGTCGAGGTCGGCAACAGCCTGTCCGACGTCAGCCGCGGCGCGGCCAACACCAAGGCCGAAGCCGAGCAGGTTCACGCCTTCGCCCGCTCGCTGTCGCAGGAGGGCGGCTCGCTGAAGCAGGAGGTCGAGAAATTCCTCGGCACCATCCGCGCGGCTTGATCTGGCCCCGCGGGTGCGACCTTAGTTCGCCGCCGCCTTTGCCTCGCGGCGCCGCGCGGTGAGGATGTATTCGGTATAGCCGTTCGGCTGCTCGCGGCCCTTGAACACGAGATCGCAGGCCGCCTGGAAGGCGACGCCGTCGAACGAGGGCGCCATCGGCTTGTAGAGGGCATCGCCGGCGTTCTGTTTGTCGACCACGACAGCCATGCGCTTCAGCGACTCCATGACCTGATCCTTGGTGATGACGCCCTGGTGCAGCCAGTTCGCCAGATGCTGGCTGGAGATGCGCAAGGTGGCGCGATCTTCCATCAGGCCGACGTCGTGGATGTCGGGCACCTTGGAGCAGCCGACGCCCTGGTCGATCCAGCGCACGACATAGCCCAGGATGCCCTGGCAATTGTTGTCGATCTCCTGCTTCACGTCATCCGGCGCCCAGTTCGACTTCGACACCGGGATGGTCAGGATATCGGAGAGTTTTGCGCGCGGGCCGCCTTTGGCGAGCTCTTCCTGCCGCGCCAGCACATTGACCTGGTGATAATGCAGCGCATGCAGCGTCGCTGCGGTCGGCGAGGGCACCCAGGCGGTGGTGGCGCCGGCCTGCGGATGGCCGAGTTTTTGGACCAGCATGTCCGCCATCTTGTCGGGCGCGGCCCACATGCCCTTGCCGATCTGGGCGTGGCCGGGCAGGCCGTCGATCAGGCCGACATCGACGTTCCAGTCCTCATAGGCCTTGATCCAGGGTTGCGCCTTCATGTCGTTCTTGCGGATCATCGGACCCGCTTCCATCGAGGTGTGGATCTCGTCGCCGGTGCGGTCGAGGAACCCGGTATTGATGAACATGATGCGCTTCGACGCATTCTGGATGCAGGCCTTGAGATTGACCGTGGTGCGGCGCTCCTCGTCCATGATGCCGACCTTCATGGTGTCTGAAGGGAGCGACAGCATCTTCTCGACGCGCGCGAAGATCTCGCAGGTCAGCGCGACCTCGTCGGGGCCGTGCATCTTCGGCTTGACGATATAGACCGAGCCGGTGCGGCTGTTCTTGACCTTGGAATTGCCCTTGAGGTCATGGATCGCGAGCAATCCCGCGACTGCCGCATCGAGAATGCCTTCCGGCACCTCCTCGCCCTTTTCGTCGAGCACGGCGTCGGTGAACATGTGATGGCCGACATTGCGCATCAGCAACAGGCTGCGGCCATGCAGCTTCAGTTCCTTGCCGTCCGGCGTCTTGTAGACGCGGTCGGGGTTGAGGGCGCGGGTCAGCGTCTTGCCGCCCTTCTCGAAATCGGCGGAAAGCGTGCCGTTCATCAGGCCGAGCGTATTGCGATAGATCAGCACCTTGTCCTCGGCATCGACAGCGGCAACGCTGTCTTCCATGTCGAGGATGGTCGAGACCGCGGATTCCATCATCATGTCGGCGACGCCGGCGGAGTCGTCCTTGCCGATCGGATGCTTGTGATCGATCTTGACCTCGATATGCAGGCCGTTGTTGACCAGCAGGATCGTGCTCGGCGCATCGGCGCTGCCCTGATAGCCCGCGAATTGAGCCGCTGATTTCAGGCCGGTGGCGTTGCCGCTCTTCAGCTTGGCGGAGAGCTGCCCCGCAATAACGCTGTACGAGGTGACGTCGGTGTGGCTTGCGGTCGCGAGCGGAACGGCCGCGTCGAGGAAGGTCTTGGCCTTGGCGATCACCTTGTCGCCGCGCGCCTTGTTGTAGCCTTTTCCGCTCTCGCTCGGGTCATGCGGGATCGCATCGGTACCGTAGAAGGCGTCATAGAGCGAACCCCAGCGCGCATTCGCCGCGTTCAGCGCATAGCGCGCATTGGTGAGGGGCACCACGAGCTGCGGCCCGCAGATCTTGCCGATTTCCTCGTCGACATTGGCGGTCTCGACCTTCCTGGTGGCGGGCTCGGGCAGGAGATAGCCGATCTCCTTGAGGAAGGCGGTATAGGCGTTGATGTCGAAGGCCTTGCCCTTGTTGGCGCGGTGCCAGCCGTCGATCTTGTCCTGCAGGGTGTCGCGCACTTTCAGGAGTTCGCGAATCTTCGGCCCGAGATCGCGGATGATGGCGGCCAGCCCCGCCCAGAAAGCATCGGGCTCGATTCCCGTCTTGGGCGCCGCCTCCCTGGCGATGAAATCGTGGAGGAGCGGGGCGATCTGCAATCCGTGGGCTGTGACACGCTTCATGATGGGCTTCTTCTCGCGCGGGAATTTTGCTGACTTTTCAGGGGGCAAATAACAAAGAAAGCCGCCTGCGGGCGGCGTTCTTTGACTCCTTTTAGCGCCAAAGAAGGGGCCATAGGAAGTCCCAATGGCCTCATCGAATTGCCTATCGAAGCGACAACAAAAGCGCGGCTCGCGCGTTCGATGATCGCATTGAAAATCAGTGTTGAGCCGCCCGTTGGGTTGCTTCGCGGCGATCCGGCGAGGGCAGTTCGTTGAGGTTTTTTCGGCATGGAAGATGCTTGCCCGATAGGCGTCAGACCGATGCGACGTTCATGGCTTCGTCGTCGAGAAGATGCATCCTCGGCGCTCGTCGTCTGGAGGTAAAAATTCCATGGTGCGATGAGACAATAGAAGAAAAAATTTCTCTTTGTGACCATTGAATGCTGAAGATAGAGAAGATAATTCTAGCGGACCCGAAATCGGGCAAGCGAGTTCCAGATGCGCTATCTGCCGGTATTCCTCGATCTGCAAACCGGCCCGGTCGTTCTGATCGGCACCGGTGAGCTGGCCCGCGCCAAGCTGCGCGTGCTGGTGGCAGCGGGCGCGCGCATCCGTTGGTACGCGCCCTCGGATGAGCACGATGCGCATGGCCTTGAACCGGCGCAGCTTGCGCGGATCGAATTCGCAAAGGACGATCCGCTGACAGCAGATCTTACCGGCGTGGTCGCGGTTTTCAGCGCAGGCGCCGGCGAAATTGGCGTCGCGATGGCGCTGCGCGCGAAATCGGTTGGCCTTCCCGTCAATGTGATGGACGACCTCGCGCATTCCACCTTCATCTTTCCCGCCATCGTCGATCGCGGCGATGTCGTGGTCGCGATCGGCACCGGCGGCACTTCGCCGGTGGTGGCGCGTCGCGTCCGCGAGAAGATCGAGGCCGTGCTGCCGTCGCGGATCGGCGATCTCGCCAAATTCATCGGCCGGTTCCGCAAATCCATCCATGCCCGCATTCCCGAAATGCCGCTGCGCCGCCGCTTCTGGGAGCGCGTGATCGACGGCCCGATCGGCGCGCTGATCCTTTCCGGGCACAAGGATGATGCCGAGGCCGCGCTGAAGAACATCGCTGATCCCTCTGCTTTTGCCGGTGCCGAAGTTTCAGGCAAAGCCAAAGGCCATGTCACGCTGGTTGGTTCGGGCCCGGGCGATCCCGATCTGCTCACCATCAAGGCGCTGCGCGCACTGCAGGATGCCGACGTCGTGTTCTACGACGAGTTGGTGTCACCTGAAATCCTCGACCGTATCCGCCGCGATGCCTCGCGCGTGCCGGTCGGCCGCCGCGTCGGCAAGCCCGGCATCGGCCAGGAAGCCATCAATCAGCTGATGATCGCAGCAGTGAAACTCGGCCAGCGCGTGGTGCGGCTGAAAGGCGGCGACGCCTTCGTGTTCGGCCGCGGCGGCGAGGAAGTCGAAGCGCTGCGCCAGGCGGGTGTCGCTTATTCCATCGTGCCCGGCATCACCGCGGCCGTCGGCGCCGCCGCGCAATTCGAGGTGCCGCTGACCTACCGCCGCGAGGCGCTGCGCATCACCTTTCTCACCGCCCACAAGACCGACGACGCCGAGCTGGTCGACTGGTCGGCGCTGACCGATACGAAGATGACTGCCGTCGTCTACATGGGCATGACTGCCGCGCCGGCGGTGCGCGAAGGCTTGCTCGCCGCCGGCCGCTCGGCGCTGACGCCTGTTGGCGTATTCGCGCGGGTGACGCGACCTGACGCGAAAGCCGCAGTCGGCACGCTCGAGCAACTGCCTGACCTCGTCGCCCGGGTCGACGGCGGTCCGGCCATCCTCATCATCGGCGACGTCGTGGCGCATTCCGCGCCCTGGCGGGCCGAACATCTCAACTCCCTTATCTCAGACCTGTTGGAAGCAGCCGAATGACCTCCCCATTGCAGCAGAAGATCAAGATCACCGGACCGTCCGTGGTTACCGCCAATCGCACCTGGGACGGCGCTGTCATCTATCGCACCGCCGCCAAGGACTGGAGCACGGACCTGTCCAACGCCGCCATCGTCCGCGCCGCCGACGAGGCGCGCCAGCTGCTTGCCGAATCGGTGGCCGACGATCTCGGCGCGATCGGTCCCTATATCGCGCCGGTCGAGATCGGTGACGGCGGCAAGATCGAGCCGGGCAATCTGCGCGAGCAGATCCGCCGTTCCGGCGTCACCATCGGCCTGCCGGTGCAAGTGTAAGAGTTTCTCATGTACGCCTATGACGAGATCGACCGCACGCTGGTCAATGAGCGCGTCGCGGAGTTTCGCGACCAGGTGAAGCGCCGCCTTTCCGGCGAGCTCACCGAGGACGAGTTCAAGATGCTGCGGCTGCAGAACGGCGTCTATCTGCAGCTGCATGCCTACATGTTCCGCGTCGCGATTCCCTATGGCACGCTGTCGTCGAAGCAGCTGCGCCGGCTCGCCCATGTCGCGCGCCGCTACGACCGCGGCTACGGCCATTTCACCACACGACAGAACATCCAGTTCAACTGGATCAAGCTCGCCGAGCTGCCCGACGCGCTCGCGGATCTTGCCGAGGTCGGCATCCACGCGATGCAGACCTCCGGCAACAACACCCGCAACGTCACCTCGGATCAGTGGGCCGGCGTCGCGCCGGGCGAGATCGAGGACCCCCGCATCTGGGCGGAAATCCTGAGGCAATACACCACGCTGCATCCGGAATTCTCGTTCCTGCCGCGCAAATTCAAATTCGCGATCACCGCGTCCGCGCACGACCGCGCCGCGATCAAGGTTCACGACATCGGGCTCCGCTTGCACAAGAACGAGGCCGGCGAAACCGGTTTTGAGGTGCTGGTCGGCGGCGGCCTCGGCCGCACGCCCTTCATCGGCAAGACCATCAAGACGTTCGTTCACGGCCGCGACTTGCTGAGCTATGTCGAAGCGATCATGCGCGTCTACAACCAGTACGGCCGCCGCGACAACATCTACAAGGCGCGCATCAAGATCCTGGTGCACGAACTCGGTGTCGAGAAATTCGCAGCCGAGGTCGAGGAAGAATGGCAGCAGATGCGCGATGGCGCGCTGAAACTCGACGAGGAAGTCGTCGAGGACATCCGTTCCCGCTTCTATTACCCGGCCTACGAGAAGCTGCCGCATATGCCCGACGAGCTGCGGAAAGCCGCACAGGACCCGAAATTCGAGGCGTGGCGAACCAATTCGGTGTTCCCGCACAAGGCGCAAGGCTATGCCATCGTCACCATTTCGCTGAAGCCGGTCGGCGGGCCTCCGGGCGACGCCACCGCCGACCAGATGGATGCGCTCGCCGATCTCGCCGACAATTATTCCTTCGGCGAAATCCGGGTCGGCCACGAGCAGAACCTGGCGCTGCCGCATGTGGCGCGGCGCGATCTGCCCGAGCTGTGGAAGGCCCTCGACAAGCTCGGGCTCGCCACGCCCAACGTCAATCTGATCTCGGATATCATCGCCTGCCCCGGGCTCGATTACTGCTCGCTGGCGAATGCGCGCTCGATCCCGATCGCGCAGGAACTGACGCGCCGCTTCGCCAACCACGACACCGCCAACCTGATCGGCCGGCTGCACATCAATATCTCCGGCTGCATCAATGCCTGCGGCCATCACCATGTTGGCCATATCGGCATCCTCGGCGTCGAGAAGAATGGCGAGGAGGTCTATCAGATCACCATCGGCGGCCGCGCCGACGAGAAGGCCGAGCTCGGCACCCTGATCGGACCCGGGGTGAAATTCGATGAAGTTGCTGACGTCATTGAAGACATTGTCGAGGCCTATCTTGCGCTGCGCGCACGCCCCGACGAGCTCTTTGTCGACACGGTGAAGCGGCTTGGCGTCGAACCGTTCAGGGAGCGCGTCTATGCCACTCGTTAAGGGCGGAAAAATCACGGACGACCAGTTCGTCCATGTCGCCGATGGCGCAGAATTGCCGGCCGACGGCGCGGTGCTGGTATCGGCCGCACGCTTCCTGGACAATCCCGAAGCGCTGTTTGCGCGTTCGGGCAAGGTCGGCGTGATCTGGCCCAACAATCGCGATGTGGACGACCTCGTGCCGTTCCTCGATCGGCTCGGTGTGGTCGCGCTGGTGTTCCCGACCTTCCGCGACGGCCGGGCCTATAGCCAGGCGCGTCTGTTGCGCGAGCGCTATCTCTATCGCGGTCAGCTGCGCGCCACCGGCCAAGTGCTGCGCGACCAGTTCGTGTTCATGCTGCGCGCCGGCTTCGACGCCTTCGAAGTGAAGAAGCAGGCGGATGCCGAAGCCTTTGCGCAGACGGTGCAGCGCTACTCCGTGTTCTACCAGCCGACCGGCGACGGCCGTATCACCGCGCTGCATCGGCGCATGCAATTACGTCATTCCGAAAGTGCCGGCCTATGAATGCCCTTGTTCCCGAATTTTCGCTGCAATCGGCCGAAACCCTCTTGCCGCCGGCTGAAGAACTCGACCGTTCGCTCCGCGACGCTTCGCCGCACGAGGTGATCTCCGCGGCGCTCAAGACGGTCGGCCGCGACCAGCTCGCACTGGTGTCCTCCTTCGGCACCGAGTCCGCCGCGCTGCTCAAGGTGATGGCGGATGTCGACCCGGCGATCCCGGTGATCTTCCTCGACACCGGCTGGCTGTTCGAGGAGACGCTCGCCTATCGCGACACGCTGATCGAGAAGCTCGGGCTGCGCGACGTGCGCTCGGTGAAGCCGTCGGCAGAAGGGCTGTCGCGGCAGGATCCCGAGCGCGATCTCTGGTTCTCCAATCCCGATGCCTGCTGTTACTTGCGCAAGGTCGAACCGCTGCAGCGCGCGCTAAAACCGTTCGCGGGCTGGATCAACGGGCGCAAGCGGTTCCAGGGCGGTGCTCGCGCCGCCATCGCCGTCGTCGAAGCAGACGGCGCGCGGCTGAAGTTCAATCCGTTTGCCCGCGCCTCGCGCGAGGAGATCGCGGCGATTTATCGCAATGCTAATCTGCCGCAGCATCCTCTTGCCGCATCGGGCTTCCAGTCTGTCGGGTGTATGCCTTGCACCAGCCGGACCGCGCCGGGTGAAGATGCGCGTGCCGGTCGCTGGCGCGGCCGCGACAAATCGGAGTGCGGCATCCATATAACGAAATCTGCTTAGCATATCTGGAAATCTTCGTAGGCCGCTGACGCTGCGTATGTGTAGATCGAGATAGCGCGGTTCCGGCGCGTTGATCTTCGACTGCCGATTGTCGTCGAGGCCAATGGAGATTTCCGATGCGTCGTTTGCTTTTCGCCGCCGCAGCCATGGTGTGGGCCGGTTGTGCCACCGCCGCCGATTTAACCTTGCTGAACGTCTCCTACGACCCGACCCGCGAGCTCTATGCCGATTTCAACAAGGCGTTTGCAGCGGCCTATCAGAAAGAGACCGGCAAGAGCGTCGAGATCAAGCAATCGCATGGCGGCTCGGGCGCGCAGGCGCGCTCGGTGATCGACGGCCTGCAGGCCGACGTTGTGACGCTCGCGCTTGCCTATGACATCGACGCCATTGCCGCCAAGGGCCTGATCGCGCCGGAATGGCAGAAGCGGATGCCGCTCAATGCCGCGCCCTACACGTCCACCATCGTGTTTCTGGTGCGCAAGGGCAATCCCAAGGGCATCAAGGACTGGGACGACCTGATCAAGCCCGGCATCGCCGTGATCACACCGAATCCAAAAACCTCCGGCGGCGCGCGCTGGAATTACCTGGCGGCCTGGGGCTATGCCCAGAAAAAATTCGGTTCAGTCGACAAGGCGAAGAAATTCGTCGCCGATCTCTACCAGAACGCTCCCGTGCTC
Organism: uncultured Alphaproteobacteria bacterium; assembly: GCA_963802585.1. Lineage (GTDB taxonomy): Bacteria > Pseudomonadota > Alphaproteobacteria > Rhizobiales > Xanthobacteraceae > Bradyrhizobium. The sequence continues at coordinate 74,846 of CAWDJS010000019.1, read as the reverse complement.
GACACCGGCGCGCGCGGCTCGACCGTGACCTTTGTCGAGCGCGGAGTCGGCGACGTACTGATCGCCTGGGAAAACGAGGCGTTCCTCGCTCTGCGCGAATTCGGCAAGGAGAAATTCGAGATCGTCTCGCCACCGCTGTCGATCCTCGCCGAGCCGCCGGTCGCCGTTGTCGACAAGGTCGTCGACAAGAAAGGCACGCGCGAAGTCGCCGAAGCCTATCTGAAATATTGGTACACGAAGGAAGGCCAGGAGATCGCCGCGCGCAATTCCTATCGCCCGCGCGATCCCGAGATCGCGAAGGAATATGAAAACGCCTTTGCCAAGGTCGAGCTCTTCACCATCGACGACATGTTCGGCGGCTGGACCCGGGCGCAGAAGGAGCATTTCGCCGAAGGCGGCATTTTCGACCAGATCTACAAGAACTGATCGAAGACGAAGGAGGGGATTCGTGACCGCGATCGCCGTACGACGCAGCATCCTGCCGGGCTTCGGCCTGACCATGGGGCTGACGCTGACCTGGCTGTCGGTCATCGTCCTGATTCCGCTGGCCGGCCTGTTCCTCAAGACGTCGGAGCTTTCGCTCGACCAGTTCTGGGCCATCATTTCGAGCCGCCGCACGCTGAACGCGCTGAAGATATCGTTCGGGCTCGCCTTCCTCGCCGCGCTGGTCAACCTGGTGATGGGCACCATCGTGGTCTGGGCGCTGGTGCGCTACCGCTTCCCGGGCCGCCGTCTTCTTGATGCGATCGTCGATGTCCCCTTTGCGCTGCCGACCGCGGTCGCCGGCGTCGCACTGAGCGCGCTGTTTGCCGAGAAGGGCTGGCTCGGCGCGCCACTGGCGGCGCTTGGTATCAAGGTCGCGTTCACGCCGATCGGCATTTTCGTCGCGATGGTCTTCATCGGCATTCCCTTTGTGGTGCGAACGGTGCAACCGGTCTTGATCGAGCTCGACCCTGAGGTAGAGGAAGCCGCGACCAGCCTCGGCGCCAACCGCTGGCAGACGGTGAGGCGGGTGATCCTGCCTAGTCTGGTGCCGGCGCTGCTGACCGGGCTCGCGCTGGCTTTTGCCCGCGCCGTCGGTGAATACGGCTCGGTGATCTTCATCGCCGGCAATCTGCCCAATGTCTCCGAGATCGCGCCGCTGTTGATCGTGATCCGGCTTTCCGAATTCCGCTATGCCGATGCGACCGCGATCGCCGTGGTCATGCTGGTCGCGGCCTTCCTGATCATTTTCGCGGTCAATCGCCTGCAACGCTGGGCGCAGACCCGCATGCCCGTGCATTGAGGCGGAATCGATGACCATCGAGGCAACCATGGCGCGCGAGCATCCCGTCCCGCAGGAGACGCGGATCAGCACGCCTGTCATACGCGTCGACGTCAACACCGAACCGCGGGCCGTCCGCATCGCCATCATCGCGATCGCGGTGACGTTCCTCGCCCTGTTCGTCGTGCTGCCGCTGATCGTCGTGTTCGCGTCCGCCTTCTCCAAGGGCATTGTCGCCTATGTCGCGGCGCTGTCCGACCCGGAAGCACTTTCGGCGATCCGGCTCACGCTGCTGGTCGCCGCGATCTCGGTCGGCACCAACCTGGTGTTCGGTCTCACGGCGGCCTGGGCCATCACCAAATTCGAATTTCACGGAAAGACCTTCCTGATCTCGCTGATCGACCTGCCGTTCTCGGTGAGCCCCGTCATTTCCGGCCTGATCTTCGTGCTCCTGTTCGGCGCGCACGGTTTTCTCGGGCCTTTTCTGCTGGACCATCACGTCCAGGTGCTGTTCGCGGTGCCCGGGCTGGCGCTGGCAACGACCTTCGTCACCTTCCCCTTTGTGGCGCGGGCGTTGATCCCGCTGATGCAGGAGCAGGGAACGCAGGAGGAGGAAGCCGCGATCTCGCTCGGCGCCCCGGGCCTGCAGACCTTCTTCCGTGTCACGCTGCCCAACATCAAATGGGGCGTGCTCTATGGCGTCCTGCTCTGCAACGCGCGCGCCATGGGCGAGTTCGGCGCGGTGTCGGTCGTGTCGGGCCATATCCGCGGCGAGACCAATACCATGCCGCTGCTGGTCGAGATTCTCTACAACGAATATCAGTTCGTGGCGTCGTTCGCGATCGCCTCGCTGCTCGCGATGCTGGCGCTGATCACCCTGATCGCAAAAACCGTGCTGGAACGGCATCTCGACGAAGGATAGGTGTCGCATGACGATTGAAGTCAAGAACCTGGTCAAGAAATACGGCGCCTTCGCCGCGCTCGACGATGTCAGCATCCGCGTCGCCGATGGCGAATTGCTGGCGCTGCTTGGCCCCTCCGGCTCGGGCAAGACGACGCTGCTCAGAATCATCGCCGGCCTCGACTGGCCGGATTCCGGCGAGGTTTCCTTTGACGGCGAAAACGCGCTTGCCTGCGGCGCGGCCGAGCGGCATGTCGGCTTCGTATTCCAGCATTACGCGCTGTTCCGGCACATGACGGTGTTCGAGAACGTCGCCTTCGGCCTGCGCGTGCAGCCGCGCGCCATTCGCAAGAGCGAGGCGGCCATCCGTGCGCGCGTCAAGGAATTGCTGGACCTGGTGCAGCTCGACTGGCTGGCGAACCGCTATCCGGGCCAGCTCTCCGGCGGCCAGCGCCAGCGCATCGCGCTCGCCCGCGCGCTCGCCATCGAGCCGCGCATCCTGCTGCTCGACGAGCCCTTCGGCGCGCTCGATGCCAAGGTGCGCAAGGAGCTGCGGCAATGGCTGCGCGCACTGCACGAGCAGATCCAGATGACGTCGATCTTCGTCACCCACGACCAGGAAGAGGCGCTCGAGGTCGCCAACCGCGTGGTGGTGATGGACAAGGGCCGGATCGAGCAGATGGGCACGCCGAACGACGTTTACGACAATCCGGCCAGCGCCTTCGTTCATGGCTTCATTGGCGAGTCCATCGAACTGCCGGTCGAAGTCGCGGACGGAGAGGTGAGAATCGGTGGCACGCCGCTTTCGCTTTCAGCCGGGGGGCTGGCAAGCGGGCCCTCGACCCTGTTCATCCGCCGCCATGACGTGCAGCTCAGTCCCTTCGGCAGCGGCGCCTTGCAGGGAGCCGTGACCCGCGTGCGCAGTTTCGGCCCGGTCCAGCGCGCCGAGGTGATGATTGCGCACGCCCAGCTGCCCATCGAAATCGACGCGCCGCGCGATCAAGAACTCCGCCCGGGCGATATCGTCGGCCTGAAACCCCGCCGCTACCGGATTTTCGCGGCCTGAAGTGTCAGTCATTCCGGGGCGCACGCAGTGCGAACCCGGAATCTCGAGATTCCCCGGTGCGCACCTGCGGTCTGCGCTTCGCGCATCCCGGAACGACCGGTAAAAACGCGCGACATTCACCTTTCAGCCACGGTTGGTATGCAACAACGGCCCTTGATTTGGGGTCGGGTCTTGATGCGCAGATTTGCGGCGGTTTTCGTAACTTTATTGCTGACAGGCTGTGCCGCCGAAGCGCCGGTCGAGACGCCGGCCATGTATGTCAACATGGCTGAGCCGGGCGCCCATCTCGATGCCGCCGCCGCCGCCTCGATGATTTCGCAATACCGCCAGAACAACGGCCTCGGGTCTGTGGCTGTCGACCCCGACCTGATGAAACTCGCCGAGGCCCAGTCAGGGGCGATGGCCGCGCAGAACAAGCTCGACCATGACGTCCGGGCTCCGCTTGCCAAACGCCTTTCCGGTGGCGGCTATCCTGCGACAGTGGCAGTCGAAAATGTCTCGGCCGGCTATCACACGCTGGCGGAAGCGTTTTCCGGCTGGCGGGACTCGCCTCCGCACAAAGCCAACATGCTGAAGAGCGGTGTCACAAAATTAGGCATAGCCGCCAGCTATGCACCCAATACCAAATACAAGGTGTTTTGGACGCTGATTTTAGCGTCTACTGACCGCACCTGACGCCGGCGCGTCCCCTTTTTGACAGCGCTGGTGACGCCATCGTGAACTGACGCCACGGCTCAACAGACATATCCGAAGGCAATGACCGATCATCCCCAGACAGACGGTGCGAGTACCCCTGCGAGCGCGCGACGCGTGCTGGTGTTGCAGGGTGGCGGAGCTCTCGGCTCCTATCAGGCCGGCGCCTTTCAGGCGCTGTGCCGCAGCGGTTTCGAACCGGAATGGATCGCCGGCATTTCGATCGGCGCCATCAATGCCGCGATCATCGCGGGCAACGACAACGACAAGATCGTCGATCGCCTGAAGGAATTCTGGGAGCTGGTGTCGTCACCGGTGCCCTGGAATCCGATCCTGAAGAGCGAGCGGAGCCGCACGGTCTTCAACGAGACCTCGGCTGCGATCATCGCGACCTTCGGCGTGCCCGGCTTCTTCAGCCCGCGGATTCCGCCGGCACCCTTGTGGCCGCAAGGCAGCGCGCAGTCGCTGAGTTACTACGACACCGCGCCGCTGAAGAAGACGCTGGAGCGGCTGGTCGATTTCGATCGCATCAACGACCTGAAGTGCCGGCTCTCGGTCGGCGCGGTCGGCGTGACGTCGGGGAATTTCCGCTATTTCGACAATGTCGAGTTCAAGCGGCAGGGCAAGCGAATCGGCCCCGAGCACATCATGGCTTCCGGCGCGCTGCCGCCGGGCTTCCCCGCGGTCCTGATCGACGGCGAATATTACTGGGATGGCGGCATCGCTTCCAACACCCCGCTCGATTTTGTGCTGGATGCGGAGACCGACCGCGATCTCCTGATCTTCCAGGTCGACCTGTTCAGCGCGCGCGGCCCCCTGCCGGAGACGCTTTTGGAAGCGACCGAGCGAGAAAAGGACATCCGCTTTTCCAGCCGCACGCGGATGAACACTGACAAGAACCGGCAGATTCACAACGCCCGCAAGGCGGTGCGCGACCTCCTCAGCAAGCTGCCCGACCACCTGCAGAATGATCCTTCGGCGGCCTTCCTGCGCGATGCCGCCAAGGAGAACACGGTCACGGTGGTGCACCTGATCTACAAGAGCAAGAATTACGAGACCTCGTCAAAGGATTACGACTTTTCCCATGTCGGCATGGTCGAGCACTGGAGCGCGGGCGTCCGTGACGTGCATTTGTCGATGCGTCACAAAGAGTGGCTAGAACGGCCGCAGTCCGGGGAAACCATGGTGACCTACGATATGACGGGAGAAGGTACCGATGCCCCCGTCGACAAAAAGGAGTGAAGGAATATGGGTACGCTGACAGGCAAGAATGCAGTTGTGACCGGTTCGACCAGCGGTATTGGGCTCGCGATCGCGCGCGCATTTGCAGGCGCCGGCGCCAATGTCGTGATCAACGGCTTTGGCGCGCCTGCCGACATCGAGAAGGAGCGTTCCGCCATCGAGACCGACTACAAGGTCAAGGCGCTCTATTCGTCCGCCGACATGACCAAGCCTGCCGAGATCGCCGAGATGGTCGCAACCGGCGAGAAGACCTTCGGTTCGGTCGACATCCTGGTCAACAATGCCGGTATCCAGTTCGTGTCGCCGATCGAGGAATTCCCGATCGATAAGTGGGACGCGATCATCGCGATCAACCTGTCCTCGGCGTTCCACGGCATCCGCGCCGCCATCCCCGGCATGAAGAAGCGCGGCTGGGGCCGCATCGTCAACACGGCATCGGCGCACTCGTTGGTGGCTTCGCCCTTCAAGTCGGCCTATGTCTCGGCCAAGCACGGCATCGCCGGCCTCACCAAGACCGCGGCGCTCGAGCTCGCCCAGTTCAAGATCACCTGCAACTGCATCTCGCCCGGCTATGTCTGGACGCCGCTGGTCGAGCACCAGATCCCGGAGACCATGAAAGCGCGCAACCTGACCAAGGAGCAGGTCATCAAGGACGTGCTGCTCGCCGCGCAGCCGACCAAGGAGTTCGTGACCTCCGAGCAGGTCGCCGCTCTCGCGCTGTTCCTGTGCAGCGACGACGCCGCGCAGATCACCGGCTCCAACTACTCCATCGACGGCGGCTGGACCGCGGAGTAACGGCGCTTTGCCTCTCCCCGCGTCGCGGGGAGAGGTTCTCGGCTACTCCGGAGCGACGGGGCGCCGAGAGGTATGTCGGATGTGCAGGACATCGATTGTATCGCCCCGCACCCGATAGAAAATCCGAAATGGATAACGGACGACGGAAACGACGCGTACCTGAGAGCGTTGTGTCACCCGCGGCGCAGATTCCGGCGCGTGACTGATGTGCTCGATAACATCCATGAACCGGCGTTCGATGGACCGAGCTATCGCTGAACTGGCATTCGCTGAATAGTAGGTGGCAATTCCTTCGAGATCCGCCAGCGCTCGCCGCGAATAGACAAGCTTCATGCAGAGCGGAATTTCGCAAAAGCGGCCGCAACCTCGCCATCAGTCGCAAATTCGCCGGCGTCGATGGAGGCCATCGCCTCATCGATCACCTGCAGCTCTTCGCGCGTCGCGATATAATCGCCTTGCAATTCACTTTCGATCTGATTGGCGACGGCAACCAGTTCGTTCTGGGCCTCTTCAGGCCAGCTCCGGACGCGCTCCAGCAGGTTTTTCAGTTCCGTTGCAGTCATAGAATGAAATATATCGTACGGCGGTAGAATTTCCAACCGCTACGAAGCCTTCCCGAACGCCAGCACGTGCAGGCCTAGGCGTCGGCGGGCGATCCAGAACAGCAGCACCGTCTCGAAGGTGAGCGACAGCGAGGTTGCGGCGGCGGCGCCGTGGCCGCCGAAGCGCGGCACCAGGGCTACGCAGAGCGCGAGATTCATGACAAAGGCGAGTGCATAGGCGAGCGCGCAGATGTGCTGGTGGCCGAGCATGTTGAGCAGACGCTCGACCGGGCCGATCGCCGAACGCACCACGAGCCCGATCGCGGCGACGAACATGATGTCATAGCCGACCACGAATTGCGGTCCGAACAGCCAGAGCAGCGGCTTGCCGAAGGCGAGCAGCACGATGGTCGCGCCGAGCGAGGGCCAGAACGTCCAGTTGATGGCATGCGCGACATAGGCCGACAGCCGCGCCTTGTCGCCGAGCGCGTTGTATTCGGCAAAGCGGTGCGCCGTCGTCGCCGACATCGCGTAATGGATGAACGACACCAGCGCCAGGGTCTTCACCACGGCAAAATAGATGCCGACCTCTTCGGAGCTGCGGAATTGCTGCAGCACCAGCACGTCGGTGTAGGAGAGCAGGAGATAGAAGCTCTCGACCAGCAGGATCGGCAGCGAGATCGCAAGCCAGCCGTGGAAATCATAGGCCGAGGGTCCCGCCTCAACATGATCGGCAAGGCGTCGGTTCAGCACGATCATCTGCCCGACCATGGCGATCCACACCGCCGCCGCGCTGGCGGCCATCGCGGCGGTGGCGCCGAGATCGAAACCCAGCACGAAGAAGCCGGCGGTGAGGCCGATGATCAGCGCCTGGCGCACGATGAATTGCGGCATCAGCCCGAGCCGCATCCAGTCATGCGAGCGCGCGATGCCGTCCTGGGTATTGGCGACGACGAAGGGCGGCAGCGTCAGGCAGCCGATATAGAGCGGCACGATTTCGGCCGCGGATATCCAGGGCGACAGAAGCTTCACGATGCCGGCGAGCAGAAGCGAGACCGCGGAAGAAACCGCAAACGTCATCCAGCGGCTGCCGGAGAGGAAGCCGCGCAGCAGCGCGTGCTCGCCGCGGGTACGGTATTCCGGAATGATCTTCTGCGCGGACGCCGAGATGCCGAAATCCATCATGCTGCCGAGTAGCAGCACCCAGGTCCAGACATAGACATAGACGCCGTAATCGGAGCCGCCCATCCAGCGCGCGAGCAGGATCTGCGAGAGATAGGCAAGGCCCGCGCTGAGCACGCGAATAATGAAGATGGTGCCCGCAAGCCGCCGTGTCACCGAGGCTTCGCTCGAGCCGCCGGTGAGCTTTGCTTTCAGCCGTGCGAACAGGCCGTTGGGCAAGGCGGTTGCGGGCTGAGTGTCCATCACGGCCACGGCTGAATCCGGTAGCGAATGCCGCGCGAGCACGGCGATGGTCCCGTCTATCAACACTTCGTTAAGATTTGGTTGGGTGGTGCACCCCTGTCGTTCCGGGGCATGCGAAGCATGAACCTCAGATGCGGAATTGCGCATCGGGGAACCTCGAGATTCCGGGTTCGCGCTCTCGCGCGCCCCGGAATGACGCGTTCTGTCGCCCCGCCTTCGCTCTTCGTGCTGCGGCGGGACGACAGAACGCGTCAGTTCAGATTGATATTGAATTCATAACTCCGGTCGCCGCCGACCAGCGTCAGTTTCAGCGCGGCGCCGTCCGGGTTGACGCCGGGCGGCACGCCGTCGAGCTGGAACGAGAAGCGTTTGACGCCCGGCGGCGAGTGCTCGACGAGCTTTGGTACCGGCAGGCCCCAATCCGGTGTCGGTCCTTCGACGAAAAGATTGACGACGCGGTCATCGGGGGTGACCACGTCGACCAGCACTTCGGATTTGCCCTCGCGCTTGACGTCGCGGATGGTCAGCGGATTGGGATCGCCGACATTGGCAGGCTTCGGGACCGTATCGAGCGCCGCGAACAGCGCGCTGTCCTCGGTGCTGGCCACGCTGTTGAAGGCAAGCTCGGCATTGGCCTCGACCGGAATGCAGAGCTTTTCGCACACGGCATAGTTGATCTCGGCGCGCAGCGTCACCGGCTTGTCGACGGCCTTGGCGACGATCCGAAGCGGCAGCACGATCAGGTCGTGGTATCCCAGCGAGATACCGCCGGCGCCGTCGTCGAATTTCTGCGGCGCGGGCCACAATACCGTCACCGCCTCGACATTGTCGGATTTCGAGAAGTCGAACCGCGGCGGCACGCCGGAATCGCCGGGGGTGCGCCAATATGTCTTCCACCCCGGTTGCAACTGCAAGGCGACGCCGCCGAGCAGCACCGCGCCGCTGCGCGAGCCCGCCAGCAGCCGCATCGCGGAATGCCCGTCTCTTTGCCACGGAGAGGCATCTTGCGCACGCGCTTCGGTCAAAAGCGAGGAGGCAAACAGGGTGGCGGCGAAGCCGAGTGCGGCACGGAGGGGAACTATGGCGGTCATAAGACGTCTTTACAGTCTGGAATGGGTGCAAACCATTGAATTGCTTGTGAGCACTTCGACCTAAGCTTGGACCTAAGCTTGATTGACAGAACCGCCACCCAATATCAGGATGCGGGTGAACATGAGAGTGCTTTGCGGATGGACCCTCAAGGCAAAAAGCCTGGCGATATCAGCCGCGATCCGGCCGGCGTCGGCGACAATTCGTCGAATCGCGGCTACCTCGACGGTCAGCTTCTGATCGCCATGCCCGTGATGGGCGACCCGCGCTTCGAGCGCTCGGTGATCTACATGTGCGCGCATTCCGCCGACGGCGCCATGGGCATCATGGTCAATCGCCCCGCGGGCAGCATCGATTTTCCGGAACTGCTGGTGCAGCTCAACATCATCAACAAGGCCGAGCAGATCGAGCTGCCGGAAAACGCCGAGGCAATGAAGGTGATGAGCGGCGGCCCGGTCGATACCGGCCGCGGCTTCGTGCTGCATTCGAGCGACTTCTTCATCGCCAATGCGACGCTGCCGATCGACGGTAATATCTGCCTGACCGCGACCGTCGACATCCTCAAGGCGATCGCCAAGGGAGGCGGCCCGAAACATGCGATCCTCGCGCTCGGCTATGCCGGTTGGGCGCCGGGGCAGCTGGAGACCGAGATTCAGGGCAACGGCTGGCTGCATTGCGATGCCGACGCTGATCTCATTTTCGGCGACGATGTCGACGACAAATACACCCGCGCGCTCCGCAAGATCGGGATCGATCCCGGGATGCTGTCGAACGAGGCGGGACACGCCTGACTTCCACTCGTCATGGCCGGGCTTGACCCGGCCATCCATCTTCAAAGGCATTTTGTGAAGATTGATGGATGCGCGGGTCAAGCCCGCGCACGACAAGGTGGTTTGCTGCGGCAGGGCTACTCCGCTGCCTCCTGCGCCACGGTCGGCATGGTGCCCGCCACCGTTGCGCGCCGCATGTCTCGCGGCTGCGACTGGTCGTAGCGGCGGACGCGGTGCATGGTCTGGCGGTTGTCCCACATCACGAGGTCATGCAGCGTCCATTTGTGGACGTAGACGAACTCCGGCTGCGTCGCATGCTCGTTGAGGTCGCGCAGCAGCAGCCGCCCCTCCGGCACGCTCATGCCGCGCACCTTTCCGGCATGCGACGACAGGTATAGCGACTTGCGGCCATGCACGGGATGCGTGCGCACCAGCCGCTGCAGCACCGGTTTGAACAGCTGCTTCTCTTCGTCGGTGTAATCGACGAAGCCGAGCGAGCCGCGCGAATACATCAGCGAGTGCTCGCAGATCAGGTTCTCGATTTCGGCCTTGGTCTCGTCGTCGAGCGCATCATAGGCCGCGCGCATGTAGGCGAATTCGGTGTTGCCGCCCTTCGGGTTCACCAGTCGCGCCGACAGCAGCGAAAATTTCGCCGGGATCGGCCGGAACGAGCTGTCGGAATGCCAGAGGCAATTGCCGAGATTGAACAGATGCGTGCGATGATCCTTCGGCAGCGGCTTGCCGTCCTTGTCGAGGTTGGAGACGTCATTGAGTCCGGCGGAGCCCAGGCGGTAGTCTTCCTTCTTGGTGATATTGCCGCCGCGCGGGTTCTCGCGCTCGCCGAAATTCAGCGCAAACGCCATCTGCTGGTCGTCGGTGATGTCCTGGCCGTGGAATACCAGCACGGCATATTTGTCCATGCCGGCTTCGACTTCGGCCGCTTCGTCTTTGGTCAGCGGCTTGCGCAGGTCGAGGCCGGAAACTTCGCCGACAAAATGCTTGTGCAACTGCCGGATCGCGATCGCCATGGCGTCTCTCCTCAAGCGAAAAAGGCGGTTGTCCCGCTCGATTTACGTAAAAGGCTACTCCGGACGCGACCCATGTCAACGCCGCGCCGGCATGGCTGCTTCACGCATTCCGCGCCATCAGGCCGCCATCCACGGGAATGACGGCGCCGGTCAGGAACGACGCAGCCGGCAGGCACAGGCTCAGGGTCATGTGCGCGACCTCTTCCGGGTCGCCGTAGCGGCCGAGCGCGGTGCGGCGTTTGGCGTAGATGGTCTTGTGCTCTTCCGGAATGCGGTCGGTGATGGCGGTACGGATCGGCCCCGGGCAGATGCAGTTGACGGTGATGCCCTCGCGGCCGAGCTCGACCGCAAGCGAGCGCGTCAAGCCGGCGACGCCGGCTTTCGCCGCCGAATAGGGGCTGTGCAGCGCGGTGGCCCCGAGCGCTTCGGTGGAGGCGATGTTGACGATGCGCGGCGACTTCGATTTGCGCAGATGCGGCAGCGCCGCACGGATGATGCGCGGATGCGCCGTCAGCATCACCGCGATCCCCCTGGCCCAAGCTTCGTCATAGCCGGGATCGTCGATCGCGACGCGCACGGAGATACCGGCATTGTTGACGATGATGTCGAGCCCGCCGAAATGTGCCGCGATCTCGCCCACGACCCGTTCGATCGCCTCGCGGCTGCCGACATCGAGCGCCCAGGCTTTTGCACTCCCGCCATGTGCTGCGATTTCATCCGCGACCGCTTTGGCGCCGTCGGCGCTGACGTCCGTCACCGCGACACGGGCGCCTTCGGCGGCGAACAGGCGCGCAGTGGCGCGGCCCATGCCGCTGGCCGCACCCGTGACCAGAGCGGTCAATCCCTTCACCGAGCGGCTGAGCTGCTTGAATTCGGACATGAGCGTTTCCTGCGATTAATTGACAAGCTTTTCAGTCATCCTAAAGCGCGATAGCGCCAAGTGAAGCGCTATCGCGCTTTGGATTCTTGTTTGAGCATGATCTTTTCGGAAAACCGGTGTCCACTTTCCCGGATCATGCTCAAACGGATCAAACAGACAGGGGAAGGGATGGAAATGAACGAGCTCGATTTCAGCGGCAAGCAGGCTCTCGTGGTCGGCGGCTCCAGCGGCATCGGCAACGGCATCGCGCAGGCGTTCCGTGCCAGGGGCGCGCGCGTGGCCGTGTGCGGCACGCGGGCGAAGGCCTCCGACTACTCCGCAGATGAAGGCTCGCATCTCGACGGCCTCGACTATTGCCGGCTCAATGTCAGCGACGCCGGCGGAATCGAGAAATTTTCGCCGCCCTTCGAGAAGCTCGACATATTAGTGCTGGCGCAGGGCGCGGTGATCTATCGCCGCGGCGAGTTCGAGATGCAGGGCTTTCGCGCCGTGCTCGAAGTGAATCTGATGAGCCTGATGGCCTGTGCGACGCGGTTTCATCCGATGCTGCGCGCGGCCAAAGGCGCGCTGATCGTCGTCAGCTCGACCGCCGCCTATCATTCCACCATGGGCAATCCCGCCTATAACGCTTCCAAGACCGGCGCAGTCGGGCTGACGCGGACCTTGGGCGAAGCCTGGGCGGAGGACGGCATCCGCGTCAATGGCATCGCGCCGGGGCTGGTCGATACCAAGATGACGAAAGTGACGACAGCCAATCCGAAGCGGCTCGAGGGTGCGTTGTCGCGCATTCCGTTGAGGCGGCTGGGCACGCCGGCCGACATGGCAGGCGCCGCGCTGTTTCTGGCTTCGGAGCTCGCGTCCTACATCGTCGGCCAGACCATCGTGGTCGATGGCGGGTTGATTTTATAGCGGCTGTTACTGCACCACTGCGGCCGAGCGGCCGACGGGGGCGGGCGGACGCGGCACGCCCGGCGTGATCTGGCGGGGCGGTGGGGCCTGGCGCGGCGGCGGCGCGGTGTTACCGCCGAAGCCGAAGAAATTGCCGAACGGCGCCTGACCCGGCTGCGGCTTTTTTGGCGCCGGCTTCGGTGGCGCCAGTGCAACGCCGGGCGCCAGCGGCGCGCCCGGGACTTGCGGCGCGGCGGCCGCGGGAGCGTTCGGGTTGTTGCGATCGGCGGGCGCGGCATTCGCAACCGGCGCGTCGGCCTTGGCGGGCTCGCGCCCGACCTCGCGGCGCGGCCAGGAATAATCATCGGCGCGGCCGGCGGGCGGATTGAGCGGCTCGCCCTTCACCAGCGTTCGCGCGGCCAGCGCATCGACCGAGGCCGGCCGCGTGCCGGGGCCGCCAAGCAGCTGATCGGAGCTGACGCTCGCCGCCACCAGCGGCAGGATTGGTCCCGCCAGCGGCCGCGGCGCGGGCTGGCCGGGCACGGCGTTGATGTCGGGCGTCGCTGGCTCCGTCGGCAAAGCGATCGGTCCGGTGCGCGCCGCGAGCAGGCGCGTGATCTCGCGCTCGACATAATGCGCGAGCTTGCGCGCGCCGGGCGAGGTGAAATAGACGCCGTCGTCGGAACGAAGCTTGCGGATCTGGCCTTCGAAGTCCGGCCCCTTCTGCAAAAGGAGGCCGCGCTCGTCGACAAAACCGTCCCAGACGTCGACATAGGTGATGCCGGCCTTGCCGGCGGCTTCGCGATAGAGCGAATCCAGGAACAGCATGTCGGAGGGACCCTTCGGCCCGCGGATGGCGGGAAGGCCGACCCAGATCACGGGCACGCCCTTCGACTTCACCACCGCGATCATCTCTTCGATCTTCTTCGAATAGAGCTCGACCCAGCGCTCGTCGCGGAATTCGTAGAGGCCGTTCGGCGAACGCGCGATCTTCTCCGGCACGGTGCTCGGCGGCGCGTCCGCATTGTCGGCGTCGTCCTGCGGCAGCTCGGTGTCGACAGCCTTGTCATCGGGCTTGGCCGCATTGTCGGCCTTGCTGTCGGCCTGCGGCTTCCCCTCGCCTTTGGCGCGCGCGTCCTTCTTGTCGCTCTTCTTGTCGGCGGACTTGGAGTCCTTGTCCTTACTATCCTTGTCCTTGTCGGATTTCTCGCTGACGGGCTCGCGGATCGCGATGCGGTCGTTGATGCCGAGCATCACTACGATGACATCCGGCTTCTCGGTCGCGAGAATGCCTTTGGCCGCGGCAGCCCAGTCGGCCGGATCGCCCTTGGGCTGGTATTTGATCAGGCCGGAGATGTTCTTCACCTTGCGGACCACGCCCATGTCGGGCTGGTCGTTGTAGGCGTCCTCGAGGCCATGGGCGAGCCAGTCGGCCATGCCGTCGCCCATCACCATGACGTTGCGCTCGGGCAGGGTGTCGCGCTTGGCCGGTGGCGGCGCCTTGGAGAAATCCTGATAGACGCGCTTCGGCGCCTGCTGCTGGAACGGCGCGAAGAAGTCGCCCCCGAACCAGCCGCCGCCCCCTCCGCCAAATCCGCCCTGGCTACGCGGCGAGGGCCGTTGCGGTGGCCCGCCGAAATTGAAGAACTGCGCCGACGCTGGTCCGACGATGCCGACGAGCAACGCAATCGCCACCGCGAGCACGACCAGGGGGCCGGTCTCGGAGAAAATCTTCAGGAATGACGGCGGCTTGATCATGCGGCTCGGTCGCGTTGGTCAAAAAGCAGCCCTGACATAATAGCGGAATCGGGCCGCAAGCGGGCGGATTTCCTTGCCATAAAATGTGCGCCGGCGCACCCGTCAAGGGCGTGATCAAAACGTGGTTTTCTGCGTCATTTTGGCCCTAAAGCGGTGCGTTTAGCGCCCGCGGAGCTGTTCCAGCATCCCTGCGGTGGCAAATCCATCGGCGGGCGCCCCGACCGAGGCCTGGAAGTTGCGCAGCGCCTGCCGCGTTTCGCCGCCGAACTGGCCGTCCGGCGTGCCCTTGTAGAAGCCGCGCTGGGCCAGAAGCTGTTGCAGCTCCAGCCGCTCGGCCTTCGACAATTCGCGCTCCTCCCGCGGCCAGGGCTGCACGAAGGGCTGGCCGCCTCGTAAGCGATCGGCGAAATGGCCGATCGCCAGCGCATAGGCCTCGGCCGGGTTGTATTTCATGATGACGCGGAAATTCTGCATCATCAGGAAGCCGGGGCCCGCGGCGCCGGCCGGCGCCAGCAGGTAGGCCTTGTCGTTCGGATGCGGGTAGGGCTGGTTGTTGGCGCGCAGGACGCCAAGATGTTCCCACTGCGCCATGGTCATGGTTTTTGCGCGGTCGGCCAGCATGTAGTTGAAGCCCTTGGGCACCGAGACCTCGTAGCCCCAGCTCTGGCCGGTCTGCCAGCCGTCCTTCTTCAGGTTGTTCGCGGTCGAGGCGATCAGGTCGGCGGGATCGTCGACCACGTCGCGGCGGCCGTCGCCATCGGCATCGACGGCGTAGCGCTTGAACGCGGTCGGCATGAATTGGGTCGCACCGAACGCGCCGGCCCAGGAGCCGTGCAATTGTTCGGGCTTGAGGTCGCCCTGATTCAGTATCTCCAGTGCCGAGAGAAATTCATCCTTGAAATAGGCCTGGCGGCGGCCAATGCAGGCGAGCGTCGCGGTCGAGTTCAGCACGCTGCGATCGCCGATCTGGGTCGAATAGTTCGACTCGATGCCCCAGATCGCCGCGACGATGTTGCGGTCCACGCCATAGGCCTTTTCCATCGCGTCGAACTGCGCCTTGTACTTGGCGAGGGTCTCCTTGCCCTTGGCGAGCCGGTTGTCGTTCACGAGGATGTCCAGATAGTCCCAGATCGACTTGGTGAATTCGGGCTGCGCATCCATCAGATCCATGATCCGCAGGTCGGGCGTCAGCCCGGTGGTGAAGCGGTCAAAGTTTTCCCGCGAAATGTTGCGCCGTGCGGCGTCCGGCCACATTCCGGCGACGCAGGCGTTGAAATTGGCGGCGGCCTGGCGGATCGCCTCCGCCGTCATCAGGGGATGGCCAGAGGCGCCGTCCTCGCCGCTCCAAGGGATTGAACCAGAAGGGATCGAGCCGGGCGCGGCGGCCGGGGCTTGCGCGTCGGACTTCTGCCCCGAAAAGATGCCGCCGAACAGGTTCGACAGCCCGCCGCCCGACGATTGGGCATGCGCCGGGCCCACCAGCAGGCCGGCCGCGACCAGCGCCGCCGCCAGCATCTTGAAAGGTTCCATCCGAGGCGTCATGTCCCACCCGCTGCCGGACAAATCAGGCTTTCAGGAGGCCTGCTCACGGTTTCCAATAGCCTAACCAAACCGCCTTTGGCGCGTTAATCCTGTACTTACCTTTGTGGTTTGTTCGCAACCGCAAAGGCGCTACCAAGAAGCCCCGCGTTTTCCCTCCAGCTATCCCGAAATCTCATGAAAATCCGCAAAGCCGTCTTCCCCGTCGCCGGTCTCGGTACCCGCGTCCTTCCCGCCACCAAGGCGATGCCGAAGGAGATGCTGACCATCGTCGACAAGCCCCTGATCCAGTACGTGGTCGACGAGGCCAAGGAGGCCGGCATCGAGCATTTCGTCTTCGTCACCGGGCGCAACAAGGGCGTGATCGAGGATCATTTCGACCGCATGTTCGAGCTCGATACCACGCTGTCTGCGCGCGGCAAAAAGGCCGAGCAGGAAATTCTGGCGCGCGACCAGCCCGAGGCCGGCGCGATGAGTTTTACCCGGCAGCAGGCGCCGCACGGCCTCGGCCACGCGGTCTGGTGTGCGCGCGACATCGTGGGCAACGAGCCGTTCGCGGTGGTGCTGCCGGACGAACTAGTGTTGAACACGCCGGGCTGTCTCGCCCAGATGATCGCGGCGGCGGGCAAGCTGCCGGAAAGGTCCAATCTGATCGCGGTGGAAGAGGTTCCTGAACATCTGACCCATCAATACGGCATCTGCGGCGTGGGTAAGCGCCATCATCAGCACACCAGCATGTTCGAGGTCGCCAGCATGGTGGAGAAGCCGCCGAAGGGCACCGCACCGTCGAATTTTTCCATCACCGGGCGCTACATTCTGCAGCCGGAAATCTTCAAGATCCTAGAAACCCAAGAGCGCGGCTCGGGCGGCGAAATCCAGCTGACCGATGCCATGATCGGACTGAACAAGACGCAAAACTTCTACGCCGTCGAATTCGAGGGCGATCGGCATGATTGCGGCTCGAAGGCAGGCTTTCTCCGCGCCAACATCGCCTACGGCATGGCCCGCGCCGACCTGCGCGAGGGTCTGCGCGCGGACATGAAGAAGTATCTGAAGAAGGGCGCCTAAGCCGCCAGCGACAGCGCCGGCATCGGCGCCATCACGCAGCAATTGCGGCCCGCGGCCTTCGCAGCATAGAGCGCCTTGTCGGCGGCATGAACGAAGGTGGCCCAGTCCATCGCCGGGGCCGGCGTGGTGCTGGCGATGCCGATGCTCACGGTCGACGTCACGGGTTCGTCCGACCAGCCCTGTACCTTGCGGCGGATGGTTTCGGCGATCGTCGTCGCATCCATCGCGGACGTATCCGGCAGCAGCACTGCGAACTCCTCGCCGCCATAGCGCGCGGCGCAATCGCCGGCGCGCCTGACCGAATCCGAAATGCAGATCGCGATCCCCACCAGCACCTGGTCGCCGGCCTGGTGGCCGTAGGTGTCGTTGTAAGCCTTGAAATGATCGGCATCGATCATCAAGAGCGACAGCGGGCTCTTGTGGCGCAGCGCGCGGCGCCACTCGCTGTCGATCTCCTGGTCGAACTTGCGGCGGTTCTTCAGACCCGTCAGCGAGTCCGTGGTCGCCAGTTCCTCGAGCTTGTCCTCGGCTTCCGCGCGGCGACGAATCTCGCGCGCCAGGAACATCGTGACCGCCAGCACGAACACGGTCAGCGCCATCATGATCGCGCCGATCCGGATCGCCTCGGTGCGCCACAGGCCGAGGATGTCGCTCAGCGGCTTGCCGACGATGACGGTGAGGGGGCTCGCGCCCGGGGCCCGCACGTAGAGGCGCGGGACATCGTCGATCGGTCCCATCCCGGAAAACACGCTGCCTTCCATTCCCGGCTTCTTGCCGCGTGGCAGGTCGCTCAGCTGCTTGCCGATGATGTCGAGATCGAACGGACGGCGCATGATGATGGTGCGGTCGTTGCGCAGCACACAGATGGTGTCGCCATCGCCGAGGCTGAGGCGCCCGAACAATTCGTGGAAATAGGTGAAGCGGATCGAGCCCGAGACCACGCCGACAAAGCGGCCGTCGTCGCCGCTGATGCGCCGGCTCAGCACGATCGCATAGGCGCCGCGATGCAGTTTCGGGCGGCTGATATAGAGGCCGGTATCCGGATGGTCGCGATGCACCTTGAAATATTCCTCGTCGGCGCGGCTGACCGGCATGGGATCGAGCGTCGATGCGTCCACACTGACGCGCCCGTCGGCATCGAGCACCTCGATGGCGCCGAAATGATTGGCGGTCGCGGCGTGGTCGAACAGGATCAGATGCAGCAGCGTCCTGGGGACGCCCTTGAGCTCCGGCATCACCATGTTGGAGGCGACCGCGCGCAGCGACAGGTCGTAGACCTCGATGTTGCGGCTGATGTCGGCGTCGATGCTGGCGGCGATATTCTCCAGCGACTGTCGGGCCAGCGTCTCCTCGCCGCGCCGCATGTCGAGCATGACGCTGGCGCAGACCGTGGAAAAGCCGATGACGGTGGCAACGGAGGAGGCGATCAGCAGTTTTGCCGATAGCCGCCACGGCCTCTCGGCCCCGCTGTTGCGCCGTCCAAACCGCATGCCTCTGGCTCCCAATCCCCATGCATGCGACAGAAACATTGCCGTCGGCTTAAGTAAGGACAACGATGCGCTGATCAGTTAACGCTTGGTTTCCGGGAGCGCGGTACCGGATGGGGTGTAATGTCGCGGGAAGATTGCGGAGCAAGACCATTGTGAACGACTACGACGCCCTGCGCGACTACCTGAAGAAGCAGAGCCTGCCGGAGTTCGTGCTGAGCTTCGAACAGATCGAGGAGATCATCGACGCCGTGCTGCCGCGCGCGTCGCACCGCGCGTCCTGGTGGGACAGCCTGCGCAGCCCGCAGGAGAAGATGCCGCAGCGCGAAGCCTGCCTTGCCGGCGGCTATGTCGCGACCCGGCTGCCTGACGGCAAGGGCGTCCGCTTCAGGCGGCTGAAGTGAGGGCGGTGGCTACATCGCCAGATAGCGGCGGCGGATATCGTCATTCGCGGCAAGGCCGGCCGTGTCCTGGCGATGCACCACCTTGCCCTTGTCGATGACCAGCGCTTCCTCGGCAATCCGCAGGCAGAAATGCATGTTCTGCTCGGCGAGCAGGATGGTGGCGCCACTCGCTCCGAGTTCCCGCAGCACTTTGGCGATGGTGGCGACCACGATCGGGGCCAGGCCTTCGCTCGGTTCGTCGAGCAGCAGGACCAGGGGATTGCCCATCAAGGCCCGCGCAATCACCAGCAGCTGTTGCTCGCCGCCGGAGAGGCGGCCCGCCTGGCGCGAGCGTAGGTTTGCGAGCAGCGGGAAGGTTTCCCAGACGCGCGGCAGCGTCCAGTCGCGCCGTCCGTCGGGACCGCTCTTTGCCGCGATCAGGAGATTGTCCTCCACGCTGTGCTCCGGAAACACCTGCCGGTCCTCAGGCACATAGGCCAGGCCGAGCTTGGCGCGCGCATGCGGCGGCGCGTGGGTGATGTCGCGGCCGGCAAAGAAGATGCGGCCGCCCCTCGCCGGCAGGATTCCGGCCAGCATCTTCATGGTCGTGCTCTTGCCCGCTCCATTGCGCCCGAGCAGCGCCAGCGTGCGCTTTTCCGCTAATGCGAGGTCAACATCGAACAGGATCTGGCTCGCGCCGTAGAAGGCGCTCACCCCTTCGGCGCGCAGGAGGTCCGTCATGCCTGATCCGCCTCCGTGCCGAGATAGGCCTCGATCACCGCCTGGTTGTTGCGGATCTCGTCCGGCGTACCTTCGGCGAGCACGCGGCCGTAGCACAGCACGCGGATCGTGCTCGCGATCTGGAAGACGATGTCCATGTCGTGCTCGATGAAGACCAGCGTGAGCTTGCGCCGTTCCCACAGGCCGCGCACGCGTTCGATCATGCGCCAGCGCTCGTCAGGGCCCATGCCGGCCGTCGGCTCGTCGAGCAAGAGCACCCTGGGTTCGAGCGCCAGCGCAATCGCAATATCGAGCAGCTTCTGGTCGCCGTGGGAGAGGATCGCGGCCTCGACGTTCGGGACGCTTGTCAGGCCCACCAGCTCCATCGCCTCTTCGGCGCGCTCGCGTACGCCGGGTGGCGGAAAGCGGCGGGACAGATTGCCCCACTGGCCGGCATGGGCGGTGACGGCGGCCATCAGGTTCTCCAACACCGTCATGGTCGGAAAGCAGCTCGCCACCTGAAAGGCCCGCCCGATGCCACGGTGCATCCGTTCGGCCTTGGAGCGGTGAAGAATGTCCTCACCGTCGAGCAGCACCTCGCCGGAGTCGGCCGGGAACGCGCCGCTGATCAGGTTGAAGAAGGTGCTCTTGCCCGCGCCGTTCGGACCGATCACCGCCGAAAGCGACCCCGACGGAAAGTCCAGCGAGACATTGTCGATGGCGCGCAGGCCGCCGAATGCCTTGGTGAGATTTCTGATCTCGAGCTTCATCGCGCGCGTCCAGGCCAGGCGAACTTGAGAAAATCGAGCACGCCGCGGCGCAGGCCGAGCGCGAAGGCGAGGATCACGATGCCTAAAACCAGCCCCTGATATTCAGTGAAGCGCGTCACCACATCGTTCAGCGCGAGCAGGATCATCGCGCCGAGCACGGGACCGAGGAAGCTGTTGATGCCGCCCAGCATGACGGCAAAGATCGCCTGGCCGGAATTCGGCCAGTCGGCGAGCTCGGGATAGGCGCCGGAGACGAACAGCGCAGCCAGCACGCCGCCCAGGCCCGCGAAGGCGCCGGCAATCGTAAAGGCCCAGAGCCGGGCGCGCCACAGAACGATGCCCAAAAAGCTCGCGCGGTTCTCGTTGTCGCGGATCATGCGCAGCGTCTGGCCAAACGGACTCATCGTGACGTGGCGCAGCGCCAGCAGGCCGAGCACCGCCACGACCGCGCAGAACTGGTAGAGATGAAGCTGCGAGGCGAGCTCGAAGCCGAAGATCTCGCGGCGCGGGATGCCGCCGCGCAGGCCCTGATCGCCGCCGGTGAGGCTCTGCCAGGAGATGATGACGCTGAAGAACAGCATCTGCACCGCGAGCGTGATGAAGGCGAAGTAGTCGGTGCTCAGGCGTACGCAGATGGCGCCGACGCAGAGCGCGGCCAGGGTCGTGACCAGCACCGCGAGCACGGCCGCGAGCGGCAGCGAGAGCTCTGTCATCTGCATCGTCAGTGCGAAAGCGTAGGCACCCAGCCCATAAAACATGCCATGGCCGAACGAGACCATGCCGGTGTTGCCGACCAGCAGGTTGAGCGAGGTCGCAAACAGCGCCATGGCGCTGAGGCGGATGATGAAATCCTCGAAAGCCGGGCTGCGATGGAGCAGCGGGATCGCCAGCACGACGATCAGGGCCATAGCGGCGAACGCGGCATCGCGCAACGCGGGGCGTCCCTTCATGACCGGCGACCGAACAGGCCCTGCGGCCGCAGCAGCAGGATCGCGATCATCACGATGTAGATCAGCCCATCGGTGAATTGCGGGAAGCCGATGGTGCCGAAGCCGCGGACCAGGCCGATCAAGAGCGCCGAGACCAGCGCTCCCGCAATCGAGCCCATGCCGCCGATGACCGTGACGATGAAACTCTCGATCAGGATCGAGAAGCCCATGCCGGGCGACAGCGAGCGCACGGGAGCTGCCAGCGCGCCTGCCAGCCCGGCCAGCCCGCCGCCGACCGCGAAGACAATCGCAAAAAGCGCCGTCGTATTGACGCCCAGCGCCGAAACCATCTGCGGGTTGATGGCGGCGGCGCGCACCGTCTTGCCGATCCGCGTCATTGACAGGCCGAGGCCGAGCACGATTGCGATCAGCGCGGCGATGCCGATCAGCACAGCGTAAAACGGCGGCACCACGCCGCCCGCGATGAACAGCGGCGGCACCTGGAAGGCCGCCGGCATTCCCATGGCGTGAAATTCCGGCCCCCAGACGATCTTCACGACGTCATCGAAGATCAGCACCACGGCGTAGCAGACCAGGAGCTGCATCAGCACGTTGGAGCCGTAGACGCGGCTGATCAGGACGCGCTCGAACAGCACGCCGAACAGCGCCATCGCGAGCGTTCCCGACAGCACCGCCAGCGTGTAGCTGTCGGTTACGCCGAGCGTGGAATAGGCGACATAGCCGCCCAGCATGTAGAAGGTGCCGTGGGCGAAGTTCACGATCTTCAGCACGCCGAAGATCAGGGTCACGCCGGCGGCGACCAGGAACAGCAACATGCCCACGATCAGCCCGCTGGTGGCTTGAGTCACCACGCAGGCCGATGTCGTGAGGCAGGCGCCAAGCGCGTCGAGGTCCATCTGAAACTCAGATGTACTTCTGCTGCTTTTTCCACTCCGTCTCGAGCTCGACGATCCTGCCCCAATCGGCAGGCTTGATGTCGACGATGAAGGGCTCCTTCGGCGTGGTCTGGCCCCAGCCGATGGCATAGCCGACCGTCGTGTGGTCGTCGCGCATGGTGATGGTGCCGTCGGCGCCGAACGGCGAGTTGATCTTCATGCCCGTCAACGCTGCCGCCAGGGTCTTGGCGTCGAGCGAGTTGGTCTTCTTGATGGCCTCCTCATAGAAATGCATCGCCACCGAGTTCTGCCACGACCAGTTGGTCGGCCGCTCGTTCCATCGCTTGAGGTAGGTCTGGCCCCATTCCTTGTTGGCGGGCGTATCCGGGAAGGTTTCCAGGTAGCGCGTCGCCGACTGAATGCCGGCCGGCAGATTCTTGATGGCGGCCAGCACGGGATAATCGACGTTGGGGGTTGCCACCGTCATCTGCGAGAACAGCGCATAGACGTTGCCCTGGTTCACGAACGCCGAGAGGTCGCCGGCATAGAGCAGCGTGAACAGAGCCTGCGGCTTGGCCTGGATCAGCTTGGTGATGACCTCGGTGAAGTCGGGCTGGCCCAGCTTGGGCCAGGCGTCGGTGACGACCTCGACGTCCGGCTTGAACTGCTTGAAGAACTGCAGGTACTGCGCGGTGGTGTCGCGGCCATAGGCATAGTCCGGCGAGCAGGTCGCCCACTTGTTGAGCTTCTTGGCGTTCGCAAATTCCGCGAGATAGATGCTGCCGGCCACGGCGTCATGCACGCCCTGGCGCGCGACGCGGAAGGCGGTGGGGGCGCGGATCTTGGGGTCGGCGGTCAGCGAGGAGGTCTCGCTGTTGGTGTGGATGCAGGCGATGCTGCCGAGGTCGCGGACGACTTCCTGGACCGCGAAGGAGGCGGATGAGGCTTCGGCATCGACCAGGAGCTCGCAACCCGTGCTGTTCACCAGCTCGCGCGCGACGCGTGCAGCCTCCTGGGGCTGGCCCTTTGAATCGCGGAACACGAATTCGATCGGCCGGCCGAGAAAGCCGCCGGCGGCGTTGATGCGATCCTGCTCGATCATCAGCGAGTTGCGCGAGGAAGTGCCAAGCAGCGCGATCGGTCCCGACAGGATGCTCTGCATGCCGATACGCAAGGTATTGGCCTCTGCCCGGGCCACCCAGGGTGCAGCCAGCAGGCTGGCCGCACCACCAGCCAATATCGTGCGACGCGTAACGAGTCCGCTCATTGAACCGCTCCTCCCTGTTGGCTCGGTTTTGAAACAACCGGCTCTCTTGTTCAGGCAGCCGACTGTAGATCGGCGATAGCGTCCTGATCAAGCTGCATCGGCCAGCGAGACTCGACTTGGAAGAGCGGCTTGTCAGTGCCGCAACCGTCTTTTGCGGGCCGTGGACGGATGGTTTGCGCGCGGGCGATCGATACAAAAACAGCATCGATCCATACCCCTTTCGGCGTCGACGGTATCTTCACCTCTCATTAAGAAATGTCTGCAGAGGAAACAATTCTGTTCAAGGGAGGTGCGCTCATGAGCGCCATCGTGTCCGCCGCGGAGGCGAGAAGGTCCCGCGTGCGTCTGTTCATCGTGACGATGCTGTTCCTCGTCACGACCGTCAACTATGCCGACCGCGCCACGCTGTCGATCGCAGGTCCCGCGCTGTCGAAGGAACTTCATCTCGACCCGATCGCCATGGGCTATATCTTCTCGGCCTTTGGCTGGTCCTATGTGGTGGCCCAGGTGCCGGGCGGCTGGCTGCTCGATCGCTTCGGCTCGCGTTGGGTCTACGCCTTCAGCATCATGATCTGGTCGGCCTTCACGCTGATGCAGGGCTGGGTCGGCTTCTTCACGGGATTTACCGCCATCGCCGTGCTGTTTGCGCTGCGCCTGATGGTGGGCTTTGCCGAAGCGCCGTCGTTTCCGGCCAATGCCCGTATCGTCGCGGCCTGGTTTCCCGGCAATGAGCGCGGCACCGCGTCCGCCTTCTTCAATTCCGGGCAGTATTTCGCGACCGTGATCTTCGCGCCGCTGATGGGTTGGATCGCACATGATTTCGGCTGGAGCTACGTGTTCTTCGTCATGGGCGGGCTCGGCATTCTGGTGGGCCTGCTCTGGATCAAGACCATGTACGGGCCAAAGGAGCATCCCTCCATCAACGAGGCCGAGTTCGACTACATAAGCCGCGGCGGCGCGCTGGTCGATATGGACGCGCCGAAGGACGCGAAGGTTTCGGATAGCGGGCCGAAATGGGATCACATCCGCCAGCTGCTCTCCAATCGCATGATGCTCGGCGTCTATATCGGCCAATATTGCATCAACACGCTGACTTACTTCTTCCTGACCTGGTTTCCGGTCTATCTCGTCAAGGAGCGCGGGCTCTCGATCCTGCAGGCCGGTTTCGTCGCGTCGCTACCGGCGCTGTGCGGCTTCTTCGGCGGCGTGCTCGGCGGCGTCATCTCGGACTACATTCTGCTGAAGACGGGGTCGCTGACCGCGGCGCGCAAGATCCCGATCGTCGGCGGCATGCTGCTGTCGATGTCGATCATCGCCTGCAACTATGTCGACGGCCAGGCGATGGTGGTGGGATTCATGGCGCTCGCCTTCTTCGGCAAGGGCATCGGCGCGCTTGGCTGGGCGGTCGTCTCCGACACTTCGCCGAAACAGGCCGGCGGCGTTTCGGGCGGCCTGTTCAACATGTTCGGCAATCTCTCCAGCATCTCTACACCGATCATCATCGGCTACATCCTGGCCGCGACCGGCTCGTTCAACGGTGCCCTGGTGTTCGTCGGCCTCAACGCGCTGATGGCCGCGGTCGCCTATCTCTTCATCGTGGGAAATATCGAGCGCGTGCAGTTGAAGACGGCCTGAGCGCGATCTGTTCGCGTTCGCGAGGTCAAGGCGGCGGCTCACAAACCGCCGCCTTTGTTTTGGGGGAGATCGATGCTAGAAATCGCAAATAAGCGCCTCGTCCATTCCGGGCATGCATCGATGTTCGACCTGAACCAGCTCCGCTGTTTTGTCACGGTCGCGGAAGAGCTGCACTTCGGTCGCGCGGCGGCACGGCTCAACATGACGCAGCCGCCGCTCTCCCGGCAGATCCAGGTGCTGGAACACATCATCGACGCGCCACTGCTGGAGCGTACCAGCCGCTCGGTGCGGCTGACGCCCGCGGGCCGCAGCTTCCTGCCCGAGGCGCGCCGCATACTGAAACTCGCCGAGAGCGCATCGCAGGTCGCGCGCCGCATCGCGCTCGGCAAGACCGGGTCGCTCAAGATCGGTTACACGGCGGCGGCCGCTTACGGCTACCTGCCGGAACTGCTCGCGGCGTGCCGGGCGCGGTTGCCCGAAGTCGACTTCTCGCTGAAGGAGATGGTGTCCGGCGATCAGCTCGAGGCGCTTGCCTCGGGGCAGATCGATGCCGGGCTGCTGCGGCCGCCGATCGCGCGGCCGGAGTTGGCGACGAAGCGCGTGCTGGCTGAGCCGCTGCTCGCCGCCATCCCGCGCAAGCATCCGCTCGCCTCGCGGGAAAACCTTGCGATCAAGGATTTCGACGGCCAGCCCTTCGTGATGTATTCGCCCTACGAGTTCCGCTACTTCCACGATCTGCTGGTGGCGCTGTTCACGCAGGCCGACATCCTGCCGCGCTATGTCCAGCATGTCGGCCAGATCCACTCCATTCTTGCCATGGTGCGCGCCGGCCTCGGCGTGTCGATTGTGCCGGCCGCCGCAGCAAACCTGAAGATCGCCGACGTGAAGCTGCGGCCGTTGAAGCTTCGTACACCCGCGCCGGTCGAACTGTTCATGGTATGGCGGCGCGACGACGAGAACCCGCTGGTGCCGGCGCTGGTCGGCATTGCGGGCGAGTTGTCGGGGGCGCACGCGCATTGATGCTGATTGTGCATCAGTCGATACCGCGTTTGGCTTGGACGAGCATCGAGCGCGCTTCTACAACGACGGGCATGGATGCGCGCTTTCCGTGCATCCCGGAGCATGATCCGGAAGAGTGGGAACCGGTTTTCCGAAAAGATCATGCTCAAGCAAAGGGAAGCCGAAATTTCAGGGAGTGGCGCGATGAGCAAGATGACCCCGCAGGAGATGGCCAGCAAGATCGGCTCCGGCCTCCTGTCGTTCCCCGTGACGCCGTTCAAGGCGGATTATTCCTTCGACGAGGCGACCTACCGTTCCAACATGGACTGGCTCTGCGGCTATGACGTCGCCGGTCTGTTCGCCGCCGGCGGCACCGGCGAGTTCTTCTCGCTGACGCCTGCCGAAGTGCCTGAGGTGGTGAAGGTTGCGGTGGACGAGACCAGGGGCCGCGTGCCGGTGCTGGCCGGCACGGGTTACGGCACCGCCATCGCGCGCGAGATCGCGATCGGCGCCGAAAAGGCCGGCGCGGATGGCCTGTTGCTGCTGCCGCCCTATCTCACCCATTCCGAACAGGACGGGCTTGCCGCCCATGTCGAGGCGGTCTGCGCCTCCGTGAAGATCGGCGTCATCGTCTATAACCGCGACAACGCCATTCTGCAGCCCGATACGCTGGCGCGGCTCGCCGAGCGCTGCCCGAACCTGGTCGGCTACAAGGACGGCATCGGCGACATCGAGCTGATGACGCGTGTCTACACCAAGCTCGGCGATCGCCTGACCTATGTCGGCGGCCTGCCGACTGCGGAGACCTTTGCGCTGCCCTATCTCGACATGGGCGTCACGACCTATTCGTCGGCCGTATTCAATTTCGTGCCGGAGTTCGCGACGAAGTTTTATGCCGCGGTTCGCCGCCGGGATCACAAGGTGATCCACGCGGGACTGAAGGATTTCATCCTGCCGCTGATCGCGATCCGCAACCGCAAGAAGGGTTACGCAGTCTCGATCATCAAGGCCGGCATGAAGGTGATCGGTCGCAATTCCGGTCCGGTACGTCCGCCGCTGATCGATCTCACCGAAGCCGAAGTGGCGGAGTTGGCCGCATTGGTCGCGAAATTGCCGTCGACGACATCGGCGATGCAGGCCGCGGAATAACAAGCCGGCCAAACGAGAGGGAGGAGTTCATGATCCAGGAAGCCATCCGCGCCGGCTTTTCCGGCGCGCCTCTTGTCACTTCCATGGAGGTGATCCCGGTCGCCGGCCGCGACAGCATGCTCCTAAACTTAAGCGGCGCGCATGCGCCGTTCTTCACCCGCAACCTCGTCATCCTCACCGATAATTCCGGCCATACCGGCGTCGGCGAAGTGCCGGGCGGCGAGAAGATCCGGCAGACGCTGGAGGACGCGCGGCCGCTGGTCGTTGGCCAAACCGTTGGCGCCTGCAACAACATCCTGGCGTCGATGCGGGAAAAGTTCGCCGACCGCGACGCCGGCGGCCGCGGCAAGCAGACGTTTGATCTGCGCATCATGATTCATGCGGTGACGGCCGTTGAATCGGCGCTGCTCGATTTGCTCGGCCAGCATCTTTCGTTGCCCGTCGCGGCGCTACTCGGCGAGGGTCAGCAGCGGCTGAGCGTCGAGACGCTCGGCTATCTCTTCTTTGTCGGCGACATCAGCAAAACGAATCTATCCTATGTCGAAGGCGAGACCGGCAAGCCCGCCTGGTTCAATCTGCGCCATCAGGAGGCGATGACGCCGGAGTCAATCGTGCGGCTCGCCGAAGCGACGCAGGACCATTATGGCTTTTCCGATTTCAAGCTGAAGGGCGGCGTGCTGCGCGGCGAAGAGGAGATCGAAGCCGTCACCGCAATTGCCAAGCGCTTCCCGAATGCCCGTGTCACGCTTGACCCGAATGGCGGCTGGCTACTGGAAGACGCGATCCGGCTCTGCAAGGACATGCACGGCATCCTCGCTTATGCCGAGGATCCCTGCGGCGCCGAGGGTGGCTTTTCGGGCCGCGAGATCATGGCGGAGTTCCGCCGCGCCACGGGGCTGCCGACCGCGACCAACATGATCGCGACCGACTGGCGCCAGCTTTCTCATGCGCTGCGCCTCGGTGCGATCGACATTCCGCTCGCCGATCCGCATTTCTGGACCCTGCAGGGCTCGGTGCGGGTGGCGCAGACCTGCCGCGACAATGGCCTCACCTGGGGCTCGCACTCCAACAACCACTTTGACATTTCGCTCGCCATGTTCACCCATGTCGGCGCCGCCGCGCCCGGCAAGGTGACCGCGATCGACACCCACTGGATCTGGCAGGACGGCCAGGCGCTGACCAAAGAGCCGCTGCAGATCAAGGGCGGCAAAATCGCGGTTCCCGATCGGCCCGGCCTTGGCATCGAGATCGACCGCAAGGCGATCGATGCGGCCTATGCGCTCTACCGGCAGCATGGCCTGGGCGCCCGCGACGATGCGTTGGCCATGCAATTCCTCATCCCTGGCTGGACGTTTGATGATAAACGTCCGTGCCTGGTACGCTAAGAAAAATAGTTGGAGGGAACAATGACGGTGGCTCTGAAGAACTTCATCGGCGGCGAATGGGTCGACGGCTCCGCCATCACCAGGAACATCAACCCCTCCAACACCGCCGACGTCGTCGGCGAATACGCCAAGGCCGACAAGGCGCAGACCGAGAAGGCGATATCAGCGGCCAAGGCCGCGTTTCCCACGTGGTCGCGCTCGACGCCGCAGGAGCGCTATGACGCGCTGAACAAGATTTCCGCTGAAATTCTCTCGCGCAAGGACGAGCTCGGCCGCCTGCTGGCGCGCGAGGAAGGCAAGACGCTGCCGGAAGGCATCGGCGAGGTCGCGCGCGCCGGGCAGATCTTTGCGTTCTTCGCCGGCGAAGCGCTGCGGATGATGGGCGAGAAGGGCGCTTCGGTGCGTCCGGGCCTCGACGTCGAGATCACGCGCGAGCCGCTCGGCGTGGTCGGCCTGATCACGCCCTGGAATTTCCCGATCGCGATCCCGGCCTGGAAGATCGCGCCCGCGCTTTGCTACGGCAATACCGTGGTGTTCAAGCCCGCCGAACTGGTGCCGGGCTCGGCGCATGCCCTGTCGGAAATCATAGTGCGCTCCGGCATCCCCGCCGGCGTGTTCAACCTCGTGGTCGGCCCGGGCTCGGTCGTGGGCCAGACCATGATCGAAAGCCCCGACGTCGCCGCGATCTCCTTTACGGGCTCGGTTGCGACAGGGCGCAAGCTCGCGCAGGCCTGCGTGATGTCGGAGCCGATGAAGAAATTCCAGCTCGAGATGGGCGGCAAGAATCCGCTGGTCGTGCTCGACGACGCCGACCTCAAGGTCGCGGTCGAAGTCG
The DNA here is from genome assembly GCA_963802585.1 of uncultured Alphaproteobacteria bacterium. GTDB lineage: Bacteria > Pseudomonadota > Alphaproteobacteria > Rhizobiales > Xanthobacteraceae > Bradyrhizobium. The sequence continues at coordinate 45,443 of CAWDJS010000019.1, read as the reverse complement.
CCGTCAACGGCGCCTATTTCTCGACCGGCCAGCGCTGCACGGCGTCCTCGCGGCTGATCGTCACCGCGGGGATTCACGACCGCTTTGTCGACGCCATGACCGAGCGGCTGAAGGGCCTCTCGGTCGATGATGCCTTAAAACCCGGCGTGCATGTCGGCCCGGTGGTCGACCAGAGCCAGCTCGACCAGGATCTGCGCTATCTCAAGATCGGCAAGGACGAGGGCGCCAGGTTGCATTGGGGTGGCGAGCTGTTGAACCGCGAGACGCCCGGCTTCTATCTGCAGCCGGCGCTGTTCACCGAGGCCGACAACAACATGCGCATCGCGCGCGAGGAGATATTCGGTCCCGTCGCCTGTGTGATCCGCGCCAAGAACTATGACGAGGCGCTTGCGATCGCCAACGACACCGATTTCGGTCTTGCTGCCGGCGTCTGCACCACCAGCCTGAAATACGCCTCGCATTTCAAGCGCAACAGCGAGGCTGGCATGGTGATGGTCAATCTGCCGACCGCGGGTGTCGACTATCACGTGCCGTTCGGCGGCCGCAAAGGCTCGAGCTATGGCGCGCGCGAGCAGGGCTCTTACGCGCGCGAGTTCTACACGACGGTGAAGACCGCCTATACCAATCCTGGCTAGTACTTCTCAAGGAGTTGCGACGATGGGCAAGAGGGAAGTGGTTACGGAAAAACCGCGCTACATCAAGCTCAATGAACGCGACAATGTCGCGATCGTCGTCAACGACTTCGGATTGCCGGCGGGCTCGCGTTTCCCTTGCGGTCTTGAGCTGCGCGCCTTCGTGCCGCAGGGCCACAAGACCGCGCTCGTCGACATTGACGAGGCCGCGCCGATCATCCGCTATGGCGAGGTGATCGGTCATGCGCTCTCGCCGATCCGTGCCGGCGAATGGGTGGATGAGGCGCGCATCCGCATGCCCGAGGCGCCGCCGCTGGACAAGCTCGAAATTGCGACCGCGGTACCGGCGCCGCTCCCGCCGCTCGAAGGGTTCACCTTCGAAGGCTTTCGCAATCGCGATGGCTCGGTCGGCACCAAGAACATTCTCGGCATCTCGACCTCGGTGCAATGCGTCCGCGGCACGCTGGATTATGCGGTGAAGAAGATCCGCAGCGAGCTCTTGCCGAAATATCCTGATGTCGACGACGTGGTGCCGATCACCCATGCCTATGGCTGCGGCGTCGCCATCAACGCGCCCGATGCGGTCGTGCCGATCCGCACCCTGCAGAACCTCGCGCTCAATCCGAATTTCGGCGGCGAGATTCTGGTGGTGGGCCTCGGCTGCGAAAAGCTTGCGCCCGAGCGCCTCGTGCCCGAAGGTTTCGGTAACGCCATTGTGCGCATGCAGGACGAAGCGTTCGATGGTTTTGGCGCCATCGTCGATGCCATCATGACCCAGGCCGAGGCGCGGCTCAAAATTCTCGACAAGCGCAAGCGCGAGACCTGCCCGGCCTCCGACCTCGTCATCGGGCTGCAATGCGGCGGCAGCGATGCCTTCTCCGGCGTGACCGCCAATCCCGCGCTCGGCTTCGCCGCTGATCTGTTGGTGCGCGCGGGCGCGACCGTGATGTTCTCGGAAGTCACGGAAGTGCGCGACGCCATCCAGCTGCTCACGCGGCGCGCCGTCAACGAGGATGTCGGCCGCGCGCTGATCCGCGAGATGGCCTGGTACGACGCCTATCTCGCCCGCGGCGGCGCCGACCGCAGCGCCAACACCACGCCGGGCAACAAGAAGGGCGGCCTTGCCAACATCGTGGAGAAATCGCTCGGCTCGATCGTAAAATCGGGCTCGAGCCCGATCGTGGGCGTGCTCGCGCCCGGCGAGAAGGCGCGGCAGAAAGGCATGCTGTTCGCCGCGACCCCCGCGAGCGACTTCATCTGCGGCACGCTGCAGCTGGCGTCGGGCATGACGCTGCAGGTGTTCACCACAGGCCGCGGCACGCCCTATGGGCTTGCGGCCGCGCCCGTCATCAAGGTCGCTACCCGCAGCGAACTGGCGCGGCGCTGGAAGGACCTGATCGATTTCGACGCCGGCCGCATCGCCACCGGCGAGATGACCATCGAGGAAACCGGCTGGGAATTGTTCCGCCTGATCCTCGATGTCGCGAGCGGACGGACAAAGCCCTGGTCGGACCGCTGGGGCATTCATAATGATCTCACGCTGTTCAATCCCGCGCCGGTGACGTGAACGCGCCCTAACTAAGCCGTTGGCGCGACTGGATCTCTCGGCCAATGGCCGAGGTGCCGAAAAATCGCGCTTTTTGCCGGAACCTGTTGCCGCCCTGCCGCGACAAACCCAGCAGTTCACTTCTTGTTAAGGAGATTTGAAATGAGGGTTTTTTTGACGGTTGCGGCCGCGGGCTCGGTCATTGCGGGCAGCGCGATCGCGGCGGCTGCGGGCTTGGCCATGGCAAGCAGCGCCATTGCGATGGCGGCGGAGCTGCCTTCCTACGAGGTTAAATCGTTTCCGATATCGCCGGCACAAGTTCAGATGCTGGGTGCCGCGGACGTTAAAGAGCGGGCGCCGGCCACCAACCTGACGCAAGCGGGCATGCCGGCCTCGCCGGTCCAGATCGCCGTGCTGACGCCACGCCGCCAGGTCGTCGCCAACGCGCGCTAACGCGGCGCTTGCCGGCGGCTTGCCCTAAAGCCTTGCCGCCGCGCCCTTGCAACAACACGCGAGCCAAGCCTAATAGTCGGGCTATCCAGCTTGCGAGGGCTCATGTTGGTTCGCCTGCTCCTTACAATCGCCTCGTGGCTGCTCGTGTTCGGCACGGCCAGCGCCGAGCCGCAGCGCACGCGCGGTATCGTCGCCTATGATGACGTGCGCCTCGACGTGATCGCCGAAGGCACCGGGCCGCTCGTCATTCTCCTGCCCTCGCGCGGGCGCGGCTCGGAAGATTTTGACGCGCTGGCGGCGGGCATCGCGGAAGCTGGCTTTCGTGTGCTGCGGCCGCAGCCGCGCGGCGCAGGCCTCAGCACCGGGCCGCTGAAAGCCCTCACGCTGCATGATTTCGCGCGCGACATGGCGGAGGTGATCACCCATGAAGGCGGCGGTCCGGCGGTCATGGTCGGACATGCTTTCGGCAATTGGGTGGCGCGCATGACCGCCATCGATTACCCGCAGCTCGTGCGCGGCGTGGTGATCGTCGCCGCCGCCGCCAAAGCCTATCCGAACGGCTTTGCCGGCGCGAAGGAGCTGTCCGAAGCCGTGCGCCTGGCGGGCGACACCAAACTGCCCGACGAGGAGCGGCTGAAATATCTGCGCATGGCCTTCTTCGCACCCGGCCACGACGCGAGCGGCTGGTTGAAAGGCTGGTTCGGCGAAGCCGACGAAGCCCAATCCGCCGCCGGCCGTGCCACCAAACAGGCCGAGTGGTGGTCCGGCGGCAACGTGCCCCTGCTCGACCTGCAGGCGGCGAATGATCCGTTCAAGCCGGCGTCGATGTCGAACGAGATGAGGGACGAGTTCGGCGACCGCGTGACGATCGCCGTGATCCCGGATGCCAGCCACGCGCTGATCCCGGAACAACCCGCCGCGGTGGTCGACACAATTGTCGGCTGGATGCGCAAGCTGCCGGCGGCGAGGATGCGTTAGAGACGCCGCGCCGAAATCGCGGCCGCGGCCTACTTGACGACGGTCGCCCGGACCTGGAGGAAGCGCAGCGTCTTCTGCGCGGTCTCGACCGACAGGCGCCTGTAGTCGTTCTTCGCGAGATCGATGATCTGCTGGGACAACGTCTTCTGCCGCTGACGATTGCGCAGGATCTGCTCGACCGTCTCCCAGCGCAGGTTGATGGCCTTGCAGGGCACGAGCACGGCGTCATTTCGATCGCCGGTCAGGATCTCCTTGACGACGTCGATTTTCGAAGACGCCAGCACCGCGATGCCGACAATGACTTCGGGAAGCTGAGCGTTGCGCGCAAAATCGCAGATGGTGGCGTCATTGAGATCGCCGACTTTCTGCAGCGCGCGGATGGCCTTTTCGGCGTTCTCGAAGCGGCCATCCCGGGTGACCCCGGTCACCACGCTGGAAATGTCCGACAGGATCTGCGCCAGCTGCTCGCGCTTGTCCTCGGGGACCAGCGCGAGAAGTTTTGCACGCACCGCCTCGGTGGCGCGCGCGAGCAGATCGCGCAACAGGCGCAGCGGGATATCGCCGCGCGATCCGACCGCCTCGGAGAGGATTTCGTCGCCCTCCGTCTTCTCCACCAGGCTGGCGTAGCCCGTTTCCGAGAATTTCGCGCCCGCATTGGTCGCGAGGGTATGGATCACTTCCCGCTCGCCGCGCCTCAGCAGCACATCCGTGACCAGGCTTTCCAGGGTTTCGCGTTTTGAAATGGCGACGAGGTGCGCCTGGCCGCGCGCTTCGGCGATCTCCGTCAGATCGGATGTGGTCAGGCGCTTCGATGTCGTGAGCACGGGACCTGCCACCGTGATCGCCTCGTTCCAGGCCAGCCGCTTGATGGTCTCGACCGGGGCGTTGTCGATGGGCGCAAGGCTGTGGCCGAGTTCGGCCAGCACCTTGGTTTCGATCCGCGCCGTCAGCTTGCACAGGACGTCGTCGAAAACCTTGACCTGCTCGTCGGTCAGCGAGGCGGCGTCGGCGAGAAAGAGGGAGGTCACCTCACGCAGCTTCTTGACGCGGGCGTCCGCCGAGCCGCTGCGAACCGCCGTCTCGAGCTCGGCGATCAGCGTCTCGTGAGACGTCTCCTGGGAATCGATCGATACGTTCGCCTTGACCATGGACACGGGGCGCCGTCCTGTTGTTCGGAAAATCCGGCGCGACCGAAAATGGCAGCCGGAAGTCGGCATCATCGAACCATGCAGGACGTTAAGAACCGCAAAACGCGGCAACTAAATTGTTCCGGTTCCGTAGTTTTACGTGCCGGCGCGACACTCCCACACTGCCGTTTTCATGGTGGCGTGAGCAATTGCGGCAGGCGAGTTCCCCATTCGTCGCCTGGCGGGAACCCAACTAGGGCAGCGTGAGCAGCCGCTCGGCCATACAAGCCGGTTTCAGCGGTCAGAAAAGATTCGCGAACGCCGGCAAGCTGCCTGCTTCGATGAATGGCGCCGGCGTCTTTGCTTCGCTCTCGTAGACCAGATGAAGGTGTCTGACGGTGCAGAGCACGCCGTGATCGGCTTCCTCGGCAAGCCGGCCGAGCAGGGCGGCGCGGGCTCGATCCTTTTCGACAAGCGCCAGGGCGCGATAGCGTGCGGCGCGGATGTGGTTGATCGCTGGCATTTTCCTTTTCCTACGGTACAGGGCCTGAGCTTCAGTCGGCGGCAATCGCCTCCATGTTCGGATCAACCGAGGCTTGCACGCCGTGCCGGGTCACGAACGTGACATCCGTCACGCCTTAAATGGTGGTGTCGCCTCGCTCGCGGTGTCCAAAACGCACGAAAAACGTCGCGCCAAAAGCCGTGCGAATACGCTGCGGGAATCACGACCCGCGAGGTCGTTGCGAGGAATGGGGTGCGGATCAGCTCGCGGCTTCGAGCCGCTCTTCGGTCAAGAGTCGCATCGCGGCGTCGGCGTCCATCGGCTCGCCAAAGGCAAAGCCCTGCGCGTATTCGCAACCGAGCTGGTAGAGCTCGACCGCATCGGAGTCGGTTTCCGCGCCTTCGGCGACGACGTCCATGCCGAGGTCGTGGGCCAGCGCGATGATCGATTTCAGAATCACCGGCCGCGTGCCGCGGCTGGTGGTGCGCACGAAGGACTGGTCGATCTTGAGCGTGTCGAACGGGAAGCGCTGCAGGTAGGACAGCGAGGAATGGCCGGTGCCGAAATCGTCGATCGAGAGCCCGACGCCGAGCTCGCGGATCCGCGTCAGCATCTGCGCGGCATGCTCGGGATTTTCCATCACCAGCGATTCTGTCAATTCGAGCTTGAGTGTGCCGCGCGCCACGGATGAACGCGACAGCACGGTGCGGATGTCGTGCAGCAGGTCATGACGCAGCAATTGCCGCGAGGAGACGTTGACGGAAGCGAAGATCGGCTCGCGCGCGCGCATCGCGCGCTGCCATATCGCGAGCTGCCGCGCGGTCTGATCCATCACAAATGTACCAAGATCGACAATGAGCCCGATCTCCTCGGCAATGTTGATGAACTCCGACGGCGCCATGCGGCCGAACTTGGGATGATCCCAGCGCGACAGCGCCTCGAAGCCGGCGACCGAGCGGTCTTCCAGACGGATGATCGGCTGGTACAGGATCGTGATCTCCTCGCGCTCGATAGCGCGGCGCAACTCGCTCTCCAGCGTCAGGCGGTCGGTCTTTCGCGCGCGCATGGCGGGCTTGTACACATCGATGCGGTCGCCGCCGATGCGCTTGGAGTGATACATCGCCAGCTCGGCGTCCTTGATGATCTCGTCCGAGATCTGCATCTGCGGATCGGACAAGGCGAGGCCGATCGAGGCGGTCAGAAAGATTTCGCGGTCGTTGAAGGCGATCGGCGCGCGGATGGTCTTGCGGATGGTCTCGGCGAAATTGGTGATGCGCGCGGGATCCTGCTCGGAGAGCAGGATCAGGCCGAACTGGTCGCCGGCGAGCCGCGCCAGCGTGTCCTGCGGCTTGAGGATGCGGGTCAGCCGCCGCGCCAAGGTCAGCAGGATGGAGTTGCCGACCGCGATGCCGACCGAATCGTTGACCTGCTTGAAGCGGTCGAGGTCGATCACCATCAACGTCGGCCGCAGGTTCGGCATGGTTTTCGCGAAATTCGCGACCGCGCCGAGCCGGTCCATGAACAGCTTCCGGTTCGGCAATCCCGTAAGATTGTCATGCACGGAATCGTGGAGCATGCGCTCCTCGGAATTCTTGGCGTCGGTGACGTCGGTGAGCGTGCCGATCACGCGCGCGACCTCGCCGTCGGAGCCGACCACGGGGCGCGCCTTCAGCGCAAACCACATGAAGTGACCGTCGGGCGTGCGCAGGCGGAAGTCTTGCACCAGACGGCCGCGGCGCTGGTCGAGCACGCTGTCGAGCGCGGCGCGGAAACGGTCCTGGTCGAGCGGGTGCAGCACTTCGAGCCATTTCGCGGCGGGACCTTCCAGCGCGCCGCGCTTCAAGCCCAGCAGGCTTTCGGTCTCGGGGCTGGTGAACACCTTGTCGGCGGAGACGTCCCAGTCCCAGATCAGGTCGCCCGAGCCCGCGAGCGCCAATGCGCGGCGCTCGACGTCGGAGACGATGCCGGTCGAGGCGCCGCCGCCAGCGAAGGCGTGCTGCATGACGGTGAAGCCGATCAGCATCACGATCAGTACGAGGCCGCCGAGCAGCGCGGGGCCGACGATGTCGTTGGTAACGCTTCCCGCCACCGTCATGCCGGCCGCGATCACCCAGACCACCAGCAGGAACCAGGTCGGAATCAGCAGCACCGCGCGGTCGAAGCCGTGGGTCGAGAGATAGACGATCAGCGCAAAGCCGGCGAAGGCGATCAGCACCAGCGACATGCGCGCGATGCCGGAGGCGACCGCGGGATCGAACAGCGCAAGAGCCACTAGCGAGCCGAGGAATACCAGCCAGCCGACCGTGATGTGGGAGTAGCGCACATGCCAGCGGCTGAGATTGAGATAGGCGAACAGGAATACGAGCAGTGTGGCCGCAAGGATCGCTTCGCCTGAGGCGCGCCAGACGCGCTCGGCGTTGTTCGACATGTCGAGCACCTTGCCCCAGAAGCCGAAGTCGACGCCGATATAGACCAGCACCGCCCAGGCGAGCGCGGCGGCGGCCGGGAACATGATGCTGCCCTTGACCACGAACAGGATGGTCAGCACCAGCGCGAGCAAGCCGGAGATGCCGATCACGATGCCCTGGTACAGCGTGAACGAATTGACCTTGTCCTTGTAGGCGTCGGGCTCCCAGAGATAGAGCTGCGGCAGCCTGTCGGTGCGCAGTTCTGCGACGAAGGTGACGACGGCGCCGGGATCGAGGGTGATACGGAACACGTCGGCGGTCGGGCTTTCCTGCCGTTCGGGGCGGTCGCCGGTCGAGGGCGTGATGGTCGCGATGCGCGAGAGGCCGAGGTCGGGCCAGAGCAGTCCAGAAGACACGATGCGGTAATGCGGTGCGACGATCAGGCGGTCGAGCTGGTCGTCAGTGTTGTTGGCGAGCGCGAACACCACCCAGTATTGTCCGCCTTCACGCGCACGCACCTCGATGCGGCGAACGATGCCGTCGGTTCCGGGCGCGGTGGAAACCTGGATGCGGTCGGTGTCGCCGTGCTGATGTTCCAGCACGCCGGTGAGGTCGATGGCGGGCGCGTCGCTGCGGACGCTGACAGCGTCAAGCGCATATGCCGACGAAGCGGCGACAGTAATCACGAGGCCCAGCAAGAGTGCCAGGCACCTGATCGGACGCAATGTCAGTTCTCCGCATGCGACCGCAACCGCGTTCGGCCGTTAAGCGATCATTGCCACGAATGTTAGGGGAATCAAAGGGTTTCCCGGCCCGCTTTGTCTGCGAGCGTTAAAGCGCCAACACAATTTTGCCAATATGTTCGGAGGTCTCCATCCGACGGTGCGCTTCGGATGCTTTTTCCAGCGGGAAAGAGCTGTCCATCAGCGGTTTTATGCGTCCCTCGCGCAGCAACGGCATCACCTTCGCCTCAATTGCGGCGACCATCGCCGCCTTGTCCGCATTACTACGGGGACGAAGCGTCGAGCCGGTATGGATGAGGCGCTTCACCATCAACCGGGTGAAGTTCACGGTCGCCTTGGGCGTGCCGGAGAGGAACGCGATCTGGACGATGCGGCCGTCGACGGCGGCGGCGTCATAATTGCGGTCGATGTAATCGCCGCCGACCATGTCGAGGATGACATTGGGCCCGGTTCCGCCGGTCGCCTGCTTCGATGCTTCGACGAAGTCTTCGGTCTTGTAGTTGATGGCGTGGTCGGCGCCGAGTTTCAGGCAGGCATCCGCCTTGTCCTTGGAGCCGACGGTGACGATCACCTTCGAGCCCAGCGCCTTCGCCATCATGATCGCCATGGTGCCGATGCCGGAGGAGCCGCCGTGAACCAGGAGTGTCTCGCCAGGTTTCAAGCCGCCGCGCTCGAACACGTTGTGCCAGACCGTCATCAGCGTTTCCGGCGTGGCGCCCGCTTCCTCCATGGTGAGCGAGGGCGGCACCGCCATCGCCTGCGCGTCTTGCGCGATGCAATATTGGGCGTAGCCGCCGCCGGCGACCAAGGACATCACCTTGTCGCCGAGCTTGTGCTTCTTGGCGTGGCTGCCAAGGGCTGCAACTTCGCCGGCGACTTCGAGGCCGGGCAGGTCGCTCGCGCCAGGAGGCGGCGGGTAGTGGCCCATGCGCTGTGCCACGTCGGGACGGTTGACGCCCGCGGCCATCACCTTGATCAGGATTTCGTCCGGGCCCGGCTGCGGCACCGCGCGCGTTTCGGGCAGCAGCACCTCGGGGCCACCGGGCTTGCTGATGCCGATGACGGTCATTTGCGAAGGCAGCTTTTCCATGATTTGTCCTTGGAAGGTGCGGATTTGAGGCGGCATTTAGCCAGCTGCAGCAAGGCTGGCAAGGCAGCCAAAACCGTCTGGAATGGAGACCGCCAGGAAGGGAGGACTTGAGCATGCCCATGGAAGACGACGACCGGCCGCGAAAGAAGATCACGCACGAGATCGGGCAGGATCTTTCGCTGCTCTCGGTCGAGGAATTGAACGAGCGCATTGCGCTGCTCAATTCCGAGATCGCGCGCTTGCAAGAAGCGGCGACGAAGAAGCGCGCCTCGAAGGATGCCGCGAGCGCTTTCTTCAAGACGTGACGCGTGGGCCATGTGGGCAAAAAAAGAGCCGCCGGCGGACCGGCGGCTTTGAAAGTTGATAACAGGGAGGCGTCAAACAGAGTGGACAGGAGCCACTCGGTGTCCAAACGAGGACAGTGATAGTCATAAACCCGAAAGCTTAATCGATCGTAAATGAGCGGATTTTTTTAAAGGTTATTATCCATGTCGGTCATTGGCCGAGCTGCCGGCCTTTGTGTAATTCACCGCACCCGTCGGAAACCATATTAACGGTTGTCGCTGGACTCTTGGTCCGGCTCGCGCAATGATTTGTTCATCATAAGCCGGTGAACAAGCCGGTCGGCGTAACCGTTGCGTAAGAGGCCTTAACCATGACGGACCGTTTGCATGGCGATAGCGCGCTGGTCCAGTTCAGCGAGCGGCTCACCAATTCGGCGCAGTTTGGCAATCTTTTCCGCGAAGGCATGGATCTGGTCGAGGAGACCGCGGCCTATCTCGACGGCGTCGGCCGCTCCGAGGCCAAGGCGCTCGATCGCGCCGTCAGCCTCACTTACGCGACCGAGAGCATGCGGCTCACCACGCGGCTGATGCAGCTCGCGTCCTGGCTGCTCCTGCATCGCGCGGTCAAGGAAGGCGAGATGACGCTGACCCAGGCCAACCGCGAGAAGACCAAGGTGAAATTGTCGGCCGCCGATCCCGGCCCGACCGAGATGATCGAAAAGCTGCCGCAGCAGCTGCAGGAGCTGATCGCCCGTTCGATGAACCTGCAGACGCGCGTCCGCCGGCTCGACACGTCAATCCATTCGCCGCCGCCGGAGCGCATGGCCATCGGCAATCCGCTGGTGCCGCATCTCAACCGCCTCAAGGCCGCGTTCGAGCAGTAAGGATCCGGAAGCCGTTTCGTTCGTCATTGCGAGCGAAGCGAAGCAATCCATACCTCCGCGAAGGAAGCATGGATTGCTTCGTCGCTTACGCTCCTCGCAATGACGACCCAAAAAAAACGCCCCCGTTTCCGGGGGCGTTTTGCTATCCGGCCATTGCGTGCAGGTCTATTCCTTTTTCAGAAAGCCCGAAAACTTCTTCTGGAAGCGCGAGACGCGGCCGCCGCGATCGAGCAGCTGCTGGGAGCCGCCGGTCCAGGCCGGGTGCGATTTGGGGTCGATGTCGAGGTTCAGCTTGTCGCCTTCCTTGCCCCAGGTCGAGCGCGTCTGGTACTCGGTACCGTCAGTCATCACGACCGTAATCGTATGATAATTCGGGTGAATTTCGGCTTTCATGGCATATCCCTTGGCCGGCCCGCGCCGGTCTAACGTAACGCTGCGATGACGGATTTGGGGCGCTCTATAACGTATGCGCCCCCTCAAAACAAGCCGCCCAACTAGGGTATCTCGCCGGATTTGCCAGCCCCCTTTACCGGGCCTATCTGGGGAGGGACGACAGCATAAGGCGGGGTCTCATGAGCGCAGTGGAACGGCTGGACGACGAGGGCGGCGGGGCGCCGCGGCCGGACCCGATTACGGCAGCAGCGTCCGCCGGCGGGGCGGTGGTGGCGCCCGCCAAAGGCCGGGCGCGGCTCAGGCCGCTGATCGCGCTGTCGCCTTACGTCGCGCGCTACCGCGGCCGCGCTTTTCTCGCGGTGATCGCGCTGACCGTTGCCGCGCTGACCACGCTTCTGGTGCCGGTCGCGGTCAGGCGGATGATCGACTTCGGCCTGACGCCGAAGGGCATCGAGCTGATCAACAGCTATTTCAGCGTGATGATCGCGGTCGTGGCGGTGCTCGCGCTCGCCAGCGCCTCGCGCTACTACCTCGTGATGACCATCGGCGAGCGCATTGTCGCCGATCTGCGCCGCGACGTGTTCTCGCACCTGATTTCGCTGTCGCCGTCCTTCTTCGATTCCGCGCGTTCGGGCGAGCTGATCTCGCGGCTCACCGCCGACACCACCCAGATCAAGTCCGCGGTCGGCGCCTCCGTGTCGATCGCGCTGCGCAATGTGATGCTGTTCTTCGGCGCCGCCGCGATGATGGTGGTGACGAGCCCGAAACTGTCCGGCTTCGTGCTGCTCGCCATTCCCCTGATCGTGATTCCGCTGGTGGCATTCGGGCGCTGGGTACGGCGGCTGTCGCGCAACGCGCAGGATACGCTCGCCGATGCCAGCGCCTACGCCTCGGAATTGATCGGCGCGGTCAGGACCGTGCAGGCCTATACCGGCGAGCGGCTCGCGAACGAGCGCTTCGGCAAGGATGTGGAGCAGGCCTATGAGGCGGCGCGCGTCTCGACCCAGGCGCGCGCGGTGCTGACCGCGATCATCATCTTCATCGTCTTTTCCAGCGTGGTCGCGATCCTCTGGGTTGGCTCGCATGATGTGCTGACCGGCGCGATCACGCCGGGCCGGCTCGGCCAGTTCGTGCTCTATGCGGCGTTTGCTGCCGCCGGCCTTGGCCAGCTCAGCGAAGTCTGGGGCGAGGTTTCCTCGGCGTCCGGCGCCGCCGAACGGCTGCTCGAGCTGTTGCACGTCAGGCCGGAAATATCGGCGCCCGCCTCGCCGCGCGCGCTGCCGCAGCCTTCGCGTGGCGATGTCAGTTTCGACGAAGTCAGCTTCGTCTATCCGGCGCGGCCCGAGGTGGCGGCGATCGACCGCGTGTCATTTGCGGTGAAGGCCGGCGAGAAGGTCGCGATCGTCGGTCCCTCCGGCGCCGGCAAGAGCACGCTGTTTCATCTCTTGTTGCGCTTCTACGATCCGTCGTCCGGCACCATCTCCTTCGATGGCGTGCCGGTGAAGCAGGCCGACCCGCAAGCCGTGCGCAGCCATATCGCGCTGGTGCCGCAGGACTCGGTAGTGTTTGCGGCCAGCGCGCGGGAAAATATCCGCTTCGGCCGGCCCGACGCGACAGATGCCGAAGTCGAGCGCGCCGCCGATCTCGCGCATGCGAGCGAGTTCATCCGCCGCCTACCGGAGGGCTTTGCGACGCCGCTCGGCGAGCGCGGCGTGATGTTGTCGGGCGGCCAGCGCCAGCGCATCGCGATCGCGCGTGCGATCCTGCGCGACGCGCCGCTCTTGCTGCTGGACGAAGCAACGTCATCGCTCGATGCGGAATCCGAGACGCTGGTGCAGACTGCGCTGGAAGAATTGATGCGCCACCGCACCACGGTGGTGATCGCGCATCGCCTGGCGACCGTGCTGTCCTGCGACCGCATCCTGGTGCTGGACCAGGGCCGCATCGTCGAGCAGGGCACGCATGCCTCGCTGGTTGCCGCCAACGGCCTCTATGCCCGGCTCGCGCGCCTGCAATTCCAGGGCACCTGATTCAAGGCACCTGATCCGAGGCACCTGATTCGTACCCAACAAATGTTGCATTGCCGGTGCAACCTTTGCTGACGCTCGTACGTTGCCTGCCGGAACAAGCTCACCGTCTTTCGGACAGCAACGGGAGGTCACCATGCCCTATCGTCGTGGCGGTTTTGCGCTCACGCCACCATCGGTTTTCATCTTCCTGATATCGCTGGCATTGGCGCTGGTCGCCATGCTCGTGTACTACGGGCGCGCGCCGGTGCCGATCATCAACGCCTCGCACGTGTTCGATCTGCTGGCGATCGCCTATGTGGTGCTGACGATCGGCGTGCTGTTCCGGAGAGTATGACCCGCAACTCCACTCGTCATGCCCGGGCTTGACCCGGGCATCCATGCTTCGAAAGCGTCATCTTTTCTTGATGGATTGCCGGGTCAAGCCCGGCAATGACGAAGCTTTTGGGGCGCGTCACCAGCCTCTAGCGTTCGGTGAGCTTCAGCTCGATGCGGCGGTTGCGCTTGTAGGCTTCCTCGGTGTTGCCGGTGTCGAGCGGCTGAAATTCGGCAAAGCCGGCGGCGACCAGCCGCTGCGCCGGAATGCCGCGCGAGATCAGATACTGCACCACCGAGATCGCGCGCGCCGACGACAATTCCCAGTTCGACTTGAAGTTTGGTCCGTTGACCGGCCGCACGTCGGTATGGCCGTCGACCCGGAGTACCCAGGCGATTTCGGGCGGAATTTTCTTGTCGAGCTCAACCAGCGCGTTGGCGACGGTGTCGAGCTCGGCGAGGCCCTCCGGCAGCAGCGTCGCCTGGCCAGTGTCGAAGAACACTTCGGACTGGAACACGAAGCGGTCGCCGACAATGCGGATGTCGGGCCGGTTGCCGAGGATGGCGCGCAGCCGGCCAAAGAATTCGGAGCGATAGCGCGACAATTCCTGCACGCGCTGCGCCAGCGCCACGTTCAGGCGCGAGCCGAGGTCGGCGATCCGGGTCTGCGATTCCTTGTCGCGCTTCTCGGAGGCGTCGAGCGCTTCTTCAAGCGCGGCGAGCTGGCGGCGCAACGCGGAGATCTGCTGGTTCAACACCTCGATCTGTGCCAGCGCGCGCGCCGTGACGCCCCTCTCGGAGTCCAGCGCCTTGTTCAGTTCGTTGGCGCGGCCGGCGGCGTCGCTGCCGGCGTTCGCCAGGCCTTCATAGAGCCCCTTGACGCGGTCGCGCTCCGACTCGGCGGAGGCAAGCCCTGCCTTGAGCTGTGCCACCTGATCGTCGAGATTGAGCTGACTGAGCTTCTCCAGCGACAACAGGTCGTTCAGCTGGGCGATCTTGGCATTCAATTCTTCCAGCGCCTTGTCCTTACCGGTGACCTCCTGCGACAGGAAGAACTGCACCACCAGGAACACCGACAGCAGGAACACGATCGACAGCACCAACGTCGACAGCGCGTCGACAAAGCCGGGCCAGTAATTGAAGCCGGTTTCGTTGCGCCGGGAACGGGCGAGGGCCATCGCGAAATTCTCCGTCAGCTCTTCTCAGGCTGCTTGGCGAGCCGCTCCAGCAGCCGCTTGATCTCGCGGTTCTGCTCGCCCTGCCCATCGGCCCATTCGCGGATCATTTGCTGCTCGGTGCGCATATGCGCGACCAGGCCCTGGATCGCTTCGGCAAGATTGGCCATCGCCGCGGTCGTGCCGCGGCTGGCGCCGCCTTCTTCCACCACCGCCCGCAGCTTGTCGAGCGCCGACGAGAGATCGCCGGTCGGTGTGCCGTCGTCGCCATAATTGCGCACGGTGGTGGCGAGCCAGTCTTCGAGATCGGTATAGAACCGGTTCTGGGCCTGGCTGGACTGCAGATCGAGGAAGCCCAGGATCAGGGAGCCGGCGAGGCCGAACAGCGAGGACGAAAACGAAATGCCCATGCCGCCCAGCGGTGCGGCAAGGCCTTCCTTCAGCGTGTCGAACAGCGCGCCGGCGTCGCCGCCGACCTTCAAGCCGTCGATCACCTTGCCGACCGAACCCACGGTCTCGATCAGGCCCCAGAAGGTGCCGAGCAGGCCGAGGAAGACCAGGAGCCCGGTCATGTAGCGGGAAATGTCGCGGGCTTCGTCGAGTCGCGTTGCGATCGAGTCGAGCAAATGCCGCATGGTCTGTTGCGAGATGCTCATCCGCCCGGTGCGCTCGCCGCCGAGAATGGCGGCCATCGGCGCCAGCAAGGTCGGGTGGCGCTCGATCGCGAGGCCGGGATCGGCGACGCGGAAATTATTGACCCAGCTCACTTCCGGATAGAGCCGGATCACCTGGCGGAAGGACAGCAGGATGCCGATGGCGAGCACCAGGCCGATCAGCGCGTTGAGGCCGGGATTGGCAAAGAAGGCCAGCTGGATCTGCTTGTACAGCACGACCGCGACCAGGCCGCAGGCGACCAGAAACACCAGCATCCGCACCAGAAAGATGCGGGGCGAGGACAGTTTGTTCAGTTCGATCTCCATCGCGGAGCGGGAAGCGGGGCCGGCGGGCATTACTGTCATCCGTAACAGGAACCGATCTTGAGCCTCACTATGGCACAGCGGCGGCGGGAAAAAAGCTGAACTAGTCCGGAAATGCGGCGTTGCCGCGGAACCTTAGTCTGAAACCAGCCGTTGCCCGCCACGTAGTTGAGAGGAACCCCAAACCTACATGGATTGGCCTGGATTCCGTATGACCGTTTTGTATCTCGAATCCCTCATTGCGATTGCGCTGTCGCTGTCGATCCTGATGGCGTTTGCCTGGGTGGTGCAGCAGCAAAGCGGCAATTCCGGCTGGGTCGATACTATCTGGACCTTCGCCGTCGGGCTGGTCGGCGCCGGCAGCGCGCTCTGGCCGGTCGGGGGTGCGGCCCCCAATGCGCGGCAATGGCTGGTCGCGGCGCTGGTGGTGATCTGGTCGCTGCGGCTGGGCATCCATATCGCGATCCGAACCGCGGGAATCACCGACGACCCCCGCTATGCCGCCTTCGCCAAGGAGTGGGGCGTCAATTCGGCGCGGCGGATGTTCTGGTTTCTGCAGAACCAGGCGTTCGGATCGATCCCATTGGTATTCGCGATCTTTGTCGCCGCGCGGTTTCCGGACGCTACGCTGCGCTGGCAGGACTATCTCGGCGCGCTGATCCTTTTCGTCGGCATCGCAGGCGAAGCGCTGGCCGATGCCCAGCTGAAACGTTTCCGCACCGACCCCGCCAACAAGGGTCGCGTCTGCGATATCGGGCTGTGGCGCTGGTCGCGCCATCCGAACTATTTCTTCGAATGGTTCTGCTGGCTGGCCTATCCCCTGATCGCTCTCTCGCTCTCCCATCCTCTCTCTCATCCCTGGGGATTCGCCAGCCTGCTGGCTCCGGTGTTCATGTACTGGATACTGGTATACGTCACCGGCATACCTCCGCTTGAAGAGCAGATGTTACGCTCCCGGGGCGAGAACTATCGCGCGTATCAGTTGCGCACCAGCAAGTTCTTCCCATTGCCACCGCTGGCATGATCCCGAAAATTCATGCCAGGAAAAAGGGAGTGGCCGCATGAGCTTCGTCTCCGCCATCATCGATACCGCCGAACGCGTGCCGCTGCCGGATGTCATCATCCGCGCCGCGATCCATCGCTTCTGCTCGCGCACCGCCACCAGGCTCGCGGGCGGCAGCAAGGAGCAGGACGCCGCCTTTGCGCGCGCGATGGCCGACCGCGCCATCGCCGAGCATGCCGATGCCGCAAACATCCAGCACTACGAGGTGCCGGCGGCGTTTTTTGCGAAGGTGCTCGGCCCGAACCGGAAATATTCCTCGTGCTTCTACAAGGACGGGGCTTCCACCTTGCAGGAGGCCGAGGAAGAGGCGTTGCGCCAGACCGAGGAGCACGCCGATCTCGCCGACGGGCAATCGATCCTCGAGCTCGGCTGCGGTTGGGGCTCGCTGTCGCTGTTCATGGCGCGGCAGTTTCCGAACGCGCGCATCGTCGCGGTGTCGAACTCCAATTCGCAGCGCGAGTGTATCGAGACCGAGGCCGCCACACGCGGCCTGGAAAATCTCCGCGTGGTCACCGCTGACATGAACGAGTTCGATCCGGGCGCGCAGTTCGACCGCATTGTCTCGGTCGAAATGTTCGAGCACATGATGAACTGGCGCGAGTTGCTGACACGCGCGAGATCATGGTTGAAGCCGGACGGGCGCTTCTTCATGCACATCTTCACCCATCGCTCCGGCACCTATCTGTTCCACCGCGCCGACCGCGAGGACTGGATCGCGCAGCACTTCTTCACCGGCGGGGTGATGCCGAGCCATCATCTGATCCGGCAATATGACGATCTGTTCGAGGTCGAGAAGGAGTGGCGCTGGAGCGGTGCGCATTACCAGCGCACGGCGATGGACTGGCTCGCCAATTTCGACGCGCATGCCGGCGAAATCGAAGGCGTGCTGCGCCAGGTCTACGGCAAGGACACCGGCTTGTGGATGCGCCGCTGGCGCTGGTTCTTCCTCGCGACATCCGGCCTGTTTGGCACCGCCGGCGGCAGCGAATGGGGCGTCAGCCATTACCGGATGAAGGCGGTCTAGACCCAGTTCTCGGCCCTTACCCCGGGCATGCGTGCGAACTCGCGCATATTGTTGGTGACAACGATCAAGCCTTCGCTGCGGGCATGACCGCCGATCTGTATATCATGCGGACCGCTGGGTGTTCCCGCACGCTCCAGTTCCGCCCGCACTTGACCGTAGTGGACAGCCGCTTTCTCGGCAAAGGGCAGCACATCGAGACGTGCCACGAAATGTTCGATTGCGGTCAGGTTGTCGGCGCGGCGCGCAGACTTCTCCGCGCCATAATGCAACTCGCCGAGCGTGATGCTGGAAATGCAGAGTTGCTCGGCCAATGCATTGAACTTGTCGCGCAGCTCCAGCGGATAGCTCTTCATGACGTAGATGCAGATATTGGTGTCGAGCATGTATGTCAGCATCAGAGCGGCTCGCGCTCCTCGGCTGCGGGTTGCTCACGCTCGACCATGAAATCCTCGCTGAGCCGCGGCCCGACTTGAAACAGATCATCCCACCGTTTGCCTTGAGGCACGATCATGCGGCTGTTGCCGATCTTCAGAATATCGACGTGATGCACATGCTCCGGAAAGGCGACGGCCTTGGGTAGGCGAACAGCCTGACTGCGGTTGCTGGTGAACACTGTTGAGCTTGTCATGGGTTACTTTATGTATATCCAATTGGGATATACATAAAGTAACCCAGACGTCTTTGCAATGGACCAACGCACGCTCACGCCCGATTCGGGTTCCGTTTTGTTCCGGGCATGGAACCCGCCATCACTATCCGGTGAGTAATGGAAAACTCTCATCGTTACAATGCGCTAGCGGCGTGTGACATTGGGCCATATTGCGGCGCAGCAGGTCACTTTTATCTTTCTGGGCATCAACGGCGCAGCTCTTCTGCGCCGCACGGACGCTGCGTCCGCATTTAATCCGAGACCCCGGGGTATCTATTTCCATGTCAGGACTTCGCGCGCAGGCCAGCATCTTGCTCGTGCTCGCTGCGACCGCGCCGCCGCTGCTTGCCGGCTGCGATCAAGGCGATGCGGCGGTGGCCGCCGTCAGCAGCCAGCCAGCCGAACCCGACGTCAGCGTCGTCACCGTGAAGCCGCAGCCGCGCGCGATCGTGCGCGAATTGCCGGGCCGCATTGCGCCGACGCGGGTTTCAGAAGTGCGTCCGCGCGTCTCCGGCATCGTGGTCGAGCGGCTGTTCCGGCAGGGCAGCGAGGTCAAGGCCGGCGATCCCCTGTACCGGATCGACCCGCGGCCTTTTGAAGTCGAGGTCCAGGCGACCGAGGCGGCGCTGACCAAGGCGAAGGCGACCTATGAGCGCGCGGTGCAGCAGGCGCGCCGCATCGGCTTCCTCGCCAAAGAGCGCGCGGCGCCCGAGATCGAGAACGAGAAGGCGATCACGGCCGAGAAGGAGGCGGCGGCCGATGTCGAGGC
The DNA here is from genome assembly GCA_963802585.1 of uncultured Alphaproteobacteria bacterium. GTDB lineage: Bacteria > Pseudomonadota > Alphaproteobacteria > Rhizobiales > Xanthobacteraceae > Bradyrhizobium. The sequence continues at coordinate 26,404 of CAWDJS010000019.1, read as the reverse complement.
CCGCAAGGCCGATCTCGCCCGCGCCAAACTCAGCCTCGACTACGCGACCATCCGCGCGCCGATCGACGGCATTGTCGGCGCCGCCTACCTGAGCGAAGGCGCGCTGGTGGTGCAGAACGACAGCGCCGTGCTTGCCACCATCCAGCAGCTCGATCCGATCTATGCCGACTTCACCCAGTCGTTCAGCGAGCTCACGCGCCTGCGCCGCGCTTTCGAGAGCGGCGATCTCGAGCGCATCGCGCCCGATGCGATCAAGGTCCGCCTCGTGCTCGACGACGGCTCGCTCTACCCGATCGCCGGAAAATTGCTGTTCTCCGAAGCCAAGGTCGAGGCCAACACCGGCCAGGTGACGCTGCGCGGCGAGTTCGCCAATCCCAGCCGCGAGCTGTTGCCGGGCATGTATGTCCGCGTCCGAATCGAGCAGGGCATCGACTCTGACGCCATCGCGGTGCCGCAGCAGGCGGTGCAGCGCAATGTCGGCGGCGGCAGCGAAGTCTTCGTCGTCAAGGATGATGGCCGCGTCGCGGCGCAGCCTGTCCGCACCGGTGCTGCACAGGAAGGCCAGTGGTTCGTGACCGAAGGCCTGAAAGCCGGCGACCGCGTCGTGGTCGAAGGTTTCCAGAAATTCGCGCCGGGCGACAAGGTCAAGCCGCAGTCCTACACCGAGGCCGATGCCTCGATCGACACGGCCGCGCAGCAAACCAGTTCGATCCAGCGGTAAGATAAAATGCCGAGCTTCTTCATCGACAGGCCGATCTTCGCCTGGGTCGTCGCGCTGTTCATCTGTCTGGCCGGCGCGATCTCGATTCCGCTGCTCGCGGTCGCGCAATATCCCATCATCGCGCCGCCTTCGATCTCGATCTCGACCAGCTATCCCGGCGCCTCGCCGGAAAACCTCTACAACAGCGTCACGCGCCTGATCGAGGAGGAGCTGAACGGCGCCTCCGGCATCCTCAATTTCGAATCGACCAGTGACTCGCTCGGCCAGGTCGAGATCACGGCCAACTTCGTGCCGGGCACCGAAACCGGTGCGGCCTCGGTCGAGGTGCAGAATCGCCTGAAGCGCGTCGAGGCGCGTCTGCCGCGCGCGGTGATCCAGCAGGGCATCCTGGTCGAGGAAGCCTCCAGCGCGGTGTTGCAGATCATCACGCTGCGCTCGACCGACGGCAGTCTCGACGAGATCGGCCTCGGCGACTTCATGATCCGCAACGTGCTGGGCGAGATCCGGCGTATTCCCGGCGTCGGCCGCGCCACGCTCTATTCGACCGAACGCTCGCTTCGCATCTGGGTCGATCCCGCAAAACTCGTCGGTTATGGTCTCACGGCCGATGACGTCAACAAGGCGATCACGGCGCAGAATGCGCAGGTCGCCTCAGGCGCTATCGGCGCCGAGCCGTCCACGGCCGACCAGCGCACCTCCGCGCTGGTGCTGGTCAAGGGCCAGCTGGAATCTCCCGATGAATTCGGATCGATCATCCTGCGCGCCAACGCTGACGGCTCGACGGTGCGCCTGCGCGACGTCGCACGCATCGAAATCGGCGGCCTCAGCTATCAGTTCAACACGCGATCGAATTGCAAGCCGACCGCGGGTCTCTTGGTGCTGCTGTCGCCGACCGGCAATGCCCTGGCGACCGCAAGCGCCGTCGAAGCCAAGATGAAGGAGCTGTCGCGCTTCTTCCCGGCCAACATCGCCTACGACATTCCCTACAACATCACCCCCGTGGTGAAGGCCTCGATCGAGAAGGTGATCTCGACCTTGGTCGAAGCCGTGGTGCTGGTGTTCATCGTGATGTTCCTGTTCCTGCAGAATATCCGCTACACGCTCATTCCCACCATCGTGGTGCCGGTGGCGCTGCTCGGCGCCTGCGCCACGCTGATGCTCGCGGGATATTCCATCAACATGCTCACCATGTTCGGCATGGTGCTCGCGGTCGGCATCCTCGTCGACGACGCCATCGTCGTGGTCGAGAACGTCGAGCGCATCATGGCGGAAGAGGGCCTGCCGCCGAAGGAGGCGACACGCAAGGCAATGTCGCAGATCACGGGCGCGATCATCGGCATCACGCTGGTGCTGATGGCGGTGTTCGTGCCGATGGCGTTCTTCCCGGGCTCGGTCGGCATCATCTACCGCCAGTTCTCGGTCACCATGGTTGCCGCGATCGGCTTCTCCGCGCTGCTGGCGCTGTCACTGACGCCGGCCTTGTGCGCGACGCTGCTGAAACCCGTGCAGGCGGGGCATGGCCATGCGCGCAGCGGCGTGTTCGGCTGGTTCAACCGCACCCTTTCCGCCGGTCGCGACCGCTATTCGTGGATCGTGCAGGGCGCACTCAAGCGCACCGGCCGGCTGATGCTGATCTATGCCGCGCTGCTGATCGGGTTGTCGTGGGCCTTCATCCGTCTGCCCGGCGGCTTCCTGCCCGTCGACGACCAGGGTTTTATCACTACCGACGTCCAGACGCCTTCGGACTCTTCCTATGCCCGCACCGAGTCCGCGGTCGAGAAGGTGGAGAAATATCTGCTGGCCAAGTCGGGCGTCGAGAACGTCACCTTCCTCACCGGCTTCAGCTATTCGGGTCAGGGCATCAACACGGCGCAGGCCTTCATTACGCTGAAGGACTGGTCGGAGCGCGGGCCGAAGGATTCGGCGGCCGCGATCGTCGCCGACATCAACCGCGATCTTTCCTCCGTCCGCGACGCCAAGATATCAGCGCTGCAGCCGCCGCCGATCGATAATCTCGGCAACTCCTCCGGCTTCAGCTTCCGTCTGCAGGACCGTGCGCAGAAGGGCTATGCCGCGTTGACGGCTGCGGCCGATCAGCTCATCGCGGAGGCGAATGCCAGCCCTGTGTTGCAGAAGGTCTATGTCGAAGGCCTGCCCCCGGCGGCGCAGGTCAATCTCGTCATCGACCGCGAGAAGGCGGGCGCCTTCGGCGTCACCTTCGAGGACATCAACAACACCATCTCGACCAATCTTGGTTCGAACTACATCAACGACTTCCCGAACCGCGGCCGCATGCAGCGCGTCATCGTGCAGGCCGACCGCTTCAGCCGCATGAACGCCGACGATATCCTCAATTACAACGTCAAGAACCGCACCGGGCAGCTCGTGCCGTTCTCGGCGTTTGCGACGGTCGAATGGGCGAAGGGGCCGACCCAGATCGCCGGCTTCAATTACTATCCCGCCGTGCGCATCTCGGGCGAAGCAAAGCCCGGCTACACCTCGGGCGATGCGATCGCCGAGATGGAGCGGCTTGCGGACAAATTGCCGCGCGGCTTCGGTTATGAGTGGGCCGGGCAATCGTTGCAGGAAAAATTGTCGGGCTCGCAGGCGCCATTCCTGCTCGCCCTCTCGGTGCTGGTCGTGTTCCTGTGCCTTGCCGCGCTGTACGAAAGCTGGACCATCCCGCTCGCGGTGCTGCTCACGGTGCCGCTCGGCATCCTCGGCGCCGTCGTGGCCGCGACGCTGCGCGGCCTGCCGAACGACGTCTATTTCACCGTCGGCCTGATCACCATCATCGGTCTTGCAGCGAAAGACGCCATCCTCATCATCGAGTTCGCCAAGGATTTGCATGCGCAGGGCAAGTCGCTGGTCGAGGCGACGATCGAAGCCTGTACGCTGCGCTTCCGCCCGATCGTGATGACCGGCCTCGCCTTCGTCTGCGGCGTGCTGCCGATGGTGGTCGCCCACGGCGCCGGCGGCGCCAGCCAGCAGGCGCTCGGCACCGGCGTGATGGGCGGCATGATCGCGGTCGTGATCCTGGCGCTATTGATGGTGCCGGTGTTCTTCGTCAGCGTGCTGCGGTTCTTCTCCCGCGAGCGGAAGACGACGCAGCAAGAGGTCTACGGCCCGCCCGCGCCGGCGCAGCCGACGCCCTAGCGCGTTTGCTCATAAAACGAGAGAAGTCCGCTTTGGGGACATACGCCGGCCACTGCAATGTACAGCCCACTATCCCGGCGTCCGCGTTGGCATGATCGCAAGGTGATCGGGGAACCCTGACGGCGCGGCGACCCCGTGTTCCATCCGGGGAACAGCTTTGGGCTGCAAACGTAAAATATTATTATTTTTATTGAATTAAGATTAAATTAGGTATTTAAATAATTTAATTCAGCTGGCTCGTTGGCCAAAGATTAGAGATTGAGGAGTGCCGCTCATGAACCGCCTTCCACCCACAAGCCCGGCACGGCGTCATTTTATGGGAATCGTTGCCGCCGGTGCGGGAAGACTATCGACGATCGCAATTTCGTCGTCTTTGCTCGCACTCTTCCAGGTCAAGAATGCCAATGCACTCGGCATATTACCCCGAGGCGATCCCCATCGTCGTGGCGATCACGATCACAATTGTTTCGGCCGAGGAACGCTTATTCGGACGCCCCATGGCGAAGTGCCCGTTGAAAACCTGGCGAATGGTGCTCTGGTCATGACGACCAACGGTGCATTGCCGGTAAAATGGGTAGGTCGACAAACCATCAGAAGGAATGGGTCGACGCCCTGGCATCCGAACGCTGTGCCGATCCGGGTGTCGAGCTTCGCGATCGATGATCAAACACCGCAGCGGGATCTGTACCTATCGCAGGGACACTGCCTCTTGATTGACGGGGTTCTTGTCCCCGTGAAACATCTTGTCAATGGACATTCGATCGCGGTCGACGACGATGCAAAGATGTCCGAAACCATCGAGTATTTCTGCGTCGAACTCGACACCCATGAAGTGATCTTCGCGGAAGGCACGGCAGCCGAGACGTTTCGATACTGGGGTGGTCAGATCGCCTGGGATAATCTTGGAGACTACCAGGACCGCTACGGCAGCGAGCATGAGTTGATGTCGCCGTTTGCGCGGATTTGCCGCTACAACGGCGGCCGCGCAGAGGTACATGGCTTGCTCCGGTTGGCAGCTTCTCGTTTCGTCGACGTGCGCGATCCAATCCAAATTGCTTATGACCGGATCGCGGCTCGGGCAATGGCGATCGCTGCCTGAAGAGCGACGCGGAATGAGGTAGTCTACGGCCCGTCCGCGCCGGCGCAGCCGACACGCTGACATCTTGCTCGTCACCCCACTCAGGCTCAGTCGGAGAATCCAAACAGCCTCGCCGGGTTGTGCACCAGGACCTTGCGCAGCGTCGCCTCGTCGGGCGCGTAGCGGTACATCAGCTCCAGCAGGTCGGCATCGTTCGGCGGCTGCATCACGGAGACCGGGTGCGGCCAGTCGCTGGCCCAGACGCAGCGATCGGGGGCTGCTTCGATATAGGTCCGCGCCACCGGGATGACGTCGTCCCAGGGCCGGCCTGCCTTCGAGGTCTTCTCGCCGAGCGACAGCATCACCCAGAAATTGCCCTTCGCGAGAAGCTCCAGCATCTTCTTCAGGTTCGGATCGTTCTTGCCGGCGGCGGGATCGGGCCGCGCCATGTGATCGATCAGCACGGGGATATCGAGCTTTTCGTATTTCGCCACGCTGGAGACGATGCCGTCCTTTTCCGGCTGGATCTTCGCATACCAGCCCAACTCGCGGATCCGCGCGATCGCCCGCGCGAAATCCTTGTCCGACAGCACTGCGCCCAGTTCCTGGCGGAAGCTGAAGCGCGCGCCGCGTACGCCGGCATCGTGGAGCTCGGAAAGATAGGCGTCGTCGGTTTCGGCAAACACCAGCGCGTTGGCGCAGCCGCGGTAGTTCGGGCCCATCATGGCCAATCCGTCGAGCACGACGCTGTGGTCGGCGCCGTAGGTCGTGGTCTGCACGATCACGCCGCGTTCGATCCCGAGCATCTTGTGCATCCGCAGCGCCGCTTCCCAGGTCGCGGTCGGCATCTGGTAGGCGGCGCCCGGACGGATCGGATATTTGTCCGGCGGTCCCAGCACGTGAAACTGGCTGTCGACGGCGTTGGGCGGCGGCGCTTTTGACGGGCGGCGCGGATCAGGATCGAACGGAAGATAGGTCGGCATGGCCCCACTCCTTCTCAGTCGATCACGGCGGTGAAATCGCACTGCACCAGCGCGCCGCCTTCCATGTCGGACTGCAACGCATGGCGCGCCGGGCGCGAATGCTCGTCCGGAAACATCTTCAGCCACTCGGCATTGACTGGAGCGCGCTGCGAGCGGTCCTTGAGCCAGACCGTCATCTTGATGATGTCGGAGGTCGAGCCGCCGGCGGCTTCGACGGTGGCTTTCATATGCGCAAACATGTTGGCGCATTGTGCTTCCAGGCTGGCCGGCATGTTGCCGGCGGAATCACGGCCGATGATGACGCCGCTCATCACGAGGTTGCCGATGCGGCAGGCGTTCGGAATCGGGTTGGCGTGCTTGAAATCGCCGATATGGATGCTCTTGCGCCGTGCTGTGCCCGCCATGACGTTCCTCGTCTCCTGATGCTGTTCAGTCGGTCGACTTCGGGGTCTGGAAAACGGTTTGCAGCGTGACGATGTCGCCGAGTTTCGCGTAGCGCGGGCCGCCGATGCGCGCGATCGGGTCGAGCGCGGCGGTTTCGACCTTGCCGTTGCTGACGAGGCCGTCGCGGATGTGAATCATGACGACTTCGCCGACGATCAGCCGGCTGCGGAGCTCGCCGAATTCGAGGCACTGCCGGAAGCGGCATTCCATCGCGACCGGCGGCGCGGCCAACCGGGGCACGGCGATCTTTTCGCTGGACAGGGTCTTAAGGCCGAGCGTCTCGACCTCGCTGACATCGGAAGGATGCTCGGCCGAGCTTTCATGCACGGCTTCCATCAGCGGCGTATCGGCGATGTGGATGACATATTCCTCGGTGGCGAGGATGTTGTGCGCCGTGTCCTTGAAGATATTGCCCTTCCGGCCGACGCTGATCGCGAGCATCGGCGGCTTCTGCGAGACGAAGGTGAACGCGCTGAACGGCGCCAGGTTGAGCACGCCCGCAGCCGACAGGCTGGTCACCCAGGCGATCGGACGCGGCACCACGATGCCGGTCATCAGCCGGTAGACTTGTTCGGCACCGTGATCGGACGGATCGATCCGCATCTGCTGCTCAGTCGGCCTTGATGTTCGCGTTGCGGACCACGGGAATCCATTTCGCGTCCTCGCGTTCCAGATAGGCCGTGAAATCGCCGGGCGTCATCGCCACCGCCTCCGCGCCGAGCTTGTCGAACTTGTCCACGACCGACGGATCCTTCAGGACCGCGGCCATGGCGTCGTGCAACTTGTCGACGATCTCCTTCGAGGTGCCGGCGGGCGCGAACAGGCCGGTGAAGGTCTGGGCGTCGAAATCCTTGTAGCCGAGTTCGGCGAAGGTCGGCACGTCAGGCAGCGAAGCCACGCGGTGAGGGCTGGTGACGGCGAGCGCGCGGATCATGCCGCTCTTGATGTATTGCAGCGCCACCGAGACCTGGTCGAAGGCGAACTGCACCTGTCCGCCGATCAGGTCGTTGGTCGCCGGCGCGTTGCCGCGATAATGAACGGTGAGCCATTGCAGGCCGAGCGAGGATTGCGCCAGCTCGCTGAGCAGATGATTGGTCGTGCCGGGGCCCGGGGAGGCCATGGTCATCTTGCCGGGCTCGCGGCGGACCATGTCGAAAAATTCCTTGGCGGTCTTCGCGGCCACGGAAGGATTCACCTCCAGCACCAGCGGCGTCATCGAGATCGTCGAGATCGGAACGAAGTCGCGCTTCCATTGATAGGCATCGCGCTTGTTGATGATGGGTGCAAACAGCACCGGGCCGTTGGCGCCGACGAACAGGGTGTAGCCGTCATTGTCGGATTTCGCGAAGGCTTCGCCCGCGATCAGGCCGCCGGCGCCGGCCTTGTTCTCGATGATGAACGGCTTGCCCAGTTTCTCCTGCAATTTGTCGGCGACGATGCGCGCCGCGCTGTCGACGTTGCCGCCGGGCGGGTAGGGCACGATCAGGCGGACGTTGCGCGACGGATAGGGCTCGGCGGCCGCTGCCGGGCCGGCAAGGGTCACCGCGACGGCGATCACAGCGCCTGCGAGAAATCTCATCGAATCCTCCCGAAAAGCCCGGTCGCGGATCGTTGTCCGCCTGATTTTTGTTGAAGGGGCCTGGAAGGGGCGGCGCGTATTCCGGGCGGCGGCATCATTCGGTCCAGGGCTTTACCTGTCGACGAAATTGTGCCGTTCTTATCCACATGGTGGACAACGGGACGGGCGATGCCCCGCAGACGGAACCGAGGCGGGGCGCGCAGGCGATCCGGCGCGCGCTGGCGGTATTGCGCATCCTCGCCGCGGGCCGGGAAGAAGGCTTGCCGCTGGCGGAGGTCGTGCAGTCCACCGGACTGACGCGTCCGACCGTGCACCGCATCGTGCATGCGCTGATCGAGGAAGGCATCGTCGAGCGGCACGACAAGACCGGCCGCTATGCGATCGGCGGGCAGGTGCTGGAGCTCGCGCTGGCGCGTCCGTCGCGCTCCCCGCTTTTGGCCGCGGCGGACGACGTGCTCAGGCAGCTGGCGCAACGCCTCGGCGACACCCTGTTCCTGACCGTGCGTACCGGCAACGATACGCTCTGTGTCGACCGCCGCATCGGCTCCTATCCCATCCAGGTGCTTTCGATCGAGATCGGCGCGCGGCGGCCGCTCGGTGTCAGCAGTGCGGGGGTTGCGATCTTGGCCGCGATGCCGGCGCCGGAGGCAAGGCACATCGTGGCCGCCAATGAAGCGCGGTTTGCGGCCTATCGCACCGACGCACCGAGCGTGCTGGCGCAGGTCGCCGCCGCGCGTCGCCGTGGCTACAACATGCGCGAGGTCGGTCTGGTGCAGGGAACCAAGTCGATTTCCACCTGGATCAATGCACGGCATAACCGCCCGGTTGCCGCCATCACGTTGACGGCGGTTCGCACCCGGTTCGGTCCGCGCCGCGAGCCGGAGCTGGCCGAAATCCTGCTCGATGCGGCCCACACGATCGAGCAGGCGATCCGGCCTGGCGTGGCGTAGGCGCCGCGTCGCTTTGCGCCGCAGGCAGACGCTTTGTGAAGTTCGCCGGCTGCGCTAACCTCCGGCAAAACAAACATAAGGGAAACGCTGAAGTGTACGACTACATCATTGTCGGCGGCGGCTCGGCCGGATCGGTGCTGGCCCACCGGCTCTCCGCCCGGAGCACCAACAAGATTCTCGTTTGCGAAGCCGGCCAGGATACGCCGCCCGGCAACGAGCCGGCCGAAATTCTGGACAGCTATTCGGGCAAGGCCTATTTCGATCCGCGCTTCCACTGGACCGAGCTCAAGGTCACGACCCAGATCGTCAGCCACAACAATCCGCAAGAGCGTCCGCCGCTTCGCAAATACGAGCAGGCGCGCGTGCTCGGCGGCGGCTCGTCCATCAACGGCCAATTGGCCAATCGCGGCGCGCCGACCGACTACGACGAATGGGAAGCGCGCGGCGCCGCTGGGTGGGGCTGGAAAGATGTGCTGCCTTTTTTCCGCAAGGTCGAGCACGACCTCGATTTCGACGGGCCGTATCACGGCAAGGACGGCCGCATTCCCGTTCGCCGCATCCCGCGCGAACACTGGACCGGGCATTCGCAGGCTGTCGCCAAGGCCTGCGAGCTCGCAGGAATGCCGTATGTAGCGGACCAGAACGGCGAGTTCGTCGAAGGCTATTTCCCGATCACGCATTCCAACCAGGACGAGCACCGCGTCTCGGCTGCGATGGGCTATCTCGATCAACAAACGCGCAAGCGGCCCAACCTGACGATCTCGACCCATACGCAAGTCAAGGAGCTGCTGTTCGAGGGCACGCGCTGCGTCGGCGTGAGGGCGCTGGTCGACGGCCGCGAGCAGGAATTCCGCGGCCGCGAGATCATTCTTTCCTGCGGCGCGATCCATTCGCCGGCGCATCTCTTGCGCGCCGGCATCGGCCCGGTCGGGCACCTCAGGGACTTAGGCGTTCCCGTGCTGATGGGGCTCGAAGGCGTCGGCCAGCGCCTGATGGACCATCCCTCGATCTCGCTGTCGTCCTATGTGCGCCGCGGCGCACGCATGAATGCGCATACGCGGCGTCACATCCATATGGGCTTCCGTTACTCCTCGGGGCTATCAGGCGTGCCGAAGGGCGACATGTTTGTCGCTGCGCTGACCAAGTCGGCCTGGCACGCGGTCGGCGAGCAGATCGGCTCGCTGCTCACCTTCGTCAACAAGACCTATTCGGAGACCGGGCAGGTAAAACTCGCCTCGCGTGATCCGCGTGCGGAGCCGATCGTCGAGTTCAACCTGTTGTCCGACCGGCGCGACCTCGACCGCCTGATGAGTGGCTTTCGCAAGATGGCGGGCCTGCAGATGAGTGCGCCGCTCAAGGCCGTGACCGACAAGCCGTTCCCGGCCTCCTACACCGACCGCGTACGCAAGATCGGCGTGGTCAATGCGAAGAACAAGCTACTCACCACGATTGCCGCCGCGATGATGGACGGGCCGGCGGCGCTGCGCCACTACATGATCGATAATTTCGTCGTCGAGGGATTCACCTTCGACCAGGTGATGAACGACGACGAGGCGCTGGAAGCCTTCGTGCGCAAGGCGACCATCGGCGTCTGGCACGCCTCCTGTAGCTGCCGCATGGGCCGCCCTGACGATCCGATGTCGGTCACCGACACGGAAGGCCGCGTCAAGGGATTGCAGGGCCTGCGCGTGGTCGACGCCTCGATCTTCCCCGTGGTGCCGTGCGCCAACACCAATTTTCCAACCCTGATGTCGGCCGAGAAGATCGTGGACGCGATGATGCAGTGAACTCTTACCCTTCCCTTAAGGGGAGGGTGGTCTTCGTCGCGGCGCCCACGCTGAGCTACGCGTCGATCAGGTCGAACGCATCCTTCCAGCGCACCACGCGCGCGGTAGAGGGCGACGGAAAGTGTGCCGTGCACATCAGCGTGGACGTATCGCAGAAGCGGCCGAACAATTGCCGCCTCGACGCTCCCGCCTGCGTGGAATCGTAATCCGACATCATGCCGAGTTCCGGATATCGGGCTTGCAGCGGCGAGTGGATCATGTCGCCGGTAATGACGGCATCGGCACCTCCCTTGCCGACCTGCACTGAATAGTGGTCGATGGTGTGGCCCGGCGTCGGGATCAGGGTCACGAGGTCGTCGAACGCATGCGCGCTCTTGACGATGTCGACACGATTGGCGGCGACGATCGGAAGCACGGAATCGGTGATCCATGGACACGCTGCGGGATCGTCGTTTTGGCGCTTGGTCCAGTATGCAAGTTCGCGGTCAGCGAATACGTAGCGCGCCTTCGGAAAGGTCGGCACCCACCGGCCGTTCTCGAGCCGCGTATTCCATCCGACGTGGTCGGTGTGCAAATGCGTGCACATGACAAAATCGATATCGTTCACGCTAAATCCGCTCGCCGCGAGGTTCTTCTCGTAGCGATCGGAATTCATCATGTGCCAGAAGCTCCGCGTCGGTCGCGGCTTGTGGTTTCCCACGCAGCTGTCGATCATGATCGTGTGGTGGGGTGTATTCACGATGTAGCTCTGGATGCAGAGCATCAGCTCGTCCCTGGGACCGAGGAACCGGGGCTGCAGCCACCCCCGGTTCTCGTCGAGAATCTCCTTCGTCATGGTCGGGAAAAATTGCATCGCCTCGAAGAATGGACCCTCCTGCTCGACGATGCGATGAATCGTGGTGCTGCCAATTTCGATTGGGGCGGACAAGATGGGCCTCCGTCTTGCGTATGACGTACGATGACTGGCGCCTGCCGGACAGGCTTGCTCCAGCCGGCGGCTGCCGGCCGGGAGCATGATGAGGGCAGCTTGAGTTGTTGCGGCCATCCACGTCGTTTTGCGCGGAACCCAGGACGTGGATGCCCGGCGCGAGGCCGGGCATGACGGATTTTGGTGGAAGCGTTTGCTCTTAAGCCCCGTAACCCGGCGCCAGCCGGAATGCGCCGTTCTTGAGCGAGTTGGCCTCGACCATGATGACTTCGTTGTCGGGGTAGCCGTTGTGTTGCTCCGGCGAAAACGCGATGTCGCCGTAGACGCCGGGGAAATGCTTGAGCTGGTTGAGATAGCCCACGACCTTTTCCGGTTCGGTGCCGACACTCTTCATCGCTTCCGCGATCATATACGGCGTGTCATAGCCGACCCCGACCCACCACAAGAGCGTATCACTGACCTCGATCTTCGCGCTCTTCAAACGGTCAAGGAAGCCGGTGGTGCGATCGGTCAGCTTGCCGTCGGCGTTAAAGCAAACCGGCCGGAAATTGTTGGGATAGACCTTGGCCCAGTATTCCGGCTTTTCCAGCAACGCTGCGGTCTGGCCGCTTCCGAGCGTGGTCTGGCCGACGATCGGTACGTCCCATCCCATCTGCCCGCGCGTATTGATGATGCGCGACAGGAAGCCGGGATTGACGCTCCAGGGCATGATCGCTTCCGCGCCGGCATTGCGCATGCGCAGGATCTCGGCCGTAAGATCCGGATTGGCGGCGTCGACGTTGCCCTGGTAGACGACTTCCGCACCCTTGTCCTTGAGCATCGGCACATAGGCGTTGACGGAGGCGGTGCCATAGCCGGTGGTGTCGCTGATGACGGCGACCTTCTTTTGCTTGAGCACCTCCAGCACATAGTGGTTCGCGGCGCCGCCGATCTGCTGGTTTGTGGGCGCATTGCGGAAGCACATCGGATATTTCTTCGGATCGGTCAGGCTGTCGACCCAGCAAGGATGGATTTGCGGCATGTTGGCGCGTGCGAGCAAGGGCACGACCGCGAGCGACTCGCCGGAATTGAGCGGGCCGAACACGACACTCACTTTCTCCGAGTGCGCGAGCTCGGCAGCTCCGTTGACGGCCTTGGTCGGTTCGCTTTGGGTGTCGCGGACGATCAGCTCGATCTGGCGCCCATCGATGCCGCCGGCTGCGTTGATCTCTTTGACCGCTAGCTCGGTCCCGCGATTGATCCCGATGCCGGTGGAGGAGGAGGGGCCGGTCAGTGCCGGAAGGTAACCGATCCGGATCGGTTCTTTGGCGGCAATGGCGGGCCTGGCGACGGTGCTTGCAAGTGCGGCGGCGGCAGCAGACGCCAGCGCCTGACGGCGAGTGAGCGACATTATGATTTCTCCCTAAGCGTTTATTGATTTGCTCCCGAAACTTGCCGGGGTTGTTCCCCGGATATTCTTGGACTTGCGTGGCGGATTATAGCCTCGGCTTGGCGGCCCGCCTAGCACGCCAAAGCTAATACTAGAGTGTAGCACGGGTATGATCGTTTTGCGGCGCGTCATGCGCAGTTGATCCACTCCCACTTTCGCGTCATGTTTCACCGCAAAGTGCAGGGAGAAACGTCGGTGAGTGATGGACCAACCAACGGTAGTGAGACCGCGCGGCCAAAGCTTTTCGAGCCGTTCACCATTCGCGGATTGACGCTGAAAAACCGCCTCGTCGTGCCGCCGATGGTCCATTACCGCGCCGAGGCCGGCAACACCTGCGGCACCTTCCATGTCGTGCATCTCGGCCGCTACGCGCTCGGCGGCTTTGGACTCGTTTTCGTCGAGGCCACCGCGGTGGAGGAAATCGGCCTCATCAACGAGCACGATCTCGGCATCTGGAATGACGCCCAGGCCGAAAGCTTCAAGCCGCTGATCGCCTTCATGAGGCGCCAGGGTACGGCAATCGGCATCCAGCTTGCCCACGGTGGCCGCAAGGCCTCGTCGCAGACCGCGATGCAGGGCATGGGCCCACTGACCGAGGAGAATTTGAAGGCCGGCGCGAAAAAATGGCAGCCGGTCGGACCGACCGCGGAGCCGGTCGCCAAGGGCTGGCTGACGCCGCGCCAGCTCACCACCGACGAGTGCAAGGCGATGGTCCGCACCTGGGCGCATGCGGCAAAAAACGCGGTCAAGGCCGGCTTCGACACCATCGAGATTCACACCGCGCACGGCTATCTGCTGGCCTCGTTCCTGTCGCCGGTCTCGAACACACGCAACGACGAATATGGCGGCGACCGAACCGGGCGTATGCGGCTGCCGCTCGAAATCGTCGAGGCGGTGCGCAAGGAGATGCCCGCCGACATGCCCTTGTTCGTGCGCGTCTCCTCCGTCGACGGCACGGTCGAAGGCTGGAACGTGGATGACACCGTCGCCTTTGCGCGCGAATTGAAGGCGCGCGGGGTCGATGTGGTCGACTGCTCCTCCGGCGGCATCTCGGGCTCGGCGACCGCGGCGCAGGTGACGCGCGCGCTCGGCTTCCAGGTGCCGTTTGCCGAGCGGGTGCGCAAGGAAGCTGATATCGCCACCATGGCGGTCGGCATCATCCTCGAGGCGCAGCAGGCGGAGAGTATTCTGGAGAAAGGCCAGGCCGACCTGATCGCGGTCGGCCGCCAGTCGCAATACAACCCCAACATCGCCCAACACTGGGCGCACGACCTCGGCATCAACCGCCACTTCGAGGACTGGTCGCCGGAATTTGGCTGGTGGCTGGAGAAGCGGATCCGGACCATGGAAGGTTTCGCGACGCCGACCGGCGCCGTCATCCGCCGCGCGTGACACGCGCGGCATGATCTCCCGATAGGCGACCATCCTCTTTGACGACGCACGCCGTGCGTGTGCGTGCCGTGAGCCTGCGCGCGGAAAACCTCGCGATCACCGCGGCGTGAACCGGCGCGCCCCGCCGGCAAGTCATTCTCGCCGCAAGACAATTGCCACGGCTCGCAACCGCTAACGGCCGCTAACAAGCCATAACGAGCAATTTAGCGGGCCCTGCGCCAAATATGTTGCGTATCAGCCAGCCGGCCTTCGGCGCGGCTGGCGCAACGGCAGCCCAGGGAGATTGACATGAGCAGCATTCAGGCGCGCAGCGAAACCGCAAAGACCGCACGAGCGCAGGCGGTCGACATGAAACTCGAGATCGTCGTCATCCCCGTTTCCGACGTCGATCGTGCCAAGGAGTTTTACGCCAGGCTGGGCTGGCGGCTCGATGCCGACTTCGCCGGCGGCGACTGGCGCGTGATTCAATTCACGCCGCCCGGTTCGCCGTCTTCGGTCATCTTCGGCAAGAACGTCACCGCGGCGGCGCCCGGCTCCGCCAAGGGATTGTATCTGGTCGTCTCCGACATCGAGGCGGCCCGCAAGGAATTGATCGCCCGCGGCGTCGAGGTCAGCGAGGCGTTTCATGGCGCGGGCGACGTGCACAGCGGGCCTGACGAGCCCTATCTGTTTGGCAGCCGCCGCGTCGGCGGTCCGGATCCTGCGCGCGCCAGCTACAGCTCGTTCGCGTCCTTCAGCGATCCCGACGGCAATGGCTGGCTGTTCCAGGAAATCACGGCGCGCCTGCCCGGACGCGTCGATACCGAGACGACCTTCAGCTCGTCGCGTGAACTCGCGGCTGCGCTCCGGCGCGCCGCGGCCGCGCATGGCGAGCACGAGAAGCGGACCGGCGGGCACGATGACAACTGGCCGGACTGGTACGCCGAATACATCGTCCGCGAGCAGGCGGGCGAGAAGCTGCCGGATTGAACTGCATCTCATCGTAACGCCAGCCCGAAGGGAAAATGCCGTGAGCACCGTCGTCAAAGTTGCCGCTGTCCAGATCAGTCCCGTGCTGTACAGCCGGCAGGGCACCGTCGAAAAGGTGGCAAGGAAGATCCGCGAGCTCGGCAGGAAGGGCGTCCGGTTCGCGACCTTCCCCGAGACGCTCGTTCCCTACTATCCCTATTTCTCCTTCGTGCAGCCGCCCTTTGCGCTCGGCAAGGAGCATCAGCGTCTGCTGGAAGAGTCGGTCACGGTGCCGTCCGCCGAGACCCATGCGATCGGCGAGGCCGCGCGGGAGGCGAACATGGTGGTTTCGATGGGCGTCAACGAGCGCGACGGCGGCACGATCTACAACACGCAGCTGCTGTTCGATGCGGACGGCACGCTGATCCAGCGCCGCCGCAAGATCACGCCGACCTATCATGAGAAAATGGTCTGGGGCCAGGGTGACGGCTCCGGCCTTTCCGCCACCGACAGCGCGGTCGGGCGCATCGGACAGCTCGCCTGCTGGGAGCACTACCAGCCGCTGGCACGTTACGCGCTGATTGCCGATGGCGAGCAGATTCACTCGGCGATGTATCCCGGGTCGATCTTCGGGCCGCTGTTCGCGGAGCAGATCGAAGTCAATGTGCGCCAGCACGCGCTGGAATCCGCCTGCTTCGTCGTTTGCGCGACCGCGTGGCTGGATGCCGATCAGCAGGCGCAGATCGCAAAGGACACGGGTTGCGCGATCGGACCGATCTCCGGCGGCTGCTTCACTGCCATCGTCGACCCGGAGGGCCGTACCATCGGCGCGCCGCTGAAAGCCGGTGAGGGCGAGGTGATCGCCGATATCGACTTCGCCCTGATCGACGCGCGCAAGCGGCTGATGGATGCGCGCGGTCACTATAGCCGCCCCGAACTGCTCAGCCTGCTGATCGACCGTACGCCGGCGCCGCCCGTGCATGAGCGCGCGGCGCATCCGAAGACCGAATTTTTGCGCGCTGCGCGCGACGCGGAGAAAGCCCTCGAAAATATGTGATCCAACCTCAATGATGGAGATTCAACATGCGTGCAATCGCGAAATCGGAAGTCATCAACCAAGATCGCCGCCGGCTCCTGACCACAGCCACCATGGGCATCGTCGCCGCAGGCGCCGCGAGCCTTTTTCCCGTACGTCCCGCGTCGGCGGCGACGGGTGAGGGGAGTGAAGCCATCCGTCCCTTCCACATCGACATTCCCGAAGCGGATCTCGTCGACCTGCGCCGGCGTCTCGCGGCGGTAAGGTGGCCCGACAAGGAAACGGTCACTGACGAGTCCCAGGGCGTGCCGCTCGCCACCATCCAGGAGCTCGTGCGCCATTGGCAGACCGACTACGACTGGCGCAAGATCGAGGCGCGGCTCAACGCCCTGCCGCAATTCATCACCGAGATCGACGGCGTCGACATCCACTTCATTCATGTCCGCTCGAAGCATGACCATGCCTTGCCGATGATTGTCACCCACGGCTGGCCCGGCTCGGTCATCGAGCAACTCAAGATCATCGATCCCCTGACCAATCCCACGGCCCATGGCGGCAGCGCAGCGGATCCCTTCGATCTCGTGATCCCGTCGATGCCGGGCTATGGCTTTTCGGGCAAGCCGACCACGACCGGCTGGGACCCGAAGCGCATCGCGCAGGCCTGGGTCGTGCTGATGAAGCGCCTTGGCTACAAGCAATTCGTGGCGCAGGGCGGCGACTGGGGTTCGCCGGTCACGAACGAGATGGCCAAGCTCGGCGCGCCCGAGCTTCTGGGCATCCACGTCAACCTGCCTGGTGTCGTACCGCCCGAGATATTCAAGGCGGTATCGTCCGGCGATCCGGCGCCGGCAGGTCTGTCAGCCGACGAACAGCGTGCCTTCGCGCAACTCAAGCTGCAAAATTCGAAGCGGCGCGCCTATGCGCAGATCATGGGGACGCGGCCGCAAACGCTCTATGGGCTTTCGGATTCGCCTGTTGCCCTTGCGGCCTGGATGCTCGACCACGGCGACGGCTATGCCCAGCCGGCGGCGGCGATGACCTCGGCGGTGCTCGGGCATGCCGTCGATGGACACTCCGCAGGCGATCTCACCCGCGACGACGTGCTCGACAACATCATGCTCTACTGGCTGACCAACACGGGCGTTTCCGCCGGGAGACTCTATTGGGAAAACAAGATCAGCCTTTATCTCCCGGCCAACGTCTCCATTCCGGCGGGCATCACCGTCTTTCCCGGCGAGAGCTTTCAGGCGCCGCGGAGCTGGGCGGAGCGGGCCTATCACAAGCTGATCTACTTCCACCAGGCCGACAAAGGCGGACACTTTGCCGCCTGGGAGCAGCCTGCGATTTTCAGCACGGAAGTGCGCGCGGCGTTCCGCCCGCTGCGTCAAGCGATTTGAGTAGGATTGGCGTTTGCTTCCTTCTCCCCTTGCGGGAGAAGGTGGCGCGAAGCGCCGGATGAGGGGTTCTATCCGCGGGCGATCTCGAGAGTTTACCCCGCGGAGACAAACCCCTCACCCGGATCGCATCTTGCGATGCGATCCGACCTCTCCCGCAAGGGGAGAGGTGGACTGTTGATGGGCTCTGGGCTCTAAGTCTTCTTCCCGCCCTTGATCTCGTTGAACCTTGCGAGCGCCTGTTCGAACTTGTCGTTGAACAGCCACATCGCGTCCATGATCTCGCGGAAGGTCGCCGATGTTCGTGCGCGGTCGGTCTGGCCATAGGCGAACATGCTGTTGTTGCGCAGATAGAACATGATCTTCGGATCGGAAATCCGGTAGCCGACGAGATTGCCCGACCTCAGCGCGGATTTGGTCGGCGAGGGGATGATCTGGATCAGTTCGAACAACTTCATCTGGTCGATCGGGTCTGGCAGTGTTTTCAGGATCGCCGGCAACTGCAGGAATATCTCCGCGTGGGCATTCATCAGCCCGTCGCGCACCGCGGTCCAGTGGTTGTAGCGGTGATCGAGACCGGCCGCGCGCGCCTCTTCCCTGTCGTCGCGGGCGATCAGGGCGGGATCGAAGGCTGCGATCGTGCTTCTGATCGCGGCCCACTTCGCCCGGCCGTTCTGATCTTCGGACGTGCCGGTCTGGAAACTTCCCTTGTATTTGTTCGAGCGCGCATTGCCGATGTTCTGCTTCCCGCCCGTCTCGGCAAAGAACATCCCGACGCTGATGCGGCCGGCCGCCTCGCTGGTCGCGGCATCAAGGCCCTTGGCGCGCGCAATCGCCGTGCCGAGATCGGCAACGTCCTTGAACGGCGTCTCCGATTTCTGCGCGTTGGCCGGCGGCGCGTCCATCAAATCGAACAGCCGGTAATATTCATCGAGCAGCGGCTCACTGGCGGCGTCGAAATAGGCCGGCGGTATCTTGAACTTGTTCGGCTTGCCGATCCTCGACGGGACCGCGTCGGTGAGGTCCTTGTAGCTGCTCATCATGGCGTTGCGGGCGAGATAGAGCGCCTGTCCCGGCAGGCCCGGCAGCGGCTGGTGCGCATCGACCTGCGCGCGCGTCTGCGCGAGTGCCGCCTTGAAGTCGGAGACGGCCTTCTCATAGGCGGCGGCCGCGTTCGGCTGCGCCGCGGCCGGCATGCCCGGCAGCGGGAAGAAGAGTGCAAATACAAGTGCCGCCGCGGCCGCGCGATTTCTTATGCCCATCGTGGTGTCTCAATCAATTGGCTTGCGCCTCGTCCGCCGCCCCTAACGGCCACGGAGCCAGCTTAGCTCAGATCGTGCAAATTCTTGCCAAGCGGGGAACAGACGCAACCTCGTGAACATAACCTTCAATCCGACCCGCCCGGGTGTCCAGGCCTATTTCGCTTTACGAGCACGGCTGGCTTTTAGACCGCCGTTAGAAACCGCCGACGAATCCGGCGGCCCTGCCGGTCAGCATTAGAACGGTCGTCCCATGATCCAGCCGGTCATCCAATCTAAGACTAAGGGACCGAGTTGCCGTCGATCCAACATCATTGGCACAAAACAGACCGGCCGCGCCGGTTTCGCAATGTCCCTTGTGGAAGCAGACCGGAAATAACGGGCGGGGCGTCAAACCGACGCGAATGACCCTTCTGACATCAAGGCCCTTCATGGGCGCCTTATACCAATCGGTCTTCGGGGGCACGATACCAGTTGAAGGCAGCGATGAATGGACAGCCAGAATAAAGTGAGTAATCGAACCGCTTTGGCGCAGTTGTAAATAGTTGGTAGCCGTCGCGCGACAGCGAAAGGGATAGCCTCAAGGTGCTGCCTCTCAATGACTGCCCAGATGACATGTCTACAGTCGTGATGATTTCGTTTCCGTCCAGGACAAAGCGTCCAGAGTAAGCCTCTATGTGGTAGTCTGGGTGATGTGCAATGCCCTCAGGGGCAAAGACCACGGACATCATCCGGTGGTCTTCGGTAAAGACGAGAGACCCGACAGCGCTAGATGTAAAAGGATACTGACGCTGAAAGATGTCGAACTCGTGCCACGTCGCAGAAAGCTTCCACCAACCCTTAAGCCTATCCAGCGTGACGTTCATTGGCGAACCGACCCTATTCGACCGCAGGCGAGCCAAGCGGTCGCCAAATTGCAAATTAGACGCTAATTGGCCGGCG
The DNA here is from genome assembly GCA_963802585.1 of uncultured Alphaproteobacteria bacterium. GTDB lineage: Bacteria > Pseudomonadota > Alphaproteobacteria > Rhizobiales > Xanthobacteraceae > Bradyrhizobium. Next base: position 6,378 of record CAWDJS010000019.1, on the reverse strand, counting down.
TTCGCGTCTCGCGAGCAATCACGATTAATGTATCCTTGCGGGAAACAGCGCCGGGATGTCCGCCAGTGGCACAAGCCGGACCACTTGGGCCGGCTTGGCGATGTCCGTTGATCGGGGTAGACCGGAAGTGAAGTGGCTGGCGCACGGACAGAGCGACGCTTTTGACCTTTGGCGACCATACCAAAACCACCACCCACGTTGATGCAACGCCGCCCGTCATAGTAGAAAGGCAGCATGCATGCTCCCTTTGCCATCCTGTCGCGGTTGCTCGCGGTCTGGTTTATAGTTCTCGCATCTTCGGCATCAGGATCGTCAGATGACTATCCTGCGCCTGACCGCTCGCGAGATAGTCCGCGCCAGGAGTGGCGCACCCTCGCTCAAGGGCTGACAGATTTTAAAAGTATCAAACCCTGCCCAAATACCAGATTCTTTAAAGGTCGCAGCCGAACACTCTCGTTGCCGATACGAGGAAGGGGCTCAGGTAGCACCAATTCATTTTTTTGAGACTGCAAACCGCCTGCTTGCCATCGTTACTTGCTGGGGTCCCATCAAGTCGTATCAGCAAGTTTTTGATCTCTCAGACCGGCAAGCGGCGAAGACACTTCAGTTCCCAATCGCCGCTGAGCCAGACGGATTTAGCGCGTCAATTGCTTCGCCCGGTTTCGTTGTCTGGGAAAGAGAAAACGGGCTATTCCGCGCGGAGAAAACTTCCGATGTGATCGGCACCCCACGCACGCGTTACACTTACCGGCTGGACCTAGGCGCAGATAGTTTTGTGGTTCTTAGAGTGGAACATCAACGGGGCGGCGCAGAATGGACAACTATTTGGGAAGCGCCTCGATGGACCGACCTCACAAAGCCTCATTGATAACGCCGCTTCTGGCACAAACCGGACCACTTGGGCCTGCCTTGCGATGTCCGTTGATCGGGGTAGACCGGAAATAACGGGCGGGGCTTCAAAGACGACGTGAATGGACCCGAAGCCTACATCCGTTGCGGGACCTCTTTAGTTTGTTAAGGATTGCTGAATAGCCTCAAAACGCAGATCGACCCTAGCCTGATCCGAGTTGTGAAATGCGAAGCGTAATGCGAAACGCGACAGTCAGTGCGCTCATATACGAGTTTTTATTCGACGTTTACCGGCTGATCGAGGCTGAGCGACAGCATAACCTCTGGCTTCCCGATGAAAATGGCGTGGTGCACGAAGCCTTCGATCACAAATTCACGAGCTGTTGGGAGTGGAGCACCTCCGTGCTGGAAAAGGTCGGCACTACCAAGACTCTTAGAGCGCCGCCCGCAACTATTGTCATGCACAACATTAAGCCAGACCCGAATAGGAGAAGTCCCTACAGTTACCCCACAATAACCTTGGATGAATGTCGCGTTGCGGACTTTTCGGCGTTCGAGACCTTCGATAATTATTGCTACGCAATGTTCGCCTTTTGGCAATTGGTCGGTCAAATGTCGGGACGCGACCACGTCATCAATCTCGCCGTACTTTCGCCCCGATTTTTGGAGGCAGTCGCCACCAAGGACGACATCTTCTCATTCGAGGGCGTTTATCGCGTTAAAGTCAGAGAAGATCGCTTCGAGCAAAAGGTTATGGCGCGTTGGCGCGAGATGGATCTTCGCGTATTTCAGCGCAAGGAAATTGCGTAAGACTGTCTGGAGCAGCTCTGACTTGCGTCGAGCCATCCATCTATGCCGGTCCGAAGAAACGTCTATTTTACCTATTCCGCTTCTGTGGAGGTTTTCGGATGCCGGCATGCAGGTGCTATCCACGCGCTGAGGTGGCCGGCGACCGAAAAGCGCCAAGGCACGAAGTCGCGGGAAGTTGGGCACCGGCTGAGCAGCGAGCGCTATGAAGATTTAATGCGGGCGCCGAGCTCGATGATAGATCTGACGCTAGAATGCAGCTGGTTGGTCTGCGTACGGGTCGGAGGGGCGATGGACGTGGGCAGCGCTTTGAGCAGATCAACGAGCTGAGCGACGTGATCGGGGCACTTGGTTGAGCGAGATCGCCGCCGGCGCGGGGCCAGCGTATCGGAAGCGGCAAGCCGCATCGCTTGCAGGGCGTCTTGCTCATGACGTGTCGATCCTGTTCGGTGTCGGCCGCCACTTCGGCTCGCAGCCGGGCGCGAAGGTCTCGATGACGATCATGCGCGCGCCACAGCACGGGCATGGCCAGGGCAACACACGCAGCGTGTCCGGGGCAACATCGGGCTCTTGTTGGGGATCGGCAGCAGGCGGGGCGACATTGAGGAGTGCGCGGGCGGTTGCGATGCTCTCGGCGCGGTTGGTGGAGGCAAAGAGCCCGTAGTGGCGGATGCGATGGAAGCCCTTGGGTAGCACGTGGATCAGAAAGCGCCTGATGAACTCGTGCGGGTGAAGCCGCATCGTCTTCCAGCGGTCGGCGCCGTTGACGCGATAATCCTTCCAGCGGAACGCAATCGCCTCGTTGTCGGCCGCAACGAGGCGGCGGTTGGAGATGGCGACCCGATGGGTGTAACGGGAGAGATAGCGCAGCACGTGCTCGGGCCCCGCGAACGGCGCCTTGCAATAGACGACCCATTTGATGAGCCGCAGCGGGGCGATGAAGCGCTTGAACGTTCGCTTGTCGGTAAGCCCGGCATGGGTGTTGAAGAACTTTAACTCGCCGGCGCTGTGCGCATGCATGAGCATCGCCAGCATCTTGCCCCGGAACAGGCGCGCCAGCACGTTGACATGGACGAAGAAGTTGGAGCGCGCGGCGACCCATCGCGCATGATCGAGCGAGAGCCCGCCACCCGGCACGATCATATGCACGTGCGGATGATGGGTGAGCGCCGAGCCCCAGGTGTGCAGCACGGCCGTGACACCGATCCGCGCGCCGAGGCGCTTGGGATCGCTTGCGATGGCGAGCGTCGTCTCGGCCGCTGCCTTCATCAGCAGGTTATAGATCACGCGCTTGTTCTGGTAGGCGATGTCACGCAGCTCGCTCGGCAGCGTGTAGACGACATGAAAGTACGGCACCGGCAACAGCTCCGCTTCGCGGTCGGCGAGCCATCGGCGTGACGCCGCGCCCTGACACTTAGGACAATGCCGGTTGCCGCAGGAGTTGTACGAGATCTCGGTATGGCCGCATGCTGCATTCTCGCAGCGTGCGACATGCCCGCCGAGCGCCGCCGTGCGACAGCGCTCGATCGCACTCATCACCTTCAATTGCTCGAGGCTCACATGCCCCTGATTGGCGTCACGCCAAGCAGAGCCGTGATCGCGGAGGATGTCCGCGACCTCCAGAGCTGGTCGAGCCATGGCCGGCGGTGCTACGGCGCCGGCGGCTTCTTACTGTCTCGCTTCGCACGCCTGCGGCGCGTTGCGCTTATGCCTTCCAAGGGGCTTTCGATCTTGGCAATCAGTCCGATCGCCACGCGACTGTAGCGGGCTGTCGTCTCAGGCTTGGAATGTCCGAGCAAGGCCTGAATCACGCGAATGTCCGTGCCGCGCTCCAGCAGATGGGTCGCGAAGCTATGGCGAAGCGAATGCAGCGGGACTGTCTTGCGCAGCCCCGCGGCTTTGGCGGCCTCCTTGAACAACCGGCTGAACTGACGCGTGGTCAGTGGCTGACGTTGACTGCGGCCTGGAAACAGCAAGCGGTGTTCGGGCGCGACGCCGTTGTTGGACGCGGTCGGCCCCGCCTTCCACCATTGCCGCAACAGCTTCAGGACCTCCGACGGCAGCATCACGTGCCGGTCCTTGCGGCCCTTCGACTGTACAATGCGGATGATCTTCTGCTCGCTGTCGATGTTACCCGCCCGTAGCCGCACCACCTCGCCGGCCCGCAGTCCGCAACCATAGGCCAGCGTTAGCATCGCTCGCGCCTTCAGGCTCGTTGCCATGGTCAGGACGCGCTTGACCTCCTCAGCGCTCAGCACCGGCGGCAGCCTCTCGGGCTCCTTGATGTGCCAGACCTCGGCCGCCAGATCGTGGCGACGTAGCGTGACGCGGAACAAGAACCGCACCCCGGTCATGATCCGATTGCGGTTGCAGATGCTCATCCCGCTCTCGATCAGGTGCAGCTGAAATTGGCGCACCTCGTCGGGGGTTGCCGTATCGGGCGAGCGTTTGAGCCAGGCGGCAAACCGCTTGCAACTGGAAATGTGGCCACGCTGAGTGTGCGGGTTGAGCTTGCGCGCAGCCATATCTTCGATCATACGCTGACGCAGCGGACTGACTGTGTTGGTATCGCTCATGGAGAGCTCCTTCCTGAGTGAGGGTTTGCAACACCTCGATTCTCAAGACGGGGCTCTCCAGTGCCACCACTTTCCTCTCAATTGGATACTGGCCTCTCGGCTCTTGCTCCCGCGCAGCGGGCTGGAGCGCAGCGACTTTGTGCGTTGGCACTTAGCAGACATCCACTTATGCGCCGTCGATGTCCGCGTTTGAAGGTAGAGCGGACATCGCCATCCCGCACGTGCGTAATGAATCCATGAGAGCACGACCTGGCGCTCAAGCCCCGCTATAAGCCGGTGAGCGGCGCGCCTTCCAGGCGGCGAGGCCTTCGCCAAAATCGTGGCTTCCCACCAGCGCGGCAAACTGCTCGCTCTCGACCAGCAGACCCTCGGCGATCGGCATGTTCAGTCCGCGCGTCACCGCGGTGATGACGGAGCCTGCCGCGAGCGGCGAATGCCGGATGATGCGCTGCGCGAGCCTGCGCGCGGCCGGCAGCAGTTCGTCATGCGGCACCACCGCGTTGGCCAGCCCGATCTCGAGCGCGCGTTGCGGCGAGAAGGGATCGCCGGTGAGCAGCAATTCCAGCGCGCGCTTGCGGCCCGCCAGCCGCGGCAGCCGCTGCGTGCCGCCGAAGGTCGGCGGCATGCCGAGATTGATCTCGGGTTTTGCGAACGAGGCGCGCTCGCTGGCGATCGCGAGATGCACCGCTTCCGTGATCTCGCAGCCGCCGCCGAAGGCGAGCCCGTTGACCGCGGCGATGACCGGCTTCTTGAACGCTTCCAGCCGCGCGGTCATGGCCTGTCCGCGACGGACGAAGTCACGCACGGCGGTGGCAGCGCCGCGCGAAACGCTTTGCGAAAATTCGTGGATATCGGCGCCCGCGGAGAACGCACGTTCGCCGGCGCCGGTGAGGATGACCGCGCGCACGCTGCTGTCGACCTCGATCGCGTCGAGTGTTGCCATCAGCCGGTCGATCAGCTCATAGCTCAGCGCGTTCAGCCGTTCGGGGCGGTTCAGCGTGATCAGCGCGATGGCGTCTTTGACTTCGAGCAGAACGGGTTCGGACATGCCGGCCTCCGGAGCGGTGAGACGCACCCTAAAGCCGTTCCCGGCTGATTTAAATCGGTGGGATTCCCAAAGGGTTAAAGATAGGCAAATCTTGGTGCATTGATTCTCCTTTTGCGGAGCGGGGGATGCCGAAGGCCTATTCTGGTGACCTGCGGGAACGCGTTATCGAGGCCGTGGCTGCGGGCGCATCGCGGCGCGAGGCAGCCGAACGTTTTGAGGTGAGTGTAGCATCGGCGGTCAAGTGGCTACAGCGCTGGCGCGACAATAACAGCGCCGCGCCGAAGCCGCGCGGCGGAAGCATTTCTCCGCTGGAAGAGTTTGCGGAGCAGATACTCGATCTGATCGCCCAAAAGCCGGACCTGACTTTGGTGGAGACCGTCGCTGAGCTGCGCAAGCGACGGATTCGAACCAGCCGTAGCTCGCTCTGGCGTTTTCTCGATCGCCACGGAATCACCCTTAAAAAAAAGCCTGCAAGCTGCTGAACGGCAGCGAGCGGATGTGGCGCGAGCACGCCGACGTTGGATCCGAGAGCAAGGGATGCTTGATTCCGCCCGGTTGGTGTTTATCGACGAGACTGCGGTTAGCACAAACTTGGCGCGGGTCAGGGGACGTGCGCCGAAGGGCGACAGGGTGATCGGCACCGTTCCGCTTGGATCATGGAAGACGATCACCTTCGTGGCTGCCTTGCGCCACAATAAGATGACCGCCCCAATGGTGGTCGAAGGCGCCATGACTGGAGAGATGTTCCTCGCCTATATCGAGCAGTGTTTGGTTCCCACGCTCCGGCGCAACGACATCGTCGTGATGGATAACTGCCGCGTGCACATGGGGCCCGCCATTCGCCAGGCGATCGAGAAAGCGCATGCGACGCTGCGCTACCTGCCGAAATACTCGCCCGACCTCAATCCAATCGAACTGCCCTACAGCAAATTCAAGGCGTTCCTGCGTAAGGTCGCCGCGCGAACTGTTCCGCGCCTCACGAAAGCTATTCGCTCATTCATCCCACGGATCAGTCCGCGCGAATGTGCTAACTATTTCAGGCATGCAGGTTATGCTTCATTATGAACGGAATCCGCTTTAGGGGACGAGCGGCGTTGT
>CAWDJS010000018.1:170000-336984 GCA_963802585.1 uncultured Alphaproteobacteria bacterium | reverse complement strand
TGGCGGGCACGTATGTGGCCTCCAGACGATCGGGATCTTCGGTCCATTCCTTCGGAAGATATAGCGCGCGATCGATGAATGCATGACCGTGGCGCGAAACGTAGCTGGCGAAGACGCCGATCTGGCAGTTCGTGATCTTGCCTGCCGAACCGGTGTATTGCCGCGCCACGCCGCACGACGCCTTGCCCTGCTTGAGAAAACCGGTTTCGTCGATGACGAGGACCGCATCGTCGTCCGCCAAATGCTCGATGACGTAGTCGCGAACAATATCGCGCAAGCCATCCGCATCCCAATCCCTGCGACCCAGGATCGCCTGTTGCCGCCAAGGGCCGGGATCGCCAGCCGCCTCCGCCCGCATCCAGCCGGTCTTGCGTTGCTCCGCGCCGAGCAGGCCTTCCAGGAATAAGCCCGCGTTCCTCGCAACGCGGTCTTGATTGAACAACGGACGTATCCGCTTCTTGATCTCACGAAGCGACGCCGCCCATAACGCAAGCGTCTCTTCAATCGACGCTGCCTGCGTCCACGACCTTCAAATCATGGTTGCCCATCAATTCAGAAGTCCTCATAAACGGCAACTGTAATGTTAGGTGATGCGGAACGGCGGCGGGCTACTGCGCGTCGTGGGTGACTTCATTGGGAAAGCCCGCCGGTTCTTAGCCGGCGGGCTATTTGATTAGGTTTTGGATTGAGCTTTGCGCATTAGCTCGAGCCAAACCTTCCAGCATTCTGCGGGCGGAAAGCCGGCCGCGCGCATTGCGCGCAACTGTTCCCAGGTCATCGATCATCCTCGGAGTGGGCGAAACGGAAAAGTCGGGCACCGACCGGACCGAAACAATAACCCTCGGCTGCACGCGTTGCATCGGGTTGGCTGATCTAAAGATACCGTATCGCAGCTAGGAGCGAAAGCCGCCCGTGAGGGCTTGGCGCGTAGCTCAACCGGAGAAGGCGGCAGCCGAGACTGCCAGCCCCAGCACCAGAGCCACCGCGATCGCGAACACCGTGGGAATGACAAACTCTACGGCAATTTCTTTTCGGGTCATTGCGAAACTCGCTTTGACCTACCCCTGACGCCAGAACACCATCTTCAACTAAGTCGCGCAAACAAAGAGAGACATGGGCAGCCAGCGAGGCTGATCTTGCGGCGCGGAACGGCGGCTGGCTACTGCGCGTGGTGGCCCCGTGGAAGCGCTCCCACCGCTAGCCATACTCTCACCGTGCCCGACGGGAATAACGCACCGGCGCGGCCACCGCGCGGCGGCAAATGATCATTCCGGGATAAGTCAGCGCGATCGGAGCGGCGGCGGTGCGTGCTTGGTGCCTCGGAAGATTTCAAAACGTCGGAAACATCGGCGCTCATGAAGGAGGCCGCCATAGCGTAGCCCGACAGCCAGCGCCAGGCAAACAATCCATTGTAGGCCAAGTTTCAATTGCTAAGGCCGCGCTCCCCCAACCAATCCGGATCGATGTCTCGGCCAGCTTGCGCGAGTACCTCGACGACATTGCCGGCTCGATCGCGGCACCGACGTAGCGTGTATTGCTTCCGGCTCCATCCGCCCTGGACCGGGATCGGAAGGGCTACGTTCGAAACTTTTGGAGGGCTTATCCAACGGCCATCGAAGGGTCCGCCCGAGATTTCAATTTTCATGGTGCGGTGTCCGGATGCAGTTTTTTGGGCGGTGGGTCTTTAACTAGTTTGGAACGACGACGACCCTATGCGCTGCTCTTCGAGGAGGGATGGTCGACGAACGCCGGATAACGGCCTCGTCGAGGGTCGGTTCCTAAGTTCCTATAGAGCTGTCAGGTCCGGCGGGAACGGGGCGGGCCGTCGGGATACAGAACTCGAACGTTTTCACCACAGGGCGAAGATGGGGCGGCCGGCGCAGATTGCAACTCCGGCTCGATGGCCGCAGCGCGTTCAGCAGCCTCTACCGCGATCCGTAATGCCCAGAGTTCCTCTAAAGATTGCTTGAGCTCTTCGTCGGTGGGAAGCGGTGGACTTGGGCCAAAAGGAACTCTCATAACAGGTCACTCGGGACGGGAGCGGCACTCTCTGTTGATCATAACAGGCCCCGCTCGAAACCGTTCCTAAACCTGACGCGCCCCGCTAGGCGGCCTTGCGGCCATAAAGTCAGCGCGCGCTCATCTTTCAACTTAAATCGGCCTCGTCTCTTTCCAACCATGACGCGGGTCACCCCGATATTGGGTATTCGAAAGCCACGCCTTCCGGATCGTGCTCGGCAAACCAGCGCTCCGCAGCGTCATCGTTGGCAAAGACCTTCAGATGGTCGACGTCGCCGACTTCTTTTAGCCATGTTGATGTAGATCCAGACGGTCACAGCTCGTCCTCCCACAGCTGCCGGAACATCTCCTTGATATCCAGGATGCGAACCGGTTTTTCCCGCGGTCCTTGATACCGTCTGAGCACAGACATCTGTCGGCCGGCGATCTCGTCACGCTTGATCGGGTTTGGCTCAGCATAGAACGCGCGCATGTCGGCGACGAAGGCTTCGGCGACCTCGGGCGGGATTTCAATAGGCTTGTGGGGCATATTGTGGATAGGTTGTATCGAGTCACAGAAACAACGTAATTCACGCCACAGTCCGAATGGTCGCGATCGGAACAATAGAACCGCGATGCTTCGCGACGCAGCACGCTAATTTGTTGAAAGACTCAACCTTTTAGTGAATTGTGATTCTGCGGCGAAACCAAGTGAAGTGAGAGAGGTTATTTTTGCCAACCGTACACTGAGTACGGAGGGGGAGCCACGCTATGTCGGCAGTCTTGCAAATCAATATCGCCTTGTGGGGAATGCTTGTCTGTTCGGGAATGGAAATCGCGAGTTGGCTTTAAGCCGCGATTTGCGGAATAGCGTGCTCAAGTATTAGCGCCGCCGCCCAAGCCAGTCCTGCCCACCATCCGATTGTCCCGAGCACCACCGAAGTCACCCAAAGGCCGACCAGCCACCTGCGCGGTGATCTGCTGTTGGCAATGCTGACAGCGGGAAACGTATTGCGCTCAGGCAAAATAATGTCGCTCATGTTCAAATCCCTTGGCTTGTGCATCGCAAAATATCAATTCGAACTCGCTAATAGGTATTGTTATACGACGCGCGCTTTACGGTTCAACGACATTTCGCGTGCGAGCCCGCTCTTCACCGGCTTTCCGATCGGCACGTCAGTGCGACGTCGATATTTGCCTTTCTTGGGCCGGTAGTACCAAGCCCCGTCGGATGGCATCATCATCGCGCGTTTCATGTGTGCTTGCATCCTGCGCTGTGCGGCCGGCCCCAAAAGTATCCCCGGTGTCCCATCTCGCATTCGGCGTAGTCGTCAATCGCCTCTTTGATCGCCTGAAGCAGCACGTAGCTGCGTGGCTGCTTGACGACGGGCATCACTTCCTCAGCCATGCAAGAGAGATGCCGCGTTCGGTCGAGGGCAGCCAGGAGCCTCGATTTTTCTGTGTTGGGATCGTACCAAGGGGATCGGTCGGGCATGGCGGCTAAGTGGCGCGACGCGCCCGAAAGCATTCAGGACGCCAATGTCATTCACAAGGTGAAAGGCGAATTGGATGCGGTCATAAACCACGACGCGCCCGGGCTCGGCGTGCCGGCCGGCGCATTGTCCAGGCAGCAGGCCTCGCTGAACGAGATGCGGCACGCGATCAATTCAACGCTTGAACTGCAGGTGCCCGGCTACAAAGCGGCCAACGAAACTTCCTCCGTGATGGCGCGGCGCGCGGAAGCGGTGCAGAGCGGTACGCAGTATCTCGGCTCTGGCAAGACCACGCCGTCGCCGGATTACTTCGCTGGCCAGTACGGTAAGCTTTCGCCGGATGAGATGGTCGCGTTCCAGAAGGGTAGCCGCGGCAATATCGATCGACTGCTCGGCACCAAGGCCAATGACCTTCAGGCGCTCCGCAGTGAGCTGCAAGGCGAGGGTGGTTGGAATACTGCCAAGCTGGGGACAGTTCATGGGGCACCCGCCGCAGACGAGCTGGTGGGTAGCGTCGACCGCAATCTGAAATTCCGCGACACGTACAACAAGGTAGTGGAGAACAGCCAGACGGCGCAGCGCGAGGCAGCCGCACGGGAGATGAAACCCGAGCCGTCAAGCGAGACGGCTCTGATCAATCCGAACATGAGCGTGACGGGCTTGCTTGCCACTGGCGCCAAGAAAACCGCCAATGCAGCGCTGAATGCTATACGGCCGGATCCGACGCGTTCATATGGCGAAGTGGCGCAGGCGTTGACAGAACAGGGCGCGGCTCGTGACAAGCGGATTCTGGCTATTGTGGATGCTTTGAATGGACGTCAGGCCAATGCTGCCGCGGCGCCGCGGGTAGGAGACACTGCCGCCCTTCTGTCCGCTATCGCCGCGAATTCCTACGCTCGAAGTGGTCCCAAGCGTAACCAGCAGTGACCATAAGGGTGATCGTCACAACGCCGAAGATCATGAAGCTGGACCATTCCATCGCGTGAGAGAGCGCCCGGAGCGCCCAGCTTAGGCCGGCCACGAAGGCGGTCATGAGCGTGAGGAGGATGGCGTTTCGGATGTTCATGGCGGAAATGTTGGCGCTCGAATGGTGAATGAAAGGTTAACGAGGCGTTGCTGCACCAAAGACGGCTTAATTTATATGATCAGGTCGGCGTGAACCTTAAGTTCGCGCTTCACACCATGGCCCATGTGATCGAGATATACCCGGCATCCTTCCCGGCGGGCAAATTTAAACGCGGGTACAAGATCGCTGTCGCCCGTAACGACCACGATCGAAGACACCATTTGCCGCAACGCGAGGCGAGCGATATCCAGGCCGATCCTGAGATCAACACCCTTCTGTTCGATGTTGGGCACCATGTCTTTCGGGGCGAGCGCCCGAGGACTTTTTGCCATACTCGTCAATGCGGCATTTCCAATTGTCCAGCCATGGATGGCGGACTCGCCCATCCGGAGCGCGAAGTCTGGTTCGACCTCCAACAACTGATGGAGACTGACGTTCTTTGGATGATCTGGATGTGCGTCTAAGGTAAGCGTAGCGCCGCGGCCGTTCAGATTGTTTGTGCGCGGTCTTGGGAGCACCGTTAGAAGAGTCATCTTCTGCAAGGGTGCTCACAATGGACGACCATTCGGACGACATGAGACGACCGTCGCCGCGTATCGAAGTGTATACTGGCGCAGGTCGAAAGCGCTGGCCGGACGATTTGAAAGCACAGATTGCCGCGGAAAGCTTCGAGCCGGGCGCGATTGTCACAGATGTCGCCCGCCGCCATGGCTGCCGGCCCCAGCAGGTGCATGACTGGCGGCGTCGAGCGCGTTTGGGCCAGTTGGTGCTGCCCGCTTCGGCGGATACCTTATCGTTTGTGCCTTTGGTGTCGGAATCGTCGCTACCCGCGGCTGCGGAGCCCTCCGTATCGGCGGAAGCAGCTGTTGTTACGGTCGAGTTCCAGGGTGCACGGGTGGAGGTGCGCGGGACGCCTGGCCTTGCGGTGCTGAGTGACGTGTTCATGGCTCTGCGACGGACACGTTCATGCTGACGCCACCCGCGGGCCTCACGATTTACGTTGCGACCCAACCTGTGGACTTCAGAAAGGGTGCGGATGGCTTGGCGCTCTTGGCGAAGGAGACGCTGGGCCAAGACCCGATGAAGGGTGTGGCGGTGGTCTTCCGTGCGAAGCGCGCCGATCGAGTGAAGATTGTCGTCTGGGACGGCACCGGCCTGGTGATGTACTGGAAGCGGCTCGATAGCAGCGGCTTCAAATGGCCTCCCATCGTGGCCGGCATGATGCGCATGAATGCCGCGCAGTTGTCGGCGCTTCTGGCCGGCATGGATTGGACACGCATGCACGCACCTCGAATCCCGCAGCCGAAAGCGCTTGCGTAAGGATATAAAATCTTCGCTGCATCGGGACGCGAAGCATGGCAGACTCGGGCCAATGAGTGATTTGCCTGATGAGTTGCCGAGCGATCCAGCTGAGCTGCGTGTCTTTGCCGCGGCTCTGCTGGATCGCTGCGCCAGGCTCGAAAGGTTGCTCAAGCTTGCAAAAGATGCGCAGTTCGGTCGATCGTCGGAAAAGCTCGACGCTGATCAGCTACAGCTTGTTCTGGAGGATATCGATGAGGCCGTCGCGGCTCTCGAAGCCGCCGAGGATCGCGCCAATCCCAGAGTTTGCGAGAAGAGAACTGCCGCGCGCAGGACCAATCGTGGTCAGCTGCCGGAGCATTTGCCGCGCATCGTCGAAACCCTGATGCCGGCTGCAACCTGTTGCCCGTGCTGCAAAGGCGATCTCGTCGAGATTGGTCGCGATGAGAGTCAGAGGCTCGACGTCGTTCCGGTGCAATATCGAGTGATCATCACCCGCCGGCCCAAACTGGCCTGCCGCGCCTGTCACGGTGTCGTTCTCCAGCACGCCGCTCCCGAGCGGCTGATCAGAGGAGGATTGCCCACCGAGCGACTGGTCGCGCATGTGATCGACGCGAAGTATCATTGGCATTTGCCGCTTTACCGCCAGGCGCAGATGCTGGCGACGCACGGTATCGCCATCGACCGTTCCACGCTCGCCTTCTGGGTCGGCTATGCCGCCCAGGAATTGAAGCCCTTGTGGCATCGTCTGCGCCAGCTTCTGCTCGCCTCTTCGAAGCTCTGTGTCGATGAGACCCCCGCGCCGGTGCTGGATCCGGGGCGTGGCAGGACCAAAACCGGCTACTTCTGGGCGCTGTCGCGTGATGACAGGCCTTGGGCCGGACCTGACCCACCTGGCGTGGTTTACGCCTATGCAACGGGCCGTGGGGCCGTTCATGGCTTGCGGCTGCTTGAGGGCTATCGCGGCATCATCCACTGCGATGGCTATGAGGCTTACAAGACCATGACCCGAGAGACGCGTGCGGACGCCCTGTCCGGGACGCTCGCCTTCTGCTGGTCGCATCTGCGGCGCCAGTTTGTGAAGATCGAGCGCGAGGCTGCTCCAGCGCCAGCTCCGGTTGCCCGCGAGGCTCTTGAGCGCATCGCCCAGCTTTACGCGGTCGAGAAAGCGCTCCGCGGCAAATCAGACGCCGAGCGCCGTGCTGGCAGACAGGCGCATGCCCGACCTCTGGCTACAGCCTTGAAGCAGTGGTTTGAGGCCAAGCTTGATCACCTTGCACAGAAGAGCGACACGGCGAAGGCCTTGCGTTACGCGCTGCGTCATTGGGATGGCCTGACGCTCTATCTTGATGACGGGCGCATCGAGATGGACACGAATGCTGTCGAGCGTGCGATGCGGCCGATCAAGCTCAACGCCAAGAATTCCCTTTTTGCCGGCTGCGACGATGGCGCCGAGAGTTGGGCAGTCATGGCTTCGCTCATTGAGACCTGTAAGCTCAATAGCGTCAGTGCCGAGCACTGGCTCTCTGACGTTCTCGCAAAGCTCGTCAATGGCTGGCCTGCGGCGCGACTGGACGAACTACTTCCCTGGGCGTCGACCTACACGATGCATGCACAAGATCCGAGGCTGGCGGCATGAGCCTGAACACGACCGCGGTCCGGATCAAGGTGTCCCTCAAGGGCGTGAAACCGGAGGTGATGCGTCGCCTTATCGTGCCCGTCACCCTGCGCCTTGATCGGCTGCATCTGACGCTTCAGGCGGCGTTTGGCTGGACGAATAGCCACCTCTTCGAGTTCATCGCTGGCGAAGAACGTTGGGGCATCCCTGATCCCGACGGTGATTTTGGGCCCCAGCCCATCGATGCCCGCAAGGCGCGGCTCTGCGATATCGTTCAAGAGACCGGCGCCAAGACGATCCATTATCTCTATGACTTCGGCGACAGCTGGGACCATGTGATCAAACTCGAAAAATGGTTCGACAACACGATGACAGAGGGACTTCCCCTCTTGCTCGAGGCCGCAGGTCGTTGTCCTCCGGAAGACGTAGGCGGTGCGCCAGGCTATGCCGAATACCTCGATGCCATCGGCGACCCCGCCCATCCGGAGCACGAACAAATGCGCCTCTGGGGCCCGGAGCGGTTTGATCCCAACGTCGTCGACCGGAAGGCGCTCGAGGCCGCCGTCAACGCATTCTCCGGAATTTGGAAGCCACGACGGCACAAGCTGCGATCAAAATAGGCGTCAAGCGGCAATCGAAAGGGCCGCAGCGCTACGCTTACCGTCTAAGCTAATCGTGCTCTGGTCAATCGGGTTTGTCATAATGCCAGAAGCCGGTGGGGCGTCGTAAAAATAGACCCGCAACAACTCGCACCCGCTCAAGGCTGGATGCTTCTTGATACGTTCAACCTCGGCTCGAAAATCAGCGACCGTTGGAAAGTTCCGGGTGCGCTGTTTGATTTTCTTTTTGACGAAACCGCCATCCATAAGGATGGCAAATTTGCCGGACATGGAGGGGGCTTTAAAATAGTTTGACCCCGCTCACTCGTAGCATCTTGCGATGCTTTCCATCAGGGACGAATGGGCGGGGCCGTTTTCTAACAACAATTTGGTACCGCTGTTCGGCTTAACCGTCAATTAAGATCGGTCCACAGGGTAACCAATAGATCGGTTGCGGGTTCGGGAGACATAGGAACGAGTTGCCAATTTTCCAGTCATGTTGACAATTCGTTTTTAAACGGACAATTCGTTTTTATCAATGATTTCAATTAGTTATAGACAGTTTCGCTGAAACGTGAGCAATATGGCCCATCGGCCGATTCCCGGCCGAATAGGGGTAAGACCTATGAACGTCGCATCACAGAAAACAGCATTCACCAAACGCACTCTTTTGGCACTGCTGACGGAGCAAGCCGAACTGGCCAAAATTCCAGGGGAGCTTTTCGAGAGGTCCCCATGGCCGAACACCGAATGGATCAGCTATCCCGCCTCTCGGGCCGCAATTGAAGAAACGATTGCCACGCTCATCCGGAGCTTAGCGAACGCGCATGGCATTCCGGCGTCTTACCCGCCAATGGGGTGACGGGCCGCATCGTAATTTTTGGCGCTGATGTGAGCCGCATCATTGCCGAGCAGCCGCAATTCATCTGCAGCATCGAGAAGCTCTTTCGGGACAACGACATTGGTGCCCAATGCCGCTAAACGCTGCTTTAGGTCGTTTCCCGTCGCTTTCTTGTCATCGCAGAGTTCTTCGAGCACGCGGCGTACCATAAGCGCCGATGCGCGATGACAGCCCGCGGCATGAGCCTTGATGGCTTCTTCAAGCGACGACAGAATTCCGAGAGGTAAATTAGTCGAATCGAAGTCGATCACCTCCGGAGGGAAACTTTCGCTGATACGCCCAGTCTCCAAAATCACTTGGACCAGGCCGGAGCAAGCGGGATTGGGACATTTGCGCATGCCTGCTGCGAAGGAGACGCCCTGTCGCTGGTTGCCGACATTAATGGTTTCGACCCACGAAATGTCTTTGCAATTATCGAAGCCGTGAAAAGCACCTTGATGGTTACAGTGAGGGCACCGCAAATTGACAATTGTGGAGTTTGCCGGCTGAGCCCCAGTAACTTTGTGAATCGTCATATTGGACATCCATTGGACACGACAGCACGGCGTCTGGATAAGCCTTTGAAAAGATTGGCGCTCCCTAGCGGAATCGAACCGCTCTCTCCACCGTGAAAGGGTGGCGTCCTAACCGATAGACGAAGGGAGCAAAATCCTCGTAAATTCAACGTGTTATGTCGAGGATTTCACGTATTTGGCAGCGGCCGAAGGCGCGCTGCCGGTCACGGCGGCGAACGTATAAAGGCGTTTTGGCGAACCGGCAAGCCGCTAGCCGAGCTTTCCATTACCTAATGGAAAGCCTTTCTATTCAATCAAATCAACGCTTTTGAAAGGTGCCCAAGTATAGGTCTGGGGGCAACCGAGAGCAGATCATGCCAGTGCCGAAGAAAAGGGAAGCGCGAAAACTGTTGGGCCAGCCGGCGTGGATCACGCTGGAGGGCGGCTTCGCCGCGCGCCAGTGCGTGGTGCAGGATATCTCCAGTTCCGGTGCCCAGATCATCGTTGACAATGCAGCGACGCTGCCGGCCAGCTTGCGGCTCGGCTTTGCGCGCGACGCCCGCACCGGGCACAAATGCCAGGTGGTCTGGCGCCGCGGCCGATCGGCCGGCGTCAAATTCGTGCGCTAGTTAAGCGCGCGCGTCCGCGCTAAAAGCGCGGCATGCGAATTATCTTCCTCACCTGCGCAACGCTGCTGATCGCGGCACCCGCATCCGCCGAATCCACACGTCCGCTGAAGTTCGATCAGCCGTCCGGCTCACCATCCTTGCCGGTGAAGCAGCCGAAATACGACTCTTCCTGCTCGGCCTATGGTGCGGGCTTTGTCAAAGTCGACGGCACCAACACCTGCGTGAAGGTCGGCGGCTCGATCAGCATCGGCGCCGGCAGCAACGTCCGCCGCTAGCGTTTCAACTCATCTGCGTCGCGAGTTGCTTGGCAAAGCTCGGCCGGCTCGCGATATCCTTGTACCAGCGCTCGACATGCGGGAAGGCCGGCTTGCTAATGCCGGTAAAGCCGAGCCAGCGCCGCGCAAAGGCGCCGACCGCGATGTCGGCGATGGTGAACTGATCGCCCTCCATGTAGCGGCGCGTCGAGAGCTGGCGGTCGGCCATCGCCCACACCGGCGCTTCGGCGTCTACGTCCTTCTGGATCTGCGCCATGTCCTGCTTTTCCTTGGGCGTGCGGATCAGCGCCCAGAACACCGGGCGGTCGACCGGCTGCACCGTCGACAGCGTCCAGTCGAGCCAGCGGTCGACCGCGGCGCGGCGCTTGGGGTCGACCGGATAGATCGGCGTGCCCTTGCCATATTCCATGCAGAGATAGCGCATCACAGAATTGGATTCCCACAGCACGTAATCGCCGTCGACCAGCGTCGGCACGCGGCCGTTGGGATTCATCGCGAGATATTCCGCCTCGTTGTTCTTGCCGAACTGCATGCCGGCATCGATGCGCTCATAGGCGAGTTCGAGCTCGGCCAGGCACCACAGCGCCTTCTGCACATTGACCGAGTTGGTCCGGCCCCAGATCGTCAATCCCACGTTTCACTCCCGATTTGACCCACGCGTGTTGCGCCGTTCATATCGGAAATTCTCAACGAGCGCGCGCAAAAAAAGCCCCGCCGGCAAGCGGGGCCTTTTCCTGCATGTGACACAGCTAACGGCCTAGTGGCCGAAGAACAGCCACAGCAGGATGATCACCGGGATCGGCACGCCCAACAGCCAAAGCAAAATTCCTTTACCCATGAGAAGCCTCCTTGTTTCCTCATCTGAAAAGGCAACGCGGAGGCCGGGGCGGGGTTCCCACTAAAGTGTCGGGCGGATCATTTTGGCCCTACCAGTGGCCGGTGTTGGGCATCGAGGACCACGGCTCGGCCGCAGGCTTCGGATCGCCCTTCTGCAGCAGCTCGATCGAGTGCAGGTCGGGCGAGCGCACGAAGGCCATGTTGCCGTCGCGCGGCGGACGGTTGATGGTGATGCCCATCTTCATGAGCTTGTCGCAGGTCGCGTAGATGTCGTCGACCTCATAGGCGAGGTGGCCGAAATGGCGGTCCTCGCCGTATTTCTCCTCGTCCCAGTTGTAGGTGAGCTCGACCAGCGGCGCGCCGCGGCTCTGCGGCAGCTTCTTGAGCGCATCGACATCCTCCGGCGCGCACAAAAACACCAGCGTGAAGCGGCCCTTGTCGTTGTCGATGCGGCGGACCTCCTTCAGCCCCAGCGCATCCTGGTAGAACTTCATCGCGGTATCGAGGTTGCGCACGCGCAGCATGGTGTGAAGGAAACGCATGATCTTTTCTCCCTGACGGACGGTTGTTGGTTCGGGGCGTTCAATAGCAGAAGAAACGGCGCGGGGGCAGGGGCTTTGCAGGCCGGCCAGGAAGATAGCTGGTTGCCAATAGGGCTTGAACCTTCCAAGCGCGAACGCCGACCAAGCGCGTATGCAGTTTTTCCTCTATGAAATCGTCGCGCGTATCGTCGCTATCTATTTGTGCGTCGATTGTTGGCGCAGAATAACGAACGGACTTGCCGAGGGAAAAATCACGTACACTTCCAATTCTGACATTTTAGGCTGGTTGATTTTCGACTCGTCGCGCTGGGTTGCTCATAGAGATACAAGCCCGGTTCGGTACTGGTTACAAATGGGCATCCAGGCAATCGCTTTAGTTGCATGCCTCGTTGTTGCGATAAACGGGTGGTGGCATCCAAACACCTGAGCGCCGTTGAGGCTCGTCGCGAAAACGAAGCTGTGATGTCAGAATTCGCAAAAGAAAACCCCGCCACGGAGGCCGTGCGGCAGGGTTTTCGTAGAGCAGCTTCATAGAGCAGCCTTGGGGGCCAGCTTTCTCTTCACACTTTGAAACGCGTTTTGCCAATCAAGTAAATGCGAGATTAGAGTGAATAAAAAAGCCCCGCATGGCGGGGCTCTGCAAACGATAATCGGGTGAAACCACAACGCTGCCTGGACGGAGTATCATCGTCAAAGCGGCACCGGGCTGATCACTGGGCCCCTTGATCCCCAACCATCTTGTGGGTCCACGGGCTAGCAAAAAGGTTCAGGAGAAAACCGGCGCAGCGCGATGGGGTCTCGGTCTGCGCGCAGTAGAACTCAGCGGTTGGCGCACGAACCAATCGTTAGGGATTCATCGGCGCCGCTTTGCACGATTCCGATTCGTTCTTTGCGAACGAATTGGAGTCAGATGCGGAACAAAGCGCTTCGACGATCCTATTCGAGATTGATAAAGTGTATGAGGCGAGAATTGCCAAAGATCCCGCTGTTTAAAATGACGTATCTGGGAACGGGTCCGAAAGCGTATCCGGTGGAATAGACGTGGATGGCGATGTTCATTCCGCACGCCGACACGACCTGTGAGTCAACCTTATCGAATATTGCTGCAAGCAACCTGTCGTCGCACGAACCAATCATTAGGAGTTCATCGGCGCCGTTTTGCTCGATTTCGATTCGTTCTTTGCGAACGAATTGGGGTCAGGTGCGGAACAAAGCGCTTCGATGATGCTGTCGCCGCACCAGATGGAAAATGTCGAGCGCGGAACCGCATCCTTCTTGCCGCGTTACGACGATGTCACCCTTGGAGGAGGATCACATGGACTTTTCGAGAGGCGCATTGCTGTGGCTCTTGGGCGTGCCGCTGCCGATCATTCTGCTGATCGCCTTGTTCTGGCACCACTAGGCACCACCAGGCAAAAAGGCCCCGGATCGGGGCCTTTTCGTTGCCGGGCTAACCGACGGGGCCGGGAACCGTGTGTGCCCCGCAAAGCACAACTTGCCGACAAAACTGTGGCGATCGCGAGCCACCGATTGCCCACGATTCAACGAATCGACTAGACCGATTCCGGGGCTGGGAAGCGGAGAGTAAGGATGAGAGTCGCTTCCTTGGAGAGTGTGTTGGCGGTGGCCACGCTGGTATCGGCCGCCGTAGTGGTGCTGTGGGGATTTAAAATTCTCTACGGCATATGAAACAGGCAGAACGCTTGCGTCGAACGAGAACCTCCAACGAGGCAATCTGGCTCAGGCACCCTTCCGCGGCGGCGGAAGTCTGCTGTTCTTTTCCGGCGAGACTGTGCCGGCATCGCGCCGTGCATCAAAACAGAAATTTGCTCACCGCTCCGTCATTTGCGACGCGATCACCTGACTGATCCCGACATCGCCGGCGCCGTCCGTATTATTTCGGAGAGCGTTGCATAAAAGACTCATTCACTCCCTGCTGATCAACGAAATGGTTGAAAGCGATTGACGGCGGCGACAACACCGCTATGAACGGGTCAGTCATCCGCAATGCGTATTGAAATCGGTTCCCGGCCTTGCGCGGCGATGCGTGAGCCGAAGCAAGCATTTGGTTCAAGGCGCTCATGCGTTTCGGCTTTTTTCTGATGATCACGGCATTCGTCATCATGGGCGCGGAAGTCGCCTATGCCCTGTATCAGCTGGCCAACCTGATCCTGTGAGCGGGCGATCGCTGCCCCTGGGTGCGGCCGGCGCGCGCGCTGGAAGCCCTAACGCTTCCTTTCACCATTCCCGATAACCCTATTCAGTTAGGTTAAAACTGAAATCGCGTTGCGGTTACTTCAGGTTGCGTTAGGGATTTTGGTGGGAGCCACCATGATCCCTTCGTTCCGCACCGCCGACCGGCAGACCTACCGACGCGTCGTCATCGTCGGGGTGCTGTTCTGCCTTGCCTTCGTGGTGATCAGCTTCTCGCTGCGGCCGCAGACCGACGAGGTGCATGTCCTGCTCAAGGCCGACCGGCTGAAGCGGACCGCCGGCGAGGCCCGTCCAGCCAACTAAAATAGTCTAGCTACTTTCCGGCGCAAAATACGTTCTGGTTGGCATTGCGGAAGAATTGCGCTGCGTGCGGAAAACTGCAAGGTCGGACGGGAATGTAATTGACGTAGGCTACTTTGGTTGATTCATTCTTGTGAATGATTCGAGAGCAAGCGCTGCGAGCGCGTCAAAAGCTGGTCAGTAAATTGCCGATCACCGGCGAGATACTGCGTGGCTCGCTGTTGGAGCGCACGGTCCGACATACCAAAGATTGCCCGAAATGCGCGCGCGGCGAAGGGCACCGGGTCTTCGTTCTAACGGTGAGCTATGCCGGCGGACGCACCCGGCAAATCAGCGTGCGTCGCGAACGGGTTCCCGAGGTTCGCCGTTGGCTCGATAATTATCAGAAACTGAAGGAGACGATCGAGACGATCTGCGAGATCAACCACGATTTGCTGCGTCCGGAGAAAACCGCGGCAAAGCGCGGGGGGAGGAGCCGTGATTAAGATGCGACGCGCGCAGCTCAGCTTCGGCGATGGATTGATCGCCGAGGAAGTGAGCGATCTCCGCGAAAGCTGGATGACGCACGCCGATCAGGTGCTGGCGGACGAACAAATCGTAGCGGCCGTGTACGAAGCGCTGGCGAAGCGGCATCCCAAGAGCCGCAGCCGCGGCCGGCCAAGTGCTCCGGCCGAGGTGGTGCTGCGTTTGTTGATCCTCAAGCACATCCGTAACTGGAGCTATGGCGTGCTGGAGCGCGAAGTGCGCGCCAACCTGGTGTACCGCGACTTCACCCGCGTAGGCGCCGCCAAGACGCCCGATGCCAAGACGATGGGCCGCTGGGGAGTGGCGGTGGGGCCGGACGTGGTCAAACAAATTCATGAAAGACTTGTAAGGCTCGCACGGGACAAGGGAGCGATGGAAGGGCGCAGAATGCGCGTGGATACGACGGTGGTAGAGACCAACATCCATTATCCGACCGACTCGAGCTTGTTGGGAGACGGGGTTCGGGTGCTGATCCGTACCATGAAGAAGATCACAACGATCGCCGGCGAGACTGGAGCCAGACTGTGCGACCGTAGTCGGACGGTGAAGCTGCGGGTGCTGGACATCGCGCGCGCGGCGCGCTCCAAAGCCAAGCAGAGCCGGGAGAAGCTCACGCAGGCGTACGGCAAATTGCTCAACTCGACCAGCCGGGTGGTGGGACAGGCGAAGCGGTTCTCCAAAGAGATCGCCGCAGGAGTGAAGCGCGCTTCGAGCATTCGCAGGCAGTTGGTGCTGGAGGGCCTGCGTCAGGAACTCGATGCGATGGTGCCGCTGATCAAGCAGGTGATGAAGCAGACCAGAGCGCGCATCTTCCGCGGCGATACGCGCGCCGAGGGCAAGATCCTCAGCCTGTTCGAGCCGTCGACAGAAATCATCCGTAAGGGCAAGGCGGGCAAGCCCAACGAATTCGGCAAGATGGTAAAACTGCAGGAGGCCGAAAACCAGATTGTGATCGACTATGAAGTCTACGCTCAGCGACCGCACGATTCGGAGTTGCTGATCGCAGCCATCGAAACGCATCAAGCGATGCTCGGACGCGCACCGCGCCTCGTAGCGGCAGACGCCGCCTTCTACTCTGCAAAGAACGAGGCAGCCGCGAAAGCAAAAGGCGTCAAGCGCGTTTGCATTCCCAACCGCTCGACCAAGAGCCTTGAACGCCGCCGCGAGCAGAAGAAGCGTTGGTTCCGCGACGGCCAGAAATGGCGGACCGGATGCGAGGGACGCATCAGTGTGACCAAGCGGCGGCATGGGCTTAACCGTTGCCGTTACAAAGGCGATGCCGGGATGAAGCGTTGGGTTGGCCTCGGCGTCATTGCCGACAACCTCATCAACATCGGCCGCGCAATCGAAAAGTGGACCGCCCGGTAGATCCGCCCGCCCTCACCATCAGCTTCTGTAAAACCCCCGCCGGTCGTCTCCGGCGGAT
Organism: uncultured Alphaproteobacteria bacterium; assembly: GCA_963802585.1. GTDB lineage: Bacteria > Pseudomonadota > Alphaproteobacteria > Rhizobiales > Xanthobacteraceae > Bradyrhizobium. The sequence continues at coordinate 320,768 of CAWDJS010000018.1, read as the reverse complement.
CTTGCGTTGCTGCGCGCCCTTGACCACTCTTCCCAAAGCATCAATTTTGCGCCGGAAAGTAGCTAGCTGGCACCCTGCTGCTTCAAAGGGCCGCTTCTCTCCTGCCACGCTCTCGTTATAATCGGCCTTTGGGTGAGGGACGGCGGCACCCTGATGAAGAACGGCCTTTTTTCGATCCGGATCCAGATGCTTGACGGCGTGCCCGGCCACGACAGCGGGGTCACGATCCTGTGCGACGGGCAGTTGATCAGCGGCGGGCCGTATTTCTGGTCGGTCGGTTCCTACACGGCCGGCAATGGAACCTGGAAGGGGCACTTTGCCACCAACCAGCACACGCCGTTCGCCGACCCGCTCGTGCGTCCGCTGTTCGGCGGGCAGGAAGTCACCAGCGGATTTTCCGGGACCTATACCGACGACGCGGCCGAGGTGTTCGGCACCACCCTGGTCGGCGGTAGCCGCTCGCTCAGTTTCCATGCGACGCTGAAACGGCTTGCGGATCTCTGAGGCGGTCCGCGCGATTCAGCGCGGAGCGGGCTTGCCGTTCTTGCGCGGCGACCTCCGCCAGTTCGCAATGGCGATGAAGCCGGCAAAGCCAGCCACGTCGAGCACAATTTCCAGCCATGCCGGCATCGTAATCCCCACTCGCATGATCCGGAAAAGCCTGCCCCGCATTTGGATAGCGGGGTGTGTCGCGGTTTTCCGAAAAGATCATGCGCCAAACAAGGCAGCGCAAAGACCCCGCCGGCATCCGAAGACGTCGACGGGGTCTTTATGCTCTTGCCTCTCCAACGCTCCCTCAACGTGGGGGCGTTGATTTTCGTTCCGTCACTTGCAAAATTTTTTGCAAAGATTTCTTGCAGAAAGTTTAGGTAGGTTCCCGCGCTGGCGCGGGTTCCATTGGCAACCATCGGCGGCGCCGGACGTTGACCTTCCAACCTGAGAGGAGGATCAACATGATCAAGAAGACATTGGCAGTTCTGGCGACCGTTGGCGCCATCGGCGCCGCCGCAGTGGCCGCACCGGCTCCGGCCGAGGCGCACGGATGGGGACGTGGATTTGGCGGACCCGGCTTGGCGTTTGGTCTCGCTGCGGGTGCCCTGACCGCGGGCGCGATCGCGGCCTCGCATCCTTATTACGGCTACGGCTATGGCCCCGACTACTATTATGGGCCGCGCGCCTATTACGCCCCGGCTCCGTATGCCTATTACGGCGGCCCGCACTACTATCGCCACTGGTAACGCACGTTACCGGTCAGACGAAAAGCCCGGAGCATCGCTCCGGGCTTTTTGTTTGGCTCGCGATCAGGACCAGGTGCGAAACTGCTTGCCTTCGCGTGCGCTCCGCAACGTCGCGCGACAAAACTCCTCGCGCTCGCGCTCGAACTTTTGCTGCGTGGCCTTGAAGCTCGCAACCCTGGCTGCGATTTCTTCCCGCTCCCTGGCGAGCCGCTTTTCCTTTTCAGTCATCCCCGTCCTTGTCTCTCGATCACTCGAATCACTTGTCGACCCCGCGATCATTCGCGCGCGTGATTGGGGCACGATTGCGGAAGCGGGCCGTGCAGGATTGCGATGTGCACAGCACGTGAGACGAAATGCAAAGCTGCCGATGAAAATCTGCATCGCTCGCGCGGAAAATTTTTTTGCGGCTGTGCGCGTGGTGGATAAGGGTTCCGCACTTCTTGTGACGCGCCGGCCTTGCGTTAGCTAGCCGCGGGGTAGCTGGAAGAGCCCAGCCAGCCGTCGGAGCCGCCGGTAGCGGAAGCGGCCTAAGCTATCGCTGTCAAGCGCAGCGTTGACAGCGAAATCCGTTTTGGCCGTGCTATAAGTAGGTCGCGTCCAGAACGGATTTTCGCAAAAGATGATTGCCAGGAATTCCCAGAAGAATATCGAGGGCGATATCCAGAGCGCGGTCGAGCGCCTGGGCGACATGATCGCCGGCGCTCGCACCATCGTTCCCTTTACCGGCGCCGGCATTTCGACCGAATGCGGCATTCCCGACTTCCGCTCTCCGGGCGGATTGTGGACCCGCAACCGGCCGATCCCGTTCGACGAGTTCGTGGCGAGCCAGGACGCGCGCGACGAGTCCTGGCGCCGCCGCTTTGCCATGGAGCCGACCTTCGCCGCCGCAAAGCCCGGCCGCGGCCATCGCGCGCTGGCTTCGCTCTACCGCGCCGGCAAGATTCCCGCGATCATCACCCAGAACATCGACAACCTGCACCAGGCCTCCGGCTTCGCGCCCGATCACGTCATCGAGCTGCACGGCAATACCACCTATGCGCGCTGCATCGGTTGCGGCCGCGCCTACGACCTGCCCTGGGTAAAGCAGCGCTTCGACGAGGACGGCGGCGCGCCCGACTGCACCGCCTGCGACGAGCCGATCAAGACCGCGACCATCTCCTTCGGTCAGGCGATGCCGGAAGCCGAGATGATGCGCGCGACCGAGCTTGCGCAGCATTGTGATCTCTTCATCGCCATCGGGTCGTCGCTGGTGGTGTGGCCGGCCGCCGGCTTCCCGATGATGGCGAAGAACTGCGGTGCAAAACTCGTGATCATAAATCGCGAACCGACCGACCAGGACGAACTGGCCGACCTTGTGATACCTTTCGACATCGGCGAGACGCTTGGGCCCTTCGTCGGTAACTGAGCACGTAATTGATTCGGACCTGTGCAAGCCTGTTCATAGGTTCCGTTAAATTTGTTTTTTGTCTATGCGCCGCAAACGGGGATGTTATCTTTTGATTCGAAGAGATTCGCGCGGGCTATCACGAAAAATTTCGGTGGGGCGCGATTTTGGTGCGGTCGTTAGCGCGGTGGACCGCAAAATCATGAGTGAGGTCCGGGGTTATGGGGTCGGACGGATTTGAGTCCAAGAAGGGGGTTCCGGTGTCAGGCGGGACATCGCCCGGCCGACTTGGATCGGGGGACTATCCAGACAGCACCGGCCGCGATGCGGCGATCGAGGCGCTGTCTGGCTTAGGTGAAGCTGCCAGTCTCGTCGAAATCTCGGGCGTCATCAAATGGTTCGACGCTTCGAAGGGATACGGTTTCATCGTACCCGACAATGGATGGCCGGACGTGCTTCTGCACGTCACGGTGCTTAGGCGCGACGGTTACCAGACCGCGTATGAAGGTGCGCGGCTGGTGTGCGAGTGTGTGCAGCGCGCCAAAGGATACCAGGCCTTCCGCATTCTCTCGATGGACGAATCAACCGCGATCCATCCGGCGCAGATGCTGCCGCCGCGCACCCATGTCACGGTCACGCCGACGTCGGGGCTGGAGCGGGCGCAGGTGAAATGGTTCAACCGGCTGCGCGGCTTCGGCTTCCTCACCTGCGGTGAGGGCACGCCCGACATCTTCGTGCATATGGAGACGCTGCGCCGCTTCGGCATGACCGAGCTTCGCCCCGGCCAGTACGTGCTGGTCCGGTTCGGGCCCGGCAGCAAGGGCATGATGGCGGCCGAGATCCATCCCGAAAGCGGATCGCCGGTCGCTTCTCATTAATATTGGGCATATTCCGCGCCCTCGCGGCGTCGCAGCCGCCCCCGGGCAGCCTTGCTGGCGGCGCCGCGAGCGTGTATCGACGTGCCTTGCCCAAAAATCGGGGTATAGCGCAGCCTGGTAGCGCGGCAGTTTTGGGTACTGCAGGTCGTTGGTTCGAATCCAGCTGCCCCGACCATTAGAATCAAATACTTAGCGAAATCGACTTTCCCGAGAAAATCGGCCGGGGGAAGGCCGGGGGAAGGAAATTTCAAGCAACCTTCTTGGTGCCGAGTTGCCACGCGGCTACCTCATCCTTGAACCACGCAATTCTACGAGGTGCGATCTCGTGAGCGGAGGGAAAACGGCCAGCTTCCATCTCGCGGTAAAGCGTCGCCCGCGAGAATGGGATCAAGGCGAGCACCTGCTTTATGCTCAGCATTGGCCGAATCTCTACAGCAGCCGCGTGTTGTTCACCTTCGTCTTCGTCGAGCATGCTTCTTAGCCTTCAAGTCCCGGCGCGCGATCAAGTGTCGCAAGAGAGATGCGTAGCTCGCGCGCCGCTTCCTTTCGCGTGAGAAATTTCAACCCCGACGATGGTGCGGGCGGCGGTTGGTGTCGCATCCTGCGCTCCTTTCTGGTACGGCGCGCGGTCTGCGGCTTATTGCCGTCTCTCCGCGCGAGCACTTCGTCGTGTTGCTGAGAGGTACTCGATAGCGATGTCGCACGTGGCGCCGAGTTGACTGACCTATCGCCCATTCAACGCAGCCTTTGCGTCGGTAGAAAAGGGCGCGATCGATCCGATCGCGCAATCGGTCGCAATGGCGCGCAAATGCTGATCTCTCAGATCATTGCGATGTTAGGGTGATCCATCATGCACCGCGCTGATGCTTCTCTTGGCCAGCGGTGTCAGCATTTGCCAGCGACCTGTCGGTCGGACCGGCACGTCAATGCGACATGTTAGAAATCGATGGCATCCATGAATCCTCTTGTCGGCGAAACCAAACTCACAGTAGCCATTGCACGACAACGCAAAAATTCTGGGCTTCGGCACGGCTCCTCGTTCGAACGAACTTCCAAAGACCGGACTCGTCGTTGAGATCGATGGACGAATCAAAGCCGAGTTCAATACTAGAGAGGGTGCCGAGAACGGTGCCATCGAGTTGAAACGCCGTTTCCCTGCGCTCCGAATTCGCCTCTATGACGCGAAGATGCAATCGCGGCACGCGATCCAGGCCTGAGGTCAAAGGCCGTCATTTGCCGACATTTCAGTCGACATTTGTGTGCTGCATCTCGATCAACGCGCTGCGAGCGGATCGTCGCTAGCCTGATCTTATGATCAGCGATGTTGGGGCGCAGACCGACATGTAATGATTGCTAGCAATTGCCATTGCTGACGCTCGCAACCGTAAAGCCCAAGTCCGCAGACAGAAATGCGATCGTCGATGCCCACGCTCGCGCCTGTTTTCACGCGCTGATCCCGCCGAAACCGCGATCGCTGAGCTCCGCACATTGCGCGGATGTTGCGACACGCCTTTCTATCTCTGTGAATAGAGTGGCGAAGGTCAGCATCAAACATGAGAAAAATTCTCGAAACAGATTTGCACACGGCCGCCGGTCAGAGCGCGCCATGAAGCGAAAAATCTGCGTCTATGTCAGCGAGGATCTTGTTTCGCGATTGGCACTCGCGGCCGAGCAGCGCGGCGCCACCAAGTCCGGGCTCGTCGGTGCTGCGCTCGACCACTTTCTTGATGTAGCAGGCGATCAGGACGATCGCCCCGGTATGGATGAACGTCTGGCCCAGATGGGCCAGCAACTCGATCAGCTGGTGAAACGGTTGCGATGCACGCGCGCTATCATCTTACCGTGACGCCAGCGTTGCCGGACGTCGCGCAATCCGCTGCCTGCAGAATAGGCGCAACGCGCTTCAATGAGTTCGTCACGCAGGTTGCACGACGGGTCGATCAGGAGAAACCCCTCATCTTTGAAACGCTAAAGCAGTTCCCGGCTGATTTGAATCGGTGGGATTCCCAAAGGGTTAAAGATAGGCGAATCTTGGTGCATTGATTCTCCTTTGCGGAGCGGGGGATGCCGATGGCCTATTCTGGTGACTTGCGGGAACGCGTTATCGAGGCCGTGGCTGCGGGCGCATCGCGGCGCGAGGCAGCCGAACGTTTTGAGGTGAGTGTAGCATCGGCGGTCAAGTGGCTACAGCGCTGGCGCGACAATAACAGCGCCGCGCCGAAGCCGCGCGGCGGAAGCATTTCTCCGCTGGAAGAGTTTGCGGAGCAGATACTCGATCTGATCGCCCAAAAGCCGGACCTGACTTTGGTGGAGACCGTCGCTGAGCTGCGCAAGCGACGGATTCGAACCAGCCGTAGCTCGCTCTGGCGTCGATCGCCACGGAATCACCCTCAAAAAAAAGCCTGCAAGCTGCTGAACGGCAGCGAGCGGACGTGGCGCGAGCACGCCGACGTTGGATCCGAGAGCAAGGGATGCTTGATTCCGCCCGGTTGGTGTTTATCGACGAGACCGCGGTTAGCACAAACTTGGCGCGGGTCAGGGGACGTGCGCCGAAGGGCGACAGGGTGGTCGGCACCGTTCCGCTTGGATCATGGAAGACGATCACCTTCGTGGCTGCCTTGCGCCACAATAAGATGACCGCCCCAATGGTGGTCGAAGGCGCCATGACTGGAGAGATGTTCCTCGCCTATATCGAGCAGTGTTTGGTTCCCACGCTCCGGCGCAACGACATCGTCGTGATGGATAACTGCCGCGTGCACATGGGGTCCGCCATTCGCCAGGCGATCGAGAAAGCGCATGCGACGCTGCGCTACCTGCCGAAATACTCGCCCGACCTCAATCCAATCGAACTGCCCTACAGCAAATTCAAGGCGTTCCTGCGTAAGGTCGCCGCGCGAACTGTTCCGCGCCTCACGCAAGCTATTCGTTCATTCATCCCACGGATCAGTCCGCGCGAATGTGCCAACTATTTCAGGCATGCAGGTTATGCTTCATTATGAACGGAATCCGCTTTAGACCGGCTTAGCGCAACAAATGCGCATCGGTTTTCGCCTGAGGATCAGGCTCCGCAAAGCGCTGCCGGCGAGCATGGAGACCATGCCGATCGCGCCCCTATGAACGGCCGCTCACTCGACGCGCACGTGGCCGCCGTGTCGATTTCGTCCACGCCAACCACCGATTCAGCCGATAGCGATACGCTGCAAGACGGCCAACCAGAGGAGGTGCAGGAAACGGCGGGGCAGAACAACCAGCAAGGCACGCGCTCACCGACTGGGGCTCGAGCCTCAGGCTTGCAGCTCGTTTTCCGCGTCTTCCTGCCGTTCGCCGCCTGCTACTACTATAACTGCGACTGCCGGACATCAAGACGTTCCCCTTTACGTCTGGAACCTCACGCCGAGCGTTCCCCGCGGACTGTACGCCGTCGCACCGTCGCGCTGTCTGCGCGTCACCACGCTTGTCGTCGTGCGGCCGCCGCCGCCGCTTGCCTCCCTCGCTCCTGGATCATGGCGGCTATCTGCCGCGCGGCGTGCCGTTGCTCAAGCGCATCTCCGCCCTTTCCGGCCAAACTGTGTGCCGGATCGGCATCCAGATCAGCGTCGACGGCATTGCCGCTGCGCCAGCCCGCGAGCGCGACGGCCGCGGCCGCCCTCTACCAAGCTGGCAAGGCTGCCGCGTCATCGGCAACGACGAAGTCTTTCTCATGAACTGGGACGAACCCGACAGTTTCGACGGCCGCTATTTCGGTCCGTTGCCGAAAGCCGCCGTTATCGCGCGCGCCGTCCCGCTGTGGACCGATGAGGCCGGCGATGGCCGGTTCGTCTGGCGCGCGGCTGCACCCTGATCCTCGCCTTGCCACCCACCAACATGGAGAACATCATGGCACATATCGGCATCTTCAAGCGCAAGAACGATGGCTATAAAGGCACCATCCGAACGTTGACGCTCGACCGCGAGATCGAGATCATCCCAGCAGTGGCGAGCGATGCCGAGAACGCCCCAAATTACCGTGTGCTCACGGGCGATGTGGAGATCGGCGCGGGCTGGAAACGCACCGGCGAGCGGGCAGGCGATTACGTTGCGCTGGTGATCGATGATCCGTCATTTTCGCACCCGATCCGCGCGAACCTGTTCCATCTCGAACGCGACAGCGACATCCTCCATCTGAGCTGGACCCGTCCGTCGCGGCGACAGACGTGATCACGCTGATGGCACGGCTGCTTCGCCGCTTCGGCATCATCGCTGCGGCCTCCGTCGCGACTTCATTCCCCGTTCCGGCGCACGCCGGACCTGCATCCATGGCGTCCGCTGAGCCCGCCGCTCCGTGGCAATCTTTCGTCGACGAAGCTGCAAGCCGTTTCTCCGTACCGGCATCCTGGATCCGCGCCGTCATCCGGATCGAGAGCGATGGCAACCCCAAGGCCCGGTCGCCGAAAGGCGCCGTCGGCCTGATGCAGCTCATGCCGGACACCTACGCGGAACTGCGTGTTCGCTACGGCCTGGGCGCAGATCCCACGGATTCTCATGACAACATCATTGCCGGCACGGCGTATCTCCGCGACATGCACGAACGCTTCGGCACGGAAGGATTCATCGCCGCTTACAATGCGGGCCCGAAGCGTTACGAGGACCATCTTGCGACAGGCCGTCCGCTCCCTGACGAGACACTGGCGTACGTCGCCGAACTCGCGCCACTGCTGTCCGGTCAACGTCCCGGCGACAACCGCCTCGTCACCACCGACCACGTCGCCTGGCAGCAAGCGCCGTTGTTTGTCGAGCAGCGGTCAGGCGTCTCGGGCGTCAGTCGCTCGGCGTTCACGCCGCGGGCGAGTTTCGCGCGCAACGACCGAACGGTCGCCGATCTTTCCGGGCTCATTCCGCCTCCCGGCCTCTTCGCCAGCAAGCAAGAACGCCATCACGTAGCGAAGGAATGACGTGATGATCCGAAGCCAAACCCTCATGATCTCATTCAAAATCGGGAGAATAGCCTACCAGGAGAGGCGACCGGCCTATGGCAAGATAAAAATCGTGCCCCCGCGCGGTCGACAAGCCATTGGCACGGCTGGTCTCCTTGCGGGGGCGTCGGTCGGCGCGCGTGCCGCGCGAAGACGAAAGACAAACAGATTCAGCACAGTTTCCAGCACTGGTCCGCGAATTGCATCGCGCGGGTCCGCCAGATGAGCAAACGCGACGACGACCTGCGCGTTCGTCCCGGCCGCATTGGCAATCGGGGCGGCGGCAAACAAAAAACATTCGTGCATCAAGTGCTGCGGGCCGCGAAGAGGGCAGGCGGGGAGGCTGGCGGCTGGGGCAGGGGCGCCCGGTCCGGCCGCTCCGGGTTTGGCCGAGGCCGCAGCAGTTTCGGCCGCAGCCGGCTCCTCGGCTCGGAACGGCGGGTTCTTGTCAAGGCCCGCGTGGTGCGCGGCCGATCGCTCGGTGCGCGCCGCGCGCGGTAGCGGCGCATCTGTCCTATCTCAAGCGCGACGGCGTCACCCGCGACGGTACGAGCGGCCAGATGTTCGATGCCGCTCGTGACCGGGCGGACGACAGGGCCTTCGCAGAACGCTGCCGGGATGACCGTCACCATTTCCGGTTCATCGTCTCGCCGGAGGATGCCGGCGAAATGACCGACCTCCGTGCCTTTGCGCGCGATCTCGCCGCCCGGATGGAGATCGATCTCGGCACGCGGCTCGATTGGATCGGCATCGATCACTGGAATACCGACAACCCGCACGTCCATCTGCTGATCCGTGGCGTGGCGGAAGACGGCAGCGATCTAGTGATCGCCCGTGACTACATCAGCCGGGGCTTGCGCTCGCGCGCCGAGGACCTGGTCTCGCTCGAGCTCGGCCCGAAGCCCGAGCACGAGATCCGCTTGGCGCTGGAACGAGAGCTGGAGTCCGACCGTTGGACCCGGCTCGACGGCGAGATCCGAAGGAGCGCCGACGAGACGGGATTCGTCGACCTTCGGCCGCAACAAACCGGCGCGGACGACCCGCACATCCGTCGCCTGATGATCGGCCGCCTGCAGCACCTGGAACGGAGCGGTCTTGCGTCTCCCGCCGGACCGGCGCAATGGACACTCAGGCCGGACGCCGAACCGGTCTTGCGCGATCTCGGCATGCGCGGCGACATATCAAGACCATGCACCAGGCGCTCGCAGGGCGCGGCTGGGAGCGGCCGTTCGGTGACTATGTCATCGAGACCGGCGGGGCGGATTCCTCGATCGTCGGCCGGCTGATTGATCGGGGTCTTCATGACGAACTGAGTGGCGAAACCTATGCCGTGATCGATGGCGTCGACGGCCGCGTTCATCATGTCCGGTTCAGAGGCATCGAGGCGTTAGAGCTCGCTTCGCCCCTAGCTACTTTCCGGCGCAAAATACGTTCTGGTTGGCATTGCGGAAGAATCGCGCTGCGTGCGGAAAACTGCAAGGTCGGACGGGAATGTAATTGACGTAGGCTACTTTGGTTAATTCATTCTTGTGAATAATTCGAGAGCAAGCGCTGCGAGCGCGTCAAAAGCTGGTCAGTAAATTGCCGATCACCGGCGAGATACTGCGTGGCTCGCTGTTGGAGCGCACGGTCCGACATACCAAAGATTGCCCGAAATGCGCGCGCGGCGAAGGGCACCGGGTCTTCGTTCTAACGGTGAGCTATGCCGGCGGACGCACCCGGCAAATCAGCGTGCGTCGCGAACGGGTTCCCGAGGTTCGCCGTTGGCTCGATAATTATCAGAAACTGAAGGAGACGATCGAGACGATCTGCGAGATCAACCACGATTTGCTGCGTCCGGAGAAAACCGCGGCAAAGCGCGGGGGGAGGAGCCGTGATTAAGATGCGACGCGCGCAGCTCAGCTTCGGCGATGGATTGATCGCCGAGGAAGTGAGCGATCTCCGCGAAAGCTGGATGACGCACGCCGATCAGGTGCTGGCGGACGAACAAATCGTAGCGGCCGTGTACGAAGCGCTGGCGAAGCGGCATCCCAAGAGCCGCAGCCGCGGCCGGCCAAGTGCTCCGGCCGAGGTGGTGCTGCGTTTGTTGATCCTCAAGCACATCCGTAACTGGAGCTATGGCGTGCTGGAGCGCGAAGTGCGCGCCAACCTGGTGTACCGCGACTTCACCCGCGTAGGCGCCGCCAAGACGCCCGATGCCAAGACGATGGGCCGCTGGGGAGTGGCGGTGGGGCCGGACGTGGTCGAACAAATTCATGAAAGACTTGTAAGGCTCGCACGGGACAAGGGAGCGATGGAAGGGCGCAGAATGCGCGTGGATACGACGGTGGTAGAGACCAACATCCATTATCCGACCAACTCGAGCTTGTTGGGAGACGGGGTTCGGGTGCTGATCCGTACCATGAAGAAGATCACAACGATCGCCGGCGAGACTGGAGCCAGACTGTGCGACCGTAGTCGGACGGTGAAGCTGCGGGTGCTGGACATCGCGCGCGCGGCGCGCTCCAAAGCCAAGCAGAGCCGGGAGAAGCTCACGCAGGCGTACGGCAAATTGCTCAACTCGACCAGCCGGGTGGTGGGACAGGCGAAGCGGTTCTCCAAAGAGATCGCCGCAGGAGTGAAGCGCGCTTCGAGCATTCGCAGGCAGTTGGTGCTGGAGGGCCTGCGTCAGGAACTCGATGCGATGGTGCCGCTGATCAAGCAGGTGATGAAGCAGACCAGAGCGCGCATCTTCCGCGGCGATACGCGCGCCGAGGGCAAGATCCTCAGCCTGTTCGAGCCGTCGACAGAAATCATCCGTAAGGGCAAGGCGGGCAAGCCCAACGAATTCGGCAAGATGGTAAAACTGCAGGAGGCCGAAAACCAGATTGTGATCGACTATGAAGTCTACGCTCAGCGACCGCACAATTCGGAGTTGCTGATCGCAGCCATCGAAACGCATCAAGCGATGCTCGGACGCGCACCGCGCCTCGTAGCGGCAGACGCCGCCTTCTACTCTGCAAAGAACGAGGCAGCCGCGAAAGCAAAAGGCGTCAAGCGCGTTTGCATTCCCAACCGCTCGACCAAGAGCCTTGAACGCCGCCGCGAGCAGAAGAAGCGTTGGTTCCGCGACGGCCAGAAATGGCGGACCGGATGCGAGGGACGCATCAGTGTGACCAAGCGGCGGCATGGGCTTAACCGTTGCCGTTACAAAGGCGATGCCGGGATGAAGCGTTGGGTTGGCCTCGGCGTCATTGCCGACAACCTCATCAACATCGGCCGCGCAATCGAAAAGTGGACCGCCCGGTAGATCCGCCCGCCCTCACCATCAGCTTCTGTAAAACCCCCGCCGGTCGTCTCCGGCGGATCTTGCGTTGCTGCGCGCCCTTGACCACTCTTCCCAAAGCATCAATTTTGCGCCGGAAAGTAGCTAAGGGAGCAAGAAGCAAGTTAAGGACAAGTGCCCACCTTGCTCTTTGCGAGTACTTTGTTTCGGCCCGCCAAAATCTCTCGGGCCAGCGGGCCAAATTGGTTTTCTAGCGCCTTCAATACCCGCTGCGTCTCATCGGCTTCTCCCTCCGAGAAATCGACGCCGTATTCATCTTTTGCCGAGGCTTGAAGTATAGCCGCTAACAACAATGTTATCGCCATAGCTGTGAATGATAGCTGGTTGACAAAAGCTTCAGCTTGTTCGCGGCCTTTTTCCGTCTGGAAATCGAAGTCAAATTCGTGAACAAACCGATTTCGCATTTTGAGGAAATCGAAAAATCTCTCTTTGATATGGTGGGGTAGCTTGGCCCTCCTTTTGAGCTTTTTTACGAAGTCTCCCAGAGTCTGCTTTCTTTCTGGCTCGGACTGTTCGGAGAGCCTTACGGTCTCATCATCGAACACTGTGTCTATGCTCTCCTGCAATGCTCGTTCGGCCAGCTGTACGCTCATCAGGCAAACACCAACAGCCACGAAGAGTTTTCGCTGGTCCTTGTCCATTGTCGGTTTCCTGACCTATGGGCTAGTGAAACTGCGCGCGGCTTAATGAAAAACTTGGGTACTGACTGAACGAGTGCGTTCGTCTTTGATGGAAATTTCTACAATTTTCTGAGAGTACCACTGCGCCGATCCGATCCGAGCCGTCGAATTTTTGGCCTATCCCCGCCCCTCGGAGATGGCGGGGATTGCTCGGCCTTCGCGTCAGCCTGGCACCCGTTGAACGACCCTAGAACGGCACACTGGTTGTCAGCGTCGCACTATGTTCGGTGGTTGTTGTGATAACGGCTGCGCCAGGACGATAAAAGAAAGCCGGTGTCCTAATCAGCATGAACCGCGATTCTTGATGTCTCGCGCAAGAAAGAGTGGAATCCGCGCAGCGTCAGCGCCCGGCGGAAATGTGTGCTGAAGATCACCGATCCGGTTTCGCCTCTTCGTTACGAGAGCGAGACCAGGGCCCGGGAGCATCGGCATAAGGCCGGTGGGGGTAGCGCTGGGAAGAGGGAAATCCCCATGGAGACCTACAACAATCCGCTGCAGCCGATGGGGCCGTTCCCGAACACGGACGACGTCAACGTCAACCCGGACTCGGGAAAGGAAACCAAGAAATTCGAGGCTGCCAAGGACAGCGCTTTTCGCGAGGACTTCGTCCCCAACGGCGGTGACCAAAACCGCGGCCCGATTCCAGGAGGTGCTGAGCCTTCGGGAAAGGGCGGCCCCTTCAATAAGGCGACCGGCGTTGACCGCGGCGGCGTCATTTGCAAGGGCACGTTTGACGTCGGCCCTAAAGGCTTTAAGGCCACCGTCCAATGCGGCGTGCCCGTCCACATCGACGGGACGCCGGGAAAAGGCGTCGGTCTGGGCCTGAAGGATGGCAAGCCCGGCGTGGCCGCAGGCGACGCGAACGGCGGCGACGTCTACAACCTCGACGACGCGTCGAAGAAGGCTGGCTCGTCGAGCTCATCCAGTTCGGCCAGCGACGGCAGGAGCGGCGCTGGCGCCGCCGCGCCCGCGCCCTACAAAGATCCCGTCCCGGATTCGCTGTACTTCTACAAATTGACCACGCCGCCACAGCCCCAGATCAACGACCTCGGCCCGTCGACGAACGACGAGGCCAGGTTCGGCGACGACATCGCGCAGCGCGTCTGACGGCGGAGCGAAGTCTCGATTCCCCTCCTGAGACCTCCGGCTTCTGGCGAGGCCGGGGCCCTTGCCGTCGTTCGCGCGATAAAACGCATTCGCCGAGCCGATGCCCATTGCATGCCACATTTTAACGCCGCCTCTATCTCAACTCCATTCGTCGTCGATCCGCGCGAAAGGATGTGACGCAAATCACTCCTGTCAGCGACACGGCCGATAACGCGAGCGCGCCCGCCGGCAGAATGCGGTTTGAGGGACGGACTGCAGATCGCGCCCAAATGTGGTCCCGCGAGCGCATACTCAATATGCAATATCAAGCAGAAGAACGTCTGATGCACCCGGATGCGTCAAGAGAGCTACCCAATCTGAAGCTCTGTCACCGCGCCGCCACAAAGCAGGCGCGGGCGAAGCTGCGGCGCCCCAGGGAAGCCGGCGGCATGAAGCAGAACCGAGAGCGCCCATTGACCGGCCCCGGTCGACGGCGCCAATATCCAGTCCGCCTTCCGGTGACGAGCCTTTGTGACGTCTCTCACTGTTCTTCCACGCCGACGAGTCTACCTTGGACGTCTAACCTAAGAATGTGGGGTCCAAAATGGCCGCTACCGGGTTGATGTCTTCCTTCACGACTTGGCTCTCCGCCGTCGTCTCGTCGTCGCCGTCGACGTTCGTTCTCGAGAGCACGGCCGGCTTTCATCGCGGCGTGCGCCTCGAGCTTGAACCGGGCGATGTCCGTATCGGCTCCACGCCAGGCGCCGACATCGTCTTGCGGGACGCCGGCATCGCGGCTGAGCATGCCATCCTGCGGGTCGGACGCCGGTCCATCGACCTTCACGCGGTCGGCGGAGACGTCCGCGTCGGTGAGGAGATCATAGCGAATGGCTATGGCTGCGGACTGCGAGCGCCCATCGATCTGACGATCGGAGAGGCGCGGCTGCGGATCTCCATCAAGCGCAATCAGGCCCCGGCGCGGACCCCCGTCGAACCTGGTGACACCCCCGCCCGGCCACGCATCTCCGCGGCCATTCTGATCGCCGGCGCGCTCTTGTTCGCAGTTCCGGCGTTGGGGCTGGCCGCCATGCGCCCTGCCGCACCGAAGGCGGACGACCTGACCAGCGTCGCTGCGTTGGTCGCTCCGTTTAATGTGGCAGATGGACATGAACGAATTGCCGGGTTGTATCAGGCCGAGGCACCGGGCGTGGAAACTCTATCCGTGAGAGCCTCATCGCGGCTCATGGCCGATCTCCCCGCGGCCGATCGGCAGTTTATTCAGCATTGCTTGTCGAGCCGGCCCGGGATTTCGGTGCGCGAGGCGATTTCAGAGCTCAATGGCTGCGATCGGCAGCCGCCAACGAACCCCGGACCCGCACTCAACGCTGAAGATGCCGGGCGCAAGCTCACCGAGCGTCTTAATGCGTCGGGTCTGACCGGTCTTCGGGTTACCACCGGGGCGGGACAGGTCGTCGTTACCGGCAGCATCACGAAGCAACAGACTGACGCCTGGACGGAAGCGCAAAAATGGTTTGATGCGGCATATCGCGGGTTGGTCCTCGTCGCAACTGTGACACCCACTGATGCCAAAAAACCAATGCCGGTGCTTAATGTGCAGGCGGTGTGGTTCGGCGAGCACCCCTATGTTATTACGGCCGAGGGCAACCGCTACTACAAGGGTGCCTACCTCGACAATGGCTGGACGATCAAGGATATTGCTGACGGCCGCATCCTTCTTAGCAAGGACGGTGAGACCTTGGCGCTGGTCTATCGTCAGTGAAGTGCGCGCGGAAAGGACAGATGGTCTGGGATGAACGACCGTCGCATAGATCGCGCGCAGCTCGACCGGACTGACACGCGTGCACCGCAGGGTCTGTCCGACCCCCTCAAGGGCAGGGCCGTCGATCCCCCGGAGTTCGCGCGGCAGATCGCCGCGGCACTGCACGAGCGCCACGGCACGGTCGGCGAGGCCGTTCTTCATGAGCTTATCGCCGAGTTCGTCAAGCCGGTCGTCGCCGATCCCCAGATCCTGTCCACTGACCGCGCGATTGCGATCCTCGAGCAGCTACTGACCGCGGTCCTGCCGCAGCTCAAGGAGAGCGAAGAATTCAATCGCCTGGCAAGCACCGTGCTGGGTGAAGAGATCGAGCAGCGCCGGCATTTGCGCGCGCGCTGCCTTGAGGATACCGCGACATGACGCCGGGACGCGACCAGACGGTGGAATTGCTGCACGCGCTCGGCCATCTCTATGCGCGTCACAGCCAGGTGAAACGCGGGCTCGTACTGCTGCTGATCGCCGCTCGCCTTGCGCCCGACGACGAGGGCGTGCTGCGCACGCTTGCCGAAGCGTTCCTGCGCAGCGGCTCACCGCAGGCTGCCGGGGAGGTCATCGACCGGCTGCAAGCCCTTGGTGGCGCGAACCAGCCCATGCTCGATCTGCTGCGCAGTCGCGCGCTCTGGCTCGCCGGCAATGACAGCGAGGCGAAGCGCACCTTTCGCAAATTCCTCGAGTATCGGGAACGGGCCTGATCATGGTCGACAAGCTGCAACGTGCGCTCATCTTCCTGTCCGGTCGCACCGATCTTATCGTGGCGATCCTGATGCTGGTTGCGATCGCCATGATCATCATTCCGCTGCCGACCTGGCTGGTGGATGTGCTCATTGCCGTCAATATCATGCTCAGCATGCTCGTGCTGCTGGTCGTCTTCTATATCGCGAAGCCGGTCGAGTTTTCGTCCTTCCCGTCGGTCATCCTCATCCTCACACTGTTTCGGCTCGCGATCACCATCACTACGGCGCGGCTCATCCTGCTGCAGGCCGATGCCGGTGAGATCGTCAGCGCGTTCGGCAACTTCGTGGTCGGCGGCGATATTGCCGTCGGCATGGTGGTCTTCCTGATCATCACGATCGCGCAATTCGTGGTGATCACCAAAGGTGGCGAGCGCGTCGCCGAGGTCGCCGCCCGATTTACCCTCGACGCCTTGCCAGGCAAGCAGATGGCGATCGACAACGACATGCGCTCCGGCGACATCGATCAGGCCGAGGCCAGTCGGCTTCGCAAGGGGCTCGAGCGCGAGAGCCATTTGTTCGGCTCCATGGATGGTGCGCTCAAATTCGTCAAGGGTGACGCCATCGCCAGCATCCTCGTCATCATGGTCAATCTGATCGGCGGCATGGTCGTCGGCAGCCTGAAACACGGCATGACGATAGGAACCGCTGCCGAGACCTATTCGCTGCTCTCGGTCGGCGACGGGCTGGTGGCCCAGATCCCCTCGCTTTTCATTTCTGTCGCGGCCGGAACGCTGGTGACGCGGGTGTCGGGGGAAAACGACCTGGGCACCGAAGTGGCCGGACAATTGTTCGTCGAGCCGCGTGCGCTGATGATGGGCTCGGTGATCCTGGCCGCAATGGCATTCCTTCCGGGCTTCCCGATGGTGGCATTTCTGGTTCTCTCGGCGCTCTTGGGCGCGACCGGGTACTTCGCCGATCGCCGGAAGGCCGCTCGCGCGGCGGCGGCTCCGGTGAAGCGAGCGGCAGGAGCGGCAGGAGCGGCCGCCCAACCGTCGCAACCAGGTGTGACCGCTCAGGATGCGTCAAAGCTGGCTGGCACGCCGTCATCTGACGCCGCCATCGTCGTCTGGATCAGCAGCGAGCTTTCATCGGCCGTACCGGCGGAAAACTTCGCTGAGTTGACGAACCAGGCGCGCGCAGGACTGTCGAGCGATCTCGGCATCGAGATCCCGACGATCGCGCTTGATGTCGACCCGACTCTCGCGTCTGATCGCTTCAGGATCGACCTCGAGGGCACGCCGGTCATTGAAGGAATGGTTCCGCCGCAGGGCCTGCTCGTCGACGACGATCCGGCTCACCTCGACCTGCTCGAGATCCCCTACCGTCAGGAACGCCCGCTCATCAACTATCGCCCCGCGCTGTGGGTCGAGCGCTCGCACGCGGAAACCTTGTCGAATGCTGGTGTCGCCTTTGCGCTGCCGGCCCAGATTCTCGCCAGATGCCTGACGCAGATGTTGTACCGGCGGGCCGGCAGTTTCGTCGGTATTCAGGAGACGCGGAAGCTTCTCACCAAGATCCAATCGAACTATGCCGACCTGGTGAAGGAGGCCGAGAAGATCGCGCCTCTGCAGAAACTGGCGGAAATCCTGAGGCGCCTGGTCGAAGAAAACGTACCCGTCCGCAACATGCGCGCCATTCTCGAGGCCGTGGTCGAATGGGGACAGCGCGAACAGAATGTTGTGCTGCTGGTGGAATACGTGCGCGTGGCCCTTGGCCGCCAGATCTGCTTCCGGGCTGCCGACCGCGACCGGGTGATCGCGGCCTATATGCTCGAGCGCTCGGTCGAAGATATGCTGCGCTCCGCCCAGCGCCAGACCGCGGCCGGGACCTACATGAACCTGACGGAGGAGGCGACCCAGCCGATAATCAATGAAATCGCTCGCGCCCTGGCGGAAGCGGCTCCGGACGCGAATCCGGTCGTGCTCACCTCGATGGACGTGCGGCGGGTGACACGACACTTGCTCACGCGCAGCAATATCCACGTGCCGGTCATGTCCTATCAGGAATTGGCGCCTGAATTCAACGTCCAGCCCCTCGGCTCCCTGACCAAGGACAACCAGGCGGAAAAGGAGGGGCTTGATAGCCCCGGCCAATCTGCCGCACGGTTGAAGCTGGGGGCAGGGGCGAGATGAAGCTCCGCAGGTAGCGCCTGCCCCTCGGCCGGTGCAACACAATCCGGGCCTTCCGGCACACCCTTATGTACTCTGTTGGGATGACGCAGCCGCGGGCGACTGTGGCCGAATGGCACCAACACCGGGTTTTCGCCGCGACGTTGCCGGTTCGACGTTTGAGATTGCATTAACTTACCGTAAAAACGGACTCAGTTTCGGCGGCTCGATTGCTATCAATCGTGTTTGATTATGCCCTTAGGGCGGTTGAGGGGAGCGGTCCTGGTGAGATCGTACATTAGTGCCGCATGGAAGTTGAAGGCGGGCGCATTTCTGCTCGCCGTCCTGCTCGCGCCACCGGTTGCAGCCCAGACGGCGACAGACCGTGCCTCGTCGCGACAATCGATCGAGCTGATGGTTGGCCAAGGTCGCCTCCTGCAACTCGATGAGGCGGCCGAATCCGTCTTTATGGCCGACACTGCGGTCGCCGATCTGCGTATCGTCGCGCCGGACGTCGTCTATGTTTACGGCAGGAAGATCGGCAGCACGAATCTGATCGCGGTCTCGGCGGACCATAAAGTTAAAGCCAGTGTGGCGTTTCGCGTGGTCGGCGACCCCGGCTTCGCCAATAGTGCGACCCACGAACTTCAGCCGACGACTCACACCAAGCTTAAGCTGTTCGGCAATCGGGTGGCCGCGGTCGGCCCCACGCGCAACGTCGAGGAAGCGGTCGACGTGCAGAACAGTGCGGACACCTACTCTCCGCCGGACCAGCCGCCGATCAACGACACCACAATTGCCGGCTCGCAACAGGTCAATATCCGGGTACGTTTTGCCGAGGTGTCGCGCCAGGACGTGCAGCGCTTGGGCATCGGGTCGTCAGGCAGCATTGCGTTTGGCGGCAGTGGCGGTGAGGTGGACGCCCTCGTTGGAGCGCTGCAACGCAACGGGATGCTGACCATCCTGGCCGAGCCGAACTTGACGGCGGTGACCGGGCGGGCCGCGAGCTTCCTGGCGGGAGGCGAGATTCCCATTCCAACCCCGGGAAACCAGGCAGGGCAGATCACTGTCTCGTACAAGCCGTTCGGTGTCTCGCTTGAGTTCACGCCGACACTGATAAAAACAAATCGAATCGCGCTGCGGGTGCGGCCGGAAGTGAGTTCGTTGTCGAAGTTCGGCTCCGTCAAGGCCAATGGCGTCGAACTGCCGAGCCTGACGGTCCGGCGGGCCGATACGACGGTGGAGGTGGCGAGCGGGCAGACGTTTGCGATCGCTGGTTTGTTCCAGCGCCAGATGTCGTTGGACTACGAGCAGACCCCCGGAATTGCCGACCTTCCGATTCTTGGCCCATTGTTTCGATCTGCCCGATATCAACGCGACGAGACCGAGCTCGTAATTCTCATCACGCCAATCCTGGTCAAGCCAGTGCGCGACCGCGGCCTCGCTACCCCCATCGACAGGCCCGCGCCACCGCCGCCACCCGCGGCTCTCGTCAAAGCCATGCCGCTGCCCGAGCCAAATTCTGGCCTGGTGTTCAAATGATCCATCGAGGGTGCACGATGCAGCGTATGTCCGCCATCTACCTTGGTCTGGCTGTAGTGGCCTCGGCCCTCGCCGGCTGTACTGCGCCACCGCTTTACCAGACAGCCTCTTGGGACTCGGAGCCGCATTATTCGGTCTACTTTGGCTCCTTTCCGGAGCAGCCGCCGGATTATTCGCCGGACTATACCAGCGTGCCCGTGGTCGGCCCGAATGGCAAAACGCGCTGGGTGATGGTCCCGAAAGCTTGCCTTGTACCGGACGCGACAGAGCCGCCGATGCTGGGACCGCATTTGCCACCGGGCTGCGCCAACGCATACAATCTTCAGCACATGGCCGAGCGCAAGTCTGACCTGGTTCGCGGCCGCGCGCTTGGCGCTGCTCCCGCGGCTCCGACGGCACGAGCGGCGCAGGAATACATTTATGGCTATGCCCCACCCAAGGGCAGCCCCTTGGGTGGCGGGCTTCCGCGTACGACCGGCACCGCGCCGACGGCGCCTGGCCCTCAGAGCGAGTCGGAGAAGGCCACTGCGACCCACTGAAGGTGGCTGCGCCGGCTTGGCGGCCGGCTGAGGAAAAGGGCGATGAGCATCGGGTTTCGTGTCGCATCCTGCGCCGTGCCGGCCCTTCTGGGCTTGTTGCTCGCCGGGTGCGCGTCCCAGTCCTGGCTGGACGCAGCGGCCAGCACGGAGAAGCCGGACCAGGACGGGCTGATGCGTGTTGCCTCCGATATCGAGTTCAGGGACAGCCCGCCGCCGCGCTGCCGATCTATGAGCGAGCGGCTGCCACGTCGAACGATGCAACGGCGCAGTTGCGTCTGGGCGACGCCTATACGCGCGCCGGCAAGACCGATCAGGCGATCAAGGCCTACCGAGCCGCGCTCGCCCTTGCGCCTGACAACCCCGATGCGTTGCTCGGACTCGGCTCAGCCCTGGTCAAGGCTGGAGACCCCGACGGGGCGGTGGTGGCGCTGGCGAAAGTTGCCCCGATCGTCAAGACGATGACGGCCTACAATCGGCTGGGTGTCGCGCAGACGCTCGCGGGCCAATTCGCGCAAGCGCACCAATCATTCGAGGCTGCGAGCGCACTCGCCCCTGACGACCTCGATGTCCGCACCAATCTCGCCCTTGCCGCTGCGCTCGAGGGGGACGAAACCCAAGCGATAGACGCCTCGCGCGCCGTCGTCACCTCGCCGGGGGCGGAGGCGCGACATCGGCGGAACCTGATGATCGTGTTCGGCCTGCTGGGGCGGCCCGACGAAGGGCGTGCCGCAGCGCCCAAGGAATTATCGGCAGCCGAAGTGAAGAAATTGCTCGCGCGGGCGACTGCGATCCGTGCCATCAGTGACGCCAAGGCGCGCGCCAAGGCAGTCGGCACGATCATGGGTTGACCTTCGCGCACGTCCCGCTGCCAAGCCCACGCCAGAACCATGATCCCGAGCAGTGGTTCTCGCAAAAGAACCAGCATTCCATGGCATCGTCTCGCTCATGCGCCCTGGTCGCCATCGACCGGATCCGTGCTTGTCGTCACGGCTTGCGCACAAATCGTGAGGTTCAACCGTCCTGGAAGCTAATATAGCATGGTAACATGGCCTCTGAAATCAAAGACAATCGCAGTTCTTTTCTCCGGATCGTTGTGGGATTTCTTCCACTCGTTTTCGGATACTTTTTGTCTGTTCTGTTTCAGGGAATAGACTCGCTCGTTGCCAATGATCTGATGACCGATCTGGCTATCGGTGAGGGCACGCTCGGGAGACTAACTGCGGCATTTCTGCTGGCTTTCGCGGCCTGCCTGCTACCGTCCGGCATCGCAATCGATCGATTTGGGCCGCGTATCGTCCAGTCGGTGATGATGGGTGTGACCGCCCTCGGCGCATTGATATTTGGCCTGTCCACTGGACCCTTCGGCCTTACGATTGGCCGCGCGCTGCTCGGTGCGGGCACGGCCTCGGCGCTCCTCGCCGCAATAAAGGCGGTTGTCACATGGTGTCCGCGTGAACGTCTCGGCCTGGCAACGGGGGGCCTTCTAGCGGTCGCAGGGCTTGCCGCTCTCGCGGCGGCCGATCCGGCGGCGCTCTTCGGGCGCGAATACGGATGGAGGGCATTGTTTATCTTGTTGGCCGCTCTGGCGGCGATCTGCGCTATCCTGACCGCGCTGCTGGTTCCTGCACCGACAACCGCCATTGGCGATGTGCCGAGTCAAGATCTCGGCCTGTCATCCATCCTGCGCGACCCGATCTTTCGACGATTTGCGCCCCTCGCTGCGGTGGTGGTCGGGACGGTATGGGCGATCCAGGGTGATTGGCTTGCAAGTTGGCTTGCCGCCAGGACTGAGCTCGATCTCACTGACATTGTCGCCAGCATCAGCCTCATAGCGGTTGGCCAGACCGCCGGTTCGCTCGTCTGGGGGGCACTGGCCGACTGGGCTGTCCGAAAGGGCTTATCGGCTGTAAGCGTCTTTGTGGGGGCCGCCGCACTCTGCATCTGCATCCAGGTCGCCGCGGTCGGCGGAATCGCATTGCCGACATCTATCGTCTGGGGCCCTTTGGTGGCTGGCGCCGCAGCCATGCTGCCATTGGTGGTCCTGTCGACTCATTTTCCCCAAGCCTACGTGGCTCGAGCGTGCGCGAGCGTCGGCGTATTGCAATATGTTGCCACCCTTTTCATCCAGTCGGCCATTGGTACCGTCGTCGCGATATGGCCGCATGAGGCAGGTCAAACGTCGGCGACCGCCTACGCAATGGCATTCAGGGTGCCGGTCGCACTACAACTCGCTGCCCTGGCCTGGTTCTTGTTTCCACGGTCGGAAACGCGGGATGGCGCGCAAGGCGTCGGGAACATCGCCGTTGCCTTTGCCTCGCTTCGATCCGCGTCAGAGCCGTTACTCAACAATCTAAAGACCTTGCTCCACGATCTGAAGCAGCGCTACAGCGCCGCGCGCGCCCGGCATCAGCTGCAAGGCCTCTCGGAACCACCTTCCGTGTCCGCCAGTCTGCCAGTCGACGCCGCTGCGGCCCCAGCCCAGTCTGCCGTGGGGCCAGCCGACACCCCGGTCGAACCGACCAGCACCGCGACGCCAGCCGAGACTGACGAGACAGCCGTGGCCGCCCCTCCGCCAGCCCAGACAGTGGAAGCACCGACCGACACCCCGACCGCGTCAGGCAGCCTCGCAGCGGAGCCGGCCGACACTGCTGACGCAACAGCCGAGACGGTCGCGGCTCCCACCGACGCCGCGGTCGAGCCGACCAGCACCGCATTGGCACCAACCGAGACTGTCGAAGAGACAGCCGTCGCCGCTTCCGCGCCAACCGAAATAGTGGGAGCACCGACCGACACCCCGACAGGGTCAGCCAGTGTCGTCACGGAGCCAGCCGACACAGCCGCAACAGTCGAGACGGTCGAGGCTCCCACCGACGCCGCTGTCGAGCCCACCGGCGGCCCCGTTGCACCAGCCGAGACCACGGTCCCGCCGATGGAGGCCGCTCTTCGCTCGATCCTCGATGCCCCGCTGGGCATCGGCCTGGGTGAGGCCCTTGACACGACTTTGCGCGCCAGCGCCCCCGAAGCCGAAATCGCCGAGCCTCCAGTGCGCGAGCCTTCTTTCCCGCTGATCGCATCGTCGCATGTGCAAGCGCTCAACGCCGTGTATCGTCGACGCTCGCCGCTGGCGGCTACAATTGGCGGACGACAAACAAGCATCATCGCCGCCTGGCCGCCGCCCGAGCGGCGTGCGGATCTGAATTATCGGGTGGCGCTGCGCCTCGATGGCGAGCCCGGCGAGCTGTGGTTGCCGCAAGCTCTGGTCGATGTCCTGGTCGGCAGCGTGGATCCGGCGCTGTCGCTCGATCGCCTGGGGCCGGGTCGAGCCGCCATCATTGTCGAATACGCCCTCGACAGCGTCCTCACGGCAGTCGAGATGAATCTCGGCTGCAAGCTAGCCGTCGACGCATTTTCGCGCCAGGTCGAGCCGCTGGAGAGCGATGGACAGCTGCCACTGTTTTTTACCCTTGTGATCGAGGGGCTCGTGACCACCGGCTGCGACTTACGGGTTTCCCCGGATTGCGCGCTCAGGCTTGCGGAAGGCCTTGATCGGCATGCCGGAATCAGTCGCTCCGTTCTCGATCTGCCAGTCCCGGTGTGCCTGTGTGTGGCTGCCGCCAACCTCGCGGCGGGCGAGATTGAACGCCTCTCACCCGACGACGTCGTGCTGGTTGACGCTTCCTGCCAGCCGGGCCATGCGGCGATCGCCGTCATCGGCGAACGGCTTGTTGCGCCGGTGGCGCTCACGCCGGAGGGCCACCGCCTCGCCGCGCATCCGATCCCTGGAGCCACTTCATCGTGGGCATGGGGCATGCCAACCGATGCCATGGCCGCCGCGTGGGAGGCGGGCGCAAAAACCGACAACCGGCCGCTGCATGTCCTGTTCGAGATCGGACGCTTCGAGATGCCGGCCAGCAAGGTGAAGCAACTCGCGCCAAACGCCCCCTTGCCGTTGCCGCCACTGCCACTGCACGACCATACTGTCGATATCGTGGTCGACGGGCAGCGGATCGGCAACGGCACATTGATGCAGATCGGCAATCGCACCGGTGTCAGGGTCAATTCACTGCATGAGCGCCAGCGCTCCGCTCCCCCCGTAATCCGCGCTCCCGCCGGCGAGCGCCCGCGCACTAAGTGAAGAGCTACGGCACGTTCCGTCAGGCGTGAAAGGGAGTCAGATCCCGAAACGGACCAGGAGGCGGGCAACACCCGCGTAGGCCTCTGGCGGGATCCTGTTGCCGATCGCTAGGCTGATGAGCAGATCGACCAGCGACGCATCCTCGGCAATCGGGATTCCGAGGCGTCGCGCTTCGGCGACCATCTCATCGCCGGCTTGGCCGCGACCCTTGCTGACGATCGTCGGCACCGGCGCTTGTTCCTTGTGGTAGTGGAGCCCGACGACACGATCTTCCTGTACGACGACAACAGCGGCATGGCGCACGCCTTTGCGCACCTTCTGTTTCGCGAACATGAACTGGAGGCGCCGACGCTGGGCTTTGATCTCCGGACTACCATCCTGCTCCTTCATTTCGCGCTTCTTCTCGGTCAGGCTCATACGCATTTGCTTTAGAAAGAGATAACGCTGAAATGGCATGTCGAGCACGCCGATGATGACAAAGGCGATGACCGCGGTGATGGCAAGTGGCTGCAAGGTGGAAACCACCATCCGCTCGAGACAGGCTTCGCCGCAGGAAGGTGTCTGGAACAGCGGCGGGATGAAGCCACGCAGCACCATCCAGAAGGCGGTGGTCAGGACCACGACTTTGGCCAGACTCTTGACGAACTCAATCACGTTGCGTGACGAGAAGATGCGTTTCGCACCCCCCATTGGGCTGACGTGCTCGAGATCCAGTTTCACGTTCTCAAACGAGAATAGCGGGCCGCCCGTCGCCGCCATCCCCATCACCACGGCGACGGCGAAAACCACGACAAGGAGCGGCACGGTGGTCGCCAGCAGCACATCGATGCCGCCGTACACCGCGCGTTGCCAAGCTTCGGCGAACGGCTGCTCTGTGGAGGCGGAAACGACGTCGACGAACTGCGTCAGACGATCGCGCATCATAGGCCACCGGTAAATCAGGTAGAACACGGCGGCGAGCATTGTGAAGCCGGACACGAGGTCCTTGCTGTTGGAGGTTTTTCCCTTGCGGCGCGCGTCGGTGAGCTTCTTTTTCGATGCCGGGAGGGTTTTTTCTTCCGAGTCGTCGTTAGCCATGCTGGTATCTGTCGTCGATCTGGCTGTGCGAGCGTCCACACGATACTGACATCGTGGCGTTCGCGGTCAAGACCTGTTCGCAGGCGCCTGGTCTCGTACTAACCTGGAAAGCCACGGCGCCGCTCCGGCTCGTGTGAGTGATGTCACCGTTCGACCAAGCTTCGCGTCGCCATCAAGATCCTGTGATGCTGCCATCCGCCGCAATCGGCGCGCGCCCGGCGCAAGCACGTCCTTACTGGACGCCATGTGCGCTAATGGGACCCACAAATGCGCGACCGGCACGAACACCAGCTTCGCCGCCGTCCCGCAAGACGGTGATAAGCCGGTGTTCGTGCCGGTCGAACCGGCTTACCACAACCGCGCGTGCTGCCTTGGCTCCGCCGATTTGCGGCCGGTGTTTCTCCGGCCAGCTCGATCGGTGCCTCAGCTTTTACGGGAGTTCCTGCAGCATCTGCTGGAAGCCCTTGATCGCGTCGGCCTCTTTCTTGTTTTCCGCGTTCAATTGCTGCTGCTGCAGAGAGTCCTGCGTCGACTGCTGCGTCATCGCTTGGCTCTGGCCTTGAGCATCTACACCACTCATGATCATTCTCCTTCGGGTTCGAGTTTGTCCTGTACGTCGGCCTCACATCCGGGCCAGACGTCCGCAAGCTAGTCTGGTTGCCGCCGGAAAAAAGTGAGCAATGTCACATAGGCTTGTGGCCACCGGGAAAGGGGATTTTGGTAGGGGCGACACCGACCGGGCGCGGTCAATCGGCGGCTGCCGCAACGCAACCGGCAAAATGCGCAACCGGTACACGATAGTCGCACGAGTTTTGCCGATTTCTGGCCGGTCTTTCACCTTTCAGCTCGATCGATGCCGGCTCAAAAAAAGAGGCGGGCCATTTGACGGTCTACGACGCGGGTCCGGCGCGCGGCTCCAAATGTGCGATTGATCACGTCAATTTCGCCGTGGTACAATTTTTCGCATTTCAGGATTGCACCATTCCGCTGCTCGCGATACGGCCGGCCATGGTGCACGCGGGAGACGAACCATGCCTCTGAAGATCGTCTCTATAGCCCTCACGGCGGCGGCAATCCTTATCGGAATGCCGAAGGTCGCCGAAGCCCTGGACCCGAAATGGCCGCCGGGCCCCTATAAGTATGTCGTCATCGAGCAAGACCTCAAGGATGCCCTGATCGAGTTCGGCCGCAACATCAACGTTCCGGTCAAGGTCAGTGACGCGGTCAAGGGCAAGCTGCACGGCGATATGGGGAGCGGGTCGGCCGAGGAGTTCTTCAAGCGGCTCACGGCAAGCAACGGTCTCGTTTGGTATTTCGATGGCTCCGTGCTGTACGTCAATGCCGCGAGCGAACTGCGAACGGAAGTGGTCGATCTCGGCCGGATCCTGCCGACCGATGTGGTGTCCAAACTCACCAAGCTCGGCATCGCCGATCCGCGCTACCCCATTCGAACCACGCCGGAATCGAGTGTCATTTCGGTATCCGGGCCGCCGCCCTATATCGCGCTCGTGCGCCAGACGCTCATCGCAATGGCTCGCCAGGTGCCTCAGGGAGAGGATGACAGGGTACGGGTCTTTCGCGGCTCGAGCTCGTGACAGCGCCGCATTCTGCTGATTCGGCGATTCTGCAGCAGTCGCATTGAGGAGCTTCCCGCTCAACGGGCTCTCAGCAGAATGAGAACTCGGCGCAGGCCGATCTGGAGCGCATGTCCAGCAAGCCCGAGAGCCCCGAAAGAGGATTCGCCATCGGCCTTACCCTGGAAGGTGAGGCGCCTCTCTTCGACAAAGTCCATCGCGACGATAGGCCAGCCGCCGGCGGTTTGAGCGAGGGCCCGTGCGACGTGATCTAGGTCACGGAAGCTGGTCTTCGCTTGCCCCGCGACAGTCTTGATCCAGCCGAATGCCTGCTCGATCCGCCTGCGAATGCGCGGGCTTACGGCATAGCTGCCTTGCTGGTTCGCTCGCCCGTCAATCGCAGAGCTATGGCGCTGGTGTTCTGTGCGACACGCGGCGCGGCAGCGTTGTGGCGGACCGGAAGTGCGACATGTCACAGAAGAAAGGATTTGCCTCTGGCTTAATCGCCCCGTCTGCAGGCACCCGGGCGTCGGCATGGAGCCGTCGCGGGCATCCCTAGCGACAATGGAGAATGTGACATGGGTTTCGATTTAGGAGGTCTCGTTGGAGGTATCGTCGGAACTGCGTTCGGCGGTCCCCTCGGAGGTATGATCGGTTCGGAAATCGGTGAAGCGCTCGAAAACCAGGACAATGGTGGCGGCGGCGGCGGTGAGTGCGGCCAAGGTGGCTGCGGCGACGCCGCCCAGGACTTCGCCAATGCCCGGCATGAACATCATGAGGCCCGCCATGAATTTCGTGAGGCGGGGCATGAATTTCGTGAGGCCGCGCATGATCGTTCTGAGGCCCAGTATCATCGTGATCAGGCCTCGGATGATTTCTCGCACGGCAACTTCTTCGGCGGCTTGCACGAGCTTTCCGAGGCGAGGAGCTATGATAACGCGGCGCGTCATCATGATGCTGAAGGCCGCCATGACCTGGCTGAAGGCCGCCGCGACGAGGCTGAAGCCCGCCGCGACGAGTTTGAAGGCTTCCGCGACATGGAGTTCGGCTGGCTCTGAGAGTCGAAGGTGCTACGACACGGAGATCCTGATCTTTGATCGGGCCTGAGAGCGGGGCGATGAGCCGCCAATAGCAGCGCCCGATCAAGGCAGGATCTTCAGTTGCGAAGCACAGCGACAGGGCCCCTGAGCTTCAGTGCAAGGGGGATCTGTCCTCCAACTAAATAACCCTTAAACCAGGAGATGAACGATGTCAGGCTTAGGCGGCATAATGGGAGGCGGAGGCCCTATGGGCATGCTGAACCAGATCATGCAGATGGTTCAGCAGCAGACGCAATCCCAGCAGACCGACGATAGCGGCCAGGGTGGCCAGAAGGATCCCGCCGCCCAACTGTTCCAGCATGCCTTGCAGGAGCTCACGAAGGGGCAAGGCTAATCCCCTTCGCCCGCGTGATTCTAACATGGCGGTTGCATGCCGATCGTTCGGCCTGCACCCGCCATGTTGGCGTATTCATAGGCGAGTGCAAGGCGTCAATGATCCGCCAGACACGGCATTCGCCACCTTAATGGACGAGCTCAAGGGCTCCAGGCATCCCGCTTTAGGCCCGATTAGGCACTAATAGACGAACAGATGAACCGGTGGTACTGAGGTTCGTCCGTCTTCCGCCGTGATCCGCAAGGTGAAGAGGCCGCTCGCCTGCTGGAGCACCGGACATAGTGTGTGAAGCTCATCACAGAAGGACGGATTTGGTCGTGTCAAAAGGGGTCGTCAGCACGATATAAACAGCTGGAAGGAACTCTATCATGAGCGTGGCAATCACCGCCCAAGTCCCGGCCGCCGCCTCTTCGCCGGCGACAGCTTCACCGCAAGCAACCCAAGGCCCCGGCGCTACCAGCGACCAGGGGCTCGCCGACTTTTTCGCCAAGGCGCGCGTGGACGCCGGCAACGTACAGATACATGAGGCGACCAATTCCGTAGCTTCGAGCGGGGAGATGCTCGGCAAATTGCGTGAGTTCGTCGAGAAGGCGCACCAGTCTGATGCGCAGAACCGGGCGACCAGAGCAAGGCAGAGGGCAGCCGCAGCCGATGCGGAGACTGACCTTGCCAGCCTCGACACGCTGGGCTCCCTCGGCAGTCTTAACTCCCTCGCCCAATTGAACCCCCTCGGCCAGTCCGGCTCATTCGGTAAGCTTGCCGCGCTCCATGGGTTTGGCTCCCCCGCTCTGCATCCAGGACCGGCGTCGGCATCGCTTGGGCCCGGCCCAGGCCTGGAGATGAAAGGCCTGGGCCAGGCCATGGTCGACAAGATGACCAACGACCTCATGGATTCCGCGATCCAACAAATGTGGACGCGGGTGGTGGCTCATGCGACCAGTTCGATAACCAAGAGCGTGATGACCCTGGTCAAGGGACAGTGACGAAGGGAAATTCCGTGAGTGCGGCTTTGCTCCGTTGTTCATTGCCACGCTGGGTACTGCGGGCGCTGGTATTGCCTGCAGCCTTGCTGCTTTCGGCCTGCGACACGGAGCTCTACAACAATCTTGATCAGCGCCAAGCCAACGAGATTGTCGCGACCTTGCAACAGCACGGGATCCCAGCGCAGCGCGTGGTAGTCAAGGGCGGTCAGTACACGGTCGTGGTCGACAAGGCGCGCTTCGCCAACTCTATCGCCATCCTCAACGAGGCTGGACTCCCCAAGCAGGAGTTCCAGACCATGGGGCAAGTCTTCAAGAAGGATGGTCTCGTCTCCTCGCCCATGCAGGAGCGCGCGCAGATGATTTTCGCGCTGAGCCAGGAGCTTTCGCGTACGGTTTCAGAAATTGACGGCGTCCTGTCCGCCCGGGTTCACCTCGTGCTGCCGGAAAATGACCCGCTGCGCCAGCAACTCGTCCCGTCGTCGGCGTCGGTCTTCATACGCCATCGCAGCGACGCGCCGGTGGGAAACCTGGTGCCCCAGGTTAAGATGCTGGTGGCTAACGGCGTCGCCGGCCTGTCCTACGACAAGGTATCGGTTATCCTCGTTCCGGTCGACTCTCAGAAGGCAACTCAAGGCCAGGACGCCGAAATGGTGTCGTTCTTCGGTCTGTGGATTTACCGCAACAACCTGGCGCAGGCGATGTGGATGTTCTTCGGGCTCGTCGGGCTGGTCCTCCTGCTCGCAGGTGGGCTCGGCTTCGTGCTCTATCGCCGGGGTGGACGCGTTTACGCATTGGCTTCGTCGCCCGCGGCTTCGCCGGGCGTGGTGAAAGCGAGCTCGACTAACGTGGTGAAAATGTCGTGAGCACTGCGAACGAAAGCATCGGAGCAGGTCCCGGCTGGGATGCGTTCGTAACGCAGCCGGCTCTCTACATCGAGCCGTCTCGGCTCGCCGTGTGCTTCGACGGAATGGTGGCTCCCGAATTGTGCGCGCGACTTAAGACCTCGCTTCGCCTTGAGCAGCGGCTGTCGGGTCTCGTCCATTCGCGTTACGGGCTGGCGCGGGCAATTGCGGCCGAGGACGTGAGCGATACTGACCGGTCGATCGCGCTTGCCTCGTCCGAACAGCTGGCGGAGGTTGTGCGCCGCGCCGGAGCGATCTATTGGGCAGACAGCATCGCCAATACCGTTCGGGCCGCGGATGCGGCGGCGCTCGATGCTGCGTTGGGTGAGGCGCTGTGCGTCGTCGCGTTGGCCAATCGCGATCTTTCCGGCCCGATGCAGCCGCTCACACCCTACGATCGGCTCGGTACGCGGGTTACAGAGGATGGCTTGCGTTGCCTTGGCGCATGGTGCAAGGCGCAGACCACGGGCGTCGGCATGCGCGTTCGCCTCAAGCTTGCTCCCAATCCCGCTCTCGATGATGCCGTGAAGCGCCCCTTCGATGAGCTCGGCCCGGCGATCGTGCGCCGAACGGTCGGCTGAGGTTGAACACAATGGTGGATAGAGTGGAACCGGTATCGTTGAATAGACAGCAGTCGGCGGGTGGTGCGACGACCGGCTCGGTTCTCAATGCCAGGGACGTGAAGGCCTGGCAGGACGCCTTTGAGTTCGTGAACGAAGCAGAAAAGCAGATCGCCGATCAAAAAAAGGTGGCGGAGGAAGCCGCCGCCAGCCTTTATGCATCCGAGCGTGCCAGGGGCTATGAGGACGGCAAGGCGGAGGCGACCAGCCTCATTGCCGAGACGACCCTGAAGGTGGATCGCTATCTTCAGTCGATCGAGCCGCAAGTTGCCAAGCTTGCCATGAGCGTCGTTCACCGTGTCCTCGGCAATTTCGACACGCGCGACCTTGTCGCCGCCGCTGCCGGCCATGCCATCGCTGATTTGCGTCGCGAGAAGCGTCTGACGGTCACGGTTCACCCTGACGTCGTCGATAGCGTCTCCAAGGAATTCGCCCGCCTCGGCGTCAGCGCTCGCATGGAAGTGACGATCGAGGGCAACCCGTCCCTTGACCCGACCGCATGTATCATCGCCAGTGATCTTGCCGTCATCGACGCCGGTATCAAAACGCAACTGACCGCCATTGCCACTGCGATCGGCGCTGTTTGACGAGGCAAGAATCCATGACGGGGCGCTTCAGCATCGACGACCGTCTTACCTCCGTCCTGCCCAGCTTGTATGAGAAGGTGCGCGAAAGCGCGCCACGGTCGCGCAAGGGGCGTGTCCGCCGCCTCCTGGGCGTCATCATCCATGCCACCGTGACCGAGGCGCGCATCGGCGAACTGTGCCATTTGGTCGACCCGGAAACCGGCCGACGCGTCTTGGCCGAGGTGATCGGGCTCCTTGACGACGTCGCGGTGCTGACCCCGATCGGCGATCTGTTTGGCCTTTCCAGCGTGACCGAGGTGATTCCCACCGGCAGCGAGTTGTTGGCCCCGGTGGGAGACGGCCTGCTTGGCCGCGTTATCAATGCAATGGGGGATCCGGTCGACGGCGAACCTCTTCCGAAGGGCATTGCGACGCGTCCGGTCACCGGAGTACCACCGGCGGCGCTCAGTCGGGGCATCATCCGCGATCCAATCCAGCTCGGTATCCGCGCCATCGATGGTCTTATCACCTGCGCACGCGGACAGCGCGTCGGGATTTTCGGCGAAGCCGGCGGCGGCAAGTCCACCCTGCTAGCCGACATCGTCCGCGGCACCGACGCGGACGTGGTCGTTGTCGCGCTCATCGGCGAGCGCGGACGTGAGGTGCGGGAGTTCCTCGAACATCAGCTTGGACCGGAGGGCCGCAAACGCGCGGTGATCGTCGTCGCGACGTCCGACAGCCCGGCGATGGAGCGCGTCAAGGCTGCCTACGCGGCGACAGCGATCGCCGAGTCGTTCCGCGAGGAAGGCAAGCAGGTGTTGCTGCTCATGGACAGCCTCACCCGCTTTGCCCGTGCCCAGCGAGAGATTGGGCTGGCGGCAGGCGAACCGCCGACGCGGCGCGGCTTCCCACCATCGCTCTTCGCCGCACTCCCGCGCCTCGTCGAGCGCGCCGGCCTTGACAGCGGCGGTGGGTCGATCACCGCCCTTTACACTGTGCTGGTCGAAGGCGAGATCGCCCTTGATCCGGTCGCCGAGGAAGTGGTTTCCTTGCTTGACGGCCATATGGTCCTCTCGGCCGAACTCGGTCGGCGCAACCATTTTCCCGCGATCGATGTCTTGCGCAGTCGCAGCAGATTGATGGACTCCATAGTGCCGCCGCAGCACCGCGCCGACGCCGCCCGCATGCGCCAGCTCATGGCAAGCTACGCCGACGTCGAACTCCTCCTGCGTGTCGGCGAATACCAAAAGGGCAGCGACCCGTTGGCGGATGAGGCCATCGCCAAGATAGACGCCATCAATGGGTTCCTTCGCCAGAAGGTGCACGCGCTCGAGGCGATCGAAGAGACGCGACGGCAGATGCGCGAGATTGTCCTCCAGCCTGGCAGCCAGCCGCAACCGCTATGACGCACGTCGCCGCACTTGCTCGTCTTGTTGGCCTGCGACGCTTGCGGGAGCGGTCGGCGCTTAACGAGCTGACCAAGTGCGAGGGTGACTGCCGCCGTGCCGAACAGCAGGTGGAGGAGGCAGGGGACGCAATCGCTTTCCATTTGGAGCAAGCCCGTGCTCGCGAGAAGGCTCAACGCCAAGCGCTCGCCGGTCGAGCCGTCTCGACCCTGGAGATTGGCCGTCTACAGGCCGATCTCGACAGCATGGCGGCAGAGACCCTACGCCTGCGCGTGGTCGAGGAGGAAGCCCGAAAGGCGTTGCACAATGCCGAGCTGGTGCGCGACGCTGCCCGCGAGCGCTACCGTCTTTGCCAGCGCAAGGTGACCAAGCTCGATCGCCTGGCTGAGCAGGAACGGCGTAAGGCAGACCGACTAGCGGAAGCCTATGCCGAGGCCGATCTCGACGAGCGCGCCATCATGGCCGCTGCGTCGACGGCAGAACAAAGCTGGGCTTGAGGCGAGATGCTCGCGCAGCAGACCATTCCAACGTCCGGGGATGCCCGAAAGGCAGCCGACGCCGCCGAATGCGTGATCCGCGTCACGCTGCCAGCGCTCGACGATATTGTGCGCGCCGATGTAGAATGTCAGCGAGACAATAGGGCGATACGAGACATTAGGGCGATAGCCGTCATCGCCAGGCAACTTGTTATCTCTGTCGGGTTGAGCCCGGCAGGCATCTTGGTCACGGCGCGCCCTGTACGCCGCCGTGGTTCTTCCTGGGAGTAGAATATGGGCAATCCGACCGAGCTCTCCGGCCCGCCTGGCCTGCAAGATTCGGACTTGGACGACCTGCCGGTGCGGCTCGTCTTCGAACTCGGCCGCGTCGAGCTTTCGCTCGGTGAGCTCCAGCGCCTGGCGCCCGGCGCGCTGGTGCCGCTGGCCCGCCCGCTCGACGAGCCGCTCGACATCATAGCCAACGGCAGACGCCTGGGCCGCGGCGCGTTGGTGCAGATCGGAGACAGTCTGGGTGTGCGAATCGTGAGCCTCGCCGGCAATGACTGACGCTCCCAGCACTGTTGGCTTTATCATCCTCCTGACGATACTCGGGCTGTTGCCGTTTTTGATGGTGACGATGACGGCCTTCCTCAAGATCTCGGTCGTCATGTTCATCATCCGCAACGCCCTCGGCCTTCAGCAGACGCCGCCGACCATGGTGCTGTATTCGATCGCCCTCATTCTCACCGTTTTCGTAAGCCTGCCGCTCATCGAAGACGTCTCCAATCGCCTCGCCGCGCATCCGCTCGACACCAGCTCGCTCGAGAAGCTCCAGGAATTGGCCAAAGTGGTGAAAGATCCGGTTAAGGCATATCTCATTCGCTTTGCGAAACCCGGCGAGCGCCAGTTCTTCCTTTCGTCCACCGCCCGCATCTGGCCAGAATCAGCCCGCGCCAATGTGAAGGACGATGACTTCATCATTCTGCTGCCGGCTTTCGTGAGCTCGGAGCTTACTCGCGCGTTCGAGATCGGCTTCCTGCTCTTTCTGCCGTTCCTGATCATCGACATCGTCGTCTCAAACATTCTCATGGCAATGGGAATGATGATGGTCTCCCCGACGCTGATATCCTTGCCGCTCAAGTTGTTTCTGTTCGTAGCCGTTGACGGCTGGTCGCGCCTTATGCACGGCCTCATTCTGAGCTATGCGTAAGGCACAACGCACATCGAGGACAGCCAATGTCTGACGATACCATCCTCGGAACGGTCAACCAGACGCTGATGACCATCCTGATCGTATCGTCTCCCGTGCTGATCGCGGCCGTCGTGGTCGGATTGCTGGTCGGGTTGCTCCAGGCGCTGACCCAAATCCAGGACCAGACCTTGCCGCAGGCCGTCAAGCTTATCGTCGTCCTGGTCCTCATGATCATGCTGGGCCCGTTGTTGTCGCAGCAGGTTGCCAACCAGGCATCGGGGATTCTCGACGCTTTTCCTACCATGACGCGCTGAACCGCGCAGGAATGTCGATATGGACTTCATTGGCGATCCGTTCCGCGCGTTGGCGCCGTATATTTTAGCGACTGCTTTGGCGCTCGCCCGAATGCTCTCAATGATGCTTATCTTCCCGGTGTTCGACCGCCTCGGTGTGACCGGCCTCATACGCAACTCCGTCGCCATCGTGCTCTCGATCCCGATCATCCCGATGATTGTCGCTCAGCTCGGCAGCGAAAAGCTCGGCGGCGGGCTGATGGTCGCTCTGCTATTGAAGGAGGTCATCGTCGGCCTCGTCGTGGGCGCCGTACTGGCCGTGCCACTGTATGCAGCGGAGGTGGCCGGCGACATACTCGACCTGCAACGCGGGTCCTCGTCGGCCAGCATCAGCGACCCTCTCGGATCGATCCAAGCCAATATCACCGGCACACTGCTCGCGCTTATCGTCATCGCGCTCTATTTCGCTTCCGGTTGCTTCGACCTGACGTTGCGCGCAATCTACGACAGCTATGGCATCTGGCCGGTTCGCCGCTTGCTGCCCATGCTCAGTCCCGAAGCGGGGCAGCTGCTTCTCAGTCTGCTCGATACCATTGTCAGGACCGGCCTCGTGCTGGTAGGTCCGTTCGTGGTTTCCATGCTGTTGGTCGACCTTCTATTCGCGCTTATCGCGCGGGCCGCACCGTCGCTGCAGCCCTTCTACCTTTCAATGACCGTGAAGAACCTCGTGTTCTCGCTGGTGCTCGTGCTCTACGGTGTCTTCCTGGTCGGCTATATGAAAAATGGTCTCGTCGTCTTCCTCGACGCGAAGCCGCAACTTGAGGCCATCGCGCCGCACTGATCGCGTTCCGCAACGTCGCTGGGCCGCTCTGGTTTGGGTCTGGAAGCGCAGCGCAAGGCGGTCGCCGGCCAGCAGGGGATGCCGTCAAACACCGCTCACTGATGCCGTCACGCGCGGCAAGGATACCACCTTGCCGCGCGGCGTAGCTCCGCGCGTCGTCTCACCCGATCGTCACGGGTGTTTCGGCACGCCGCTGCCCGTAACCTGCCCGGCCTGGCCCTGCGCGGGCTTGGGAGGCGGGGGGATCAGCACTTCGGTCCGGCGCATCATGCCCAGCTCGGTGGAGCGGCGGATCGAGTCGACCGCCGGATTGCCCGTGGTGGGCAGGTTCGCGGTGGCGGCGGACGAGAACCTGAACCCTCTCAGATCCTTGGTGTGGTACAGATCGCCTGTCATCTTCTGCAGCGTCGCGTCGAGGTCCGCCTGCGTTACGCCTGCCTTCGCGTTGCTCGGGTTCACTTGACGGAATTCCTCGTTCGACGTAACCCAGGTCGTGCCGTCCGGCGCCTTGAACACGCCGAACATGTGGCCGGTGCCGCCCTGGTGCTGCACGTCGACGCTGCCGAGCGACGTGAAGCCGGCCGCGGTGAGCAGCCGCGTCTGCGTGTACACCTTGCTTTCGCAGTCGCCGATGTAGCGGCCCGCGCGCGGCGCGCCTTGCGAGGTCACGTCGCTCCACTGGTCGGGCGAGCGCGCGATCATCTGATTGATGCGACCTACGGGTGCGTCCGGCGATTTGTGGGCAAGCGCGGCTTTTGCGGCCGTCTTCGCGTCGGCCAGCGACGGGAACTCGTGGATCTTGCCCGCGTGGTCCTTGTAGAACGCGTGCGGGCCGGGGTCGGCATTATAGACCGGATCCTGCCGGCCAGCCGAGCTGTAGTGCATGATCATGCCGCCGGTGATGTCGCTGGCGGCCTGCATCACCTGTTGCGCCGTCGGCTGAGGCTTGCCCGTCGGCGGGTTTGTGAGATCGCTCATGTACTTCGTCACCTGCGCCTCGGTCGGCGGGTTCGACACCCCGCCCGGCGCCGATGCGAGGCGATTGATCATCGTCGCGTTGGCGGCGAAGCCGTTCACGTCGTTCAGCGCCTGGTTGCCTCGCGCACCCCAATGGATGGGATCCGAGTGCCAGCCACCGCCTCGGTCGGCATGCACCTGCGTGCCGCCGAGCAGGATCGCGCTCGTCTGGGCGGCGGTGCTGAGTTGCCCCCCCGGCGCGCTCAACGGAAAGCCCAGTGTACGCAGTTCGGCCTCGGCCTTCTTGTAGTCACCCGCCTTCAGCGCGTCGGTGGCGTTCTGGAAGTGCTGCTGCGCGTCCTTCAGCTGCTGATGATCGACCGGGCTGCCCGCGACGTTGAAGCTTTGCACGCGGCGGTTCAGCGCCTCCATCTGCGCCACATCGATAGGCTTTCCGGGCTTGGCCGGCGTCGCCGCCTGCTGGGCAGTGGTGCTGCTTGTACCCTGCGCCTGGTACAGCGGCACGCCCTGCTTGCCCGTCGGGTTGGCCAGGTTGATCGGCGGCCGGCCCGCAAGGATGATGGGGTTCGAATTCGACTTGCCCTGTGACTGCTGTGAACTATTGCTTGAGGTGGTCGAGTGTTGGTCGATCGCCTCCTTGAATTCCTTAACCTGTTTTGAGGAACCCGTGCCGGTATTCGTGGGCACAGTGGTTGCGGTCTTGACCGTATCGGTCGCGCCGGGGACGCTCATTTCATGCTGCCTTTCAAAGCCTATTTCGGAACATCCTGCGTTGGTAGTGGATTGCCGAGTTAAGGTTTGTGATGAAAATCACGTCGATCGAACGAATGCAGTCGACACATTTGCGTGAGCGGAAAACCGTTTCGACGTCATGCGTCGATCGTATTTTTTCTTTTGAAATCCTTTCAAATCGAGCAGTCAGTCTACAACGATGACGTCAGACTGCAGGAACCCACGCATCAGATAACGCGTACTTGGGCTCGCGGAATTGGGAGTCGCCAGTTGTGGCGAACCGAAACGCAGCGGAATGGCTCGCATACTTTGTAAAACGGGGGGCCGTCAGGCGCCGAGTGGCTCGGCTGAGCTAGATCAAGGTAGCGTAGCCCGCGCGCGCGCAAATATCAGATGGCCAGAGGTGATCGTAACACGTGTCGAAGGGAGTCGGGGCCGCGCTGGATCCGGATCGACGGCAGCGCATGGACGGTCTGCGGCACCCACTCGCTGGTCAGGTGAGACCACTTCTCTAGTGTTTCTTCATGCTTGCCCGGATGGTGTAACCCGTCGCGGTTTTAAATGAGGTCCACTCGTATCTGCCCGCCGGAATGAACTCCGACTGTCCTTCGTCCGCGTTCTGCAACAGGCGAATGATGAGATCGCGCCGGCCATCTTGTGATAGTTCTGGCGAGAGCATCATCATGCTGTTGCCGACGAGCGCACTTGCGTAGATCGGCTCTCCCAGTTTGCGGGAAAAGGTGATCGATAGGTCGACAATTTCCTTGTTGCGATCGATGTAGGTGATCGTCGTCCAGTTCGTCGTCGGATCGACTTTGCTTGTGACGACCTGCTCACAACGTCTTATACCTGCCGTCGATGGTTGACCGCAAAGTTCCGCGCTGTGAGCACTAACGGTCCATAGAGCGCAAATGAAAATAGCCGAACCGATCCGGCGCATTGGTCCACTCCCACTGGACGACCGAGCTAACCAGCCGAAATGGGCTTAGGCAATCGCTGGCAAACATAAATATTCGGGCCGCTTGACATGACTGGCGACTGCACGGCCCGGCGCATCAGTGACAGCTTCAGACGTCTGCAAACTTGCGAGGTTGCTCCTTGGTGCTCTCAGCTTTTCGCGATTGCATTGGGGCGAAATTGGTCTTCGTAGCAAAGTCAGCACCTCGCGGAATGTGCCGAAGATCACTGAGCCGGTTTCGGCTCTTTGTTACGAAAGCGTAACTCGGCGGCGAGGCGTCGGCATGAAGCAGGCGAGGGCACCGCTAGCAACAAGCAGCATGAGCAATGTTCGGTTTCTGGCCAGGTCTCGCGACAGGGTAATCGGACCGATGGGCACCGCTAAAAAAGGGCGAAGAAAATGGGAGACGGAGTAACCGGTTCGGCGAACACCCCCGCCAATCAGACGGCCAGCCATAGCGGAGCCTCGTCTGCTGCGGACCCTGCAGCCCAGTCAGAATTTAGCAAGGCTCTCGCGAAAGAACTGTCGTCGGGGCAAAAGGCGCCAGCGACGAGTTCGCCTTCCGTCATCGGGCAGGAGCTTCATGGCCAGAATGCGTCTGGGGCTATCGTGCGCAACTTGACTGCCGGCGCTCATGCGATGGCAGAGGGATCTATTTGGAACCCCACGGTGTGGGGAAGCGTCAGTCGGAACGCCCAAATCGCGCGGGACACGAGCCGCGGCGTGTGGGTGGAACAATTCTTGGGCAATACAGGCAGCGCAACCATAAACCGACTTACCGGCTCACTCGGTCGCTACACCGCTGATGCAGACAGGGCCACCAGCACGGTGGTTCAGCAGATAAAGTCGACTTCGAATTTGCCCAAGGTTGCTCAAATCACCCGGGATGCGACCAGGGACGCGGCGAGGTTCATCGCCGGCGACGCGGCCTACGCCGGCCGAGCCGCGCAAGCCAGGATCGTCCTACCCACGGGTACGCCGGGAACCGCGATTGATGCGGCAGAAAATGCGTTGACTGGACTGAGGAAAGCCATTCCAGGAGCGGTTGCGGCCCCGAAGGTCACCTCGGGTCTTCCGGGGGTCGGAGGTATCGCTCTTAAAGCGCTGGCTCCGCTCGGCGCGGCACTGTCTGCTCGTGCGCTGGGCGAGGATATCGCCAAGGGAGATGTTGCCGCGGCCATCAGCGATGGTGCCGGCACGCTCGCCGGCGGGCTCGAAACATTCGCCATTGCGTCAACCGCACTCGGCGCGAGCGGGACTGCTGCCACCAGTGCGACAGCGGTCGGCGTTGGCCTTGGGGGGACGGCGACCGGCGCTGCCGCCTTCGCCGCAGAAGCTGCTCCGGTCGTGGCAGCAGCCGGCGCCGGAGTTGCCATCGGAACGTACATCAACAACCATACCAAAATACAGGATACCGCCGCATCGGCCGGAACGTGGGTGGAGCAACACACGGGAGGCTCCGTAATTGCTGGCGCCACGGCCGCCGCTGGGACCGCGATCGTTACGGCGCCCTACTATGCGGGTGTCGCCGCAGTCGATGCCGGAGGTAAGGTCGTGGACTACGCGAAGGAAAACTTGACGCTGAACCCGAGCGAGATCGACTGGGACCGTACCCTCAAACCTTGGAAATGGTTCTAAAACCAACCCGTCGGGAAGCGGTCGAAAAGCTCCTCACCAAGGCGGGCGGCGCGATTTAACGGGCATCGGGCGCCCGGCGTCTAGTTCTTGACGACCACCGTGGTTCCGACGGAGACCCGGTCATAGAGATCGACCACGTCCTCGTTGGTCATGCGGAAGCAGCCCGACGAGACCGCTTGTCCGATCGTCTCCGGCTCGTTGGAACCATGGATGCGGTAAAGGGTCGAGCCGAGATAGAGGGCGCGAGCGCCGAGCGGGTTCTCGATCCCGCCTTCCATGTGGTCGGGCAGATCGGGCCGGCGGCGGAGCATTTCCGCGGGCGGCGTCCAGTCGGGCCATTCGCGCTTGGCAGTGATGCGGTGCACGCCGTTCCAGCGAAAACCGTCGCGGCCGACGCCGATGCCGTAGCGGAGCGCGGTGCCGCCCGGCTGCACCAGATAGAGTCGCCGCTCGGCGGTATCGATTACGATCGTGCCCGGCGCGTAATTGCTGGGATAAGTAACGCTGGTGCGCGGAATGGGACTGACGCCGCCAGGGCTAAAGCGACGGTCGCTCCCGTAGCTCGTGCCGCCATTCAGGAAGTCAAAGTATTTTTGCGCCTGCGCCTGGCCCGCGCCGGCCAACAGCGCCGCCGCGGCAGCCAATATGACGAATCTTC
This sequence comes from uncultured Alphaproteobacteria bacterium, assembly GCA_963802585.1. Lineage (GTDB taxonomy): Bacteria > Pseudomonadota > Alphaproteobacteria > Rhizobiales > Xanthobacteraceae > Bradyrhizobium. The sequence continues at coordinate 280,002 of CAWDJS010000018.1, read as the reverse complement.
GGGTCATTGTCTGTCCTGGCCATATCGTCCAATCGAGCTAACGAGAGTGACTGCAACCGTCCGGTTTCGCAAGCATGGCCTTGCGAACGGGAGCGAAACGATGAACGGTGCGGAAGGTCTAGTACCGACCCTGGTCGCTGGCGGTTTAACGTCTGTTTTCCGACCTGCCACGCGCAGTACAAGGCACTTCGCTGCGAGTCGCGCGCCTTTGGCCACGCTTTTTCAATGCAACCGGAATACGCCGTCGATGGCGCGAAGCTCGGCTGGCTTGATCAGCCGGGAATGCGCCACGATCACCGAGTAGAGGGGACCATCGAGTTTTTCCTGCCAAAAAGGCGAGGAAATCCCTAAGTGCCGGGAATTTCGGAAACAGATCGTAATTCTGCCAGACAAAGGTCTGCAGCAGCGGGGGATGATCCGGCCTCCGATAGAGGATCTGTGCCGTGGTCAGTCCGTACCCCAAGAGCTTCTTCCGAAAATCATCGGAAACCATGCCAAGCTCCATTCCCTCCATGCTGCTCCATTCCAGCAATTCGCCGGCGCGGTCTTTTACGCCGCTTATCGCTCCCAAAGCACCCGTCGTCTGTGATGACCATCACCGAACAGGGTCTCTGCGGCCGCCTTTACACGGTCTGATGACGGAAATCGGATGTCGGCTTTTGTTGAGGGTTTCGGATGCCGGCATGCAGCGACCAGCGGCGCGACTCCGGCGGCCGGCGTCCGAAAGCCGCCAAGGAACGAAGTCGCGGGGGGTTGGGCGCCGGAGGAGCCGCGCAAGTGCTATGGGGATTCCTGTAAGAGGTGCTCGACTTAGGAACTTCCGAAGAGTGGCGACCTCCAGCGCGTGCACACTTGAGCGATTTCCGGCACGATTGATGTGGACGAGTGGATTTAATGTTTTTGGCCCGTGTGATTTCCAATAGTTGCGCGTGGCAGAAAGGCTACATCCTGCAATTTTTGCGCGACTTATTAGTTGATCGGTGTTCAGTGGCATGGCGTGAATCAATTTCTTGCGAGCAGAAATATACCCGGCATGTTCGAGCAACCTGGCTGACGCTTTCGTCAAGGCGATTTTGCCGTCGTCTCACCGCTGCGGTCGTTGTCGCTCCCGCCAGTCTTCTCGCTGTTCTTTATCAAGCGTTGCACGCTACTTAATCAAGTGATGTCCGACACCTTCAGCGCCACCACTTCGGAGACCCGCAGTCCGGCGCCATAGGCGGCGCTCAGCGCGGCCTTGTACTTCGGCCCGGGCGCCGCTTCCAGCAGCCGTGCGATCTCCTCCAGGCTCAAGACCACCGGGATCCTGCGCGGTTCCCGCACGAAGGTGAGGTGCCTTGCCATCTCGGGGCGGTCGAGCGTCACGGTGAAGAGGAAACGCAGCGCTGCAACCGAGCCATTGATGCTCGGCGCACGCACCCCGATCTGCGTCTGATGCAGCTGGAAAAGGCGAAGATCTTCAGGCGTGGCCGTATCCGGCGCGCGGCCAAGAAAGGCTGTGAACGTCTTGACGTGCCGTATATAATCGTCGCGCGTCTTCTCGACGAAGTTGCGCACCGTCATGTCTTCGATCATGCGCCGGCGCAGCGGGCTGATGGGCTTATCACTCATCGGGGTGCTCCTGTCTTGAGGTGGAGGTGGTTGAACCCCTCGATTCTCAAGACAGGACGCCCGGCTTGTCACCGCCGCCCGCTTACCTCACCCCGTCACTCGATCGGCGCCATCGCCTCGCGCGCAGCGCGCTCCTGCGAAGCGGGTTCGTTCTTTGGGCCCTTTGCGGACGTCGCTGACCAGACCTCAAATGTCCGCTTCCAGGGCAAGAGCAGACTAGCCGTAGCTGTCGGAGGCTGACAGCGGCGATCTCAGCATTCTCACCGACTTTTCCCTGATCGGCGGTCTGAGATCCCTGTTCTGGAGAATATTTTCCCTGATCGCTCCGTAGGGAATTCCGAAGAAATCGCTGCAGGTTTGCACGTGAGAAAGAAAAAGCCAGACGATCTGGGTGACCTCGTCATCACGGAACGGACGGAGTGTGACCAAGCACTTCATTGACGAAGTCCTAGTCAGACGCCCGCTTCTTTATGCTTGCCCGGATAGTGTAGTCCGTCGGGGTTTTAAATGAAGTCCACTCGTATCTGCCCGCCGGAATGAACTCTGACTGTTTTTCGTCCGCGTTCTGCAACAGGCGAACAATGAGAAGGCGCCGGTCATCTTGTGATAGATCCGGCGCGAGAATCCTCATGCTGCTGCCGACAAGCGCATCCGCGTAGATCGGCTCACCCATTTTGCGGGAAAAGGTGATCGCTAGGTCCACAATTTCCTTGTTGCTATCGGTGTAGGTGATCGTCTTCCAGTTAATCGTCGGATCGACTTTGCTTGTGACGATCTCCTCGCAGCGTTTGATACCTGCGGAGGAGGGTTCGTCGCAGCGCTGCGCAGCCCGGGCGCCGGCAATCCACAGAGAACCGATCAATAGCACTGGGGCTAGACAACGCATTATGCGCCCCGGAAGCTCCATTCCAGATTGCCTCCCCAAAATCGTGGCGCATTCTGGCCACAACTTGCAATGTTTACAATTGCCGGTGGCGATCATTCGGCGCCGCCGGCTTCACTGCCAAACTGCAGCCGCCTCGCCCCCCGAGGCGGCATCTTTCTAATCGAGACCCTATCTCACGGCGCGCGACCCTGTTCCTTAACTGCACTTGTGGACTGAACATGCGGCCATTTATGGCTAACAACGTCGTTGCTCGGCGGCTCGCGCCGGGTACTAATGTGAAAAAGACTCTTTCCTCGTCGCGTCAATGCGACGGGGTTTTTTATTATGGTCGAGCGTCTCAAGGTCGCTGGCGGGTTGACTTCTGATGAATCTGCTTGCCGCGCTTTTGCTTGCTCAATCTTTTCTTTGGTTGCGTGTACTACCGGATATCTGTTTAAGTTCGGTTTCGTCGAGTTCGGTGTATTGGCTGACAAGCGCATCGGACATTTTCAAGTCCCCCTTGCATGTTCCGGCCAATAATCATCATCTCGATAATGATGCCTCTCGGCTTGCGCCACTGTGATGGCCGTCACTGTGGAGCGCGGGGGCGTCACGTATCTCGTTTGCGCGGCTTTTCTTCAAAGGAGAAGAATCATGAGCGCACAGATCGATAAGATGACGCCGGTCTCTATGACAGACGCTGAGTTGATGGACGCTGTGGCGGGCGGGACCTATTCCTCTGTCGGGTGGTTTCTCACGGTATTTGGAATCTACGCTTCCCTTCGCCCTACCTATCCTGGCGAAACAATTCCTCGGCCACTCACGTCGCCTTTCCATTGAGTCAACTACCGATCCGGCCCGGTGCAATCGGCCGGCGGTAGAGCAGTGGCGAGCTACGCTCCAAGGGATTGACGATTTGCCTTAGCGTTGCGGCGCGCAATCATGGCGCGATGACGAGGGCAGAAAACAGAGCTGCGGCGAGAGCCTACCAGCAGCAAAAACTTCGCGAGATGGCGCGGCAAATCCACAACGAGCGGATCGCCGCTGACCTAGTCGAATTGGACAAGCTGCGACGCTATTTGATTTTCAGAAGCGAAAGCGGAGGACCGCGGGAGGCCCTTCTCTCGGCAATCGACGACTATGTTGAAGCGCTGATCGGGGATCGACGCGCGCTTCACGGTCAGGGTCACAGGATCGGTTAGATTTCGCGCCTGCGTTGCCGCAATCAGTAGTCTCCCTGTGCGCGGCTGGCCGTTGGCGGGCGGTGATGGGAATAGCTTCCACCAAAGCGCCTCGACAAACTGGCCAGTACAGACCACTTCTCGGAAAAGTTAACGAACGCCTCGTGCGGTGGCGTCGGTACAGAAAGGCCCCCAAACTCGCCTCGGAACAAAGTAGCGTAGGCAAAGTTTCCATAGTTGCTGGCGGGAAACGTGATGTGCGAAAAGTGCGAAGCAATCGACAAAAGAATTGGGCACTATCGTGAGATGGGCACTCACCTGACCGACACTCAGACCCTCGAAGGCATCGGTATTTTGATTGCGAAACTAGAAGCAGACAAAAAGGCGTTGCACCCCGAGCAGTAGTCGAACACGGGCGAGCTACTGCGCGTCAAGACCATGGGGACTGACTTTTTGAAGGCGACGGTTGATCACGGCTCGCGCGGTGAAGAGCCATGCCCTTGAGATTTGTTTCCACCCTTCCTTCGATTGTTTTATCGCCAATCTGAAATCGGAAACGGTAGAAGCCGGACACGTCGGCGGGCTCGACTGCGAAAATTATCTCTTTGTGAATCAGCCGGCGCTTCCCATGCATGGCCAAAACCTAGTCTGAGTCGGAAGCCGCTAGAACTCGATCGGCGGTTTCGTTTGTGAACCACGCTGTTCCGAAAACGAGACGCCCGGAAAGGGCGTGGTCGCGCAAATCATCAACCCCTTGGGCAGGACATCGCTGGAGGTCGGTTCGTGCCATTAGCGCCCATGCGGGGCAACTCTGGCGTCGCGCATCAAGCAGCCGATTGCCGGCGTTTTGAGAGTAACCAGCGCGATAGCAAGCACAGGACAGACAATATCCATATAAAACGGAAGCCCGCGAATTTCAGGTTATGGATTCGCATTGAGCATTTGCAGATCGGCAATGCGATTGTCGGCGCGGCGGAGCCGCCGGCAAAGCTCGCGATTGATGTTCTGCATCACGATCACATACGCATGGACGTCGGTCTTGTAATACGTATAGAGCTGCCGGGCCGTGAGCTCGTACAGCACGGTCGGACTCTCCACGACGACGGTGGCTGATCGGTTCTGCATTTCGATCAGCGTCATTTCGCCGAAAAAATCCCCGGGCTCGAGAACCGCCATGTGAATGATGCGCCCGGAAACTCCGCGCCGACTCACGTCGAGCTTGCCGGAGTGAACGACGAACATCGAAAGCCCCGGCTCTCCTGCCGCCACGACGGTGGCGCCGGCATCGAAGCGGCGTTCGACCAGCATCGAGACCAGGAGATCGAGGCTCGCGTCCGAGAGGCCGCCGAAAAAAGGCGTGGCGCGCAGGAACGCTTTCAGATCGGGTGAGCTGACAGCCATCGCTCGAATATACTCCCGACGGCGGGAGCGGCAAGCGAGAATGACCAACCGCGTATCGGCGCACGGCGCGCGCCGCGGGATAACGGGAGTCACCGCACCTGCGTTGCTCTTAGCTCTGAATATTGTGTCGCTGGGCGCTGAGATCAGTGATGCCACACTCCAGCACGTCGCCGATCGCCATAAATCGATTCTTGCCAAAACCGACGCCGGGCGGCGTATGCGATAGTGTCGCCGGGAAGTAGTGTCATGTGCGATGAGAAATTGGCCACCATTTCGTTGACGCTGAGCAGCATCTCACTTGTGTTACCTTGCTCCTCAAATCGACCGTACAGTTTCGTCCGGACATCGAGCTTCATGCCATCTATGCCCTCGCGCTCAGTATGGCTGATCGTAGCGATTGGGCGCAAAGCTTGAAAGGGGCTGGAAAGTGACGGTCGTCGATGTCGCAGTTGGGTCAACAACGGTCCTGACTAGTGCCGCCAGCCACACAGGGTTGCCGCGTCCCCCAACGTAAGTGTGAAACTCGTTGAAGCTCGCCGCCTGGCTGTCGAGCACAAGGCCGACAGCCTCGCGCAGGCCAACGCGATTGGCGAAATCGAGATATATCGCGCCATAGATCGTCCCTTCGACGCGAGCGTCCCTCTTCACTGGCGTGATGACGCCGCCCGCCCTGGAGCCGACGTGAACATAGACCCGAAGACGGCTCGCGAGGCTCTGGTGATCGAGTTCATCCTCGAAGAAGGCTTGGCGCAATTGGACGCCATCGAGATCGGGGCGCACAAGTTTCTTGAAAAAAAAGAACCGCTCCGAAAATATTCCTACTGCCTCAATGAAGGCGATGAAGGGTGTCGTCGTTACTTCAACGTTGTGGGTGGGTTCGCAAGATGCGTCGCCAAAAACCCCACATATTGGGTCTCATAATTCGCGCGGGTGCCCCCGGAGGCCGCAGAAAAATGCATTGCGTGGCCGAATTCATGAGGGATGATCATTGGATCGGCAGGGTGCGGATCGGCGGCGGCGTCTTCCTCGAACACGCGCGTTTCCTGGGCGCGGTTCTGAATGTGCATGATCGGCAGACCCTGATTATTGACGCCAGCCGGCTCGACAAAGGTCAGGATCGACGTGAACGCCGATTGCAAAAGCGCGGGATAGTTCAACTGAACGTGGCGCATGTTGTCGAAGACATGCTTCACGTCCCCCGACGGCCGGCCGAGCGGGAAGGCGTCGCGGTCCGAATGATTGTAAGGTCTGAATTGCCGCCAAACCGTATCGTAGACATCCTGGCATTTGACGAGAAGGCGGAAATGGTCGAGCACGTCCGCATGGCCCGTATTCTCGATATTTACCGTGCCGCCGTTCCGGACGCTAACGTGGATGTCGATCGGCTGGCTTAGGACTGGTGCGTTGAGCACTTGCACGACCGAATTCTGGCAGTGGATCTTGATATCGACGGCGTCGAAAAAAAGGCCTGAGTCAAAGGTGAAACTACCGTTTTCGTCGGTGATCGTCCAACCTAGAGACGAGAGGCCGCTCGGATCGGTATGTTCGACGAACGCGCGGCGCAACGGAACGCCCATGACGCGAATATTTGCCGTTACCAGCGCCATTTCGGGCCCCCGCGAATGCAATGCTTAAGATCGAATTCCCCAGATTGCGGGAATTTTTTCAAAGTTCCTGATGCTCCGTCAATACACGGTGCAAAAACGCCGTGAATCCGGGCAGTTCGTGGTTGAATTCGACATGGGAATACGCGCCCGGCACGATGACGATGTCGAGCGGACCATGTCCCATCGTCTGATAGGCGATATTGATGTCGCCGCTGCGCGCGTAGCAGGTCTCGGGCATACCCAAATCGCTCATGGGCCCCCCAATCTCCGCCCATGTTGGCCGGACGAGCGAAATGGAACAATCATGCAACTGGCTTCGTCGACGCGACACAAGGTCGCCTTCGGGGTCAACGGCCCTGACAACGCTGAAACGGGACTTCCGAAGTGTCCCCGAGAGCGGACATTCGCAGTGCTCGTTGGCATGTCTCAAACGTGCCAATGCACGAAGTCGCTGCGCTTCAGCCCGCTGCGCGGGAGCTAGAGCCGAGAGACCGGTACTGTCGGAGGATAGCGATAGCCTGGGGCAAGGTCAACACGATCAAGAAGCGCACTGCACGGTGAGCGACGGCAAAATTGCCACGAAAGCGTCGCCAGGTGCTGAATATGCCGGATCTGCTCGCAAGAAATTGATTCACGCCATGCCACTGAACACCGATCAGCTAATTAGTCGCGCAAAAGTTGTAGGATGTAGCCTTTCTGCCACGCGCAACTATTTGAAATCACACGGGCCAAAAACATTAAATCCCCTCTTTTGCTTCAATCGTGCCAAATCGCTCAAGTTGTGCACGCATTCGAGGTCGCCACTCTTCGAAGTTCCTAAGTCGAGCACCTCTTACAGATCCCCATAGCGCTCGCTGCTCCGCCGGTGCCCAACTTCCCGCGACTTCGTGCCTTGGCGCTTTTCGGACGCCGGTCGTCGGAGCGTGGGGATGGTCTCCGCATGCCGGCATCCGAAAACCTCCACAGTTGCAGAAGTAGCTGGTCGCAGTATTCTTGGGGTGGTCGCGCGCCGCGCGTCAATCTCGAAGCAGGAGTGAGTGTGATCAAGAGCGGACCTTCCTGCGGGCATCGACTTAGGTCCGCTAAAGGCCACCACGCGAGCCTCCGCGAAAAACTCGCATAATGGCAAGGAGAACCGCATGATCAAGGTCACCGTGATGTACCCGTACACCGAAGGCGCTCGCTTCGACCACACCTACTACCGCGATCGGCACATGCCGATGGTGAAGGCCAAGCTGGGCAGTGCCTGCTCCTACTACACCGTCGAAAAAGGCCTAGCCGGCGGAGCGCCCGGTACACCGCCCGCCTTCGTGGCGATGTGCTCATTCATCTGTCATTCGCTCGAGGGCTACCAGGCCGCCTCACTGAAGCACCGCGCCGAGATCCGGGGCGACATCGCCAACTACACCGACATCGCGCCGGTGATCCAGTTCAGCGAAGTCGTCGTCGGGCGGTCGGATCGTTGAGCGCACCGGATCGAGTTTGACAACACCGGGCGCCTAGTATCGGTCACAAGCGCCCGTCACAAACCCCGCCTTGGGCTAAGCTCGCGCGGACTGAGTGCTGTCTGCTAAGGGTCTTGGCCGTGTGATAACGCGGCGGAGGGGGTATCGGCGGGCTGCGACAGGCGGGCTGCGCTGCAAGGTGACAGTTTCGAGCATATTTTTCCGATTTCGGTCTGGGAGGCAACCTGGTTCATCATCGGGCCAACCTGACCGGCTCTCAGGCTGTGCGGAGCCTGCAGTCGGGCTGTCTCAGGCAGCGATGGCCGCGAGCAGCGGCTTGATGCCGACGATATTCAGCACCCGCGTCATGTTGTATCCGAGCACACAGAGCGCCATCTCGGTCGCAACCTTGGGCAGCGTCTTGCACAAGAAGTGCGTCGCGCCCATGCGCATCTTCAGTGTACCGAAGGGATGCTCGACCGTCTCGCGCCGCGTGCGCATCGCCTCGGGGTTCTTGTCGAGTCGCTCCTGCACCGCCTCCACCACCTGCTCGTGCTCCCAGCGGGTGATCCGCCGCTCCGGACCTTTCGTGCATTTCGCCTTGAGCGGACAGGCTCGGCACGCATTTGTCCAATACCGGCGCATGTTCTGGCCGTTTTCAACGGTCGTCATTCGATAGGTGAGTTGCTCCCCGGCCGGGCAGCGATAAACATCCTCCTCAGCCAGATACACAAAATCCTGCTTGCCGAAACGGCCTTCCGCTTTGGCACCAGATGTCATCGGCTTCGGCAACGTCACGGTGACGCCGGCGTCCTCGCACGCCTTGATCTCCTCGCCGTTGAAGTAACCGCGATCGGCGACGGCCTCGAGTTTCTCGACCTGCAACGCTTCTTTGGCCGCCTGCGCCGTATTCGCGAGTTGCGAGCGATCCGAGCCCACATTCGTTACCTCGTGCGCGACGATCAGATGGTTCTCGGTGTCGACCGCCGTCTGCACATTGTAGCCCACGATGCCGGAGCCGCGCCCGCTGGTCGCCATAGAGCGGCTGTCGGGATCGGTGAACGAAACCTGCTTATCGGGCGAGGCCAGAACCTGCTTCTCGATAGCCGCCAGCTTCGCCATTTCGGATTTCAACTTCTCGAGTTTCTCTTTGTAACGCATCGTCTTCAGCGTGACGATTTCCGACGGATCCTGCCGGTCGGCGGTGTCGAGCTGTGCCAGATAGCGTGCCACGCTCTCCTCCAACTGCTTCCGCCGGCGCTCGACTTTCGCCCGCGTGAAGTTCTTGTCGCGGTTATTCACGGCTTTGAACTTGCTGCCATCGATCGCGACGCTGGCCTTCGCGAGCAATCCCATCTCGCGGCACACCTCGACAAAGCGCGCGCAGACTTTTTTGATCGCCGGCCCATTGTCCTTGCGGAAATCGGCGATCGTCTTGAAGTCCGGCGCCAGCCGGCCCAACAGCCACATAACCTCGACGTTGCGGCCCGCCTCGCGCTCGAGCCGCCGGCTCGAATGCACGCGGTTGAGATAGCCGTAGATGTAGAGCTTCAGATGGATCGAGGGATGATAAGCCGGGCGGCCGGTGTCGGCCGGATCGACGCTGGTGAAGCCAAGATCGAGCAGATCCAGCATCTCGACGAACGCATCGATCACGCGAACAGGATTGCTGTCGTCGACCCAGTCTTCGAGGCATTCCGGCAACAGCGTCGCTTGCCCCCGATCCGTCCCCGCAACAAAGCCCGGCATCATGTCCCCCGCCGATTCAGCAGGAGAATCATAGCAGGCTGAGAGTTTTCACACAGCCAGGGTCGATAGCGGCCAGAGCCCGCGCATAACGACGGCCGTTCGGACAATCGGCCATTGTCCGCCAAAATGTCCATTCCGATTGAATCAGAATGGACACCCCAGTCCCCGGATTGACGCACGGCCGACTACGCCGCCTTGGCTCCGCTATCTTGATCGCCTGCCACACGCGTTCCCGCGTTGTCGGCATCCGATGTGGCGGATGCCGAGTTCCGGCGGCGCATCGCCGATGGCGTTTATCACCGACACAAGCGCGCCGCCGGCCGGGATCATCAATGGTGCGAGTCCGAGGGACCCCCGGGCTCATAACCCCAGAGTGGACCCTCACCGCTCTTGATCCACCCTTCTTCGCTCACCTGCACCCGTCCATCCGACGTCGTGAATGCGACTGGCGGCGGCTCCTTGGTTCCGGGATGCGCAGCCTGCCACTGACGCAGATGCTCCTCCGGGGTCATGCTCCAGCCGATCCGTCCCTTGTCAGCATTGAACACGTCGTACACCTGCTGCTTGCTGAGCTTGACGCCGCTTTGCTTGGGAAGACTCGGAATTTCCGGCGCAGGTTCATGCGATGGCTTTCCCGCCGCGCGGTAAACCGAGCCCGGCATTGTTCTGCCCCTGCCCGGAACGATATTCCTGCCTACTCCCGATTGGGCTCCCGCCGCTGGAGCCGCCGCTGGAGCCGCCGCCGGCTGCTTCGGACCGGGAGGGCGAGGCTGCACCGGCGGAGGATTCCCTGGGAGCGTTCCTTTTGGGCCCATTGCGGGATTCTGCCCCGCGTAGGGCTTTGGCTGCGGCGGCGGCGACTCCACGATTGTGTTCGAAGGCTTGGGGCCACCATTGCCCGGATTGCCGCCGGGTGGTTTTGGCGGTGGAGGCGGCGACTCTACGATTGTATTCGAAGGCCTGGGGCCGCCGCCGCCGGGGCTGCCGGGACCGCCACCGACTGGGGTGCGGGGGCTGCTGCCCCGGCCACGGGCGCTGATCGGTTCCTCCCAGGCGGAACGCGGTGCTCGTCCGCCGCCGCCGATCATGCGGGGGATCGCCGAAGAGCCACCGTGCATTGCGCCCGCGATCCCCGCCTTTGTTTGAATCACCTGGTCCCAGTACTTGTTAAACTCCTGCCACGCCTCATGCACCGGAAGTCCTTGTTGCAGCATGAAATGGCGCATGGTGTCGTTGAAATCTTTGTTATTCGGTTCCAGGAACTTCATTACTTCGTACCTGTGGCTGGAATCTTTGTCTTCCGGCCCTAGCAGCTTCGTTTCTTCGTATTTGTAGTAACCGCCTTCTCCCTTTTTGCCATTGGTCTCGACGCGGACGATGTGTCCGTCCTGTTCCCAGACATAAACGTCGGGTTCAAACCGTTTTGCGTTGGGAGGCACGGTCTGATTCTCAAGGTGCGCCTTGATGCCGGCGGGCAGCATGGGTGGGATCGCTTCCTTGGCGTACACGTTCGCGTCCTGGATTGCTAAGCCTGCCGGCGTTTTCAACGGAGTCTGGCCATCCAGCATCTGCACTTGCCAGGTTTTAGTCGGCTCCTTCCCCACCGGAATCACGCGCACCTGGTCGTCGCGCACGCCTTTTTCGAAGAACGTTTCCTTCACCTCGGCAGCGGTCTTCGGCTTGTCGAAAGCAACTTCGTAACCGGGGCCTTTCTGCACCAGGTTGCGAAAATTCGTATCCGGTGATTGTCCTTCGTCGAGCGGGTAGCGTTTGGTGATGGCGAATCCCATGTCGTTTTTCAAATCGCGGCGGGACGGTTCTGCCTGGGTGGTGTTGTATGCCTTTGCTCCGCCAACCCAGGAGAACGTAAGGTCCGGTTTCGGAAAAAACATTTCTCCCGGCATTTTGTTGCGAGTCGTTACCGTTTCGGTATGACTGTTCAGGTGACTCTCGACGTCCTGTTTCACGTAGATGTCATTGCGATATTCGACGGTCCATTGATTGCCTTGTCCCTGCGTCAGCGTCGCGCCTTCGGGCACCTTGCCATTTTGAAAGATGATGGCTGCGGCCTGGTCCTTCGTGACCTGTTTGGAGAAATCGAAGGTCATTGCGGCTTTGGGACTGCCGATGTCTACCTTCGTTGTTACCTTTGCGCTGATCGGCTCGCCCGGTTTCAAACCGGTTGCGTCCGGGCTGAGAGTGGGATCGCGGGTAGCAGCGGGCGCTGTCTTTGCGCCGGTTGCCGCGGGTGAAGCTCCGTTGCCGGATGCCGCGGATTTCAAATCCTGCGCCGGCGCTTGCGATTTGGATTTCAGCGCATTGAGCACCTGGTCCGAGGTCGAGACCCCGCTTGCATTGTCGGGGTGATGAGAAAGCCGGTAATGAAATTGCTGCGCGAGAGGATCATTACTTTTTCTATCCTTGAGCCGTTCGTACAGATCCTTTTTTTCGGAGTCCGGCAAATCCGCGATCGTCTTTTTCAGCTCCGCCACCTTCTCATTTTCGCTCATGTGAGGATTGTTCAGAATGCCTCCGATCTGACGGTCCACGGTCGACGTTCTTGTCTCGCCACCGTGCACTTGAGAGCCACCATTAGACTTTTGCGAGGAGCTTGGCGGCAGGCGCCGTTCGTTCTTCGGAAGGCCGTATTGCGACGCCTGTTGGCGGGCCGGACCAGCGGACACGGGCGCATGACCGGCATCCTCCGACTTCTGCGCTTCCTGTTCTAAAGTCTTGGCAAATTCGGATTGCGCCGAGCTGTCGGCGGAACGCGAAGCTGCGGCGTTGCCCGCCCAATTGGCGCGGGTGTTGTCCGGTGTCACTTTGTCCATCTAGGACCCCTTTCTTTCACCACGTCGCTGCGAGACCACCTCGCAACTCTGTGCAGGATGGCGCAGCGATCGCGCGGTCGTCGTGACGGCCGTCACGTGGTCGTGATAGGCAGTGCGTTTGTCGCAGGAGTCCGCTTCGGGTCCAGCCTGTGTGAAAACCTGACCGATGCTATGATTCCTTTGCCGAATCGCGGGGGGATGATGAAGGGTTTCGTTCGAGGGGCGGATCGCCAGCAGACGACACTGTTGCCGGAGTGCCTTGATGATTGGGTGGACGAGAGTAATCCTGTTCGGGCGGTCGATGTGTTCGTGGATGCGCTGGAACTGGGCGAACTGGGGTTCGATGGCGTCACCCCGGCAGCGACCGGCCGGCCGGGATATCATCCCTCGGCGATGCTCAAGCTTTATATCTATGGCTATCTCAACCGGGTCCAATCGAGCCGGCGGCTGGAGCGTGAGGCTTGCCGCAATCTGGAAGTGATGTGGCTGACGGGACGGCTTTTTCCGGATCACAAAACCATCGCGGATTTCCGCAAAGACAACGGCCCTGCCATCAAGAAGGTCTGCGCGCAATTTGTTGCCTTGTGCCGCAAGATGGGTCTGCTGGCGAAAGCGAGCGTTGCGATCGACGGCAGCAAGTTCAAGGCGGTTAACTCGCGCGACAACAACTTCACTAAGGGAAAGATGGAGCGGCGCCTGGCGCAGATCGAGGAGAGCGTTGCGCGCTATCTGAGCCAACTTGACACAGCCGATCGCCAGACAGCGTCCGGTGAGGCGCCGTCGGAGGAGCTTGTGGCCAGGACCACGCGGCTCAAGGAGAAGCTGATCAAGCTCGAGGAAGAGGTGAAGCGCCTCAAAGCGATTGAGAAGGTGATGCTGGCTTTGCCCGATCAGCAGGTCTCCTTCACCGATCCTGATTCCCGCTCGATGGCGACGAGCGGGCGCGGCTCTGGGATGGTCGGCTATAATGTGCAAGCGGCCGTCGATACGACGAACCATCTGATCGTCGCGCATGAGGTGACTAACGTCGGCACCGACAAGTCGCATCTTGCGAACATTGCCAACCAAGCGAAGGCGGTATTGGAGGCAGAAAAACTCGAAGCCTTTGCCGATCGCGGCTACTTCAAAGGCGAGGAGATCCTCGCATGCGAAGAGGCTGGCATCACGGTCACGCTGCCAAAACCCCAGACGTCGGAGGCGAAGTCGGAAGGCCGCTTCGGCAAGCAGGATTTCCGCTATGTGGCCGAAGCGAACATTTACATTTGTCCAGCCGGTGAGAAGCTCATCCACCACTTCACGAACGAGGAAAATGGATTGGTCCTGCACCACTACTGGACCAACGCGTGCCGCACCTGCGCGCTGAAGGCTCAGTGCACGAAGGGACCGCAACGTCGCATCAAGCGGTGGAAGGACGAGTATGTTGTTGATGCTGTGCAGGCGCGCCTGGACAGAAATCCGGATGCAATGCGTACTCGTCGCGAGACGGTCGAGCATCCGTTTGGCACGCTGAAGATGCGGATGGGGGCGACGCACTTTCTGATGAAGACGCTGCCCAAAGTGGCGACAGAGATGGCGCTGCACGTGCTCGCCTACAACCTCACGCGCGTGATGAACATCGTCGGTATCAAACCGTTCCTCGCAGCGATCGGGGCTTGAAGAGCGTGTCATGATGCGCGCCCGTGAGATCGCTTAAGGTCGCTCAGCATGGCCCAAGGCTGCGCCCGGATTGACTCCAGACTCGATACGGCAAAAATAGGCTCAGCCGGGCGCCTCGAGCTCAATCACGCCCGGTTGCTTGCGGTTATTGGGGTGCGAAAAACGTTTCCACACGGCCTGGGTCAAAAGGCGACATCGTCGGGCGATTAGGCGAAAGTCTGCTTCACCCCTAAGAACGGACATTCTCAAGCCGTCGCGGCATGTCGGTTTTGTGCCAATGAACGAACCCGCTTCGCAGGAGCGCGCTGCGCGCGAGGCGATGGCGCCGATCGAGTGACGGGGTGAGGTAAGCGGGCGGCGGTGACAAGCCGGGCGTCCTGTCTTGAGAATCGAGGGGTTCAACCACCTCCACCTCAAGACAGGAGCACCCCGATGAGTGATAAGCCCATCAGCCCGCTGCGCCGGCGCATGATCGAAGACATGACGGTGCGCAACTTCGTCGAGAAGACGCGCGACGATTATATACGGCACGTCAAGACGTTCACAGCCTTTCTTGGCCGCGCGCCGGATACGGCCACGCCTGAAGATCTTCGCCTTTTCCAGCTGCATCAGACGCAGATCGGGGTGCGTGCGCCGAGCATCAATGGCTCGGTTGCAGCGCTGCGTTTCCTCTTCACCGTGACGCTCGACCGCCCCGAGATGGCAAGGCACCTCACCTTCGTGCGGGAACCGCGCAGGATCCCGGTGGTCTTGAGCCTGGAGGAGATCGCACGGCTGCTGGAAGCGGCGCCCGGGCCGAAGTACAAGGCCGCGCTGAGCGCCGCCTATGGCGCCGGACTGCGGGTCTCCGAAGTGGTGGCGCTGAAGGTGTCGGACATCGATTCCGAGCGCATGCTGCTGCGCATCGAGCAGGGCAAGGGGCGCAAGGATCGCTTTGCCATGCTTTCCCCGCGGCTGCTGGAGTTGCTGCGCGATTGGTATCGCATCGCCCGGCCCGCGGTCTGGCTGTTCCCAGGCCGTGATCCGCTGCTGCCGCTGACGACGCGGCAATTCAATCGCGTCGTACATGCCGCTGCCGATAGGGCGGCGATCAAAAAGCGAGTGTCGCCTCACACATTGCGCCACAGCTTTGCCACTCACCTGCTCGAAGAGAAAACCGATGTGCGTTTGATCCAGGTTTTGCTCGGACATGCCAGGGTCGATACGACCGCGCTCTACGCGCAAGTAGCCACCAACGTGATCCGCGCGGTCATGAGCCCGTTGGATCGGCTCACTCCGCTGACACCGGAGAACAAGCCACCAGCATAAGCCACGGCGATCATGGCTCGCCCCGCCCTGGAGATCGCGGATATCTTCCGCGACCACGGGCCCGCTTGGCGTAAAGCCAATGCAGGTCACGTCAGCCTCGGCCAGTTGAAGGTGATGTCGGCGATCGAGAGCTGCCGCACCGTGGCTCTCGGCGGCCATGTCATGCGCTGCGAGGACTGCTTGCACACGCAGATCGCCTATAACAGCTGCCGTAATAGGCATTGCCCCAAGTGCCAGGGCTCGCAGGCGCTGGCATGGATGAAGCAGCGCAAGTCAGAACTGCTGGACGTCCCTTACTTCCACGTCGTTTTCACGCTGCCGGGGCGGATTGCCGCCATCGCCTACCAGAACAAGGCCGTCGTCTACGATCTCTTGTTCAAGGCTTCCTCGCAGACAATGCGCACGATTGCGGCCGATCCCAAGCATCTCGGCGTCAAGATCGGCTTCACCTCGGTACTCCACACCTGGGGCTCCGCGATGACCCATCATCCACACGTCCACATGATCGTGCCGGGTGGTGGGATATCGCTCGAGGGCACGCGCTGGATCAGCTGCCGTCCAAACTATCTCTTACCGGTGAAGGTCCTGTCGCGGCTGTTCTGCCGCCTGATGCTGGAGCTGCTGCTCGCCGCGCACGAGGCCGGCCGCCTGCAGTTTTTCGGCAACCACGCCCACCTCGTCGGCAACGCCGCGTTCAAGGCCTATCTCACGCCGCTGCATCGGACCAAGTGGTTCGTCTATAGCAAGCGGCCGTTCGCCGGGCCGGAGCAGGTGCTGGCCTATCTGTCCCGCTATACCCACCGGGTCGCGATCTCCAACAGCCGCCTCATCGCCGCCGACGCGACCGGCGTAACGTTCAGCTACAAGGACTACCGGATCGAGGGACCCGGCCGCTACAAGACCATGACGCTCAAGCCGGACGAGTTCATCAGGCGGTTCCTGATCCACGTTCTGCCATGCGGATTCCACCGCATCAGGCACTGCGGTCTGCTAGCCAGCGGCACCAAGACCCAGACCATCGCGCGGGCGCGTCAGCTGATTGCTGCGGTGGCACCTGTGCAAACCGTGCACCAGCAGCAGCTTCCCGATGGTGCCGCGGCAACCGACCAGGCGACCCACCCGTGCCCGTGTTGCGGCGGGCGCATGAACATCATCGAGACCTTCAAGCGCGGCTCGACACCGCATCACCGGCCGACCGGTCCAACCATCGCCGTCAGGATCGATACGTCTTGATCACACTGAAACGACGCACTCACAACCTTGCCCAGCGTCGGTTGCTGACCGGCGCCGACCACGCTCGCGCAAATGCGCCGTCCCGACAGCTATGCATCCTTGCAACCGACACACTCAACAATAGTCTCAATCATAAACCCGAGCTATCGCTCCCTGCCAGCCGCCTCGAAGCACACGGCACTCCCGCGCTCGCACCTTCCGCATCAGGAAAATCCCCATAGCGGTGTGCGCGGCATTCTCCGCGCCCCATCCCCCGCGGGTTCTTTCCTTGGCGGCTTTCGGACGCCGGCCACCGGTGTATGTCGCGCCGCTGTCGCTGGCCGGCATCCGAAACCCTCAACATTACCGGAAGTGAGTTATTCGATCACCTCATCCGCCCGGGCGAGCAACGATGGAGAGAACTCAAGGCCAATAACCTTCGCGACCTTAAGGTTTACAACAAGGTCGAACTCGGTCGGCTGCTCGACAGGGAGGTCAATGGGCTTTGCTCCCTGCAGAATCTTATCAACGTACTCTGCGGCGCGTCGAAACAAATTCGCCGTGTTGGGGCCGTAAGACATCAATCCGCCGCTAACAACATACTCTCGAAAGCCATGCATGGTCGGCAATCGCCGCTCTTGGGCAAGTTTATTGATAAGAATGCGGTTCGTGTTCACAAGAATATTTGGAGGGACATACATGGCTTGAAACTGAGGATCGAGCGACGCCAACGCCGGCTCGATATCCTTTGCGCGATGGATGGGAACAGTGACTACCTCAAGTCCAACACTCTTGCTGGCGGTATGTATCGCACCGACATCGAGCATCGTTCCAGCATAATCGACGTAAGCGAGGATCGCAAAACGATGTAACGTGGAAATAGCTTCCATCAATAGCTCTATTCGTTTCCCCGCAAGGTCGGTCGATTGTATTGACATTCCGGTGATGTTACCGCCCGGTCGCGCGAGACTTGATACGAGACCAGTGCCTACCGGGTCTGACATCAAGGCTACCACGATTGGTATTGTGGATGTCGCTTTCCTAGCCGAATCCCCACCGACTGCGACAAGAACCTTAGGATCAAGTTTGACTAGCTCCGCACCTATTTCGGCGTAGTGCTCTTCGCTTCCTTCCGCCCAACGATACTCAATCTTGATTGTTTTGCCGTCGACCCAACCGAGTTCACTGAGGCGCTTGACGAACGCGGCAGTCCAAGGGGCCCATGCCGAAGGAGTCGCCGCGCCCATAAAGCCAATGACAGGCAATCTCGTTGTCTTTTGCGCGCGGGCGGAGAGTGACGAAGCCATAACGCCACCAAATCCTGCCAACAATTCTCGCCGTCGCATGCATGATCCCCAAAGTGATTGAGCGCAACTCTATCGCGACGCCGCCGAAGTGTGAACGGGTCACCAATGTCGCAATAGGGTTAAACTCGGAAGTCGGTCCACTTGAACGGCATGTTCGTTCTACCCCTAACAGCAGACGTCGACGGACCACCGCACCATGTCCGGGTTGTGCCAACAGGCGACATCACGCTTAGCGTTCACGCGCAAAAGTCAAAGCGAACATGGCCGTTTTTCCAGGCAAGACATCACTTTGTTCGGGTGTCCGTACAGACAGCAGATCACCCTCAAGTTTAAAGTACCGAACCTGATCCTCCGAATTATAGACCTCATTCCAGGACACATCGACCTTGGTAGTCCACTTGTCGCCTTCCACGGTGTATTTTCCTGTGTAGGCCGAGAAGGACTTCATAAGGGCTATGTTGTCTGCGTCGTTCGCTGGCGGCTTTCGATCTGCCGCGGAGAGCACCGCGGCCATCCGCCCTTCGGTCGTGAAAATGAGATACCCCTTTGGATTTGATCCAAACACGTCTGTTTCAAACGGATCGTCACCAACGATCCGCAGCTTTAAGGAGGTTAGTCTCCATACCCCATGCAGCTTCTTGGCCACATCGTCATCAGCCTTAGCCGGCCACATGCCCATAAAAAAGACGGCCGTAACGATGATCGAAAGTGCGCGCATGATGGTGCTCCCCGCGTGCTCGAAGCATTTGCAGACTGCCATAATAAGAAGGGACTTGCAGTAGTCGCGCTGGTGATGTCCCGTCCGGGTCCAATAACGGAAGTCGCAGTCTCATTCGACCATGTTGTTGGCACGGGAGAGCAGTCCCGGCGGCATTTCGACACCGAGCGTTTTGGGAGTCCTGAGATTGATGATCAGCTCAAACTCAGTCGGCTGCTCAACGGGCACATCAACTACTTTGGCACCTCGCAACAGCTTCGCGACTTGACGGGCGCATTGACGAAAAACGGTGCGACAAAAGAAGACCGGACACCCGGTCAGATTCGAATTGAGCGAACAGACCCGTCAGGCCATCGACGATTACCTAAAGGCCTCCAACAAGAGGCCAGGACAGTTCTTGTTCACGGGTCGTCGCGGCGCGAATGCCAGCCTGACCACCCGCCAATATGCGCGCCTCGTATCGGAATGGATCGGCGGCGTCGGTCTAGACCCGCGGCTGTTTGGCACACACTCGCTGCGACGCACAAAAGCTACCCTGATCTATCGGCGGACCGGCAATCTTCGGGCTGTCCAGCTCTTGCTCGGGCATACCAAGATCGAAAGCACGGTCAGGTATCTCGGCATCGAAGTAGATGATGCCCTCGCAATAGCGAAACAAGTTGACGTCTAAAATACCCGGGCAGAGCGCACATGCTCTGCCCGACCTCAAACCAGTCGGTTTCTGCCATCATCGCGCTAACACCGCCTCGGCGTCGTGGATTTCGCCTGTCGCTGCTGCCCAGATTGCTCCCAAGATAATTGAACCGTCACAGGTCGGACGGGGAAGTTGAAACCGCGGCACTGGATTAATTCGGCATGTCCGCTTCCGAGTTCATTGCGGTCGTCGCAGTTTTGAGCCGTCAGGTCGCACTTTGACCCAAGCCGGACTTCCCCCAGTTGAGGCACGCTTATCGCCGCTATGCGCTGGTCCGGCATATGCTGGTTGGGGCAGCCCCTCATTCCGCTCGCGGGTCCCCAGCGTCATGCTAGTGTAAGCCCATTCAAAACGCTCGGAGGCGCCGTGACTGAGGAGCGGGTCCAACGGCGATCGGCAGCCATCTTGGCGGCCGACGTGGTCGGCTATTCCGCGCTCATGCAACGCGCCGAGGAAGCCACTTATGCCGAATTCGAGCTGCTCAAGCGAGAATTGATCGAGCCCAGCCTTTGCCGCCACGAAGGGAGACTTATTAAGACAACGGGTGATGGCGCACTTGGTCGGACAGGCGCTTTGGCGAGGCGCGCGAACATTTGGTGCATGGCATGGTCTATTTCAGCTCGGGCTATTGCCGTAGCGCTTGTGAACCAAAGCCGCCCCGCTCAGGCGGCTTTTTGCTTTGGCCTTCAATATATGTTGTCGTATATATTGATGAGAAATCATGACCCCGATCATCACCATGCCGGCCGCGCCAAAGCCCCAGATGAGGCAGGCTATCCTCGAACCTCTCCTCGCTTTCAATCAGCAGCGCTCTGGCGTGGCCTACACCTTCGACCCGCTAGCTGTGTTGCTCTCTGACCCCGACACGGCGGCGATTATCGGTGGCCTGTGGGGCGGCACTGGCATCGGGCATCTTCATATCGATCTATTGTTCGTTCCGGAGACGCTGCGCGGCCGTGGCATCGGCGGAGAGATAATTCGGTCTGCCGAAAATGAAGCTGTGCGGCGCGGCTGTCATGGAGTGTGGCTTGATACGTTCAGCTTTCAGGCACGGGGCTTTTACGAGCGCCTTGGCTATACCGTGTTTGGCAGCATCGATGACTATCCTACCGGGCATAGCCGATTTTTCCTGAAGAAAGCGCTTGCATCGACCGGGGAACCTGCATGAACCAGCTCGTCCCTCCAGTGCATATGTTGATGCACGAGAGTCGGCATAAGCTGATGGAGCGCGTCAATCAGATAAAGAGCGACGCAATCAAGGCTGGCTCGCTAACCGGTAGCCGCCTCATCGTGACAGCGGTGAAGGCGGCAGACGGAGAAGGCCCATGCGATCGTGCTCGACTATATCGAGCGAATGGAGCGTGCGCCGGCGGAGGTTGTCGGTTGGGCGCGCCCTCACCTTGAAAATATGGTGCCGCCTAACGGTTTCCCGCAGGATCACCAGCGTCTCATGAACCAATATCGCGCTGTGTTTCAACAGCGCATCGACATCATGCTGCGCAACGCCGAGATTGGACACCAGCAGGAGGTTGGCTTCGCGCGCGCCGAGAAAGTGGAGAGCAAAGAAGAATGGATCAGCGCAGCCAGTACGGGCTTGATTGTGCTCCCCGATCCGATCTTCGGCGGGGAAGCGCTTTCAACGATCTTTAAATTGTCCGAAGAACAGCACTATCCCGCGATTTATCCGTTTCGGAGCTACGCTCAGGCGGGCGGGTTGTTGAGCTATGGGATCAACATATTCGATTAGGTGCGACGATCGGCCTTCTATGTTGATCAGATTCTGAAGGGCGCTCGACCGGGCGACCTTCAGGTGCAAGCGCCAACCAAATTCGAGTTGACCATCAATTTAAAAACCGCCAAGGCGCTCGGTCTGGATGTTCCTCAGACGCTGCTCGCTCGCGCCGACGAGGTGATCGAATGAGCCCCTCGACTTCCGTTCATGTGAAGGTTTGCGGATGCCGGCCCCATGACGGTGTGGCGGCGCGCACGGGGCCGGCGTCCGCAAACCTTCACACGAACGAACTCATGCGCCGGAGCAAATGGCGTCGGTCCTCAATCGGCTTATCGTGCTGATGGAAAAAGGCCTTGGTGTCCCGTGCGGCAAAACAGAACGGGCTCCGGTACGAGAACCGGAGCCCTTGTGATTGTTGACGTCAAAAGTTGATTTAGCGATCAGTATCTGGCGGCAACCGGTGCGCCCCAGTTGAAGAGATAGTTTGACCCCAACTTTCACCATCTGAACGTTGCGGTTGTTGGTCGTGAACGTATCGCCCACGAACGGGGCAAACGCGGCCCCGACCGGAACGAAGAAGGTCCGGTTGCCCAAACCGAGCGGTAATAATTGTACCAGGACGGATTAAGGGGCAATAGCAGTGTAATATTCGCGCTCGTCTCGACCGGCGCATGACTTTCGTCGCGTCTAACCAGGCCCTCGTCGGCACAAAAAAGGCCGCAGACCTCTCCGCGACCTTCGTTGTCCGGACTTCAGCGTCGCACCTTGCGATCACCGACCGTATTGATACCCCATATAACACCAAGGGCCGTAGTATGCACCCCAACCGTAGCCGTCGCGCGGTCCGCGGTAGTAACAATAGCCGGGGCCATGGGCGGGGACGCCGGCCACTATTCCACCGATCACCGTACCAGCAATTACTCCGCCTGCGGGACCGGCTCCCCAACCGCCCCGCCACGCGTGAGCTGGTGATGGTGTCACCAAGGCTGTGATACCGATGGTGGCAGCGGTCGCTAGCACTAACACTGTTTTTTTCATGTCCGAAGCCTTTCCAAGTTCTCGGAACTCCAACCTGCCGGGCAGGCAATGGCTTCCCACGGAGCACCTGCATGACACGCGTCCCGCCGCATGTGCCTGCCCCAAGCGCAGGATACCATGTCTTACCGGTTAGAACGATTGCGTTAATAGGGCTGAAACCAGTACGGAGGCACAATCTCAGGCTCCGATGTCATCGTTGGGTCATTGCGATCAAACTGGACCGTCCGTGCGATGTCCGGTTTACGCTCGATAGCGACCGAATTGCGGACATCGCTGGAGGTCCGGATCGTGTGGACGGCTCCGTGTTGGCAAGAGCTTTCTTCACGTTTTGCAGCATTGGTCGGTGCAGCCATGTGTTCGGCCTATTAATGCGGTTCACATGACCGCTGGCCATAATGCCCTCCGCGGATCAGGTCCCGACCAACAACTCGCATTCAAGAATGCTATGGCACGAGTGGGTTGTCCTGATCGCCGGATCGACCGGCTCTGCATTACGTGCTGTTCGCCCTCCCAACCTTCGCATCACGCCAGTTGTCCGACGCGATTTCGTTTATCGCGCAAGCGCGAAGGGTTCCTTGTATCGCTCGCCCCTTGCCATCATGGCCCAGACCATTCGGGCGATCTTGTTGGCGAGCGCGATAGCCGCAACCTTGGTCGGCCGCCGCGCCAGCAAGGCGGTGAGCCAGGGCCGATGTTTGTTGCCATGGATCTTGGCGTAACGGATGACGGCGAGCGCGCCGGCCACGAACAAGCCGCGCAGATAGCGGTCACCTTGTTTGCTTATATTGCCGAGCCTGTTCTTGCCTCCACTCGAGTGCTGCTTCGGCACGAGCCCAATCCAGGCCGAGAAATTCCGTCCTGATCGGAAGGACTTTGGATCAGCAACGGCAGCGACCAAAGCCGTGGCCAGCACCGGGCCGACACCAGGGGCTTCATCGAGCCTCATGCTCATCTCGTTGGATCGGTGCCAGGCCCTGATCAGCCGGTCGAACTCCAGGATCTGCTCCTTGATCATCCGCAATTGAGCCCCGAATGCCGACAGACACGCACGAGCTATCTCCGGCACTCGCTTGTCGTTTGGATCGGCGACGACATTGAGCAGTTCCTTGACACCGTGACGCCCGACCGGCGCAACGATCTCGAACTCGGCAAGATGTGCCCGGATTGCATTGATCACCGAGGTCCGCTGACGGATAAACAGATGGCGGGCGCGGTGGAGCACCAGCCCGCTCTGCTGCTCGGAGGTCTTGGTTGGTACGAACCGCATGTTGGCCCTGGTGACTGCCTCGCAAATGGCCTCCGCGTCAGTCGCATCGTTCTTCTGTCGCTTGACGTAGGGCTTCACATAGGCCGGCGGCATCAACCGCACCGTGTGACCCAGCGCCTGGAGCTCGCGCGACCAGTGGTGAGCCGACGCGCAGGCCTCGATACCGACCAGACGTGGCGACAACTTCTGGAAGAAAGTCAGTACATAGCGACGCTTCAACTGCCTGCGAACAATTGCCTGGCCGCCAGCGTCAACGCCGTGAACCTGGAAAACCGACTTGTCGATATCTAAACCGATTGTCGTGATCGTCTGCATGGCTCGCTCCTCTAAATCGCGGGAGCCTCAACAGCGCCCCCACACATGGCACCGATGTGCCGGTGGGGGAGCCGTCCACAGCATCAACAACAGACGCGCGCGAAACTATTAGGGCGTGAACCCATAGCGATGGTTCAAGAATATGACGGTGGGAGTTGATCGCAGGCCTCACAGAGCGTCGCTGTAATCTGACCGCTCGCGACGCAGGCGCAGCGGGGCGAGGAGATGCCGCACGTCGAGCGCTGATCTTACTACTTAACGATAACTCGTAAGATCTAAAGTTATTTTACAATTTTAGTGGCGTGCACGCCGCAGGAAGTCCCGGATTGCACGATTGACCAACATCGGATGGGATTGCATCGGGCGGTGGCCACCATCCTCGATCCGAACCACGATTGCGTCAGGCGCATAGTCGTGAAGGTTATCCAGTTGACCGGGCAAGCAGACAGGGTCTTGCATTCCCCAAAGAACCAGCGTTGGAACATCCACCCGGAGGGACGTGGTGGCGGGAGGTTCCGCGACACCGGC
The DNA here is from genome assembly GCA_963802585.1 of uncultured Alphaproteobacteria bacterium. GTDB lineage: Bacteria > Pseudomonadota > Alphaproteobacteria > Rhizobiales > Xanthobacteraceae > Bradyrhizobium. The sequence goes on along the minus strand of CAWDJS010000018.1, from coordinate 255,540 downwards.
AAAGAATCTGGCAGCGAGGTCTGGCACTTCTGTCTGCGCTGCATCAGCGATGGAAGAAGGGACTTTGATCGGATCCGCGCGGTAGTAATTATACCATGCGGGATAAGGGGCAATAGCGTTGTGATAATCGCGCTCGTATTGCGATGCCTGAATTTGCGCCGCGCTGTTACGGAGCTCACGGAGAAGTATGGCTGGGTGCGGTGCGTTGAGAATGATCAGGCGTTCAACACGGCCTGGATAAGCCGAAGCAAATACCCAGGCAATGTAGCCACCCCAGTCATTGCCCACCAGGATGCACCGCTCACGGCCGAAATGCCGAAGCAGGGCATGCACATCGCCCAACAATCTCGGCATGGCATAGGCATCGACGGCTTTCGGTTGATCTGATGGCGGAAAGCCTCGCAAATTGGGCGCCACCACCATGTGGTCCCGGCTGAACTCCGCGAGCTGACTCGCGTAAAGTGCGCCGGTGTCTGGGGCGCCGTGAAGGAACAACATCAGTTCGCCCTCGCCTCCCCGGACAAAGGACAGTCTCACTCCGTCGCTGTCGGCGGTGCCCTCGACCAGACCGGATTGGCTTGCGCCCGAGCGCGGCCAGATGGCCGCCGAAGCGAAAGTCGCTAACGATAGCCTGGCACCCAACGTGAGCAGATGTCGTCTGTTAACAGAAGGCCGAAGAACTGGACGCATACACCTCGCCCCCGATTGCGAAACCGGAATATATAGCATCAACCGCTTGGAGCCCCTGTCTATCCAGTCGACGATGGTCTGCCAACGGGAACGCCCGTTCGCACCGCATATGTCGCGTAGCGACGGCAGGTCCAAGCGGTCGGATGTCCGGGTTGGGTCACGTGTGGACGGCGCCCTAGCAAGAACTTTCTGACGCTTTGCAGCATTGGTCGGATGCGGTCACGTGTCCGGCCTGTTGATGCGGGCGAGACGATGACGCGCAAGTGGATGCAGCTGCGTGATTTATCGCGGAGTTGCTGCACTGGTTCAGCTCACGCGCCGCGCCAATTTCACGGAGTTCGCCCCCACGTTGCCAAAGGAGCCACCAGCAAGCAAGACTGCGCGCAGGCGCGGCCTCACACCCGCTCACCATCCCGGCGTAGCGCTGTAGGCTGCAAGCGGATGCTCAGGCCTGCGTGCCGCGCTTGATCGGCATCACCTTCTTGGGATCGAGCCAGTCGTCGATCCGATCAGCCCAATGCTGCATCAGCTTCGTGCGCGAGCCGATCAGCGCGAGCGGTCCGTGCTTCTTGTAGAGCCCTTCCACAGTCGAATTATCGAGATGCGCGAGCTGCAGCTCGACGACATCGCCATCCCATGCCTTGGCGTCCTTGATCTCTTCGTGGTGCGACAGGGTCGAGAAGGTGGTCCGGAATCCGTGGGCACAATGATCAGTCTTGGTGTCAATGCCAAGCAGCCGCAAGCGCTTGTTGAGCGTGTTGTTTGATAGCGGCGCGTCCTTCGAGCAGGAAAACGCGTACCGGCGATGGCCGGTCAGCTTCTGAACACTGCGCAGGATTGCGAGTGCCTGCCGTGACAAAGGCACAACATGGTCCCAACCGGTCTTCATTTTGGCGGCTGGAATAGTCCAGCGTTCGGCATCCCAATCGACCTCGCTCCACTCCATTTCATTGACCATGCCGGGGCGAGGAATGGTCAGCGCATCGAAGCGCAAGGCAAGGCCAACAACGTCACTGAACCTCGCTCTCGTCCACGGTGCGCTGATGAGCTTGAAGACGCGCGTCACCTCGCGTGGTTCGGTAACGCCGGGACGCGGCGTCGAAATGTTGGCAATCATCTGCCCATTCAGGTTGCGGAATGGATTGTAGCCGTCGCCTTCGACATCGGCATAGTTGCAGATTTGCTCACCGATGCTGCGCACGCGGTCGCGGGTTTCCAGCTTTCCCTTGGCTTCGTATGAACGCAGGAAAGCGAGCACGTCCGGACGCTTGATGTCCTGCCTGCAAAGCTTGCCGAAGCGATCCTTGACATAGCCGACGCGCAGCTCAAGTACTTCGATGGTCTTGGGGTCGCGCACCGCGACGATCCTGCCGCGTTTGACTTTCTCCACCTTCTTCTTTGCGAGCCACTCGTCAGCCCATTGCTCGAAAGGCCGGGCGGCCGCCTGCCTGTGCTTGTCGAGCTGCTTCTCGGTGCTCGGGTCTTTGCCGTCCTTGAGCAGGTCCTTGGCCTTGTCGCGCTCGCGCCGCGCGTCGGCGAGCGAGAACGTGCCATCCTTGCCGTTGCCGTAAGGGCCGATGGAGTAGGTTTTCTGACGGCTGTGGAAGCGGTAGCCCATCCGCCAGAGCTTGGAGGCCGCGTTGCCGGGCCTAGTCTCGTCCGGCGTGACGAAGAGATAGAGACCGCCGCCAGTCACGTCGGAAATCTTGGCGGGGCTCCACGCGCCCTTGTCGAATTTCGGTCGGGCGGCGCGGCAGTCGACGTCGGTCCTGATCTGCTTAGGTTTGGCACACGCGCCATCGTTCTTGCGGGCCATCTGCTCAATTCCCTTCGTTCGGAATAGCGAAAGTCGCCGTGAACGTTTGTTCTCCCGATACCAACAAAAATACCAACAAATCGGACGGCTGGGATCGGATGAGAACAAACGGTGACGAATACCGATGTACGCGGAAGGGCTTATTTTTCAAAGGTTTCCGAGCACGGCGCGGACGGTTGCGAACGCTTTGGAACGGGCTTGAACAGCCTAGTTGGTGCCCCTGGCCGGAATCGAACCAGCACTCCTTGCGGAACTCGATTTTGAGTTCGAGCGCGTCTACCAGTTCCGCCACAGGGGCATTCGCATGTCCCGAAGGCCAAAAAAGACCTGAGGGGCGGCGAAGCGGGCGGAATATAGCTGGCGGCCGGAGGGGGTCAACCCGCGCGGATGTGATTTCGCAACCGCTCGACAGGTTTGGTTGTGAGGGATACGAAGTTCACTGACCTGTTTACCGGGAAACACAGACGTGACGTCCGAGACATCCACGCTTCCCCATACCGCGCACGGCGAGGCCAGTCCGGCGACAATAGCCGCGCTGGCAATTATGGCGATCGCGGCGGCGACGCTGGCGGGCGCCTGGTTCTTCCAGCTCGTGCTGGAGATCCTGCCCTGTCCGATGTGCCTGGAGCAGCGCTACGCCTATTATTTCGCGGTGCCCTTCGCGGCCCTGCTGGCGCTGGCCGCCGCAAAGGGCGCGCCGCGCAGCCTGGTGCTGGCGGGTCTTGCCATCCTGGCGCTCGCTGCCCTCGGCAATGCCGTCTTCGGCACCTATCATGCCGGCGTCGAATGGGGTTTCTGGAAGGGGCCGACCGACTGCACCGGGACCGGCTTCAATCCCGGCAACGCCGGCAGCCTCCTGGACAACCTCGACAAGGTCAAAATAATCCGCTGCGACGAGGTGCAGTTTCGTTTCCTCGGCATCTCGCTGGCCGGCTACAACGCGCTGATCTCGCTTTTGATGGCCGCGATCGCGGCCTGGGGCATGGCGAAAACCGCAAAGCGCTAACCCTCATCCTTCGAGACGCGCTTCGCGCTCCTCAGGATGAGGGTGAGAGCTAATCATCCACGTCGTCCTGTGTGCGTCCGAACAGATGCACGATGCCGGGCGTCGCAATGGTCACGAACACGAACCGCGACAGATGATGCGCGCCGACAAAGATCGGATCGATGTGCAGCGTCAGCGCCAGCGCCAGCATGGCGTCCATCGCGCCCGGCGCAAAGGCGACGACCACGTCGGAAAAGCGCACATGCGTGGTCAGCACGATGATCCCGACAAAGACGCCGGAAACGGCGATGGCGACCGCAAACGAGCCGAGCGCCGCGTTGATATGGCCGAGCAGCACGCGCGGCTTCATCCGCGCAAAGCGGCTGCCGATCAGGGCGCCGATCCCGACCAGCGCCACGCTGCGCACCCAGGCCGGCACGCCGCCGTCGACGAGATCGGCCCCATGCAGCACGCTGGAGGCGATCATCGCACCGAACATCCAGCTCGCCGGAAATTTCAGGATGCGCAGGATCAGCGACAGCGCCACCGAGGCTGCGACCAGTGCGACCAGCTGGATCGGCGGCGCCTCGGTCAGCGTGATCGCGGATGACGTCGACGGCGCAACGCCGGTCAGCGCCAGCACCAGCGGCAGCGCCGCGGTCAGGATGATGACGCGCATGGTCTGCACCACCGCGATCGCCGGCAGGTCGGCGCCGCGCTCGACCGCGAGCATGGTGATCTGCGACAGCGCGCCGGGACTGCCGGCAAGAAAGGCCGAGGTGCGGTCCCAGCCATGGACGCGCTGCAGATAGAGGCTGGAGCCGAAGGTCGCGCAGAAGGTCGAAAGCGCGAGCAGGGCGATGGTGATCGGGTAGGCGCTGACATGGGCGATCAGCTGCCGCGATACCACCGAGCCCAGCGAAATCCCGAGCACGACCAGCACCGACTGGGTAATGATCGGCGGCACCGCGAGCTGGCGGCCAGATATTGCGGCGATGCCGGTCGCCGCCATCGCGCCCGAGATCAGCCCGCCCGGAAGATGCGCCCAAAGAAACAGCAGGCCGCCGGCGGTGCCGATCGCGAGTGTCTCCAGCGCGATCAGCGCCTTGTTGCGGCTGGGCAGCGTGACAGCGATGGACGAAAGGAATTGCCTCACGCTACCTTATGACAAATCCGCCAGAGTCGCACAAATGCGCTAATGCGATGCAGCATTGCGCGGCATGTTCTTACCCTTCCCTGGAGGTCTCCAGGGAAGGGTGGCATCGGACATCACTTCGACGCCGGCGCTGCCTTGTCGGCCGCCTGCTTCTTGCATTCGGAGCGGAATTTCTTGCGCTCCTTGCCATGCAGGCCCTTGGCGTCGGCTTCCTTCGAGCATTCGAGCGAGGCGGCGCTGTGCGGCTTCGCGGTCTTGGCTGCGGGGGCAGGCGTGGCGGCCGGCGCGGGCGTGGTGGTCTGCGCGAAGGCCGAGCCTGCAAGCAGGAGCGAAGCCGCAAGCGCAAGGCCGGCTGCGCGGGAGGAGATCGTGATCATGGAGGTACCTCGAGGAAGAGAGAAAGGAGCCAACCTCGCGCCATGATGATGAACCGCGGATGAATGGAGCCGGCCGAATGCGGCCCTCGCGGCGACTATATTTTGACATCGAGAATGGATCGCGCGCCCTGGCTCGGCTAAGCTGTGCACCCCGTTTAGCTCGTCCCCAAGATAGACCCAGGAGGGAGACCAAGGATGACCATAAAGGCCCAATTATTGTGCGCGATAGCGGTGTCCGGTTTTGCTGCGTTCGCAGCGACCGCACCGGCGAACGCGCTCAGCAACACCGAATGCAGCGCGAAGTACCAGGCTGCCAAGAAGGACGGCACGCTCAACGGCATGAAGTGGAACGACTTCCGCAAGGCCCAGTGCGCTGCGGATGCCACTCCCGCCGCGGCGCCGGCGGCGGCCGCTCCTGCCGCGCCAGCACCTGCGCCCGCGCCGGCAGCCACCACGGCAGCGAAGAAGGAAGCCACTCCCGCCGCGGCACCGGCCGCTGCGCCCAGCGGGCCGGCCGTGTACCCGAGCGCGATCGATGCGAAATACGCCAAGGAGAGCGCCGGCAAGGGCCGCATGCACACCTGCGTCGACCAGTACAATGCCAACAAGGCGACCGGCGGCAATGGCGGCATGAAGTGGATCGAGAAGGGCGGCGGCTATTATTCGGAGTGCAACAAGCACCTGAAGGGACCGGCCTGATCGGCTGACAGCGATGCGGCCGGACGACGCCGTCCGGCCGCATCAGCCTTCTTCGTCGAGCAGCTTCTCGGCCGACTTTGCGATCAGCTGCGCGCGCTTGCGCGGACCGCGTTCGAGGAACAACAGGCTCTGGCCGAAGATGAAGCAATAGAACAGGAAAGCCTGCGCATCGGCCTCTTCGGCCTGAAGGCCCGTTGCACGATAGAGCTGCCCGACATTTTTCAGCCGCGCCGCATCGACACTGGCAACTGCCAGCGCCGCCGCCTCGTCCGAGCGGGCCCATTGCCGGATCGCGAGCTCGATCGCCATGCCCTCGGTGTTCATCCGTTCCGAATAAAGCCGGATCAGCCCCTTGAGGCGTCCGCGCGCGGTTTCGCCATCGAGGCTCGCCTGCTGTTCGATCGCGGCGATGCGGCCCTCGCTCCATTCCTGCAGCATGTCTGAGAGCAGCGCCGCGCGATCCCTGAAGCGGCGGTAGAAGCCGCCCTTGGTGACGCCGAGGTTCTTGGCCAGCACCTCGACCCGCACCCCCTCGACGCCCGACCGCGCCAGCTCGGCGAAGCCGGCCCTGATCCAGACGTCGTTTTTGCCTTCGGCCATGTCTCACCGATTCTTGATACGGTACCGTATTGCTAGCCCGTCTGCGGTCTGATACGCTACCGTATCAAGATCAAGGGCAGGAACATCTGAGATCAGGAGCGTTCGATGACGTCGGAGGCGACCTATCGCGGCACGGTCTATCCATGGCAATGCGATCACGTCGGCCACATGAACATCATGTGGTATGTCGGAAAATTCGACGAGGCCAACTGGAATTTCTTCGCCCGCCTCGGGCTGACGCCGACCTATTTGCGCGAATCCGGGCGCGGCATGGCCGCGGTGCAGCAGAACATCAGCTACAAGCGCGAACTGCTGGCCGGCGATCTCGTCGAGATCAGGAGTTCGTTGCTGGAAATCCGCGACAGGTCGATCCGCTTCCTGCACCCGATGCGCAATGCCGAAACCGGCGAGATCGCCGCGACATGCGAGATCACCGGCGTGCATATGGACCGGCAGGCGCGCAAATCAGCGCTGTTCGCGCCCATAATCCGCGAGGCTGCAGCAAAACATCTCGTTGCCGCTGAGCCGGCGATCGCCTGACATCGGCATGAAGCGGTTCGAGCCGAAAAATCCGGATTATCGCTGTGTGGCGACCGCCACCTTCGAGGCGCAGCGGGCCATGAAGACGCTGGGCATCTCGATCGCGCGGATCGAGCCCGGCGAGGTCGATCTGGCGATGGGGTATTCGCCTGATTTCGCCCAACAGAACGGTTTTGTGCATGCCGGCATCATCACCGCCGGCCTCGACAATGCCTGTGGCATCGCCGCCTTCACCTTGATGCCCGCGGGAGCCGACATTTTGACGGTCGAGTTCAAGACCAACCTGCTCGCGCCGGCAAAGGGCGAGCGCTTTGAGTTTCGCGGGACCGTGGTCAAGCCCGGCCGCACCCTGACGTTCTGCGAGGGCAAGGCCTATGCGTTGGCGGATGGCGTCGAGAGCCTGGTGGCGACCATGACCGGGACGCTGATGGCGATCATGCCGCGCACGAATTGACAAGCTCCCGCCGGCTGCCGCTTGATGAGGCGGTCTGTCGTGCGAGCCTTCGATGATTGCGAGCCTCAGCCTCATCCTGATCTGTCAGTTGATCGGCGAAGTGACCGTGCGCGGGCTCGGCCTGCCGATGCCGGGACCGGTTCTCGGCTTCGTGGTGCTCTTGTTGCTCCTGCTGCTGCGCGACCGCTTTGCCATGTTTTCGCGCGGGCCGCTGCAAGACGGTAGCGCGGAGCGTGCCAGCCGCGCCCTGCTCGCGAGCCTGTCGCTGATGTTCGTGCCTGCCGGCGTCGGTGTCGTGCAAAAGCTCCATTTGCTCGCCGAACATGGCATCGCCATCGTCGCGGCGCTGGCGATCTCGGTTGTCATGACCCTGCTGGTGACGGTCGCGACCTTCCTGCTCGCAAGCCGGCTGATGGCGCGCCGCCGCGAGGGAGACGCGCCGTGAACGACAATCCGTTCTCGCTGTGGGTCTATCTCTCGCAATCGCCGCTGCTCTGGCTGACGGTCACCCTGGTGGTCTACGCCGTCGCCGACGCTGTGTCGCTGGCGACGCAGCGCCATCCGCTCGCCAATCCGGTGCTGCATTCGATCTGGATCATCGGGGCGTTCCTGCTCGCGACCGGCACGAGCTATTCGGCCTATTTTGCCGGCGCGCAATTCGTGCATTTCCTGCTGGGACCGGCGACGGTAGCACTCGCCGTGCCGCTCTACGAGAACCGCAAGCTGGTGGTGGCTTCGATCCTGCCGATGCTGGTCGCGCTCGTCGTTGGCTCGGTGACCGCGATTGTCTCGATCGTGGTACTGGCAGAATGGTTCGGACTGCCGCGGGGCGTAGTGCTGTCGCTGGCGCCGAAATCGGTTACCGCCGGCGTTGCCATGGGCATCAGCGAATTGCTCGGGGCCGATCCGTCGCTGACGGCGATCGCGGTGGTGCTCACCGGCATCATGGGCGCGATCGTGGTGACGCCGCTGATGAACCGCGCTCGCATCACCGACTTCCGCGCCCGTGGCTTTGCCGCGGGCCTGGCAGCGCACGGCATCGGTACCGCGCGCGCGTTCCAGGTCGACGAGATCGCGGGCGTGTTTTCGGGCATCGCCATGAGCCTGAACGCGCTGGTGACCTCGATCCTGGTGCCGCTGGCGGTAACGCTTCTGCTGCGCTGAGCGCCGGTGCAGTGCGGCCTTGTGCTGCCGGCATGGCCATGGGCAGAAATTTCTTCTATAGGCTCTCCTCGTGCAAATAAGTCTTCCCATCTGATGATCTCCGTCACGCATAGCCTGCTCGGGCTGGCATCCGGAATGCTGGTCGGGTTTTCGCTCGGTCTTGTCGGCGGCGGCGGCTCGATCCTCGCGGTGCCGCTGATGGTCTATGTGGTCGGCGTGCCCGAGCCGCATGTCGCGATCGGCACCAGCGCGATCGCGGTCGCAGCCAATGCCGCGGTCAATCTCTCCAACCATGCGCGCGGCGGCACGGTGGTGTGGTCCTGCGCGCTGATGTTCGCCGCGGCCGGCATCATAGGCGCCTTCTGCGGCTCGCTGCTTGGCAAGATGGTCGACGGCCAGAAACTGCTGGCGCTGTTCGCGCTGGTGATGCTGGTCATCGCGATGCTGATGCTGAAGAGCCGCTCGCGGGTCGGCGCCACCGACGTCAAGATGGACATGTCGAACCTGCCCGCCATCGTCGGCCTCGGATTGTGCACGGGCACGCTGTCCGGCTTCTTCGGCATCGGCGGCGGCTTCCTGATCGTGCCGGCGCTGATGCTGGCGACCGGCATGTCGATCATGAACGCGGTCAGCTCGTCGCTGGTCGCGGTCACGGCCTTCGGCCTCACCACGGCGCTGAGCTATGCCTGGTCGGGCCTGGTGTCGTGGGGGCTCGCCGCGCTCTTTATCGTCGGCGGCATCGCCGGCGGCCTCGCCGGCACGCGCTCGGCGCGGCATCTGTCGGAACGGCGCGGCGCGCTCAATATCGTGTTTGCCGCTGTCATTATCGCAGTGGCACTCTATATGTTGGCGCGTAACATCTCCTATTTCTCGACGTAGACTTGACCGGGACCGAAGCGGGGCGACATATGCGGAACTTGCCTGATTTCACGGGATTGGCACCCAGCCGCCGCGGCGTGCTGGGATTTTTGGGCGGCGCTGCCATCGCAGGTGCCGCACCAAACCTCGCGCTGGCGCAAGGCGAGCCGAGCGAATCTGCCGTGCTGCGCGACCCCGATAATCCGGTGTTCGGCAATCCCGACGGCGACATCACCATCGTCGAATGGTTCGACTTCAATTGCCCCTATTGCCGCAAGCTCGAGCCAGAGCTGCGCCAGGTGGTGCAGGATGACGGCAAGGTGCGCCTGGTGATGAAGGACTGGCCGATCCTCGGGCCGGTCTCGGTGGCTGCTTCGCGCATGGCGCTCGCCTGCAAATACCAGGGCAAATACGACAAGGCGCATGATGCGATGATCGGCGTCAGCTCGAAGCTGACCGAGCCGCGTATCGATGAATTGCTGGCAGGCGCCGGCGTCGATGTCGACCGCGCCAAGAAGGATCTCGCCACCAACGCCAAGGCGATCGACGGCATGCTCGCGCGCAATAACCAGACAGCCGAGGGGCTGGGTTTCCGCGGCACGCCGGCCTTCATCGTCGGCAAATTCCGGGTGCCGGGCGTGCTGACCATGGATCAGTTCGAGCAGGTGATCGCCGACGCGCGGAAGGCGAAGGCGGGTAACAAGACTTAGTCAAAGAAAAAGCGCCTTCGCCGCCGCGAAGGCGCTTCCCGTACGCTTCGAAGCAATAGTGCTTCGAAGCGGCCTTACTTCGACGAGATCCTGACCCAATCGTCATGGGCGCGGGTTTTCAGCCTGTCCCAGTCGGCTGAAGCAACGTCCCAGTTCACGATGGTGCGATTGGCCTGTGCGACCTGTCCGTTGGCCACGCTCGACGTCTGCATCGAGTCGTAGACATAGACGCCGCCGGCCAGAAGCAGCGCGCCCAGGATCATTCCGATGAAAGTCTGCATTACAAAACCCTCCAGTGACGGCCAATAACGCAGGCAGGCGATGATGGTTCCCGCCTGAAAAAGTGTCACGTCCGCGCGAAAACGCGCAGCATCCAGTCGATGAAGACGCGCACGCGCGGCGAGAGCTGGCGGTTGCGAGGGTAAAGCAGCGTCACCGGCACTGAAGGCGGCGGATAATTCGGCAGCACCTGTACCAGTGTGCCTTCCGCAAGTGGCTTTTCCGCGTGGAAGCGCGGCATCTGCACCAGGCCGAAGCCGAGCAGCGCGGCCGCGAGATAGCTTTCAGTGCCGTTGACCGACATCGTCGCCGGCAGCGGCACTTCGTGCAGCTTGCCGCCGATCATGAATTCCATCGGCCGCAGCCGGCCGGTCGTCAGCGAACGCAGTCCGACCATGCGATGGCCATCGAGTGCTTTGGGATCGGTCGGCTTGCCGTGGCGCTCGAGATAGCCGGGCGCCGCACAGGTCAGCCGTTCCAGCACCACCACCTGACGCTCGATCATGTCGATGTCGGGCGAATGGCCGAAATGCAGCACGCAGTCGATGCCTTCGTGGATCATGTCGATCCAGCGCTCGCTCTCGCTCATATTGAGCTCGATGTCTGGATAACGCGCGAAAAAGTCCGGCAGGTTCGGCGCCAGGAAGTGGCGCGCCAGCGTGCCCTGCACTTCCAGCCGCACCAGCCCTTTCGGCCTGGCGCCGCTGAACGCGCTTTCGGCTTCCTCGAGATCGGCGATCAGCGCGAGACAACGCCGGTGATAGGCCTCGCCGTCGAGGGTAGGGCGGACCTGCCGGGTGGTTCGCTCCAGCAGTCGGACGCCAAGCCGCGCCTCGAGTTGCTTCACCGCATCGGTGACGGTCGAGCGCGGCAGGCCGAGATCCTCGGCCGCATGCGTAAAGCTGCGCCGCTCCACCACGCGGGTGAACACCCGCATCGCCTCAAACCGATCCATCTATTGTTCGTTATATCCGGATATTGATGCCAAATAATGCATCATTATCCGTGAAATGAAAGAGCCCATCTGTCACCCATCGGATCAAGCGGATCACCCGCCAAACCATGGGAGACCAAGAATGACCAAACAAACCAACAAGGTAGCGATCGTTACCGGCGCTTCCCGCAGCATCGGGGCCGCCGTCGCCGAGCGCCTGGCCGCCGACGGCTTTACCGTCATCGTCAATTATGCCGGCGACGCCAAATCGGCCGAGACAGTGGCGCAACGAATCGAAGGCAAGGGCGGCCGGGCCCTGACCGCGCAGGCCGATGTCAGCGACCCCAACGCGGTGCGGCGCATGTTCGACGCGGCGGAAACCGCCTTCGGCGGCGTCGACGTTCTCGTCAACAATGCCGGCATCATGAAGCTCGCCAAGTTCGCCGACAGCGAGGACGCGCTGTTCGACCAGCACGTCGCGATCAATCTCAAAGGCACCTTCAACACGCTGCGTGAAGCCGCACGCCGCCTGCGCGACGGCGGGCGCATCGTCAACTTCTCGTCCAGCGTGGTCGGACTGAAGACGGAGAGCTATGGCGTCTATGCCGCCACCAAGGCCGCCGTCGAGACCATGACACCGATCCTGTCGAAGGAGCTGCGTGGCCGCAACATCACCGTCAACGCGGTGGCGCCGGGACCGGTCGGCACGGAACTGTTCCTCCACGGCAAGTCGGACGAATTGATCGACCGCTTTGCCAAGATGAATCCGCTGGAGCGTCTCGGCACGCGGGAAGACATCGCTTCCACCGTTTCTTTCCTGGTTGGCACGGATGGCGGCTGGATCAACGGCCAGGTGCTGCGCGCCAATGGCGGCATGATCTGATCACGAACCACTCAGCCATTGCAGCATCTCCGCGTTGATCTCGCGGGGATAGGCGTGGCTGAGATCGTCGATCTCGCGGTAGGTTACGTGGGCGCCGGCGGCTGACAGCGCTTGCTGGGTGTGATGCGCGACTTCCACCGGAAACATCCAGTCGAGTTTTCCGTGCACCAGAAAGATCGGCAGCCCACAGATGCGGACGGCGTCGGCCATCTCGGCCATCAGCGGGTGAAACGTCGAAGCGACGGGGCCGAGATGGGTGAAGGGCGAAGCGCCGTCGAGCCCGCTGACATAGCAAAAGGTGCCGCCGTCGCTCATGCCGGTCAGCAGCATCCGGTCCGGATCGACATTCCAGCGGCCGCGTACCGCCTCGAGCACGCGCACGAGGTTCGGCGTGTCGTTGTCCTTGCCCATCAAGGCCCAGGTCGGGCCAGTCGCGGTCGGCGCAATCAGGATCGCGCCAAAACTGCGCGCGTCACGCAGCCAGCTCCACAGGAAATTGCGGCCGTTGCCGCTGCCGCCATGCATCGCCATCACCAGCGGCCAGGCGCGATCGGGCGTGTAGTATTCCGGCACATAGAGCGAGAAGCCGCCGCGGCTGCCGGGCTCATTGTGGTCGTGCATGACGCCGGTATTTTCAGCCGCCGGCTGCGCGAGCTTCGCCTTCAGATCTTCGTTGTCGCGCAAGGTCGCATCGAGGAAGAAATCGCTGACCGGCGGGAATTTTTGCGCCAGCGGATAAAGCGCTTCCAGCGCGCGCGGCGCGTATCGCAGCGCGCGAAACGCCGCGACCAGATCACCCCGGCCGTGTTGCACCTCGCGCAGGCCGACAAAGGCGGACAGTACGGCGTCGCTGGCGGTGTCCAGCAATGCCCGCACCGCGGCGAAATTTTCCGGCCAGTCCGTGAGGCTCGCGCGCGCCGTCTGCAGTGATTCCTCCGGCGACCCGACCGCCTGCATCACACGGCCGAAGTCCGGCGGGTTCAGATGGCGGGCGACGAAAGTGAGCGCTTCCAGCGATTGCAGGAGCGGTGGCAGCACGGCCACGATGTCGTCCACCACGGCCTCGCTCATCGCTCTACTCTCGGTTCGGTGCAGCTGGTGAGGCCTTGTTGGTGCAGCCTTGTTAGTGAAGCCTTGTTAGTGCAGCCTTGGCCCCTTCAACAGCCTGGCGCGGTCGGCGGAGGCCAGCGTGACGTCGAAGGTGACGCCTTCATGGTGCACGGTCAGCGGCACGTCGACGCCGGCGGCGCCGAGCGACCACAGCTTGCGATAAAAGCCCGACTGGCTCGTGACCTTCTCGCCCTTCACGGCGAGGATGACGTCGCCGGCCTTGAGTTCCGCGCGGGCCGCCGGCCCGTTGCCGGAGATGCCGATCACCACCACACGGTTGTCGATCTCGGTCGAATACATGCCGAGCCAGGGCCGCGCCGGCCGGTTGACCCTGCCGAAGCGGCGCAGATCGTCGAGCACGGGTTTCAACAGATCGATCGGCACGATCATGTTGACATGCTCGGCCTTGCCGCTGCGCTCGCGCTCGAGCTGCAGCGAGCCGATACCGATCAGCTCGCCATTGTTCGAGATCAACCCGGCGCCGCCCCAGTTCGGATGCGCGGGATAGGTGAAGATCGCCTCATCGAGCAGATATTCCCAGTAGCCGGCGAACTCCTGCTTGGCGGCGATCTGGCTTGCAACCGAACGCGTGCGTCCGCCGGCGCCGGCGACCACGACGCGGTCGCCGATCTTGGTCGTGGCGGACGAGCCGATCGGCAGCGGATCGATGTTCATGCGGCCGAGCGCCTGCACCAGGCCGAAGCCGGTCACCGCGTCGAAGCCGAGCGCGTGGCCTTCCATCACGCGGTTATCGCCGAGATGCAGCCAGACGGTCTCGGCCTCGGTGATGAGGTAGCCGATGGTGAGCACGAGACCATCATCGATCACGACGCCGTTGCCGGCGCGCTCGGTGCCCAGCGTCTCCGCAGTGAAGCCATCCTGGGGCACGATCGAATGCAATCCGACGACGGACGAAAGCACGCGGTTGAGATCGAAACCGTAATCGTCGGGGCGAGGCTGGAAGGCTGGCGGTACTTTCCACTCGCTCATTGCGACTCTCCTGTGCATTTCCGCGCGTCATCGACGCTGCATTGTGGCCGCCCGGCGCCGGAATTCGATCGGCGGCCGAAGCAGCCTTCACCCTCTAACTTAGCAATTTCTGCGCCGATGCGCACCCGTTCTGTGCTGTTGACACAGCCAAACGTGAGAACCCGTTCTCAACCGAGCGCGGCTAGCAATGTGCGCGCGTTGCGCACGTCCGGAGCGGTTGCGCCGCCTTCAATCTGGCCAAGAACCGGCTCGACCAAGGCGCGAATCTCGGCGTTCGGTCTGCGTCCCTGCCACAATTGACCGAGATCATTTGCCGCGCGCAGTTCGAGCAGCCGCGCGTCCTGGCCGCGTGCGACCTCGATCGCCTGCTTGAAGCAGGCTTCGGCGCGTGCGCGATTCGGATCGGGCCGCCGCAAGGCTACCTGTCCGGAAAGCCGATGCAGATCGGCGAGCCAATAGCGCTCGCCGGATTGTTCGACAAAGGCGAAGCCGTCGTTGAGCGCGGCCTCGGCAGCCGTGAGATCGCCGCCGTGCAGCAGCGATTGCGCCAGGCTGGACAGGATGATCGAGTTTCCGGTGGTGCCGCCGGACCTCGTCAGCGCGATGCGCGCCTGCCGCATCGTGGCGATATTGGCCTCGACCGGTCCGCGCATGGCGCGGGCGAAGGCGCCGAGCAGGGTCGCAAGCAGCCTGATCTGCTCCACCTTCCTCTCGGCGCAGAAGGAAGCGAGCTCGGCGCTGTCGCGCTCCAGCCCCTCATGGTCTCCCAACACGAGCTTGGGCCAGGCGATCGCGCAGAATGTTCCCGATGCGAAAGTCGTGGCATGCCCGTGATGGGCGATCTCGGCGCGCACCTGCTCACTGATGTCAGACGCGCTGTCGAGCAGGCCGAGCGACAGCCGCACCAGCACTTCAAATGACAGCGCGGCGATGCCCTGGTCCCATCCAAACCGGTAGCTCAGGGCCTTCTGTTGGCGGGCGTCGCGATGGGTCACGGCCTTCTGCAGGTTTGCGAGCGCCGCGCGGTTGTCGCCGCGGTAGAATTGCAGCGTCCCCAGCTGGCGATAACCGACCAGCCGATAGGTCGGATCGCCCTGCCGTTCTGCCACCTCGATGATCTCCTCGGCAAATCCCAGCGCTTCATTGAGCCGCGCCGACAATGTGGTGCCGGCGCACAGCCCGTACAGGACGGAGACGCGCTGCAGATCCGTGCCGATGCCGCGGTCGAGCAGCCGCTTGGCCGCCATCATCGCCTCAAAGGTTTCGGGCGCCGACACGCTCCGCAACGGCACCAGCGCATTGGCGCGCGCCACGCGCAGCGCCAGTTCGAGCGCATCGCGCTCGCTCGGCTCCGCGATGCCGGAAACGAGCGCAAGCCCCGCGCCGGCGTGACGCTCGGCTTCAACCGGCGCCGACTGCGACAGCGCGAGCTCGGCGGCGGCGAGCCAGGCCGACGAGGCCGGCGCGGCGAGGCCCGCCTCGGTGAAGTGATGGGCGATGGTGGCCGGCGCATATTCCTCCTCGGTGACGTGCTCCTTCAGCGCGGTCGCGATCTGCGCGTGGATGCGCTGGCGGCGGCTGCGCAACATCGACCCGTAGGCCGTATCCTGCACCAGCGCGTGCTTGAACACATAGCTCACCTGTGGCGGCGCGCCGCGGCGGTAGATCAATTCCGCTTCCACCAGCTGGCGCAGCACGTCGTCGAGAACAGCGCCCTTGATCGGCGCGATCGCTTCCAGCAGGCTGTGCGGAAATTCGCGGCCGATCGCAGCGCCGATCTGGGCGATCTCCTTGATCGGCGACAGCCGGTCGAGCCGCGCCGCCAGCGAGTCCTGCAAGCTCGAGGGAATCGCGAGCGGTGTCAGCGCGGAGGCGAGCACATAGGCGTCGGGCTCTTCTCGTAGCAGCTCCGACTCCAGCACACTCTTGGTCAGTTCCTCGATGAACAGCGGCACGCCGTCGGTCTTGGCCAGGATCTGGCCGAGCACTTCCGCAGGCAGCTGCTTTCCCTCCGCAATCAGATCGACCATCGCAGCCGACGCCTCGCGCTCCAGGCGGTTGAGCGAGACGGCGCTCACATGCTCGCGCCCGGCCCAGGGCGGCGAGAACTCCGGGCGGAACGTCATCACCCACAGCACCGGCATGTGCCGCACCATCTCCACCATGCGGATCGTGAGATCGAGCGAGGTAGGATCGATCCAGTGCGCATCTTCCAGCACCATCAATATCGGCGTCAGTTTCGCCAGCGCAACGACGGGCGCAATCAGCGCGGCGATGGTTCGTTCCTTCAATTCGGCCGGCGGCAGATCGAGCGGCGGATAGCGATTCCCGGTCGCAATTCCCAGCAGCGAGGCGTGGAACGGGGCGATCTCCTGCATCGGCAGGCCCGCGATCGCCAGCATCTTCTCGAGCTTGTCGAGGCGCGCGGCGGCAGGCTCGCCGCTCACGAATCCCGCGACATGCCAGACCTGGCCGATGATCGGATAGAAGGCGTCGTTGACGTGGTGCGGCGAACATTGATAGCGCAGCACCATGTGGCGCTCGCCACTGATCCGTTCGCGCAAGGACGCGACGATGCGCGATTTGCCGATGCCTGCTTCGCCGGATAGCATCACCACCTGGCCTTCGCCCTTGACCGCGCGGCGCCAGCGCGCGAGCAGCAGCGCGATCTCGTCGTCGCGCCCGACGAACGGCGTCAGCATTTCGGAATGCGAGGCCTCGAAGCGGCTGACATTCTCGCGCTGCCCCGCGATCAGCCAGGCCGCGGCCGGTGCGCCGGCGCCCTCAAACGTCTGCGGGGGGAGCGGCTTCAGCTCGAATGTGGTGCCGAGCAGCCGCCGCGTCGCCTCAGAGACCGCGATCGTGTCGGGCTCGGCGAGCGATTGCAGCTTCATGGCGAAATCGGGCGCGTCGCCGACGAGGCCGCGCAGGCGCGCCTCGCCTTCGCCGGTCAGGTCGCCAACCACGACGAGGCCGGTCGAAATGCCGATCCTCACCTTGAGGTTCGCGTCATGCTCGCGCCTGAGTGTCGCAACCGCCTCGATCAGTGCCAGCCCCGCGCGCGCCGCCCGTTCGGCGGCGTCCTCGTGGGCGCGGGGATAGCCGAAATAGACCATGGCAGCATCGCCCATCCATTTGGCGATGTGGCCGTCGAAGCGGGCGACCGCGGCCCCGACCGCGCCCTGGAAGGCGCGGATCAGGTCGGCCATGTCCTCGGGGTCGAGGCCGGCCGTCAGCTCGGTCGAGCCGACCAGGTCGCAGAACAGCACGGTGAGTTGCCGCCGCTCGAGCGCGCCCGGGGAGCACTGTTCCGCCTCGCCGGCGAGCGCGCGGATGGCACGAAGCAGCTTAGCGCGATGTCCGGGCGGAATGCCGAGATCGCTCAAATGCTGGTCGGTCAGCTCCGCCAGCACGTCGGCTTCGATCTCATGTTCCCTGAACAGGGCTTCGTACTGACTGAGGCCGAGACTTCTGAGCCACGTCCCGACGTCCATGAATACCGGTCTCCCCTTATCGGGAAAATTATTGCGCGATTATTTGTTCTGTCAGGCTTTTTTTGGCAAAGCCAGCGCCACGCATCGGCTTTGTCGGGCTGCCTTCGCTCGGAAGACGCAAAAATCTGAAAGAGGGGCAGGCTAACTCAAATTCGGAAGGCGATTCTGCCGGTTTGCGGGGCGTGGCTTTGAGATGAGCCGTTGTTTTCGTGCCTGGCCATCGGCTTCCTGCAGAACGGAACGCAGGCATTGGGCCAGTTCGGATATGCGAAAGGGCTTATGAATAATTGGAAACTCGTCCACCGCCCGGTGACAGGCGAGCACGTCTCCCGCGTAGCCCGAAGCCAGCAATATCCTGATCTCGCTGTTCCGTCGCTTCGCTTCGCGGGCAAGCTCGACGCCATTCGGTCCATTCGGCATCACGACATCGCTGAAGAGGAGATCAAATTCCTGCCCGCTATCGAGAATCCGGATGGCCTCGGAACCATTGCGGGCGCAGATAACCCGATAGCCGAAGGTGGTCAGCATTGCCGATGTGACTTCCAGGAGATCCTCATTGTCCTCGACCAGGAGAATTCGCTCGGAGCCTCCCGGCATGGCCCGCCTCTGGTCGCTTTCCACCTCGGCATGAGGCTCTTGCGCGGCCTTCGGCAGGTACAGGGCGATCGTGGTCCCCGCGCCGGGCGCACTGTCGATGGTGACATACCCGCCGGATTGGCGGACGAAGCCATAGACCATGCTGAGACCGAGGCCGGTGCCCTTGCCGACCTCCTTGGTGGTGAAGAAGGGCTCAAAAACCCGATCCCGCACCCCAGGAGACATGCCGTGGCCGGTGTCGGTGACGGCCAGCCTTACATAGTGTCCGGGCGGGCACCCGGGTACGGATCCCTCATCGAGGACGACGTTCCGCGTCTCGATCTCGAGCGCGCCGCCACCCGGCATCGCATCGCGACCGTTTAGCGCCAGATTGAGCAGGGCGGTCTCCAGCAGGGACGGATCGACCTGGCACAGCCATAGCCGCTCGTCGGTCCGCAGTCTGACCTCGCATCCTCCCCCGATGGCTTGACGGACCAGCCCCTGGAATTCCGAGATCAGCTCGTTGGCGTTGACCAGTTTGGGGTTGAGTTTTTTCCCGGCGGGAGAAGGAGAGAAGTTGCGCGGTGAGCTTCGCTCCCCGATCGGTGGCGCGCCGCGCGGTTGCGGCGAAGCGGCGGACCTTGCCGTTGTCCGCCATGCCCTCGATGAGCTCGAGGTTTGCCGAGACCACGGCGAGCAGGTTGTTGAAGTCATGGGCAACGCCGCCCGTGAGTTGTCCAACGGACTCCATTTTCTGGCTCTGATGAAGCTGCTCTTCGATGAGCTGGCGCGCTTCCACGGCATGCTTGTGCTCGGTGACGTCTCGAAAGAAGATCGCGAGACCTTCGCCGGAAGGGAACGCATTGACCGCATACCAGACACCGCGATGAGAGCAGTAGGCCTCGAACGACATCGGACGGCGGTCCGACATCACTTCTCTAAGCTGGCCGAGCACTTCCGCATCGGGGTCATCGAGAAAGGCTACCTGCAGGTTCATGCCGATGAGCTCACGCCCTTCGGCGATCTGCCTCCAGGCCCTTTGGTTGAAGAAGCTGATGCACCAGTCGCGGTCGACGATGACGACGCTGTCGGTCGTGCTTTCGAACACCATTGTAAGCCGGTCTGCGGCGTCCTCAGCCCGCTCCTTCGCGTCGGACAATTCCCGCTCGCGGCGTTCCAGCGCATCGGCCATGGTATTGAAAGCGTCGGCGACCCCCGCGATTTCCGACCTGTCGCGGATGTTCACGCGGCGGGCATAGTCGCCGAGCCGCCATTGGTTCGCGGCGTCGACCAACAGTCCGAGCGGGTGATGGACGAAGTGCCGGGCGCCGAGCAACGTCAGGACCAGCACAATCAGGGCACTCAGGGTGATGATCAGGACATCGTGTCGCGTGCGACGCTGGATCTCGGCAAACGCCCTGGTCTTGTCGAGGCCGAAGCTGACACGAAGTCCCCCGGAATCGGGGCCGAGAGCCGAGAAGCCAACGATTCTCTCGACGCCATCGACGTCAACCAGATCTGCCGCAAGTCCGTGGCCAGGCTGCGTTCCCTTGCCGGCAGGAAGCAGCTTCTTGCCGACAAACTGGCTGTTGTCGGGATAGCGGGCAAGGTAGGTGCCGTTGCGATCGGTGATGGCCAGCGCGTCTCCCGCCGGAACACCCATCTGGGCAATGTAGTCGGCCAGCCAGTCCAGCCCGAGAGGTGCAATGATGACGCCGCCTATCTGACCATCGTTTCCGTAGAAGGGCAGCGCAAACTGAATGACCTTCTCGGGAACCGAGAGACCGATGGAGAATTCGCCAACGGTAAAGGCACGCGTCTTCAACGCCTCCGCAAAGTAGGCCCGCGACGAGACGTTGACCGGCTTGCGATCGCTGTTTGTAAAGCAGAAGGGTTGGCCATTCTGGTCGGTAACCAGCAAAGTGAGGAACGCCGGAAACCGCGACTTCATCCCCGTGAGGGCTGCATTGCACGCCTGGGTGTCCTTTGCCTTTATCGTCGGAAGTTCCGACAGGGCAATCAGGACCTGACGAATTCCCTGAACGATCTGCTGCTGCTCTTCGGCGGCGAGCTTGGCCAGGCTGAGCGCCTGATTCTGTACTTCGACCTGGCGCGTGCGGCGCAGGTCAAATTCGTTGTATGCCTGGATCGCGATCGCGGGCAGCAGCGCGACTGCAACAAGCGCCAATAGGCGCGACAAGATTGTCATTTTCCGTCGAACTCAAACGATCTCCGGTCGCGGGAAGGGGCTGGGACTCGTCTTGATCGATTGATGACGTGCTCGAGGAATATCCTGATCGTAGCCGTCATGCGGATTTCGGACAGGCGTTCTTGTCTCAATTGCTCCACCGCGAGGGATACCGGATTCTGTACACCGGCTCGGTGCGTTGTGAAGAAAAACCGCGTTACGATTGTAATGCGCGTGGTGATTGGCCGGGCGGTTGCGGCTTCAATCGGTCAGTCGGCTCTGCCCAACGGCCTCGGATGCGAACGAGCGCTGCAATCACGACCGCACCTCGCTCATTCCGTCGAATCGAAATCATCCTCCCGCGCATTCAGCATCGCCGCCAGAGTGCGCAGACCGGCGTCGAGTTGATCCATTGTCGGAGCTGCCAACGCGAGCCTCACGGCGTTCGGCGCATGGCCGGGCGTGGCGGCGAAGGTCGTCGAGGGCGTCAATGCAATGTCGCGCCTGGCTGCGGCAGCGACCAAGGTCTGCGAGCGCCAGTGCGCCGGCAGTGTCAACCACAGATGATAACATTTTTCGTTGGTCTGAATTTGGAAGCCCGATAGACGATCGGCCGCCAGTTTCTGACGCGCACGCGCATCGATGCGCTTCAGTCTTGTAAGTTCGGCAACGGTGCCGTCACCCATCATCCGCTGCGCGGCCGCAAACGCAAATCCTGATGCAGTCCATCCGCCAGAGCGCACCGAGGCCATCACGGTTTCACGCAGGCGCCGTGGCGGCACGATAAAACCCACCGTCAGGCCCGGCGCAACCTTCTTGGAGAGACTGTCGACAACAATGCAGGACTCCGGCGCGAGTGCGGCAAGCGGCGGCTCGGTGTCGAGGAAGCCGTAGACGTTGTCCTCGATGATCGGAAGGTCGAGCTTTTCGACAACGCGCACGAGATCGGCCCGGCGCGCCGAAGTCATCGTCATGCCCAACGGATTGTGGATTGCCGGCTGAATATAGATGGCCGAGAGATGGGCCTCACGGTGCGCCTTCTGCACCGAGTCAGGCCGCACGCCGCCTTCGTCCATCGCCAGCGGCACCAGCGAAATGCCGAGCCGGGCGGCAATCCCCTTGATGAAGGGATAGGTCAAAGCCTCCACACCGCAGCGGCCGCCCGAGGGCATGACCGCGGCGAGCGCGGCGGCGATGCTCTGCCGTCCGTTGCCGGTGAAGACCAGCTGTTCAGAGGCGGGTGACCATCCGCCCTGCGACAGATACGCCGCTGCAACATTCCGGAGCGCCGGTGTCCCGACGCTGGTCGCCTGTCTCAACGCGGCATCGAGCGCCGCGGGCTTCTCCAGGCCATCCAGGCTTTTTGCGATGAGCGCGGTCTGGTCAGGAAGCATCGGGTAATTGAATTCGAAGTCGATCCGGATGTCGCGCGGCTCGCTTGGCGCGGCCACGCCGCGCCTGGCATCGCCCGAGATGAAGGTGCCCCTGCCGACCTCGCCAACGACAAGGCCGCGGCGCAACAGCTCGGCGTAGACGCGGCCTGCCGTCGAAACGGCGATTTTGCGCTCGTAGGCAAAATTGCGCTGGGGAGGCAGGCGCTCGCCCGGCTTGAGCGTGCCACTGGCGATCTCCGCGGCGATGGCGTCAGCCAGCTTCAGATATTCGGATTTCGACATTATTGCACCGAGTTCAATGTTTCTATTGCACCGAGATTTGTATCGGAACATTATATCCGCATCAACCCGATTGTACCGGGAGACATGAAGTTTTCTGCGGTCAATGAGCCCGCGGCCCGCTCGAACGAGCGTTTGCGCCGACGGCGTCGCATTGCCCCGGAGCATCCACTGGAGACCCAAAATGTCTGCAACGCTTTCGACCCTCGTCCGGCCTGTGGTCACGAGGCGACCTGGCGCATTTTCCCGGCTGATCGGCGTCTGTTGCGACGGGATCGCGGGCTATTTCTTCCGTCGCTCCGCCATCGCAAGCCTTCGTGAGCTCGACGACCGAGAACTGCGGGACATTGGCCTCGTGCGTTCCCAGATCGAGGCGGCGGTCTGCGGCTTCATCAATCTTTCCAACCAAGGGAGGATGTGATGATGGCGCCCATGGAGTTGACGGTTTCCACGATCCTGATCGCCTTTGCCGGCGTATTCCTGATCTGCTTCATGAAGGGGGCGTTCGGCGGCGGCTTCTCCATCGTCGGCATTCCGCTGCTGTCGATCGTGATGGACCCGGTCACCGCCGGCGGTCTGCTGGCGCCATTGTTCATCGCGATGGATCTGTTCGCGCTGCTGTACTGGAAGCCCTCGACATGGTCGAAGCCAGACCTCGTGCGGCTCCTGCCGGGACTTCGTGATCGGCATCGCCTTCGGCTATTTGCTGTTCCGCTTCCTCGATCATCGCGCCATCTCGATTGTGATGGCGGCGACGACCCTGATCTTTGTCGGCCTGTGGCTTATTGCAGGTGCGGAGGCAATGATCCGTCCGCGTTCGACGCCCAAGGCAATCACCGCTGGCCTCGCATCGGGCATCACCACCATGGTGGCGCATTCGGGCGGTCCGCCGCTTGCGATGTATCTGCTGCCGCTCGGCCTCAGCAAGGAAATCTACGCGGGAACAACCAGTCTGTTCTTCACCGTCGGCAACGCGACCAAGGCGGTGCCGTGGCTGCTGCTGGTGAAACCCACCGCCGATGTCTGGACATTGATGGCGATTTGCCTGCTCGCCATTCCCGCCGGCGTGTGGCTGGGTTGGCGGTTTCACGGCGCGCTGGACCAGCGTCAGATTTATCGGGTCTGCTACGGCTTGCTCGTGGTGACAGCGCTGAAATTGTTGTGGGACGGCGTTTCCGGTTATCTCGCGTGAAAGCCGGGCCTACGGATCCAGCTCGGTGTCCCAATAGAGATAGTCGAGCCAGCTGTCGTGCAGATAGTTCGGCGGGAACAGCCGGCCGTTGCGGTGCAGCTGGTGCACGGTCGGCGCGAACGGGGCCTGTCTCGGGAACATCTTGGCCTGCTGCGGCGTCATGTTGCCCTTGCGCAGGTTACAGGGCGAACAGGCCGCGACCACGTTTTCCCAGGTGGTCTGGCCGCCTTTGCTGCGCGGGATGATGTGATCGAAGGTGAGGTCGTCGTCCGCCGAGCAGTACTGGCAGATGAAGCGGTCGCGCAGGAAGACGTTGAACCGGGTGAAGGCGGGATGGGTGGTCGGCTTGACGAAGGATTTTAGCGAAACGACGCTGGGAAGCTGGATTTCGAACGTGGGACTGCGTACCGCGCGATCGTAGTGCTCGACGATATTGACGCGGTCGAGGAACACCGCCTTGATCGCGTCTTGCCACGACCAAAGCGACAGCGGGTAATAACTCAGCGGCCGGAAATCCGCATTTAGTACCAGTACCGGCCAACCGCCTTGCGAGACATGTGCGTTCAAATAACGCTCCTGACTCCCATATCGGCTGCGAAGCAGCGCACCTTGACATACTACATGCAGCGTGACGGGATTGTGAAGAGCTTAGAAGAGCTTATCCCGCAAGCACCTGCTGCGCGCCATGCGTATCCGAAGGGCACTTGAGGGCAACGAATCAGGGCGGGAGGGGATGATGCGGCGTTGGTTTGCGGCGGCAATTGCGGCCTTTGTCTGGCTCGGATACGGCGGCCTTGCGCGGGCGGAGGACTACCCGACGCGCGCCGTCACCATGATCGTGCCGTTTCCGGCGGGAGGCGCCACCGACACGCTGGCGCGGTTCCTGGCCGAGAAGATGCGGGCAATTCTGGGGCAGCCGATCATCATCGAGAATGTCGGGGGTGCGGCGGGCTCGCTCGGCGTCACCCGCGCGGTCCGCGCCGCAGCCGACGGCTATACGCTCTCGATCGGCACGTCGACCACGCATATGCTGACGGGCGGCCTCTACAAACTGCCGTTCGATCTGTTGAAGGATCTGGAGCCGATCATCCTGATCGGCAGCGAGCCGCTCCTGATCGTGGCCAAGAAGGATTTTCCGGCGGACGATCTCAAAGGTTTGATCGCCTGGCTCAGGGATCATCCGGACAAGGCCTCGGTCGGAATTGCCGGTGTCGGCGCCGCCGGCCATCTCACCGGCATTTCGTTTCAGAAAGTGACCGGCACCCAGTTCGAATTCGTGCCCTATCGCGGCAATGGACCGGCGATGCAGGACCTGCTCGGCGGCCAGATCGATTTCATGATCGAGCCGTCATCGAATTTCAAGGCGCTGCTGGGCACCGGCAGCGTCAAGCCGTTCGCGGCCACCGGCCACGCGCGGCTGCCTGCCGCGCCCGATATTCCGACCGCGGATGAAGCGGGGCTGCCCGGCTTCTTCGGCTCGCTCTGGTACGGGCTCTGGGTGCCGAAGGGCACGCCAAAGGACGTCATCGCCAAGCTGAACGCGACCATGACCCAGGTGCTGTCGAACCCGCAGGTGCGCCAGCGCTTCGCCGAACTTGGCATCCAGATGACGCCGATCGACCAGCAGTCGCCGGAGGCGCTCCGCGCCTACCAGAAGGCGGAAGCCGAGCGCTGGTGGCCGATCATCAAGGCGGCGAATATCAAGGTGGAGTAGGGGCCGCGCGTCCTGGCTTCGTAGCTGTAGGGTGGGCAAAGCGAAGCGTGCCCACCATCTTGCAACATACGCATGGACGGATGGTGGGCACGGCGCAAGCGCGCCTTTGCCCACCCTACGGCTCCTTCAAATCTTCTCCAGCTTCTGCAGGCACCGGCTCGTGCGCACTTCCGGCGGCATCGGCGTATCGGGAAAGCTCGTCTTCCAGTTGGTGACGCCGACCTCGCCGACATAGATGTCGCCCTTCGAATCCAGCGCGACACCGTGCGGCGCGAGGAATTTGCCGATCTCGACCCCGGCGCCATGCTCGCCGCCGAGCCGCGCGATGCGCTTTCCTTTTGCATCGACGATGGAGAGCCGCGGACCGAGATTGGGTACTTTCAGATTGACCGACATGCCCGGGCCGAGTTCGCCGACGATGAAGGTCGGATTCTTGGCCCCGCCGCAGCAACACAGCGCGCAGGGGCGGTGCAGATTGTTCCACTGCGTCTCGTATTTGCCGTTGCCGTCGAACACCTGCACGCGGTGGTTCTCGCGGTCGGCGACATAGACAAAACCATCCGCATCGGTGGCGATGTTGTGCACGATGTTGAACTGGCCGGGATCGGTGCCGGGCTCGCCCCAGGTTTTGATCAGCTTGCCGTCGGGCGTGTATTTGTGCACGCAGGCATTGCCATAGCCGTCGGAGATGTAGATATCGCCCTTGGGCGACAGCGCGGTGTGGGTGCAGCGATGAAACGGCTCGCCGCTCATATAGGGCGCGGGCTTGTTCGGAATGCCGATGGTGAGCAGCACCTTGCCGTCGGTGGTGCATTTGCGCACGGTATGGTCGCCGTCATCGGTGCAATAGAGATTGTCGTCGGCGTCGATGTGCAGCCCGTGGGCGCGATGGAACAGCCCTTCGCCCCAGCTTTTGATGAAATTGCCGTCGCGGTCGAACACGATCATCGGATGTTCGCCGCGGTTGAAGACGTAAATGCGATCCTTGCTGTCGACCGCGACGGACGCAGCGTCGGTGAGCTGCCAGCCGTCCGGCAGTTTCGCCCAGTTCTCCACCACGCGGTAGCGATGCTCGCCGGTGCCGAGGATGTTTTTCATGTGCGTTTCTCCCCATGTCATTCCGGGGCGACGCGTCAGCGTCGAACCGGAATCTCGAGATTCTCAGGTGCGCAACTGCGCACCATAGTTCGCCCTTCGGGCGCCCCGGAATGACCGTTATTATTTTCTGCGCCCCAGTAACCCTTCCTCGATCGCCTTGATCTGCAGCGCGAGATAGCGCGAATTGATGCGACATTGCGCGAGGCTGCCGGCGATGAAGTACAGGCCGGCTTGCGGCGTGCGCATATACATGTTGCGCAGCTCCTGGCCGTCGCCAAAACCCCAGATCGGGCCGACGCGTTGCGTGACGGCGTCGCCGAACAGCTTGCGCACCAGCTCCTCCTGCGGCCGGTAGCCGGTCGCGAGCACGATGAGGTCGGCCGGCAGCGTCTCGCCGCTCTTCATCTTCGCGCCTTCGGCAACGAAGGTCTCGATGTCTGAAAACTGCTTCAGCTTGATCGCGCCGCTGGCGACGAGGTCGGCGCAGCCGACATTGAAATAATAGCCGCCGCCGCGGGTGAGGTACTTGAACTGCCAGCCGGTGTCGTCCTCGCCGTAATCGAGCTTGAAGCCGATCCGCGCTAAGCCCTCCAGCAACGGCCCGTCGAGCTTTTTGGACTGCTCGGTGATCATCTGATGGCTGCACCGCGCCAGCTTGAGCGGCATCGAAGTCGCGATCAGGTCGTTATCCTCCAGCGTGCCCTCGTTGTAGGCGGAATAGGCGAGCTGCGCTGACGGTTCGATATTGGTGATCAGGGTCGGGGAGCGCTGCACCAGTGTGACCTCGGCGCCGCTCGAATAGAGGTCCTGCGCGATGTCGTGGCCGCTGTTGCCGGTGCCGATCACCAGCGCGCGCTTGCCGCCAAAGTTTTCGCCGTCGTCATAGCGGCTGGAATGCACGACCGGGCCGGTGAAGTTTTTCAATGACGGGATAGCGGGCAAATTCGGGATGCCGCTGACGCCGGTCGCCATCACGATGTGGCGCGGCTGCATTTTCCGCGTGGTGCCGTCGCGACGAAGCTCGACATTCCAGTGGCCCTGCGCTTCGTCATGGGCGCCGCTGACGAACTCGGTGCCGGTCCAGAAATTCAGCTCCATCGCATCGACATAAGCTTCGAACCAGTTGGCGAGTTTGTCCTTGGGGATATAGACCGGCCAGTTCGGCGGAAACGGCATGTAGGGCATGTGATTGACCTGCACCTGGTTGTGCAAGGTCAGCGCATGGTAGCGCTTGCGCCAGTTGTCGCCGACGCGCGCCTCGCGGTCGATGATCAGCGTGTCGATCTTGAGCTGTTTCAGCCGCGCGGCGATCGCAAGCCCGGCCTGTCCGCCGCCGACCACGAGCACGGTCGGATCGCGGTCGGCGTATTCACCGGACGCCTTGCGCAGGTCGAGCCAGTTCGGCCCGCGAAAATCGCGCGAATAGGCTTTTCCGCGCGGCCGCGTGTTGCCTTGCTCCTCTTCAAAACCCTTCAATTCCTCCAGCGTCGTGAGCAGCGTCCAGGCCTTCGGCCGGTTGCCGTCCGCGGCATCCGGGATCAGCCGGAGGATGCCGTGGCCGCGTCCGACGGCGGTCTCGAATTTGAAGATCGCCTCGATCGAAGATGTGCCGGCGCGGGTCACCCGGCGCGGCGCGGCGCGATCGGGATCGATCGCAAAGTTCTTCGGCGCGGCGCAGCGGGCGAGCGCGGGCAGCTCCTTCAGGATCGCATCTGCGCCGTTGAGGGTCTGCAGGTTCCAGCTTAGCGCCAGCACGTCGCGCCAATAGCTCTCCGCATGGAACAGGCCCTTCAGCGCCGCCTCATCGCCCTCGACGAGCGCGGCTTCGAATTGCACCAGCCAGCTTTCCGCGGAAACGGCAATATCGTCGGTCTTGTCGAGCATTCAAAGCCTCGTCACCGGCCGTCTCTCGCGGCCTCTCCCGATTGCGAGGCTATACCGATCGGGCGCGCGCAGAAAGCGGCTATCCGGCCAGTAAGAGCATGTGGCCCTGATCAGGCGGAATACGTCCCTGCAGCGTATCGAGGTAAACCTGCCTGACCGCCTCCGGCCCGCGGCCTTCGACCACCTTCAGCCATTGCTCGAGGGTTGCAGAAAAGCCGGTCCACGCCGGGACGAAGCGCGCGTCCAAGCCGCCCGGTCCCCATTCCTTTGCGCGCTTGCGGATCTGGTCGGGCGCGAAGAACCATTTTGGCTTGGCGCCGGGCAGCGCCGGTTCATCGGCAGCGGTATCGCGATGCGTGAGCCCGATCCGGCCGGAATATTTCATCTGCGCGCCGAAATGGTGGTGCAGTTTTGCGCGCAACTCGCTGTTGCCGGCCATGTCGACCAGCGCCACCGGCATGTTGGCCGGCAGGGAGGCGATGCGGTCGTAGCTGACGATCTCGTCATAGCAGCCGAATGAGGCGACAAAGCCGGCATTGCCCGCCGACGTCAGGCCGATCACGCGGACCTTCTTGCGCAAGTGGTGCAGGAGATGCGCGAGCCCGATCGCGGTCTTGCTGGAAGCGGACGACAGCATCACGCTCGCGGCACCAAAGAAATCATTCTCGGCAAGGAAATCATCGACGAGGAACGACAGCATGAAGAGCGGCCGCACCAGCGCCTCATAATCGCCGTTGCGGCCAGCGAAGGCGGGGTCGCCGCCGACCCTCGCACAGGAATTATAAACCGGCGACACGCCCTGGCGATGCGCGGCGGCATCGCGCAGGCCGCGCTTGTTCACGTCGCCGGCCTCGATGACGAGATGCGTCGCCATCGGGAAATAGCCGAACAGCCGCTCCCCCTCGGCGACCGCCGGATGGGTCGAGCCAATGACATCGCCAAAGCCCCACACCGGGATGTTGCCGAAGTCCTTCGGCGCCGGAAACAGCTGCCAGTATTTCAGCTCGTCGCCCAATGTCGCATAGGTGACGTTGTTGGCAGTGAAGGCGAAGCGATCGACCTTCACCAGCAAGGATTCGGCGGGCAACCTGTCCGGCAGTTGCGTGGTGACCACCTTGCATTGCTGGAAGTCGTTCCTGGCGACGACAAAATCGGTGGCTTGCATGTCGGGTCCCGGCGCGTTCGATACCGCGATCTTTGCGTCGGCCCGCCGCCGCTTGGCAACAGCAACAAAGTTTGAAACAGCGTTCGCTTCAAGGGTCGCAAACGGTTAATCATGACGGTCAGATGAAGCCGTGCCGCGGGGCTGAAAAACAGCCCAAGAAGACAGATGAACATCGGTTTGATCCTTCACTCGAAGGCGCGCGGCAGCGGGATAGCCGAGGAAAAGATATTGTCGGGATCGTAGCGGTGCTTGGCGCGGATCAGCCGATCGGCGTTCGGGCCATAGCTCACCGCGGCGCGCGCGGGCTCGTCCCGGCCGAGAAAGTTCGGGTAGCCGCCGGGCAGCGCCTTCTTGAAAGCTTCGCGGGTGCTGCGAACCCACTCGCGATGCACCTGCTCGTCCTCCTCGCTTCCCCTGTCCGGAAATATCGCCATGATCTCGATCAGCACATGCTCGCTGCGAAAGCCGAACGCGGTGGCATCCGGTGCGACCCGCGTCGCGGCGCCCTTGAAGTCGTGGGTGAACAGCGCGCAGCCGGCGGACGGCGCGTTCCCGATGGCGCGGTTGAAAGCGTCGGCCGCATTCCGGTCGAAGGCCGGCAGCCAGCAGGAATCGCCGATGACGCGCAGGCCGTTGACGATATGGGCGTCGAAGGTGGACAGCAGTGCGCCATGGGATTTTCGTTCGATGGTGCCGGCGAGCAGCGTGCCGAGCTTGAGGAACGGCGCCAGCCGCGCTTCGCCTTGTTCCGGCGCGCCGCACCAGGTCGGCGCGATCAGGACCGCAAAGCCGTCTGCGGAGCCAGCGATCCCGATCTGAACCGAAAATTCATCCGGCATGGTTGCCGCGATGTCGGCGCAACGCGCCATCACGTCGTTCGCTTCGGCGAACGGATAGACCAGCAGCCCGGCATGCACGCTTGGCAGATGATGCAGATGGTGCCGCATCGCCGTCACCACGCCGAAATTGCCGCCGCCGCCGCGCAACGCCCAGAACAGTTCCGCGTTCTGTTCGGGACTGGCGGTGACGATCCGGCCATCCGCGAGCACGACCTCTGCTTCCATCATATTGTCGAGCGCGAGCCCAAAGCGCCCAATCAGCGGGCCATAGCCGCCACCGAGCGTCAGACCGGTCATGCCGACGCAACCGGCCGAACCGGCGGCGGCAGCGAGATGCAGCGGATCGGTGACGGCGGCGATGTCCGAGATGCGCGCGCCGCCCGCGATCAACGCCGAGCGGCGGTCGGCGGCGATGGTGACGCCGCGCATCGGGCTGAGATCGATGACGAGGCCGTCGCACAGCGCGCGACCCGCCCAATCATGGCCGCCGCCGCGCACTGAGAGCGGAAGGCCACGCCGGCGCGCGACGCGGATCGCCGCCTGCACGTCGTCCGCGGCTTGACAGTGAACGATCGCGGCTGGCCGGACGCCGTTCTGCTTCGCCCAGGTTGCCGTTGCGGCTGCGTAGCGAGAGTCGCCCGGCATGGAGACGAGCCCGGGCAATTCGCGCGCGAGGCTCGTGGCTTCCGGTGTGATGATCAGATCGGTCATGATGCGCTCCGTTTTCGAACAGCGCGAGGAGAGTCTCGCGCGCTGGATTCGATCTACGAAAACGTGCCGGATCGTTCGTGAAGATTCTTGCGGTTTTGAAAGTCAGGCGAGCTCGGACAGCGCCACGCCGTGGACGCGGCGAATCCAGCGCGACAAATGGCTCTGGTCGGCAAAGCCGGTATCGGCGGCGATCTCGGCGAGACTCATCCGCCCCTTGCGCACACGCCGCAGCGCTGCCTGCAGGCGCAGATGCACGACATAGCGATAGGGCGTCATGCCGACGGACCGGGCAAACACGCGCGTGAAGTGAAAGGCGCTGCGGCCGGCGAGATCAGCGAGATCAGTGACCTCGATCGGCTGGTCGAGATGCGCCTGAATGTACTCGCGGATTTTCTGCAGCGTCTGCCCGCCGAGCCGGCCGCGCGGCGGCCTCGGCGGCACCGAGGTGTGGCGCGAGACCAGCCCGTTGACGAAGCCATACGCCGTCTCGTTCCACGCAAGCGGTCCCTCAGGATAGTTCTGCGCGCTTTGTGAGGCGAGCGCAGCGGCAGTCGACTGCAGATTACGATCGTAACCCGACATCCGTTCGATCAATTGCGCCTCGATCGCAGAATCTTCGGCGGCCGCCAGCGAGAGCTGGCTCGGGTCGACGGCAAGCATGAGCGCATCCGCGCCTGCATCCGATGTCACCGAACAGTCGACGCCGGCCGGGCAGATCGCCAGCGATCCGGTGAAGGTCTCATGCTGCAGGCTGCGTCCGGCGATGTTGCATTCAAGCCGTAGACGGGGCGAGAGTTGGAGGAAGACCAGATGCTGGCGCGACTTGGCGCTAAAGTGAGCAGGCTCATCAAATTTGACGCGTGCGACCGAAACGCCGCTTTCGCCCGGCGCACTCCTCGCGTTCGGCGTCACGGTGTGGTCGCCACTTTTGCGGGTCAGCTGAAATTCGCCAAATTCGAGCACGTAACGTTCCTCTTGGAAATGCTTGGTCGAGACCGCTAATGATGTGTCTACGAAACCCGGCAGCGGTAGCATGACCGTGGCCCGTTCTGACGCAGTCGTGAAGTTTGGTGATCAATCGGTCTTGCCGATCACGCCTTCGCGTTGCTTGATCGCGCGGTAATAGCTCCACCACAGATGCGCGGCCGCGCCGCGTAGCGGCCGCCACGGCTCGGCGAGCGGCGCCATCTGTTTCGCGGTCGGCCGCTCCTTCAATCCAAGCCCGATCTTGACCGCTTCCTGCACGGCGAGATCGCCGGCCGGCCAGGCATCGCCATGGCCGAGGCAGAACAACAGATACACGTCCGCCGTCCATGGGCCGATGCCGTGCAGCGAGGTGAGCGCATGATGCGCGGCGTCGGCTTCCTCTTCGGCCAGCAGGTCGAAGTTGAAGCGGTCATTGGACAGCTCGCGCGCGAGAAACTTCAGCGTCTTGATCTTGGCGGCCGACAGGCCGAGCCGCCCGAGCCGGTCGGCGCGGGCGCGGCGCACGGCGTGCTGGTCGAAGGGATCGAAGGCCTTGCTGAGCCGGTCCCAGATCGCGCCGGCGCTGGCGGTGGAAAGCTGCTGGCCGCAGATGATGTGGGCGAGGCCGACAAAGCCCGGCTCGCGCCGCCTGATGGCCGGCATGCCCGCGCGTTCCAGGACCGGTTTCAGCCGCGGGTCCTGCCTGACCAGCACGCCGATGGCGTCTTCGAGGTCGGCCTGGGTGTTGAGGTGGACGGTCATTAACTCACTCGTCATGCGCGGGCTTGACCCGCGCATCCATCTGCTTCGTAACAGAGTCTTCAAGGATGGATTGCCGGGCCTACGCCGCGCCGAAGGGATATCTGATTTCGGAGTCGTTTACACGGCTTCGGCCCCGCAGGCGGGTCAAGCCCGGCAATGACAAGTATTGCTGGTCATGCCGCCCGTCTTCCGCTTTGCTCCCAGCCCGAACGGCCACCTTCATCTCGGCCATGCCTATTCGGCGCTGCTCAATTTCGACCTGGCGCGGAACAGCGGCGGGCGGTTCCTGCTGCGCATCGAGGATATCGACCCGGCCCGCTGCAGGCCGGAGTTCGAGGCGGCGATCTACCAGGATCTGGCATGGCTCGGCCTGAGCTGGGAAACGCCGGTGCGGCGTCAGTCGGAGCATATCGGCGAATACCGCCGCGCGCTGGAGAAGCTGTCGGCGCTGGGCCTGGTCTATCCGAGTTTTGAGAGTCGCGCCGAGATCGCAAGGCTGGTGGCGCAACGGGAAGCGAAAGGGGCGTGGCCGCGTGATCCCGACGGTGTGGCGCTTTATCCCGGAAACGTCAAACTGCTCTCGCCGGAGGAGCGTACGCGCCAAATCGAATCGGGCGCGCCCTATGCGCTGCGGCTCGACATGGAAGCGGCCGTTGCGCGCGCCGGCGACCTTGCCTGGATCGAGGAGGGCAGAGGTCCCGATGGTGAAAGTGGCCAAATCGCGGCCCGCCCGCGCGCCTGGGGCGACGTGATTCTGGCGCGCAAGGAGACGCCGACCAGCTATCACCTTTCGGTCGTGATCGACGATGCTCTGCAGGGCGCGACCCATGTGGTGCGCGGCGAGGACCTGTTTCACGCCACCAGCGTGCACAGGTTGCTGCAGCATCTGCTCGGTCTGCCGGCGCCGGTCTATCGCCATCACCAACTGATTCGCGACGAGGCCGGACATAAGCTTTCCAAATCGACCGGCTCGACCGGCTTGCGCGAATTGCGCGCTTCCGGCGCCCAGGCGAGCGATATCCGCAGGCAATTCGGCTTTTCCTGGGTTTCTTTGGATGCCGGCCGAAGCTCTCCGTGACACCGGTAGCCACGCCATGCGATGCTGGTGATGGCGGGGGCCGGGAGTATCATGGCGGTAAAATCGCGCACCCAGCGCACGAAAGGCGCGGCGAAGAAGCGATCGGCGAAAGCGCGCAAGTCCAGCGCTAATGCGGTCAAGGTGCATAAGGGAGCTTCGGCAACCGGCGTGGTCGAGGCGGCCCTCGCCGTGTTCGCCCATGAGGTGCGTACGCCGCTCACCGGCATCCTCGCCATCAGCGATCTCCTCGCCACCTCCGAGCTCGGCGAGCGCGAGCGGCGCTGGGTCGACACCATCAAGGCCGGCGCC
Source organism: uncultured Alphaproteobacteria bacterium (assembly GCA_963802585.1). Lineage (GTDB taxonomy): Bacteria > Pseudomonadota > Alphaproteobacteria > Rhizobiales > Xanthobacteraceae > Bradyrhizobium. The sequence goes on along the minus strand of CAWDJS010000018.1, from coordinate 221,646 downwards.
GAGCATCTGGCGAGCCTTGCGACTTTGTTCGTCGACGCCGCCAGGGACCGGAAAGTCCCGGCGGGCTTGCGCGAGGATTTGTTCGACCTGCGGGCGCTCGCACGCAACGCCGGCGATTCGCTCGCCGGCCGCGCGGCGGCGAAGGGATTGCATGCCGGGATCGACATCTCCGGCGCGCTGCCCGCGCTCGTGATCGGCGATGCCGTGCGGCTGCGCGCGGCGCTGGAGAACCTGATCGACAATGCGGTGAAATTCACCGACAGCGGCGTCGTGGCGCTGTCGGCCGCGCCGGTGCGCGGACCCAAAGGCAACAGCAAGAGCAAGAACAGGGTCGGTGTGAGCTTTTCGGTTTCCGACAGCGGCATCGGCCTCTCCTTGCCGGAGATCAAGCGCCTGTTCCGTCCGTTCTCGCAGGCCAATGTCTCGATCGCCTCGCGCTATGGCGGCGCGGGGCTGGGGCTGTCCTCGGTCAAGCAGCTCGCGCGCATGATGGGCGGCGACGTCGCGGTGGCGCCACGCCGCGGCGGCGGCACCACCTTCACGCTGACGGTGATGCTGGAGACGGCGGATGCGACGGACGCGGGAGCGGGCGACGGTTATGCGATGACTCCGATTGCGCCCTTGCGCATCCTTGGCGTCGAAGACAATCCGTTCGGCCGCGTCGTGCTCAATACCATCCTGAGCGAACTCGGTCACCAGGCCGAGTTCATCGGCCGCGGCGAGGCCGCCACCGAGCGGATCGAGCAGGGCGGCTTCGACGCCGTGCTGATGGACATGGTGCTGCCGGGGATCGACGGCGTCGAGGCGATCCGGCGGATCCGCACGCTTTCGCCCCCGCTCGGCTGCATCCCGATCATCGGCGTGTCCGGCCGCGGCGAGGACGAGATGGCCTCGCGCGTCGCCGGCGCCGACGCCTTTTTGCTCAAGCCTGTGTCTCCGCGGGCTCTAGCGACTGCGCTGCTTGAAGCGACACGCCGCGCGGCAGCCGCGACTTGATGATCGCCGCGTTCAGCTCGCCGCCATAGACGAAGATCGCGGCGATGAAATACAGAAACACCAGCGCGATGATGACCGACGCGAGCCCCGCATACATGGTGACGTAGCGGTCGGCGAAGCGCGCCAGATATTGCCCGAAGGCAATGCCCGAGATCAGCGACGCCACCATGGTGAAGACGATGCCGGGCAGGATCTGCAGGAAGCCGCGGCGTCCGGCCGGAAGCCAGGCGTGCAGGATGAACAGCGCGACAACCAGCGCCCCGATGGTAATGCCGTAACGCGAAAGGTGCAGGAAGCGCTCGTTGGCATCGACGGTCAGCGGCAGATAGAGCCGCACCGCCTCGATGATGAGTGGCCCGAGCACGATCAGGAACGCCATCGCAAGCGATGTCACGGCCGCAACCAGTGTGTAGCCGATTGATTCCAGTCTCAGCCAATACCAGCGCCGCGGCTCGACCACGGCATAGGCGCGATTGAGGGCGACCCGCAGCGCCTCGACGCCGTTGGAGGCAAAGTACACCGCGAGCAGCGCGCCAACGGTCAGCGCGTCGGAGCGGGTCGTGGTCAGCACCTGATGGATTTGTCCGGATATGGTCTCCGCGACCTGCGGCGGCCAGGTCTGCAACAGCAGCGAAGCCGCCTGGTCGGCCAGCTCCTTGGAGCCGAAGAAGCCCGCCAGCGAGGTGATCACGATCAGAAACGGAAACAGCGCCATCAAGGTCGACAGCGCGATATGGCTGGCGATCGCCCAGCCGTCGTCGGCGAGGAAGGTGTAGAACGCATCCAGGCAGATGTCGAAGATGATGCGTACGAACCTCACGGGTCACCTTGCGCGGCGGACGGAGCGGCTCACCGATTTACCATCTGATCATACGGGACGGAAAGCCGGTTCGTCTGCGTAAAACTGCACCTCGCGCGATGGCGGAGCGGCGGCAGCGATGTTATGTAGCGGCGATGGCCACTTTCCTGAGCAAATTCATCCTTCCCGTCGCGGTTGCCGCTGTCGCTTTGGTGCTGCTGATGGGGCTCGTCAACATGATGCGGGGCGGCTCGCCGAACACGTCGCAGAAGCTGATGCGGCTGCGCGTGCTGCTGCAGTTCGTCGCGATCATCATCACCATGTTCGCGCTCTGGGTCATGGGGCGCTGATAGAGCATGCTCAATCGATAAGGGGACCAACATGGTCGTGCTCAATCGCATCTATACGCGGACCGGCGATGACGGCACCACGGCGCTGGGCTCCGGCGAGCGCCGTCCGAAATACGATCTGCGCGTCGCCGCCTATGGAACCGTGGACGAGACCAATGCCGCGATCGGTGTGGTGCGGGTGCATCTGAACGAGGCGCGCGCGCTCGATGCGATGCTCGGCCTGATCCAGAACGACCTGTTCGATCTCGGCGCCGACCTCGCCGTGCCCCAGCGCGAGGGCAAGGCGGAACGCTTGCGGGTGCTGTCGAGCCAGGTCGAGCGGCTGGAGCGCGACATCGACAGCCTGAACGAGAAGCTCGCGCCTTTGACGTCCTTCGTGCTGCCCGGCGGCACGCCCGCCGCCGCCTATCTCCATCTCGCCCGCACCATTTGCCGCCGCGCGGAACGGATGATGGTGGAACTCGCCGCCAGGCCGGACGAGCCGGTCTCCGAAGCCGCGATACAATATGTGAATCGGCTATCGGACTTTTTGTTCGTGGCGAGCCGCGCGGCGAATAATAATGGCGCCGGCGACGTGCTTTGGGTACCCGGCCAAAACCGCTAAGCAAACCGCCAAGATTGGCCGGCAAAGCCAATTTTGGCCTCCACGCGCGTTGACCGGGGGGGACGGGCGCTCTAGGTTCCGCGCCGAAGCACTCAAATCCCAAAAAATCAAGCGAAAGAGGATCGATGAAGGTTCTGGTGCCGGTGAAGCGGGTCGTCGACTACAACGTCAAGGTCCGCGTCAAGAGCGACGGGTCGGGCGTAGAACTGGCCAATGTCAAGATGTCGATGAATCCCTTCGACGAAATCGCCGTCGAGGAAGCGTTGCGGCTGAAGGAAGCCGGCAAGGCGACCGAGGTCGTGGTGGTCTCGATCGGGCCGGCGCAGGCCTCGGAAACCATCCGCACCGGTCTCGCCATGGGCGCCGACCGCGGGATTCTCGTCAAAGCCGAAGGCAATGTCGAGCCGCTGGCGGTTGCGAAGATCCTGAAGGCGATCGCCGACGAGGAGAAGCCTGGCCTGATCATTCTCGGCAAGCAGGCGATCGACGATGACTCGAACCAGACCGGCCAGATGCTGGCGGCGTTGCTCGGCTGGTCGCAGGCGACGTTCGCCTCCAAGCTCGAGGTCGACGGTTCCGATTTCAAGGTGACGCGCGAGGTCGATGGCGGCCTGCAGACCGTGAAACTGAAGGGGCCGGCGATCGTAACTACTGACCTGCGGCTCAACGAGCCGCGCTATGCCTCGCTGCCCAACATCATGAAGGCGAAGAAGAAGCCGATCGCGGACAAGAGCGTCGCCGACTACGGCGTTGACGCGACCTCCCGTCTCGAAATTCTCAAGACATCGGAACCGCCGGGCCGCAAGGGCGGCGTCAAGGTCAAGGACGTCGCTGAACTCGTGTCCAAGCTGAAGAACGAAGCCGGGGTTCTCTGAGATGACGACGTTGTTGATTGCCGAACACGACCACGAAACCCTGAAGGACGTCACCAACAAGGCGCTGACCGCGGCTTCGCAGCTCGGTGGCGAGGTGCATGTGCTGGTCGCCGGCGGCGGCCAGGGCACCAAGGCTGCGGCCGGGGCTGCTGCCAAGCTCATCGGCGTGAAGAAGGTGCTGGTCGCGGAAGATGCGGCTTACGAGCACGACCTCGCCGAGCCGCTCGCCGCGCTGATCGTGGCGCTGGCGCCTGCCTACGACGCCTTCGTCGCGCCGGCGACCTCGCGCTTCAAGAACGTGATGCCGCGCGTGGCAGCCCTGCTCGACGTCATGCAGGTCTCCGAGATCATCAAGGTGGTTGCGCCCGACACTTTCGAGCGGCCGATCTATGCCGGCAACGCCATCCAGACCGTGAAGTCGAAGGACGCCAAGAAGGTGATCACGGTGCGCACCTCGACCTTCCAGGCGACCGCGGCCGGCGATGCCGCAGCTCCAGTCGAGAACGCGGCCTCCGCCGCCGATCCCGGTCTCTCCAGCTTCGTCGGTGAAGAGGTCGCCAAGAGCGATCGTCCGGAACTCACCTCGGCGAAGATCATTGTCTCCGGCGGCCGCGCCATGCAGAGCCGCGAGAATTTCGCCAAATATATCGAGCCGCTCGCCGACAAGCTCGGCGCCGGTGTCGGCGCCTCGCGTGCCGCGGTCGACGCCGGCTATGCCCCGAACGACTGGCAGGTCGGCCAGACCGGCAAGGTGGTGGCGCCGGAGCTTTATGTCGCGGTCGGCATTTCCGGTGCGATCCAGCATCTCGCCGGCATGAAGGATTCCAAGGTGATCGTCGCCATCAACAAGGATGAGGACGCGCCGATCTTCCAGGTCGCCGATTACGGCCTGGTCGCGGACCTCTACCAGGCGGTACCCGAACTGACCGAAGCGTTGGGCAAGCTCGGGAAGTAACGTTAAGGACAGCGGCCGGATGGGCGAACTCCGGCCGGTGTTCTATATATTATCTGGGGATGGGCAGGCGCGATGTGCGCGCCGTTCCGGTGGATGACAAGATGGCGATGATCAAGAAGGTCGGCGTGATCGGCTCGGGCCAGATGGGCAACGGCATCGCGCACGTTGCGGCCTTGGCCGGCTTCGACGTGGTGCTCAACGACGTCTCCGCCGACCGGCTGAAATCCGGCATGGCGACCATCAACGGCAATCTGACGCGGCAGGTCGCCAAGAAGGCGATCAGCGAGGACGACAAGACCAAGGCGCTCGACCGCATCAAGCTGACCGAGACGCTCGACGGGCTTTCCGATTGCGACCTCGTGATTGAGACCGCGGTCGAGAAGGAAGAGGTCAAGCGCAAGCTGTTTCACGATCTCTGCGCGGTCCTCAAGCCCGAGGCCCTGATCGCGTCCAACACCTCGTCGATCTCGATCACGCGGTTAGCTGCCACCACCGACCGCCCCGAGCGCTTCATCGGCATTCATTTCATGAATCCGGTGCCGCTGATGGAACTGGTCGAGCTGATCCGCGGCATCGCCACCGACGATTCGACCTTCGAGTCCGCCAAGGAATTCGTCAACAAGCTCGGCAAGCAGATCGCCGTCTCCGAGGATTTCCCCGCCTTCATCGTCAACCGCATTCTGCTGCCGATGATCAACGAGGCGATCTACACGCTCTATGAAGGCGTCGGAAACGTCGAGGCGATCGATGCCGCGATGAAGCTCGGTGCGCACCATCCGATGGGCCCGCTGGAGCTCGCCGATTTCATTGGCCTCGATACGTGCCTGTCGATCATGCAGGTGCTGCATGAGGGGCTGGCCAACTCGAAATACCGGCCCTGCCCGCTCTTGGTGAAATATGTCGAGGCCGGCTGGTTGGGGCGCAAAACCCAGCGCGGCTTCTACGACTACCGCGGCGCCAAGCCGGTCCCGACGCGGTAATGGGTCGTCATTGCCGGGCTTGACCCGGCAATCCATCCATCAAGAGTTTTTTCTACGTCCGCTGACGCGGACGATGGATGCGCGGGCCTTCGCCGCGCCGAAGGGGCTTCGGCCCCGCAGGCGGGTCAAGCCCGCGCATGACGAGCCAGGCAATCTCCACCCCTCGTTAACCTTCATCGCCTAGGTTAGCGGCACGGGACGTTGGGGTGTTTGCGTATGGATATGAGTTTGGTGATGGCCGCCTTGGCCAATCAGCAGAGCGCGGTGCAGTCGCAGGTCGCGACGTCGGTGCTGAAATCCAACCTGGATGCACAGAAATCCGCGGTGGAAACCCTGCTCGGTTCCGCCCAGCAGACGCTCTCCCTTGCCAATGCCGGCCCCGGCGTCGGCAGCAATATCAACATCGCGGCTTAACTGCCTCACCGTCATTCCGAGTTCGATGCTTCGCATCGCCCCGGAATGACCGGTCCTAACTAAAACCCCGCCGCCTGCGGCTTCACCGCGGCCTCGATCAGCTTCACCGCGTCCGCGCTGTCCCATTCGGCGGGACCGGCGATGGTACCGATCTCGCAGCCCTGGCCGTCGACCAGTACCGAGGTCGGCATGCCCAGCGCCCGGCCTATTCCCTTAAGATCCTGGAAAACCTTGGCTTTCTGGTCATTGAAATAGCCGAGCCGGGTCAGGTTGGCGTCGGCCAGAAATTTCTTCGGCTTTTCGGGGTCACGGGTGTCGATATTGATCGCCACCACCTCGAAATTCGGCCCCTGCAGCTTGGTCTGCAGGCCCTCCAGCGCCGGCATTTCCTTGCGGCAGGGCACGCACCAGGTGGCCCAGAGGTTCACCAGCACGGTCTTGCCATGCCAGTCCGACAGCTTTTTCGGCTTGCCGTCGGCGTCCTCGAAGGCGAGGTCGGGCAGCTTCAGGGGCACCGTCGCCATGGTCACGGCCGCGACTTCGCCATGGGCCAGCGGCGCGATTCTTTTGGCCGTATCGACCGCGGCGTGGCAGGCGGGATCGCCGCCGGCGCCGCCCTTCAGCCCGCCAAAACCGACCATCCCGGCATAGCCGATCAGCCCGCCGATCACGACCGCCCCGATCACGTAGGGGAGGCGCCGTGCGACGGGCGGGAGAGGCGTGGGTGCGTCGGGCATAATGTTTGTCATCCTGGTCCAGATACGGCTATGCAGGGGCCTATATTACGCCGGCCCTGGCCGGCAAAGGGCGCGCGGTGCCAACGCGCGCGGATGTGAACGGGTTACCAATGAGCAACAAGATGTGGGGCGGCCGGTTTTCCGAGCGTCCCGATGCCATCATGGAGGAAATCAACGTCTCCATCGACGTCGACCGGCACCTCTACGCCCAGGACATCGCGGCGTCCAAGGCGCATGCGGCAATGCTGGCGGAACAGGGCATCATCACCGCGGCTGACGCGAAGAGCATCGGCAAGGGGCTGGACACCATCCTCTCCGAGATCGGCAAAGGCACGTTCGATTTCAAGCGCGCGCTCGAGGACATTCATATGAATGTCGAGTCCCGGCTTTCCGAGCTGATTGGCCCTGCGGCCGGACGGCTGCACACCGCCCGCTCGCGCAACGACCAGGTTGCGACCGATTTCCGCCTCTATGTCCGCGACACCATCGACGAGACCGATGCGGCGCTGGCCGATTTCCAGCGTGCGCTGGTGGCGCGTGCGACCGAGCATGCCGCAACCGTCATGCCCGGCTTCACGCATCTGCAGACCGCGCAGCCCGTCACCTTCGGCCACCATCTGCTCGCCTATGTCGAGATGGCCGCGCGCGACCGCGGCCGCTTGGCCGATGCGCGCAAGCGGCTGAACAAATCGCCGCTGGGCGCGGCGGCGCTTGCCGGGACATCCTTTCCGATCGACCGCAACGCCACCGCCAACGCGCTCGGCTTCGACCGGCCGATGGCCAATTCGCTGGACGCGGTCTCCGACCGCGATTTCGTGCTGGAGACGCTGGCGGCGGCTTCGATCTGCGCGGTGCATCTGTCGCGCTTTGCCGAAGAAATCGTGGTCTGGACCTCGCCGCTGGTTGGTCTCGTGCGGCTGTCCGACAAGTTCACCACCGGCTCCTCGATCATGCCGCAGAAGCGCAACCCCGATGCGGCCGAACTGGTGCGCGCCAAGACCGGGCGCGTGATCGGCGCGCTCACCGCGCTGTTCATTGTCATGAAGGGCCTGCCGCTCGCCTATCAAAAGGACATGCAGGAGGACAAGCAGGGCGCGATGGAGGCATTTGCCGCGCTGTCGCTCGCGGTCCGCGCCATGACCGGCATGGTCGCAGACCTCGTGCCCGACGAGGCGCGGATGAGGCTTGCCGCCGGCGACGGCTATGCTACCGCGACCGATCTCGCCGACTGGCTGGTGCGGACCTTGAGGATGCCGTTCCGCGACGCCCACCATGTCACCGGCCGCATCGTCGCGCTCGCTTCCAAACAGGGCGTGGCGCTGCACGAATTGCCGCTGAAGGCGATGCAGGAGGTCGAGCCGAAGATTACTGCCGAAGCGCTGAAGGCGCTTTCGGTCGAGGCTTCCGTGAAAAGCCGCACCAGCTTTGGCGGCACCGCGCCGAAGAATGTGGCTGCGCAGGCCAAAGCCTGGGCGAAGCGGCTCGAAAAACAGCGAAATTTGGGTTGATCGCTCGAATTTCGCTGCAATTTCATGGGACGCCTGCTCTCGCCATGGCCCGGCAATCTTTGTATGGTGCGGCCCGATTTGGGGATTTCGTCGTGAAGCTTAACTTTCGCCCGGCGTCGGGATGGGCCGTCGTGCTCTTGAGCGTGGTTGCGTTGTCGCTCGGTGGTTGCGGGCGCAAGGGCGGGCTCGACATGCCGCCGAGCGCCAATGGCGGGCCGACGACCCTGTCGGCTGCTCCCGACAGCGAGGCCGAGGCGGCGGCCAAGCCGAGCGTGTTCAATCCGAACTACGGAACCGACGCGCCGCCGGCCGCTCCCAGGGGCGGCAAAAAATCGTTCGTCCTCGATCCGCTGCTCGGCGACGACCACAGATAGACGTTTCAGGCCCGCCATGAATCACTTTGATTATCGCAACGGCGTGCTGCACGCCGAGGCGGTCAATTTGTCTGCCCTGGCGGAGGCCGTAGGCACGCCCTTTTATTGCTATTCGACCGCGACGCTGGAGCGTCATTACCGCGTCTTCACCGAAGCTTTTGCCGGCGAGAAGGTGCTGGTCTGCTACGCCATGAAGGCCAATTCCAACCAGTCGGTGCTGCGCACGCTGGCAAAACTCGGCGCTGGCGCCGACGTGGTGTCGGGCGGCGAACTGAAGCGCGCGCTGGCCGCCGGCATCCCGCCGCAAAAGATCCTGTTCTCCGGCGTCGGCAAGACCGAGGCGGAGCTGCGCGCCGCGCTCGCCTCCGACATCCTCTGCATCAATGTCGAGTCCGAGCCCGAGCTTGAACTGCTGTCGAAGCTCGCGGTCGAGATGGGGCGCACCGCGCGCGTCTCGGTGCGCGTCAATCCGGATGTCGATGCCGGCACGCATGCAAAAATTTCCACCGGCAAGTCCGAGAACAAGTTCGGCATCCCGATCTCCCGCGCCCGCGCCGTCTATGCCCGCGCCGCGAAACTGCCGGGCCTCAAGGTCACCGGCACCGACATGCATATCGGCAGCCAGATCACCGATCTCTCCCGCATGGAAACCGCGTTCCGCATTTTGGCGGAATTCGTGACGACCTTGCGCGCCGACGGCCATGACATCGCGCATATCGATTTCGGCGGCGGGCTCGGCATTCCCTATTATATGGACCGCGAAGCACCGCCCGCGCCCGACGCCTATGCCGTGATGGTCAAGCGCGTGACGCACAATCTCGGCTGCACGCTGATGTTCGAGCCGGGGCGGATGATCGTCGGCAATGCCGGCATCCTCGTCACCAAAGTGATCTATGTGAAGCAGGGCGAGGCCAAGAATTTCGTGATCATCGACGCCGCGATGAACGATCTGATCCGCCCGACGCTCTATGAAGCGCACCATGACATCCTGCCGGTGAGAGAGGCCGCCAAGGATGCGAAGACCATGGTCGCCGACGTGGTCGGTCCCGTCTGCGAGACCGGCGATTATCTCGCGCTCGATCGCACCTTGCCGGAGCCGAAGCCCGGCGATCTCCTGGCCATCATGACCGCCGGCGCCTATGGCGCGGTGCAGTCCGGTACGTACAACACGCGGCCGCTGATCCCGGAAGTGCTGGTGAAGGACGACCAATACGCCGTCGTCCGCCCGCGCCTCGATGTCGAGGCCCTGATCGCGATGGATAGGCCTGCGCCGTGGCTGTGAGATCCGAGCCGTAGCCTATCCACAAGGTCCCGGATCGCGCTTCGCTTGTCCGGGACGACAAGGTTTTACTTCCCCGTCGCGCCGCCCTTGCTCCCGCCGACCACGACGCCCGCCGCCTTCTCCACCGACTTGATCGCAGACGTGAAATCCGAATCCGCGCCCTGTTCCTTGATCACGGTCTCCCACAGCCGCCCGACCGCTTCGGCGACTTCCATCGACAGCCCGAGCGAGCGCATCTCCTCGACCGCAAGCCGCACGTCCTTGACCATCAATCCCGTGGCAAAGCCGAAATCGAAACTGCGCGGCAGCACCGCGCGCGGAAACTTGTCGCGGCTCGCGGTATTCATGCCGGAGCCTGCGTTGATGACATCGATCATCACCTTCGGATCGAGCCCGGATTTCACGCCCATCACCACGGCTTCCGATGTCGCCACCATCGCGGTCGCCGACAGGAAATTGTTGGCGAGCTTCATGGTCTGGCCCGAGCCCGGCTTGGTGCCGATGAAGAACGGCTTGCCGATGACCTCGATTGCGGGCCTGATTACCGCGTAATCCGCCTGTGGCCCCGACACCATCACCGCCAGCGTGCCTTTCTCGGCGCCGGTGACGCCGCCGGAAACGGGGCTGTCGACCTGCACGATGTTCTTTTTGGCGAGGATGTCGTGGATCTTCACCGCCATCTGCGAGCCGACGGTCGAGAGATCGACGAAGCGCTTCGCGCGTTTGCCTTCGATCACCCCGTCCTTGCCGGTCGCCACCTCGAGCGAGGCCTGCAGCGACGGCAGGCTCGCCATCACGGTCTCGGTGCGGTCGGCGACATCCTTCGGCGAGGACGCGGCCTGTGCGCCCAGCTTGACCAGCTGGTCGACCGCGTCTTTCCGCGTGTCGAACACGACGAGCTGATGCTTCGCCTCGATCAGGCGGCGGGCCATGGGAAAACCCATCTTCCCCAGGCCGATGAATTCGATTTCCATGACGGTTGCCTACGCCTTGTCGACTTCAGCGAAAAACTCGCGCGCGATCCTGAAACTGTCGACCGCGGCGGGCATGCCGCCATAGATCGCGACCTGCATCAGGATCTCGCGGATTTCGTCGCGGGTGACGCCGTTGGTGAGCGCGCCGCGCAGATGCGCGCGCAGTTCGTGCGGACGGTTGAGGATCGAGATCATCGCGATGTTGAGCATGCTGCGGGTCTTGCGCGGCAACTCGTCGCGGCCCCAGACCGAGCCCCAGCAATATTCGTTCAACAGCTCCTGGAACGGCTTGTTGAATTCATCGACGTTTTTCAGCGCATTGTTGACATAGGCCTCGCCCAGCACCGCCTTGCGGACGGCCAGGCCCTTGTCGTGCATTTTCTGGTCCATGACGTTTCCCCTCTGGATTGGCGGGCGAAATCTAGGGGGTCGGCGGGCCATAGTCACGTCTTCGTGCTATGCGGGAAACGGGTGGGATACCGTGTCCTAACGGGTGCCTCGGTGCCGCCATTGTGCTAGGGTTGATTTGCCGGCAACCTGGAGAGTTGATTGAACGGCGTGACCCCTGACCCGACCGAGCCCAAGCACGTGGTGGAGCGCGCTTCGGACGCGATAGCCCGGCTCAAGCTGACGCAGGCCCTGCAGCGGGCCAAATATGCGATCGCGTGGGAACACGCCTGGCCGCATCTGGCGCGGCTCGCCACCGTCATCGGTTTGTTCCTGGTGGTGTCCTGGGCCGGCTTCTGGCTCGGACTGCCCTCCATTGCACGCGTGATCGGGCTCGGACTTTTCGTGCTGCTGGCGGTGGCGGCGAGCCTGCCGCTGGTCTGGTTTCGCTGGCCGAGCCGCGAACAGGGCTTGAGCCGGCTCGACCACGGCTCCGGCATCGCCCACCGTCCGGCGACCACGCTCACCGACACGCTCTCGACACAGGACCCGGTCGCGCTGGCGCTGTGGCAGGCGCAGCGCGAGCGCACGCTGGCTTCGCTGAAGCGCATCCGCGCCGGCCTGCCGTCGCCGCGGCTGCGGTTTTACGATCCCTGGGCGCTGCGTGGCCTGGTCGGCGTGATGCTGGTCGCCGCCTGGTTCGCCGCCGGTGACGAGCGCATGCTGCGCATTGCCGCGGCGTTCGACTGGAATGGCGTGCTGGCGCCGGCCAATATCCGCGTCGATGCCTGGGTGAACCCGCCGACCTATACCGGCAAGCCGCCGATCATTCTCTCCGCCGCCAACAAGGAAGCCGCCGCGCTGCCGATGTCCGGTCCGCTGCCGGTACCATCAGGCTCGACCCTGATCGTGCGCTCCAGCGGCGGCACGCTCGATGTGATCGCCGGCGGCGGTGTCACCGAGGTCGCGCCGACCGAGCAGGCGCCCAAGGGCACCAACGAGAAGCATTTCACCATCGCCGGCGACGGCACCTTGCATGTGCGCGCGCCGTCCGGCCAGCCGCTGTGGAAATTTGCCGCGACTCCGGACCGTCCGCCGACGATTTCGCTGGCGAAGGACCCCGAGCGCCAGGCGCGCGGCTCGCTGCAGATGTCCTACAAGATCGAGGACGATTACGGCGTCACCGAAGCGCGCGCGCAATTCGCCTCCCGTCCGGCTGATGCGGCGCAGAGCGCGCAGGCCGCACGGCCGCTGTACCAGGCGCCGCAATTCCCGCTGGTGTTGCCGAATGCGCGGACCCGCAACGGCGTCGGGCAGACCGTGAAGGACCTCAGCGAAGACCCCTATGCCGGCGCCGATGTGACGCTGTTGCTGACCGCCAAGGACGAAGCCGGCAATGAGGGCAAGAGCGAGCCGTTCAACATGCGCCTGCCGGAGCGGCTGTTCACCAAGCCGCTTGCCCGCGCGCTGATCGAGCAGCGCCGCATCCTCGCGCTCGACGCCAACAAGAATACCGACGTCTTCACCGCGCTGGATGCGCTGATGATCGCGCCGGAAATGTTCACGCCGGAGCCCGGCCAATATCTCGGTCTCTACAGCATCGCGCGGCAGCTCGAGGCCGCCCGCACCGATGACGAGCTGCGCGAGGTGGTCGCAAGCCTGTGGGCGCTCGCCGTGACCATCGAGGACGGCAACATCACCGACGTCGACAAGGCGCTGCGGGCGGCACAGGACGCGCTGAAGCAGGCGCTGGAACGCGGCGCCAGCGACGAGGAGATCAAGAAGCTGACGCAGGATTTGCGAGCGGCGCTGGACAATTACATGCGCCAGCTCGCCGAGCAGTTCCGCAACAATCCGCAGCAGCTCGCCCGGCCGCTCGATCAGAATACGAGGATTCTGCGCCAGCAGGACCTCAACAACATGATCGACCGCATGGAGCGGCTGTCGCGCCAGGGCGACAAGGAAGGTGCGCAAGCCCTGCTGGATCAGCTGCAACAGATGCTGGAAAACCTGCAGATGGCGCAGCCCGGCCAGGGCGACAGCGAGATGGAGCAGGCCCTCAACGAGCTCGACGACATGATCCGCAAGCAGCAGCAATTGCGCGACAAGACCTTCAAGCAGGGTCAGGATTCGCGGCGCGATCGCATGCGCGGCAAGCAGAATGGCGACCAGAACATGGGCGACCTGCAGCAGGACCAGCAGGGCCTGCGCGACCGGCTGAAGAAGTTGCAGCAGGAGCTGGCCAAGCGCGGCATGGGCCAGCAGGGTCAGAAAGGCGACCAGGACAAGCAGGGCCAGGGCGCCGATCAGGGCGATGACGACGGCGACAGTCTTGGCGACGCCGACAACGCCATGGGCGACGCCGGCAGCAAGCTCGGCGACGGCAATGCCGACGGCGCGACGGACGCGCAAGGCAAGGCCGTCGACGCGCTGCGCAAGGGCGCCCAGAAGCTCGCCGACGCCATGCAGCAGGGCGATGGCGACGGGCAGGGCCCGGGCGACCGCTCCGGCCGGCAGCAGGCGGGCGCCAACGGCACCGATCCGCTCGGACGCCCGCTGCGCTCGCACGACTATGACGAGCTGTCGAAGATGATCCCGGGCGAGATGGATGTGCAGAAGGTCCGCCGCATCCTCGAAGAGCTGCGCCGCCGCCTTGCCGATCCGTCCCGGCCGCAGATCGAGCTCGACTACATCGAGCGGCTGCTGAAGGATTACTGAGGTCGCCGAAGAACGCAGGGTGGGCAAAGGCGCACCGCGCCGTGCCCACCAATCGGATTGCGCCGTTCATCAGTGGTGGGCACGCTTCGCTTTGCCCACCCTACGCTGCTGCAACACACTCCAATCGTCATGCGCGGGCTTGACCCGCGCATCCATCATCTTCGCAAGAGTCTCTTTTGAGGATGGATTGCCGGGTCAAGCCCGGCAATGACGAGGGAATTATTCCGACTTCCTCGCCGCCAGCGCATCCGCGACCGCGGTGCGGATGTCCGCCACCGAGAACGGTTTTGTCACCACGTCATGCACCAGCGCATTCAAATTGGAGGCGCGCTCGCGCTGATCGGCGAAGCCGGTCATCAGCAAAATCGTGAGCCCGGGAAAGTCGCGCGCCGCCGACAGCGCCAGCGCAATGCCGTCCATGATCGGCATCTGGATATCGGTGAGCAGGAGGTCGAACGCGCCGTTTTCGCGGGTCAATATCTCCAGCGCCTCGGCGCCGTCCTGCGCGGTGACGGTCTCGTGGCCGTCCATGGCGATCGCGCGCGCCACCAGCGCGCGCATGGATTCTTCGTCGTCGGCGATCAGGACGCGCGGCATCTAGTCTGCCCAGGCTTCGCGGGGACTATATACTGCCGCCGGCGATATCGCGCTTGTTGAAGAAGCGGACATCGATGCTCTTGCCCTCGGCGGGCGGCGAGGCGAGGCGTGACTTGAACGGGGTGAACTCGCCCGGCTTCAGCGTGGTCTGCTCCAGCACGGTATTCCAGGCGTAGATTTCCGCGCCCTGGGCGTCGCGCACGGAGAAACGCAGCCGTGGCAGGTCGACGGTCTTCTTGCTCTCGCCGACGATCACACCCTCGATGACCAGCACGGGCTTGCCCTCCACCGTCTCGGTCGTGACCTTGACGTCCTTGAACGCGACGCCGCGCAGATTCACATTGAGCCCGACCATCTTGTAGAAACCCGCGGTTTGCGGTAGCAGCCGGACCACGTCGGCACGCCAGACGAGCAGCGCCACCACCAGGGCGGCCATGGCGGCGCAGGCCGTGGTCAGGCTGCCGAAAGAGCGGCCGCCCGAGCGCTCCGTGTCCTTGGTCTTGAGGCGACTGCCGAACCAGCTGCCGCGAGGCTCGGTTTCGTCGCCGCCGGCGTCGCGGACCAGCGCGATCCAGTCGGCCTTGCCCTGGTCATCGCCGTCGGACCAGTCGCCCGCAATCGACGGGCTTTCCACGACAGGGGCTTCGCCCTCGTCCTCCGCGGTGGTGCCCCATTCGGCGGCGATATCGCGCTCCCGGGCATTGCCGGCCTCGGCCATGGCGGCCACGGCGGCGGGTTCGACCGCGTCCTCGGGGCGGGCCAGCCAGGTTTCCTTGCAGCGGGCGCAGCGCACGGTGCGGCCGGCCTGCCCGAGGGTGCCCGGATTGATGGCGTAAGACGTTGTACAATGGGGACAAATGATGTGCATGGAGCCTTTTTCCACCATGACGCGGAAGGTCGGATTCGTTGACTGTGGATGCTACAAGGCGACCGTTAACGAATCGGAAACCATAACGGACGCAAAACCGGCTCAGGCCACGCCTTTCGGGCGGGCCGTGACGGCCGGGACCAAACGGAGCTGAGGTTGGTTCGGTTCGAAAATGTCGGACTGCGGTACGGTCTGGGGCCGGAGATTCTGCGCGACCTCAGTTTCCTGATTCCGCCCCATTCGTTCCAGTTCCTCACCGGGCCATCCGGCGCCGGCAAGACCTCGCTCCTGAAGCTGTTGTTCCTGTCGCTGCGGCCGACGCGCGGGCTGGTCAATTTGTTCGGCCGCGACATCTCGCTGCTCAGCAAGAACGAGATCGCCGATCTGCGCAAGCGCATCGGCATCGTGCTGCAGGATTTCCGCCTGCTCGACCACATGACCACCTACGAGAACGTGGCGCTGCCGTTCCGCGTCATCGGCCGCGACGAGTCGAGCTACCGCAAGGAGGTCATCGACCTCCTGAAATGGGTCGGGCTCGGCGAGCGCATGGACGCGCTGCCGCCGATCCTCTCCGGCGGCGAGAAGCAGCGCGCGGCGATTGCGCGTGCCGTGATCTCGCGGCCGCAACTGCTGCTGGCGGACGAGCCGACCGGCAATGTCGATCCGACGCTGGGCCGGCGGCTGCTGCGCCTCTTCATCGAGCTGAACAAGACCGGCACCGCGGTGGTGATCGCTACCCATGATATTACCTTGATGGACCAGTATGAAGCGCGGCGGCTGGTGCTGCACCAGGGACGCTTGCATATCTATGAGTAAGACCGACGAGCATATGCCGCTGCTGGACCTCGGGCACGATCGCCCGCAGGTGCCGGCGCGCGCCCGCATCCAGTCGCCGATCGTGCCGCGGGCCTCCATTGCCGGCCGCGCGCTGGTCGCCGTGGTCGCGATCATGACCTTCCTCGCCTCGGTCACGACCGGCGCGGTGCTCCTGATCAGCGCGTCGGCGTCGCAATGGCAGTCGGATGTCGCCAGCGAAATCACCATCCAGGTGCGGCCGCAGGCCGGGCGCAATCTCGACCACGACGTCGCTGCGGTGCTGGACGCGATGCGCACGCAGTCCGGCATCCTCGACACCCGGCCGTTCACCAAGGAGGAATCCTCGGCTCTGCTCGAGCCGTGGCTCGGCAGCGGATTGTCGCTGGATGATCTTCCCGTGCCGCGTGTCATCGTGGCGCGGGTGGCGCCCGGCACCACGCTCGATCTGACCGTGCTGCGCCGAACCCTTGCCCTGGTCACGCCGACCGCCAGCGTCGACGACCACCGGGCCTGGATCGAGCGGATGCGCTCGATGAGCGGCGCCACCGTGTTCTTCGGCCTCGGCATCCTGGCGCTGGTCATCATTGCGACCGTGATTTCGGTATCGTTCGCCACGCGCGGCGCGATGGCGGCCAACCGCCCGATCGTCGAGGTCCTGCATTTCGTCGGCGCCGGCGACCGCTTCATCGCCGACCGCTTCTTCCGGCATTTCCTGCTGCTCGGGCTCGAAGGCGGCGTGATCGGCGGCGGGGCGGCCATGCTCGGCTTCGGCTTTGCCGAGTTGATTGCGGGGTGGTTTTCGGGCACCGCGGTCGGCGACCAGTTCGTGGCCCTGCTGGGCACGTTTTCGCTGCGGCCGTCCGGCTATCTGGTGCTGGCGGTGCAGGCGGTCATGATCGCGGCGATCACCGCCTGGGCCTCGCGGCGCACGCTGTTTGCGACCCTGGATGATATCGAGTGAGGGCGGCCGTACAGCGCCAAACCCTCATGGTGAGGAGGCGCGAATGCGCCGTCTCCGGACGATGCTTCGCATCGCCGGGAGAACCATGAGGCCCGACACTGGCTCCATCTTTCGAGACGCCGCTTGCGCGGCTCCTCAGGATGAGGGGAAAGAGTTGGGTGCGAACCGGACTCCACTTCTCCCGAAAAGCTTTCTAAGATGGACGAGGAGAGGGGTTTTCCCGCGCTGATGACGTTGCAGTCCGACGATAGATCGCCGAACGCGTCCGCGCGCGCGCCGCGTGGCCGCTTGCGTGCGATCATCGCCATCCCGCTCGCTTTCGTCGCGGCGGTCGTCTTCGGCTTCATTGCCTTCCTGTCGCAGCTGCGCAACAGCGAGGCGCGGCCCGAGCGGCAGGCCGACGGCATCGTGGTGCTCACCGGCGGCTCCTCGCGCGTGTCGGATGCGATGGAGCTGCTCGCCGCCGGTTATGGCAAGCGGCTCTTGATATCGGGCGTGCATCCGACCTCGACGGCGAGCGACATCTCGCGCTCGGTGCAGGAAAGCCAGGCGCTGATGCGCTGCTGCGTCGATCTCGACCATTCGGCGGTGTCGACCCGCAGCAACGCCTCGGAGACACGGCGCTGGGCGCATGAGCGCGGCTTCAAATCGCTGATCGTGGTGACCTCGAACTACCACATGCCGCGCGCTGTTCTGGAGCTGTCGCACGCCATGCCGGATATCGCGCTGATCCCCTATGCCGTGGTCGGCGAAAGATGGCGCGACGAGCCATGGTGGTCGAATGGCGCGACCTTCCGCCTAGTGCTGTCGGAATATGTCAAATACATCGCCGCAGGGGCGCGGGCGAAGCTCGCCGATCTCGGAATCGATCTCGGATTGGAATTCGCGGACCAGCCTGCGAGCCCGCAGCAGCCGACGACGGCGCAAGCGAATTGATTTGGCTGAATTGCTACTGCACAGGAACTGCGCTCCCTCTCCCGCTCTTGCGGGGGAGGGTTGAGGTGGGGGTGTCACCACGAGTCGCGCTGTTCGTGTTGAGAGAGTTTCCCCCACCCGCATCGCATCTTTCGATGCGATGCGACCTCCCCCGCAAGCGGTAGAGGTGGAAGCGAGTCTGCGGATGCGTTGCTTCTCAGCCGTGAACCTCCTTCAAAAACCCGATCAGCGCCGCATTCACCTCATCCGCCCGCTCTTGCTGGGTCCAGTGCCCGCAACCCGGCAGCATGATCGTCTTTCGCAGTTGAGGAACGAAGTGCTGCAGGTTCGGAATCAGCTTGTCCATTCCGGGAAAGCGGACGACGGGATCGCGGTCGCCGGCAATGTACAGGGCTGGCACGCTCACTTTGGCTCCCGCCCACGGCGCGAGCAGCGACCAGTTGCGATCGACGTTTCGATACCAGTTCAGGCCGCCGCGAAAACCTGAGCGCGCCAATTCGCTGGCATAGAAATCGATGTCGGCTTCACTGACCCATGACGGCAGATTTCCGCCCGGCACTTGGATCGAGCCTAGCCAGCCACCCTCCCGCGGCACCATCATGGCCCCGACCGGGTCCCCGCTCAGGCCGAAGAGCATGGTGCTCACCAGGCGCTTCGGGTCTCGTTCGAACTCGGCCTCCGCGACGCCGGGCTCCTGAAAGTACAGCTGATAGAAAACGGCCTTGTCGGTCCGCGGCATCATCGTGGTGGGCGGGGCGTCGCCGCGCGGACGAAAGGGCACGCTGAGGCCCGCGACCGCCTTGAACTTGTCGGGGCGAAACAGGGCCGAATGCCAGGCGACGGGTGCGCCCCAGTCGTGACCTATGATGACGGCGTCCTTGAAGCCGAGCGCATCGACCAGACCGACCATGTCGCCGGTCAGATGAAGCAGGGTGTATTGATCGATCGAATCCGGTTTGTCGGTCTGGCCGTAGCCGCGCATGTCAGGTGCAACGGCGCAGTAGCCGGCCTCTGCCAGCGCCGTGAGTTGATGCCGCCACGAATACCAGGATTCCGGCCAGCCATGGCACAGCAGCACCAGCGGTCCCTGGCCTGCTACCGCAACATGCATCCTGATTCCGTTGGTGGGTATGAACCGGTGCTCGATTTCCAAGGCAGGCTCCATCGGATTTGCAATGAATTGTCGGGCGACGCGCGTTCGTTCGCTCGCCGTCAAGAACTACCTTAATCACGGCCATCCGCCCGAAACACCAAATTATAGGTGATGGCTTTCGAGCCGGGCCTGTCGCCCAATGTTTCAGTTGGGTCACAATCGTAACGAATGTCTTTGCAGGCGTCGCTGACATTCGTAAAAGGGGTTGCCGCAAAACGGCATGAATGTCGGAAACGGGACACCAGGCTTGTCGATGGCTTTGATCTTCCTGCGCTCGCTCGTCTTCAATATCCTGTTCTATGTCTTCTTCCTGTTGTGGTCGCTGGTGGCGCTGCCGACCTTCGTGCTGCCGCGCGCGGCGATGCTGAAGGTCGCCAGCTGGTGGGCCAGGACCAACATTCTGCTGATGCGCGCGATCTGCGGCATCAAGGTTGAATTCCGCGGCGTCGGGAAAATCCCGAAGGGCCCGCTGATCGTCGCCTCGAAACATCAGTCGATGTGGGAGACCATCTCGCTGCTGCGCTTCTTCGAGGCGCCGTTCTTCGTGGTCAAGCGCGAGCTGAAATTCATCCCGATCTTCGGCCTCTTCATCATCAAGACCGACATGGTCGCGATCGACCGCAGCAAGGGCGGCCGCGCGATGCTCGCGGTGATGCGGCGCGCCGAGGAAGAGGTCAAGCACGGCCGCCAGTTCGTGATCTTCCCCGAAGGTACCCGCACCGCGCCCGGCGCGCCGCCGCATTACAAGGCCGGCATAGGCCTGATCTATGCCGATTGCGGCGTGCCGGTCCTCCCCGTGGCGCTCAACTCCGGCCTGTTCTGGCCGCGCCGCACCTTCATGCGCTATCCCGGCACGCTGGTCGTCGAATTTCTCGACCCGATCCCGCCGGGGTTGAAGCGCGACGAGTTCTTGAAGCGGGTCGAGAGCGTGATCGAGGAAGCGACGAACCGAATCGTCGCCGCGGCGCAGGCCGAGCAGAAGGAATTGTTCGGGGGGATTCCGGCGAAGGGTGAGTGACCTCGGTCCGGAGACCGTCATTGCGAGCGAAGCGAAGCAATCCAGAGTCTCACCGCGGCGTGATACTGGATTGCTTCGTCCGCTTCGCTCCTCGCAATGACGATGGATGCGATGTGCCCGACGGGCAAATCGGCTTGATCGATTTCGGCCGCTCCGTCGCTCCGGTGGCGTTCGAACAGTGCTGAAATCTGCCGCCCCTAAAAATCATTTTCGCGAGCCGATTCAAGCCGATCGGTCGCTCCGCTCCATGCCCTGCAATAATTTCTCTTTACGAAAATCAGAAATTATGCCTATATCACGCCATCCCGCCTCATCAAGAGGGACGTTACGGCCAATCGTCACGAAACGTGAGGCGGGGATGCGATGGACGCGTTGGCTTGCGAGCGACGATTGCAGGCAAAGGCGGACGAGCGAAATCGTGTGGTCCCGGCCTCCCGACGCTGAGGTCAAGCGCTTGCGAGATGATTTGCGAGCGCGACGGTGGCTAACAAGCCCGGCACACCGAGGAGAGCACGTATAAGCCGTAAACCATCGCGCAGGGAATGCCGGCATGTTCGGCGTACCTGTGACGACTTGCGTGCGTGCTTACTACCATTCTGCACGCAAGGCAGCGGGTGCGTTCGGCATCCGGCATTCCCTGCGCCCTCTTGATTTCGAGGGTGACCGATGAAGCAAAAACTCGGGCAATTCATGTCGCGAGAATATGAAGCCATGACCTCTCATCGTCATTGCGAGGAGATCGTAGGGTGGGCAAAGCCAACGGGTCGCGCGAATGCGCGCCCGATGACAGGCTCCGCGTGCCCACCATGCCAAGGGTCGGTGTTGAGAGATGGTGGGCACGGCGCAAGTGCGCCTTTGCCCACCCTTGTATTAGCGCGCCGGATTAGAATGGCCTCGTTCCGTGAGGAATGGCCCAGCCTGGGTGGCCACCCAGGCTGGGCCGCCGATCGATCGGATCGATGCCCACCGAAGCTTTGAGAGCTGCGTTTCGTAGCAAGATCGCGGTCGGCACTTCATCGGGACCCGGATGGTTGAACGAACTTCAGGTTCGCATCAGACAAGGGAGGGTGGAGGAAGATGGCCAAGCGTATCACGATCTGTGCCGGGATCGATACCGGCAAACGCAAGCTCGACGTGGCGCTCGACGGCAGTTCGAAGCCGATGCAGGTCGAGAACACGCCGGAAGGCTACATGGTGCTGGTGGAGTGGCTGCGGCGCCAAAAGGTCAAGCGGGTTGGGATCGAGGCGAGCGGCGGCTATGAGCAGGCGGTAGTTGCCGAACTGCGACGCCAGCGCTTTGTGGTCGTCGTGTTTCAGCCGGCCCAGGTACGCGCTTATGCCGTGTTCCACCTGCAGCGGGCCAAGAACGACAGGATCGATGCGGCGCTGATTGCGGCCTGCACCGCCGCGGTCAAGAAGATCCACCCCGCTCCGGATCCCCGGCTGTTGCCCTTTGCCGAGCATCTGACAATGATCGAGCAGATCGGGGAGGATATCGCCAAGCTCAAGAACCGGCTCGAGAGCTGCCGCAACGAGCGTATCCAAAAGCTCTGGAAGCAGCAGATTGCTCTCTTGGCCAAGTGCAGACGAGCCGAGTTCAAGGCTCTGGTGGCGGCGATCCGCAAGCATCGCGATCTCGCCGCACGGCTCGATCTGATCTACAGCGTCGGCGGCAGCGGCATGCCGACTGCGGTTTCTATCCTGGTCAGGATGCCCGAGATCGGCCAGATCACGCGTGAGCAAGTCGCAGCCCTCGCCGGGCTTGCGCCTTACGACGACGACAGCGGCGATCACGTTGGCGTCCGTCACATCGAAGGCGGTCGCGAACGCTTGCGCCGGGCGCTCTATACCGCCGCACTGCCGGCGTCCTTCCGCTGGAACCCGCAACTCATGGCCCTGTACAACCGCCTGATCGCCGCCGGCAAGGGCCACAAGCGCGCGCTCATCGCCTGTGCCAGGAAGCTGCTCGTCATCATCAACGCCGTCGTCGCCCGCGGAACGCCGTGGCTCGCCGAACCGCCCAAAATCGCCAGCGCGCCCGTCACCTGATCGCGTTTCTTTGTTCGGCCGAAGCACCGTTTCTTCGTCCCGACCTGCCGTCACAACGACGCCGCGCGCCGTGGCCGTCAAGACTGGCCGTCGCTCCGGCTTCGCCTCAGCTCTCCCGCCGCCAGGCCACGTCTTGACGGCCGCCAGCACGGCGTCATGCTCACGGCAATCGGACGTCGCTTTAATGGTTGCTACGCCTTCGCTCTTGACGAGATAGCTCTTTGAAACGTGTATCCGAACCGTTCTCACACCGAAGGCGACACAACCTCATGCGGATGCGCGTCATGCAGCATCAGCGCAAGCTGATGCAGCTGCGCGTCTCGAAAGCCTTCCGCCTCGATCGCTTTCACCGTGGCCAGCACATAGTCGCGGTTGATGCCGCTCTGTCCGTGTCCCTGCAGCACATGGCGCAGCTGTTCGGCGAGCGTGAGCCTGCCGGCATATTGCACATGGCCGCGGTCGACCACATACGTGAGCGCGCTGACGCGTTGCCGCGCGTCGTTCTCGAGCCACACCGAGCGCATCACCTCGCGATAGACCGAGGTGACCTGCTCGCGCGCGCGCAGATAGGCTACGGTCTCGGTGCGGTGCTTCTCCGCGACGCGGAAGGCGACGCCGCGGCAGGCGCCACCGCGGTCGAGCCCGAGCACGAGGCCCGGTTTTTCCGGTGTGCCGCGATGGACAAAGGAGTAGACGCAGAGCGCGCGATGCTCGCCGATCAGGCGCGCCGGAACCTTTTCGAGATAGTCGAAGCCCGGTCGCCACATCAGCGAGCCATAGCCGAACACCCAGAGGTCGCCCTTGGAATTCTCTGCTTCGGGGTGAGTTATGGCTGTCATTTGGCGACCGACTAGCAGAAAATGGCGTTCCATGAAAAGGCGTTAACCTGATTGCGTTCGCCCCGACCGCTTTATTGACAAAATTGCTGATCAAAGGGTCGCCGATGACCGATATTGCCCTCGCGCCCCGCCGCCCCCGTCGTTGGCGCATTTTCATCGCTCCCGTCCTGCTCCTGATCGCAGCGGCCGGCTGGAGCGCGTTCTGGTTCTATGCGGCGTCGCAGGTCGACGTTCAGGCCGACGCCTGGCGCGCGCGCGAGGCGAAATCGGGCCGCGTCTTTGATTGCGCCAACCGTTCGGTCGCGGGCTTCCCGTTCCGTCTCGAAGTGAGCTGCAACGGCGCGAATGTCGCGCTGGTGTCGCAGGCGGCGGGCCAGCCCGCGTCGCAGCCGTTCACCGCAAAACTCGACAAGATCCTGGTGGTGGCGCAGATCTATGATCCCAAACTTGTGATAGCTGAGTTCACGCCGCCGGCCACGCTCTATGATCCCCGTGCGCAACAATCCTATGCCGTGAACTGGAGCCTCGGACACGCCAGCATCGCCGGTCTGCCGTTCACGCCGCAGCGCGTCGCGCTCGAATTCAACGATCCCAAAATCGATCGCGTCGACCAGTCGATGCGGATCCCGGTCGCGCAGGCCAGGCATGCCGAGTTGCACGGGCGGCTCGCGGAGGGATCGCCGGCGGACCGTCCCGTCATCGAAAGCCAGCTCTTGATCAACCAGGGCAGCATCCAGGGCCTGCATCCGCTGCTCGCCGAACCCTTCGATGTCGGTGTGCGCGCGATGGTGAGCGGGTTGAAGGATCTGTCGCCAAAGCCGTGGCCGGTGCGGTTTCGCGAGCTTCAGGCCGCGGGCGGCCATGTCGAGATCGTGCAGTCGCGCCTCCAGCAGGGCGATCTCGTCGCGATCGCGGCGGGCTCGCTGGGCTTAAGCCCGAGCGGGCATCTCGATGGTGAGCTGCAGATGACGGTCGCGGGCATCGAGAAGGTGATTCCCGCGCTCGGCATCGACAAGATGCTCGAGGACGGCGTGCCGCAGGCGACGCTGGATCGCGTGGCACCCGGCGTGAAGACGCAGGACGTCAACAATCTCTTCAGCGCGCTCGACCGCGCCATTCCCGGCCTCGGCAAGGTCGTGAAGCAGAACGCCAATGTCGGGGTCGCCGCCGGCATCAACGCGCTCGGCAAGGAAGCCGAGCTCGAAGGCAAGAAGGCGCGCTCGTTCCCGCTGCGCTTTGTCGACGGCGCGGTGTTTTTGGGCCCGCTGAAGGTCGCGCAGACGCCGCCGCTGTATTGAAGCTGGTTGAGTTTTTATCATGCAATCCATGACAACGCGTCGCGGTTGTTCGCCGAAGCGTGATCGCTCCGCCTCTCCGCGTCGAGAATGAGAGCGCCTATCTGTCACTCACGTCATTAGACGGCACGCGCTTCGGTTTACGAGCCGGTGACAGGAGAAACACCATGACCAGATTCAAATTAGTTGGCGCGGCGCTCGTGCTTGCGGCCTTCGCAGCAGTGCCGGTTTCGGCGCAGCAGGCGGTCCAGGAGCCCGGCGCCTATGCGTTCTATCATCCCAATGGCGATGTTCTCAACGCGGGAGCGCCGACGCCCACAGCCGGTGGGTTCGCCTCGCAGACGAGGCCCGCCGATTCGATGGCCCAGATGCAGATGTCGGTGCGGCCGCATGACACCCGCCACACGATGAAGCACTACTGAGCGTAACCTCCGAGCAGCGAGTCCCCCGCGTATGCTCGAACTGACTGGGTTCGGCCGTGTCCCGGCTGAACCCGGTCTTTTTTGCCGAACGGACTCGCGGGATAGGGATCATGCTCACACCTTCATCGCCGAAGCGTGATCACCCGTCCTCTCCGTATCGGGAATGAGAACGCCCGACTGCCATTCATGTCAGTGAACGGCACGCATATCGGTTGCGCGCCGGTTACAGGAGGAAGACATGACCAGCTTTAAAATTCTTGGCGCCGCTCTGTTGCTTTCCGCTTTGGCCGCAGCGCCCGCCTCGGCGTGGGAGGCGGTCTCGGAGCCCGGCGCCTACTCGTTCTATCACCCGAATGGCGACGTTCTCAATGCCGGACCCTCGCCGTCGTCCGCCAACGCGATGGCCTCGCAGCTGCCGCGTGAAGCGGTCGCCGGCACGCAGATGTCGGTGCGGACGCATCGCGCGAACCAGACCTCGATCAAGCGCTACTGAGCACCATCTCCCGATAACCTCCCCGCGCGTTGCGACCAACTTGCTGGGCTCGGCCATGCCCCGGACCGAGCCCGGCCTTTTTGACTCTTGTCCTCGCGCGCGCGAGATCGCAGGCAGGCTCGAAAAATTCCCGCGAGGCCGTGCAGAAAAACGTGATCCAGCAATCGCGAATAACGAAGGCGCGATCGAAGTCACTGGCCTCAGGAGGAAGCACGCACACACCTCGACGCGAGGTGCGATGTGCATGGGGAGCTTCTTCCGAAGTGGGAGGCTCACGTGCGATTACTCAACTTCATTCTTGCCGGCGGCATGCTGCTGTCGGTCAGCCAGGCTCATGCGGAAGACGATCCGGCGGCGGAACTCCGTGCACTCAAGGCCAAGCTGAAACAGCTCGAGCAGCGCGTCGACGACCAGGGCCGCAAGGAAAAGCAGATCGAGGCGCAGGCGAGGGCGATTCCGCCGATGCCGATGGCCACCAAGGTGCCGTTTGCGGATCCCTGTCCTTACGGCAAGGTCTGCTACAAGGGCGTCACGCTGACTTTCGGCGGCTGGGTCGATCTCACCGACATCTATCGGACGCGCAATCTCGCTTCCGATACCGGCTCGGTCTACAACTTCATCCCGTTCCCGCAAGCGAAGAACTACTACACGCCGGAATTGCGGTTCTCGGCGCGGCAAACTCGCTTCTCGGTCCTTGCCGAGGGCAACGTCGATCCCGACACGCATCTGGCGGGTTACGGCGAGATCGACTTCGAGGGCGCGGCGCAGACCGCCAATTCGGTGGCGACCAACTCCTTCAATCCGCGCATGCGCCAGCTCAGCTTGCGGATCGACCGCAGCGATCTCGGCTTCCACGTGCTCGCCGGCCAGTCCTGGTCGCTGAACGCGCCGAGCAAGGTCGGTCTCGATCCGATCGGCGTCGACGCGCCCGGCGTGATCGATTTCGAGCAAGTGCCCGGCTTCCTGGCGGCGCGCCAGCCCGGCATCCGCGTCTGGCAGCAGATCGGGCCTGAAATCATGATCGGCGCTTCCGCCGAAAACCCGCAGACGTCATTCTTCGGCGGCAACACGCCGACCGTCGGCACGCCCGCGGCAGGCCCCCAGGGGGTGCTCAATCCAAACCTGCTGGTCAATCTGACCGGGCCAGGCGGCAGCTTCTTCAACAATGCCAACAATCTCAGCTTGAACCAAGTGCCTGACTTCACGGTGAAGGGATCGTGGGATCCCCGCCTTGGGCCCTATCACGTGCATGTCGAAGCCTGGGCGCTCTACCGCCAGTTCTACGACCGCTTCAACTTCGCCAACCACAGCTACGACACCGGCTCCTTCGGCGGCCACATCAATGCGGAGCTGATCCCGAAGACGCTGGAGCTGCAGGTCTATGGCGCCCATGGCGCACTCGGCCGCTTCACGGCGACACCGTTCCCGGACGCCACGCTGGCGCAGGACGGCACCATCATGCCGCTCACCATCACGGCAGCCGCCGTTGGCCTGATCTGGCACACGCTGCCGACGCTCGATCTCTACACCTACGCCGGCATCGAAAAGACCAAGGCCGCATTCTCCGACGTCGGTACGGTGCCGTTCGGCTACGGCAACCCGCTCTACAACAACACCGGCTGCAATACCGAGAACTCGCCGGCCGCGACCTGCAACGGCAACACGCGCGAGGTGCGGCAGTTCACCGCCGGCTTCTACGACACGGTCTACCAGGGCAAATACGGCACGGTGAAAGCCGGCGTGCAGTATTCCTACAACCAGCGCTTTGCCTTCGACGGCGTGGGCGGCGCGCCCAAGACCGACGACAACATCGTCATGAGCCAGCTCCGCTATTACCCGTTCAATTGAGGGGTAGGGTGATCGCGTACTGCTCAGCCCGGCTTCTTGCCGAGCTGGGCATGCGGGCGGCCGAAGTCGGGCGCGGCGGAATCCTGGCCGATCTCGACGATGCCGCGGCGGATGGCGCGGGTGCGGGCGAAATGCTCGAACAGCGCCTCGCCATCGCCGCGGCGGATCGCGCGGGTGAGTTTTGAGAGATCCTCG
Organism: uncultured Alphaproteobacteria bacterium; assembly: GCA_963802585.1. Classification (GTDB taxonomy): domain Bacteria; phylum Pseudomonadota; class Alphaproteobacteria; order Rhizobiales; family Xanthobacteraceae; genus Bradyrhizobium. Next base: position 194,203 of record CAWDJS010000018.1, on the reverse strand, counting down.
TTGAAGGTGCCGAGCATTTCCAGCACGGCCTCCTTGTTGGCGAGAAATACATCGCGCCACATGGTCGGATCGGACGCCGCGATGCGGGTGAAGTCGCGAAAACCGCCGGCGGAGAATTTTATCACCTCCGACGAGGTCACTTGCGCGAGCTCGTCGGCGGTGCCGACAATGGTGTAGGCGATCAGATGCGGCAGGTGGCTGGTGATCGCGAGCACGAGATCATGGTGATCCGGCGTCATGATCTCGACCCGCGCTCCCAGCGCGGCCCAGAACGCCCGCAGTCTCTCGGTCGCGTTCGGATCGGTCCCCTCGGGAGGCGTTAGAATGCACCAGCGGTTGATGAACAGCTCGGCGAAGCCGAAGTCGGGCCCGGAATGTTCGGTGCCCGCCACCGGATGCGCCGGGACGAAATGCACGTTTGCCGGCAGATGCGGGGCCATCTCGCGCACGACCGCGCCCTTGACCGAGCCGACATCGGAAACGATCGCAGCCGGGGACAGATGACTGCCGATTTCCTTTGCGACCTCGCCGCAGGCGCCGACGGGAATGCAGAGGATGACGAGGTCCGCGCCTTTCACGGCCTCGACATTGCTCTCCAACACGGAGTCAACGATGCCTAGTTCCTTGACCCGCGCGCGGGTCTTCTCGGAGCGGGCGGTGGTGACGATTTCGCCGACCAGGCCTTGCGCCTTTGCTGCGCGCGCGATCGAGCCGCCGATCAGGCCAAAGCCGATCAGCGCGAGGCGCTTGAACTGCGGCTGCGCGTTCACTTGCCTGCCATGAATTCGCGAAGCCCTTCGACCACAAGGCGGTTGGCCTCTTCGGTGCCGATGGTCATGCGCAGCGCGTGCGGCAGCTTGTAATTCTTCAAGCCGCGCAGCACGAGGCCGCGCCTGGTGAGGAACGCATCGGCCTCATCCGCGGTCTTGCCCTTTTCGGGGAAGTGGATCAGCACGAAATTCGCCACGCTCGGCGTCACCTTGAGGCCGAGTTTGGAAATTTCTTCCGTCAGCCAGTTGCGCCATTTCTCGGTATGCACCTTCGACATCTGCTGGTGCGCGGTGTCCTCGATCGCCGCAACGGCGGCAACCATCGCCGGCGTCGAGACGTTGAAGGGCCCGCGGATGCGGTTCACGGCGTCGATGATATGCGCAGGCCCGAACATCCAGCCGATCCGCAGCGCCGCCAGTCCGTGGATCTTCGAGAAGGTGTGCGTGACCACCGTGTTGTCCGTGGTCGCGACCAGCTCGATGCCGAGCTCATAGTCGTTGCGCGACACATAGTCGGAATAGGCGGCGTCCAGCACCAGCACGATGTGCGAGGGCAGGCCCGCGCGCAGCCGCTTGACCTCGTCGAACGGCAGATACGTTCCGGTCGGGTTGTTCGGGTTGGCGAGCCAGACCAGTTTTGTCTTGGGCGTCACGGCTTTGAGGATCGCATCGACGTCGGCGGTGAAATCCTTTTCCGCGGCGATGACGTTCTTCGCGCCGTTCGCCATGGTCGCGATCGGGTAGACGAGAAAGCCGTGGGTGGTCGAGATCGCCTCGTCGCCGTGGCTGAGATAGGTGTGCGCGAGCAGATTGAGGATTTCGTCCGAGCCGGCGCCGCAGATGATGCGGTCGGGGTCGAGCCCGAAGGTGCGGCCGATCGCTTCGCGCAGCACGCGCGAGGTGCCTTCCGGATAATCCTCGAGATGATCGACGGCGTGCTTGTAGGCCTCCTTGGCCTTGGGCGAGGGCCCGAACGGCGTCTCGTTGGCCGAGAGCTTGAACACCTTGCGGCCCGGCTCCGGCACCGGGCTCTTGCCGGGCGTGTAGGGCGCAATATCGAGAATGCCGGGATTCGGCACGGGGCGGTTCATTGTCGTCTCCGGATAGTCGGGTCTTAAGGCTTGGCAGGCCCGTTAGGGGGGACCGTATAGCGCGTTGCATGGCTGCCGACGAGGGCTGTCGAGCGCACCGAGGCCCCAGCCTGGAGCAGGGCCAGCTCGATCTTCTCGATGCCTTTCTCGATTCCTTGGCCAGCGACCGACACCAGCAGCGCCGCGCCATCGAAGGCGGTGTCGGGCACGGCGACGATCTCGGCCAGAGGTGCCAGCGCGCGGGCGGTATCCGCATTCCAGCCGGAGACGCGCACGCTCCACATCTGGACCTCCGTCACCATCGCGTCGTCGGCCACGCGCGAGATCACGAACACCGGCAGCGCCGCGGGATGATCGGCACGTTCGAGGAACGGTAGCCGCGCGATGATTTTTGGCGCGCCATTGGCCTCGAGCTGGTTCCACCATGGCGTGCGGCTTGCGATCGCCGAGACCAGCGCCAGATCGCCCTTCGATTTCGACACCGCGTCGACCGCGGCCTGCGCACTGAAATGCGCGACATAGGGCACCACAAAGCCGAAATGAAACCGCGCCGAATCCCGCATCGCGCTTTCGCCGACGGAGACATCGGCATGCACCGCGAACGGCGCCTGGACGTAAGTGAAAGTCGAGATGATGACGCGCCAGATACTCTCGACGGTGTCGATCGGCAGGATGCCGCGATGGCGCTCGACCAGGCGGCGCATCATGTCGGCCTCGCGCGCGGGCCGGAACGCCGAGCCTACTTCCTGCGTCTGCTTCACGGAGATCAGGCGGTCGATGATGTCGCCGCGCTGCATCAACAGGCGATGCACACCTTCATCGATCGCATCGATTTCCTTGCGCAGCTCGGCAAGCGAAGGCGGGGAGGGAGGTTTTGACATTGAAGAAACCTGAAGAAATCCTGCTCCTCATCCTGAGGAGCGCGAAGCGCGTCTCGAAGGATGACGCCCCATCTTGGCCTCATGGTTCGAGACGGCGCAAGTGCGCCTCCTCACCACGAGGGTCCTCCCCCAGCGTTAACCACGCCGTTGGCTTGACGAAAAGGCCTCAAGGGACTAGTTTCACACCGTTCCGTGGTCATTTGAGCCGGCCGGCTTGCAGCCACGTTAAAAAACTCGCTAAACAGGCCGGGGACAGATTGATCCCGGCCGAACCTTTGTTCAGGCCGGGTTTTTTATTGGCCTGATTTCTGTTCCGGTTCGGGGCGACGGCGCGAAAGCGCGTCGAAAACGAGATGGTGAGCGTACAGTCGATACCAAGCCCGGCGATCGCGGAGGACCGCTCGCACGAGGCCGATCATCCGACGTCACTGGTAGTGCGCTTCGGCGCGGATCAGCCCTTGAGGCTCGATTGCGGCGTTGATCTCACGCCATTCCAGATCGCCTATCAGACCTATGGCACGCTCAATGCGCAGCGCAGCAACGCCATCTTGGTCTGCCATGCGCTGACCGGCGACCAGCACGTCTTCAACAAGCACCCGGTCACTGGCAAGTCCGGCTGGTGGGACACCCTGGTCGGGCCGGGCAAGCCGCTCGACACCAACAGCTACTTCATCATCTGCTCGAACGTGATCGGTGGCTGCATGGGGTCGACCGGTCCGGCTTCGACCAATCCCGCTACCGGAAAACCCTGGGGGCTCGATTTTCCCATCATCACCATTCCCGACATGGTGCGAGCACAGGCGATGCTGATCGACAAGCTCGGCATCGATACACTGTTCTCCGTGGTCGGCGGCTCGATGGGCGGCATGCAGGTGCTGCAATGGACTGCGGCCTATCCGGAGCGCGTGTTCTCCGCGCTGCCGATCGCCTGCTCGACGCGCCACTCGGCGCAGAACATCGCCTTCCATGAGCTCGGCCGTCAGGCCGTGATGGCCGATCCCGACTGGCGTGGCGGCCGCTACGCGGAAGCCAGCCTGCATCCGCATCGCGGCCTCGCGGTCGCGCGCATGGCTGCGCACATTACCTATCTTTCGGACGCCGCGTTGCATCGCAAGTTCGGACGGCGCATGCAGGATCGCGAGCTGCCGACCTTCTCGTTCGATGCGGATTTCCAGGTCGAGAGCTATCTGCGCTACCAGGGCTCGTCCTTTGTCGAGCGCTTCGACGCGAACTCCTATCTCTATTTGACCCGCGCGATGGATTATTTCGACATCGCCGGCGATCACAACGGCGTGCTGGCGCAAGCCTTCCGCGGCATCAAGACCCGCTTCTGCGTGGTGTCGTTCACCTCTGACTGGCTGTTCCCGACTTCGGAATCGCGCGCGCTGGTGCATGCGCTGAACGCTTCCAGCGCGCGGGTGTCGTTCGCCGAGATCGAGACCGATCGCGGCCATGACGCGTTCCTGCTCGACGTGCCCGAGTTCTTCGACATCTCGCGCGCCTTCCTGCAATCGGCCGGCAAGGCGCGAGGGCTCGGAGGCTAGCGATGGCAGTTCAAGAGCAAACGCTGCCGCTTCCCGGCATCACGTCGCATGGCATTGAGGAACACCGCCGCGACCACCGGTTGGTCTCCGAGATGGTCGCGCCGGGCTCAAAGGTGCTGGACGTCGGTTGCGGCGAGGGCGATCTCCTGCAGCTTCTGGAGACCCGCGGCATTGACGGGCGCGGCATCGAGCTGTCGCGCGAGGGCGTCAACCGCTGTGTCGCCAAGGGGCTCGCGGTGGTGCAAGGCGACGCCGACACCGACCTCGTCAACTATCCCGACGACGCCTTCGATTACGTGATCCTGTCGCAGACGCTGCAGGCGACGCGGCAGCCGAGGGTGGTGCTGGAAAATCTGCTGCGCATCGGACGGCGCGCCATCGTGTCGTTTCCGAATTTCGGCTTCTGGAAGATGCGGCTGCAGCTTTTGATCGGCGGCCACATGCCGCGCACGGAGAATTTACCCGCGACGTGGTACGACACGCCGAACATCCATTTCTGCACCATCAAGGATTTCGTGCAACTCTGCGACGAGATCAACGTCAAGATGGAGCGCGCGGTAGCGCTCGACAATTTCGGCCGCCCGGTGCCGCTGAACCTGCCCTGGTGGGTCTGGAACATGTTCGGCGAGCAGGGCGTGTTTCTGCTGAGCCGCGGCGGGAAGGGCAAATAACCCGAACTGTCTCAACATCATCATGCCCGGGCTTGACCCGGGCATCCATCAATCTGGATGGCCGGGTCAAGCCCGGCCATGACGAGCCGCTCACTAATGCGGCAACACCGACCTTGGATCGCGCGGTCCCCACCGCCCGGCCTCCACCAGCGCGATGAAGCGCTCGACCATCTCGTTGAACAGCGCCGGCTCCTCCAGATTGAGCACGTGCCCGGACTTCGGAAAGAACGCCAGGCCGGACGCGGGCAGGTGCTTCTTCAGGAACAGGCTCGGCTCGACGCAGGCGTCGTCCTCGTCGCCGCAGATGATCAGCGCCGGTGTCGCCACCTTCCTGATCTCATCGGGCATGGTGTAGATCGAGGGCCGTCCGCCCTGGAAGCCGCGCATGGTGTTGGCCGAACCCTTGGCATCATGCCGCGCCAGCGCCGCATAGAAATCGGCGTGCCCGCGCGGGTCCTTGATCAGAAAGGGAATCCGGCCCGGCGCCTCGCGCGTGACTTTCGCGACTTCGACCGAACCGAGCTTCTCGAACTGCTCGGCGTTCTCGCGGCAGTTCTTCCGGAACGCCTCCAGATTTTCCAGGCTCGAGCCGGAGCCGACACCGGCCAGCGTCATCGACATCACGCGCTCGGGCGCATTCATCGCCGCATGCAGCGACGAATAGGAGCCCATCGACAGCCCGATGAAATGTGCTTTCGGAATCCTGAGGTGATCGAGCACGGCAAAGGCGTCGGTATAGAAATGCTTGTAGGTGTAGCTTTCGGGCGATGGCGGCACGTCTGACGGCGTATAGCCGCGCGCGGAATAGGCGATGCAGCGGTGACCGCGCGAGAAGTAGCGCATCTGCGGTTCCCAGTTGGTATGGTCGGCCGCGAATTCATGCAGGAAGAGAATGGGCGTTCCACTGCCCGCTTCTTCAAAATACAGACGGACATTGTCGGACGTGACGGCGTGGGGCATTTGAGGTTCCTCTTGTGAAGCCGAGGGAACAAATTCGCAATTAATGCTCATGACCGCAATGCGGCGGAGTTGATTTCCTTTGGACATGGAATCTGCGCTGGAATACCCCGAAAGCGATTCCGCAGCGCCGCATCGCGTCTTGTTGTCGTCACATCCAAACTCTTAACGGGCGATCGGATGCCGGCTCTGACAAGGCCGGTGGGGAAAGGGGGTGTCTACGAAGGATCCATGATGCTTGTGTTCTCTGCGTTCCGCCGCGCGCTTGTCGCGCTGGCTCTTCTCTCCGCGGCCATCGCCGCTTCTGCTTCTCCCGCTTCGGCACGGTCCCATCACGGCGCTTACCGATACGCGCATGCGCACTATGCCTATCATCACGTTCGGCGACAGCCTGTGCAGCCGCAATACTTCGCGCAGCCTGAGTACTTCGCGCAATCCTCTTACCCGCAGGCGACATACCGCCCGCAAGTCGCGTACCGCCCACGCGTGGAGCGCAGCGTCGCGCTGACGCGGTTGCGGAAGTTTGCCGACACGCAGGCAAGCGCGACGCCGTACGAGGCCGGCGGCGGAACGGCGATGTCCGGCAGTTCGTCGAGCCTCGTCATGGAAGCGCGCCATTATCTCGGCGGCAATCCGACCGGCCGCGGCAGCCTGTGGTGCGCGCGTTTCACGAACCTGGTGCTGGAGCGCACCGGCCATCGCGGAACCGGTTCCGACATGGCAAGCTCGTTCGCGAGCTACGGCCAGCGCATCTCCGGCCCGCAGGTCGGCGCCATCGCGGTCATGGGACGCCACGGCGGCGGCCATGTCGGCATCATCACCGGCATCGATTCCGCCGGCAACCCGATCATGATCTCCGGCAATAACGGCAACCGCGTCCGCGAAGCACCGGTCTCGCGCGGCCGCATCTATGCCTATGTGATGCCAAACTGAGAAAGGCCGCTGGGCTAGAGTGCGATGGCAAGCTTCATCGCGCTCTAGTAACCCTGCGCAAGTCCGGTGCCGCCGCGCGGATCGTTCGCACCATAGAACCTGTTGCGAGCGATCGCCTTGCCGTCAAGACTTGGCGCACCGACAATGATCGCGGCGACATGGTTGGCCGGCTGCGAATCCTCGAACCGCTGCCCCATGCTCTCCAGCACTCTCCTTGTGTCAGGCGAAACGGCATACCGCTCCATATTCGTCACATCCGGCATCCACTGATTGTGGACGCGAGGGGCATCGACGGCCTCCTGAATGTTCATTTGAAAATCGACCACGTTCAGGATCGTTTGCAGAACGGTCGTGATAATCCGGGCGCCGCCGGGGGTGCCGAGAATGAGGACAGGCTTGCCGTCCTTCGTGATGATCGTTGGGCTCATCGAGCTTCGGGGTGCCTTGCCGGGCGCAATGGCATTGGCGTCTCCCTGGGCAAACCCGTAAATGTCGGCGGCACCTGCGTCAGGCGTGAAATCGTCCATCTCGTCATTCATCAGCACACCTGTACCTGATGCGACGACCTTCGCTCCGAACCAGTCGTTGAGCGTATACGTCATCGAAACGGCATTGCCGGCATCGTCGATGATCGAGAAATGCGTGGTGTTGCTGCCTTCATGAGGCGCAACACCCTGCCTGATCTCGCTGGAGACTCCGGCCTTGTCCGGCTTGATGGCATCGCGGATTTTTGCAGCGTAGCTCTTGTCGGTCAGTTCCCGGGTTGGATTACGGACAAAATCCGGATCGCCAACAAGACTGTTTCTATCGGCAAAGGCGTGACGCATCGCCTCGATTTCGTAGTGCAGCGCCTGCGCCGAACCCCAACCCAGCTCCCGGAGCGGATATTCCTCCAGGATGTTCAGCATCTCGCATATGGCAATGCCGCCCGAACTGGGCGGAGGGGCCGAGATCACTTGGTAGCCGCGATAATCGCACTCGACGGGTGGGACCTCGCGAGTCTGATAGCGCTTCAGATCTTCGTGATCGATGATTCCCCCGCCTGCCCGGCTCGCCTCGACGATGGCTGCTGCCGTCTTGCCCTCATAGAAGCCGTCGACGCCCCGCTCTCCGATCAAACGTAACGTGCCTGCAAGGTCGGGCTGCACCAGCCTTTGGCCGGCCACGAAGGGCTGACCGCTGTCGAGAAAAATTTCCGCGGTGGCCGGAAATTTTTTCAAGTCCTCGGTCGCGGAAGCGAGCATGTCGACATCGCCTTGCTCCAGGACGAATCCATCCTCGGCCAGTTTGATCGCCGGCGCGATCAACGCGGCGCGCGTCATGGTCCCGTACTTTTCCCGCGCATACTCCAGACCCGACACGGTACCGGGGACGCCGACCGCCAGCCAGCCTGTCGTTGTGAGGCCTTTGATGACGTTTCTGTCCTTGCCCAGGTACATGTCCGGGCTTGCTGCACGCGGAGCCTTCTCTCGAAAATCGAGAAACGTTTTTCGTCCATCGGCAAACCGGATCGTCATGAAGCCGCCGCCGCCCAGATTGCCGGCGGCCGGATAAACCACGGCCAGGGCATATCCCGCCGCGACAGCGGCATCGATCGCACTGCCGCCGCGCCTGAGAATGTCGACACCGACCTCCGTCGCAAGGTGCTGGGCCGTGACCACCATGCCCTTTTCAGCGGCCACGGGCCTCGCCGAGGCGGCATGGGCGATGGGAACCGCAACGCATGACCAGACGCAGGCAATCAGCATGCAAGCCGTCGTCAATGTTCCAAAGACGACGGAAAACCCGCCTGACCGGATTTTCAATGCGCCGCTTGAAACCAGCAAAGACATGAAAATCTTGTTCCTGCCCCCGCTGGACGATCCTGCAATGACCATGGAAATTGGGTTCAATTCCGCTGACTCGTCGCTTCTGATTCGTTATCTTGCCGTCCGACCCGCCCGCAAGGCCGAACGAGGTTCGAGGTTCCGGGCACTTTAGCAAGGTTATATCCGAATGTTTCCTGGGCGCCGCTTTGCTGCCGTAGCATTTTCGCTGATCACAGGCGCGTGTTTGCCCTTGTCCGCGGCCGCGGCTGCATCGGGGGGCTGCGCGAGCCCGGCCGAGATTACCATTCTGCCGTCGCCGCTGGCGCCCTGGACAGGCGCGCCGCTGCGCGTCATGGTCGTGGTCGAGAAGCCGGTCGAGGGCGTGCTGTCGCTGATCGCGCCGGATGGAAAGGTCGCGGTCAAATCCCCCGACCGGCACGACGGGCCGCCTTATTCCTGGTTCGCCGAGGTCGCAGCTCCGGCCGCCGGCACCTGGCACGCGACGCTGGCGCGCGATGGCGCGTCAGCGGATTGCAGCCCGGTCACCCGCGACATCGCCGTTGGCGCGCGCAAGCCGGAGCCCCTGCGCATCCCGCCGGGAAGCATCTGGCAGGTGCGCAACAGCTGGAATAGCACGAACGAAGCCCTGTTCGCGGCATGGATCGAGAAGCTGTTCGACGCGCCGCCCGACCAGAACCTGGACTGGAAGGTCTGGTACGAAGTGCTGCGCGACCAGTCTCGCAATTTCCTGTTCAACTATCTGGGGCGCAACGAAGACATCACGCAAACCGGCTCTCGCCCCGACTGTGCCGACTTCGTCTATTTCCTGCGCGCCTATTTTGCCTTCAAGATGGGGCTGCCGTTCGGCTATTCGAATTGCTCGCGCGGCTTCGCCGGCAGTCCGCCGAAGTGCTATCAGTGGTTCGACGTCGAGCATCCCGAGGTCACGCGTCCGCCTCCGCCGCCCGACCAGAATGCCGCGCCGGCCGCCGCTGCCGCGCCGCCCGGAGAGCCCCCGAGACTATTGGGGATATTCAGCCGATCGGAGCCGCCGCCGGTCGAGCCGTCCGCAGCTCCGGCTGCGAAGGCGCCGCCGCCCAAGCCGAAGCCCCCGACGAATTTCAGCGAATATCTGCGCGACGTCGGTGATGTCGTCCATACCGGAGCCGTGCGCGCGGGAGAGGACAACGCCGATTTCTACACCGTGTCGCTGACCGAACAGACGCTGCGCCCGGGCACGGTGTTCGCCGACCCCTATGGCCACGTGCTGATGCTGGTGCGTCGCGTGCCTGAAGCAAACGGCACGCCGGGCGTGTTCCTGGCGGTCGACTCGGAGCCCGATGGATCCGTCACGCGGAAGCGCTTCTGGCGCGGCAATTTCCTGTTCGCGCACGAACCCTCGCTCGGCAGCCCTGGTTTCAAGCGTTTCCGGCCGATCGTGCGCGAGAAGAACGGTCCGCTGCGGCGGCTGAGCAATGCCGAGATCGGCAAGAATCCGCAATACGGCGATTATTCGGCCGAGCAGTCGCAAATGGCGGTCGAGGATTTCTACGATCGCATGGACGACGTGATGTCGCCCGATCCGCTCGATCCGGTGCGCGCGATGATAGACGCCATCACGAGCCTGAGCGAGCAGATCAAGACGCGCGTTACCTCGGTGGAAAACGGACGAAAGTGGCAGACCAAGGCAACCGGCGACGCGACCATGCCGGATGGTGCTGCGATCTTCGCGACCACCGGCGCCTGGGAAGATTTTTCGACGCCGGCGCGCGATTTTCGTCTGTTGATCGCCATCGATGTGGTGCGGAATTTTCCCGATCGTTTCGCGCGCCGGTCGGAACGGTACGCGATCCCGGCCGGCAAGAGCGTCGCGGATATAAAGGCCGAGCTACAGGGCATGCTGGCTTCCGAGCTTGCCTCACGAAAAATATCCTATATGCGCAGCGACGGTTCGCAGTGGACGCTGTCGGTCAAGGATGTGGTCGATCGAGCCGTGGCTTTCGAGATGGCCTACAACCCGAACGACTGCGTGGAGCTGCGGTGGGCGGCGCCTGAGAACAGCGAAGAGGCCTCGACATGCAAGCGTCATGCGCCGCAAGCGCAGCGCGGTAAGATGTCGGAATACCGCGCCTGGTTCCGCGAGCGGCACTGGCCGGCGCACAGCTAATTAGTTGCGCGGCCAGCCCTGCCTGGCGAGCGCTATCAGTTCAGGCCGGTATTCGAAATGCAGGGTGTCGAAATGATACCAGCGGCCGCCCCAGATGAAGCCGTGGCGCTCGAAAATCTCGACGATCTCCTTCGGAATCCGATTGCGCCAGACCACCGATCCATCGGGGCGCTTGGCCCACAGCCAATAGTCTCCGAATTTGGCGTTGATGTCGATCGCGGCGCCGAAGGCGTGCACCGACAGCCGGTTGGTCTCGGCCACGGGGCGGCAATTATAGATGCCGGAGTTCGGCACGAGATAGGGGATCATCGGCTCCGGCAGCGCGTCGAGCTCACGGGAGACCTGTTCCAGCTGATCGGCGACGCCGTTGATGGTGGTCACGCGCACCGTGCCGCCGCCATGCTTGGGCAACCAGGCGATCTGCCGCATGCGCGGCAACACCTCGCCCTTTCGGCAGTCGCCGTACATCTTCAGGAAGAAGCTGTCGTTGCGGATGCGCCCCGAATCTTCATCCTTGTCCGGCGCCTGCATCGGCGCGCTCGCGAGCTTGTAGGGGATCGCAAACTGGTCGCGGATGTCGGCGTGATCCAATAGCTGTGCCAGCGGCGCGTCCGGATGCGCGTCGCCGAGCGGCATGTGGGTGCCGTCCTTCCAGATCAGCTCGCTGTCGGTGTAGGCGGCGAGCTGGTCGGGATAGGCCTTGATCAACGCATCGAGGCTTGGGTCCGCGAGCGCGCGGGCAGGCAGGCACAACAGGCCAAGCAGCCACAGACAGCCAAATCTCATTTCCGTTCCGCGGCCATCAATGTGTCCACGTTGGTCTCTTCGAGCTGGCTGACAGGAACTTCGACTGCGGACGGTTGATACCACGGAAATTGTGAAAAGTAATTGGCCAGGGTTTGATCCTTGAAGAACCGGCCGTGTCGGGCGAAGATTTCGTTTCGCGCGAGCCGCAATTCGAGCTTGGACATGCCGGCGAAATCCGCGTCCCTGAGATAGCGGCGATCGGAGTCGGGAAAAAGAAAACCGCCCTGCGCCTTGGCCCGCGCGGTCACCGATGCAGGAACGGCCGGGGGCACGTTGCCGACCGTCGTCCCTTCTGTTGTTGCGGCGGCCTTTTTCAGCGGCCATTCGACGATCGGGCCGGCCGACCACATCAAGGCAGCAATGCCCGCGGCAGCAGCGACTCCCACCCCGGCCATCCAGAACCGTCTCAACGGGGCAAGCAGCCAGCCTGTCGCCGGCGCCGATATCTTGTCGATGGCAGAGGTCAGCTTGCTCATGTGATAGCGGAAGTCCTGACCTGAATCGATGCGCGCCGCATTGCAGTCGGCAAGAAAGCGGATCGCTTCAGGCAGATCGGATACAGGCGGCATGGTGATGCCGTTCATCAGGACCGGGAAAATCGGCTTCCGGTATTTCTGCGCCATTTCGATTTCGACTCTCACGGAATTGGCGGGGTTGGCCAGGCGCGTGGCCAACTCGCCCTCCAGCTTGCCGATCCAGTGCGGGCCGATGATGGCCACGACCACGTCGCACGCGCTGATCGCGTTGGAAATCCTGTCGTGAAAATTCATGCCGGTCGGAATGCTGTCGACGTCAAAGAAGACGGAGCTCTCGCCGTATTTCGTAATCAGATAATCGGCAATGAGGCGCGCCGCATCCTGGTCGGCCCGGCGATAGGAAACCATGATCATGCTCATGGCGGTCCTCCGCAAACTAAAGCGTCAAATGTAAATCCAAAAAGTTGGCCATCTTAATACATGCAACTCAAAATAGCAAAATGGTAAGGCCTGCTGACCTGCTGCGGGAGCGCGCCGGCTCCGGCACGGCCAACTCGTTCGCGAGCTATGGCCAGCGCATATCCGGCCCGCAGGCCGGCGTCATCGCGGCCATGGGGTCGGAGCACACACTCAAAAGTGAATGCATGTCTGCGCCCTGGAGAAGAAGGCGCACATGCGTTTGGGCTCGGAGGTGTCTGCGAATGCGCCGAAGCTGCGATCGGCGGGGCGGCATCTTACAACGGAGACGGTCTTGCTATAACCGGTTTCCGTCCGGGCATTTTCAGGAGATGGCTATGAGCATTGAAGTGGAATGGGCGCGCATGACCGCTCCGGATTTGCGCGCGATCGCAGCGCGCGAGGGCGCTCTGGCGATCTTGCCCGCCGGCTCGCTGGAGCAGCATGGCCCCGCACCTGCCTGTCATCACCGATACCGCCAGCGCCAGCGCCGCTTCAATTGCCGCCGCGCGGCTGGTAGCCGACGATGCCAATCCGGTTCCGGTCGCCGTGCTGCCCCGCCTGTGGCTGGGTTTGAGCGAGCATCATTTGCCTTTCGGCGGCACGATCAGCGTGGACTATGCCGCTTATCGGGCAATTCTCGAAAGCATCGTGCGATCTCTTCGCGCATTGGGCTTCGCCCGCCTGCTGATCGTGAACGGCCATGGCGGCAATATCGATCCGCTGGCCGTGGCATCGCGCGAACTGGCGGTAGCCTACGACTTTCCAATCGTCGCCACGACACCGTGGTTTTTTGGCGCCGGAGAAGATCAAGGCGATCTTCGAGTCCGACACTGCGCCGAAACATGCGTGCGAGGGTGAAACCTCGGTCATGATGGCGATCGCGGGGGAGATTGTGAAGGGCGACAAGTTGGACGAAGCGATGCGGCAGGCTCCCGCGGCGGTCCATGCGCGGGCGGGGTTCTCGCGGTTCTATTCCTTTTCCGAACGCGCGCCGGTCACCGGCACCTGGGGGGACCCGAGGACCGCCACAGCCGAAAAGGGCAGGCGTTTCCTTGCCGTGCAGGCTGACGCGTTGGCCGAAGCCATTCGCGACGCTACATTATGGTCTCGCCCCGATCCGGTATGGCGGCAGGGCCGCGGGCAAGAAACCACGGCCGGCAAGGCAGAGTGAGCGCGTTGCCTGGCTTAGCGGCGTCCCTTGCCGAGCACGAGATCGACCGTGTGTGTTGCAATGCTCCGAAGCTCTTCTTCGTCACCAAAGGCGCGTTCGAGCACGGCCAACCCGCGCGTCACGGTGACAATGTGTAACGCGGCAATGCCGGGATCTCCGCTGAACTCGCCGCGCTCAGCACCCTCGGACAAAGCCTCCCGGATCAGACCTGTGATGCGAGCTACCAGATCCGCGAAGGCCTGGCGCGCGTTCTCATCCGGCCCTTTGCCCTCGGCCCATGTCAGTTCCATCAGTCCCCGCGTGGTAGGACATCCGCGGGGCGGCGAGCCGGAACGGAAGTTCTTTATGGTCACATCGAAAAACGCCGTCAGGCGCTTTCGCAACGTCCCCGAGCCCAGCACCTTTTGAAGCGAGCCTAGATAGTCGCTGGAATAGCGCTCGTAGGCGCAGAGAAACAGCGCTTCCTTGCTGCCAAAGGCATTGTAGAGGCTGCCGCGCTGGACGCCCGCGTCACGCGCGATGTCCGAGAGCGACGTGCCGCGCACTCCGTTGCGCCAGAATTGTTCGAACGCGATGCGCAACACTTCGTCGTGGTCGAATTCTCGCGGCCTCAATTTTCCCTCCTCCGGACGCCACAGGTGCATCCCGGTCCGACATCGGCAAAAAAATATTTGACATGACGTCAATAACTGGTTTTAAACATCATGTCAAAAACTGGGGTTGATCGGTCATTTCGTCAATGGGTGAACGACCCGTGCGGGAGCCGATTTCCGGTTCTGATCGAAATGCAAAAGGAGACGCGATGCCGCTCATCCATATCTCGCGCTGCGAGCCGGAAAGCCGGAAGCCTACCGGCAGGCGATCTTCGACAGCCTCTACCGCGCGATGCGCGAGACGCTCAACGTGCCTGAAGACGACCAGTTGATGGCCATCAGCGAGCATGAGGCTGCGAACTTCCGTTATGGTGACGGCTACGGCGTCATCAGAAGCGCCGATGTCGTGTACATCCAGATCACCGTCTTCAACTCACGCACCGCCGAGCAAAAGAAGGCGCTGTTCCGGCGGACCGCGGAATTGCTCGGCGAACGCCCCGGCATCCGGCCGGAGGACGTGTTCGTGAATATTCTCGACGCAGCGAAAGAGAATTGGTCCGTCGGCCACGGCCTCGCGCAATTCGCTTGAGGCGATCGCGCTGGTCGCCCGCGGCCGATCGGCTACCAGCGCCAGGTCTAGTTGCGCACGCCGAAGCTCTGCAGGAACGACGGTGCCTCGGCATTTTGCACAGGCTGGCCCTGTGCTCGGGCGTTCAGTGCTCGGGGGTCCTGTGCGGGCGGGGACTGTACCCGAGCGTTTTGCGCCCGCCGGTTCTTTTTTCGGGGATTTTGCGTGCGCATCTCGGCCCGCGCTTCATGGACGGGCCGGACGTATTGGCGCTCTTGCATGATCCGGAGATTTACTCGGGCGTTCTCCGCAGCCTGTGCCGGCGCATCTGGCACAACCTGCGCCGGGGTATCTTGAACGGGCTGTACGGGCCTGACATCTGCCTGCGCTTTCTCGGCCGCCCAGGCCTCGAACTGTCTGAACAGGGCATCAGATGATGGGTCGGTCTTTTCCGTCTGGTCCTGACCGGCGGTATCAGAGGCGGCAATTTCGTCGCGGGCCGGTATGTCCCTGGCGGCCGGCGGCGAAGCCTCGGCATCGGCGGTAGATTGAGTAGTTGGCGTCGACTGTTCTGTGCGAGGCTGTAGTCCCAGATTGTCGATCAGCGAAGCCGTAACATTGGCGAGATTCACTGGATTTCCCGCAAACAGAACCACGATACCAATCGCCGTCGCGGTTGCAGTCAAAATACCCACCTTCGTCGGCATTGGGTGATGCCTCCCCTTGATGCTCTGGAGGACCAGTATCCCGTTATCGAGGTCCAAAAAGCGGAGGAATTCTTGGTTTCACTTGGGCCGGGGAACCGTACCATTCGTCGGCCGGTACCCTACAACAGCTCCGGCTGCTCGATCGCGACCAGATCGCCAACCGCGATCGTGCCGCCCTCGACCACCTCGGCATAGATGCCGCATTCATTGTGGCCGAGCCGGCGCATCAGCATGTTCGGGATTTCCATGTCGCGCACGGCAAGCTCCGGATCGACATTGACGGCGGCGCAGCGGGTGATGCGCTTCACCACCTTGAGCCGCGCACCGCCGACCGCGAGCGTCTCGCCGAGCAGGCCTGCCTCATGCCAGGCCGGCCAGCCCCGGACATAGACATTGGCGCGGAAGCGCAGGGGATGGACGGGGAAGCCGACCATGTTCTCGATTGCGGCGAGGCTAGCGAGATTGATGATGGAGACGACCTTCTTCGCCACGTCGGAGAAGCTGTGGCCGGGGCAGGTGAGCACTTTTGGCGCGCCCTTGATCCCGGCCGCATGGCGATCGGCAAAGAACCGCTCGACCCCGGCCCGGCCCGCTGGCATCTCCAGATTGCCCTCCACCGCGACCGCGCCGTTCTCGAACAGCGTCAGGACATTCGTCTTCTCGTCGAAATGTGCCTGCAGGGTGGCCAGCCATTCGTCCCGCTGCAGCATCAGGAAGCAGATTTTCGGCAGCCAGGCGGGAGCCGCCGGGTCGAAGCCGCTCGGGCCGTTCTCGATGGCGTAGCGGCGGTCGGCCGGCAGCGTCTGGCCGGGGCTTAAGCCCACGTTTTTCAGGGGTTCCGGGGTGAGGCCTTTGACCGGGTAGCGGTAGAGGCCGGTGATCTCGGCAGGCTGGGTCGGGGTCATCCGGTTTCTTAAGAGATTCCGCTCCTCATTTCTACCGCGCACGAATTTGTGAGCAGGCCTCTTCCGGAACCGGAAAGCCGTGCCCACATTTGCCGCAAGCCTGAAAAATGATGGCGACGACCGGCGGCTGGTTGAGGAACGTCAATGCGGCCGTTGGAAACCCAATGAAGATGCTGCTTCCGTGCCTTCGGGGCGGGGCGGCAGGCTGAGGGAATGACATGAATATTGAGAAATACACCGAGCGGTCGCGCGGCTTCGTCCAGTCTGCGCAGTCGCTTGCGATGCGCGAGGGCCACCAGCAGTTCTCGCCGTTACACCTTCTGAAAGTGCTGCTGGACGACAGCGAGGGGCTGGCCGGAGGTCTGATCGACCGCGCCGGCGGCAATTCCCGCGCGATCCTCAAGGCCACCGAGGACGCGCTCGACAAGCTGCCAAAAGTTTCGGGAGCCGGTGCCGGGCAGCCTTACGCCGTACCGGAGCTTCTGCGCGCTTTCGATGCCGCGGAGAAGGCCGCCGAGAAAGCCGGCGATAGCTTTGTCACCGTCGAGCGGCTCTTGCTTGGGCTCGCGATGGAGAAGAACAGCGACGCCGGCAAGATCCTGAGCAAGGGCGGCGTCACCGCACAGAATTTGAATACGGCGATCGAGACCCTGCGCAAGGGCCGCACCGCGGACAGCGCCACGGCCGAAAACGCCTATGACGCACTGAAGAAATATGCCCGCGACCTGACCCAGGCCGCGCGCGACGGCAAGCTCGATCCCGTCATCGGACGCGACGAGGAAATCCGCCGCACCATTCAGGTGCTCTCCCGCCGCACCAAGAACAATCCCGTGCTGATCGGCGAGCCCGGCGTCGGCAAGACCGCCATCGTCGAAGGCCTGGCGCTGCGCATCGTCAATGGCGACGTGCCGGAGAGTCTCAAGGACAAGAAGCTGCTCTCGCTCGACCTCGGCTCCCTGATTGCCGGCGCGAAATACCGCGGCGAGTTCGAGGAACGGCTCAAATCCGTGCTGCAGGAAGTCACTTCCGCCGAGGGCAACATCATCCTGTTCATCGACGAGATGCACACGCTGATCGGCGCCGGCAAGGCCGACGGCGCCATGGACGCGTCGAACCTGCTGAAGCCCGCGCTGGCGCGCGGCGAGTTGCATTGCATCGGCGCGACCACGCTCGATGAATACCAGAAGCATGTCGAGAAGGATGCGGCGCTGGCGCGGCGCTTCCAGCCCGTCTTTGTCAGCGAGCCTACGGTCGAGGATACCATTTCGATCCTGCGCGGCCTGAAGGACAAGTACGAGCAGCACCACGGCGTGCGTATCACCGATTCCGCGCTGGTGGCGGCCGCGACCCTGTCGAACCGCTACATCACCGACCGTTTCCTGCCCGACAAGGCCATCGACCTGATGGACGAGGCCTCGGCGCGGCTGAAGATGCAGGTCGATTCCAAGCCGGAAGAGCTGGATTCGCTCGACCGCGAGATCATCCGGCTCAAGATCGAGCAGGAAGCGCTGAAGAAGGAAAACGATGCGGGCTCGAAGAGCCGGCTCAAGACGCTGGAAAAGGAGCTCGCCGAGCTCGAGGAGAAATCGGCGGCACTGACGGCGCGCTGGAGCGCGGAAAAGAACAAGCTCTCCAACGCGCAGAAGCTGAAGGCCGAGCTCGACGCCTTGCGCGTGGAATTGGCCAATGCGCAGCGCCGCGGCGAATTCCAGAAGGCGGGCGAGTTGGCCTATGGCAAGATTCCGGCGCTGGAGAAGCAGCTCGCCGATATCGAAGCCAAGGAAAATGCCGGCCAGATGATGGAGGAGGCGGTCACCGCCAACCACATCGCGCAGGTGGTGTCGCGCTGGACCGGCGTTCCCGTCGACAAGATGCTCGAGGGCGAAAAGGACAAGCTCCTGAAGATGGAGGACAGCCTCGGCAAGCGCGTCGTCGGCCAGGCCGAAGCCGTGCGTGCGGTGGCAACCGCCGTGCGCCGTTCGCGTGCCGGCTTGCAGGACCCGCACCGGCCGATGGGCTCGTTCATGTTCTTAGGACCCACCGGCGTCGGCAAGACCGAGCTGACCAAGGCCTTAGCGGAGTATCTCTTCAACGACGAGACCGCGATGGTCCGCCTCGACATGAGCGAATACATGGAGAAGCATTCGGTGTCGCGGCTGATCGGCGCGCCTCCGGGCTATGTCGGCTATGACGAGGGCGGCGCGCTGACCGAAGCGGTGCGGCGGCGTCCTTATCAGGTGGTGCTGTTCGATGAGATCGAGAAGGCGCATCCGGATGTCTTCAACGTGCTGTTGCAGGTGCTCGACGACGGCCGCCTGACCGATGGCCAGGGCCGCACCGTCGACTTCCGCAACACCCTGATCATCATGACTTCGAACCTCGGTTCGGAATTCCTGGTGAACCAGCCGGAAGGCGAGGATACCTCGGCCGTGCGCGAGCAGGTGATGGCCACCGTGCGGGCGCATTTCAGGCCGGAATTCCTGAACCGCGTCGACGAGATCATCCTGTTCCACCGCTTGCAGAAGAGCGAGATGGGCCGGATCGTCGAGATCCAGTTCGCTCGCCTGCTGAAGCTGCTGGAGGAGCGCAAGATCACGCTGACGCTCGATGCGCCCGCGCGCGACTGGCTCGCCGCCAAGGGCTGGGACCCCGCCTATGGCGCACGTCCCTTGAAGCGCGTGATCCAGCGCAGCCTGCAGGATCCGCTCGCCGAGATGATCCTCGCGGGCGAGGTGAAGGATGGCGATAAGGTCGCGATCTCGGAGAAGGGCAATGTGCTGACCTTCAACGGCAATGCGCCGACGACGGCCGAGATCGCCCAGTTCGAGGCGCCTGTGCCGAAGCGCAAGCTGAACTGAGCATCAGGCTCGAGTAAATAAAAAACCCTCCCTGCATCGCGGGGAGGGTTTTGTTTAAGCGATATGCTGGGATCAGCGGTTGGTGACCTGCAGCGGGCCGCCGGAGGCGTCCGAGATGCGGGCGCCGTTGCGGCCGGCCATCATCGCATCGAGCCGGTCGCGCTCCTTCTCGAAGCCGGTCATGATGGAGCCTTCCAGCGCGCGGCCGCGCGGCAGCTTGACGCGCATCGGGTCGACGAAGCGGCCGTTGACCAGGATTTCGTAATGGACGTGCGGGCCGGTCGACATGCCGGTCGAGCCGACGAAGCCGATGACCTGGCCCTGGCGCACGCGCTTGCCGATTTCCATGCCCTTGGCGAAGGCCGACATGTGGCCGTAGGCGGTCTCGTAGCCGTTATTGTGCTTGATGCGGATATATTTGCCATAGCCGCCCTCGAGCCCGACCTTTTCCAGGACGCCGTTGCCGGAGGCGAAGATCGGGGTGCCGTAGGCGGTGGCCCAGTCGACGCCGGTGTGCATCTTCACATAGCCGAGGATCGGGTGGCGGCGGCCGCCGAAGCCCGAGCGCATCACCGCGTTGTTGACGGGCTTGCGCACCAGGAACTTCTTCGCGCTCTTGCCGGTCTCGTCATAGAAGTCGACCACGCCGTCGTCGGGGGTCTGGAACCGGTAGTATTTCTTGGTCTCGCCACTGAGCGTGAGCGCGGCGTACAGCACCTCGCTCTTTTCGTTGATGTTGGAGCCTTCGTCCTCGCCGGCATAGAACACGTCGAAGGAATTGCCCGGCTGCACCTTGCGCTGGAAGTCGACGTCGTAGGAATAGATGCGGATCATGTCGTCGATGACCGGCATCGGCACCTTGTTGCGCAGCGCAGTCTCGTAGATGCTCTGGTAGAGGCGGACGCCGGTGCCGTCATCATCGTCGTCGTCGTCGGTGCTCTTGCTATCCGCGGTGTCGGTGACGGTGTTGATGGAGGAGACGTCGACGGCGACATATTTGCCGAGATCGGAGAGGGCGGCGACCGCCTCGACCATGGCGTCGTTGGCGACGATCACCCGATAGGGCTGCAGCCTGGCGCCGGGGGCGGGGCCGGAGGGGGCCATCAGGATCCGCAGTTTCTCGCCTTCTTTCAGGCCGCCGTCGCGGCCGCGGGCGCCAAGCGTCGCCGCAATCGCCTTGCATTCTTCGGGAGTAGCGCCCTGGCCCGTGAGGATCGAGGTGACGGTGTCGCCCTTCTTGACGACGTGGATGCGCTCGCCGGTCGGGTTGCCGCCGGTGGCCTGCTCCTTGGTCTTGGGCAGCAGGGTAACGTTCTCCGGCACAATGCGCGTCTCGAAGCCGGCATAGGGGTCCTGCGCCGGGCCTTCGGTGGCGTAGGCCATCTTGATGTCGGATTGCGTGGTGGCGCCGGTCGCATCGGCTGCGGCATTGGCCATCGCATAGCGCACGCCGCCGCCATTGCCGCGCCAGTTCGCGGCGTCCTTTACCCGCATCAGCACTTCATCGAGCGCGACGACGGCGGAAATCTTCGCCTTCGGCAGCACCGTGCCGAGATCCTTGGTGACGAAGGAGACTTCGGCATCGGGTTCGGCGGCGTCCGCATTGGCGTCGGGATCGTCGGAATTGGCCGGCGCGGCCGAGCCGACATCGGTCAGCATGCGCTGGGCATTGAAGGCTGGAATCTTTGCCGAAAGGTCGCTCGTCGTCATCGACAGATTGCCGGAGATGCGCATGAACGGCCGCACCCGCATCACGTCGCGGTTGCCCACCCTCGTGACGGTGGAAACGCGCACGACGTTGCGCGCGGCGGTGGCTTCGCCCGGCGGCGGTAGGCGGTCGCTCTTGTGCAGGCTGACGGCGCGGTCGTTGGCGCCGAAGGCGCCGCGCAGCGCGCTCTCGACCCGTTCCGGCACCCGGGCGAAGGTCATCTCACCGTCCAGAGACGCAAAAACGGCGCCGCCGATGAGAGCTGCGCCGCACAGTCCGGTCAGGATGGTGCCGCTGAACCATTGTACGGAGACGCGGCGGCGGTCGATCACCGCGGCCTCGGAACCGTCGACCGAAAGCGGAGGCTCATGGCCGAGATCGATCATGCCGATCTCGCGTCCGTAACCGCCTCCACGTGACGTTCTTTGGTTCAACCCAATGTCCCCCAACTACCACCAAGACCACACGGGGAAACCCAACTCTCGCGCCGGACCCGTTATGCCCGCTATTAACAGGTTACTGGGACATAGCGATGCACTCTTGCCCGACAATCAAAGGCCTAGAAACAGGCCGGAATCTCGAACGAAAATGCGGTTAGATCTCTCGATGTTGCTTGGCTATCGGGAACAGGCGACGGGTTCATCATGATCGCCGATCCCCAACTCCCTTGAATGCCGGCAGCCCCCACTGGCATCCGGCGATTCATTGCATACCTATACGTCAGAACGTCGCAGGAATGTGGCTCAAGTACGGCGCCTAGGCTGTAAAAGTCGAGGCTTCTTCGCGGCGCAAAAAATCTGAACGATGCGACGATTTGTTGACATTGACCGTTGACAAGGAAGATTGGGCGGGCCTATAACCCGCCCACTGAGCGCGGCGCTGTTTTGGCCCTTGGCCAAGACGAGCTTCTGCGCCCGTCAAGCTCCTCATTGTGATGAGTGAAGAACAGCCGATATCCATCGGTTGTCATTCGTCGTCGAATGGGAAGCTGACAAACTCCCTAATAAGGGAGAGGGGTTTTGGCCCCGGGCTGTTTGACAAGTGAAGATGAAGAAAGAGAAACGTGGACGGCGGAGTCCTTGCGGGTCTCGATCATGAAAACCAGGGGCGTTGAAACCTGAGGTTTTCGGAAATCGGGACCGGACGAAAGACTTCGGCGGTACACGTTTTGAATAAGGAAACACCATGATCGAAAGCGATGTGAATCGCCCCGGTCAATATGGTGGGACCTCGTCAAACGTTGTGATCAGCCGGTTCGAAGTTTCAAGTCCAACTTGAGAGTTTGATCCTGGCTCAGAGCGAACGCTGGCGGCAGGCTTAACACATGCAAGTCGAGCGGGCGTAGCAATACGTCAGCGGCAGACGGGTGAGTAACGCGTGGGAACATACCTTTTGGTTCGGAACAACACAGGGAAACTTGTGCTAATACCGGATAAGCCCTTACGGGGAAAGATTTATCGCCGAAAGATTGGCCCGCGTCTGATTAGCTAGTTGGTGAGGTAACGGCTCACCAAGGCGACGATCAGTAGCTGGTCTGAGAGGATGATCAGCCACATTGGGACTGAGACACGGCCCAAACTCCTACGGGAGGCAGCAGTGGGGAATATTGGACAATGGGCGCAAGCCTGATCCAGCCATGCCGCGTGAGTGATGAAGGCCCTAGGGTTGTAAAGCTCTTTTGTGCGGGAAGATAATGACGGTACCGCAAGAATAAGCCCCGGCTAACTTCGTGCCAGCAGCCGCGGTAATACGAAGGGGGCTAGCGTTGCTCGGAATCACTGGGCGTAAAGGGTGCGTAGGCGGGTCTTTAAGTCAGGGGTGAAATCCTGGAGCTCAACTCCAGAACTGCCTTTGATACTGAAGATCTTGAGTTCGGGAGAGGTGAGTGGAACTGCGAGTGTAGAGGTGAAATTCGTAGATATTCGCAAGAACACCAGTGGCGAAGGCGGCTCACTGGCCCGATACTGACGCTGAGGCACGAAAGCGTGGGGAGCAAACAGGATTAGATACCCTGGTAGTCCACGCCGTAAACGATGAATGCCAGCCGTTAGTGGGTTTACTCACTAGTGGCGCAGCTAACGCTTTAAGCATTCCGCCTGGGGAGTACGGTCGCAAGATTAAAACTCAAAGGAATTGACGGGGGCCCGCACAAGCGGTGGAGCATGTGGTTTAATTCGACGCAACGCGCAGAACCTTACCAGCCCTTGACATGTCCGGGACCGGTCGCAGAGATGTGACCTTCTCTTCGGAGCCCGGAACACAGGTGCTGCATGGCTGTCGTCAGCTCGTGTCGTGAGATGTTGGGTTAAGTCCCGCAACGAGCGCAACCCCCGTCCTTAGTTGCTACCATTTAGTTGAGCACTCTAAGGAGACTGCCGGTGATAAGCCGCGAGGAAGGTGGGGATGACGTCAAGTCCTCATGGCCCTTACGGGCTGGGCTACACACGTGCTACAATGGCGGTGACAATGGGATGCTAAGGGGCGACCCTTCGCAAATCTCAAAAAGCCGTCTCAGTTCGGATTGGGCTCTGCAACTCGAGCCCATGAAGTTGGAATCGCTAGTAATCGTGGATCAGCACGCCACGGTGAATACGTTCCCGGGCCTTGTACACACCGCCCGTCACACCATGGGAGTTGGTTTTACCTGAAGACGGTGCGCTAACCGCAAGGAGGCAGCCGGCCACGGTAGGGTCAGCGACTGGGGTGAAGTCGTAACAAGGTAGCCGTAGGGGAACCTGCGGCTGGATCACCTCCTTTCTAAGGATGATCCTTCAGAGAGCTCACGCTCACTATCGGATCGTTTTAGAAACATCAGGGGCCAGCAATTTCAGGATTGTTGAGTTCCATTGGCGGGATTTCGCCGTCTTCGTTTCTCTTTCTTCGCGGACGAACACGCGCCAGGGGCTTAGCGCTTGTGCGACGCTTCCGGCCTGAGGCCGGTGGCGCGCGAAGCCATGCTCCGATCCTTCTTCGAAGGAGAAGCGTCAGGGGCTTGTAGCTCAGTTGGTTAGAGCGCGCGCTTGATAAGCGTGAGGTCGGAAGTTCAAGTCTTCCCAGGCCCACCACTTTGATCGAGTGCGGTGCATTCGTCTTCTGGTTACGGGGCCATAGCTCAGCTGGGAGAGCGCG